>NZ_JBIAII010000001.1:743828-1446669 GCF_042871345.1 Streptomyces sp. NPDC005863 | reverse complement strand
AGATCTGGAAGCCCGGTAACGGGTGGAGGTGACTGGTACTAATAGGCCGAGGGCTTGTCCTCAGTTGCTCGCGTCCACTGTGTTGGTTCTGAAACCACGAACAACCCCGTATGTCGGGCCACGACTACGGTGCGGTTGACAGTTTCATAGTGTTTCGGTGGTCATAGCGTGAGGGAAACGCCCGGTTACATTCCGAACCCGGAAGCTAAGCCTCACAGCGCCGATGGTACTGCAGGGGGGACCCTGTGGGAGAGTAGGACGCCGCCGAACTAATTTTGAACGGGAAACCCCCGCACCTTATGGTGCGGGGGTTTTCTGCGTTCCGAGGGTATCCGGCGACCGTTTAGGGTCGGTATATGCGATACGACCTGGTCATCTTCGACAATGACGGCGTCCTGGTGGACAGTGAGCCGCTCTCCAACACCATCCTCGCCGGCTATCTGACCGAGCTGGGGCACCCCACCACGTACGAGGAGTCCCTGCGCGATTACATGGGGGCCGCCGTCCACCGCGTACACGATCTCGTTCTCGAGCGGAGTGGACAGCAGTTGCCCGCGGACTTCGACGACGTGCTGCACGGGCGGGTGTTCGCCGCCTTCGAGCGGGAGCTGCAGCCCGTGCGCGGGGCCGTGGATGTGCTGGAGAGGCTGACCAAGGAGGGCGTGGCCTACTGCCTCGCCTCCTCCGGGAGCCATGAGCGGATCCGTGTCGGGCATCGGAAGGCCGGGCTCGACCAGTGGTTCGAGGAGGAGTGGATCTTCAGCTCCGAGGATGTGGGGCGGGGAAAGCCGGCGCCCGATCTCTTTCTCCACGCCGCCGCGAGCATGGGGGTCGCGCCCGAGAAGTGCGTCGTCGTGGAGGACAGCCCGCTGGGCGTGCAGGCCGCGATCGCCGCGGGGATGGACGTCTATGGGTTCACCGGTATGACGCCCGCGGAGCGTCTCGCAGGGGCCACCGAACTCTTCGGGGACATGGGGGAGTTGGCTGACCTGCTCGTATGACGGTGACCCGGTCGGGGCGCTGACATTTGTCACTGCCAGGTGCGGACGATCGTTTCTGTCGGTGGGTGGGTGCCGGAGGCGAAGCTGAGGTTGTCGCGAAGGAACCGGACGCACGCCCAGCCCGACGGAGGAACCCGATCATGAGCCAGCTCGCCACCGAGGTCAGCACCCAGGCCGGCCCCGCGGTCCGCACCGAGGTCCGCACCGAGATCAAGCCCTCTGCCGTCAGCCCTTCCGGCGCAGGCGCAGGCGCAGGCGCCGGTGCCGGTGACGACGCTCGCAAGGCACGTATCGAGTCGCTGAAGCCGCTGGTGCTCGACGCGCTGGTGCCGACCGCCTCGTACTACCTGCTCAGCAAGGGGTTCGGGATGGGCACGCTGGCCGCGCTCGGCTGGAGCAGCGTGGTGCCGGCCGGGCGGACCGCGTGGGGGCTGGTCAAGGAGCGGCGGGTCAACGGGCTCGCGGCGCTGATCCTGACCGCGAACGTCGTCGGGCTGCTGATGAGCCTGATCGCCGGCGATCCGCGGCTGATGCTCGCCAAGGACAGCGGGATCACCGCCACCGTGGGCATCGCCGTGCTGCTGTCGGTGGTGGCTGGGCGGCCGCTGATGACCGCCGCCCTCAAGCCCTGGGTGACCAAGGGGGATGCGGCGCGCAGTGCGGCCTGGGAGCGGCTGACCGCTCAGCGGGGGCCGTTCGCACGGCTGGAGCGGACGTTCTCCGTGGTGTGGGGAGTGGCCCTCTTCGGAGAGGCGCTGCTGCGGGTCGTGGGGGCCTACACGCTGCCCGTCGACACCATGGTGTGGCTGGGCGGGGCGATCGCGGCCGGGGTGATCACGCTGACGGCCGTCGCCGGTGGCCGCCTGGTCGTCGTGCCCATGGAGAAGCTGGTCGAGGAAGCCGTCGCCGGGCGGTGAATTGGTTGAGTGATCCACCTACCCATGGGTAGGCCGGGGCCCTACGCTCTGCAGCCATGACCGATGAGCTGCGGCGCGGCAGGGCCCTGCTGGCGTTCGCCTTCCTGGTGCAGGGCGTGACCTTCGCCCTGTTGGTGACGCGGATACCGGCGATCCAGGATCGCTACGGGATATCCGACGGGCTGCTGCCCGTCTTCCTCGCGGCGGTGCCGATCCTGGCCGGTGTCGGGAGTGTGGGCACCGAGCACCTGGTGAAGCGGGTGCCGCCGAGTGCGGTGCTGCGGTGGTCCCAGCCGGTGGTGCTGCTGGCGCTCCTGGGCGTGGGCGCGGGGGACGCGCTGTGGCAGGCCGCCGTCGCGCTCGGGATGTTCGGGCTCGCGGTGGGGGCGCTCGACGCGTCCATGAACATGCTCGGGGTGAGCCTGCAACGGGCGTACGGGCGCAGCATCATGCTCGGCTTTCACGCCGCGTACAGCCTCGGCGGGATCGTGGGGGCCTCACTGGCCTGGGCCGGGGCGCACTGGGACCTCTCGCTCTTCGTCTCGTATCTGCCGGTCGTGGTGGTACTCCTGCCGGCCGCGCTGCTCGGCAGCCGGTGGTACGTCGACGCGGGGGAGGCGAAGCGGGACGAAGCCGGGGACGCCGTGGGTGGCGGGGGCGTCGTCTTCAAGGTGTTGTTGCCGCTCTGCCTGGTGATGACGTTCGCGTACATCGGTGACTCGACCGTCTCCAACTGGAGTGCCAAGTACCTTCAGGACGTGCTGGGGAGCTCCGAGGAGGTCTCGACCGTTCCGTACAACGTCTACATGGTGATGACGTTGGTGGGGCGCGGGCTCGGGGATCTGGGGGTGCGGCGGTTCGGGGCCGCGGCGGTGGTGCGGGCCGGGTCGGTGGTGGCGGCGCTGGGGTTCGCGGTGGTGGCGGTGGCGCCCGGGGCGTGGGTGGGAATCGCGGGATTCACGGTGCTCGGTCTCGGTTTGTGCGTGATCGTCCCGCAGATGTTCGCCGCGGCGGGAAGGCTGTTCCCCGGGGCTTCGGACGCGGCCGTCGCGCGACTGAATGTCTTCAACTACGTGGGCTTTCTGATCGGTTCGCCGTTGGTGGGCGGGCTCGGGGACGTCTGGAACTACCGGGGCGCGATGGTCGTTCCTCTGGTGTTGGTCCTGCTGACCTTGCTGTACGCCCGTTCCTTCGCCCCGGGAGCGGACGGGTACGGTGACGGGCATGAGTGGCCGCGCACAGCTGATGTGGGACGAGGCAGTAACGGGCTATGACTTCGGCCCGGGTCACCCGATGGACCCGGTCCGGCTCGGGCTGACCCGAAGTCTTGTCGGCGCCTTCGGGCTCGACAAGGAGCTCGACGTGGTCGCGGCCAAGCGTGCCGGTGACTCGACGCTGCGCCTCGTGCACCGCGGGGACTACGTGGACGCGGTCAAGGCCGCCTCCGCCGACCCGGAGTCCGCCCGCGGGGAGTACGGACTCGGCACGGAGGACGACCCGGCCTTCGCCGGGATGCACGACGTGTCGGCGCTGATCGCCGGGCAGTCCGTCGGCGCGGCCGAGGCGGTGTGGCGCGGGGACGCGCTGCACGCGGTGAACTTCGCGGGCGGGCTGCACCACGCCATGCCCGGCTCCGCCTCCGGGTTCTGCATCTACAACGACGCGGCGCTGGCCGTCGCGCGCCTCCTCGAACTGGGCGCCGAGCGGGTCGCGTACGTGGACGTGGACGTGCACCACGGGGACGGGGTGCAGGCCGCGTTCTGGGAGGACCCCCGGGTCCTGACGATCTCGCTCCACGAACATCCGCGCACGCTCTTCCCGCAGACCGGGTGGCCCGAGGAGACGGGGGCGGACGGCGCGGCCGAGGGGTCCGCGGTGAACATCGCGCTGCCGGCCGGCACCGGTGACGCCGGGTGGGTGCGGGCCTTCCACGCCGTGGTGCCCGAGCTGCTCGCCGAGTTCCGGCCGCAGGTCCTGGTGACGCAGCACGGTGCCGACACGCACTTCGAGGACCCCCTCGCGCACCTCGCCGTCTCGCTGGACGCGCAGCGCGCCGTGCAGGTCGCCTGCCACGAGCTGGCCCACGAGCACGCCGACGGGCGGTGGGTGGCGTTGGGCGGCGGGGGATACGCGGTGGTGGACGTGGTGCCCCGGTCGTGGACGCATCTCGTGGGGATCGCCGCGGGGCGCCCCGTCGAGCCCACGGCGGCGGTGCCGGAGGCCTGGCGGCAGGAAGTCTTCGCCCGGACCCGGCAGTTGGCGCCCGGCCGCATGACGGACGGGCGGTGGCCGGTGGAGTGGCGGGGCTGGGAGTCGGGGTACGACCCCGCCGACCGGCTCGACCAGGCCGTACGGGCGTCCCGGCGCGCGGCGTTCCCGCTGCGGGGGCTGTTGCCGTAGGGCGGCGGCGGGGCCCGTGGGGCGGCGGCGAGGACTCGTGGGGCGGCGGCGCGGATGAAAGGGCCGAGCCCCGGGACCGTACCCCTGGACCGGCCGAACCCCCGGACCGTACCCCTGGACCGGCCGAACCCCCGGACCGTACCGCCGGATTATGAGCGCGTTAGCCCAACTGTGGGTGGTTTCCGTGCTTTTGGGGACGGCCAGCCCTCGATGCGCCAGCATCGGCTGCGTGTTGAGCACCGGCGCCCTGCGTGCGCATCTGTTGGCGGCCCGGCTGGCCGGGCCCGTGGCCACCTCCCGGGAGCAGAGCCTGCGGAGTTACCGGCTCTTCGCGGCCCGGGACCCGCGACTCACCCTCGGACTCGACCCCGAGCGGAGCTGGGGCGCCGGCGACCTGCTGCGCCTGATGGCGGACAGATGCGGGGTGTCCGCCGATCCCCGGCTCACCACGGGGGCCGACGTCATCGATCCGGAACGCACGCTGACGGCGCTCGACGCGTTCGCGGAACGACTCGCGGCGGCGGCGCGGCGTAAGCTGCCGGTACTCCTCGGGACCGGTCATCCGCACCGGCTGCTGGGGTTCTACGCCACATTGGCGGACGCCCTGTCGGCGGCCGGATGCACTGTCCTCACCCCAGCGCAGGGCGGCAGTGTCGACATAACGACCCGGTTCGGCCTACGCACGTACAACCTTGACTACGTACAGGGAGTCGCGCTGGTGCGCGAACCCGGCGTGCGTCCCACCGGGCGTGAGCCCGGCGCACACACCCACTCACCGCTGCCGGTTCGGGCCGCTCTGGATGCCGCGGCGGAGGCCGGCGGACCGCTTCCCGGGTTGGTCGTCGGGGACCACGGATGGGTCTGCGGAGCAGGTCAGCTGGGGTTCGAGGCCATCGGTCTGGCGGATACGGATGATCCCGCGCTGTTCGTCGGAGAGGCCGAGGGGCAGGTGTCCGTCGTCGTTCCGCTTGATGACGCTGTGCGGTCTGATTACTACCGACCGCTTACTCGCTATGTACTCAATCGAGCGTGTCTGTCACAGTAGGCGGCCGATGGCTGCTCCTCTTCCCCACTCGCATCATCCGCCCCTAGTCTGGGGAGTGAGCGCATAGCGACGAAGAGTCACCGGAAGGGGAAGCCGGTGCCCGTCATGTGCGGAAGGTTCAGGTGGGGTGTCATGGCTGAGAACCAGAGGCCGCTGAACGAGGTTCAGTTTCTGACCGTGGCGGAAGTCGCCTCGGTGATGCGAGTGTCCAAGATGACCGTGTACCGGCTGGTGCACAGCGGTCATCTGCCCGCCATCCGGGTCGGAAGGTCCTTCCGGGTTCCGGAACAGGCGGTTCACGAGTACCTCCGCGAGTCCTATGTGGGGGTCGAAGCAGGTTGAGCGAGGGGCCTTCGGGCCCGTCGCGCAGGGGCCGTGGCCCCTCGATTACGTCCCTCACGCCGGGGCGGGTAGGCTAGGCCGACGTAGGTCGTGTGGGCCCAGTCTGCTGCCCCGCACCGAGTGAAGAGAAGTGAGCGAGGGTAGTCGTGGGCTCTGTTATCAAGAAGCGGCGTAAGCGGATGGCCAAGAAGAAGCACCGCAAGCTGCTGAAGCGCACTCGCGTTCAGCGTCGCAACAAGAAGTAAGCGCCGCTGTACCAGCGTGTACCGAAGCCCTCCCGTCATCCGGCGGGAGGGCTTCGGCGTTTTCGGGCCGTCTGCGGACGCACGGACATCACAGCGTGACGTGCACCCGCTAGCGTGGGCCGGAACACAGCCGACGGTGGCGCGGCGAGGGTTGGGGAAAGGCAGGCGCTGATCTTGGGCAAGGTCGTGCTCGTGACCGGAGTGGCCCGGCAGCTGGGCGGACGGTTCGTCCGGCGCGTCCAGCGTGACCCCGACGTCGACCGGGTGATCGCCGTCGACGCGAGCCCGCCCGAACACCATCTCGGCGGCGCCTCCTTCGTGCAGGCCGACATCCGCCAGCCCACGATCGCCCGGGTGCTCGCCGAGCACGCCGTGGACACGGTCGTCCACATGGACGTCACGGCCACCGCCCTCGGCCGCGACGGCCGGGGTAGCCGGGGCTCGGTCAAGGAGACCAACGTCATCGGCACCATGCAGCTCCTCGGCGCCTGCCAGAAGTCGCCGACGGTGCAGCGGCTCGTGGTGAAGTCGAGCACCGGCGTGTACGGCTCCGCGCCCAAGGACCCCGCGGTGTTCACCGAGACCACTCCGCCCAAGTCGCTGCCCAGCGGCGGCTTCGCCAAGGACGCCGTCGAGGTCGAGGGCTATGTGCGCGGCTTCGCGCGGCGCCGCCCCGACGTCGCGGTGTGCGTGCTGCGGTTCGCGAACATCCTGGGGCCCGCCGCGGACTCCCCGCTCGCCGAGTACTTCGGGCTGCCGGTCCTGCCGACCGTGTTCGGCTACGACCCCCGCCTGCAGTTCGTCCACGAGGACGACGCGGTCGAGGTGCTGCGCCTCGCCGCGCACGAACCGGCCCGCGGCACCCTCAACAGCGGCACGTTCAACATCGCCGGCGACGGACAGCTGCTGCTCTCGCAGTGCTCGCGCCGGCTCGGCCGCCCCACCGTCCCCGTACTGCTTCCGGCCGTCACCTGGGTCGGCTCGGCGCTGCGCACGGTCGGCATGACGGACTTCTCGCCCGAGCAGATCCGGCTGCTCACCCACGGCCGGGTCGTGGCGACCCGGCAGATGCGCGAGACACTGGGGTTCAGGCCGAAGTACACGACGGCGGAGGCCTTCGCGGACTTCGTACGCAGCCGGGGCCCCGGGCTGCTGCCGCCCAGTGCCCTCGCGGGGGCAGTCGACCGGATCGCCGCGCTGCCCCTCGCGGGCGGCCACCCGAGCGCCAACTGAGGAGAGCGTCAACGATGGCGGACGCCAAGGTCATTCCGTTCGACGACGACCGTTCGCGCGGGAGCGCGCAGCGCGCGGCGCGCCGCAGGACCGCGCCACGGCGCCCGGGCGACCCGGTGGCCGGGGTCGCGGCGCTGCCCGGACAACAGGACGGGCAACAGGACGGACAGCCGGACGGGCAGCAGGACGGACGGCAGCCGGAGGGACCGCGTGCCGGGGAGGCGGGGGCCGGACGGGGCCCGGAGCGGCGCGGCGGCGGCTGGGACCGGCGGATCGCGGGCGGCCTGGCCTTCCTGCGGCGCCGGCTGACCGGTGAGTACGAGGTCGACGACTTCGGTTACGACGAGGAGCTCACCGACCAGGTCCTGATGTCGCTGCTCCGCCCCTTCTACGAGAAGTACTTCCGGGTGGAGGTGAAGGGCATCGAGAACATTCCCGCCGACGGCGGGGCGCTGATCGTCGCCAACCACTCCGGGACGCTGCCGCTGGACGGCCTGATGATGCAGGTCGCGGTGCACGACAACCATCCGCAGGGCCGGCATCTGCGCCTCCTCGCCGCCGACCTGGTCTTCATGCTGCCGGTGATCAACGAGCTGGCCCGCAAGGCCGGGCACACCCTGGCCTGCGCCGAGGACGCCGAGCGGCTCCTGGAGCGTGGCGAGCTCGTCGGGGTGATGCCGGAGGGGTTCAAGGGCATCGGCAAGCCGTTCAGCGACCGCTACAAGCTGCAGCGGTTCGGCCGTGGCGGTTTCGTCTCGACGGCGCTGCGGACCGGCTCGCCGATCGTGCCGTGCTCGATCGTCGGGGCGGAGGAGATCTACCCGATGATCGGCAACGCCAAGACGGTGGCGCGGGTGCTCGGCATCCCGTACTTCCCGATCACGCCGACGTTCCCGTGGCTGGGGCCGCTGGGCGCGGTGCCGCTGCCGACGAAGTGGACGATCCAGTTCGGCGAGCCGATCCCGACGGACGGCTACCCGCCGGAGGCGGCGGAGGACCCGATGCTGATGTTCAACCTGACGGACCAGGTGCGGGAGCAGATCCAGCACTCCCTGTACAAGCTGCTCGTGCAGCGGCGGTCGGTCTTCTTCTAGGTCTTCCCGGGATACGCGTCGTTCGTTCCCGGCATACGCGATCGGGGCGCCCTCCCCGCCAGGAGGGCGCCCCGATCCCGTACGCACGAGGGCTACGGCATGTCCTCGCTGTCCACGCCCAGCTCCGGGAGCAGGTCGGGCAGGAGCGGGGGCAGGGTGACGTCCGGCTTGGCCGGGGAGTCGTCCTGACCGGGTTTGCTCTTGCCGTCCGCCGGGGCCGGTGGCGTCTTCTTCTCGGAGGGCGGGTCGAGCAGGCCGCCCGTGGTCCCGCCGAGGAGACCGTCGTCCTTGCTGTGCGAGGTGCTCGGCCGGGGCTTGCTGTCGTCGCTCGGGCCGCTGCCGTGCGAACTGCCGCCGCCCGAGGGGTGGGAGGTGCGTCCCTCGGATCTCTCCGTGCCGCTGGGGTGCTGCGGGGCCCGGCCGGTCTCGCCGCCCTTCTCCGGGGTGCGGGGCAGCAGGGAGCGCAGCGGGTCGACCTCTTCGTCTATGGCGTCGAAGACGTCGTTCACCTGCGCGCCCACGTCGCCCAGCTGGACGGGGAGGCGGCCCTGGAGGTCGCTCCACGCCTCCCGGTGCGACCGGGAGAACGCGGAGAGCGCCTGGATGGGACCGAGGGAGCCGTCGCGTTCGTACGCCTCCAGGAGCAGGCGGTGGCCCTCCGTGGCGTCGTGCCGCATGCCGGAGAGGGCGCGCCTGACCTCGCCGAGCGACTCGTGGTCCAGGGCGCCGGAGCGGCCCCGCTCCATGAGCCTGCGGGCCTCGTTCAGCCGGGTCGATGCGTGGTCGAGGTAGATCCGACCGCGGTCGGTGTCGTCGTCGGCCAGGCCCAGCTTGAAGTCCTCCATGCCGCGTTTGAGGCCGTACAGCGAGTCGCCCGGGAGGGCGTCGCCGCTGGCCGCCGCGACCCCGCCGAAGGCGCCCGCGGCGACTCCGACGGTGAGGCCGCCCGCCGCGATGCCCTTGGACAGACGGGAGCGCGGCCGCAACTTCCCGAGGGTGCCCGCTCGGTGGGCACCCTTGCGGGATCGCTGCTCGGGGACCGATGGACGGGTGCCCTCCAGAATCATGGCTTCCATCGCGGCCACGAGCTGGGCGCGTTGGACGACCTTGACCTCGGGGTCGAGGGCGGGCTTGGGCAGCGCGTCGAGACCGTCCGTCAGGGCCAGCATGCGGCCCTGTTCGGTCGGTGCGGAACGGGCCGCGGTGGTTTCGGCGGACTCCACAGGTGCGGCCGCGGTCGCGGTTGTGGGCGCGGAGTCCTCGGACTTCTCGGCCGCCGGGCCCTGGTCGGAATGCTCCTCCAGGGCCTGGGCGAAGGCGTTCGCCCGCCGGTGGGCCGATACGTTCGCGATCACTGGCGGCACCTCCTCTCGTCAAGACGGTCGACTCCCCAGGGGGTCCTGAGGGTTGCATGTACTGACCAATTCCACACGATCGAGTGAGCGGAGCCAGCCAGGTAGCGACCACAGGGAGCCTGCATCCCGCACAACGAGCGTCGCGGCACTTGGGTTACGGACGACAGATGATCGGACCGCGACAATTCCGTGGCGACCATCTGGCCGCCACGGAAGGTGAGTTGGGGATCACGGAGCATGACGAGGGCTGTCTTCGGGGCTCGGGCGCCGGCGGTGCGGGCGAGGTGGGCGGGGGCGGGTTCAGCGGACGTCGTCGGGCAGGAGGCGCGCGAGGGTGCGCACCGCCCGGTACTGGAGGGTCTTGATCGCGCCCTCGTTCTTGCCCATGACCCGCGCGGTCTCGGCGACGGAGAGGCCCTGGAGGAAGCGCAGGGTCACGCATTCCTGCTGCTGGGGGTTGAGGCGGCGGACGGCTTCGAGGAGTGCCGCGTTCGAGAGGGACTCCAGGACGGAGTCCTCGGGGCTGCGCTCGACCTCGTTGGCGTCGAGCATTTCGCCGGTGGTCACTTCGAGGCGGAAACGGCTTGATTTGAAGTGGTCGGCGACCAGGTTGCGGGCGATCGTGACCAGCCAGGCGCCGAAGTCGCGGCCCTGCCAGGTGAAGGTGCCGATACGGCGCAGCGCGCGCAGAAAGGTCTCACTGGTGAGGTCCTCGGCGGTCGCCTTGCCGCCCACGCGGTAGTAGATGTAGCGGTAGACCGTGTCGCTGTACTGGTCGTAGAGGCGGCCGAAGGCGTCGGACTCGCCGGCCTGGGCGCGTTCGACGAGGTCCATCATGCGCGCGCTGTCGCTGTCCGCGGCGGGACGGCGGGGGGTGGGGGCAGAGGTGGCGGCGGCGGCGCCGGAACGGGCCCGTCTGCTGACTGCCGCACCGCCGTTCGCCAGGGCATAGCACGGCCCGGCGGGTGCGGGGACGGCAAGGGCGGGGACGGCCGGGACGGCGTACGCGGTGGGGACGAAGCCGCGCAAGCGGTCGATGACCGTTGCGCGCAGCGTAGCCAGGCCCGAGGCGTCAACCCCGACGTGTGGGTACACGGGACTCCCAGAGGCAGAGCTTCCATCACGTGCAGTGCGGGACCGTTCACCCGTCGTAGCGACGTGTGGGGTCCTTTATGCGTCTGAGGAGAATAACGCTTCGTACAGGCAGCGCTACACCCAGTTGCTCAAATCATCGATTACGTCGCTTCTGTAACCGATTGACGCCTGGTCAAGTGCCGCAGAGTGACCGAATGTTGATCGATTGGGTTCACATTCCGTGTCGGCGTGAGGCGTGTTGTGGCCGAGTGCTACCGGCGTGACTGGCGGGAGTCGGGGCGGGGTAGAGCCGACGGAATGTCCGGGCCGTTCGACGCGGGGCAGGGCAGGGCGAGGCGGGGCGGAGTCTCGGTGGCGGGGCGTCAGTGGCGGCGGCGATGCAGGGCGATGGCCGCGGCGGCGCCGCCCGCGAGCGCGCCGACGCCGGCGGCGGCCGGGATGCCGACCTTGGCGGCCTTGCGGCCCGTGCGGTAGTCGCGCAGCCGCCAGTCCCGTTCGCGTGCGTGCTTGCGCAGTTTGGCGTCGGGGTTGATCGCGTAGGGGTGCCCGACGAGCGAGAGCATCGGGATGTCGTTGTGCGAGTCGCTGTACGCGGCGCAGCGGCCGAGGTCCAGGCCCTCGGCGGCGGCCAGTGCGCGGACGGCCTCGGCCTTCGCGGGGCCATGCAGGGGCTCGCCGACGAGCTTGCCGGTGTAGACGCCGCCGACGGACTCGGCGACGGTGCCGAGGGCGCCGGTCAGGCCGAGGCGGCGGGCGATGACCGTGGCGATCTCCACCGGGGCCGCGGTGACCAGCCAGACCTTCTGGCCCGCGTCGAGGTGGGCCTGGGCCAGGGCGCGGGTGCCGGGCCAGATGCGCTCGGCCATGTACTCGTCGTAGATCTCCTCGCCGATGGACATCAGCTCGGCGACGCGGTGGCCCTTGACGATGGAGAGGGCGCTGTCGCGGGCGTCCTGCATGTGCTCGGGGTCCTCGACGCCGGCCAGCCTGAACCACGCCTGCTGCCAGGCGAACCGGAACAGTTCCTGGCGCTCGAAGAACTTCCGCTTGTACAGGCCGCGGCCGAAGTGGAAGATCGCGGCGCCCTGCATCACGGTGTTGTCGAGGTCGAAGAAGGCGGCGGCCTTCACGTCGCCGACGACGGGGAACTCCGGTTCCTTCGGCTCCTCGTCGGCCGCGGTCCGCGCCGCCAGGCCTTCGAGCTCCTCCAGCTCCTGGGAGGACTTGCGCGCTGCCTCGGCCGAGGCCTCGCCTGCCAACACGCTCCGCGCCGTGGCGGAGCGCCTACGGGGGGTGAGCCATCCGAGAGCGGCCATGTCGTGAGCATAGCCAGTCTGTTCGGTGGTACCGGAGTCGGGAGGAATCGGGCCTGTGAACTCTCTGTGTCCGCTCCATGGGAGGGCGGGCGAGAATGGCGGCATGAGCCCGATTTTTCGTCGTACGAAGAGAAAACCCCAGGAGCGGTCGGTCACCCTCATCGGGAAGCCGGGGTGTCATCTGTGTGATGACGCACAGTCGGTGATCGAGAAGGTCTGCGGGGAGCTCGGCACTCCGTGGGAGAAGAAGGACATCACGCAGGACGAGGAGCTCCACCGGGCCTACTGGGAGCAGATCCCCGTGGTGCTCGTGGACGGGGAGCAGCACACGTTCTGGCGCGTGGACGAGGCGCGGCTGCGGCGCGAGCTGGAGGGGTAGGGCGCGGCGGGGTGGTCCGGCACTGACCGGCCAGTCCAAAGTGCCCGCGAAGTCGATTACGCTTTGGGGCGGTTTTGGTCTCGGGGGCGATGATCGTGAGGAGTGTGTGCGGTTTTGCCCCCCACAAATGAGCGACGAATCCTCCCGCGCGCCGGTTCCGTGAACGTGCGCCGGGGGCGCGTGACCCCGGTCACGTTGGCCGGGCAAATCGGACACCATCTTTGTGCACGCGTTCACAAAGACATAGCCTGCATTCGACGGGGCGGTCTGGGGACGAGTGACCGCCTGCAGCCCCGCTCTACCCGCAGGAGCACCGTGGCAACTGGCCGAACTCACCGACCGGCGACCCGCAGCCGAGGAATTCCCGAGGCCACCGTCGCCAGGCTTCCGCTGTACCTCCGAGCCCTCACCGCACTGTCGGAGCGCTCGGTGCCCACGGTCTCCTCCGAGGAGCTCGCGGCCGCCGCGGGGGTCAACTCCGCGAAGCTGCGCAAGGACTTCTCGTACCTCGGTTCCTACGGGACCCGCGGTGTCGGTTACGACGTCGAGTACCTCGTCTACCAGATCTCCCGCGAGCTCGGGCTGACCCAGGACTGGCCTGTCGTCATCGTCGGCATCGGCAACCTCGGCGCCGCGCTCGCCAATTACGGCGGGTTCGCCTCCCGCGGGTTCCGGGTCGCCGCGCTGATCGACGCCGACCCGGCGATGGCGGGCACGCCCGTCGCCGGCATGCCGGTGCAGCACACCGACGAGCTCGAGAAGATCATCGAGGAGAACGGCGTCTCCATCGGCGTCATCTCGACCCCGGCCGGCGCCGCCCAGCAGGTCTGCGAGCGGCTCGTCGCCGCCGGTGTGACCTCCATCCTGAACTTCGCGCCGACCGTCCTGTCCGTGCCGGACGGTGTCGACGTACGCAAGGTCGATCTCTCCATCGAGCTGCAGATCCTCGCCTTCCACGAGCAGCGCAAGGCCGGCGAGGACGCCGCACACGAGGGACCCGTCCCGCCCGTGTCGGCCAAGCAGCAGCGGAAGGGACCCGACGGGGACGTCCCCGCCGTGATGCCGGCATGAGTCTCCTGGTCGTGGGGCTGAGTCACCGCAGCGCCCCGGTGAGCGTCCTGGAGCGGGCCGCGCTGTCCGCCGACGCGCAGGCCAAGCTGCTGCAGGACACCCTCGCCGCCGAGCCCGCCGCCGAGGCGGCCGTGCTCGCCACCTGCAACCGCATCGAGCTCTACGCCGACGTGGACAAGTTCCACGCGGGCGTCGCCGAGCTGTCCACGCTGCTCGCGCAGCACAGCGGCGTCGGCCTGGAGGAGCTCACCCCCTATCTGTACGTCCACTACGAGGACCGCGCCGTCCACCACCTGTTCTCGGTGGCGTGCGGGCTCGACTCGATGGTGGTCGGCGAGGGGCAGATCCTCGGACAGATCAAGGACGCCCTGGCGCGCTCGCAGGAGCTGCACACCGCGGGCAAGCTCCTCAACGACCTCTTCCAGCAGGCCCTCAGGGTCGGCAAGCGCGCGCACTCCGAGACCGGCATCGACCGGGCCGGACAGTCGCTCGTGACCTTCGGGCTCGAACAGCTCGCCGCGCGCGAGCCGGTCGACGCCTGGGCCGCGGGCAAGCGTGCCGTGGTCATCGGCGCGGGCTCCATGTCCTCGCTGGCCGCCGCGACGCTCGCGCGCGCCGGTGTGGCGGAGATCGTGGTCGCCAACCGCACGCTGGAGCGCGCGGAGCGCCTCGCGGAAATCCTCGGCGAGAGCGGTGAGACCGGCGTACGCGCCCGTGCCGTCCCCATGGACGACGTGGCGGACGAACTGACACGTGCCGACGTCGCCGTCTCCTGCACCGGCGCGACCGGTCTGGTGCTGACCGCGGACTCCGTCGCCGACGCCGTCGCGGGCCGGGTGCCCGCCGACGACCAGCTCGGCGAGGTGCCCGCGCAGGCCAGGAACGGCTCGGCGGGCCAGGGCGCGCGGACGGCCACCGTCGCCGACGAGGGCTGCCCGGTCGACCTGTCCGCGCCGCGCGGCTTCTCCGTCGCCGGTGAGGAGGCCGTCGCCGGGATGGACGCGGCGGCCCTGGAACAGCACGCGGCCTGGGTGGACAACGCCCCGGCCGAGCGGCGCGAGGACCAGGCCGCCGACCCGCGGGCCGAGGCCGAGGCGATCGCCGCGCTCGCGGCCGCCGCGCGCGTCACCGGCCGGCTCCCCGAGCGGCGCGTACCCGCGCCGTCGGCGTCGGCGGGAGCGGCCCGCCCGGCCGTGCTCGCCCTGCTCGACCTGGCCATGCCCCGCGACATCGACGCCGCCGCGCACCGCATCCCCGGGGTGCGCCTGGTCGACATCGAGTCGCTGGCGGAGGCGTCCGCGGACGCGCCGATGGCGGGCGACGTCGAGCTGGTGCGCTCCATCGTCTCCGACGAGGTCGCCGCCTTCGGCGCCGCGCAGCGCGCCGCGCACATCACGCCGACCGTGGTCGCCCTGCGCACCATGGCCGCCGACGTGGTGGCCGGTGAGATGGCGCGCCTCGAAGGCCGGCTGCCCGGCCTCGCGGACAAGCAGCGCGCGGAGATCACCCAGACCGTGCGCCGTGTCGTGGACAAGCTGCTGCACGCGCCGACGGTGCGGGTCAAGCAGCTGGCGAGCGAGCCCGGCGGCGCCGGGTACGCGGACGCGCTGCGCACGCTCTTCGACCTCGACCCGCAGACGGTCGCGGCGGTCAGCAGAGCTGACCACTTGAACAACGAGAACGACGACCCGAATCGAGGCCGGGCATGACCGAGAAGGCCCTCAGGCTCGGGACCAGGCGCAGCAGGCTGGCCATGGCCCAGTCCGGGCAAGTGGCCGAGGCAGTCAGGGAGTTGACGGGGCGACCCGTCGAGCTCGTGGAGATCACCACGTACGGCGACACCTCGCGCGAGCACCTCGCGCAGATCGGTGGCACCGGCGTCTTCGTCGCCGCGCTGCGCGAGGCCCTGGCCCGTGACGAGGTGGACTTCGCCGTCCACTCGCTCAAGGACCTGCCCACCGCGCAGCCCGCCGAGCTCACCCTCGCGGCGGTGCCGCTGCGCGAGGACCCGCGTGACGCGCTGGTGGCGCGCGACGGCCTGACCTTCGCGGAGCTGGCAGCCGACTCGCCGACGGGGGTTCCCCGCATCGGCACCGGCTCGCCGCGCCGCATGGCGCAGCTGAACGCCTACGCGCGCAGCCACGGCATGTCCGTCCAGACCGTGCCGATCCGCGGGAACGTCGACACCCGCATCGGATACGTGCACAAGGGGGAGCTCGACGCCGTCGTGCTCGCCGCCGCCGGACTCAACCGCGTCGGCAGGTCCGACGAGGTGACCGAGCTCCTGTCGGTCGACACCGTTCTGCCCGCCCCCGGCCAGGGGGCACTGGCGATCGAGTGTGCCGCGCACAACGCGTCACTCGCCGCCGCGCTCGCCGAGCTCGACGACCCGTACACCCGGGCCGCCGTGACCGCCGAGCGGTCCCTGCTCGCCGCCCTGGAAGCCGGCTGCAGCGCGCCCGTGGGCGCGCTGGCCGACCTTCCCCAAGCTCTCGACTTCGCTCGAGCAGGGGAGACCCCAATGGCCGACGGGCAGATTGTCAAGGAAATGCGCCTGCGCGGCGTCGTCGGTACGACCGACGGCTCGTCGCTGGTGCAGCTGTCCACCACCGGTCCCGTGCCCGAGACGGAGACCCAGGCCATGGCGCTGGGCCGCGAACTCGCTGCCGAGATGCTCGCCAAGGGCGCGGCCGGTCTGATGGGGGAGCGAGCACTTTGAGCCCCACCTCGAACCTTCCCGGCCTTCCCGCACACGGGCACGTCACCTTTCTCGGTGCCGGACCCGGCGATCCGGGACTGCTGACCCTGCGCGCCGTCGAGGCGCTGGCCCGAGCGGATGTGCTGATCGCCGAGCCGGATGTGCTCGACGTCGTCCGCGTGCATGCCAAGGGAGGTGTGGACACACCCCAGCCGACAGCTGACGACACGTCAATGACCGCCGACGCGACGCCGTTCCGAGCTGCCGCCAATCTTGTCATGGAGGCCGCCAAGGGCGGCAGGCGGGTCGTGCGTGCGGTGAGCGGCGACCCCGGCCTCGACACGTACGCGGCCGAGGAGATGCTCGCCTGCGCCGCCCAGGGCATCCCCTTCGAGGTCGTGCCCGGCATCGCGGCCGCCGTCGGTGTGCCCGCCTACGCGGGTGTGCCGCTGCGGGACGCGCAGGGCACGGACGTCCGCTTCGTCGACGCCCGGACCGCCTCGGACCGCTGCTGGAGCGAGGTCGGCGTCTCCGACGGGACCGTCGTCGTCTCCACGGCGCTGGACTCCGTGGCGGCCGCGGCCGGTGAGCTGGTGGCCGCGGGCCGCAAGCCGGACACCCCGATGACCGTGACGGTCGCCGGTACGACGACGCGCCAGCGCACCTGGACGGCGACGCTCGGCACCATCGCGCAGGTCCTCAAGCAGGCCAAGGTGCTGCCGTCGCCGGACGGCGGGCAGCCCGTCATAGCCGTGGTCGGCGAGCGTTCCTCCGCCGCCCAGCGCGACCAGCTGTCGTGGTTCGAGTCGAAGCCGCTCTTCGGGTGGCGGGTGCTCGTGCCGCGCACGAAGGAGCAGGCGGCCTCGCTCTCCGACCAGCTGCGCTCCTACGGCGCCGTGCCGCACGAGGTCCCGACCATCGCGGTCGAGCCGCCGCGCACGCCCCAGCAGATGGAGCGCGCGGTCAAGGGCCTGGTGACCGGCCGCTACGAGTGGATCGCGTTCACCTCCGTCAACGCCGTCAAGGCGGTGCGGGAGAAGTTCGAGGAGTACGGGCTCGACGCGCGGGCCTTCGCCGGGATCAAGGTCGCGGCCGTCGGCGAGCAGACCGCCGCCGCGCTGATCGCCTTCGGCGTGAAGCCGGACCTGGTGCCGAGCGGTGAGCAGTCGGCCGCGGGGCTCCTGGAGGACTGGCCGCCGTACGACCCGGTCTTCGACCCGATCGACCGGGTGTTCCTGCCGCGGGCCGACATCGCCACGGAGACGCTGGTCGCCGGGCTCATCGACCTGGGCTGGGAGGTCGACGACGTCACGGCCTACCGGACCGTGCGCGCGTCGCCGCCGCCGGCGGACACGCGTGAGGCGATCAAGGGGGGTGGCTTCGACGCCGTTCTCTTCACGTCGTCCTCCACGGTGCGCAACCTCGTCGGGATCGCCGGGAAGCCGCACAACGTCACGGTGATCGCGTGTATCGGTCCCGCCACCGCGAAGACCGCGGAGGAGCACGGGCTGCGGGTGGACGTGATGGCTCCGGAGCCGTCGGTGCACAAGCTCGCGCAGGCGTTGGCGGAGTTCGGTACGGCTCGTCGTACGGCGGCGCTGGAGGCGGGGGACCCCGTCACCCGGCCCAGTGAACGTCGACCCGGTTCGCGTCGCAGGCGTACGGCACCCTGAGCGGTCCCGCACCGCCGATCACCGGCTTCGCCGAGTTCGTCCTCAAACGCCGGACGGGCTGAATTTCCCTGGTCCCGGCTGAGAACCTTCGGCCGGGACCAGAACCTTTCGTGAGGTGAGAGAGACAGTGACCAAGTACGGATCGTTTCCCGGCGCACGGCCCCGGCGGCTTCGCACCACTCCCGCCATGCGGCGGATGGTGGCCGAGACGCGGCTGCACCCCGCCGACCTGATCCTGCCCGCGTTCGTGCGCGAGGGGATCGGTGACCCGGTGGAGATCGGGGCCATGCCCGGCGTCTTCCAGCACACCCGCGACAGCCTGAAGAAGGCGGCCGTCGAGGCGCTGGAGGCCGGGGTCGCCGGGATCATGCTGTTCGGGGTCCCGGAGGAGTCCAAGAAGGACGCCGTGGGCACCGCGGGCACCGACCCGGACGGCATCCTGCAGGTGGCGCTCCGCGATGTGCGGGCCGAGGTCGGCGACGAGCTCATCGTCATGTCGGACCTGTGCCTGGACGAGACCACCGACCACGGGCACTGCGGCGTCCTGGACTCCGCGGGCCGGGTCGACAACGACGCGACCCTGGAGCGGTACGCGGAGATGGCGCAGGTGCAGGCCGACGCGGGCGCCCATGTGGTGGGCCCGAGCGGCATGATGGACGGTCAGATCGGCGTCATCCGGGACGCGTTGGACCAGGTCGGGCACGAGGACGTGTCGATCCTCGCGTACACCGTGAAGTACTCCTCGGCCTTCTTCGGGCCCTTCCGCGAGGCCGTCGGCTCGTCCCTCAAGGGGGATCGCAAGACGTATCAGCAGGACCCGGCGAACACCCGGGAGTCGATGCGCGAGCTGGCGCTCGACCTCGAAGAGGGCGCCGACATGGTGATGGTGAAGCCTGCGGGCCCCTACCTCGACATCCTCGCGCGGGTCTCCGACGCGGTGGACGTGCCGGTGGCCGCGTACCAGATCAGCGGCGAGTACGCGATGATCGAGGCCGCCGCCCAGCGGGGCTGGATCGACCGGGACCAGGCGATCATGGAGTCCCTGACGGGGATCAAGCGCGCGGGCGCCAACATGATCCTGACGTACTGGGCGACCGAGGTCGCGCGCCGGCTCTGATGCCGGGCTCCGGGCCGTCCGCGGGCGGCCCTTGACCTCAACCGCGCTTGAGGTCGCAGGGTGGTGTGTGCCGGCATTCGGCCCACGCCTCCCGAGGAGCACACCATGCGCGCTGTCGTCCTGCACGAGTTCGGGCCCGCCGAGAACCTGCGGACCGAGACCCTTCCCGACCCCGTGCCGGGACCCGGACAGGTGCGGATCGCCGTACGGGCGGCGGGAGTTCACTTCGTCGAGACCGTCATGCGCCGGGGCGCGGCCTCCGCCATGGCGCCGCCGCCGCCCGAGCTGCCTGCGGTCCTCGGCGGCGAGGTCGCCGGGACGGTGGAGTCCGTCGGCCCGGAGGTCGGGGCCGAGTGGCTCGGGCGTTCCGTGGTGGTGTCGCGCTCGACGCCCGGCGGGTACGCGGAGCTGACGGTCGCCGACGCCGGGAACCTGCACGTGATCCCCGACGGGCTCGGCTTCGAGGCTGCGGTGACCATGGTGATGACCGGGGCCACCACCATGGGGCTGCTCGGCGAGGCCCGACTCCGCCCGGACGACGTGGTGTTGGTGACCTCGGCGGCCGGTGGCGTGGGGCGGCTCGTGGTCCAGTACGCGCGCTCCCTGGGCGCCACGGTGATCGGCGCGGCGGGCGGCCGCGCGAAGGCCGACGCGGTACGGGAACTCGGCGCGGACATCGCCGTCGACTACGACGTGCCCGGCTGGGAGCGCGAGGTCGCCGCACGGCTCGGCGGGCGGCGGGTCACCGCGGTGCTGGACGGCGTGAGCGGCGAAAAGGGCGCGGCTGCCTTCGAGTTGCTCGCGGACGGCGGCCGGTACGTGGTCATCGGCTGGTCGTCCCAGCGCGCCTTCGAGCCGGAACCGGGGCTGCTCACGGAGCGCCGCATCACCTTCACCAACGCGCTGCACCGGCTGCTCGCGGCCCCCGAGGACGGCCCGGCGCGTGAGCGCGAGGCCCTGGCGGCCGCGGCGGAGGGCAGGTGGGTGCCCGCGGTGCAGGCCTTCCCGCTGTCCCGTGCGGCGCAGGCACACGCCGCGCTCGAACGCCGGGAGACGACGGGGAAGGTGGTGCTGGTGCCGTAGCCGGACCGCGTTCCGGGGGCGGGGGTATCCCGGGGGGCGTTCCAGGTGGGCGTTCCAGGGCGGGGGGTTTCCCGTGGTCACGTGGGTGAAATCGTTCCAGCGTGTCAGATGGTCCGGGGTTCCTTGTGCCGGTCGGGGCGGCGCTGTTTCGCTCGGGGCGTGCCGTCACCGGCACGCCCTTCGCACCGCGACCTTCCTGACCACGGGGGCTCCCCATGACGTTCACGCGCACCACGACCCGTCCGCTCCTCACCGGGGTCCTCGTGGTCGGCGCGCTCACCCTCACCGCGTGCGACAGCGACGACGGCATGGGCGTGCGGGACTCGGCGACCTCGGTGGCCGTCCAGCCGCCGGGTGACGGGGAGGCCGACCGGTGCCGCACCGACGAGCTGGAGATCACCGCGTCCGACACGACCGTCGACGGTGACCCCGAGGGCATGGTGACGGTGCGGCTGCGGAACGGGGGCGGCCGGGTCTGCGCGATCTCCGGGTACGCGGGCGTCGTCCTGAGGACCAGCGCGGGAACCCTCGCCGCCCGGCGGAGCGGGGGACCGATACCGAAGGGGGCCAAGGGGCCTCGGGGGTCCTGGGGTGTTCTGGAGGACGGAGAAGTGGCCGAGGTGCCGGTCACGTACGCACTGGGGGAGTCGGGCGGTGGGTCCGGGGTTCGTGTGGTGCGGCTCGTCGTCACGCCGCCGGGCGAGAGCGAGTCCGTCAGCCTCGACTGGCCGGGGGCCCGCAGGCTTCCCGCCGCGGGTGGGTCGGGCGGCGTCGTGAAGGTCCATCCCGTCGAGAAGGTCGTCTGACTCCGGCTCCCCGCTCTTCCTTCGGCTGCTCCCGTTGCCCCGGTCTCGGCGCGCTGTGCGCGTGAGGCCGGGGCTTTCCGCGTCAGCGGGAGGCGGGCGGCGCGCCGCTCACCACTGCAGGGCGGTCGACGCCGAGGTCTGCCAGTACGTGACGAACGCGGAGCTGTCCACGTACACGCCGTCCTGCGGGAGTTCGGCCGCCGCCGGGCCGCCCGCGTTGCCGTTCATGGCGCGGTTGGCGAAGTAGACGCCCAGGTCGTGCGCCTGGTAGCCGTCCGTGCCTTCCGGCGACGACGTGCCGATGCCCGCGTACGCCGACTGGCCCGGCTTCAGCGTCACGACCGCCTGCGGCCGGCTGTCCTCCACCCACGGAGTGGCGGCCTGCCCGTTGTCGAAGCGGAGGTACGGCGCGCCGTACGCGTAACACGTCTTCGTCCCCGTGTTCTTGGCCTTCAGGAGCAGGTGGTTGATGGGCCGGCTGACCTCCTGGACGGTGACCTCGGTGTTGGCGGAGGTGCAGGTGACCGGCGCCGCCTGCACGGACGGGGCCGCGGCGGACGCGGCGCCCCCGAGCGCCGTGAGCGAGACGGTGGCGGCGATCGCGGCGGCAGCGGCGGCGGCCTTGATGGTGAGTCGCATGGCTGGTCTCTTTCGGTGTGATGTGGCAGACGCGAGCCGCGCCGAGGGGCTCCCGGATGCGGCGTGCTTGTATGGCCACAGCTTGTGCGGGGTTTCGTCCCGGCAGCCAGCGTGGGACGGCAGTTGGGGACGTTGGGACACCCGTACGGCCCTGATCTGCGACAACTCCGTTCCTTGGAACGGATGGATGGGATGGGAGAGAGCGTGGGGGCGGGCGATCTCGCGGAGTTGCTGCGGGAGCTGAAGGAACGGTCGGGGCTCAGTTACGGGGCGCTGGCCAAGCGGTTGCATGTGTCGACGTCGACGCTGCACCGGTACGTCAACGGTTCGGCCGTGCCCATGGAGTTCGCTCCGCTGGAGCGGCTCGCCCGGGTGTGCGGGGCCACCCGGGAGGAGATGGTCGAGGTCCACCGGCGGTGGATCCTGGCCGACGCGACGAGGGGGGACCGGAGGGAGGGCGACTCGGCGCCCAAGGGGTTGGCCCCCGAGGAACCGGCCCCCAAGGAACCGGAATCCGGCGCCCCCACCCCCACCTCCGACACCCCCACCTCCGACGCCCCCACCCCCTCCGACCCCGCGACCGACCCCGACGACGGCACCCCCGGCATCGTGATCAGCCGGACCCCCGCCCCCGCCCCCGCCCCCGCCCCCGCCCCCGCCCCCGCCCCCGCCCCCGCCGCGGGCCGGCGCCTGCGGGAACGGCTGCCGCGCGCCCGCGTGCTCGTCGCCGCCGGTGTCGTCGCCGCCCTCGGCGCCACCGCCGTCGCCGTCCAGGCCGCCTCCGGCGGCGGTGACCGCGACCGGGTCTCCACCAGCTCACCGACCGCTGAGGGCGGCGAGTCGGACCGCAACCCCGGCGTCAGGTCCGCGTCGCCCTCCGGCAAGGCGGACGGCAAGGGCGAGAAGGGCGGGAAGGGCGAGAAGGGCGAGGGGGAGAAGGACTCCGGCACGGCGAAGGGCAAGGGCGGCGCGAAGGGTGACGGAGAGCGCAGGCGCACGCCCGTCACCGGCGAGAGCGGCACCGGCAGCAGCGGCGCCGCCCTCAGCGGCGCCCCGGTCACCGTCTCCACCCAGGCCCAATACTGGGACCAGCCCTGCGGCCACCCCTACCTCGTCGACAAGGCACCCGGCACCCTCTCGCCGCCCCCCAACGAGCAGGACGCGGCCGGCTGGGTCTCCGCGAACGGCGCGGTCTCCGCCCGGGACCAGTCCGTGAAGCTGACCGTCCAGGGCACCGGCAAGGACACCGTCGTCCTGGAGGCCCTGCACGTCCGGGTCGCCGGCACCGACGCGCCGCTCTCCTGGAACAACTTCAAGATGGGCTACCTCGGCGTCGGTTGCGGCAGCGGAATCCCCCGGCACACCTTCGCCGTCAACCTGGACGCGTCGGTGCCCCGGCCGAGCCCCGACGACCCCAAGGACACCTTCCCGTACAAGGTGAGCGCGAGCGACCCCGAGGCGTTCTACGTCAACGCGACCGCCAACACCCGCTACGTACGCTGGTACTTGGAGCTGGAGTGGTCGAGCGGCGACCGGCACGGCACGGTGCGCATCGACGACTCGGGCAAGCCGTTCGCCACCAGCGGCGACAAGAGCCGTCCCGTGTACGCGTATTCGCTCAACAGCAAGAAGTGGACGCCGACGCACCGCAACGACGACGACGTGCCGGACCCGCCCGCCTAACAGCGGGTCCGTCCGCATCCCGGAATGGTGCGTGTAGGCGGCACACGGCTCCTTACCCTGCCCGAAACGCAAAGGAGCCGCAGATGACCGCCACCGACCTCCCCGCCAAGGCCCCCGTCCCGGCCCCCGCCCAGGCCCCCGCCCCGCTCCCCGCGCTCGCGGCCCGCGCCGCCGCCGTCGGGGGCTCGCCCGTACGGGACATCCTCGCGGTCACCGCGCGCCCCGAGGTCATCAACTTCGCGGGCGGGCTGCCCGCGCCCGGCCTCTTCGACGGCGACGGCATCGCGGCCGCCTTCCGCGCGGTCCTCGAAGAGACGCCCGAGCGGGCCCTGCAGTACTCCACGACCGAGGGCGAGCCCGCGCTGCGCGCCGCCATAGCCGCCCGCGCGGCCGCCCGGGGCCTGCCGACCGACGCCGACGACGTCCTCGTCACCACCGGCTCGCAGCAGGCGCTCTCGCTGCTCGCGACCGCGCTGCTCGAACCCGGCGACACCGTCCTCGTCGAAACCCCCTGTTATCTGGCGGCACTTCAGGCCTTCGCCTTCGCGGGCGCGCGCGTGGTGCCCGTGCCCTGCGACGCCGTCGGCATCGACCCGGCCGCCCTCGACGCACTCGTCGCCCTGCACCGCCCCAAGTTCCTCTACACCGTCCCCACCTTCCAGAACCCGACCGGCCGCACCCTGCCCGCCGACCGGCGCGCGGCCGTCGCCGAGGTCGCCGCGCGGCGCGGGGTCTGGATCGTCGAGGACGACCCGTACGGGGAGCTGCGCTTCGAGGGCGAGCGCGCGCCGTGGATCGCCACGTACCCCGGGGCGGCGGACCGCACGGTGCTGTTCGGCAGCTTCTCCAAGGTCATGGCGCCCGGGCTGCGCCTGGGCTGGCTGCGCGCGCCCGCGGCGCTGCTGCGGGCCTGCGCCGTCGCCAAGCAGGCCGCCGACCTGCACACGCCGACCGTCAACCAGCTCGCCGCGGCGCGCTACCTCGCCGACCGGGACCTGGACGCGCACATCGCCCGGGTCGCGGGCGTCTACCGCGAGCGCCGCGACGCGATGCTCGCGGGGCTCGGCGACGCGCTGCCGGCGGGGTCCACGTGGATCCGCCCCGAGGGCGGCATGTTCGTGTGGGCCAGGCTGCCCGACGGGTACGACACGACGGAGCTGCTGCGGACGGTCATCGCGCACGACGTGGCGTACGTGCCCGGCGCGCCGTTCTTCGCCGGCGAACCGGACCGGGCCACCCTGCGCATGTGCTTCGTGACCCAGTCACCGGCCGAGATCGCGGAGGGACTGCGGCGGCTCGGCCGGGGACTCGGTGAGAGGTGAGCTGAGGGTCAGAGGCGCTCGGGCGTGCGGATGCCCAGCAGGGCCATGCCCTGGTGGAGCGTCCTTGCCGTGATGTCGCACAGGAACAGGCGGTTCTCCACCACGTCCTGCGCGGGGCGCGGCTTGATCACCGGGCACTGGTCGTAGAACGTCGTGAACAGCGACGCGAGCTGGTACAGATACGCGGCCAGCTTGTGCGGGGCGTACTCGGCCGACGCCTCGTGGACGAGGTCGCCGAACGCGTCGAGGTGCAGGCCGAGGGCCCGCTCGGCCGGGGCCAGCGCCAGCTCCGGGTGGGCGGCGGCGGTGTCGCCCTCGGACTTGCGCAGGATCGACCTGATGCGGGCGTACGCGTACTGGAGGTAGACGGACGTGTCGCCGTTCAGGGACACCATCTGGTCGAGGTCGAACTTGTAGTCGCGGTTCGCCGACGTCGACAGGTCCGCGTACTTCACGGCGCCGATGCCCACGTACCGGCCGTTCTCGACGATCTCCTCCTCGGTCAGGCCGATCTTCTCGGCCTTCTCCCGCACTACGGCCGTGGCCCGCTCGACCGCCTCGTCGAGGAGGTCCTCCAGGCGGACCGTCGTGCCCTCACGCGTCTTGAACGGCTTGCCGTCCGCGCCGAGCACCGTGCCGTAGCCCATGTTGTGGGCGGTGACCTCGTCGTTCAGCCAGCCCATCCGGCGGGCCGCCTCGAAGACCATCTTGAAGTGCAGCGACTGGCGCACGTCCACCACGTACAGCAGCGTCGTCGCGGCCAGGTCGACGACACGGTCGCGGATCGCGGAGAGGTCCGACGCCGCGTACCCGAAGCCGCCGTCGGCCTTCTGCACGATCAGCGGGACCGGCTTGTCGTCCTTGCCGCGGATCTCGTCGAAGAACACGACGAGCGCGCCCTCGGAGCGGACGGCCACGCCCGACTCCTCCAGGAGGCGGGCGGTCTCCGGCATCAGGTCGTTGTACGCGGACTCGCCGACGATCTCGTCGTCGCGGACCTCCATGTCCAGCTTCTCGAAGACCGAGTAGAAGTAGACCTTCGACTCGTCGACGAAGCGCTGCCAGAGGCCGAGGGTCTCCTTGTCGCCGGACTGCAGGGCGACGACCCGCTTGCGGGCCCGCTCCTTGAACTCCTCGTCCGCGTCGAAGACCGCGCGCGACGCCTTGTAGACGCGGTTCAGATTGCTGATGGCCTGCTCGCCGTCGACGTCCTCGGCCGGGGCCAGCTGGTCGGGGTTCTCGATCAGGTACTGGATGAGCATGCCGAACTGCGTGCCCCAGTCGCCGATGTGGTGGCGGCCGATCGTCTTCTCGCCGGTGAAGTCCAGCATGTGCCGCAGGGCGTCGCCGATGACGGCGGAGCGCAGGTGGCCGACGTGCATCTCCTTCGCCACGTTCGGCTGGGCGTAGTCGATCACGGTGGTGCCCGCGGCCGGGTTCAGCGGGACGCCGAGCCGGTCGCCGTCGGCGGCGCGGGCGGCGAGCGTCCGCGTGATCGCCTGATCGGTGACCGTGACGTTCAGGAACCCGGGACCGGACACCTCGACGTCGGCGAGCAGCTCGCCGCGGGTGATCCGCTCGACGACCTGGGCGGCAAGGTCGCGGGGGTTCGCCTTGGCCTTCTTCGCGAGCGCCAGGATTCCGTTGGCCTGGAAGTCGGCCCGGTCGCTGCGTCGCAGCAGCGGGTCCGCGGCGCCTGCTTCCGGCAGGGCTGCCGTCAGGGCGTCCGCGAGGCGCTGGTGGACGGAGGCGGTGAGGGACGTGACCGAGGCCATGGATGGGTGCCGTTCTGCTCGGGTGCCGGGCGTTGCTGCGACTGCAGAAACCGAGTATCCCACGCGGTGAAAAGCGGTTTTCGTGGTGCGGCGACGACCTGGGAGAATGGCTGCGTCAAGCGGTACTCACGTATGAGAAGAAGGGCGTGCCGATCGTGGCTCAGAGCACCGATACCACCGACTGGGTCTCCCGTTACGCGGACGAGGTCATCGCCGAGTCGGAGCGTCGTGCTTCGGGCGGGAAAGAAGACGGCGCGGGGGCGCGGACCATCGTCGTCGCCTCCGGACTCTCCCCCTCGGGCCCGATCCACCTGGGCAACCTCCGCGAGGTCATGACCCCGCACCTGGTCGCCGACGAGATCCGTCGGCGCGGGTACGAGGTCCGCCACCTGATCTCCTGGGACGACTACGACCGGTACCGCAAGGTCCCGGCGGGCGTCGCGGGGGTCGACGAGTCCTGGGCCGAGCACATCGGCAAGCCGCTGACCTCCGTGCCGGCCCCGGCCGGCTCGGCGTACCCGAACTGGGCCGAGCACTTCAAGGCCGCGATGGCCGAGGCGCTCACCGAGCTCGGCGTCGAGTACGACGGGATCAGCCAGACCGAGCAGTACACCGCGGGCACCTACCGCGAGCAGATCCTGCACGCGATGAGGCACCGCGGCGACATCGACGCGATCCTCGACCAGTACCGCACGAAGAAGGACCCGGCCAAGGCAGGGAAGGGCAAGCAGCAGCAGAAGCCCGTCGACGAGGCGGAGCTGGAGGCGGCCGAGGGTTCGGGCGCGGCCTCCGAGGACGACGGCAGCGGCGGCACGGGCGGGTACTACCCGTACAAGCCGTACTGCGGGCGGTGCGAGAAGGACCTGACCACCGTCGTCTCGTACGACGACGAGACCACCGAGCTCGTCTACACCTGCACCGCCGAGGGCTGCGGCTTCGGCGAGACGGTCCGCCTCAGCGAGTTCAACCGCGGCAAGCTGGTCTGGAAGGTCGACTGGCCGATGCGCTGGGCGTACGAGGGCGTCGTCTTCGAGCCGTCCGGCGTCGACCACTCCTCGCCGGGCTCCTCCTTCGTCGTCGGCGGCCAGATCGTGCGGCAGATCTTCGGCGGCGTGCAGCCGATCGGCCCCATGTACGCCTTCGTGGGCATCTCCGGCATGGCGAAGATGTCGTCCTCCAAGGGCGGCGTGCCCACCCCGGCCGACGCCCTGAAGATCATGGAGGCGCCGCTGCTGCGCTGGCTGTACGCGCGCCGCAGGCCCAACCAGTCCTTCAAGATCGCCTTCGACCAGGAGATCCAGCGGCTCTACGACGAGTGGGACAAGCTGGAGTCCAAGGTGGCTGGGGGCACCTCCCAGGCTTCCGGCCCTGGGGGAGGTTCGGTGCTGCCCGCCGACGCCGCCGCGCACTCCCGCGCGGTCCGCACGGCCGCCGGTGAGCTGCCGCGCACCCCGCGCCCGCTGCCGTACCGGACGCTGGCCTCCGTCGCCGACATCACCGCGGGCGCCGAGGACCAGACCCTGCGGATCCTGCGCGACCTCGACCCGTCCGACCCGATCACGTCCCTGGACGAGACGCGGCCGCGCCTGGACCGCGCCGAGAACTGGATCACCACCCAGGTCCCGGCCGAGGCCCGCACCATCGTCCGCTCCGAGCCGGACGAGGAGCTCCTCTCCTCGCTCGACGAGGCCGGCCGCGAGTCGCTCCGCCTCCTCCTGGAGGGCCTGGACTCGCACTGGTCCCTGGACGGCCTCACCCACCTCGTCTACGGCGTGCCGAAGGTCCAGGCGGGCTTCTCGGCGGACGCGACGGCGAAGGAGCTGCCGGCCGAGATCAAGGGCGCGCAGCGCTCCTTCTTCGCGCTGCTCTACCGCCTCCTGGTCACCCGGGAGACCGGCCCGCGCCTGCCCACGCTGCTGCTCGCCGTGGGCGCGGACCGGGTGCGCAAGCTGCTCGGCTCGTAGGACGGGCCCGGCAGGGATGCCGACTGCGCCCTTCGGACTACCCGGGTCTCGGCCGCAGGCACGACGCGCGGCCGGGATCCGGCGCCGACGATGGACGCATGAGAGAGATCATCGCCATCGTCGGGTGGGTCACCGGAATCCAGGGCGCGCTCGGCGTGGCCGGACGCGTCGTCGGCGACGAGCCCTGGGGCATGCTGCACAACTGGTGGGACGTGCCCACACCGCTGTACGTTGTGCTGTTCCTGGCGGGCACGGGGCTCGCGTTCTACGCGGAGGACGCGAAGCGGCGGCAGAGGGCGCGCGCCTGATTTGGCTACGCGATGTGGTCTTCCACGAACTCGCTCTCCAGGCGGGCCGTGAAGCGGTCCATGTAGTTGTTCAGTTCGCGGGACTGCAGGCGCAGGCCGAAGGCGGCCTCCGCGTTCGCCGCGAACGCGCCCGGCGTCGGCATGCCCTCGCCCTCTATCGACTGCCGGAACACCTGGTACAGGTCCTCGTCGCTCGGGGCGGGCACGGGGAACTCCGGTCCGGCCTGCGGCTGCTCGTGGCCCTGCTGCGGCTGCTCGTACGCCTGCTCGTGCGGCTGGTCGTACGCCTGCTCGTGCGGCTGGTCGTGGGCCTGCTCGTGCGGCTGGTCGTGTGCCTGCTCGTGCGGCTGGTCGGAGCCCTGCCGGCGTTCCTGTTCCGCGTACCACTCGTCGTAGGGGGCCACCGGCTCGTACGAGGCGTTGTGCGCCGCGAACCACGGGCTCGCGTGGTTGGCGACCGGGAGCGTCTCCTGCGCGGTCTCCGGTTCCGGTTCCGGCTCCGGCTCCTGGGCGGCCTCGGGGGCCGACTCCGGGGCGGCGGCGGGGGTTTCGGCGGTGGGCGCCGCCGTCAGCTGCTGGCGCTCCTCGGCGCTCCGCTGCGCAGGCACCGGCACCGGCACTGTCGTCGGGGCGGGCGGCAGCAGGACCGGCTCGATGCCCGCCGCGGCGAGCCCGGCCGGCGCGGTCTCCGCGAGCGGCACGCCGAAGCGCGCAAGGCGCAGCGGCATCAGCGACTCCACCGGCGCCTTGCGGCGCCACGCGCGGCCGAACCGGGCCTGCAGGCGCGCCTGGTAGACGAGGCGCTCCTGTTCGAGCTTGATGACCTGCTCGTAACTGCGCAGCTCCCACAGCTTCATGCGGCGCCACAGCTTGAACGTCGGTACGGGGGAGAGCAGCCAGCGGGTGAGGCGCACGCCCTCCATGTGCTTGTCGGCGGTGATGTCGGCGATCCGGCCCACCGCGTGCCGGGCCGCCTCCACCGCGACCACGAAGAGCACCGGGATCACCGCGTGCATCGCGACGCCGAGCGGGTCGCCCCAGCTGGACGCCGCGTTGAACGCGATCGTCGCCGCCGTGAGCAGCCACGCCGTCTGGCGCAGCAGCGGGAAGGGGATGCGCAGCCAGGTCAGCAGGAGGTCGAGGGCGAGCAGTACGCAGATGCCCGCGTCGACGCCGACGGGAAAGACCGCGGAGAAGCTCCCGAAGCCCTTCTCCTCGGCCAGTTCGCGCACGGCCGCGTACGACCCCGCGAAGCCGATCCCGGCGATGACGACCGCTCCGGCGACGACCACTCCGATGAGTATCCGGTGCGTGCGTGTCAGCTGCATCGCGGCCACCCGCGAACCCCTCCCTGTACAAGTCCCTGTTTCCAGGCCTGTGTCGGCTTGTTGCGAGCGACAGCCTGGCACACGTGTGCGGGCAGCCGTGCCCCGGTACGCCGGGAGCCCGGCCCACCGGGGGCCGGGCTCCGTCAACATGCCTGTACGGGGCGACAGTTGGCCGCCGCCGTGGATGCGACGCCGTGTCAGGACTTGCCGCTGTCCTTGTCCTTGGACTTGGCGTCGTCCTTCTTCGGCTCGTCCTTCTTGGAGTCGTCCTTCTTGGCGTCGTCGGACTTCGCGTCGTCGCCCTTCGGCTTCTCGCTCGCGCCCGAGGACGCCTTGCCGCCGCCCCCGTTGGCCGACGCGACCGCGCCGACGGTCTCCTTCGCCGCCTTCTCCGCGTCCTTCGACAGCTTGCCGGCGTCGGGGGACTTGTCGCCCGCGAGGCCCGCGCCGTTGAAGTCGACGGTGACGACCACGTTCTCCACGCGCGCCACGACCGTCTGCTGCTTGAAGGTGTCCTTGTCCTTCTTCAGGTCGTACCGCACGAGCGTCGCCTGCTCGCCGATGCCCTGCACGGCTTCCGTCTTGACGCTCTTGGCGTCCTTGGTCGCCTTGGCGTCCTCGACCTGCTTGGCGAAGTTGTCCTGGGCGCGCTGGGCGCCGCTGCCGAGCGAGGCGTCGGACTCGAAGCGCAGCTGCGAGACGCGCAGCCAGCGGAACTGGGAGCCGTCGACGCCGTTGTTGTCGAGGCTGTCCCAGGAGCAGCTGCCGCGCAGCGCGGTGTCGCTGGACGTGCCCGCCTTGCCCGACTTGTCCTTCGCCTTGGGCACCAGGTCGCCGAGCGTCTTCTTCGACAGGACGTCGCAGGGCTCGGGAAGCTTCGCGTACGCGGCCTTCTCGACGCTCGCGGCCTTGTCGTCGCCCTTGGCCGGGGCCGAGGACTTCGAGCTCGCGTCCTTCTTCGCCCCGTCGGAGCCCGAGCCGGAGTCGGAGTCCGAGGAGCAGCCGGCGACGAGGATCACCGGTACGGCGGCCGCGCAGACGAGGAGGCGGCTGCGGAGCTGTCGCTTTCGCTGTGCAGGTCGGTGCATGGTTCCTTCACTCTGTTCGTCTCGTGACGTCCAGTTCGTCTCGTGACGTCGTCGGGTCCGAGGGGCCACGGTACGCGCATGGGACGACGGACGGCTCCGCTTCGGCGCAGGCGGACGCCCCTCCGTACCCCCGCGAAACGGCCGCTACTCGTCGAACTCGCCGGCCAGCGAGTCGGCCAGTTCCTGCGCCTTGTCCTGCATTTCCTTGCTGTCGGGGACGTCCGTGCGCCGGCCGGGCTGCTCGTCGTACTCGACGGTGACGATGACGTTCGACGTGCGGAACACCACAGTCACGGTGCGGTGACGGGAGGCGGAGGCGGCGGTGGTGAGGGCGTCGTCGAGGAAGGCCTCGTCGCCGAGGTCGGTGAGGGGGCGCGGTTCGAGGCCGGGGGGCGGAGTGGTGGGCTCGGTGGCGGCGCCGTCCGCGCCGCCCTTCGCGTCGTCCTCGGCGCCGTCCTTCGTGCCCTTTTTCCTGCCGTTGTCGTCGTCGGCCTTGCCCTTCTTGCCGCCCTGGGCCTTGTCGCCGCCGCCGTCCTCGCCCGCGTCGCCGCTCTCGTCCCCGCCCGTGCCCCCGCCCTCGTCCTCACTCTCGGAGGAGGTTCCGGGGGGCGCCTGGAGGCCCGCCTCGCGCAGCTTGCCGGCGTAGACCTCCGCGGCGCGGGCGTCGTCGCTGACCGTCCCGTCGTACGAGACGACGCGCTCGAAGTCGACGAGGAGGTGGTGGGTGGCGTCGGACGACTCGATCTTCCAGTTGCACCCCACGCGCCGGTCGGTGTCGTACGTCGCCGCGGGCGTGCCCTCGTACGCCTTCTCCCGCTGCTCGGGGTCCTCGATCTCCGTGATGCCGGGGAGCATCGCGTCGAGGGTGTCGCGGTCCACCTCGCCGCAGGGCTCGGGGAGCGTGCGGTACTTGCCCGGCTGCGCCGCCGCGGTGGAGCTGCCGCCGCCGCCCGGCTTGGAGTCGTCGCTCTCGTCGCCGAGGCCGGACCCGCCGGTGCAGCCGGTCAGGACCACCGCGAGGAGTGCGGCGACACCGGATACACGGGCCTTGGCCTTTCGCTGCACCGTGAGGGCTCCTCTCGCCGGGCTCTGCCTGGATATTGGGTTGCCGCTGGTGGGCGGCCGGTGGAGACAATGTGTATCGCACGCGCTGCCGTGGACGCCGGTCCGTCACCCTATTCGTTGACCTTGGCTCCGGTATTTGCGTTTCCGGGCTTGTAGTGGATTACGGGGGGTTGAGGGCGAAATGTCGTATGTGGAGGTTCCCGGGGCGAGGGTGCCGATCCGGATGTGGACGGACCCCGCGTCGGTCGAGGAGGGCGCGCTGCGCCAGCTGCAGAACGTGGCGACGCTGCCCTGGATCAAGGGCCTGGCCGTCATGCCGGACGTCCACTACGGCAAGGGCGCGACGGTCGGTTCGGTGATCGCCATGCGGGGCGCGGTGTGCCCGGCGGCGGTCGGCGTCGACATCGGCTGCGGCATGTCGGCGGTCAAGACGTCGCTGACCGCGAACGACCTTCCGGGTGACCTCGCGCGGCTGCGGTCGCGGATCGAGGCGGCGATCCCGGTGGGGCGCGCCCTGCACGAGGACCCCGTCGGGCCGGGGCGCTTCCACGGCATGGCGACGGCGGGGTGGGACGACTTCTGGGGACGGTTCGAGGGGGTCGCGGCGGCGGTCAGGTTCCGGGAGGGGCGGGCGGCGAAGCAGATGGGGACGTTGGGAGGGGGCAACCACTTCGTGGAGATATGTCTAGATATGTCCGATTCGGTGTGGCTCATGCTGCACTCCGGATCCCGGAACATCGGCAAGGAACTGGCCGAGCACCACATCGGCATCGCCCAGTCGCTTCCGCACAACCAGGGCCTGGTCGACCGGGACTTGGCGGTCTTCGTCGCGGACACCCCGCAGATGGCGGCGTACCGGAACGACCTGTTCTGGGCTCAGGAGTACGCGAAGAACAACCGCGCGATCATGATGGGGCTCCTCCAGGACGTCATCCGCAAGGAGTTCAAGAAGGCCAGGCCGACGTTCGAGCGGGAGATCTCCTGCCACCACAACTACGTCAGCGAGGAGCGGTACGACGGGATGGACCTGCTGGTCACCCGCAAGGGTGCGATCCGCGCCGGCCGCGGTGAGCACGGCATCATCCCCGGCTCGATGGGCGCCGGTTCGTACATCGTGAAGGGCCTCGGCAACGAAAAGGCCTTCAACTCCGCCTCGCACGGCGCCGGCCGCCGCATGAGCCGGGGCGCGGCCAAGCGGCGCTTCTCGGCGAAGGACCTGGCGGACCAGACGCGGGGCGTCGAGTGCCGCAAGGACGCCGGCGTGGTGGACGAGATCCCGGCGGCCTACAAGCCGATCGAGCAGGTGATGGAGCACCAGCGCGACCTCGTGGAGGTCGTGGCGAAGCTGAAGCAGGTCGTCTGTGTGAAGGGCTGAACGTCTCCCCGGCCGAGTGGCCCGCCCCGCGCGGGCGCCTACTTCGCGTGTTTCACCGCGTAGATCATGATGAACGCGACGATGTGGATGCCGAAGAGGAAGTACGCCAGGTACCACCACACCAGGCGTTCGTTCTTCTTCTCCTCCGCCAGGCGGCGCGTCTCGTGTTCGTGGGTGAGGCGTTCCAGGGGGTCGGGGGAGTCCGCGGAGTACGCGGGGGCGCCGGGGTCGTCGCCCGGGAGTGTCATCGTCACGACTCCCGGTGGACCTTGGTGTTGGAGGCCTGGGCGCGCGGGCGGACCACCAGGAGGTCGATGTTGACGTGCGGCGGGCGGGTGACCGCCCAGGTGATGGTGTCCGCCACGTCGTCGGCGGTGAGCGGTTCGGCGACGCCCGCGTAGACCTTCGCGGCCTTCTCCGTGTCGCCGCCGAACCGGGTCAGCGCGAACTCGTCCGTCTTGACCATGCCGGGCGCGACCTCGATGACGCGGACCGGGGTGCCGACGATCTCCAGGCGGAGGGTCTCGGCGAGGGCGTGCTCGGCGGTCTTGGCGGCCACGTAACCGCCGCCTCCCTCGTACGTCCCGTGGCCGGCCGTGGAGGAGAGGACGACGACCGTGCCGTCGCCGCTCGCGGTGAGCGCGGGCAGCAGGGCCTGCGTGACGTTCAGGGTGCCGATGACGTTCGTCTCGTACATCTGGCGCCAGTCGGCCGGGTCGCCGGTGGCGATGGGGTCCGCGCCGAGCGCGCCGCCCGCGTTGTTCACCAGGACGGCGATCTTCTGGAAGGCCGTGGCGAAGGTGTCCACCGCGGCGCGGTCGGTGACGTCCAGCGCGTACGCGACGGCGTCGTGCCCGGCGTCCGTCAGCTCGGCGGCGAGCGCCTCGATGCGGTCCTTGCGGCGCGCGGTGAGGACGACGCGGTAGCCGGCGGCGGCGAGGCCGCGGGCGGTCGCGGCGCCGATGCCGCTGCTGGCGCCGGTGACGATCGCGATGCGGGTGGCGGCGGCGGTCATGGGCGCTCCTCGGCAGGGGTCGGCGGCGGCCCGCGGCGGGTCTCCGCCGGGCCGTCCGGTCAGGATATGCGTGCGGTTCAGTCGCCCCGCGGGGCGTACATGATCACGGCCATGCCGGCGAGGCAGACCAGCGCGCCGACCACGTCCCACCGGTCGGGCCGGTAGCCGTCGGCGACCATGCCCCAGGCGAGCGAGCCGGCGACGAAGACCCCGCCGTACGCGGCGAGGATGCGGCCGAACTCGGCGTCGGGCTGGAGCGTCGCCACGAAACCGTAGACGCCGAGCGCGATGACGCCCGCGCCGATCCAGGCCCAGCCGCGGTGCTCGCGCACGCCCTGCCAGACGAGCCAGGCCCCGCCGATCTCGAAGAGGGCGGCGAGGACGAAGAGGGCGGCGGAGCGTGCGGCGAGCATGGTCGACAGGGTGGCATGCCGCGCGGGGCGCGCGGTCCCGCCGGGGTCTGCGAGGGCGCCTCCTGCGTCGTACGATTGTTGTCCGGCGCAGATATCGGTCTCCTGGAGGGGCGTTCCCGTCATGCCGAAGGACGAGAAGGGCCGGCGCGGGCTGCTGATGGGCGAGCTGTCCGTCGAGTCGCGCCGCTACATGGCCTCGTACGCCCTCTTCAACCAGGCCGTCGCCGACCACCTGAAGCTGCACCCCACCGACGTGCAGTGCCTGAACCTGCTCAGCCTGGAGAGCGGTCCGGTCACCACCGGGCGCGTCGCGGAGCTGACCGGCCTGACGACGGGGTCGGCCACGCGGCTCGTCGACCGCCTGGAGAGGGCGGGTTACGTCGTACGGGAGCGGGACGCCGGCGACCGGCGGCGGGTGCTCGTGGCGACGGTGCCGGAGAAGGTCGCCGAGTTCGGGCGGATGTGGGGCAGGCTGAGCGGCGGCTGGTTCGAGCTCTTCGAGGGGCTCGACGACGACGAACTCGCGCTGCTCATCGGCCACATGAAGCGCACGGTGGAGTTCAGCGGCGCGCAGGTGGAGCGGATCCGCGGCGGCGAGCTGGACGGCTGACCGCAGGCCGGGGCTGCTGGCCGCGTGCGTCAGTGGTGCGGGTCCTCCTGGGCCCTGCGCGGCAGCAGTCGTACGAGGGGGAGGCACAGCAGCGTGACGCCCGCGACCACGACGAGGCTGACCGTCATGGCGTGCGCCGCGCCGTCGTCCACGGTCTTGAAGAACACGGTGGTGACCGTGGCCGCTCCGACGGCGTTGGCGAGCTGCTGCACCGCGCTCAGCGAACCGCTCGCGCTGCCCGCCTCCGCGGGGGCGATGTCGCCGATCGTGACGTCGTAGACGGTCCCGAAGCAGGTGCCCATGCCGACGCCGACGACGAGCAGCGGCGGGACGAGGGCCCACGTGCCGGCCTCCGTGCCGGAGACGGCCGTCAGGGCGAGCAGCCAGCCGGTCCCGGCGAGCGTGATCAGCAGACCCGCGAGGACGAGGCCGCGGCCGAACCTGCCGATGAGCCGGTAGCAGGCGATCGAGGCGACGACGATGCCGACGGAGAGCGGGAGCAGGCCGAGCGCGGTGCCGGTGGGTGAGCGGCCGAGGCCTTGCTGGAGGAAGAGCGAGATGACGTAGAGCAGTCCGGAGACGGCGGCGAAGAAGACGATGCCGAGGGCCAGGCCCGAGGTGAAGCCGCGGTTGCGCAGCAGCGAGGGCTGGATCAGCGGGCTCGGGGCGGTGGTCTGGCGCCGGCAGAAGAGGGCGAGGGCGACGAGTCCGCCGATGAGGAGCAGGGCCGGGGCGGGGCGGGACCAGCCGTTGGTGGAGCCCTCGATGAGGCCGGCGAGCAGCCCGAGCATGGTGGCGCCGAGGAGCGCGGAGCCGAGGCCGTCGACGGAGGTGGTGGCCTCGCCGCCGTCCTTCGGCAGGAGGCGGACGGCGGCGAGGAGCGCGCCGCCGCCGAGGACGAGGTTGATCAGGAACATGGGGCGCCAGCCGAGGCCGCCGAGGTCGGCGTCGACGAGGAACCCGGCGAGGACGGGCCCGCCGACGGCGGAGAGTCCCATGACGGGACCGAAGAGGCTGAAGGCCTTGCCGATCTGCTCGCGCGGCCAGGTGGCGCCGAGGATGCCGAAGCCCTGCGGGATGACGAGGGCGCCGAACGCGCCCTGGGTGAGCCGGGCGACGACGAGCGTCTCGGGGGTGGGGGCGAGGCCGCAGGCCAGCGAGGCGAGGGTGAAGCCGGCGAGGCCGAGCAGGAAGAGGCGGCGCCGCCCGTACTTGTCGCCGAGCCGGCCGCCGACGACGAGCAGGACGCCGAGGGCGAGCGCGTAGGAGGCGCCGAGCCACTGGATCAGGGCGGGGCCGCCGTCGAGGTCCTCGGCGATGGAGGGGGCGGCGACGTTGGTGATGGTGGCGTCGACGAGGTCGAGGACGTCGGCGGCGAGGACGACGGCGAGGACGGCCCAGCGTTTTCGGGCGGACAGGGGCAGGTCTTGGGTCTTCGGTGGTGCCGGGGTGGTGTCGGTGGGCATGGGGAGGCGTCCTTCGCGCAGCTATGATTGCGGCACGCATCATCTGCGTGACGCAGGTAAATGTGAAGGAGAGGCCAGGGAGCTGTCAAGGCGGTTTACGGGCCGGGCCCCCGGGCCTCAGCCCACGGTGAGGCGCCAGTCGTTGCAGGGGTGCCAGTTGCCCTTGGGGTACTCGATCGTCGCCTCGCCGCGCAGCGTGAAGCCCGCCTTGCGGCAGACCGCGTTGGACGCGGCGTGATCCGTCGCGGGGAACGCGTGCAGGTGGGCGTGGCGGCCCGCCGCCCGCGCCTCGTCGGCCACCAGCCGCGCCGCGTCCGCCGCGACGCCCCTGCCCTGGAACTCGGGGAGCACGCCCCACCCCGTCTCCCAGACGGTCTCGCCCTGCCAGGTCGTCTCCCAGAACCCGATCGAGCCGGCCGTCTCGCCGTCCAGCGTGATGCGGAACATCCGGCCCTTGTCGTCGAGTTCCAGGTAACGCCGGTGGCGGTCCCGCACCTTCTCGTGGGTCTCCGGGCCGCCCAAGTGCGCCGTCATCCCGGGGGTGTTGAGACGCAGGAGCAGCGCGAGTCCGCCCTCGTCCGACCAGGGTTCGAGTCGCATCCGCGGTGCCTGTGATCGCTCCATGACGTCACCGTAGGCGCAGGGTCCGACAACGGCCCCTCGTACAGCCCCCGTTCAGGCCTCACCGCACCCCGTACGCCGTCGGCGGCACGCCCACCGTCGCCGTGAAGTCCCGTACGAGATGGGCCTGGTCGGCGTAGCCGAGGGTGGCCGCCAGGTCCGCCCAGTCCACGTCGTGCTCCGACTCGGCCCGCTCCAGAGCCTCGTGGATGCGGTACCGCAGGATGATCCACTTCGGCCCGACGCCCACGTACCCGGCGAAGAGCCGCTGCAGGGACCGCACGGACAGGCCCTGCGCACGCGCGAAGGCGTCCACGCGCCGGATCGAGCGGTCCGCGCGGATGCGCTCGACGAGTTCAGCGGCGAGGTCGGCCTGCGGATCCGGCACCGGCGCGAGGCCCAGCAAGAAGGCGTCGAGCGCCGCCACGCGCGCGTGCTCGTCGTCGGGGGCGAGGACGGCCGCCGCCGCGGCCGCCGCGTCGTCGGGGGTGTACGGGAAGACCTCGTGCAGCGGGAGCCTGCGCCCCGTCAGGTCCGACACCGCGTGATCCGGCGCGAACGGGCGGAAGGCGCCGGGCCGGAACTGCACCCCGCACACCCGCCCGCGCCCCTCCAGCTTCGTGCCGAAGAGGCCGAGCCCGATGCCCGCGACCTCGCCGAAGCGCCGGCCCGGGCCGCCGGGGGCGAGGGGCCCGTACGACTGGAAGACGACGTTCACCGAGGGGTGCGGCACCACGTGCGAGGCGTAGGGCTCGGCCAGGTCCCAGTCGATCAGCCAGTAGTGCTCCAGGTACGGGCGCAGCGCCTCGGCGGGCGTGCGGCGGCGGAAGCGGACCCTGGCGAGGAGCCCGGCCGCGTCGACGATGCCCCGGGTGTCGCGTCGGGGGGAGTCCGCGGCTGCGTCCGGCATGGGGGGATCGTAGGGCCGGGAGCGGGCGTCGGCAGCTCGGCGCGGGCGGTCGGCGCGGCGCCTTTACGGCCAGCCGTCGCGGCCCCGCCGCGTGTCGCGTTTCTTCAAGCCGCGGACCGCCCCGCCTCCGTACCGTCGAGCCATGGACACTTCACGCACCCCACAGTCGGCGGGCGACCCGGGCACCCCGGGCCCCCGCATCAGCGAACTGCTCGCCCTGGCCGTCGACCGGGCCGTCCCCGTCGTCCGGGCCCTGCCCGACGACCGCCTCGGCGATCCCACGCCCTGCGCCGACTACGACGTGCGCGCGCTGGTCAACCACCTCTTCCAGGTGGTCGTCCAGTTCCAGGAGCTGGCCGCCAAACGGAACTCGGACTTCTCCGCCACCCCGGACCACGTGGGGGAGAGCGCCGACTGGCGGGAGGACCTCGTCACGGAGGCGGGCAAGCTCGTCCGCGCCTGGGGCGAGCCCGGCGCCGACGAGGGCACCACCGGGGCGATGGACATGCCGGCCGAGACCGTCGGCCTCATGGCGCTGCTCGACCTGACCGTGCACGCCTGGGACCTGGCGCGGGCCACCGGCCAGGAGTACCGGCAGGACGCCACCGACGCCGTGGTGGTCGCGCGGCTGCGGACGGCCGTCGACGGACTGGGGCCCACCGCACGGAAGATGGGCGTCTTCGGCGAGCCGGTGACCGCGCCGGACGGGGCATCCGACCTCGAACTGCTGCTCGCGGAGACGGGCCGCGACCCGCGCTGGAGCCGCTAGAGGGCTTGCGCGGGCGGCTCAGGACCGGCTCAGGGCCACACCAAGCAGTACGCCTGATGCCCCGCGTCGTGCAGGCGGTGGCTGAAGTCCTGCCATTCGTGGAGGAGTTGGTAGACGTTGAACGCGTCGCGCGGGCCGCCGCGGTCCGGGACCGTGGACCATATGAACGCCGCGGCGCCCACCGACTCCTCACCGACGCCGCGCAGCGGGTCGACGACCGTCATGGGGAGCTTCACCACGGCGTAGTCGGGGTGCAGGACGACCAGTTCGAGCGGGGGGACCTTGTGCAGGGGTATGCCCTCGATGCCGGTCAGGACCATCGCGGCCATCGTCTCCGGCTTGATCTTCGTGAACATCCCGCCCATGCCGAGCTCGTCGCCGCCGAGCTCCTCGGGGCGCATCGAGATCGGCACACGGGCGGCGGTCGCGCCGTCCGGGGCACCGAAGTACTTGTACGTCACCCCGACCCCGCCACTCCTGCTGGTCACCCGGTCCCTCCGGGACTCGCCGGATCCGCCGAGCGCCTGGTCGGGCGCCTGCGCCGCCGGTTCCGCTGCCACCTCGCGCCGGTGCTTGCCCCGCCGGGCACGCCGGGGGCCCAGGCCGTCGGTCCCCTCGCCCAGTCCGCCACCGCGATGCATATCTCCACCCGACTGCTTTGCCAGGGCGGCACGGCCCTGTCTTTTCTAGGCCTCGCGGCCCCCGCCACGCAACCCGATCATCGTGTCAGTGACCTCCCCCACGGTCACCCGCTAAAACGTGGAGTGAAACACCTGTCCGCAGGATGTCCGGACCCTCTGACACCATGGCTCGTGTGAGCTTCCCGTATAGCGCCCCAGTTTCGCAGACTCTCTTCGACCGTGCGGCGGCCGTGACGCCCGGCGGTGTGAACTCTCCCGTGCGCGCGTTCCGCGCTGTGGGTGGTACGCCCCGTTTCATGGTGTCCGGCACCGGTCCGTACCTGACTGACGCCGACGGCCGCGAGTACGTCGACCTCGTGTGTTCGTGGGGCCCGATGATCCTCGGGCACTCCCACCCCGAGGTGATCGCCGCCGTGCAGGAGGCCGTCGCGCGCGGCACCTCCTTCGGCACGCCCGGCGAGGGCGAGGTCGCCCTCGCCGAGGAGATCGTCGGCCGGATCGACCCCGTGGAGCAGGTCCGGCTGGTCTCCAGCGGCACCGAGGCGACCATGTCCGCCATCCGTCTCGCGCGCGGCTTCACCGGCCGCGCCAAGGTCATCAAGTTCGCCGGGTGCTACCACGGGCACGTGGACGCGTTGCTCGCGTCGGCGGGTTCGGGCGTGGCGACGCTCGGCCTTCCGGACACCCCCGGGGTCACCGGCGCCCAGGCGGGCGACACCATCGTCGTGCCGTACAACGACCTCGAAGCGGTGCACGAGGCGTTCCACAAGCACCCCGGCGAGATCGCCTGCGTCATCACCGAGGCGGCGCCGGGCAACATGGGCGTCGTACCGCCGCAGCCCGGCTTCAACGCCGGCCTCAAGGCGGCCTGCGCCAAGAACGGCGCGCTGTACATCTCCGACGAGGTGATGACCGGCTTCCGTACGTCGAAGGCCGGCTGGTTCGGCGTCGACGGCGTGACGCCCGACCTGATGACCTTCGGCAAGGTCATGGGCGGCGGCTTCCCGGCCGCGGCCTTCGGCGGCCGCGCCGACGTCATGGCGCACCTCGCCCCTGCGGGCCCCGTCTACCAGGCGGGCACGCTCTCCGGTAACCCGGTCGCCACGGCCGCGGGCCTCGCCCAGCTGCGCCTCCTCGACGACGCGGCGTACGAGAAGGTCGACGACGTCTCCGCGCGGCTGCGCGCCCTGGTGACCGAGGCGCTCGCCAAGGAGGGCGTCGCCCACCGGGTGCAGAACGCGTCGAACATGTTCACCGTGTTCTTCACCGACCGCGAGGTGCGCAACTACGAGGACGCGAAGGCGCAGGAGTCCTTCCGCTTCACCGCGTTCTTCCACTCGATGCTGTCGCAGGGCGTCTATCTGCCGCCGTCGTCCTTCGAGTCCTGGTTCGTGTCCACCGCCCACGACGAGCAGGCGATCGAGCGTGTCGCCGCGGCCCTGCCGGCCGCCGCGCGCGCCGCCGCGGAAGCGACGGAGGCCACCGCATGAGCGACGCCGCTGCGGGCGACGAGCTGACCGTCGTCCACCTGATGCGCCACGGCGAGGTGCACAACCCCGACGGGATCCTCTACGGGCGGCTGCCCGACTACCACCTCTCCGAGCTCGGCCGGCAGATGGCCGACCGCGTCGCCGAGCACCTCGCCCGGCGCGACGTGACGCATGTCGTCGCCTCGCCGCTGGACCGCGCCCAGGAGACGGCCACGCCGATCGCCAAGGCGCACGGCCTCGACCTCGCCACCGACGGGCGCCTCATCGAGGCGGCCAACGTCTTCGAGGGCAAGACCTTCGGGGTGGGCGACGGCGCCCTGAAGAACCCGGACAACTGGAAGCACCTCGTCAACCCCTTCAAGCCGTCCTGGGGCGAGCCGTACGTGGAGCAGGTCGTACGGATGATGGGCGCCCTGGACGCGGCCAAGGACGCGGCCCGCGGGCACGAGGCGGTGTGCGTCAGCCACCAGCTGCCGATCTGGATCGTGCGCAGCTTCGTGGAGAAGCGGCGGCTGTGGCACGACCCGCGCAAGCGGCAGTGCACGCTGGCGTCGCTCACGTCGTTCACCTACCGCGGCGACAAGATCGTCTCGGTGGGGTACAGCGAGCCCGCCCGGGATCTGGTGCCCGCTCATCTCCTCGCCGGCGCCAAGCCGGCGCCGGGCAAGAGCAAGGCATTCGGCGCCTGATAAAGGCCGCCGGTGATCCACCGCGTGTAATCGTGCGGCAACTGTATGTCCCTTTTCCGGGAATCGCGCAAATAATTCCGTTGCGCAGGAACCCCGTTGTTCGTCGCGCCCTCTAACCGGTTGTCCCTCTTGCTCGGCACATAGAGCAGGAACGGACCCAGGGGCGCGACGAATGGGGATGGAATGCGCGACATCAGCCGCAGGGGAATGCTCGGACTCGGAGCCGGCACGGCCGCCGCTTTCGGGCTCGCGGCGTGCGGCTCGGGCGGCGACGGTGATTCGTCAGGGCCCGCCGGTAAGGCCGGGGACGGCAAGGGCGGCGCGCAGAAGCGCCCGTCGAAGCCGATCGGCGACGGTTCGACCGCGTACACCGGAACCCAGCCCCACCAGCCGGGCAAGCCCGTTCCGCTGCAGCCGGGCGAGACGCCCCCGCAGTTCGTGATCTTCTCCTGGGACGGCGCCGGCGAGGTCGGCAACGGTCTGTTCCCGCGCTTTTTGAAGCTCGCCGAGGAACACGACGCGCACATGACGTTCTTCCTCTCCGGCCTTTATCTGCTGCCGGAATCGAAGAAGCGTCTGTACCGTCCGCCGAACAACGCCGTCGGTGCCTCCGACATCGGTTATCTCACCGACGGTCACATCAAGGACACGCTCAAGTACGTGCGTCAGGCATGGCTCGAAGGCCATGAAATCGGCACGCACTTCAACGGGCACTTCTGCGCCGGCTCGGGTTCCGTGGCCAACTGGACGTCCGCGCAATGGCAGGACGAGATCGACCAGGCCAAGTCCTTTGTGAAGAAGTGGCGCACCAACACCGGCTGGACCGATCTGCCGTCGCTGCCCTTCGACTACGACAAGGAACTCGTCGGCGGCCGCACGCCCTGTCTGCTCGGGCAGAACAACCTGCTGCCGACGGCGAAGAAGCTCGGCTGGCGCTACGACGCGTCCTCGCCCGGCGGCCGCCAGAAGTGGCCGCAGAAGAAGATGGGCGTCTGGGACCTGCCGCTGCAGGCCATGCCCTTCCCCGGGCACAGCTTCGAGGTCCTCTCGATGGACTACAACATCCTCGCCAACCAGTCGCAGAACTCCACGAAGGCGCCGCCGGCCAACTACCCGGGCTGGCGCAAGCAGGCCGCCGAGGCCTACATAGCCGGCTTCAAGCGCGCCTACGAGTCCAACCGTGCGCCGTTCTTCATCGGCAACCACTTCGAGGAGTGGAACGGCGGCATCTACATGGATGCCGTCGAGGAGGCCCTGAAGCACATCGCCGGCAAGAAGGACGTACGTCTCGTCTCCTTCCGGCAGTTCGTCGACTGGCTCGACGTGCAGGACCCCAAGGTGCTCCAGAAGCTCCAGGGCCTGGAGGTCGGCCAGCAGCCGGCCGGGGGCTGGAAGAGCCTTCGCTAGGGCGTTCTCCGCTGCGGAGGGGGCGCGGAAGATCGCGGATTCGGACATGCGAAACTTTTCACATGAGTGTTGCCTGCCGTGCCCCACACCGCATCGATAGCAGCAGTCGACGCCGCAGCCGCGCTGCCCTGCTCACCGCAGGACTCGCGGTCGTCGCGCTGGCACTGTCCGCCTGCAGTTCCGGCGGCACCTCGGGCGGTTCCGGAAACACCAACTTCGTCGCCGGTTCCGACGGCATCGCGACCGTCAAGAAGGGCAACCGCAAGGCGAGCCCGGACCTCGACGGAGAGACGCTCGACGGAAAGCACCTCGACATCGGCAAGGACTACAAGGGCAAGATCGTGGTCCTGAACGTCTGGGGCTCCTGGTGCGCCCCGTGCCGGGCCGAGGCGCCGAACTTCGCGAAGGTCGCCAAGGAGACCAAGGCCAAGGGCGTCGAGTTCGTCGGGATCAACACGCGTGACCCCGAGCGGGGTCCGGCGATCCAGTTCGAGAAGCAGCACGAGATTCCCTATCCGAGCCTGCACGACCCGATGGGCAAGCTGATGCTGCGCTTCCCCAAGGGCTCGCTCAACCCGAACTTCATTCCCTCCACGCTCGTCGTCGACCGGGACGGGAAGATCGCGGCGCGCTCGCAGCAGCCGCTGAACGAAGAGAAGCTGCGGAAGATGATCGACCCTGTGCTCGCGGAGAAGTGATGCCGACCCTCGCGGCCGCGATCAGTGACCCGAACCAGACCGTCATGGGTGGCGCCCTGCTTCTCGCGATCCCGGTCGCGGTGCTCGGCGGGCTCGTCTCGTTCTTCTCGCCGTGCGTCCTGCCGCTCGTCCCCGGCTACCTCTCGTACGTCACCGGGGTCAGCGGCCAGGACCTCGGTGAGGCCCGGCGGGGCCGGATGGCCGCGGGCGCGGCGCTGTTCGTGGCCGGCTTCACCGTCATCTTCGTCTCCGCCACCGTCTTCTTCGGGGCGCTGGGGCGCACGCTCAGGGAGCACCAGAGCACCGTCAACATGGTGCTGGGCGTGGTGATGATCGTGCTCGGTCTCTTCTTCATGGGGCTCATGCCCTGGCTCACCCAGCGCGAGTACCGCTTCCACAAGCGGCCCGCGGTGGGGCTCGCGGGCGCCCCGATCGTGGGCGCCCTCTTCGCGGTCGGCTGGACGCCGTGCATCGGCCCGACCCTCGCCTCCGTCCTGACGCTCTCCGCCGACGGGGCCAATCCGCAGCGAGGCGCCATACTCGGCGTCGCCTACTCCCTCGGGCTCGGCATCCCGTTCATCCTCGCGGCCGTCGCCTTCCGCAAGGCGCTCGGCGCCTTCGGCTGGATCAAGCGGCACTATGCATGGGTGATGCGCATCGGCGGCGTCATGATGATCGCGACCGGCCTGCTGCTGGTGACCGGCGTGTGGGACAGCGTCATCCAGCAGATGCAGGTCTGGTCCAATGGCTACACGGTGGGGATCTGATCCATGAGCAAGACCGAAGCTCCTGAAGGCGCCCCCGTGGCCCGCGAGGAGAACGACCTGGGTGCCGCGGGCGCGCAGCTGTCCACCGCCCCCAAGGAGGACGGCCCCAGCCTCCCCTCGCTGGGGGTCATCGGCTGGTTCCGCTGGTTCTGGCGGCAGCTGACCTCCATGAGGGTCGCCCTGATCCTGCTCCTGCTGCTCTCCCTCGGCGCCATCCCGGGCTCGCTGATCCCGCAGAACAACGTCGACGAGCTCAAGGTCCAGGACTTCATGGACCGGCACACCACGCTCGGGCCGGTCTACGACAAGCTGCAGCTCTTCGACGTCTACAGCTCGGTGTGGTTCTCCGCGATCTACATCCTCCTGTTCGTCTCCCTCATCGGCTGCATCGTGCCCCGCACCTGGCAGTTCGTCGGCCAGCTGCGCGGCCGCCCGCCGGGCGCCCCCAGGAAGCTGACCCGGCTGCCCGCGTACACCACCTGGCGCACCGACGCCGAGCCCGAGCAGGTGCACGCGACCGCGCTCGCGATGCTCAAGAAGCGCCGCTTCCGCGCGCACACCGCGGGGTCCGGCGCTGGCAGCTCCGTCGCCGCCGAGAAGGGCTATCTGCGCGAGGCCGGGAACCTGATGTTCCACGTCGCGCTGATCGTGATGCTGATCGCGTTCGCCGCCGGACAGCTCCTCAAGTCCGAGGGCGGCAAGCTGGTCATGGAGGGCGACGGGTTCTCCAACACCCTCATCCAGTACGACGACTTCAAGTCCGGCAGCCTCTTCGACACCGACGAGCTGGCGCCGTTCAGCTTCAAGCTCGACAACTTCGTCGGCACGTACCAGAAGTCGGGCCCCAACCGCGGCACGCCCCGCACCTACCGGGCCGACGTCACCTACTCCGAGGGCCCCGACGGCGCCGAGAAGAAGAAGTCGATCGAGGTCAACAAGCCGCTGGAGGTCGACGGCTCGAAGGTCTACCTCATCGGCCACGGCTTCGCCCCCGCCGTCACCGTCCGCGACGCCAAGGGCAAGGTCGTCTACAAGGCCTCCGTGCCGGTCCTGCCCATCGACCAGAACGGCACCGCGACCGGCGCCATCAAGGTCATGGACGGCTACCGCGACAAGAACGGCAGGCCGGACCAGCTCGGCTTCAACGCTTTCTTCGTGCCGACCTTCGCGGGCGTGGGCAAGGGGCAGATGTTCTCCCAGTTCCCCGCCGCCGAGTACCCGGTGCTCGCGCTCTCCGCGTACCACGGCAGCCTCGGCGTCGACGCCGGCGTGCCGCAGAACGTGTACCAGCTGGACACCCGCAAGATGAAGCAGTTCAAGGGCGCCGACGGGCAGCTGTTCAAGCAGCGGCTGCGCCCCGGCGAGACCATGAAGCTGCCGAACGGCGCCGGGTCGATCACGTTCGACAAGAACCTCAAGGAGTGGGCGACCTTCCAGATCTCCCAGCAGCCCGGCACCGGCTGGGCGCTGGGCGGCGCGATCGCCGCCGTCCTCGGCCTCGCCGGATCGCTGTTCATCCAGCGCCGCCGCGTCTGGGTGCGGGCGGTCAAGGGCCCCGACGGCGTCACCGTCGTCGAGATGGCGGGCCTCGGCCGCAGCGAGTCCGCCAAGGTCCCCGAGGAGCTCTCCCAGCTCGCCGCCGAACTCCACGAGAAGGCGCCTTCGGCGTCCCCGCAAGACCCGGACGAGGAAGCCCTCCCCGCCTCCGACCTCGATGCCGCACCTGCCGAAGGGGCTGAGAAGTGAATCTCGCCGCCACCCTGGCCGCCGAGCCCAACGAGAACCTCGCGCACATCAGCAATGTGCTGATCTACTCCGCGATGGCCGTCTATCTGCTCGCGTTCTTCGCGCACATGGCGGAGTGGCTCTTCGGCAGCCGCAGCAAGGTCGCCCGCACCGCCGCCGCGCTCACCCCGAGCAGGACGGGCGCGGCCGCCGCGCCCGCCGTCACCGTCCAGGCCCAGGGCGGCGGCACCGCCACCCTGGAGCGGCCCAAGGTCGTCACCCGGTCCGTCGCGGGCACCCGCGACGTGCCGGACGGGCCCGGCGCCTCCGCCGGTGACGAGAAGGGCGACCTGTACGGCCGTATCGCGGTCTCCCTCACCGTCCTCGCGTTCCTGCTGGAGTTCGGCGGTGTGCTCACCCGCGCCCTGTCGGTGCAGCGGGCGCCGTGGGGCAACATGTACGAGTTCAGCATCACCTTCTCCACCGTGGCCGTCGCGGTGTACCTGGTGCTGCTCGCGCTGAAGAAGAACATCGCCTGGCTCGGCCTCCCGCTGGTCACCACGGTCCTGCTCGACCTCGGTCTCGCCGTCACCGTCCTGTACACCTCCAGCGACCAGCTGGTGCCGGCCCTGCACTCGTACTGGCTGTGGATCCACGTCTCCACCGCGATCTTCTGCGGCGCCGTCTTCTACGTCGGCGGGGTGGGCACGCTGCTCTACCTCTTCCGGGACAGCTACGAGAACAAGCTCCTGAACGGCGGGCAGCCGGGCAAGTTCGCCACCTCCGTCCTGGAGCGGCTGCCCTCGGCGGCCTCCCTCGACAAGTTCTCGTACCGCCTGAACGCCGCGATCTTCCCGCTGTGGACGTTCACGATCATCGCGGGCGCGATCTGGGCGGGCGACGCCTGGGGCCGCTACTGGGGCTGGGACCCCAAGGAGGTCTGGTCCTTCATCACCTGGGTCGCGTACGCCTGCTACCTGCACGCCCGCGCCACCGCCGGCTGGAAGGGCCGCAAGGCCGCCTACCTGGCCCTGATCGCCTTCGCCTGCTGGCTGTTCAACTACTACGGCGTGAACATCTTCGTCACCGGCAAGCACTCGTACGCCGGGGTCTGACCCGGGCGGGCGCCCCGTGAGGACGCCGTGTCAGGGATGCGGAACCCGTCCCGCCGGGCCAGGCTGGTGCCATGACCGCGATGATCGGGCAGGGCACCAGCCATACCGAGGGCAGTACCCAGCACCTGCATTACGAGCTGCACCTTCCCCACCCTGTGGACAGCGTGTGGGCGGCGGTGGCCACCCCGGAGGGACTGCCGGGGTGGCTGGCCGCCGCCGACGTGTTCGAGCCCCGGCTCGGCGGCGCCGTCACCCTGCGCTGGCTCAACGGCGAACCGGACGCCGTCCACTCCGGGCACGTCACCGCCTGGGACCCGGAGGTGATCGCCGAGTACACCGTCGACCTGCACGGCCGGTGCCGCTTCCACCTCGAACCGGTGGAGGGGCCCGTGGTGGGGGTCGGCGAGGGGGACGCGACCACGCTGCGCTTCAGCAACGAGTTCGAGGGCGACGACGCGCTGCGGCTCGACTGCCTCGCCGGGTGGCACGACCACTTCGGGTGCCTGGTGGACGCGCTCGACGGGCGGCCCATGGACTGGTCGACGTGGCGCCAGGACCGGTGGCGCCGGCTGCGGGAGGCGTACGCGGCCGCCACGGGCTGATCCCCTCGGGGGGCCGTACGGCCGTTACCCGCCGACCCGCAGCAGCAGCTTGCCCGTCGACGTCCTGCCGCCCATCAGCCGGTGCGCGTCGGCGGCCTCCGCCAGGGGGAACTCGGCGGTCACCGGCAGCGTGACCGTGCCGTCGGCGACCAGCCGGAACGCGCGCTCGGCGACCGCGCGCAGGGCCTGCGGGGCGCTCTGCGCCAGCGTCAGGATGGAGAACGCCGAGACCGTGTGCGCCCCGGGGAAGAGGTCGGGCTGGCCCACCGCCCACGGCTCGGCCCCGCCCGCGTTGCCGAAGGAGACGAGGCGGCCGAAGGGGGCGAGGGCGTCGAGCGAGCGCCGGAAGGTGTCGCCGCCGACCGGGTCGAGCGCGAGGTCGACGCCGCGGCCCCCGGTGGCCCGGCGCGCCTCGTGGGCGAAGCCGGGTCCGGTGCCGTCGTCCACGAACACCTCGTCGTAGCCGTACTTCAGCGCGTACTGCGCCTTGGCGGCACCCGAGACGACCCCGAGCACCGTGGCCCCGGCCGCCTTCGCCAGCTGCCCGGCGACGGTGCCGACACCGCCGGCGGCGCCCTGCACGAGCACGCTCTCGCCCGCCCGGACGCGGCCCACCTCGTGCAGCAGCGCGTGCGCGGTCGGCACCACCGTCGGCAGGGCGGCGGCGGTGCGCGGGTCGACGCCCTCGGGGAGGGCGAAGACGGTGGCCGCGTCGGCGAGGGCCACCTCGGCGTAGGCGCCGCCCGCGGTGAGGGCCGCGACCTGTTGGCCGGGGCGCAGCGCGGTGACGCCCGCGCCGACCGCGCGGATCCGGCCGGAGACCTCCAGGCCGGGCACGAAGGGCAGGGCGGGCACCCGGTAGCCGTCGGAGCGTGCCTTGAGGTCGGCGAAATTCACGCCGGCGTAGGCGACGTCGACGGTGACCTGGCCGGGGCCGGGCTCGGGGACCTCGGCGTAGGCCGGCTCCAGGACCTCGGGTCCGCCGGTCTGCCGGAAATGAACGGTGCGCATGACGGAGTACCCCTCGCCGGGAAGTGTTCAACGGAAAGCGAACACTCGGGAGTGTATGGTTTTCATCGAACACTCGACAAGAGGGGCGGGCGGACATGGTGAGTCACCGCGCGGCGCCGGTGCACGTGGACCCCGCCGACGTCTCCGTGCAGAGCGCGCTCGCCGCGCTCGCCGATCCCGTACGCCTGTACTTGGTACGGGAGTTGGCGTCCTCGGCCGACTGGACGCGGGCCTGCGGCAGCTTCGACGTGACCGTCGGCAAGGCCGCCCTGAGCCACCACTTCGCGACCCTGCGCGCGGCGGGCCTGGTGGAGCAGCGCGACGAGGGCGCCCGGCGCGTCAACCGCCTGCGCCACGCGGAGTTCGACGACCGCTTCCCGGGGCTCCTCGCGCTGGTGCTGCGCGAGGAGTGAGGCCTGCCGAAGAGTGAGGCCTGCCGGGGCGGGGCCACCCTCCGTCCCGCCTCAGTCGCCCGCCACCGTGATCGCGTCCAGCTGCCCCCGCAGATAGACGTGCGAATCGATGCCCCGGACGTCCGTGCCCGGGTCGCACTCGTAGAAGTACACGAGCGACATCAGCTCCTCTGCGGGCAGCTCGGCGGGCGGCGGCAGCACCCGGTGGCGGCCCGACTGCCAGCGGCCGTCCGTCCAACGCGCCATCAGGTCACCGATGTTGACCGTGAGGGCCGCCGGGTCGAACGGCGCGTCCTGCCAGCCGCCGTCGTCCGTGAACACCTGGAGCCCGCCCCGCCCCGCCTCCCGGTCGAGCACCGTCACCGTGCCGAAGTCGGTGTGCGGGCCGATGCGGAACTGGCCCGGCTCGGGCGCGCCCACCCGCTCCCGCCCCGGGTACCAGTTGATGTTGAAGCCCCAGGTGGGGTGGCCGGTGTGCCGGGTGAAGAAGTCCTCGCCCGCGCCGAGCGCGACGCCGAGGAGCTCCAGGAGGCGGTCGCAGAGCGCGCGCATCTGCCGCAGATACTCCTCGACGGGCTCCCGCAGTCCGGGCGCCTCGGCCGGCCAGGTGTTGGGCGCGAACCACTCGGCGTCCACCGCCGGATCCCCCGTCGGCTCGTCCGCCGCGAACGACAGCGACTCCTTCAGGTCCGGGGGCGCGGCCGTGCCCTCGGCGTAACTGTTGGCCTCGGCGCCGGGGCCGAGCCAGCCGCGGTCGCCCACCCGCACCGCGTACCGCCGCTTCGCCTCGGCCGGCAGCCGGAAGAAGCCGCGGGCCGACTCCCTGATCGTCGCGCGCAGGGCCGGGTCGACCCCGTGTCCGGTGACGAGGAGGAACCCGGCGCTCCGCAGGGCCTCGTCGACCGTGCGTGCCGTCCGGGCGCGGGCCTCGGCGTCGCCGGACAGCCACGGCCGCAGGTCGACCGTCGGGATGCGGGATGCGTTGCTCGTGTCGGCGCTCATGCCGGCCATGGTGCCCACGCACGCCGCCCGTCAGGCCTCATCGACGGCGCCGATGGAGCCATCGGGAGGACGCCCCGGCAGCGCGTGGACCGGCGCGTACGCCCGCTCGTAGCTTCGTCGGCATGACAACGACCGCAGCGCACAAGTCATCCGAGCGCACGGGCACCGCCCAGCTCACCGCCGCGATGGTGCTCTCCGGCACCCTCGGGATCTTCGTCGTGGAGTCCGGCGCATCCGCCTTCAACGTGGTGTTCTTCCGTGTCCTGTTCGGCGCCCTCGCCCTCGGTACGTACGCCGCCGCCCGCGGCTACTTCCGCGACCACGGCCTCACCCTCAAGAAGCTCGGACTCGCCGCGCTGGGCGGGGTGTTCATCGTCTTCAACTGGGTGTTCCTCTTCTCGGCGTACGAGGCCACCTCGATCTCCCTGGCCACCGTCGTCTACCACACGCAGCCGTTCTTCCTGGTGCTGCTCAGCGCCGTCGTGCTGCGCGAGCGGCTGACCCGCTCCCAACTGGGCTGGCTGGCGGCCGCGTTCGCCGGGCTCGTGCTGGTCTCGGGGGTGCGGCCGGGCGACGCGGGCTCGCTCGCCGGCATCGGCCTGGCGCTGCTCGCCGCCGTTCTCTACGCGCTGTCCACCCTCGTCACCAAGCGCGTCACCGGCGTTCGCCCGCACTTGATCGCCCTCGTCCAGGTCCTCGTCGGCATCCCGCTGCTGCTGCCCTTCACCGACTTCGGCGCGATGGGCGGCACCGGCACCGGATGGGCCTGGCTCGCCGGACTCGGCGTGATCCACACCGGCCTGATGTACGTCCTGATGTACGCGGCGTACGCCAAGCTGACCACCGCCAAGATCGCCGTGCTCGCCTTCACCTACCCGGCCGTCGCGATGGTCGCCGACTGGGCGGTCTACGGCCACCACATCGGACTCGTCCAGGCGCTCGGCGTCCCGCTGATCGTCCTCGCGAGCCTCAAGGTCACCCTGGCGCGGGCGAGCCGCCCTGCTCCCGTACGAGCCGCACGGCCTGCTCCACGAACAGCCGCACCTGCGGCGCGAGACGCTTCCCCGACCGCCACGCGAGCTGCGTCCACAAGGTGAACGGCGGCTCCCACGGCAGCCGTACCAGGGTGCCGTCCGCCAGCTCCCGCGCCACCGCCACGGCCGGGAGCAGCGCCACGCCGAGGCCGCCCGCCACGCCCTGCTTCGTCGCCTCGATGGTGCCGAACTCCATGAACGGCGGCGCTTGCCCGGTGTGCGCGTGCAGCTCGTCCTCGAAGAGGTCCCGGTACGGGCAGCCCGGCTCGGTGCCGACCAGCTGCACCGCCGACAGATCGCCGGTGCCGAGCGGCCCCGCGCCGCGCGCGGCCAGCGGATCGGTCGGCGCGCAGACCAGGACCAGCGGCTCCTCGGCGAGGACCTCGGTCTCCAGGCCCGGGTGCGCGGTGGCCGGCTCCATGAGGAAGCCCACGTCGTACGTGCCCTGCCGCAGCGCCCGCCGGGTCTCGTCGCCCAGCGTGGGGCGCAGCGAGAGCCGCACCTTCGGGTAGCGGTGGTGGAAGAGTTCGAGGAGCGGCGGCAGCCGGTAGGAGGTCAGCGACTCCATGGTGCCGACCGCGATCGTGCCGGACGGCTCATCGGCGCCGGCGACCGCGGCCCGTGCCTCGTCGGCGAGTTCGATGATCTGCCGGGCGTAGGGGAGCAGCCGCTCGCCCGCGTCGGTGAGGCGGATGCGGCTGCCGAGCCGGTCGAAGAGCTCCGCGCCGAGCGAGGTCTCCAGGGCGCGGATCTGGCTGGTGACGCTGGACTGGGCGTACTTGAGCTCGGCGGCGGCGCGGGTGAAGCTGAGGACGGCGGCGACCTTCTCGAAGGTCACGAGCAGCCGCAGTTCCACGGCCCGTCAGCCCTCGCCCTTGTCACGCCGGTCGCGCCGGTCGTCGTCCGGGTCCGGGTCCTCGTCGCGCAGGGACTTCAGGAACTCCGGGTTGTCGTCCGGCGCCACCCACCGGGTGCTGCCGCCGCGGCCCCGCCCGCCGATACCGCCGCCCGCGCCGGGTGCGTGGCGCACCTTGCCGGTGACGAGCCAGGCGACCGGGCCGAGCAGCACCTCGCCGAAGAGCAGCACGATGATGACCCACACCACCTTGGGCAGATGCCTGACCTCCTTCTCCGGAGTGTTCAGTACATCGATGAAGGCATAGATCCACACCGCCAGGACCAGCAGGAACGGCAGATACCTGAGCATGGTGGCGCGATCCCCCAAGCGGTGGCGGCGGGTGGCGTGCGTGCCCCCGGTGACGGGGCCAGGGTAGCCGGTGCCGGATACTGGAACGCATGGCTTACGACGATCTTCGCTCCCTGCTCCGGGCACTGGACCGCGAGGGCGATCTCAAGCGCATCAAGGCCGAGGTCGACCCGTATCTGGAGGTCGGCGAGATCACCGACCGCGTCCAGAAGGCCGGCGGCCCCGCGCTCCTCTTCGAGAACGTCAAGGGCTCCGCGATGCCCCTGGCCATGAACGTGTACGGGACGGACCGCCGGCTGCTCAAGGCGCTCGGTCTGAAGTCGTACGGCGAGATCAGCGAGAAGATCGGCGGTCTGCTCAAGCCGGAGCTGCCGCACGGCTTCGTCGGGGTGCGCGAGGCGTTCGGCAAGCTCGGCGCGATGACGCACGTACCGCCGAAGAAGGTGAAGTCCGACAACGCGCCCGTCCAGGAGGTCGTCCTCACCGGCGACGACGTGGACCTGGAGCAGCTGCCCGCGCTCTTCACCTGGCCCGAGGACGGCGGCTCCTTCTTCAACCTGGGCCTGACCCACACCAAGGACCCCGACACCGGGGTGCGCAACCTCGGCCTCTACCGGTTGCAGCGTCACGACAAGCGCACCATCGGCATGCACTGGCAGATCCACAAGGACAGCCGCAACCACTACCAGGTGGCCGCACGCCGCGGCGAGAAGCTGCCCGTCGCCATCGCCTTCGGCTGCCCGCCCGCCGTCACGTACGCCTCCACGGCGCCGCTGCCCGGCGACATGGACGAGTACATGCTGGCCGGGTTCATCCAGGGCAAGCGGGTGGAGATGGTCGACTGCAAGACGGTCCCGCTCCAGGTGCCCGCGCACGCCGAGGTCGTCATCGAGGGCTGGCTCGAGCCGGGCGAGATGCTCCCCGAGGGCCCCTTCGGCGACCACACCGGCTTCTACACGCCGCAGGAACCGTTCCCCGCCCTGAAGATCGACTGCGTGACGATGCGCAAGCGCCCGCTGCTCCAGTCCATCGTGGTCGGCCGCCCGCCGACGGAGGACGGCCCGCTGGGCCGCGCGACGGAGAGGTTCTTCCTCCCGCTCCTCAAGGTGATCGTCCCGGACATCGTGGACTACCACCTGCCGGAGTCCGGCGGCTTCCACAACTGCGCGATCGTCTCGATCGACAAGAAGTACCCCAAGCACGCGCAGAAGGTCATGCACGCCATCTGGGGCGCGCACATGATGTCGTTGACGAAGCTGATCGTCGTGGTGGACAAGGACTGCGACGTGCACGATCTGCACGAGGTGTCCTGGCGCGCGCTCGGCAACACCGACTACGCCCGCGACCTCACCGTCGTCGAGGGCCCCGTCGACCACCTCGACCACGCCTCCTACCAGCAGTTCTGGGGCGGCAAGGCGGGCATCGACGCCACGAAGAAGCTGCCCGAGGAGGGCTACACCCGGGACGGCGGCTGGCCGGAGATGGTCGAGTCCGACCCGGAGACGGCGGCGAAGGTCGACCGCCGCTGGAAGGAGTACGGACTCTCGTGAGTTCAGCATCAGCCGCGCTGCCGCAGCCCGGACGCACCAAGGCCTTCCTGCGGCTCGTCATGATCGAGCACTCGGTGTTCGCGCTGCCGTTCGCCTACATCGCCGCGCTCACCGCGATGTTCCGCCTCGACGGCAACATCCACTGGGGGCGGCTGCTCCTGGTCACCGTCTGCATGGTGGGCCTGCGCACCTTCGCGATGGCCGCCAACCGGATCATCGACCGCGAGATCGACGCCCGCAATCCGCGTACCGCCCACCGCGAACTGGTCACCGGCGCGGTGTCGGTGAAGTCCGCGTGGACCGGCGCGCTGATCGCGCTGGTGGTCTTCCTCGGCTCGGCGGCCCTGCTGGGCCCGCTCTGCCTGGCGCTCGCGCCGGTCGCGGTGATCCCGATGGTGGTCTACCCGTACGGCAAGCGGTTCACGAACTTCCCGCAGGCCATCCTCGGCATCGCCCAGGCGATGGGACCCGTCGGCGCCTGGATCGCGGTCACCGGCGAGTGGTCGGGCCGGGCCGTCATCCTCGGCCTCGCGGTCGGCATCTGGATCGGCGGCTTCGACCTGATCTACGCCTGCCAGGACGTGGAGACGGACCGCGAGGTCGGCGTGAAGTCGGTGCCCGCGCGGTTCGGCATCCCGGCCGCCATCCGGGGCGCGCGCGCCTGCCACTTCGTGACCACGGCGCTGCTCGTCTGGTACGCCGCGGCCACCGACGCGGGCGCCTTCTTCTGGCTCGGCCTCGCGATCGTCGCGGGCGCCTTCGTCTACGAGCACTCCATCGTGAAGCCGCACGACCTCTCCCGGCTGAACCGCGCCTTCTTCCAGGTGAACGGGTTCATCGGGATCGCCCTGTTCGCGTGCGCGCTGCTCGACCTGCTCGTACGCGGACTCACGGTCTGAAACGCCGACGGATAGGCTTCACAGCGTGAACCCAGGAGATACGCAGCGTAGGCCTTGGATCGTGGGGGTGTCGGGCGCCTCCGGGACGCCGTACGCCGCGGCCGTGCTGCGCGCGCTGCTCGCGGCGGGCGAGAGCGTGGACCTCGTCGTGTCGCGCGCCTCGCGGCTGACCCTGCTGGACGAGACGGGCATCGCCTTCCGTGACGCGCACTGGCGGGACGACCTGCGGCAGTGGCTGGCGCGCGGCGCCGACGGCAAGCCGGGGGTGTTCGACGCCGACGTGTCCGACGTGCGCTACTGGGCCGCCGGCGATCTGGCGGCGGGACCGTCGTCGGGGTCGTACGCGACGAAGGGGATGCTGATCGTGCCGGCGTCCACGGCGTGTGTGGCCGGGGTGGCGCTGGGGCTCTCGAAGGATCTGCTGCAGCGGTCGGCGAGCGTGACCCTGAAGGAGGGCCGGCGGCTCGTGGTCTGCGTACGGGAGACGCCGCTGAACGGTCAGACGCTGAAGCACCTGGTGAGCCTGGACGAGGCGGGCGCGATCGTGCTGCCCGCCTCACCGGCGTTCTACGCGGGGGCGACGCACATCCAGGATCTGGTGGACTTCGTCGCCGGGCGGACGCTGGACGCGGCACGCGTGCCGCACAGCTTGTACCGCCGCTGGGAAGGGGAACTGGGGGGCGCGTCCAGTGGTGCCTGAGCGCCCCGAAAGGGGCGCGGGGAACTGCGCGAGCGACCACGGTGGACCGGAAGTGGCGCAACGAACCCCGCTACCCGCGGCGGGGGCTACCGCTTCTTGGCGCCCCGCACCTTCTTGGTGGCCTTACGCGGCGCCGCAACATTCGCACGCGAGCGGTTGGCCAGGTCCTGAAGCTCGCGCATACGGGCGTAGGCCATCTCGATCGAGTACACGGGTGACTCACTCCTGAAGGATCGTCGTTGATCGGCTGAGATTGAGAAAGATTCACAGGGGCTAGACCCTGTTACGCCTTAGATTCTACACATAGACTCGCGGTATCGCTGAATAATGAAAGGCATCGCACCTATGGACGCCGTGGACAGGCAGCTCATCCAGGCCCTGCGGGAGAACGGCCGCGCCTCGTACGCCGAACTCGGGCGGCTCGTGGGCCTCTCCGGGCCCAGCGTCACGGACCGGATCAACCGCCTCGAAGCGGCCGGTGTCATCACGGGGTACCGCGCGACCGTCGACTCCGCCTCGCTCGGCCTCGGCGTCATCGCCCTCATCGGCATCTCGCTCTCCGACGCCGCCGACCACGAGGACGTGGCGCGCCGCCTGAAGGACCTGCACGAGATCGAGGACTGCTGGTTCATCGCGGGCGACGACTCGTACATGCTCAAGGTCAGGGCCACCGACGTGGACGGCCTGGAGAAGACGATCCGCAGGCTCAGCGGCACCCGCGGCGTCTCGCGCACGCGCACCACGATCGTGCTCTCCACCAAGTGGGAGAACCGGGTCGGCGAACTCCCCGAGGAGGAAGAGGCCTCGTAGGCGCGGGAGGTGGTCCCCGTCCGGCTCGGGCGGGGGCGTACGGTTGGCGGAGTTTGTCGTAGGTCGTAGGGAGAGGTAAGGACCAGGCATGGACGCAGGTCTCAAGCGCGAGCTCGAGCAGAAGGTCCGGGACGGGGAGCGGCTGTCCCGCGAGGACGGCATCGCGCTCTACGAGTCGGACGACCTGGCCTGGCTCGGCGGCCTCGCCCACGAGGTGCGCACGCGCAAGAACGGCGACGTCGTGCACTTCAACGTCAACCGCCACCTCAACATGACGAACGTGTGCACCGCGTCCTGCGCGTACTGCTCGTTCCAGCGCAAGCCGGGCGAGAAGGACGCGTACACGATGCGCATCGAGGAGGCCGTCCGCCTCGCCAAGGCGATGGAGGGCGAGAACCTCACCGAGCTGCACATCGTCAACGGCCTGCACCCCAACCTGCCGTGGCGCTACTACCCGCGCTCGCTCAGCGAGCTCAAGAAGGCGCTCCCCGACGTCTCCCTGAAGGCCTTCACCGCCACCGAGATCCACCACTTCGAGACGATCTCCGGCATGTCGGCCTCCGACATCCTGGACGAGCTGATCGAGGCCGGCCTGGAGTCGCTGACCGGCGGCGGCGCGGAGATCTTCGACTGGGAGGTGCGCCAGCACATCGTCGACCACCGCACCCACTGGGAGGACTGGTCGCGCATCCATCGCCTCGCGCACGAGAAGGGTCTCAAGACCCCCTGCACGATGCTGTACGGCCACATCGAGGAGCCCCGGCACCGGGTCGACCACGTCCTGCGGCTGCGCGAACTCCAGGACGAGACCGGCGGGTTCCAGGTCTTCATCCCGCTGCGCTACCAGCACGACTTCGTGGACATGAAGGACGGCAAGGTCAGGAACCGCCTCCAGGCGCGTACGACCATGGCGTCGGGCGCCGAGGCCCTGAAGACCTTCGCGGTCTCGCGCCTGCTCTTCGACAACGTCCCGCACGTCAAGGTCTTCTGGGTCATGCACGGCCTGCAGACGACGCAGCTCGCGCTGCAGCACGGCGCGGACGACATGGACGGCTCGGTCGTCGAGTACAAGATCACGCACGACGCGGACAACTTCGGCACGCCGAACAAGCTGACCCGCGAGGACCTGCTCGACCTGATCCGCGAGGCGGGCTTCCGCCCGGTCGAGCGGAACACGCGCTACGAGGCGATCCGGGAGTACGAGGGCCCCGACCGCCTGCTGCGGGAGACGCCGCAGGCGATGCGGGTCTGACCCGCCCCGCTGTGCACGACTGTGCACGACGCACGAGCCCCGGCCCCTTCGGCCGGGGCTCCTCGCGTTGTTGTCCGGGGCTCCTCGCGTTGTCCGGCATGCGGAATGCGGTTGAGGCGCGCGATCGGTAATAGTTAATCTCCACCTATGGCACTTACCTTCAAGCTGGACCCGGCGATAGACCCGGCTCTCCGTGACGGTGTCCTCGCCCTCTGGGCCGACGTGTCCAACGCCGGGGGAGCCGTCGGATTCGTCCCGCCCGTGACCGTCGACGACATCCGCCCCGAGTGGGTCAAGCGCCTCACCGAACTGAGCGAGGGGCGCACCCGGCTGCTCGTGGGGTACGACGAGGAGGGCGCGGTCGCCGCGACGGCGTTCCTCACGTACAACCAGCACCGCCTGATGAAGCACTGGATCTGGCTCTACGTGGTGATGGTCCACTCGCGCCACCAGGGCAAGGGGTACGGCCGCGACCTGATGGCCGCCGCCGCGGACGCCGCACGCGGCATGGCGGGCATCGAGGCGATCCGGCTCACCTGCCGCGGCGGCACGGGTGTGGACCGCTTCTACGCCTCCTGCGGATACAAGGAGGTCGGGCGGGTGCCGGGCGCCATCCGGGTCGCGCCCGGCGACGACCGCGACGACATCACGATGCTGCTGCCGCTCGGCTGAGGGGGCGTGCGCGAGGGGCTCCCACCCCCTTGCCGGACGCGGCCCCTCCCATGCTTCACTGGAGGGGCTCGTCCTACTCGGGCCCTTTCGGAACGGAAGAGTGGATTGACATGCTCCGCTACACGCTGATGCGCCTCGTGGTCTTCGTGGGTTGCTTCTTGGTCGTCTGGGGCCTGGTCTACTCCGAGATCCTGCCGCGCGGCCTCGGCGACTCGAACCTGCTGTGGGTGCTGCTGCTCTCGCTGGTCGTCTCCGCGCCCATCAGTTTTGTGGTGCTGCGCAAGGAGCGCGACCGCGCCTCGGCGGACGTCGTCGCCCGCGTGGACCGCGCCAAGGCGAACCTGGAGGCGAACCGCACCCAGGAGGACGAGGCGGACGACGCGGCGCGCGCCTCGTAAGCGAGGGGCTGCGCGCCTCGTAAGGTTCGTCACACACTTCTCGGGACCCCGGTTCCGGAGCGCACCGCTCCGGGGCCGGGGTTCCGTGCGTCGTGGGGGAGTTGTGGGCGCGCTCGTCGCCACCGACGCGGCGGCAGCCCTGGGCCAACCCTTCCGCCTGCCTCAAACAAGACCTTTGATGTTCTCAAAGTACAAGTGTTAACGTGTTCGACATGAAGACAGCAGCAGCGCACCACCACGCCATGAGCATCCCGCTCGTGGCGCGCCTGCATGTCGACCTCTGCCGCTGCATGTCCGCGGCCTGTCACATCTGAACGTGACCCCCGCCGCAGCGGCCCTGCTGACCCTTCGCGGTCGCCGCTCCCGTACGTCCCCCTCCCCCTGACTTTCCTCACCGGAGTGTGTCCGTGTCCGCGAATTCCGCGACGCCCGCCGACAAGGCCGGCCAGACCGAGAAGCCCCAGTCCGGCTTCCGGATACCCAAGTTCCTCAAGATCCCCTTCTGGGCGCAGATCCTCGGCGGCCTTGTGCTCGGCGTCCTGCTCGGCTGGATCGCCCGCGACCAGGACGTCGACTGGCTCGTCACCACGCTCTCCAAGGTCGGCGACACCTTCATCGGCCTGCTGAAGCTCGCGGTCGCCCCGCTCGTCTTCTTCGCGATCCTGGTGTCGATCACCAACCTGCGTAAGGTCAACAACGCCGCGCGGCTCGCCACCCGCACGCTGCTGTGGTTCATGATCACGTCGCTGATCGCGGTGGCCATCGGTCTCGCCATCGGCCTGCTCACCAACCCCGGCTCCGGCACCGGCCTCACCCCGAAGGACGGCAAGGCGCCCGACCACGCGGGCTCCTGGATCGACTTCCTGACCGGGATCATCCCGACGGACGTCGTCACGCCGTTCACCGAGCTGAACGTCCTGCAGATCGTCTTCATGGCCGCCGTCGCCGGCATCGCCGTCCTGAAGATCGGCGACAAGGCGAAGCCGATCCTGGAGCTGAGCGAGTCGGTCCTCGCGCTGCTGCAGAAGGCCCTGTGGTGGGTCATCAAGCTCTCCCCGATCGGCACCATCGGCCTCATCGGCTTCGCCATCGCGGACTACGGCTGGAACCTCATCAGCAAGTACGCGACGTTCACCGCGGACATCTACATCGGCTGCGCGCTGGTCCTCTTCGGCGTCTACCCGCTGCTGCTCGCCACCGTCGCCAAGGTCAACCCGCTGCAGTTCTTCAAGGGCGCCTGGCCCGCGATCCAGCTGGCCTTCGTCTCCCGCTCCTCGGTCGGCACCATGCCGATCACCCAGAAGGTCACCGAGCGGCTCGGCGTCCCGAAGGAGTACACGTCCTTCGCGGTGCCCTTCGGCGCCACGACGAAGATGGACGGCTGCGCCGCCATCTACCCGGCCATCGCCGCGATCTTCGTCGCGCAGATCTTCGACGTCCACATGGGCGTCAAGGAGTACCTGCTCATCGCGTTCGTCTCGGTCGTCGGCTCGGCCGCGACGGCGGGCCTGACGGGTGCGACGGTCATGCTGACGCTGACCCTCTCCACGCTCGGCCTGCCGATGGAGGGCGTGGGCCTGCTCCTGGCCATCGACCCGGTCCTGGACATGATGCGCACGGCGACGAACGTCGCCGGCCAGGCGCTGGTGCCGGTGATCGTCGCAGCCCGCGAGAAGATCCTGGACCGCGAGGCGTACGAGAACGCGTCGGCGGCTTCGCTGGACGAGTTCGACGCGGGTGACGACGCGGTGTCCTCGCCGCGGGCGGTGCCTGCGGCCGCCTGACGGTTCTGCGTGCCGAAGCCCCGTCCCGGGCGACTGACTCCGGGGCGGGGCTTCGTCGTTGCCGGGGGGCGCGGGTTGTTTCCGGGTGCGTGGGTTGTTTGCGGGGGTGCGGGTTTCCGGTAATCGTGCCTCGGCTCTCGATGACCGTACGCTGACGGGGATACGGACAGCGTGGAGAGGCGGGGGCCGGGGTGGGTGAGGCGGGTGTGAAGCGGCGGCAGAAGAGGATGCCGCGGGCCGTCCGGGAGCAGCAGATGCTGGACGCGGCGGTGCGGACGTTCGGGCAACGGGGGTACCGGGCCGCCTCCATGGACGAGATCGCGGAGCTCGCCGGGGTCTCCAAGCCGCTCGTGTATCTGTACCTGAACTCCAAGGAAGAGCTCTTCAGCGCCTGCATCCGGCGGGAGGCGGACGCGCTCGTCGCGGCGGTGCGGGAGGGGGCGAGCGGGGTCGCCGCGGCGGGGGAGCCGGCGGACCGGCAACTGTGGGACGGGCTGCGGGCGTTCTTCACGCACACCGCGGAACGGCCCGACGGGTGGGCCGTGCTGCACAGTCAGGCGCGGACGCAGGGGGAGCCGTTCGCCGCGGAGGTCGCCGCGATGCGGGAGGAGATCGTCACGTTCGTGACGTCGCTGATCGCGGACGCGGCGCGCTCCGCGCACGGTGATCCCTCGTTGCGGGATCGCGAGGTCGCGGGTCTCGCGCAGGCGTTGGTGGGGGCGGCGGAGTCGTTGGCGGGGTGGGCCAACACGGACGGTTCGGTCTCGGCGCGGGAGGCGGCGGCGACGCTCATGAACTTTGCGTGGGCGGGGCTGGGGGGCCTGATGGAGGGGCGGCGCTGGGTTCCCGCGTGACCGTGCCGGTGAGGTGGGGTCTGCCTGTGGAGGAGCGGAGTTCGAAGGCGGAGGGGCCGTGTGCGGTGTACGTGACCGTGGACGGGAGGGGGACGGGGGCCTTGAACTCCGCCTTGAGGTAGGCGGCTCCCTCGCCGCCGACTCCCTCTCCGGTGCCGTGCTCCGCTGCGCAGCGGGCGATCGTCCACATGCCGTGGGCGATGGGGCGCGGGAAGCCGAAGGGGCGGGCGGTGAGGGGGTGCAGGTGGATGGGGTTGCGGTCGCCGCTGATGGCGGCGTAGCGGCGGCCGAGGTCGGCGGGGAGGGGCCAGTTCCTGGCGGGGGCGCCGGGGGTGGTGCTGGGGGTGTCGGGTTTCGGGGTGTTGGTCCTGTGGCGGGCGAGGTAGGTGCTGCGGGAGTGCCAGAGGAGTTCGCCGTGGAGGCTGGCTTCGGTGGTGAGGGTGGCTTCGGTGCCGCGGTGGTGGGGGGTCAAGGTCTCGGTGTGAACGGTGAGTTGGAGCTGCTCGGAGCCTGAGGTCGGACGGGGGAGGGGGTGGTACTGGGTGATCTCGATGGAGGTGTGGACCAGGCCGAGGAGGGGGAGCGGGAAGTCGCGGGCGGCCATCAGGCGCATGGCCAGGGGGAACGCGAGGACGTGGGGGTAGGTGAGGGGGAGCGCGTCTCCGGCCTCGAAGCCGCAGATCTCCTCGTAGGCGGCGAGGTGGTCCGGGTCGGGGGTGGTGGTGAGGGTGAGACGGGTGGAGGGCGGAGCGGCGTCGGGGCGGGGCCGTTTGAGGGGCGAGAGGACGGCGGCGCGGAGGAGGATGAGGGGGAGAGGGACGGGCATGGGGGCAACTTTCCGTGAGTGACGGTTCGGTTTTTGGGCGCGGGGGCATGGGGGCGGGTGTCCGCGCCTTCGCTTCGTCGTTGGGTGCGGGGCCGCGGGGGTATGTCCGTACTTGCCATCCCTGCGTCACGCCTCGCGGACAACATTGCTATTGACCGCTCGCTGCTGCGTACGGACATACCCCCACGTCCCCTCCCGTCTCGTACGCGGGTGCCGGGCGGTGGGGCGCCTGCGCCGACTCCCGACAGGGCGGTACGGGATGATCACCACCCCGCCAACCTCCGACGGCACGTAGCGAGGCGCCCCCCTCGCGCCAACTCCCGCGGTGTGCAGTGCCGGTAGCCCACCCCAACCGCCGCTGCGGGGCGCGGGGTGGGCCTACCCACCCGCCCCCCGAGCCGCACGTCGCGGGGTGGACGCACCCGCCCGCCCCTACTCCCGCGAGGCGTCGCGGGGTGAACGGGTGGGTGGGATACATCCGCCGCGGAGCGGCGGGGCTGTTCGGACCCGCAGGGGGAGAGGGGGGAGGAACCCACCCACCCGCCCAGCCCCGCAGGGTGGCGCCGGGCAACCCGTGCCGCTCGAGCCCCGCAGGGCAACCCGCACCGTTCCAGCCGCGCCGCGCTACGCGCCGAGCAGGCTCTGGCCGCATACCCGTACCGTCTGGCCGTTCACGCCGCCCTGGGCCAGCCAGGACGTCGTCTCCGCCACGTCCACGGGGCGGCCGCCCTGCGCCAGGGAATTCATGCGGCGGCCCGCCTCGCGGATGAGCACCGGCACCGCCGCCGTCATCTTCGTCTCGATGAAGCCGGGGGCCACCGCGTTCACCGTCACCCCGTACTCCGCCAGCGCCCGCGGCCCCAGCGAGCGGACGAAGCCGATCACGCCCGCCTTGCCGGCGGCGTAGTTCGTCTGGCCCGCGTTGCCCGCGATTCCGGCGATCGAGGCCGTGGCGACGATCCGGCCCCCGGGCCGGAACGCGTCCGCCTTGAGCAGCGCGTCCGTCGTCGTGAGCACCGCCCCGAGGTTCACGTCGATGACCTGCTCCCAGCGGTCCCGCGCCATGTTCGCCAGCTTGCGGTCCCGCGTGATGCCCGCGTTGTGGACGAGGATGTCGACGCAGCCGTCCGGCAGCGCCGCGACGATCCGTTCGCCCGCGTCCGGTGCCGTGATGTCGAGGGGCAGGGCCGAGCCGCCGAGGCGGTCCGCGACGCGGGCCAGGTCCTGCCCGGCCGAGGGGACGTCGAGGAGTACGACCGTGGCGCCGTCCCGCGTCAGGACCTCCGCGACCGCCTCGCCGATGCCGCGCGCCGCGCCCGTCACCAGGGCGGTGCGGCCCGCCAGCGGGCGGTCCCAGTCGGCGGGCGCCGCCACCGTCTCGGCGGGGCCGGTCTCGATCACCTGGCCGGTCACGTAGGCCGACTTGGGGGAGAGCAGGAAGCGCAGGGTCGACTCGGCGGTCGCTATCGGGCCGGAGACACGGACGAGCGAGGCGGTGCGGCCCCGGCCGAGCTCCTTGGCCAGCGAGCGCGTGAACCCCTCCAACGCCTGTTGTGCCGCTGCCTGGTGGTGGTCGGAACCGTCCGGTGGGGAGCCGAGCAGGACGACACGGCCGTTGTCCGCCACCTTGCGCACCACCGGGTGCAGGGCCTCATGGACCTCGGCCAGCGCTCGTGTGTCCCGTATCGCTGTTGCGTCGAGCACAACTGCCGTGGGAGCAGCCGTGGTTGAGGTGGGTTGGTGGCCCGTTGACCTCAGGAGGGTCGGGAGGTCCTTGGCGTATGGGGAATCGGCTGTCCTCAGGAGCAGCAACTCGCCGCCCAACGAAGGGTGTTCGGGGCTCCAGCGGCGCAGCCGTGTCGGCTGGGGGAGGCCCAGGCGGCGGGTGAGGAAGCGGCCGGGTGCCGTGGCGGTGAAGGTCAGGTAGCGGTCGGCCATTGTCCAACTCCCGGCTCGGTCGTAAATTTACTTCCGAGTAAGGTTACTCAAGGGTCAGGAGCTGGTCGAGACATGAGTCTTCCCTCTGTGCGCCGGGTCGCCGTGGTGGGCGGCAGCCGCATACCGTTCGCGCGGTCCGACGGGCCGTACGCCACCGCCTCGAACCAGGAGATGCTGACCGCCGCCGTCGACGCCCTCGTGGCGCGGTACGGGCTCCAAGGCCGCGGCGACGTGGGGGAGTTCGTCGTCGGCGCCGTGCTCAAGCACAGCCGGGACTTCAACCTCGCCCGCGAGGTCGTCCTCGGCTCGGCCCTCGACTCCCGTACCCCCGCCTTCGACCTGCAACAGGCCTGCGGCACCGGGCTCCAGGCCGTCGTCGCCGTCGCCAACAAGGTCATGCTCGGGCAGCTCGCATCGGGCGTCGCCGGCGGGGCGGACACGGCGAGCGACGCGCCCCTCGGGGTCAACGACGAGCTGCGGAGGATCCTGCTGGCCGCCCGCCGGGCCAGGACGTTCGGGGGGCGGCTGCGGGCCGTGGGGCGGGTGCGCCCCCGCCATCTCGTACCCGACATGCCGCGCAACGCCGAACCCCGCACCGGTCTCTCCATGGGCGAGCACGCCGCGGTGACCGCCCGCGCGTGGGGCATCCCGCGCGCGGCGCAGGACGAGCTCGCGGCCGCCAGTCACCAGCGGCTCGCGGCGGCGTACGAGCGGGGGTTCATGGACGACCTCGTCGTACCGTTCCGCGGGCTCGCGCGGGACCAGAACCTGCGGCCCGGGTCGACCGTGGACGCGCTCGCCCGGCTGAAGCCCGTGTTCGGCACCGGTGCGCCGGACGCGACCATGACCGCGGGCAACTCCACCCCGCTGACGGACGGCGCCGCCGTCGCCCTGCTCGGCAGCGAGGAGTGGGCCGCGGCGCGGGGGCTCGAACCGCTCGCGTACCTCGTCGCCTGCGAGAGCGCGGCGGTGGACTTCGTCCACGGGGATGTCGCCGGGGACGGTGACGGGCTGCTGATGGCACCCGCGTACGCGGTGCCCCGGATGCTGGAGCGCGCCGGGCTCGGACTCGGCGACTTCGACTTCGTGGAGGTGCACGAGGCCTTCGCCTCGCAGGTGCTCGCCACGCTCGCCGCCTGGGAGGAGCGGGGGCTCGGCGCGGTGGACCGGGCGCGCCTGAACGTCGCCGGGTCGTCGCTCGCCACCGGTCACCCGTTCGCGGCGACCGGCGCCCGGATCGTCGCCACCCTCGCCAAGCTGCTCGCCGAGCGCGGGCGGCCGGGGCGTGGGCTGATCTCCATCTGCGCGGCGGGCGGGCAGGGGGTCACGGCGATCCTGGAGCGGGACTGAGGGGGCCACGGATTTTTACGGAGAGTAGTGGGGGTGCGCGTACGGTCACCCTGCGCTGAACGGGCGAGGGGCACGGGGCGCCCTTAGGGTGAGCGAGGGGCATACCCAGGGAGGTTGCCGTGCGTGGAGCTGGTGCCATAGCCCGAGTCACCGTGCTGGCCGTCGTGGGAGCGGGAGTGCCGGGCCTGGCCTCGGCCGCCGCGGCCGCCGACGGTGGCGGCAGCGGACGGCCCGACCTGTCGCGCTACTACACGCAGAAGATCAAATGGGCCGCGTGCAAGGGCGGCACCGAGGCCATGGCGGAGGCCACGGGCGGGGCCAAAGACTTCCAATGCGGGCACGTCTCCGTACCGCTCGACTACGCGAAGCCCGCCAGCGGAAGCGTCGACGTCGCGATGATCCGGCTGAAGTCCAGCGCGAGCGGCAAGCCCCGCGGGTCGCTGCTCCTGAACTTCGGCGGCCCCGGCGGGCCCGGTGTCTCCGCGCTCGCCGGCGCGCAGAAGGAGTTCGACTTCCTGAGCAAGGAGTACGACATCGTCTCCTTCGACCCGCGCGGAGTCGGCCTGAGCGATCCCGTCAGCTGCGGCGACGCCGAACAGGGCGCCGACCCGGCCGCGGGGGACCCGGACGATCCGGCCGCCCTCCTGAAGGAGCTGCGCAAGGTCGCCCAGGAGTGCGAGAAGCGGTCCGGGCCCGTCCTGGAGCACATGGGGACCGTCAACGTCTCGCGCGACATGGACGTGATGCGGCAGGCCCTCGGCGACAAGAAGCTCAACTACCTGGGGTTCTCGTACGGGACGCGGCTCGGCGCCGTCTACGCCGCCCAGTTCCCGAAGAAGGTCGGGCGGATGACGCTGGACGGCGTGGACACGCTGACCGAGCCCATCGCCGCGCAGTCGCTCGCCACCGCCGAGGGCCGGCAGACCGCCCTCGACAACTTCATCGCCTGGTGCACCGGGAACGCCGGATGCGTCTTCGGCACCGACTCCCGCTCCGCGCGGGACAGCATGGTCAAGATCGTCGAGCAGATGGACGAGATGCCGCTCCAGTCCATGGACGGCCAGGAGTTCACCGGTCAGGACGTCGTCGGCGTCCTCAGCCAGGCGCTGTACAGCAGGCAGGCCTGGCCCGCGCTGTCGCAGGCGCTGGGCGCGCTGCTCGCCGACGGGGACCCGCGGGCGCTGATCCGGATGAGCGGCGGGCTGCCGGGCGGGGTGCTGCCCGGCGGTGCCGCGGGCGACCTGTCCGGCGACGAGGTGCCCGCGGACAACCTGACCGCCGCCCTCATGGGCGTGAACTGCGCCGACGACCCCGACCGGCCCGACGCCGCCCACATCGAGAAGGAGATCGGAAGGCTCCAGAAGGAGTTCGACGAGGCGTCGCCGGTCTTCGGCAAGTCGATGATGATGCCGGTCCTGCTGTGCTTCGGCCGGCCTGCCGGGACCCGCTACATCCGGGACGACGTACGGGACGTGAAGACGCCGAAGCTGCTGCTCGTCGGCACGCGGGGCGACCCGGCCACGCCGTACCGGTGGACGGAGGAGACCGCGCGCCGGCTCGGGCCGCAGGCCGTCGTCCTGGACAACAAGGGTGACGGGCACACCGGTTACCTCGGCTCCAAGTGCGTGCAGGAGAAGGTCGACGGGTTCCTGCTGTACGGGGAGATGCCGAAGAACGGGAGTTCTTGCGCGGCCGAATGAGAGGGGGGTGGGGGTGGTTCGGTGTCAGGTCAGGTTCAGCATCGCCTTCTCGTCCGGGGTGCCGGGCGGGGCCTGGTAGACCACCAGGCGCTGGCCGCCCGTACGCGCCAGCGTCATCACCTCGTACGTGAGGGTCATCGCGCCGACGTCCGGGTGCTCGAACGACTTGGTGCCGCCGCCGCGCTCGCACACGTCGTACCGCTCCCATATGCGGGCGAACTCGGTGGACTTCAGCAGGAGTTCGCCGACCAGATTCTGCAGTTCGGGCGAGTCCGTGTCGGTGCCGCCGATCGCGCGCAGGTGGGACACCGACTTGGCGACGGTCTCCTCCCACGGCTGGTACAGGACGCGGCCCACGGGGTGCAGGAAGAGGTAACGGAGGACGTTGCGCTGCTCGTCGGGCCAGTCCCAGAGGCCGGGGAGCAGGGCCTTGCCGGGGGCGTTGGCGGCCAGCATGTAGCTGTGCCTGCTCACCACGTACGCGGGGAGCGGGGCCACCGCGTCCAGCATGCGCAGGGCGGAGTCGCGCACCGTGTGGTCGGCCGTGGGGTGCGGCTCCGTGAGGCGGCCGGAGGCCAGTTCGGCCAGGTCGCGCAGGCGGTCGTGGGCGTCGCCCGTCAGGCGCAGGGCGCGCGCGAGGGCGTCGATGACGGGGGGCGAGGGGTTCGTCTCGCGGCCGCGCTCCAGGCGCGTGTAGTAGTCGACGCTCACGCCCGCCAGGGTGGCGAGCTCCTCGCGGCGCAGGCCCGGGGTGCGGCGCAGGCCGGTGCCGGCCGGGAGGCCCGCCTCGGCGGGGGTCACGCGGGCGCGGCGGGCGCGGAGGTAGCGGCCCAGTTCCGTGCCGGTGCCGGTGCCGACGGCTTGGGCGGTGGGGGCCGCGGGGGCCGCTGGGGGCGCTGGGGTGGCCGGTCCTGCTGTGCTTTCCGTCATGCGCCCATTGTCCCTGGCGTGGGCCGGCTTGGGGGGCTGTGTCAGGGCCTGGAACGGGGGGCCCCGGTGAGGTGCGGCCTGCCACGGCGGGCGGGATCGGCGCAGAGTAGGGGGTGTCCGGACGGCACGGTGGTCCGGGGCCCAGGTGGCGGTCTCGCCGGCCGCGGCCTCGGTGACCGTTGCTGTCCGGCGGTTCTCTTCGCCGCTCCGCGGCGGGGCCGTTGCGCCGCACCCGTTGTGAGCGCACACCCCGCCGCTCCGCGGCGGAACCCGTGTCCGTCCGCTTACTCGTTGCCCCGCACCGTCGCGGGGTGATTGCTTCGCCGCTTCGCGGCGGGTTTCCCACCGCCCACCCGTTGCTCCGCACCTGTGCGGGGGTGATTGCTTCGCCGCTTCGCGGCGGGTTTCCCACCCGCCCACCCGTCATCCCGCACCTGTGCGGGACCAATCGCTTCGCCGCTCCGCGGCGAGCCTCCGCACCGTCGCGGAGTCGATCACACGTCACCGTAGGAGCCAGCCCCATGTCCCTCGCCCCGCCCCCGAGTCCGCCCGTCAAGGCCCGGTCCTCCTCGCTCGCCCTCGTCGCCTCGCTCCTCGGCTTCACCGTCATCACCATCGACGTCACCGCCGTGAACATCGCACTGCCCGACATCCGGTCCACCCTGCACGGAGGCATGGCGGGGCTGCAGTGGGTCGTGGACGCCTACACCCTCATGTTCGCCGCGCTGATGCTGTCCGCCGGTGCGCTCGCCGACCGGGCGGGGGCGCGGCGGGCCTACGCCTGGGGCGTCGGGCTCTTCACCGCGGCCTCGCTGGCCTGCGCCCTCGCCCCCGGCATCGGCGCGCTGATCGCCGCACGCGTCGCCCAGGGCGCCGGCGCCGCCATCGTGATGCCCGCGTCCCTCGCGCTGATCCGGCAGGCCTACGACGATGCCCGCCGCCGCGCCCGCGCCATCGCGCTGTGGACGGTGGGCGGATCCGTGGCCGTCGCGGTCGGCCCCGTGCTCGGCGGCATCCTCACCGAGAGCGCGGGATGGCGCTCGGTCTTCCTGCTCAACCTGCCCGTCGGCGCGGTGATCCTCGCCCTGCTGGCCCGCACCGCGCCCTCGCCGCGCCGGCCCGCGCCGCTCGACCTCGCCGGTCAGGTGACCGCCGTCCTCACGCTCGCCGGGCTCGCGTTCGCGGTCATCGAGGGCGGGCACCTGGGGTGGACCAGCGCCCCCGTGCTCGGCGCCTTCGCCGTGGCGCTCGCCTCCGGCATCGGCTTCCACGCCGCCGAGAAGCGGCACCCCGCGCCGATGGTCCCGCTCGCTCTGCTGCGCCGCCGCACGGTCTCCGTCGCCCTCGCCGTCGGCTTCGCGGTCAACGCCGGGTTCTACGGCGTGACCTTCCTCCTCGGCCTCTACTACCAGCAGTTGCGCGGCATGTCGGGCGTCGAGGCGGGGCTGATGTTCGTGCCGCTCGCCGTGTTCATCACCGCCACCAACCTCATCTCGCCGCGCGCCGCCGAGCGGTTCGGCCGGCGCCGGGTCATCGTCATCGGGCAGGCGGTCCTCGCCCTCGCCATGTTCGTCCTGGTCCCGCTGAACGCCGGTACGCCGCTGTGGCTCGTCCTCGTCCTGCTCGTACCGACCGGCCTCGGCGGCGCCTTCGCCGTCCCCGCGCTCACCGCCCAGCTGATGGACAGCGTCCCCGGCGAGCGCGCCGGCACCGCGTCCGGTCTGCTCAACTCCCTGCGCCAGACGGGCGGCGCGATGTCCGTGGCCCTCTTCGGCGCGCTGCTCGCGGGTGGCGGCGGCGAGGGCGAAGGCGCCGCCGGGTTCTCGCTCGCCGGGATGCACACCGGGCTCGTCGTCGTGGGCGTCACCCTGTGCGTGACGACCGTGCTGGCCGCGTGGCTGCTGCCGCGTACAGAAGCCGCGTCCAAGCTGGACCTGAGGGCGTCCTCGGAGGGCTCCTCCATGGCGGCCCCGAAGCCCGCCCCGAAGTCGACCCCGGAGCCGGCCCCGAAGTCGGGCTCGGAGTTGGCCTTCGCCACCTCCTCCTGAAGTAGCGTGCCCCGCCCCGCCCGTAAGGGCTACCGCACCGTGAACGCCACCTCATGCACCGAGTTCCGCGCCCCCGGCGGCGGCTGCACCCGGCCCCTCGTGTCCCGCGCCCGCGAGCGGACCGTGTGTGCGCCCCGCGCGAGCGTGCGCCGCAGGGAGAAGCCCTGCCAGGTCGGCTCGGAGCCCAGGGTGTCGAGGACCGCCGGCTCCCACGGGCCGCCGTCGACGGAGAGGTCGAGGCCGACGACCTCGGTCGTGGACCACGTACGGCCCCTGAACGTCACCGTGCCGGGGGCCAGTTCAGCGCCCGGCGCGGGCGAGAGGATCTTGCTGTTGACGTCGACCTCGCGCACCGGACGCGGTGTGTCGTCGCCCGGCAGGGTCCGGGTGTAGTACGTCGTCGTGAACATGTGCCGGGGCCGTTCCTCCGTCAGGACGATCCTGGTCAGCCACTTCACCGAGTTCGTGCCGAACATGCGGGGGACCACCGCCCGCAGCGGCCGGCCGTGCGGGGCGCGCAGCGGCTCGCCGTTCATGCCGTGGGCCAGGAACACCTGACGGTGCGCCGTCTCCAGGGGCAGGTCCTTCACGTAGGAGAGGTCGTCCTCGTCCCCGAACGAGCCGGTGTCCGCGCCCTCCAGGACGACGTGCCGGGCCGTCGGCAGCGGGCGCGCGCGGTCGAGAAGCGTGGCCAGCCGCAGCCCCGTCCACTGCACGTTCGTCACCGCACGCGTCGGCACGTCGGGGCGGAACGGGCTGCCGAAGCACTCGTGCACGGCGGTGAGTTGCTCGGCGGGGAGCGCGAGGAGCGCCGCGAGGTCCAGGCGCAGGGGGCGCTCGACCAGGCCCTCCACGGTCAGGGTCCACTCGGCGACGTCGAGGTCCGGCAGCCCCAGGTGGGTGCGGACGAAGACGTTGTCCACCGGGGTGACGAAGTCGGGGCCGGGCGCGGGGTCGGCCAGCGACGGGTCGCCGGGCGGGGGCGTCAGCGGCGCGGCGGATCCTGGGCGCGAAGACGGTGCGGTCATCGGGTGGCTCCCTGTACGGGCCCCTTGGGTTCGATGTCCGGCTCCGCCGCCCCGCGCGGCGGCACCGTGTCGGTCGCCTTCATCGCCAGGACGAACAGGGCCAGCATGGCCAGGGCCGTGGGCATGATCAGCATGACGAGAAGTCCCCCCGGTTCTCGAAGCACTGCGGGAATCCCTGAGAACGATTCCCGCGAACTTCAAGATCCTAGGGGGACGGCGGGACGCTGCCCACTCGTTTTCCGCGGCGTGGCGGACGCTCAGCAGTTGCCGCGCGCCGCCTTCCCCGCGAACCGGTCCGCCAGCCACTGCGCCGCGAACGGGCTCTGCGTGATCACTCCGCTGACGTGCTCGCCGACCGGCACGGTGTGCCACTCCACGTTCGCGCCGCGCGCGCACCAGTCCTGGCGCACCTGCCTGCCCACGCCGTACGGGATGAGCTCGTCGCCGAGCGCGTGGTACTGGTACACCGGCGCGTCCGGCTTGACCGTGCCGACCTTGGACTCGTTCAGACGCCGCTGCCAGTCGGGCTGGTCGAGGGGGTTCTTCGTGGTCATCGACGCGATCGTCTTGAAGGAGCCGAGCACCGCCCCGTCCGCGACGCAGCTGTTCTTCATCGCGCCGACGAGCGTGCGGCCCAACGGGTTGAGGTAGGAGTCCAGCTTCAGTTCCGGGAACGCCGCGTTCTGGCCGATCGCCGCCATGAAGATCAGGCCCGAGCCGTACGAGCCGTCGTTGAACTTCGCCACCTTCAGCAGGTCGCCGGGGACGCCGCCGGTCGCCGTCCCCTTGACGTCGAGGTCGGGTGCGTACGAGCCGTGCAGTTCGGCCGCCCACGACGAGGCCTGGCCGCCCTGGGAGTACCCCATGATGCCGACCGGCGTGTCCTTGTCGAGGCCCGCCTCCGGCAGCCGGATCGCGGCGCGGGCGGCGTCCAGCATGGCCTGGCCCTCGGCGCGGCCCACCGTGTACGTGTGGTCGCCGGGGGTGCCGAGGCCCTCGTAGTCGGTGACGGCCACCGCCCAGCCGCGCAGGGTGAGCTGCTGGATGAGGTTGGCCTCCACGGTGGTGCCGGTGGGGAAGCCGGCGCTGGGCGCGCAGCGGTCGGCGACGCCGACGGTGCCGACGGCGTAGGTGATCAGCGGGCGCGGGCCCTTCCTGCCGTCCTGCGGCACGATGACCGTGCCCGTGACGGTGTTCGGCGCGCCGGTGGCCGTGGTCGAGCGGTACGCGATCTTCCAGGCCTTGGTATTGGTCGGCTGGCCCGGCAGGGGGTGGAAGCTGCTCGGCGCGGAGGTCACGACGTCGCCGGGGGAACCGGCGGCGCCCCGGTCGTCGGCGTGCGCCGCGGTGAGCGGGGTGACGGCCGTCAGTCCGAGCGCGGCCACCACGGCCCACGCTCTGGCGCTGGTGCGTGTGTGCATGCGGCACTCCCAACTGTTCTCAGGGGGTGGGGCGGTACGGCAACGACCGTACTGACCTGCGAGTAAGTTCGGGGCTGACCGGGACGCTCACCTTCGTTGACCCGGGACGCCCATCTTGTTCGGGGCGCCGCCCGGCGTCCCGTTCGCCGAGGGGGAGCGCGGGTTCCGGGCGCGGCGGCGGCGCGAGCCGGCCGGCGGGACGGACGCCGACGCGAGCGGACCCGAGCAGCGTGCCATCCCGCCGCCCGGGACGGAGGGCCGCCATGCCGGAGCGGCCGACCACCACCCGACCGGCGCGGGGCCCGGCCCCCGCGGGCGACCCGGACCCCGCGAGCGGCGCGGACCCCGCAGGCGGCGCGGCGTACGACGGGGCAACGGATCAGCTCTCGCCGGCCTTCCCGCCGGCCGCGGGCCCCGGGGCCGCCGCGGACGCACCGCCGCCCGACGGCGAGGAGCCGTAGCCCTCGTCGGGCTCGGGGGGCGCGCCCGGCGGCCGTTCCGTCTCCGTCCGGTACGCCCCCGGGGTCGTCCCCGTCCACCGCCGGAACGCCCGGTGGAAGGCCGTGTCCTCGGAGAACCCGAGCCGCGCGGCGAGCTCCGCGATCGGCTCGCTCCCCTCCACCAGGCCGGCGATGGCCGCGTCGCGCCGCACCGCGTCCTTCAGCTGCTGGTACGAGGTGGACTCCTGGGCGAGCCGGCGGCGCAGCGTCGCCGGGCTCACCGCGAGCCGCGCCGCGATCTCGCCGAGCGAGGGCAGCCGGGGCGAGGAGCGCAGCGCGCGGGCGAGGGCGCGGCGCACCTGCTCGGCGACGGTCGTGCCGTACTCGCGCCGGGTGAGCAGCTCGAAGGGCGCCCGGCGCAGCATCTCGTCCAGCGCGTCCTCGTCCCTGATCAGCGGGGCGTCCAGCCAGTGCGGGTCGAAGCCCGCGCCGGTGCGCTCGGCGCCGAACCGCACCGGGCAGCCGAAGAGCAGCTCGTACTCGTCCTTGTGCGGGGGCGGCGGGTGGCCGAACTCGGCCCAGCGCAGCGGGATGCGGCGGCCGATCAGCCAGCTGCACAGGCGGTGCCAGATGATGACGAGGCACTCGGCGAGGAAGTAGTCCTGTTCGAGGTCGTTGCGGACGCCGAACACCGCCTCGTCGGCGCGGCGTTCCAGGACGAGGTCGGGGCCGCCGGGGAAGAGGCCGTAGAAGGTGGTGCCGCGGTGCACGGCGGCGCCCAGGTCGCGGCAGCCGAGCGAGGCCTGGCACATCATCGCGAAGGTGCCGGGCCTGCTGACGGCGGCGCCGAGACCGAGGAACTCGTCCTGGGTGACGCGGTACAACTCCCGGAAGAGCCGGGCGAACTGGGGCGCGGTGACCCGGGCCAGGTCGTCGCCGAGGAGCAGCGGAGGGATCTGCGCGCCGCGCAGCAGCGGCACGGTGTCCACGCCGCGGCGCTCGGCGCCGCGCAGCACGGCCCGCACATGGTGCACGGTGATCGTCCGCCTGGCCATGTCACGACGTTAGCGCCGGTGGCGCCGCGCCAGAACACCGCGTGAGCGTCCCGGTCAGCGGGGCTGACGTTTCCCGTCATCCCCGGCGCCGGGCGCGCTCCCTAGCGTCGTACCCATGCAGCAGACCCGGAAGGAACCGCCCGCGCCGCCCGAACTCCCCGCCACACTGGCCCTCTTGACGGAGTGGGCGGCGCGGCGGCACGGCGCTCTGCCCGCCCTGCGGTTCCGGCGCGAGGGGGAGTGGGCCGAGCTGTCGTACGACGGACTCAGGGACGCCGTGCGCCGGGTGGGCCGGGGGCTGCTGGCGCTCGGGGTCCGCGCGGACGACCGTGTGGGGGTCCTCGCCGAGACCCGCCCGGAGTGGACGTTCGCGCACTTCGGTGTCCTGGCGGCGGGCGCGGTGGTGGTGCCGGTGTATCCGACGGCGGGCGACGAGGAGGTCGCCTGGGTGCTGTCGGACTCCGGCGCGTCCGTGGTGATCTGCGAGGACGCGGCGCAGGCGGCGAAGGTCGGGCGGCTGCGGGGGCAGGGGCTGCTGCCGGGGCTGCGGCACGTGACGCTCATGACGGACGAGCCGCCCGAACCGGGCCCATTGGAGGCCCTGTTGGAGCGTGCGGAGGCGCGCGGGGGCGGGGACCTGGCCACCATCATCTACACCTCGGGCACCACAGGACCGCCCAAGGGCTGTCTGCTCACGCACGGCAATCTGCTGGCCGTGCAGGCGGCCACGGTCCCGCTGGTCGACGGCGGCCCCGGCGACTCGACCTACCTCTACCTTCCGCTCGCCCATCTCCTCGCCCAGCTCATCGAGTTCACGACGCTGATCGAGGGCGGCACACTCACCTTCTTCGGCGGGCGCGTCGAGGACGTCGTCGCCGAGCTCGCCGAGGCGCGGCCCACCCATCTGCCGTCCGTACCACGGCTGTTCGAGAAGGTGCGGTCGGTGGTTTTCTCGCTCGCCGAGGCGCGGGAGGGCGGGCGTGAGCGGTTCGACGAGGCCGTCCGCATCGGGGTCCTCGCCGCCGACGGCGACCTGCCGGACGAGCTGCGGGACGCGTACGAGGAGGCCGACAAGGCCCTCTACTCCCTGGTCAGGCAGGCGCTCGGCGGCCGCGTCCGGTGGGCGCTGACCGGCGGCGCGCCCATCGCGCCGGACACCGTCGACTTCCTGCGGGCCTGCGGCGTCGAGGTCTACGAGGGGTACGGGATGACGGAGTCGGCGGGCGTCCTCACCCTCAACCACCCGGGCGCGGTGCGGTACGGCACCGTCGGCCGGGCGGTGGCCGGCGTCGAGCTGCGCATCGCCGACGACGGGGAGGTGCTGGCCCGGGGCGCGATGGTCTTCCCCGGCTACCACGGCAACCCCGAGGCCACCCGGGACGCCCTCGACGAGGACGGCTGGCTGCACACCGGCGACCTGGGCGCGCTGGACGCGGACGGGTACCTCACGATCACGGGCCGCAAGAAGGACCTCATCATCACGTCCGGCGGCAAGAACCTCACGCCCTCGCTGAGCGAACTGGCCGTCCAGAACTCGCGGTTCGTCTCCCGCGCCGTGATGGTCGGCGACCGCCGCCCCTACCCGGTCGCGCTCGTCACGCTCGACACGGAGGAGGTGGCGGCCTGGGCGGCCAGGGAAGGGCTGACGCTTACCGCCCCCATCTCCCGCGACCCACGGGTGCGGGCCCTGGTCCAGGAGGCCGTCGCCACCGCCAACGCCGCGGCCGCACGCCCCGCCCGCATCCGCGCATTCGCCGTCCTGGACGAGGACTTCACCATCGAGGGCGGCCTGCTCACGCCGAGCCTGAAGGTCCGCAGACAGGCGGTGACGGAACGGTACGCGGAGGTCGTGGAGGAGCTGTACGAGCGCGGGACCGCCCCGGAGCCGCCGACCGGAACGGACGCTAGCGAACCCCCGCGAGGCGCAGCAGCGCCGTGACCGCCGCGGCGCCCACCACGACGACGGCGAACGGCGCCCTGCGCCAGGTGAGCACCCCGCCGGCCAACACCCCCGCGGGCCTGGCCCACCCGGCGAACTCCTGCCCCTCGGTGAGCGCACCGGTCGCGAGCAGCCCGACGAGCAGCACCGTGGCGCCGACGGTCAGCAACTCCTGCACCCGGCCCGGCAGTTCGACGCGCCCGTGCAGGAGCGGCCCGGCGAGCCGGAAGGCGTAGGTTCCCGCGGCGAGGACGAGGACGCAGGCGAGTGTGGCGTTCATGAGGCGCTCCTCGACGAGGCGGTACGGGGGCGGCGGGGACGGCGGGGCCCGCGCCGCGCCGCGAGCAGCCCCAGCAGGGCGAGCAGCACCGGCACCCCGGCGGGCAGCAGCGGCGCGGCGACGACCGCGATGACGGCACCGGCCGCCGAGGCCCGCCGCGCCGCGCTGTCACCGCGCAGCGCGGGCAGCACCAGCGCGAGGAGCACCGCGGGGAACGCGGCGTCGAGCCCGAACCGGTCGGTGTCCCCGAGCGCGGACCCGGCAAGGGCGCCCCCGAGCACGCTCAGGTTCCACGCGACGAAGAGGCCGGCCCCGGATATCCAGAACGCCGCCTTGCGCTGCGCCCGGCCCCGCTGGGCGAGGACGAACGCCGCGGTCTCGTCCGTGACGAGGTGCGCGCCGATCAGCCGGGCCGTCCAGGACCGGCCGAGGTCGTCGGCGAGCGCCAGACTGAACGCCGCCGTGCGGGAGTTGAGCAGCAGCCCGGTGGCGGCCGCCGCCACCGGCCCGCCGCCCGCGGTGAGGATGCCGACGGCACTGAACTGGGCGGAGCCCGCGTACACGAGCAGCGACATGACCACCGGCACCCACACCGGGAGCCCGCCGCCGACGGCGATGGCGCCGAAGGAGAGGCCGACGACGGCGTCGGCGAGCCAGACGAGGGCGATGTCGCGGAGCACGCCGGGCGGCAGATCGGAGAGACGGACGAGACCCCCGGACTCTCGTCCCGTTCGGTGGGCCGGGTCATCTGTTCGGTAGGGCGAACGCATACGTCGTAGGATGGACACGGCAGGCACCGTTCGTCAAGCCGAACGATCGACCCGCCACACCGAACGCAACGGGGAGAGCCCGAGGAGAGACGACTGATGACCGACGACGGGTCCCGCATGCCGCGCGAATGGGTCGCCGCGGCCCTGCGCCGCGAGCGCACCAGGGCCGGACTTTCCCTCTCGGAGCTGGCCAAACGGGCCGGCATCGCGAAGTCCACGCTGTCCCAGCTGGAGGCGGCCACCGGCAACCCCGGCATCGAGACGCTGTGGGCGATCGCGGTGGCGCTCGGCGTGCCGTTCAGCGTCCTCGTGGAGTCACCGACCCCCGCGGTGACGGTGATCAGGGCGGGCGAGGGCCCGACGATGCTGGCGGAGAACTCCTCGTACGCGGGAACGCTGCTCTCCGCGGGCCCGACCGGCGTACGGCGCGACATCTACCACGGAGCCCTGCAGCCGGGCGCCCCGCGCGCGTCGGACCCCCACATCCCCGGCTCGGTCGAACACCTGATCATCAGCACGGGCCGCCTCCTGGCAGGCCCGAGGGGCGAAGAGGTGGAACTGGGCGCAGGCGACTACATGTCGTACCGAGGCGACGTCCACCACTCGTACGAGGCCCTGACCCCAGAAACAACCTTCGTCATGATCATGCAACACGTGTAGAGCCACCCATGAGGGGAGAGCCGCCTACGAGGGGAGAGCCGCCCCGAAGGGGCGCTCTCAGGGGCGCGGGGAACTGCGCGCTCAGCCCCCACAGGCATGCACCCGGCAGAACCACCCAAAGCCCCCCGAACCAACCCCGCACCCACCCCCCACCCAAGGCCCAGGGGCCAGAAAAGGCAGGAGCCCCGCCTCCCCCGCCAAGGCGGAGGAGCAGGGCTCCTTGGGTACTGCTATCCATCTCCGGATCTGTCACCGGAGCAACCACACGCCCCACTCACGTGAGGCGCCCGATTACATCGGGGTGACGTTCTCCGCCTGCGGGCCCTTCGGACCCTGCGTCACGTCGAAGGAAACGGCCTGGTTCTCCTCAAGGGAGCGGAAGCCGTTCGCGTTGATCGCGGAGTAGTGGACGAAGACGTCCGGGCCGCCGCCTTCCTGGGCAATAAAGCCAAAGCCCTTTTCAGCGTTGAACCACTTCACGGTTCCGGTAGCCATAAGCCCTCCTTGGGCCAAAGGGTTGCCCTGCTCCAGAACCAGCGATTGTTTAAACAACTGCATAAGTCTGAAAACGACGAGAGCCCACGGAGTTACATGCTCCGCAGGCTCTGTACTGCAAGGGAAACCAAACTGCAACTTGCGGCGAGCTTAGCACGCAGGCACGGGAATGCAATAGGGGGCAAGATCACGTCACCCGGAGGTTTGACGAGGGCTCCGGCGGGGTTGACGGCGGGCGCGTCGGGGGCCCGGCGCCCGGACCGTACCGCATGGGGGCTAGCCTCCCCGATGTGGACAATTCTCCCCTGGACGCCTCCGCGGGGGCGGGCGCCGAACAGCGACACGGCTCCCGCCGCATCCCCCGGCCGCGCGTCGGTCACATCCAGTTCCTGAACTGCCTGCCCCTGTACTGGGGGCTCGCGCGGACCGGGACGCTCCTCGACTTCGAGCTGACCAAGGACACCCCGGAGAAGCTCAGCGAGCAGTTGGTCAACGGCGAGCTCGACATCGCGCCGGTCACGCTCGTCGAGTTCCTCAAGAACGCCGGCGACCTCGTCGCCTTCCCCGACCTCGCGGTCGGCTGCGACGGCCCCGTCATGTCCTGCGTGATCGTCTCGCAGGTGCCGCTCGACCAGCTGGACGGCGCCCGGGTCGCGCTCGGCTCGACCTCGCGCACCTCCGTGCGCCTGGCCCAGCTGCTGCTCGCCGAGCGGCACGGCGTGCGGCCCGAGTACTACACCTGCCCGCCCGACCTGGGCCTGATGATGCAGGAGGCGGACGCCGCGGTCCTCATCGGCGACGCCGCGCTGCGCGCCAACCTGATCGACGGGCCGCGGCTCGGCCTGGACGTCTACGACCTCGGGCGGATGTGGAAGGAGTGGACGGGCCTGCCGTTCGTCTTCGCCGTCTGGGCCGCCCGGCGCGACTACGCGGCCCGCGAGCCGGAGGTGGTGCGCGAGGTCCACCAGGCGTTCCTCTCCTCCCGCGACCTCTCCCTCGACGAGGTCACGAAGGTCGCCGAGCAGGCCGCGCGCTGGGAGTCCTTCGACGCCGGCGTCCTGGAGGAGTACTTCACGACGCTCGACTTCCGCTTCGGCGGCGCGCAGCTGGAGGGCGTCACCGAGTTCGCCCGCCGGGTCGGGCCGACCACGGGCTTCCCCGCGGACGTACGGGTGGAGCTCCTGGAGCCCTAGGGCTGCCGGGAAAGGGCGGGTCAGCTCGCCGGGATCGGCGCCTGCATGTGCTCGCTGATCCACTGGACGGGGCCGTCGGCCATGGCGGGCACGTACGAGCGCGCGTTGTGGCCGCCGCCCTGGATGACGTTGAGCCGCGTCTTCACCGGGCCCTTCCCGTACTCCTTCATGAAGGACCGCAGCCTGGCCCGGCCGGACTCCTCCGTGCCGATCTGGAGGGCGAGGTCGACCTCGGGGCCGCCGCGCTCGGCCAGCCGCCGGGCCAGCCGCCCGGGGTCGTCGGCCCGACGCTCCTTCTCGTGGCCGGCCCAGAGCGGGGAGTCGGGGACGGTGTCGGGGCCGCTCGCGATCACGGCGCGGAACTTCTCCGGGTGTTTCAGGACGGACTTCAGACCGACGAAGCCGCCGGAGGAGGAGCCCATGAAGGCCCAGCCGTCGCGGGACCGGAAGGTGCGGAAATTCGCCTTCACAAAAGCGGGCACGTCGTCCGTCATCCACGTGCCCATTCGCGGTTGCCCCGGAATATCACTGCCGTCGTAATAGTGCTCCGCGTCCGGATTGAGTACGGGCATCACCACGATGAACGGCAGGCTCTTCCCCTCCCGGGACCACTCGGCGATGCTGCTCTCCAGCTTCAGGTCGGTCCCCATCCAGTAATTGGTGGGATAGCCGTTGCCGCCGGGCAGGGCTATCAGGACCGGGAAGCCGCTGTGCGCGTACTTCGGGTCGAAGTACTGCTTCGGCGCCCAGACCCATACCTTGCCGGTGAATCCGGACTTCTTGCCCTTCAGGGTCGTCACACCGATCTTCGTGCCGTCCTCCAGGGTGTTCGCGGTCGTGAACTGCGCGCGCGGTCCCGTGGGCAGCAGCGTCTTGTCGGCCGCCGCGCCCTTCGCCTGCCGGGTGGCGCCCGACGGCTCGGGTCCGTCGAACCGCACCGGCTCGCCCTTGTCGGATGCGCAGGCCGACAGGAGCAGCGCCGAGGCGAGGGCCGCGGCGGTCGCGGCGAGAGCGGTGGGGGACGGGCGGCGGCGGTTCATGGGGACCTCGGAGCGGGGGACGTAGGTGACCAATACGGTCATTGCGCACATGTAGAGGGGAATGCGGGCGGGGACGTTCCCGCGGCGGCGCGCGCACTACGCTGACCCCCGGTGCCGGGGCGCGCGGGGTGTCCGGCGCCACCGGCCGGGGGAGGCCAAGGTCATGCATCCGCTCGAAGCCGGCGAACCCACCGTGATCGGGCCCTACCGGCTCCTCGGCCGGCTGGGCTCGGGCGGCATGGGCCGGGTCTATCTGGGGCGCAGCGAGGGCGGCCGCACCGTCGCGGTCAAGATCGTGCACCCGCACTTCGCGCTCGACGAGGAGTTCCGCGCCCGCTTCCGCCGCGAGGTCGACGCCGCGCGCCGGGTGGGCGGCGACTGGACGGCGCCGGTCCTCGACGCGGACCCGGATGCGGCCGTGCCGTGGGTCGCCACGGGGTACGCGGCGGGGCCCTCGCTCACGGAGGCGGTACGGCAGGTCGGGCCGCTGCCCGAGCACTCCGTACGGGTCCTCGGGGCGGGCCTCGCCGAGGCGCTGGCGCACGTGCACGGTCTCGGGCTCGTCCACCGCGACGTGAAGCCGTCGAACGTCCTGCTCACGCTGGACGGCCCGCGCCTCATCGACTTCGGCATCGCGCGGGCCACCGACGGCACGGCCTCGCTCACCGCGACCGGCGCCTCCATCGGCTCGCCGGGCTACATGGCGCCCGAGCAGATCCTCGGCCGGGGCGTCACGGGAGCGGCGGACGTCTTCTCGCTGGGCGCGGTCCTGGTGTACGGGGCGACGGGGGAGTCACCCTTCCCCGGTGACTCGTCGGCCGCGCTGCTCTACAAGGTCGTCCACGAGGAGCCCGAACTGGGCGCGCTGGGCGGCGACTTGCGGGAGATCGCGGCCGCCTGCCTCGCCAAGGATGCGGCCGCGCGCCCCGCTCCCGGTGAACTCGCCCGCCGCCTCGCCCCACAGGGCGCGGCCCGCCTCGTGACGGCCGGGTGGCTGCCGGGGCCGGTGGTGGAGCGGGTGAGCCGGGGGGCGGTGCGGTTGCTGGATCTGGATACGGGGGCGGGGTCGGGGGCGGGTTCGGGGTCAGGGTTCGGCTCGGGATCGAGTTCGGGTTCGGGTGTGGGGCCGGGCGTGGGCGCTGGTGCGGGGTTCGGTGCGGGGGCCGGGGCGGGGGTGTTCGACGCGGTGTCCGGGCCGGTGGCCTTCAACTCCCCGTCCGTATCGGGATCGTTCGGGCCGCCGGACCCGTCGTACGCCGCGCCGGCGACGGGGTTCGCGGACTCCGCACCGCCCGCGCAGGCACCGCCCGCGCACGCACCGGCTTCACCGGCACCGGCTCCGCTGACGCCGCCCGTGCCGGGCCCCCGCTCCGAGGCGCCGGCGGACGCGGAGACCCGGCCGCCCGGCAAGTTCTCCGTCTCCGTCGCCGCGACCTCCGGGCCGGGCGGCGAGAACGGGCGCGGGCGCAGGGTGAGTTGTACGGTCGCGCTCGCCGTGGCGGGCGCCATGGCCGCGGTCACCGTCGGCTCGGTGTTCGTCTTCGGTCTGCTGCCGGACGACGGCGACAAAGCGGCCGGCGGCCAGGACAACGACCAGCCCCCGGCGGCCACGGCCCCGCCCGGCACCACCGACCCGACCCCGGACGCCGGGGTCCCCGCGGCCTACCTCGGCACATGGCGCGGCAAGGCCGACGCGAGCGGCGGCACGATCCCGCTGGGCACGTTCACCGTCACCCTGCGCCAGGCGAAGCCCGGGCAGCGGGTCGGCACAGTCGTGCAGCGCGACCCGATCGACAACACCTGCACGGACGTGCTCACCCTGAAGTCGGCGTCGAAGCGGGTCCTCGTGGCGAGGGCCAAGGGCGCGAAGGACAACGGCAGCCAGTGCTCGCAGACACCGCACACGGTCTACCTGACCCCGTCCGGCAAAACCCTGGGCTACACGTCCAATGACCCCGGTGCGGACAACCCCGCGGCGCGGCTCTCTCCGGTCAAGTGAGGTCCTGCGGAGCCGGCTCCGCAGGAGCAGGCCCCGGGGAGGCGGGCTGCGCTCGGGCGAGGCGGGCGCGCCGCTTCCGCACGTACACGAGCACGAGCCATCCGCCGATCCCCGCGCAGAGCACGGCCGCCGCGATCCCCGGCGCCCACAGGTAGGGATACTGCTCGTGGACCCAGCAGGGCTCGCCGTGCGCGAAGCACTCCGGTCCCCGGCGGCGGCGCTTGGGGCGGACCGCCGCGAAGTTGAGCAGGAGCAGCAGGCAGGTCAGTGCCGTTCCCGGCAGCGCCGCCGCGGCCCAGCCGGTGGAGCGGAGGGGCTCCTTCTTCCAGTTCGCCCGGCTGAGCGGGGCGACGATCCCCGCGACCGCGGGCGGGACGAGCAGCCCGACGGTGATCGCGAAGCCGTATCCGCCGCCCGGCCAGGCGGGGGACACGTCACCCCACAGCGTCGCCCCCCAGGCCATGTCCGCCAGGGCGAACAGGACCGCGACGACGAGCACGGTGAGGAACAGCAGGGGTGCCGAAGAGCCAGTTGCTCTCCTCGTCGTCCTTCGCCGGCCGCCTGCCCGGCCGCCCGCCCGACGTCCGCGCCCCCGGTACGTGCGCGTACCGCAGCGCCGGCTCCGCCGCGCGGCGCCGGGTCTTCTTCGCCGATCCGCCCATGAAGTGGTCAGCCCTACAACGGAGTGGTGACCGTGGCGAGTTCGCCGTTGCCCAGGTGCAGCATGCCCTTGCCCGGGGCGATCGGGCCGCCGATCAGGCTGCGGGAGATCCGCAGGCCGATCAGGTCGCCGCTGGAGCTGTCCTGCGGCGAGAGCAGGATGCCGCGGCGGCCCTTCTTCGCGTCGACCTGCCAGCCCGAGAAGCCGCTGCAGACGTCCTCCTCGTCACCGGCGAGGACCAGCGCGAGGCCCTGTTCGGCGCCGCGCTGGATGATCCGCTTGAAGTGGCTCGCCGCGTCCGCGTCCTCCAGCATCTCCGCGTCGTCGATGAGCACGACGACCGGGTCCTCGCGGGACGCGTCCGCCTCCTCGATGAGCTCCTCGAACTCGTCCTCGTCGATGTCGTCGCCGGTGAACACCTTCAACACGCCCTCGGTGCCCTCCAGTTCACGCAGCGGCGACAGGCGCGGGGCGGCGACCACCAGACGTACGCCCTGTGTGCGGAACGAGCGCGCCATGTTCATCAGGACCGTCGAGCGGCCCGACTTGGCCGGGCCCGCGATGACGAACGCCGGCACGCCCTGTGCCAGGTCGGGGCCGTGGCCCATGACCTCGTCGCCGCCGATGCCGACCAGCGCCCACAGCCTGGAGCGCGAGGCCTCCGGGTCGCGCAGCTCCCACGCCTCCTCGAAGCCGATGCGGCTCGGCAGCGTGTCGACGCGGAACGGGCGCAGGTGGCGCGGCACTTCGGCGTCGCGCGCCGCGGCCCGCTCCCCGATCGCGGCGATCGCGGCGGCCTGTCCCTGGCCCGTGGAGTCCTCCGAGAGCAGCGCGAACTGCGTCTCGGTGCCGGACTCGTTGCGGAACGCGCGGCCCGGCGCGATCTCCTCGGGCACCTTGCGCGTCGGGATGCCGAGCATCGAGAAGTCGGAGCGGTCCGCGAGCCGCAGGCCGTACTTGTCCTCGGTGAGGGAGGAGATCCGGCCCACCAGGAGCTGCCGGTCGCCGGTGAGGATCATGTGGATGCCGACGCTCGCGCCCTCCCGCATGATCGTGGTGACCTCGTCCGTCAGCGAACCGTGGTCGACCTCGCCGAGCGTGGGCAGCCAGCCCTCCCAGCGGTCGAGGAGCACGACGAGGTGCGGCAGCCGCTCGTCCTCGGGCGCATCGGTCCGCTGCTCGCCGATGTCCGCGTACCCCTTGTCCGCCAACAGGTCCTGGCGGCGCGTGAGTTCGGCCTTGAGACGGTTGATGAGCCGCACCACGCGCTCGGTCTGGTTGCGGCCGACGACGGCACCGCAGTGCGGCAGCCGGGTCAGCGCGTTCAGCGCGCCGTTGCCGCAGTCGATGCCGTACATGTGGACGTCGGCGCAGGAGTGCGTGCGCGCGAGCGAGCCCGCGATGGTCCGCAGCACCTGCGAGCGGCCGGAGCGCGGGGCGCCGCCGATCATCAGGTGGCCGAAGCTCGCGAAGTCCACGACGACCGGGCGGCGCGCCTGGTCGGCGGGCAGGTCCTCGACGCCGTACGCGGCGGGCGTGAGCGCCCCGGGGGCCGTGCGCGGCGCGGGCACCGGGATCTCGTCGAGCAGCACGGTCTCGCCGAGCGCGGGCAGCCACGGGCTGTGCTGGGCGGGGATGCCGAGCGTCCGGTTGGCCTCGATGACCTCGTCGACCAGGACCTTCAGGTCGGTGATCTCCTCCTCCTGGCGGGCCTCGGCCTTCGGCTTCACCAGCGAGGCGCGGCCGAGCGCGGACCAGTCCAGGGCGTCGACCCAGGGGGCGAGCACGGCCGGGTCGGCGGCGCCGGGCCTGCGGCCACCGACGCGCCCCGACTGGAACGGCACGAGGGAGGCGTGCCCGAGCCGCACGTACGCGCGTCCGGGGGTGTTCTTGGAGATGTGCCCGGCCTCGGGGGAGTCGATGACGTCGGTGGACTCGCCGCCGTCCGTCACGCGCAGCGCGATGCGCAGGTTGGTGTTGGCGCGGATCTCCGGGGAGACCACACCGCTCGGCCGCTGGGTGGCGAGCAGCAGGTGGATGCCGAGCGAACGGCCCCGCTGCGCGATGTTCACCAGACCGGTCACGAAGTCGGGCAGGTCGCGCACCATGGAGGCGAACTCGTCGATGACGATGAGGAGTCGGGGCACCGGCGGGTGCGACGGATCGCGCCGCACCAGGTCCTGGTAGTCCTCGATGTCCTTCGCGTCGGCGTCGGCGAGGATGTGCTCGCGCCGCTTCAGCTCGGCGCCGAGCGACTCCAGGGCGCGCTCGACGAGGTGCGCGTCGAGGTCGGTGACCATGCCGACGGTGTGCGGCAGCTTCACACAGTCCTTGAACGCGGATCCGCCCTTGTAGTCGACGAGGACGAACGTCATGTTCTCCGGGGTGTTGGCCACCGCGAGCGCCGCCACGATCGTCTGCAGCAGCTCCGACTTACCGGAACCGGTCGTACCCGCGATCAGGCCGTGCGGCCCGTCCTTGCGCATGTCGATGCCGAACGGCCCGTCGTACGACTCACCGATGACGGCCATCGTCGACTGCCCGCCCGCCTGCCAGCGCGCGGTGATCGCGCCGGCCGTCGGCGGCTCCAGCTGCAACACGTCCAAGAGCCGGCTCGACCCGGGCAGCGCGGAGTCCTCGGTCTCGCCGCTGATGTCGCGCAGCGGCGAGATGGCGCGGGCCAGACGCAGACACCAGGCGGGGGTCACGAAGTCGGGCCGCACGTCGGTCAGCCGCTCCGCCCCCGACATCTCCACGCGCAGCCGCAGCTCCTGGGCGGCGGTGGTCTGCCGGGCCTCGGGCGCGCTGGTGTGCCAGGCCTGGAAGGAGGGGAAGCCGCCGGGGGCCTGCTGGGGCGGTACGGGCGCGTGGGGGAGGCCCTGCTGGGCCGGGCCGCCCGCGTGGGCGAGGGCGTGGGCGTGCGGGTCGGGCTTCGGTTCGGCGACCACGAACGCCAGGCACTCGCCGGGCAGGAACCGCTCCTCGGTGTCCAGGCAGAGCGCGTACATGTGCACGGCGGGGCCCTCGCGCAGCAGCCGTACGACACCCGGCAGGGACCGCAGCCGCCGCGAGCCGTCCCACACCACGACGATGTCGGGGTCGGAGAAGTTGGCGCCCTGGCTCTTGTTCTGCTCGGCGGCCTTCACGCGCGCGTCGAGGATCTGCGTCAGCTCACCGATGCGGGCGCCGACGGTCTCGGCGTCGGTGCCGATCAGCAGGTTGATGTCCTGGCCGCCGGAGGGCTTGGCGTGCGGCAGCCACCGCATCCAGTCCCAGCTCTCCCGCGAGGTGTTCTCGGTCAGCACATAGAACTGCACGTCCATCGGGCTGTGCAGCGTCGCCGCCTGGGCCACGGCCCAGCGCCCCAGCGCGGTCGCGGAGTCGCCGGGCCCGGCTATGCCGATCACCCCGAGCCCCTTCAGCGGCAGCGCGACCGGGGCGTCCTCGATGTGCCAGGTCACCTGGCGCCGGTGCTCGTCCTTCTCCGGGTCGTCGAGGACGACCTCGGAGGGCAGCCGCCCGGTGCCGAACCGGATCAGCAGATGGTCGGCGTCGGTCCGCCGCCGCTCCCACAGCCGCGTGCGGGGCCCGGTGCCGAGCGCGAGGACGGCCGCCGGGTCGGGGACGGCGCTGCGCCGGTCGAGCCGCTCGGCGACCAGCGCGTCCTGGGCGTCCTTCTCGATCCGCGCCTTGTGCTCCTTGTACTCCTTGACCTGCTTCGCATGGGACGTGCGCCCGTGCTTCTTGTCCATGAAGTAGTTGCCGAACAGCATGATGGGGCTGAGCCCCGCCATGATCAGGTAGTACCAGCGATTGAAGATCATCGCCGCGACGACCGCGCCGACCAGCGGGAAGAGCGCCATCAGCCACGGCAGCGGCCGCGCCTCGTACTCCCGGGGCGGGCTGGGCAGCTTGAAGTGGGTCTGCCGCTCGGGCGGACGCAGCCGCGGGGGCCGGTTGTAGTCCAGACCGGCCCCGTCCTCGGACCACTTCAGGGCGGCGTTCGGCGGCGTGTAGCGGACGAGTTCGAGCAGGGTGTTGCCGAGGGCGATCTGCGCGCCGAGCGGCCACGGGACGGTGTCGCGCCGGCCCTGCGCGGCGCGAGCCCTGGCCCGCGCCTCCTTCCACTCCCGCTTCTCCTGCTTCTCGCGCTTCTCGCGGGCCTTGCGGTCCTTCTTGGACTCGCCCTCGGGCGCCGGCGCGGAGGCCGGCTCGGGCTCCTCCTTCTCCACGCCGAAGGGCTCCCCGTCGAGGGTCACGCCCTCCTTGTCCTTCTCCTCGCCGTGCAGGGTGGCCTGACACGTCCCGTCGGTGGCGACCGACAACGTCAGGGCGCGGGCGGGCATCTCCGGATCGTCGACGCGCAGGTACGCGGCGGGCCCGCTGCCGATGTCGTACCGCCCGATGCCGAGCCGGTGCACGGCGCCCGCGGCGGCGCCGCTCGCGACGCGCAGCTCGACGAGGCCGGAGGGCTCACCGGGCAGACAGCCGGCCGGGTCGTCGAGGCTGACGACGGCGCCGTCGCGCAGCGGCGAGGTGACGACGGTGGCGGCGGGATCGACGGCGTACCCGTCGACGTAGACCAGGGGCGCCCCACCGCCCGGCACCTGATGCGGCTGCGCCTGCTGCCGGTGGCCGATGGGGATGATCTGCGCCCCGCTGTGGCCGACCTGCCGGGCCAGTTCCACCGCGATGTCCTGGACGGTGGACTCGGGATCGGCGTCGAGAACCACGTCGGCGGAGCCCCCGCCGAACGGATCGACGACGGTCAGAGTCAGGCGCACGATCGTCCTCCCCGGAGCTGAACAATGGGCCTGACGATATCTGCTCCCCCCTTCCCACAGGCAACGGCCGGGGGCCGCCCCCGTCCCGCGGCCATCTCCGCCCGCGTCACGGGACGGCACACCTGCTGGAGGTCACGGCTTCGCACTCGCTCATGACAGAGCTGTGACTGAACCCGACTGGGATCCCACCGGCCCCACCCGTAAGCTGCTTGGCGCAAGAGCGGAAGATCACACCATCCGCGTTACGGGTGCCACGGGGGTTGGCCCTGCGGCGAGTTGATTGGGAGAAGCCTCATGGCTGGCAACAAGGACCTTGATGTCACATATCAGGAGATGCGTGACGCGGCCAAGCACGTGGTCAAGGAGAAGGACAAGCTCAACGAGAAGCTGGACGGCCTGAAGAAGTACATCAAGAACCTGGTCGAGACCGGCTTCGTCACGAAGAGCGCGTCGAAGGCGTTCGACGAGAACTTCGACGAGTTCGTCGAGGGCGCGAAGAAGACGCTCGAGGGCCTGGACGGCATGGGCGACTACCTGACCAACGCCGCGGACAAGTTCGAGCAGATCGACGACGAGCTGGGGAAGGCTGCGCGCAAGTAGGCGCGCACCGCGGGGCACGCCCGGTGTGGCAACCGGCAGCGAACGCACCGGGTGGCCCCGGCCCGGCCTCGTCCGGGAGAGGGGTGGGTCCCTGCCCACGCTGTCGGCCATTGGTCCCAGCCTTGTCGGCTGCCCGTGGTCACGCCGCGGCCGGCAGGCATGGGCGATTTGATGCATCTGTAAACGGGGGAGCGCAATGAGTGACTTGTCGGTCGACTATGCCGTGTTGAACCGGGTGAGGCACAACCTCGACCACATCGCCCACATGATGAAGCAGCCGGGCCGGGACATGGAGAAGGTCAGCGGCGAAGCCATGGGTGTCCCCGAACTCGCCAAGCGCATGGACGACTTCGGTGATGAGTGGTCGTACGGGATCAAGCAGCTGACGAAGTTCTCGGGGAAGGCCTCGGAAGCGCTCCTGAAGATCAAGGAGTCCTTCGAGAAGCTGGACGACGAGCTTGCCAAAATGGGCGAGAAAGGCAAGGGGAAAGGCAAGGAGAGCGGTAAGTAGTCATGGCTGAAGCACTGCTTGAGAACTTTCCGGCCCTGGGGTTCGTTCCCTGCCCTGGTGACCACACGGTGGCGGACGACGTCGCCAAGAAGGTCGGCAAGACGGCGAAGGCACTCGTCGAGATCTGCCAGGTGCTGCACGGCACCGGCGTCGGCGACTGGAAGGGCAAGGCCGCGGAGGGCTTCCGGGAGAAGTTCGACGACGAGTTCCGCCCCAAGATGGATGAGGCGCGCGACTCGTTCCGCGATGCAGCCTCCGCCTTGACCGACTGGGCCGACTACATGGAGCGCAAGCAAAAGGCCGCCGTGAAGCTCGAGGCGGAGGCGGCGCTGGTCAACGAGGCTCTGAAGGACGCGTACGACAAGGTCGACAAGCTCAAGGAAGCGGACGACAAAAAGGACGACAAGAAGAGGGACTCCAAAGACCACGAGGAAAAGGTCAAGGATGCCAACCGGGCGGTGAACACACAGGACCTCGAACTTGAGGAGCTGCGCCGCAAGGGCCGCCGGATGAAGAAGAACTACCAGGAGTACGGCAAGGAGATAGCCGAGCGGCTGAAGGCCGCCATGGACATCGCACCGAACGAGCCCGGCATGTGGGACAAGCTCGGGGACGCGCTGGAAAACCTCGGGAAGGCCTTGGCGGATCTGCCGGGCAAGCTCGGGGACGTCCTCGCCGAGGTCGGCGAGTGGATCAAGAGCCACGCGGACTGGATCACCGTGGCGGCCTCGGTCATCGGTGTCGTCGCCATCTTCTGCCCGGTACTCGCGCCGTTGGCGATCGGGCTGAGCGCCGTGGCGCTGCTGGCACACGCGTCGGCGTACGGCATCGACGGCCTCTTTCCGCCGACGGGAGAGAGGATCGGCAACTGGCTCACGCTCGGCGGCGACGCGCTGGGCATGGTGCCCGGCGTCGGCGCGGCGAAGGCCGGGGTCATGGCCGGCTTCAAGGCGGGCCGGGGGGCCGGCGGCGTCGTCGCGGGTGCCAAGGTCGGCATCAAGACGGCGGGTACGACCGCGAAGAACGTCATGAAGGCGGCGGACCCGGTTGCCAAGGTGATCGACAAGCCCATCATGGCGGCGGCCAGCAAGCTGGGTGTCTCCAGAGGTGCCGCACTGACCGCCACGGAAGGCGTGCAGGCCGCTTCCCAGCTCGCCTGGACCGCACCGACCGCCATCAACGCCTACGAGACGAGCACCGGCAAGTACGACGCCGCGACCTGGGGCACCGGCGTGGCCAACATCGCCACCGGGTCGGGCGGCGGCAAGTTCGGCGGGGCCGTCGCCATCGGCAGTGCCATCGGCCTCGGCGCCTGGGAGCTGACGGACTGATGGCACCCACCGAGTCGCTGCGGCTCTCCGATCCGGTTCCTGCCGAACGACCGACCCCTGCGTTTCCCTCTCCGTCCGGTCCGCCCTATGCCGAGGTTCCGGATCTCTGGTTCGAGCTTCCCCCCGGCTTCACGGAGTTCGACCTGGCAGAAGAACCCGAGGAGCGCATGCTGCGGATGGCCGAGGCGGTCGACCCGATGTTCGCCGGTGCCTCGCCCCTGCAGAAGTTCAGCCTGGTCATCTCCGGCGAGTACGCACTGCAGACGATGATCGCGGCGGGCGCCGAACACGTGTCCGCCTGTCTGCTGCGCATGCCGGACGGTGAGCTGTCCCAGGGGACGCTGTCCGTACTCATCGAGAGGCCGGAGGCCGGCCCGCAGGACCAGGACAGGCGGGGGGCGGCACGGCGCACAGCCGTCCAGTGGCGCGAACAGCATCCGGACGCCGAGGTCGCCCTGATCATGCTGCCCTACGGCCCGTCCGCCCTCTGTATCCGCGACCAGGAGCTGGAGCTGCCTGGCGTACTCTTCGGCCTTGATGATCCCATCCCCACGACCATCCGGCAGGTTCAGCTCTGTGTTCCTTTGAGCACCGGTCCGGGTTCGGCGCTCTTCCTCTTCATGACCGAGGACAGGGAGCACTGGACCGAGTACCTAGATGTCCTCAGCGGCATCATGAAGTCGATCTCGACGGACGAGCCGACCGGTGAGAGCCCCTCGGCGACCGGCGAACCGGCTGCCTGAGAGGTCGGGTTGATGAACGAAGGGCCAAGCATGAGCGCCGGTACGGAGAGCACGGACCGGGAGCGACGCGCGCGGTACCGCGTCCCCATGGTGACCGGTATCGGATGCTACGTGCTGGCCGCGATTGTGGGGATGTACCTCGTCGCGGCCGACTTCGGCCTCGGTCTCCAAGTGCCTCTGTGGATCGTGCACGGGGTGCTGCTCATCGTGCTGATCCGGCGCCTGGGGGTGGGTGGTGAAGCCAGTACGTACGCTGCCTTGTTCATCGTGGGTGCCTCCGTGATGTCCGCGGGCGTCGCCGGCATGGCCCGCGATGACCTCACGCTTCAGCAGCGAGGCAAAGAGGTCACCGCAACGGTGACGAAGGAACGGCGTGATCCTCCCCAGGGACGTAAAGCCCGTGACCACCACTACACGCTGAAGCGCCAGGACGGTACTCGCGTTCCGGGCCCCGAGATGAAGACGCCTTCCGACCTCTATGACGTGGGCCAGGTCGTCACGGTCATCGAGGACCCCGAGGGCGCACTCGGTCCCCGGACACCGGGCCAGGCCGACGCCACCGGCGAACTGCTCGGCGCGGGCGCGTTCGCTCTGGCCGCACTCGGATCCGTCGGCTGGATGACCTGGCGAGGTTCGACGACCGCGAAGCGGCGGGATGACGGGAAGCCGTCCGCCGCGGCTCGCAAGGCGTACAAGTCCGTCACCCGCAACCACTCCTCGCAGGACGAGCAGGAGGAGAAACTGCGCGAGGCTCTGCGTACATACCCCGTAGACCGGCGCGGCTACATCAAGGTGCACCCGGAGCAATACCCGGATGTCTCTCAGCACCGGGCCGCGCGGATCGCCTGGGAGATGGGGCTGCGGGCGGAGGCGGCAGGCAATCGGGGTGCATGGCGCTTCGGCGAGACAGTGGTCGAGGAAGTCCCGCACGACTGAGTCTTCAGGGAGCGGGTCTCGGCTGTCGTCGTCCGGGGGTTCGCAGCTCTAGACCCTCGGAGGCGTGCGCTGTTCTTCGCGCCCGACTGCTCGGCACGATCAAGGAGCGCGTTCGACGGACTTGTGCTGCATGGGGGCTGCGCTCCTTCGATGAAGGTTGCCGTATCGCGTTCGGGCGTCACCGGTTGACGGACTGGACTTCCTCCACGGTGACGTCCTGTACTGCCTCGACGGTGCCGTCGGGCATGCCCACCGGGGTGTCCTGCCCGGTTCCCGTCCAGCTGATCTCCCAGGTGAGGGATGCCTTGAGGGGGAACGTGGCGCCGGCGGACGAGCGGCCGTAGACGATGCCGCAGGGCGGGGTCTCCTTCGACCTGCCCTTCGCGTAGGGCTCACCGATCTTGCCGTCGACGATGGGGCATTCACCGGAGGCGGGGATCAACTTCGCGTCGCCGGTGCCCGGTTCGAGGGTCAGCGCCTTGGGCTTGGCGGTGGTCGTCGCGCGGATGTCGAACCCGGGGACGTTGATCGCCGCGGTCGCCCGTACGTCGTCGAAGGCGGCCTTGTCCAGCCAGGCCCAGGTCGGCAGATTCACCTTGGTGGTGCCGTCGGGCGCGAGGGAGACCTTGGTGTCGGGCAGCCGCATGTGCTGGTAGGCGAGGGCCGCGAGCATCTCCGGCTTGATGGCCTCCTCGTACTGCGCGGGCGGGGGCTCGCCGTTCTCGACCCAGAACGGGATGTCGCTGCACGAGCTGCGCTTGAGGACGTCCGGCTCGTCGGGGTTCTCGACGGCGGCCCAGAACATCCCGTCGCCGTCCTTGTCGACGTTGTAGTCCTTGTACCCGGGGGTGTCGGTCCAGCCGTAGTCGTCCTCGTAGTGCCGCTGCATCTGATTGATGGCCGCGCCCGCGTGCCCCGCCATCCCAGGTGCGCTCGCGGCTTCCTTGAGCTCCTTGGACATCTTCTTCTTGAATTCCTTGGCGCCGTACATCGGGGCGTACCAGCAGGGTGGTGGCGTCCAACTGACGTCTGCGGCAGCGAGGTTGCCGCTGCCTCCGCTCTTGGCGACGGATCCGGAGTACTGGACCTTGGCGGCGGCGTAGATGCCGTTCTTGCCGTCGCCGCCGCCCTTCTGCTCAGCGCTGCCGCTCTCGCGGCCTTTGCCGGTGTCCACCGGCTCGGCCACGGCATGAGGTGCCGCGACGACGAGGGCGCCTACGGCCAGTGCTATCGCGGTGCCGGCGCGGACTGTGTGTCGCGAGCTGCTCACTGGCATTTCTCCGCCTTCGTCTCGACGAACACCTTCGATGCCTGCCAAAGCCCCTTGCCTGTGGGGTGCTTCACCATGATGACCTTGTAGTAGGAGAAGTCCTTGGGGCTGGGCTTGGTCTTCAGGATCTTGCCGGTCTTGACGTCCTGGCCGTAGAACTTTCCGGTGTCGGCACAGAAGGCGACTTCGACGGAGTTGCCGCCCGGGCCGGATCGCGTGGTGGACTGGTAATGGCGGCGGGTGCCGTTACCGGTCCAGCCACCCTTGATCCACTCGTTGATCTGCACCTTCCCGTAGTGCAGCGCGCCCCCGGTCGCGTACGCCGACAGGGCCGCATCCTTGGTGGTGCGCTTGTCCACGCCCCGGTAGATGGCCCGCAGGAAGTTCGCCGCGTCGTTCATCGCCGCCGCCTCGTCCTTGTCCTTCGGCTTGTTCCAGTCGAAGACGAGGTTCATGCTCTTCGGCAGCGACACGTCCACGCCGTCGGGCTTGTCCTCGGCCGGAGCCCCCGAGGGGTTCCCGCTCTTCTCCGGCGCCTTCGAGGCCTTATCGGCCCCAGCGATCGCGTCCTTGTCCTTCGAGTCTCCGTCGTCCCCGCTGCCGCAACCCGTGAGGAGCAGGGCTGCGGTCGCGGCGAGCGCGGCGACGACGGGCGTGGTGCGGCGATTCACGGTCGGCTCCCGGTGGGGCGAGGGGTGTCTCCAGCCTGCCGACGTTAACCGCGGGGTTGTGGGTTCCGCCAGGGGAGATAGCGGGACGAGCCGCCCGATTTCGATGGACTGTCACCGTGTCGTGATGCGAGGGCGCGGGACGGTTCGGGTAGTCGCAGGTCTGCGGATCGGTGGCTGCGCCCACGCGGAGGCCGACGGACGTCGCGACGGGACCGGTTCCGGGGACGCTTCGAACTTCACGTGGGTGCCGAGGCTCACGCAGGAGGCGGAGCGCAGACGTTCAGCGCCCACGTCACTGGCACTCCTTGGCATCGGACCGGCCGCTGAGCTCCTGGAGCTGCCATACGCCGCCGGGCGCCTTCCGGAGGATCGTGTCGTAGCGCGTGTAGTCGTTCGGGGTCGGTGTCGTGGACTCGACCTTCTTGGTCTTGATGTCCTTGGGAAACGCCTTCGTCTGGTCCTCGCAGTAGGAGACGTATGCCAGGTCCGACGTGTGCTGGGTGACCTTGCGGTCGTAGTAGCGGTACGTCCCGGAGATGGTCTTCCCGCGCTTTCTCGCCTGCTGCAGCTGCTGCGTGTAGAACGACTTGGCCTTGCCGGTGAAGTACGTCGTGAGGAACGGGGACTTGGGGTCCAGGTCGACAAAGATCCGCTGCCGAGCCATGAGGTTCTCCGCCTGCTTTTTGAGGATCCGGTCCTTCGCCTTGTCGCCGGTGGTGTCGGACTCGATCTCGACCTTGATGTCCTGGGGAAGACCGAAGTCGGCTGTCTCCGTCGGAGCGGTCGAGTCGGCCTGCGGGCGCGCCGAAGCGCCGGACTTTTCCTGACCGGCTCCCTTGGCCGTGCCGTCCGGCTCCGAATCGCCTCCGCAGGCCGTCAGGAAGAGGGCGGCGGCCGCGGCCAGAGCGGTGGCCACGGGCAGGGTGGGGCGGTTCACGGTGGACTCTCCTGTGACGCGAGGGGGAGGTGAGGGTGTGACCGACGCTACCTCGCAGGGCAGAACGCTCTCCGGGGCGGTGACGTCTTGGTGGAGCGTCGACAGGCCGTCGGGAAGCTTCGGCTGCTGGGAGGGGTAGGCGAAGTCGGCCGAGACGACCCGGCGACCGACGGCTCACTGCTCCACATTGACGAACAGACTCCGGGCGAAGTCGTCGAACTCGGCGATGTTCGATGTGACCCACCCGGTGTCCTCGCTGAGCGTCCGTACGATGACGTCGATGCCCAGGGACTCCAGGCGCCACGCGTAATTGACCGAGCAGCACATCGCTTCGGCCTTCGCCGCCACGAAGCAGCGGATCGATCGCTTGCCGCGGCCCAGGCGTTCGGTGTCGAAGTCGATGACCTCGGGGTCCTGGACGGCGCCCGGCTCGTTCTTCTGGACGAGCTCGTCCAACGTCGCCTCGACGTCGCCTTCGCTCGGCCCCGCGTGCACGAGGAAGGTCAGGAACTCGCGTCGCGGGTCGGGGACGTAGAGGAAGATCTGGTGCGCCGGCACGGTCTTGGGGATCAGCTCGGCCGCCGAGTCGAGCTCGAAGGCCAGCATCTTGACTTGTTTGTCGTCGACCGGCTCGTCGTCGACGAGCCGCCAGAGCAGCTCCGAGGTGCGCCGCGCCCACTTCTTGCGCTCGCGGGCCGCCCGCCACCCGTCGCCGAGGATCGGCATGGCGGGCCAGACCGTGGCGTCGCTGTCCGTGTCGAGGGAGAAGGTGACGTTCACTCGGTCCTCCAGCGGAACGTGGTCATGACGGCGTCGAAGAGTTCGACGAGGATCTCGGTGAAGTCGCTCTCGGCGAATTCGCTCCCGGGGTCGCCGTCACTAGGACCAAGCCGCCCCGACGGGGCCGCCCTCGTCTCCGTCGCCCTCCGACGAGGGTCACTGCCGCCCCCGCGAGAACTCCCCCCGCCCCACCCGCCGCGCCAGCCCGTTCTCCGGGGTGGTGGTGTCGAGGAGGGAGCCGTAGCCCGTGGCGGCCCAGAGGCTTTTTGTCGCGTCGGCCTCGAAGTAGGGGAGCAGCCGTTCGCCGGGGGCGTCCGGCTGCGTGGTGATCTCGGTGAGCACCTCGGGTGCGCGGCGGTCTCGTACCGCTTGGGCGCAGACCGTGCAGGCGCCGACCCGGAGTTGGTCGCGGCGGCCCACGGGGCGCCAGGTGATGCGGCGGGCCGCGCGGCCGTGCAGGGGGTTGAAGAAGCAGAGGGGGAGCGGGTCCGGGGTGCCGTCCAGGGCGTCGCGGCCCTCCGTGACCAGGGCCAGGACACCGGCGAGGTCGGGCAGTCCGCGCGCGGCGTCGAGGACGGTGCCCGCGGCGGCGTACGCGTCCAGGGCCCGCCGCAGCCCGGGCGTCGTCTCCGCGTCCGCGGCCTGCGCGGCATCGCCCAGGGCGAGTACCTCCGCCTCCGCGCGGCGGCGCAACTCGCTCTCGTCCGCCGTGCGCGCCGCGGCGAAGACCGCCTGAGGGAAGGCGAAGGGGGCCGTGGCGTGGGCGCCCCGCGGGGAGCGTCGACCCCGGCCCCGGCCCCGGCCCCAACCCTGACCCCTACGCCGGCTTACGGAACGTACGAGCAGAGCCGCGCACGTCAGACCTGCGATCGCCCCCACCAGTACGGGCCATCCGGGTTTGTCGGAGGCGCCGGACCCGGCGCCGTCGTCGGGCCCGGCGCCCACGTGGTCGGCCAGGCTCTCGTCCAGTTCCTTCGACGCCTTCGCGTACGCCTTCGTGCCCTCGCGCCGCGCGATCAGGTCGATCGCACCCGCGGTCCGTTCGGCGAGGCCGGCGTCGTCGAACTCGTCCATGATGCCGACCGCGGCCGCCGCGTCGTCCGCCTGGTGCGTGTCCTCGGGCCATTCGAAGCCGTGGACGTCGTCGTTCCGGTCCTTCTCGGAGGTGAGGAGGATGAGGTCGCGGTCCGCGTCCGGGTCCGTGCCCGGGTCCGGGTCCGTGCCCGGGTCCGTGCCCGGGCCCGTTGGGTCGGCATCCCGTCCCGCCTGCTCCTCGTCCGCCAGGCGGTCCCGTACGACCGTCGCCAGCGTGTCGGGGTCGCCGCCGAAGGAATCGCCCGTGGCGAGCGGGACGAGGATGACCTTGATCGGCAGGCCCGCCTTCCGGATCTGGGCGACGAGTTCCTTCTGGCGGGCGGGCGGCACGGCGGACGTCGCGTACGACGGGTCGACGTACACCGGCGAGGTGCGCAGCGCGTCGGCGATCTTCTCGCCGGGGCTGGAGGGGCCGGGTGCGGGGGCGGTTGCGGGGCCGGCTCCGGGGGTGGCGGAAGCCGGGACAGGTGCCCCGCCCGACAGGCCCAGGGTGAGGGCGATGAGGGCGAGGGTCGCGTACGGGCGGGCCGCGGTGCGGCGTTTCAGGTCACTGGACACCGACGTACTCCCGTACCTGGCGGATGAGTTGGGGCACACCCTTGCGTGCCGCAGCACGCAGCGGTCCCGGCGTCTCGTCGTACGGGACGCGGGCCGCGCCCCGCCCGCCCGCCGGGTCCGGCAGCGTGAGGCGGAGGGAGTAGGCGCGGCCGGGTTCCTCCGTCACGAAGACGCGGCAGGAGGCGCAGACGGGGAGGGTGCGGCGCCGGCTGTCCTCGGGCGCGTACTGGGCCTCGCGCCAGCCGGTCGCCGGGCCGTGCAGGGGGTTGAGCGCGCAGCAGGGCTTGCTGGTGTCGCCGGTCGCGAGTGCGGCGCGGCCGATGCGGGCGAGGGTGATGGCGGCGGCGAGGTCGGCGGGTCGTACGTCGTCGTGCACGCGTCCGTCGGGGCTGCCCGGGTAGGGCCGGCCCCCGTTGGACCCGGCCGTGAAGGCCCCGCCTCCGTCGGATCCGGCCGTGAAGGCCCCGCCTCCGTCGGATCCACCCGCGGATGCGGCCCCGCCCCCCTCCCGGTCGGCGAGAAGCGTGGCGGTGTCGAGGCAGTCCCATACGCGGGTGCGCAGGGCGGATGGGAGCTCGGCGTTCGGGTCGAACTCGTCGGCGAGCGCGGCGAGTTCCTCGGTGGCCGTGTCGCGCAGGTACCTAAGGGAGGGCGCGACCGGAGCCTCGAAGGAAGACCCCGGCCGGGTCGGCACCCAAGCTGACGAGCCGGCCGCCACCCCCACCAACCGGCCGGAGCGCCGCATGCGCCCGACGCGCCGAACGCGCCGAACGCGCCGGACCACCCCCGGAACGCCGAGCCCCGCGGCGACGAGCGCGAACACCACGCCGGCCCCCATCGCGCCGAGCATCAGCCCCGGCCAGAAATCCCCGCTGAACAGCCGCGGCAGCGTGCTCTCCTCGACGGGATCGGGGGCGGGCTCGCCGTAGGAGGAGGTCTCGGGCGCGTCCGTGCGGGGCGCCTTGTCCAGGAACGCGAGCAGCTTGTCGAGCCGCTCGCCGAGCCGATGGTCCTCGGAACGGTCGTCGGAGCCGGCGTAACTGATCGCGTCCGGTACGTCGAAGGCGGCGAGGTTCGCGTCGATGCGTACGTCGTACGTGACGACGTCGATGCCTCCGACGTACGGATCGGCGACGACGTAGACGCCGGGCTTGCCGAGCCGCGCGTGCAGCGCGTCGGCGAAGGTCTGCGGAACGCCGGCGGACTCGTCCTCGCTGAGCTGTGGCACGACGGCGACGTACACGGGTCCGCGCCGGAACTCGCCGACCTGCGACCGGAGTTCGGAGATCTGCCGGGCGGTGAGCGGCCGCGGGCTGTCCGGGTCGGTGTAGACGGGGTCGCGCCGCAGTCCGTCGGCGACGCGTTGGACGCGGGCGGTCATGTCGGCGGAGGTGGGCGGGGGAGCGGCGTTCGACGTGGACTGGTGGAAGACGGCGGAGGCGGTGACGGCGACGAGGGCGGCGAGGGCGGCGGCGACGGTGGCTTCGATCCAGTGGCGGCGGAGTCGGAGTCGGCGTGGGCTGAACCAGCGGGAGTTGGCGTCACTGCGGTCGGTGCCGGTGCCGGTGCCGGTGCCGGTGCCGGTGCGGGTGCCGGTGCTGGATCTGGTGCGGGTGCCGTTACTGGTGCGGGTGCCGGTGGGCGGGCGACGCCACCGCCACCGCCACCGCCGTACGTACGGAACGACCAGCAGGACGAGCAGCGGCAGGGCCCCGAGGACGATGCCGGTCAGGAAGGACTGGTTCCGCCGGTCGGTGGGACCGACGTGCATCTTCGCGGGCTCCTTGTAGCCCTCGCCGTACGGCCCGTGCCCGCCGTACTCCTCGCGCGCGGCCTCGGCACGCTTCGCCGCTTCTGCGCGCCCCTGGGCGATGACGTCGACGAACCGTTCGAAGCCGACCAACGGGCCTGCGTCGTACGGGAGTTCATAGGCCTGCACCGTCAGCGCGTCGTCGGCGGGCACCCGCACCCCGAACCCGCCGGCCGCCACGACGGAACTCTCGTCCACGAGCACGAACAACCCGTCCCGCCCGAGCCGATCGTGCACGGCCCCGAGCAGCGCCTGACTGTCACTGCTGCTCCCGCCCCCCGGCAGGACGAGAACGTACGTGGGCACCCCGGTCCGCTTGGCGAGCCGCACGAACTCGGGGGCGGTGGAGCGGGGGACGGCACGGGGGAGCTGGTCGGTGACGTAGACGGGGGCGGCGCGGAGGTGGGCGGCGAGGGTGGCGGCTTGGGTCGCGGGCGGGGTGTTGAGGGGGGAGGCGGCGGCGGTGGTGACGGTGGCCAGGAGGGGGAGGAGGGCGCAGGCGAACAGGAGCGTGCGGAGGAGGGCCCGGCGCCGGGCGGATTCGCTCCTGCCGGTCGGGGGGCTCGCGGCTCCGTTGCCCTGGTACCGGGGGCGCACGGCCCGGTTGCCCCGCTGCCCGAGGCCCAGCGCCCGGTTGCCCCACTGCCCGAGGCTCACGGCCCGGTTGCCCCGGCGAACCCTGCCGCCACGGACGTGTGCCGCGCCCCCCGCCGCCATGCGCACTTCGGCCCCCTCGGTCATGGGGCGCACTTTACTGTCGCGACGGGTTGGGGGGCCATGGGGAACGGGGCCGTGCTGGCACGACAGGGACCTAGCCGTGCGGCACGGCTAGGTCATATATGGGCGGCGACGGCCTCAGGCGTCTCCGTTGCGGAGCACGCCGCGCCGCCCTCGTCGGCCCGTGAGTCAGTGTTCCGCCCTGATCCCGCGCTCAGCCGCAGGGACGGGCTGGCGGCCAGCCAGTCCATCAGCTCGCCATCAGTACGCCGTCAGCTCGCCGCTTCGACGAACTCGATCTCCGGTTCCTCGAACGACACGGTCTGAAGAATGGCCGTCATGATGTTGCAGAATTCGACCCAGTAGTCCGTGGACGCGGTGTGCAGCGTGAAGACCGCGGTGAACGGGCCCGTGGGGAACGGGACATGGACCTGTATCTGTCCTGTGAGGAGATCTGTCGCCTCGCCGGTCGCCGTGATCTCCGGGTTCAGCTTGTACTCGGTCAGCGTGACGCACGAGACGGCCGGCCCGCACGGCAGGTCGAGCCAGCGCGCGTCGTTGTGCGCGTCGCCGGAGAGGACGGCGAGGATGCCCTGGGCGACGGTCTCCGTGTCGCCCGTCGCCTGGTCGGTGGGGACGGCGGCCACGGTGAACGCACACTGGACGACACCGGCGGAGGGTTCGTGCCCGGCACCGGTCTCGTTCGCCTCCTCTGTCTCCTCCGCCATGGAGAAGAGTCCCACCGCCGAGTAGGAGACACCGGTCGCCGCCATGAGCTGGGCAAGGCCCGCGTAGTACGGGGCTGCGGGCTCCCAAATGCGCTCGTCTCCGCGGGAGTAGAGCCCGCGTACGAACTCCTCGGCACGTTCGGTCCGCTCTTCCGGCGTGGCCGCGAGGGGGAGGGCGTAGAACCCGTCGGGAACGTGGAACCAGATGGGTGGGGGGTCGAGTTGGTCGGTGGGGGTGGGCGGAAGCGTGTCCGTGGGGCCGGTCGGAGCGGTCATGAGGTGAGAAACGTCCCGGGAAGCGTTTGGAGGCGGGATTAGAGGTCTTCGGGGTGGTAGTCGGTGTACTCGACCTTGCTTCCGTCGGCATTCATCTTCAGGTCGCGAAAGTTGGCGCCGAAGAACGCGTCAAGTTCGCTGGGCACCAGAGCCTCGGCCCGGTAGTGCCCACACGGCCGACGGGTGATGAAGGGTTCTGCGAGGTCCGGCGCACGGGCGGTGGCGAGGAATTGGGCGACGGCGTCCTTCTGTGCCTGCGACAGGGATTCCACGGGAATCAGTTCAAGCGAAGGGTCGAGGTGACGAATTACCTTCGCGCGAGAAATGGACCTCATCCGGCACCATGAGCCGTCGATGAACGTCAGCTGGAAATCCCGACCGTCCTTGAAATCGCGCGGATCGACCTTGCTGATGTTTGACCGGGGGGTTTCCCAAAGGACTTCGTCTTCGATGCGGGAAGAGTCCTTCTTGTAGTACGGGAGGCCGACGATGACCAGGCGCCGATCGGTGACGATGGCGTGCGTACGGTAGTGCTTGTCGTCCGTCCGGCCGGGGTCGAGTTGCCAGGGCAGGGTGCGGGCGAGGGTGCCTGGCGCGGCCCACATGACGGGGAAGTCATCGACTTCGTCCGCGCGGTCGTCCGGGGTGTCGGAACCGGAGTCGCCGAAGGCGCCGCCGCTGAGGTTGCCTCCGGCGGCACTGAGTACGGCCATGAAGATCCCGCCCACGGCCATCAGCCCGCCCTTGCCGACCGTTCGCGCAACCGAGGAGCCGTCCGATCGGTTGGTGTAGACGGGGCCTTCGGGCCAGCCGGGCAGTTCGTTCTGGATGTCCTTGCGCTCGGTGTCGCGGAACCAGCGCATGCCCTTGACGCGCATGGCTTCACCTGTGGCGAAGGTGACGTCTCCGCGTGCCAGGAGGGCCTCGCCCGGTTCAGGTTGCCAGATGTTCATGCCTGTACGACTCTCCCTCATCGGTGACGCAGGACTTCGTCGCCCGACGCTCGCTCCTGTCATATGGGGTCATATGTCCCTACCCCCCTGATGCCGACTGCGCGAATTGATCTCCGGGGAAGAGTGCTTGGCTCGTATGCTGGTGGATGTCTGAGACCTTGGGGAAGATCTTGGCCACCGAGTCCATGGCGACGCCGAAGCCCACGGGGTTGACGTTCACCCCAGGGATCATGTTCAGCCCCTTGGAGCCAAGCCATTGGCCCTCGTGGTATCCCGCTGCGGCAAGGCCGCCCATACGGGACTTCAGCGCACTGGTGGTGTGCGCCACCTCGTAAACCTCTTTGGAATTGCCGCCAATCTTCACGAGGCCACCCAGTCCCAAGCCGCCTGTGACCTCTCGCGAGGTCTTGCCGAAAGTCATGAGGATATTCGCATCCCCGACCCTGCTGTATTCGAATCCTTTGCCGAGATTGGCGACTGCCTTGATGGCCCGGGCCTCCCCGACGACCTTGGTCCCCTTGCTGAACATCCCGATCCCCGGCATGAGTCCCACCGCGTCGAACCCCATAGTCGTCCAACTCACGTCGGCGCCGCCCATTTTGGCGAGCCCGTGCGCGCCCAGCGCGAGCCCGCTGGTGATGAGGGCGGCCGTACCGAAGACCGCGGCGAGAGGCGGGAACGGCAGCGTGACGATGGCCAGGAGGCCCAAGACCGCTGTCAGGTCACTCAACAGGTCACCGATCAGTTTGATCAGGTCGGCGTGGTCCTGGAGCCACTTGCCGGCCGCGTCCCACGCGTCGGCGACCCCCTTCGTGAGCTTGTCCCAGAACCCCGGCTCGTCCGGCGCGATGTCACCCGCCTTGTCGAGCTCCTTGCTGATCGCCCCGGCGGCCTTGCTGTAGCGGTCCTCCAGGTCGTGGACGTCGGCGATGACCGTGGTCACCTCACCCGACGCCTTGCCCATTTCCTTGGTGCCGAGCTTCGCCTCCGACCGGGCCTCCAGCTTCTCCCCGGCCCGCTTCTCCAGCCGGTTCGCCTCCTCCTGGAACTCGTGCAGCTCCCGCGCCCACCGGTGGAGCGCGCGCGATGCCTTGTCGAAGGATTCGTGGCTCTTGCGGATGAGCGGAGTTACGTCTTCCTCTATGTACTCGGTGAAAGCTACGGCCGCTTTACCTTTCCAGGCACCGCGCTCTATTCGCTCCAGATCGCGGACGGCGGTGCCCAGCTCGGACGCGAGGCCGCCGAGTTTCTTGGCGAGGCCGCGGGTGTCCTCCACGTTGCCCGGCGTCGGGTCCCAGCCGATGTGGGGAAAGGCCGGACGCTTGCCCGTCACGTCACTTCCCCTTCTTGTGAGCCGACTTGTCGGCCGACTTGTGGGTCGACTTGAGCGACTCGGCGAGGGCCTGGTCCAGCTTGCCGAACTCCGTGTCGATCTTGTTGATCATCTTGACGGCGCCCTGCGTGTGCTTCCCCAGCTGCTTGATGCCGTAGCCCCACTCGTCGGCGAACTCGTGTACGTCCTCGATGAGCTCCTTGGCCCCGACGACCGAGCCGTCGGTGCCCTTCAGGGTGCGGCGCGCGGCGTCCATGCGGTCACTGACTCCCGAGAACGTTCTCTTGAGGTCCTCGAAGACCGTGCCGTCGAGCCGAAGGTCGCTCATGAGTCGTGCTTCCGTTCCTCGTGGGGTGGGGGCGGTGGTCGGCGCACCGCCCGGACGGTCGCGGTCACGATGCGTGCCGTGACCAACGATGTTCACGATATTCGTGAGACCTGTGAGTCCACGGGGCAGGGTGGCTCTTTCCGGTCGGTCACCGGTTGACGGACTGGATCTCCTCGACCTTGACCGCCTGGTCGTTCCCGTACTCGCCGTTGGGCAGCGTTCCTCCGGGGCTGTTCGTGCCCTTCCAGGTGATCTCCCAGGTGGCCGTGGCCTGAAGGTCGTACGTGCCCTGGCCTGAAGAGCGCTGGTAGACGACACCGCACGGCGGGGTCTGCTCGGCCTTGCCCTTCGCGTACGGCTCGCCGATGGAACCGTCGTCGTTGAGTTCGCACGCCCCCGAGCCGGGCAGCACCTTCGCGTCGTCGGTGCCCGGCTTCAAGGTGAGCGAGACGGGCTTCGCGGTGGTGGTGGCCTCGATGTGCAGCCCGGGCGCGTCGAGTGAGGCGGTCACGGAGACGGGCTTGAACTCACCCTTGTCGAGCCAGGCCCACGTGGGGAGGTTGACCTTGGAGGCATTGCCGGGGGCGAGTGAGACCTTGGTGCCGGGAACCTTGATCTGGTCGTAGGCGAGGCCCGCGAGGATCTCCGGGCTGATGACGTTCGGGACGTCGGGGGTGTCGCCGTTCTTGACCCAGAAGGGGGGCTTGTTGCATTCCGCCTGCTCGGCCACGGTGGCGTCGGGGCTGAACTGGGCGCCCCACCACATGCCCTCCTTCTCCTTGTCGATGTTGTAGTTGTCCTTGGCGTACGCCTGGTTCTCGTCGGACATGTCGTTCAGGGCGTCGCGCGGGGCCTCGGGGTCGTGCCGGGCACCGAAGTACAGCCGGTCACGGAACTCGCGGAACTTGCTCGCCTTCCACTCCGGCGCGTACCAGCAGGGAGGCGGCGTCCAGTTGGGGTCCACGGCCGTGACGGGGCCGCCACCCGACGACGAGCCGGATGACGTATAGCTGATCTTGGCCACGGCCCCGACGGTGCGTTCGGGGCCCTTCGTGCCGTGGCTGTCGGTCGCGATGGGGTCCGCGGCCATCGCCGGAGCCCCTGCCAGCAGGAGCAGTGAGCCACAGAGGGCTGAGGTGATGAGTTCCTTGCGCATATTCGTCCCCGTAAATGGCGGTGGATAGCTGTGCGGGACATCGTGGTTGACAGGGTCAGCGTGCTGGAGGGGTTGGTCAGCCCTGGCACTGCTGGGCTTCGCTCTCCACCTTGATGAGGTCGGCCCGCCACAGACCCTTGGTGTTCTTCGAAGGCTTCATCGAGATCTGCCAGAGCGAGTAGTCCTTGATGCTCGGCTTGGTGCGCAGGACCTTCCCACTCTTGGTCTCCTTGCCGAAGAGCTTGTTGTCGTTGGTGCAGAAGGTGACGGCGATCGTCTTCTTCTTGGCGACGGTCTCGACCTTCTGCCGCGTGTAGCGGCGTACGCCGGTGACGGTGTAGCCGGCGTCGACGTGCTTCTTGATCTGGTCTTTGGCATACGTGTACGCCGGGCTGCCGTAATCGGAGTAGAACTTGTACGCGGCGTCACCAGCGTCCTGCTCCACGATTCCGTGTTCGATGGCCCGCGCGAATTCCTGGGCGTCGTTCAGCGCGGCGGCCTCGTCGTGGTCCGACAGACTGGTCTTGTCGAAGGCGAGCTCCACGTCCGAAGGGAACTTCATCTCGGGTCGGTCGATGTGGGCCGTCTCGCCGGCCGAGGCGCCCGGGGAGGGACTCTTTTTCGCCCCTCCGCCATCCGCCCCAGCGATCTTGTCCTTCCCCGAGTCGTCACCGCCGTCACCCCCGCATCCGCTCAGGAGCAGGGCGACGGCGGCCGCCAGGGAAACGGCGGTGACGGGAAGGGTGCGACTGCGGTTCACGTGTGACTCCCGGTGGGGCGACAGTTCGGCGAGCGATCCGACCGTACTGAAGCGGCCGCGGCCTTCGCCAGAGCGATTTTGCTCATGTGGACAGTGGGCAAATTCCGTACAAGAACGGTGGCTTCGGCCAAACAGTGCGTGTGGGGTTGCACGGTGTTTGCCCTTCCCTCTCCGTCCCGACGGCCGACGGCCGACGCGGCCCTGGACTCCCTCCGGACGAAATCCCGTGCGCCGTCGCGCCACTGCGGCCAAGATGGCCCGATGCCCATAGAGCCGCCCACCGCCCCCGCCTCCGTCCCCGCCCGCCGAAGCGAACCCCCCACCTCCGGTGCCGGCGAGCGTGCCTCGCTCACCGCGTTTCTGCAGTACCAGCGCGAGACCCTCGCGATGAAGTGCGCGGGGCTCACGGCGGAGCAGCTCAAGGAGCGGGCCGTGCCGCCCTCCGACATGTCGCTGCTCGGGCTCGTCCGGCATCTCGCGGAGGTCGAGCGCAGCTGGTTCCGCAACGTGCTGAACCGCGAGGCCGCCAAGGCCAACTGGCAGGGGCGCGTCCCGGGCGAGTACGCCGACTTCGACGTGGCGGACGCCGACCCCGACGAGGCGTTCGAGGTCTGGCACACGGAGTGCGGGCGCTCCCGCGCCATCGTGGACGCGGTGGACTCCCTGGACGCCACCGTCGACTTCCGCGACGAGACGTACTCGCTGCGCTACATCCTCACGCACATGATCGAGGAGTACGCGCGCCACAACGGCCACGCCGACCTGCTCAGGGAGCGGATCGACGGAGCCACGGGGGAGTAGGTCCCCTAGGGGAGCAGGTCCCGTAAGGGAGGTCGAGGGTCCGTGGCCCCTAGGGCCCGTAGGGTGGCGGTCGAACGGACAGTCGTACCGGCGGACCGGGAGACCGGAGAAGCACCGGCAACGGGGAGAGTGCCTGCATGGCCCGCTACACACCACCGCAGACCATCGCGCGCGGCGGATTCAGCATCAAGGTGCCGGAGACGTGGTGGGAGTTCGACGTGCGGCCCGAGTCGCGCGACGCCGCCATCCGGCAGATGATCAACGACCGCGTCCGCGCGCGCCCCGAGCTGGCCCCGCACCGGGAGACCTTCGAGGGGTTCCTGCGCAAGGCGGCGAAGGACGCCTGGCAGTCCGGCGCGCTGTACTGCGGCTGCATGGCGGAGAGCTTTGGCGGCGATACGCCGGTCACCGGCTCCGTCACCGTCTCCCTGGTCGGCGCCCGCACCCCGAACGGCGACGTCCTGCCGACCGACCCCGAGCGCATCGTCGCCCAGCTCGGCGTGCGCGAGGCGAAGCGGGAGGGGGACGCGTGGCGGAAGGTGACGACCGTCGACATCCCGGGCGTCGGCCTCGCGGCCCGCACGCACGGCATCGAGGACGTCTCCGTGGACGGCGACGAGCGCACGATGCGGGTCGTCCTGATGCAGACGTTCATCCCGGTGCCGGGCCAGGAGGGCAAGGTCGCCCTCGTCTCGGGCAGCAGCCAGATCCTCGACCTCGCGGACTCGTTCTTCGACATCTTCGACGCGGTGACCTCCACGTTCCGCTTCGCGGAGTAGCGGCCGGCAAAGCTTGTCGCGAGGATCCGACTGCCCATCGGCCTTTCATCCTCCGCTTCCCATCAGCAGATAACGGCTAGTAGCTTCGCTCGTGCGTACGGTTTCTGTCGGCGTAGCGAGGTAGGGGAAGTCGCATGGGGGGCCATCGGCCGTTGGACTGGCACGTCTTGGACCTGGAGAAGGATCCGACGCCGGGTGATCCGCAACGGGCGCGGTCCCTACCCACCCCCGGAGGGGCCGCATGCGCATGTTCTGGCTACAGGCGCTCTACGCTGCTGAGTCCGCAGGGGAGCAGGATCCGCTCTCTGCTGCCCGGCGCTCCTTCGCCAAGTTCGCCCGTATCGAGTTCCCCGTGCCGAACGGCCCCGATGTCGACGGGTGCCTGTTTGAGTACGGGGTCAACTCCTTGAGCGGGGAGCCGCTTTTCGTCGTCAACCTGACCCGTCAGTTCGAGGCCCTCGATCCAGACGGAGAGCACGAGAGCTACACGCAGGTCGCGTGCGAAGTGCGCTACCGGGTTACGGAGGACCTGGAAGCGCTCGGCGACTGTGCGGAGTGGTGGTTTCGCGGGGGGCAGGAGGGCGACTTCGAGTCCTGGTGGCGCTCGCTGCCCTGGGAGTCGCTGCTCGACACCGTGGCCGGACGCGCGCCCGCCACCGTGGCCGTGACGTCTGACCTCGACTGACGGTGGCGCGGGGCTGGGACATCGTGACTCGGGGCGTCCCCTCATATGGGTGACGCCCCGGGCCGTCGATCACTCAAACGTCAGCGCCGGTTCAGCGCCCGCTTCACCCGCTTCCCGGACGCCGACTCATCCAGCGTCTTCCACAGCTTCGCCGAGCTCAGTGACGTGTAGACGCCGGGTGCGCCCTGCGCCCCGCAGCCGTCGCCGTACGAGACGACGCCGATCAGGATCGGGGTCTCGCGGCCGGGGACCTTGCGGAAGATGGGGCCGCCGCTGTCGCCCTGGCAGGAGTCCTTCGTCTCCACGCCGGCGCAGAAGTTGACCTTCGCGTCGTACTCCTTGTAGCTCGTGCGGCACTCCGCGTGGGAGAGGATCGGGACCTTGACCTGGCGCAGGCGGTCGGGGCTGTGGTCCAGCTCCGTGTCCGTGTTGCCCCAGCCCGCGACCGTCGCCTTCTGGCCGGGGCGGATCAGCGCGTCGGTGCCCTGGGTGGGCAGCGGCACCGCGGAGATGCCGCGTACCGGCTTCGCCAGCTTCAGGAAGGCGACGTCGTACGCCTCCTTGCCCTTGAGGTAGCGCGGGTGCACGACCACGCCGCCCTTGGCGATGTCACGTATCCGGCCCTGTTTGGCGGAGAGGACCGTGCGGCCCACCGCGACCTGGAGGGACTTCGGCTTCACCGGCTTGCCCGCGTCGTCGACCATGCAGTGCGCCGCCGTCACGACCGTGTCCGGGGTGACCAGGCTCGCGCCGCAGAACTGACGGTCGCGCACGCTGCCCGGGCCCTTCTCCAGGACCGCCGTCATGAACGGGTAGGCGTCATTGGGTACTTCGGTGCCGCCGATGATCGCGTGCGCGGCGGGCGCGGAGGTGGCGACCAGGGCGAGGGCGGCGGTCGTCGCGGCGAGGGCGACGGCCGCGGGGGTCTTCCGCCCGCGCGCGGGCCGCGCGGACATTGAGGTGCCGATTCTCTTGGAGTTCATGGGGGGTTGTTTCTCTCTCGTACGGCAGAAAGTGACTCACTCTGCGCGCGAAAGGTCCGGACCATAGTGCGTCAACGGCGGTTACCGGTACGTCATTTGGTAGGCCGTCGAACCATTCCGGTCAGCGGAATTCCGCGCTGAAAAGAGAGAGCCGAATCGCCCCGCACGGGTTCACTCCGCCGCGCGATCCGTTTCCTCCGCCAGCAACTTCCGCAATACCGGCGACAGTTCCGGTATGCGCACGCCCGCCGCCTGCGCCGCCGCCAGCGCCCGTACGTAGGCCACCGCCTCCTCGCGCAGCGCCTCCCTCTCCCCGCTCCGGCGCGCACCCACCACCCAGACCATGATCGCCACGGGGATGAGGATCCCCGCGAGCAGAGCGCCCGGTACGTCCTCCGTCGCGCCGTAGCCCGCGCCGATCACCCCCGCGATGAACAGCAGACAGCCGCCCTCGCCGTGCCAGCCTCCGTCCTCCGCCGTCGCCTCGTAGGTGGAGACCGCGAACGGCTTGGCGGGGAGGGCGGGGAGGGCGGGGGTGTACGGGGCGTGCGCCGCGTCGCGCACCCGGGCCTGGTCCTCGGGCTGGGCCTGGTCTCGGGCCTGGCCCTGGGCCCGGTCCTCGGGCGCCGGCGGCTGATGCGTCCCGCCGGACGGCATCCGCTTCACCTCGTCGTACGAAGGAATCGGCGCCGCCCCCTTCCCGCTCGCGTTGTCCGTCCGGCCCACCAGCCAGTCCGGTATGTGCGTCACCGGCACCCCGTACGCCTGCGCGAGCCCGATCACCTCGCGGTAGCCCACCAGGTGCGGGTGCAGCAACTCCCGCTTCCAGCGGCGCCATACGAGCACCCAGAGCCCGCCGCCCACGAGCAGCAGCGGGAGGGCCGGGCCGTAGAGCACGGCGGGCGGTTTTCCGGCGAGGGCGGGGACCCCGGGGGAGACGAACGGCCAGACGGCGGCCGCGACGACGGCCAGGCAGCCGAGCCAGACCGGTGCGCTGGTGCTCACCCGGCCCACGGCCTTCCGGCGCTCCTTGAGCAGGGTGGCCGTCGCCGCGTCGTCCGTGTAGTCGAAGCCGCGCCGGACGCCGATCTCCCGTACCGCCACGAGGAGTCCGGGGGCCGAGGCCAGGGCCGCGCGGGTCACGGGGAGGAGCTGAGGTCGGTCGGTGGGGGTGCTCATCGTGGAGCCAAGTCCCTTCGTGAACGGCGGGGGGTGGTGGGGTCGACGCATGTGGTGCGGTCCGGTGTGCCGCGGGAACCGCCCCACCCCCCCCACCCGCGTCACCCATGAGGCTGACGGATCATGGCATGGCCGGTTCGGGACCCGGGGCCGGGGGCCCGGCACCGGGATGACGCATGTGGGAACCGTGTGAAGGGACCATCGGGCCCTGCCCCGGCGGCCGTTGTGCAAAGACTGTGGATTCGCGTACGCACACGATTGACCGCACGCAGGAACCAAGGATGACATCGGAACCAAGGGGTGTGGATTGCGCGTGGATAACGATGCCCGGTGTGAGGTTCGCGATCTTTAACGCGCCTTGAGGGGCTTATGTGCTGCTGATACGGTGCGATGACTTGACACTGAGTCTGAGGCTGAATAGTTCGCCTGAGACAGGCGGATGAGCCGAGAGTGTCGCGAATGAACGAAATTGACCGAATCTTCTTGGGTGTGCGGGGAGCAGTTGCGTGAAGATCCAGGAGCGTATGGGGGCGGGCAACAGCCGTTCCGCCGCGCCGGCTCGGCAAGCGGTCGGTGAGCGCCTTCCCGCGCCGCCTCGCGAGCGCAAACCGGCACTCGCCGCACTGGCCGTCCTCCTCATCCTCGTCGGCGCCCTCGGCGCCACCGTGCTGGTGCTGCGCGCGGGCGACCGGATCGAGGTCGTGAAGGTGAACAAGGAGATTCCGGCCGGTGAGGGCATCACCGACGGCAGCTACACCACGGTGATGGTCAACGACGACAGCTCGGCGCACTTCATCAAGAAGTCCCAGCTCGACCAGCTCAAGAAGCTGAAGGCCAAGGCCACCATCTACCCCGGCACCGTCGTCGTCGGCGAGATGTTCGGCGCCAAGGCGTCGCTGCCCGCCGGCAAGGCCTCCGTCGGCCTCTCCCTGAAGGAGGGGCAGTACCCGGCCGACCTGAAGGGCGGGGACACCGTCGCCGCGTACCCGGTCACCGCCGGCACCTCCACCGGCAAGGGCTCCGCGGGCGGTTCCACGAGCGGCACGCCGCTGGTCGCCGCCGCCAAGGTGAGCTCCGTCATCGCCAAGAGCGACGCCACCGTGAGCACCGGCAACCAGAACGTCACGCTGCTCGTCCCGCAGGACGAGGTCGGGCCGCTCGCCAGTGCCGCATCCGAGGGCAAGGTCGTCCTCGTCCGCATCCCGTCCGACGCCAACTAGAGGCGAGTACAAGAGACATGGCGCTCATCGCACTCGCCGCCGACAAGGGATCCCCCGGCGTCACCACCGCCGCCGTCGCGCTCGCGGCCGTCTGGCCGCGCCGCGTCCTGGTGGCGGAGACCGACCCCGCCGGCGGCGACCTGGTCTACCGCAGCGCCGCCGCGCACGGCGGTCCGCTCAACCCCAACACCGGCATGCTCTCCATCGCGGCCACCGCGCGCCGCGGCCTCGTACCCGACCAACTCTGGGACCACACCCAGCCGTTGAGTGGCGGCCTCGAAGTTCTCGTCGGGCTCGGGATCGCCGAGCAGGCCGCCGGACTCGCCGGGATCTGGCCCACCCTGGGCCGCGCGTTCGCCCAGCTCGCCGACTCGCCGCACGCACCCGCCGACGTGATAGCGGACTGCGGCCGGATCAGCGGCGACGGACCGGCCGTCGAACTCTTCCCGCACGCGGCGCTCGTGCTCCTCGTCTCGCGCACCGAGCCGGAGGCCATCGCGCGCGTACGCGACCGGGCGGCGGCCCTCGCCGCCAAGCTGCACGGCGGCTCGCGCGGCGCCGCCTCGCTGGCCCAGCCCCTCATCGGCGTCCTGCTGATCGCGGACCCCTCGACCTCCGCCAAGCTCGTCCACCAGGTCAACGACATGCTGATGGCCGCGCAGACCGGCGCCCGCGTCGTGGGCACGCTCGCCGACGACCCGGCGGGCTCCGACCAGTTGGCCGGGCGCCGGCGCGGCCGGCTCGACAAGTCGCTGCTCATCCGCTCCGCGCGCAAGGTGACCGTCGACCTCTACCAGCAGTACGGCGCCGCCTGGACCAACCCCGTCGCGCACCACCCGGGGCAGGCCCGATGACCACACCCGTCGATCACCAGCTCGTCAAGCGGTTCCGGCAGGACGCCGGTGACCGCATCGCCGAGCAGCGCCGTCTCGACCAGGTCTCCGGCGTCACCCCGATGTCGGGCGAGGACGAGCGGCACTACGCCCGCGCCGTCATCGCGCAGATCCTGGAGGAGTACGCACGCGCGGAGATCAACGCCGGGCGCACCCCCCTCGACGCGGAGACCGAGGAGCAGTACGCGGCCGCCGTGCACGCCGCGCTCTTCGGCGTCGGACGGCTGCAGCCGCTGCTCGACGACCCCGAGGTCGAGAACATCGACATCAACGGCTGCGACCAGGTCTTCGTCGGATACGCCGACGGCCGCGAGACCAAGGCCGACCCGGTCGCCGAGACCGACGAGGAGCTCGTCGAGCTCATCCAGGTCCTCGGCGCGTACTCGGGTCTGTCGTCGCGTCCCTTCGACTCCGCCAACCCGCAGCTCGACCTGCGGCTGCCCGACGGCTCGCGTCTGTCCGCCGTCATGGACGTCACGCGCCGCCCCGCGCTCTCCATCCGCCGCGCCCGCATGGGCAAGGTCTTCATGTCGGACCTGGTGGGGAACGGCACCCTGACGCCCGAGATCGGCCACTTCCTCGCCTGCGCCGTCCGCGCCCGCAAGAACATCATGATCGCGGGCGCGACCAACGCCGGAAAGACCACGCTCCTGCGCGCCCTCGCCAACGAGATCCCGCCGCACGAGCGCCTGGTGACCGTCGAGCGCGCCCTTGAGCTCGGTCTCGACCAGTTCGCCGACCTGCACCCGAACGTCGTCGCGTTCGAGGAGCGGCTGCCCAACTCCGAGGGCCAGGGCGAGATCTCGATGGCGGAGCTCGTACGCCGTTCGCTGCGCATGAACCCCTCCCGCGTCATCGTCGGCGAGGTCCTCGGCGACGAGATCGTGACGATGCTGAACGCGATGTCGCAGGGCAACGACGGCTCGCTCTCCACGATCCACGCCAACAGCTCCAGCGAGGTCTTCAACCGTATTTCCACGTACGCGCTGCAGGCCTCCGAACGTCTCCCCATCGAGGCGAGCCAGATGCTCGTCGCGGGAGCCGTCAACTTCGTCGTCTTCATCCAGCGGCGCAACGACTACCAGTCCGGCGGCAAGCTGCAGCGCATGGTGACCTCGGTCCGCGAGGTCAACGGCGTCGACGGCCGCGTCCTGTCCAGCGAGGTCTTCGCACAGGCGCCGGACGGCCGCGTCGTCGCACACGCGCCGATCGCGTGCATGGAAGAGCTGGCCGCGTACGGCTACCGCCCCGCCGGGCAGTGGGGGTGAGCACGACATGAACACAACGGAATCGCTGAACGCAGCGGGTGCGGGCGTGAGTTCCTTCACCGCGAGTGGTCCGCTCGCCGCGGGTGACCCGCTCGCCGCGGGCGGCTCGCTCGACGCCATGGGCGGCCTCTTCTCGCTGACCGTCCTGTACGCACTCGGCTGCGGCATCGCCGCCGGCGGCGGCCTCGCGCTGCTCGCCGTGGCCATCCGCGGCCTGCCGGCCAAGCCCGCCCACGAGAAACACCGGGCGAGCGAGCGCGCCAGCGAACTGGTCCGCTTCGTCGGCCGGCGCGGCTCGGCGGCGATCGGCGTCGGCCTGGTCGTGCTGCTCCTCACCCGCTGGGCGGTGGCGGGCCTGGCCTCCGGCATCCTCGTCTTCTTCTGGGACAAGCTGTTCGGCGGCGCCGCCGAGGAGCGCGCGCAGATGAAGCGTGTCGAGGCGCTCGCCGCCTGGACGGAGTCGCTGCGCGACACGATCGCGGGCGCGGTCGGCCTGGAACAGGCGATCCCCGCGTCGGCCCGCGCCTCGGCGCCCGTCCTGCGTCCGCACCTGGACGCCCTGGTGGACCGGCTGCGGGCCCGTACGCCGCTCCCCGAGGCCCTGCAGATCCTGGCCGACGAGATCGACGACGCCTCGGCGGACATCATCGTCGCGGCCCTCATCCTCAACGCCAAGCTGCGCGGCCCCGGTCTGCGCCAGGTGCTCGGCGCGCTCGCCAAGTCGGCGCGCGAGGAGGTCGACATGCGCCAGCGCGTCATGGCGCAGCGCGCCTCGACCCGTCGCTCGGTGCAGATCGTGGTGGCCGTCTCGATCGCCTTCGTGCTCGGCCTGTCCATCTTCAACCGCGAGTTCGTCGAGCCGTACGGCACACCGCTCGGGCAGGCCATGCTCGCCCTGGTCTGCGCCCTGTTCGCGCTGGGCTTCTGGTGGCTGCGGAAGCTGTCGACGGTGGAGACGCCGGACCGCTTCCTGGTCAAGGACGAGCCGGGCGTGCAGTTCGTACGTCCGCGGGGTCCGGGTCCCGGTTCCGGTTCCGGTCCCGGTGGTCCGGCTGGTCCTGGTGGCCCCGGGGGCGCCGGTGGCCCCGGTGGCGTGCCGACGGCCGGTGACCCGGGTCAGGCGCCGCAGTTCGGCAGGCCGGGCGCGGCCCAGCAGGTCGTGCCGGGCTACACCAACCCGTCCGAGGGGGCACGCCGATGAGCCTGACGATGCCGGTACTGATCGGCGCCATCCTGGGACTCGGCGTCTTCGCCCTGGTCCGCGCCCTGATGCCGTCCAAGCGCAGTGCCGTCGCGACGGTCGCCCGTATCGACGCGATGCGGGCGCGCGGCGCGGCGTACGAGTCGCACCGCGCCACCTCGGACGTGGAGCGGCCGGGACGCCTCGGCTCGCTGCGGACCCGGGTGGGCGCGCGGGTCTCGGAGTTCTATCTGCAACAGGGCTGGGAACAGCGGTCGTTGCGGGCGGATCTCGCGGTGCTCGACCGCAGCTGGGAGAAGTTCCTGGCGACGAAGGTGCTGCTGGCCGCGGCGGGCTTGTTCTTCGGGCCGTTCCTCTTCGTGATCGTCGCCGTGATCGGGTTCGCCCGCAGTCCCGTCATCCCGGTGTGGCTGGCGCTGATGTTCGGCGCGCTCTTCTTCTTCCTGCCGGACCTGGAGGTACGCAGGGACGCGACGGACAAGCGGCGCGACCTGCGCCGCGTCATCGGCGCCTATCTGGACCTGGTGTCGATGAGCCTGGCGGGCGGCCGTGGTCTGCCCGAGGCGCTCATGGCGGCGGCCGAGGTCTCCGACGGCTGGGCGACGCAACGCATCCGGAGCGCGCTGGCCGACGCCCGCATCACCGGCGTCAGCCAGTGGCAGGCTCTCGGCTCGCTCGGCGAGGAACTGGGCGTGGAGGAGCTGAAGGACCTGTCGGCGTCCCTGGCGCTCGTGGCGGACGACGGCGCGAAGGTGCGCGAGTCGCTCGCCTCCCGCGCGGAGACGATGCGCCACCGCGAGCTGGCCGAGATCGAGGGAAGCGCGGGCGAGAAGTCCCAGTCGATGCTGGTCGCGCAGCTGCTGCTGTGCGCGGGCTTCCTGGTCTTCCTCATCTTTCCGGCGGCGATGCGCGTGTTCCAGGTCTAGCGACGTGACGACGACGGTGCCGGCGACAACGGGGCCCGGCACCCTCCCCCCACCACTCCTGAGAGGACAACTCACCATGAACGGACGGAACTTCAGCCACCCGGCTGTCGACTTTCTCGTGACCTTCTTGAAGGGCCGCGTCCAGCGCGCCCGCTCCGGCGAGCTCGACCGCGGCGCGTCCGCGGTGGAGTGGGTCATCATCTCGGCGGTCGTCGTGGCGATCGTCGGCGTGGTCGCCGCGATCATCAACGCGGCGCTGAAGGGCGGCGCGTCCAAGGTCGGGGACTGCATCGAGGGCGCCGACGCGGGCAAGACCTGCTGAGCCGACGGACCGACCGACACCGGTATCTGATGCCATGAGGAATCACGAGGGTCGAGCGCGGAGTTCGCGCGGATCCGTGGAGCGGGCGGGCAGCTCGTGCGAATCCGAGGAGCGAGCGGGCAGCTCGCGCGGATCCGACCGGGCGGGCAGCTCGCGCGAATCCGAGGAGCGAGCGGGCAGCTCGCGCGGATTCGGTGGATTCGTACGCCGCAGGGTGGAGGCCGCCTCCACCCGCGGCGAGTCCGGCATGACCGCGATCGAGTTCGTGCTGCTCACCCCGGTGCTGTTCTTCATGATCTTCGCGACGGTGCAGTTCGCGCTGTACTTCTTCGCGGACCACGTCGCCCAGGCGGCCGCGCAGGCGGGCGCGCGCAAGGCCCGCGCCACGGCCGACGAGAACCCCGGCGGCTGGCGCGGCGAGGCGAACGACGTGGCGGACGCCTACATCCGCCAACTCGGCCCCCAGCTGGTGATCGACCCGGACGTGAAGACCGTCCAGCCCGAACAGAACACGGTCGGCGTGGAGATCACGGCGAAGGTGCCCATGGTCTTCCCCGGCCTCGACTTCACGGTGCACGCGCGGTCGTCCGGGCCGGTGGAGCGGTTCGTCGAGGAGGACGAGTGAGGGGGGCGGTGCGGGCGGGCGCGGCGGGTGTGGTCGGCGCGGCGCGTGTGGTCGGCGTGGCGCGTGTGGCCGGCGCGGGGCGCCGGTTGCGGGCGCTCGGGTGCGCACGCGGAGGCCATTACGCGCGCGAAGGCGACCGCGGGCTCTCCACGGTCGAGGTGGTGATCCTCGCCCCCGTGATGATCCTCTTCATCCTGGTCCTGGTGGCCTTCGGCCAGCTCGTCGACGGCAGGGGCGCGATCGACGGCGCGGCCCGCGACGCCGCGCGCGCCGGGTCGATCCAGAAGGACTACGGGACGGCGATGGCGGAGGCGAGAAAGGCGGCGTCGGCCGACCTGGCGGACGTCTGCTCGGGCCCGGTGAACGTCGTCCAGAAGAGCCGGGGCTTCGACTCCGACGTGGACCCGTTCTTCACGGTGGAGGTCAGCTGCCAGGTGCGGGGCCTGGCCATGCTGGGCCTGGACATCAAGACGACGCTGGACGCCACGTTCAGCTCACCGCTGGACCCGCTCCGGAGGACGGCGTGACCGTGACCGTGACCTTGTCAGCGATCAGGCGGCCGGTACGGGCCTGGGTGCGGGCGCGCCGCGAGGCCCTGGACGACCGGGGCTCGGGCGCGGGCGCGGTGATCATCTTCGCGATCGTGTTCCTCTCGCTCTCCGCGTTCGTGATCGACGGCGGCCTGTCGATCTCCAAGCGGGAACGCGCCGCGGACATCGCGGAGCAGGCGGCGCGGTACGCCGCGCAGGACATAGACAGAGAAGGCATATACGAGGGCGTCAAGGGCGCCCCCATCAACTACGAGAACTGCGGCGCCCGAGCCCAGGCCTTCGCGGCGGAGGCGGGCCTCAACGCCCGCGACACAGCGGCGACCCACTGCGTGAACGCGAGCGCCCAACGGGTGGAGGTCGAGGTCCAGCTGACCTACAGCCCCGTGTTCACAGGCATGTTCTACGGCGGCGACGTCACGGTGCGGGGCAGCGCGGTGGCGGAGAACGAGGTCGGCTGAGGGTCGCCGACGGGGCCCGGGGGCCGGGGGTAGGGGGAGGCGGCTTTCGGCTTCCGTGCGCCGAATCCCGCGAGGGGGACGGCGCGCTTCCGCTCGGCTCATCACACGTATTGATGATGCGTTTCGGCGTATGCCGGGGGCGATTGCGGTGGGGAGGCCGAGCGAGGAGCTGCCGACCGGCAGGACGAAACCCGGTCCGCGCCAGGCACTTCCCACCCACCGCCCCCGACCCGCCCCGGACGGAACACCCCACCCACGCGTCCGAGTGCCAGCCTCCCCCCTCCCACCCACCCCCGGGCCACCCCACTAGCGTGACCGTCGCTTCAGCGAACCCACGCCTCCGGGAGCCCCCAAGTGCCCTACCGCCCCCACCTCGTGACCGCCGCATTCACCGTGTCCGCGGCCCTGATACTGACCGCGTGCGGAGGAGGCCCGGCGGACGAGGGCGGGGACGACGACCGGATCGCCGGGGCGGAGACCGCCGGGGCGGCCGGCACGGACCCCACCGCCTCCCCGTCACGGCCCGCGCCCCGCACCGGTCGCCCGACAGTCGCGCTGCCGTCGTCCTTCCGAGTGGAGTTCGAGAACTGGACGAACAGCGACCCGCAGCTGCAGGCCATCCTGGATGACGGGAAGGAAGAGCTCCGGGCCGAGTACGCCGCCATCATCGAGGCCGACCCACGCTCCGAGGCGCTCGCCTTCTACAACACGGGTGCGTCCCTGAAGTCCGCACGCAAGTGGGTGCAGGGCTTCGTGGACGACGATCACACTCTGGTCGGCGAAGGCCGGGTATTCGCCCCTCAGGTGCATCTGAGCAACGAGGGCTTCGGAGTCCTCTTCTACTGCGTCGACGAGAGCAAGGGGTACACGAAGAATCGGAAGACCGGGGAGAAAAAGGGCACTCCGAAGGGTACTGACCCACGACTCCAGTACCGAACGCGTCTCGACAAGTCCGAGCAGGGCGTATGGAGAACGACGACGGTGGAGACGGAGCGGGGCGCGTGCTGATGGGGGAGCGCAGCCTCCGCAGGGCCCCCGGCCTGCTGGTCGTGTCGTTACTCGTACTGGCCTCTGTGCCGGTCAGGGCCCATGCGTGGGGTGAGGATGTGGACAGACAGTCGAGTGCGCCCTCGCAGGGCGTCGGCGGCGATGCCTCGGGCAGGGACCTGATGGCGTCGGTCTCCCACTCCAGGATCGAACTCACGCGACCCGGTGGGCGGACGGCGCAGGCGTCCATGGGTGAGCTCAGATCCGTGGACCCCAACTGGCGGCCCCCGACGTGCTGGTATGAGCCGGTCTTCTCCCCGGAGCAGCTCAAGGCCGCCGTCGCGACGGGCGAAGGCGGCCTGGTCAATGCCCATGTGTGGTGGAGCAACCGTCTCTGGGTGGACCACTACGGGAAGGGGAAGCCGGCCCGCACCGCCGGCCTGCACCTCCCCCGGAGCCCCGACGCCGATGGCTACAAGAACTACAACCTCGGCAAGAAGGGCATGTTCTGGCGCAGCACGGTCCGCAAGGGGATGTACCAGGACTCGAAGGCGTGGGACTGCGGCCGCATCATGTTCTGGCAGCCCGCCGGCGCGATCCCCGAGGACGCGTACGCCCCGACCCCCGAGACCCTCGCCGCCTTCGCGTACGACAAGATCCGGGTCCCGGACACCAGGGTCGAGCTGAAGCCCACGCAGGGCTCGACCGTGAACCTGCCCACCTGGATGTGGCTCGACAAGGGAACGTTCAAGGCCGTCGGAGTCCGTGCCGATCTGCCCGGCACCGGGTTGTACGCGGTGACCACGGCCAAGCCCGTCGCCCTCCACCTTCAGCCGGGCACGGACGAGGCGAGGACGTACCCCGCCTCCGGGGACTGTGAGATCGGCGAGGACGGCAGCATCGGCACGCCGTACAGCAGGGAGGCGGCCGCCACCGGCGACCCGCCCTGCGGTGTCGAGTACCTCCGCGCTACGGGTGGCCGTCCCTACCCGCTGACGGCTTCCGTCACGTGGGCCATCTCCTGGAAGGGGACGGGCGGGGCGACGGGCGACCTGCCGAACGGCACGTTCGAGAGCACCCAGGACGTGCACGTCCAGGAGATCCAGTCGGTCAACAGGTGATGACGGCATGCCCAGCTCGAGTTACGGGGAGGTCCTGGCCGCATGGCCGAAAGGCTGAGAGTCGACGGCACGGAACTCGACAAGTTCTGCAGGCAACTGAAGAGGTCGAACGACGCACTCAAGGGCCTGCACAAGGCGCTCTCCGGCGCCACCGTCTCGGGGCTGGGCACGGATGATCTGGACAGTGCGTGCGAGGAGTTCCAGGAGGACTGGAAGTACGGCACCGAGCAGATCGGCGAGCAGGCCGAGGATCTCGCGAAAATCATCGGCGACAACAAGGAGAGCTACTTCGAGGTGGACAGGGCTCTGGAAGAGGCCATGAGGAAATCCCGGGAAAAGGAGGAGCGGAAGAACGGTGGAGGAGCGGAATGACGATCACGCCCGGCCTGGAATCCGACCCGTACGCGCACTCTCCCGCGGCACGAAATACCGACCTGCCCGAGGGCCTGAAGTCCCCTTCGGCGGTGCCCGACCCGGGCAAGGACATCGAGAACCCCCACTACCCGGCACTCGGCTTCAACCCGGTGCCCGGCAACTGCGACACGGTCAGCTCGCTGCACAGGAAACTGGTCAGCTGCGCGAAGGTCCTGGACGACACGCACGCAACCGTGACCAAGCTGATGGACGGCAGCTACTGGGCGGGCGACGCGGCGGTCGCCTGGCGCGAGCAATTGCAGGACGGCCCGCTGGCGAAGAATCTCCGGAACGCCGCGAACTCGATCGGCAAGGCGGCCCGCCAGCTCGACCGTTGGCACGGTGAACTGGAGGATTTCCAGGCGCGCGCGAAGCGGTTGAACGCTGAGGCGAAGGACGCGCGCGATGCTCTGCGCAGAGCGAGAGGCGGCGCGGACGCGGCGGCCGAGGCCCCGGGCCTGAAGGCCGGGAAGGCCGCGGGCCACGACGACGCGAAGAAGGCACTCGGCCGAGCCGACGCCCGCGTGGAGGAAGCCGAGGCGGAACTCGAGCGCATCCTTGGCAGGGCCAGGAGACTGGCCTACGAGCACGAGGAGAAAGCCGGCCGACGGGCATCGAAGATCCGCACCGCCACGGCGAAACTCGCTCCGCACGAACCGGGTTGGTTCGAGGACACGATGGAGTGGATCAAAGAAAACCTCCCGGACATCCTCAGCACGGTCGCGGCAGTTGTGGGGTTGGTGGCGCTGTTCGTGGTCTCGGGCGGGACGGCGGCTGCGGTGCTTTTGTTGGTGGGGGCGGGGCTGAGTGCGGGGGCACTCGCATTGCGGGTGTTCGCTGACCCGGAGCTACGGGCCTCGCTGTGGGATGGCGTCACCAAAGGCGAGCTGGACCAGGACTTCTGGAGCAATCTGGTGACGGTGGGAGGCGACGTGCTGGGGGCGGCGCCGGGAGTGGGGGCGGTGTGGAAAGGGACGCGAACGGCCATGCAGGCTGCCGGAGATGCGGGAGAAATGCTGCCGTTGGGGCACCGGATCGCTCGGCTCGGATCCCGCACGGTGGACGAGGCGAAGGCACTCACAGGACTTGGTAACTCGCTCCTGACCGCGACCGTTCGGGGCGCGAGGGCCGACTCGGTCGTCAACGCGGTCCAAATGACCTCGACGTCGTTGGGGGTGGGTACTGCGGGATTCGGACTGGCCATGAAAGTGGTGGACGCGGATGACGACGGAATCAAGGGTGGAGCCGTGGCTGGAATCGATGGAACACGCCTTGGCGTCGACGGCAGTGGAGTTGTCGATGTAGCCCGACATGTCTTCAGGTGAAGCTGTTTACTGTGAGGAGCCGACTTCGATGAAGCCGAATGAACACCGGGTGGCGTGGGGCCACAAGCCCAGCCGACAGTCTTGGGCGAGGAGCATGATCGGCAGTTTCCTCAGAGCTCTGGGCTGGCTGTGCGTGGCTCTCGGAAGCCTTTTTGCGATTTCTGGCCTTCCGGCCTCCATCGGTTGGGTTCTCTTTCCATTTCTCCTCTACGCGCCGTTTCGCGTTCTGGTGGAGGCGTCCTTCGTGGTCAGTCTCATCCGTATGCGGCGGGTGATGGGCGAATATGGATGGCAGATCATCGACGATGTTCCCAAAGGTATTTGTCCGCACCCTGCGGCTTCGGACAAGCGTATGTGGTTCGAATTCGCCAATCCGGAGAACCCCGCGGAGCGGGTGCCCTTGACCTTCGTGGCGGCTTTTCGAAGCCACTGGTGGTTCAGGCGGATTGGTGCGCCTGGTGCGAAGCCGGAGCGTCGGGCGCAGATCGAGCCGCTGTGGTTTGCCGGCGACCCACGGTTTCTGGCTGTAGTCGCCGTTTCGAGTCGCGATGGATCGGCGCCCCGTCGGCTGCATCTTCTGTATCAGGCAGGGGCCTTGGGCGGGCGGGCCGTCTCAGAAGGACAGAAGGTCAGTTCCGCGGCGGTGGAGCGGGCCCGCCGGGCTGGTGCCCGGGTCCGCGAAGCGGCAGGTCCGCCCGTGTGACCGCACTGAAATGAGCCCCCACTTCGAGTGTGGGCGAGCTCATCGGGCGGGCAGCGTCAGCCCGCCCGCCGTCCTCTTGCTCGCACAGGTGGTGCTGCATCCCATGCCCAGCGACTCGTCGTTTTTCGTCATCGATGACTCTGCCCGTGACCCCGAGGCCGACATTTGGTTCACGGTGCCCGCAGGATTCGTCACCCTTCCGCAGGAGATGCTGCTGAATGCGGTGGAGCCGTCAGGGGAACTTGCGTTCAGCGCCGTTTTGAGTTCATTGCTGGACACTGCGCCTGACGAGCTGACCCGGCGGATCTTTCGGGCACAGCTTGGCTCTCTAGGGCAGTTGTTTGTTGCTCTCTGCGAAGTCGGCACGGTTTACAGCGCAATCGGTCTGCATCACGATGACGTTGGAACCGAAGACGACGGCTCTCTGGACGACGACAGTAAGAGGTCCGGTGAACGAGTTGGCGTCGCCGGGCCAGGAGGCAGTGGTCAACCTCTGCTGTCCTTCCTGACGCTTTCATGGCGTGCCATCGCCATGGCTCCGTGTCCCGTCACAGCAGCGCGCGCCGTGACGGCGAATCAGGGCGACGTTCACACCGGTATTGAGTACGTCGAGGACGCGGCCTGTGGACCAGCCAGTCTCAGCGAGTCACTTAGGACCCCTCTTGCGGTCGGCGGACTCGGTACCCAGCCGTTGCTCCAGATTCACGCCAACTTGCCGCATCCGGACGGACAGCGTCTCGCCGTGCTGACCTTGAGCACACGGGCCCTGCACCGTCGAGATGACTATCGCCGCATCCTGCGAGACTGCGTGGGCCTGGTCAGCTTCGACGATCCGCTGGGCTGAGGAGCCTGCGAGGCTTGCCTGCCACCAGGGTCCGTCGGGGCAGTGGAGCCCAACTTCGTTAGTGGGCCGCGGCTACTTCCCGTCCCCCCTGTCGCCCTTCCCGCCACCCCCGTCCTTCCCCTTGCCGCCCTTCCCGTCCGTCTTCACCGCGTCGTTGATCTTCTTGGTGAGGTCGTCGTCCAGTTTCTTGAACTCGCGTACGACCGCGTCGGACAGGTCCGCCAGCTGGTCCAGTTGCTGGCCTATGTCCTCGCGGCCGTCCTCCCAGTTGGACTCGAAGTCCTCCAGGGAGTCGTAGACGCCGCCGTCGCCGATGTCGTCCTTGTAGGACTCGAAGGTCTTCTTCGTGCGGTTCATGCGGGTCTTGATGGAGCGCAGGCGGCTGCCGTAGTCCTCCAGGTCGGTGAGCGGGATGGTGAGGTCGCTCTTGCCCTTGCTGCCCACGTTCGTGTCCCTCCTGCGGCGTTCGCCTGTTCATACGCCGATACTCGTGTGTTTCGACGCTCAGTGCCGTATGGGTGGCCGAGCTCGACCACCTCGCAACTGTCCCCCATCCTGACGGCCGAAGTCGTGGTGCTCACCGGATCCTCCGGGCGTCCTGAAATGGTGACTACCCATCGCCCCATACCGCCAGCTCGAGTTCCGTTGTGCCCTCGTTCTCTTCCACGTCCACCTGGAGGACGTAGTCGAGGGATTCCGTGACAGCCATGAAGCCATCGCCGTCCGCCAAGGCGAGCTCTTCCAAGAAGTCGGTCAGCAGGTGGGGGGACGAGCGGGCGATGCCCATGGACCGGTAGTCGCCGAACAGGAGGAAGAGAGAGGCGTTCGAGGTCGGCAGAGGGACGGATTGGGCGGGGTAGGCCGGGGGAGCCGAGGGCCGTTCTTCGGCCCGCACGGTCCAGGCACAGGTCCAAGTCCTTTGACCGGAGGCCGGCGGGCGGAAGGTGAGCTGCTCTCCGGCCGGCACGCCGAGCACGGATCCCCACCTCCGCACGAGGGAGTCCGACTCGTCGAGGGAGACCCAGGAGACGGCCTGGGCATTCCCGCCCAACGCACCGAAGCGTTGCAGCAGATCCTGACGGGCTGCTTTCCCGTCCCGTTCCCGCAACTTACGGCGCAAGGCATCCGCAGTACTCAAACCGGCTCCTCCTCGATTCCGCGACCACGGCAAACGGTGACGCCCGCCGACAGCTGTTCGTACGTCGACAACTACTTGTAATCGATCTTCACTTTCTGGTTCACGACACGATAACGACCGTGGTTGTCCATCCGGAGAGGCTCCTTCGCGGGCCCTGCTTCCCAATGCGGTCCGTGATCGGCCACGTCGTCGAGCGTGTTGTCGGTCACCAGCATCGTGCGTTTGCCGCCGCCAGGTGCCGGCACCTCGTAAACGTACTGATATCCGGAATCGGTCTTGATGGATTTAACCGGTTGCTGGCTGGTGGGGATCCCCGCCTTCCGCATAGCGTCACGCCGTGCCTGGTTCTGCGACGGGAGAGCATCTGTTGTGCAGGACTTGGGGGCAAGGCCCAGCGGGTCCGTCCAGGTGTGCGGGTTGTGGACGTAGGCCGCAGGGTTGGGGCCCGCTTCGAGGCCCAGAGGGTCGGATGTCAGGTATCGGGCGGTCTCGGGGTCGTAGTAGCGGAAGAAATTGTGATGCAGTCCGGATTCGGGGTCGAAGTACTGTCCCGGAAAGCGCAACGGCGTGTAGGTCGAGCCGTCGGCACTCCACGCCGTCGCGCCCCAGAGCGTGCCGCGAGCACGCCACCCGACCTCTCCAGCTTCGTCTATGAGCTCCGTGGGCGTCCCGACGAGGTCGGTGACGATCGCGAAGAAGCGGGAGTCGACCTCCTTGTCGGGCAGCTCAGGCAGCTCGCGGTGCTGGCTCAGCTCGGGTCGGTCGGGCCGCTGGAGCCGCTCGGTCGGCTCTGCCGGGAGCCTGCGTTCGGTCTGGGCGACAGGGTGGGAACCCTCGTGGTCCCAGGTGAGACTGACCGGGTGTGCCAGCGCCTCGCCCGCCGTCGTCTGTTCGCAGAGGGCCATGCCGTCCCAGGTGAAGACCGTGCACTCAACCACGGTGTCACTGTCGTCCCCGAGACGGGACTTTGAGACACGTCGTCCGAGGGGGTCGTACGTGTAGCGCCAGCGCGTGCCGTCCGGCGTCGTGACTGCGGTGAGGTGGTCTTCGGAGTCCCACGTGTACCGCCATGTGTCCGGCTTCCGCGACAGCCTCGTCTTCTGGCGCAGCACGACGCGGCCGAGAGAGTCGTGCTCGTAGCGGGTACGGCCGGCGCGGGTGAGCTGTGTTCCCTCATACGCGCGCGCTCCTGTGGAGTCGTGGCCAGGGTGCACGCTTGGCCAAGAGGCCATGGTCTGGTTGCCCGCGGAGTCGTAGGCGTAGGTCTCCGACCAGTTCGGGGCATGCACGGCTGTCACACGACCCTGGGAGTCCAGATCGAATCGACGGTCACCGGAAGAAGGATCGTTGATGCTCACGAGGTTCCCGTCGGCACCGTAGTCATACCCGCGATTCTGGACCATGCGGCCGTTCGCCGTATTGACCGTCTGCGTGGTGCGGCGTCCCATCACATCGAAGGCGTGCCGCACGCTGATGCCCCGACCGATGCGCCGGCTCACCTCCTGGCCGGCCGCGTCCCGCGTGAAGTGCAGGAGACGGCCGGAGGCGTTGAGCTGCGTTCGGTTGCCTGCAGCGTCGAAGGTCCACGTACTTCTCGCCCCGGTGGGAGTGATGCGGCCTGTCCGGCGACCCGCCTCGTCATAGGAGTAGGTGAGGGAACGGCCGTCGACCGTCTCGGACAGCAGACGCCCCGAACGGGATCGTTCCAGGACGAGTCGACTGTCGGGGTTCTCCGCTTCGACGAGATTGCCGAACAGGTCGTAGGCGTAGGTGGTCACCGCGTCCGGGGTCTCCTTGCGGACGACCCGGTCCAGCTCGTCGTAGGCGAACACAGTCGACTCACCGGCGACGTTCGTACGGGATACGAGGCGTCCGGCGGCGTCATACGTGTACGTCAAGCGGCGCCCGTCGAAGTCCGTCTCTGCGGTCAGCCGTCCGGCGGCGTCGTGTTCGTAGGCCCACGACGAACCCTCGGGGTCGACGACCCGGGTCAGCTGCAGAGAGGCGTCGTGGGTAAAACGGTGGCGAGTGCCGTCGGCGTCGACGCGGGAGGTGAGCAGGTCGAAGTGCGTGTACTCGAAGCGGGAGGTCCGCCCCGCCCGGTCGGTGTGGCTGAGGCAGTTGCCCTCGCCGTCATAGGTCCAGCTCTCGACCGCGTCGTCGGGCGTCGCGTGTTGGATGAGCCTGCCTTCTGTCGACCACGCGAACCGGGTCGTGTGCCCCAGCGGGTCGGTGACGGCGGTGGGACGTCCCAGTGCGTCACGCCTCCACCGCGTGACCGCACCTGTCGGGCCCACGGCCTCGATGGGCAGACCCGCGGCGTCACACTGCACCGAGGTGGTCCCGCCGGCTTCGTCGGTCACCGACCGCGGGTGGCCTGCTGCCGTGAAGTTATGGCGCACCGATACCCCGGAAGGTTCGGTGACAGAGGTGCAGTTGCCGCGCTCGTCGTACTTGTACTGCCACGATGTGCCGTCGGGCAGATCGATGGCCGTTTTGAGGTTCAACTCGTTGTAGGAGATGTGGATGACGGCGTGGTCGGGCCGGGTCACCGAGGTGGGCTGCCCGTGGTCGTTGTTGACCAGCCGGGTGACGCGGCCGAGCTCGTCGGTCGTCCGGGCGACGTGCTGCAGGCGGTCGTACTCGGTGGTGACCGTGCCGCCCAATGCGTCGATCTCGGCGATGATCAAGGAGCGGTCGTCGACGACCACCCGGGATATCGCACCGTCTGCCGTGCGGACTTCCGTCATACGGCATCCCGGCCACGCGGGGTGGGTGAGATCGTAGGTGAAGGTGTGCGCCAGGTGACCTGCGATGCCCCGTTGGCCGACGCAGCGGTCCTGGTCGTCGTAGGTGTACTCGTAACGGCTGTTGTTGGTGTCCTGCCACGAGGTGAGGCGCAGCCGCTCGTCGTACGTGAACTTCATTGGGAGCCCGCAAGAGCCGGTGACAGTGGTGAGGTTGCCGTCGGAGTAGCCGTACTGCTTGAGGACGAGGCCCGAGCCGTCCTCGGCCGCGCCAGCCAGGCACAGGGTCGTGACGCGCTCGTCCTGGACAGTCATGGTGAGGTGGTAGCCACCACTGTGCCGAATCGCGCGCGGGGCGCCGTCGCTGTCGTAGTCGAAGTCGATGGTGTTGTGGTTGCGGTCCGAGATCCGAGTCAGTGGCGCAACCCCGTCATCGCCGGTCGGCGGGGCGAAGCGGCGGGTGTGGCCGGTCAGCGGATCGGTGAGCCTGTAGCCGCCATCGTCCAGGCGCTCCAACGGCTGTCGTGGCCCAGACTCCGGCAATACCGGGGAGCCCGGGTTCTGCGGGTGAGGGTAGGTGAGGAGCATCCCGTCCTCGGTGACGAACACGAGGCCGTCCTCGTCGGCTTCGAGGCGCTGGTCGAGTGTGGAGGTCCAGGTTGGGCCGAACCAGCCGCCGCTGCGGTATCCCGAGGCGACGCGACGGGTGAAGTCCAGAGGGAGGACGCCTGGCAGCGAGACCTCGGTCTCCTCCAGGAACATCTGGCCGGTGGCGACATCGACGGGGTCGCCGCAGCCCTTGATCTTGCTCTTGACGCGGTTGTACGCACCCTTGGCACCATCCTTGAGCGCAGTGCGGGCGGACTTGAAGCCCTTCAGACCGCCCTTGAGACCCTTCAGGCCTTTGCCGAGTTTGGCGGCGGTGGTGAGGCCCTTGCCGCCGGGGATGCAGTCCATGGCCGCGAATGCCACGTCCATCAAGGTGGCCTGGCCTTTCGCGTATTTGCTCAAGGTGTCGGCCAGGACGATCGCACCGGCGACGATGACGATGGCCGCCAGGATGGGCCCGCCCACGATCATCGCGATGACGCCCACGACCGCGACGACGACCTTGCAGACGGCGACGATGGTGTCCCAGTTGTCGGTGACCCAGTCGCCGACCTCCTCCCACCAGTGCCGGTTGCGGATGCCCGCGTCGGAGGCCTCGCCGATCTTCTTCTTCGCGGTCCCTGCCGCCTCCTCGCGCATCTTGCGCGCGTCCTCGGCCATCTTCTTCGCCGCGTCCAGCGCACTCTTGGCGGAGTCCACATCACCCTGGGCGGACTTCTGCGCCTTCTCCGCCGAGTTCGCGTTGCGGGTGGCGGCCTTGACCTTGTCCGGGTCGGGCTTGGGCACGTCCTTGCCGCCGCCGGAATCCTTGTCGTCCTTGTACTTGTCGGCTTCCTTGCCGGCCCGCTCCATCCACGAATCGGCCGAGGAGAGGCGGGACTTGGCGCTGCTCAGGTCCGCCTGCGCCTCACGGCCCTTGGCCAGCGCCTTGTCCGCGAGGGACTGGGCGCGCTCCAGCTCCGGCCAGTACGCGGCCAGCGCGTCGCCCGCCATCTCGTAGCTCTTCTTGAGCTTCTTCAGCTTGTCCGGGGCGTCCTCGAACTTCTCCGTGAACGCGTCCGCCGTCTTGCCCGCCCACTTGAGGATCGCGTCCTCGCCCGCCATCCCCTTGATGTCGCGCAGCACCCGGCCGACATCCTCGGAGAAGTCATGGAGATTCTTGGCCAGCGATCGCACCCGGTGCGGATCACCCGGCGTCGGATCCTTCTCAAGATCCAGCACGTGCCAGTCCGTGGGCCGATATGACGCCACCGCTCGTCCCCTTCCACACAACAGTTACGTTCCACCAAGGCGTGGTGGGCGGTCGACCAAACGTTGGTCCCGTGCCACCTCGTGGTCCGATCTCGGGCCCCCTGTGTATCGCAGAAGCGAAGTTGCGTAGGTGCCGCATGACCGCATCCGATCCGTACCGGAACTGTGACGGGACCCCCAGCCTGTCCCCGCCCCCGCCAACCCCCGCACTCAGAGCCCCCACCCCCGGCAAACCACCCGGAGTCCGCGCCACTCGCAATCGGGCCTATCGGACAGCCCGGTCGTAACCGGACCGCCCACCCCGCGTCCGCCCCTGTCTGACCTCCGGCCCCTTACGTACCATCACCCAGTACGCTCACCCGACCCATATCCCGGCCGCCTTCCACCTTCACCCACCCACCCACTCCTCCCCACAGGACACCAGGACACCCGCCATGGCGCGCACCACCTCACGCTCGACGAGCCCGCCGAATCAGCCGAACCGGCGGAACCAGCCGAATCCGCAGTCTCCGGGGAGTCCGCGGAACCGTACGCCGCAGCCGTTGCCGCGGCGGCGGCGGAGTTTCGGGGACTTCGTCAAGGCCTTCCTCGCGTTCGTCGCGCTGGCCGCGCTGCTCGTCGCCGTGCCCGCCGCGCTCGTCGTCTTCGTGGGGTGGCCGCTGCCGGGTGGCACGCCCTCGCTGGAGTGGCTGCAGCAGGAGATCACGGTCGGCACGTTCATCAACGTGCTGACCGTCGTCGTGTGGTTCGCCTGGGCGCAGTTCACCGCCTGCGTGCTGGTGGAGATAAAGGCCGCGCTCTCCGGGGTGGGGATCCCGAACCGGGTGCCGGGCGCCGGCGGCAGCCAGATGCTCGCGCGGCAGCTCGTCGCCGCCGTACTGCTCGTCGGCGCCACCGCCGCCAGCTTCGCGCCGGGGCTCTCACAGTTCGGGCAGTCGTTGGAGGGGAACCAGCGGCCCGCGTCCGCCGCGTCCGCGCAGCAGACCCCCGGCCTCTTCGGGCAGCAGCAGGAGCAGACCTCCCTGGCCGCCGACGCGCTCGCCGCCCAGGCCGACCAGGCCGCCGCGCACGCCGGCGGTGCGGGGCACCAGGCCGGGGACACGAAGTACTACCGGATCCAGCCCCCCGAGGGGCGCCACCACGACTCCCTCTGGGAGGTCGCGGAGCGGCACCTGGGCGACGGCCGCCGGTACAAGGAGATCTACCAGCTCAACAAGGACCGTGAGCAGCCCGACGGTTCGAAGCTCTCCGAGGCCAGCCTCATCCGGCCCGGCTGGATCATGGAGATGCCCGCGGACGCGCACGGCGGCGAGCTCGTCGAGATGCCCGACGAGGCGCCCAAGGTCTCCGAGGACGTCAAGGAGCAGATCTCCGACTACTCCAGGACCGGGGGACAGGCCGGGGGCCAGACCGGGGATCACCGGCAAGAGCAGGGGCAGGACGGCGCCCAAGGTGCCGGCAACTCCGGCAGCTCCGTCGACCGCGACACCGCCCACATCGTCCTGCCCGAGCAGCGCCCCGGCTCACCCGAGACCCCCGCCATGCCGCAGGCACCGGCCACCCCCGCCCCGGACGCCCCCACCGCCGAGACTCCGACCGCCACCGACGGCGGCGTACTGGACGGCATCACGAACTCCGACTTCGGGCTGCCGCAGGCCCTGCTCGGCGCGCCCCTCCTCGCCGCCGGACTGCTCGGCGCGCTCGGCCGGCGGCGCCGGCACGCCCTGTGGCAGTCGGCCATGGGCGCGGTCGGCGGGCGTGGCGGCATGCAGCCGCCGACGCCCACCGGGGACGCCGCCGACGTTCAGGACGCGCTGCTCGTGGGCGCCGACCCCGAAGGCGTACGCCTGCTCGACCTGTCGCTGCGCGGGCTCGCCGCCTCGCTCGCCGAGGAGAACCGGGCCCTGCCGACCGTGTACGCGGCCTGGCTGAGCAACGGCGATCTGCACCTGCAGCTCGCCCAGCCCGCCGGACGGCCGCCCGCGCCCTGGCAGTTGGGCCAGGACCAGACGTTCTGGATGCTCTCGCGCGCCGACGCCGAGCGGTACGAGGACGTGGACACCGCCGCGCCCTACCCCGGCCTCGTCAGCCTGGGCACCATGGACGACTCGCGGCTGCTGCTCAACCTGGAGTCCGTGCCCGGCATCGTCTCGCTGAGCGGCAGCGCGGCCGACCGTGCCGCGGTCTTCGCCTCGGTCGCCGCCGAGCTCGCCACCAACGGCTGGTCGGACCGGATGACCATCACCGTCGTCGGCTTCGGCCAGGACCTCACCCCGCTCGCGCCCAACCGCCTGCGCCACCTGGAGGACGTCGAGGCGCTCATCGAGACGATGGAGGCCGAGACGCGGCAGCGGCGCGGCGCGCTCGGCGCCGCCGGGCACGACTCCGTGCTCACCGGCCGCACCGGGCCCGCCCAGCACACCCGTTGGGCCCCGCACCTGGTGCTGCTCGCCGCCGAGCCGAGCGCCGAGGACGCCGTCAAGCTCGCCGAACTCGCCGCCGACGCAAGCCGGTTGGGCATCGGCTACCTCGTCGGCACGGAGTCCGGGGACCTGCCCGGCGCCGCCTGGGAGATGGAGGTCACCCGGGAGGGCAAGCTGCTCGCGCCGCTGCTCGGCCTGGAACTCGCCGCCCAGGCGCTGCCCGAGGCCCAGCAGCGGGCCGTCGTCCAGCTGTTCACGGACGCCGACCCGGAGGGCTCCGGCACGCCGTCCGGGCCCGGCGACGGACCCACCGGCGCGGCCCCGCCGTTCCTCGTCGACGTCACCGAGCAGGGGCGGCCCGCGGTCTACGCCCGCCTCGTCGGCACGTACGAGATCATCGGCCTGGAGACCCCGGACGGTGAGCGCAGCCCGCTGATGCACGAGGCGCTCGCCCTGCTGCTCCTGCACCGCGAAGGGGTGCACCCCCGGGTGCTCGCCTCCGCGCTGTGGCCGCGCGGCGTCACCGAGGACGTGCGCGACGCGCTGGTGGACCGGCTCCGCGAGTGGCTCGGCACCGACCCCGACGGCGCGCCCCGGCTGCGCGCCGACGCGACCGGGCGGCTCACGCTCGCCAAGTCCGTCGTCTCCGACCTGGACGTGCTGCGCTCGCTCTACCACGAGGCCACGCAGGGGCGCGGCGCGGGCAACCGCGCGGTGCGCGGGCGGATGCTCACCGACGCGCTGGTGCTCGTACGGGGGCCGCTGCTCGCCGACCGCCCGCAGGGGCGGTACGGGTGGCTCACCCACGAGATCATCGACGCCCAACTGCCGCTGCTCGTGGCCGACATCGGCCTGGCGCTCTCCGAGTTCCACCTGGAGAAGGGGCGCGCGGAGAAGGCGATCGAGGCGCTCAACGCGGCGCTGGGCTCGGCGCCCGCCGACGAGCGCCTCTGGAACGAGCTGCTCCGCGCCACCCACGCCACGGCGGACCCGGCCCGGCTGCGGCAGGTCGCGGCCGACCTGGTCGCCCGCAGCGGCGCCCGCGGACTGCCGCCCCGCACGGAGGCGCTCCTCGACGAGCTGCTGCCGACGTGGCGCGGCGGCGCGGGCGCCGGCGCGACGGGCTGACGACGCACCCGGCCGACGACGCAACGGGCTGACGACGCAACGGGCTGACGACGCACCCGGCTGACGACGCACCCGGCTGACGACGCACCCGGCCGACGACGCACCCGGCCGACCGGTCCGTGACACGGTCGGCCGGGGTCTCCCCCCTGGTACCCACCCATCCGTCCCCTAAGGGAAGCCCCGACCCTTGTTGCCGCTCCTCGTTCTCGGTGCCGCCCTCTGGGGCGCGCTCACCGGTCTCCTCGTGCCGCGCGCGGCCTACCGGCTGTCCGTCGCGCCCGGCGAGGACTGGCGTGCCGAGAGCCCCGAGGGAGACCCCATCGGCTCCTGGGCCGGGCTCGCGCGCTGCCCGCGGGGCGGCTGGTACGGGCCGAGTACCTGGGGCGTCGTGACCGTCACCGCCCTCGTCTGCGCCGCCGTCGCCGCCACCACCGGGACCCGGCCCGAGCTCGGCGCCTGGCTGCTGCTCGCGCCCTTCGGGGTGTTGCTCGCCGTCGTGGACTTCACCGTGCACCGGCTCCCCGACGTGCTCACGCTGCCGCTCGCCGGCGCCGCGCTCGCGCTGCTCGGAGCGGTCACGCTGGTGCCCGAGCAGGGCGGCTCGTGGTCAGGGGCGCTCTACGGGGCGCTCGCGCTGGCGGGCGCGTACTTCGTGCTCTTCCTCATCAACCCGGGCGGCATGGGCTTCGGCGACGTGAAGCTGGCCCTCGCCCTCGGCGCCGTGCTCGGCTGGTACGGGTGGGGCGTGCTGCTGCTCGGGACCTTCGCCGGGTTCCTGCTGGCCGCGCTGTACGGGGCGGGGCTCGTGATCGCCCGCCGGGCGGGCCGCAAGACGGCGATCCCGTTCGGGCCGTTCCTGATCGCGGGCGCGTTCGTGGGGCTGCTCCTCGGCGGCTACGCCGCCTGAGCCCACGTCGGGCGGCGGATCGTGCTGGCGTACGCTGGCTTGGTCCGCCCACCCGTCTCCCACCCCCACCCTTGTTTCGAAGCGCTACGCGCCTGCTGAATGACAACCCTTACGAAAGGGACGCCCCGGTGACCGAGAAGGCCGACCTCCAGTCCGTCCTCGACCGTGCCGCCGCAGGTGGGCGGATCAGCGAAGAAGAGGCGCTCGACCTCTACCGCGACGCCCCGCTGCACGCGCTCGGCGCCGCCGCCGACGCCATCCGCCGCCGTCGCTACGCGGGTACGGAGCACATCGCGACGTACATCATCGAGCGCAACATCAACTACACGAACGTCTGCGTGACGGCCTGCAAGTTCTGCGCCTTCTACGCCGCCCCGAAGGACACCAAGAAGGGCTGGAGCCGCGACCTCGACGACATCCTGCGCCGCTGCGCGGAGACCGTCGAACTGGGCGGCACCCAGGTGATGTTCCAGGGCGGCCACCACCCGGACTACGGCGTCGAGTACTACGAGGAGCACTTCGCCGCGATCAAGAAGAACTTCCCGCAGCTCGTCATCCACTCCCTCGGCGCCTCCGAGATCGAGCACATGGCCCGCATCTCGAAGGTGTCCGCCGAGGAGGCGATCCAGCGCATCCACGCCGCCGGGCTCGACTCCTTCGCCGGCGCCGGCGCCGAGCTGCTCCCGGCCCGCCCCCGCAAGGCCATCGCCCCGCTCAAGGAGAGCGGCGAGCGCTGGCTGGAGATCATGGAGATCGCGCACGGCCTGGGCGTCGAGTCGACGTCCACGATGCTCATGGGCACCGGCGAGACCAACGCCGAGCGCATCGAGCACCTGCGCATGATCCGCGACGTGCAGGACCGGACGGGAGGCTTCCGGGCCTTCATCCCGTACACGTACCAGCCCGAGAACAACCACCTCAAGGGCCGCACCCAGGCGACGATCTTCGAGTACATCCGCATGATCGCGATCGCCCGGATCTTCCTCGACAACGTCGCGCACATCCAGGGTTCCTGGCTGACCACCGGCAAGGAGGCCGGCCAGCTCACCCTGCACTACGGCGCGGACGACCTCGGCTCGGTGATGCTGGAGGAGAACGTCGTCTCGTCGGCGGGCGCCAAGCACCGCAACAACCTCCGCGAGATGATCGAGATGATCCGTACGGCGGACCGGGTCCCGGCCCAGCGCGCCACCACGTACGAGCACCTCGTGGTGCACGACGACCCGGCGAACGACCCGGTCGACGACCGCGTCGCCTCGCACATCTCCTCCACGGCGATCGAGGGCGGCACGGCCCACCCGGAGCTGAAGCTCCTCGCCGCCAACTGAGGCCCCGTTGCTGACACTTCACGTCGCCGAGCACACGCAGGAGGCGGCGGTCCTGGTCGAGGGGGCCACCGTCGCCGCGGTCGGTCCGTACGACGAGCTGGCCGCGGCTCACCCCGCGGCCCGCGTCCGTCACTGGCCCGGCATCCTCACGCCGGGCCTGCTCAACCCGTACGGGCCCGAGCTCCTGGAGGCCACGTACCACCCCGACCCGCGCGAGGCGGACCGCCTCGGCACGGAGCCGATCGGCGGGGAACGGGCGGCGGCGCTCTTCCGCGCGGACCCGTCCCGGCTGGGGGCGAGCGCCCGCCGCGGCGTGCAGCGCCTGTTCGCGCACGGCACGGTGGCGATCGCGGGTGAACTCCGCGCCCGCCCCGTGCTCGACACCGTCCGCAGGGCGGGCCTGGCGATCGGCCGACGCCCGGACCGGCTGCGGGGCCCCGTCTCCCTGTCGCCGACCCCCCTGGTCCTCCTGCCCCCGCCGGCGGAGGGCGGCCCGGCCCGCTTCGCGATCTTCGACGTGACCGACCGGGCAGACCTGGTCCGCAGGGGCGCGAGCACCTGCGTGGCAACGGTGATCACGGGCCGCATGGTGTACAGGGCCCGCTGAGGGGTGCCCCGTAAGGGGCGCGGGGAACTGCGCGAGCAACCCCGACATACCCGCAGACGAGAGACGGCCGTATCAAGGGGCGCGGGGAACTGCGCGAACGGCCACGACGACCCGCACCCGCTGTCGGGCCAGGGCGAGGCAGGCCGCCGCCAAGGGAGAGGACCCACCTGCCACAATGGCGGGGTGACCCGAGCCACCCTGGAAAAGCAGCCGCACGAAGTCGCCACCATGTTCGACGACGTGGCGGAACGCTACGACCTCACCAACGACGTGCTCTCCCTCGGCCAGGCCCGCCTCTGGCGCAAGGAGGTCGCGAAGGCGGTCGACGCGCGCCCCGCGCAGAAGGTCCTCGACCTCGCCGCCGGCACCGCCACGTCCTCGCAGCCGTTCGCGCGGGCCGGCGCCTACGTCGTGCCCTGCGACTTCTCCCTCGGCATGCTCCGCGTCGGCAAACAGCGCCACCCCTGGATGCCGTTCACGGCCGGCGACGGCACGAAGCTGCCGTTCAAGGACGACACCTTCGACGCCGTCACCATCTCCTTCGGGCTGCGCAACATCCAGGACACGGACGCCGCGCTGAGCGAGCTGTACCGCGTGACGAAGCCCGGCGGCCGCGTCGTGATCTGCGAGTTCTCGCACGCGACGTGGGGCCCCTTCCGCACGGTCTACGAGGAGTACCTGATGCGCGCGCTGCCCCCGGTGGCCCGTGCGGTCTCCTCCAACCCGGACGCGTACGTCTATCTCGCCGAGTCGATCCGCAGCTGGCCCGACCAGCCCGCGCTCGCCGCACGGCTGACGGACGCGGGCTGGTCGAAGGTGGCCTGGCGCAACCTCACGGGCGGCGTCGTCGCGCTGCACCGGGGGTTCAAGCAGGCCTGACCGGACGGCGCCGCGCGCCCCGCCACGTAACGCTTCAGTTGAGAACAGGGATCCCGCTCCGACGGGAACCGGCAGCCGGGCAAGATATGTCCGTTGTAACGACCCGAGCACATCCTTATGCGTCTCTTACGGGTCGGTTCTGTTGCTGGTGAACTGTGAACTCCTGGACTGACGGAGCGATTCGATGGCGTCGTACTGCCCACACTGCGGGGCTCCCGCTCCCGATGAGGCCCGCTTCTGCATGAAGTGCGGCAAGGAACGCCTGCCGGAGCCGACGGCTCCGCCGCAGGCGCCGCCCACCCCGACGGGGGCGCCCGCGGCGGCGGTTCCCGCGGCGCCCGCCGCACCACCCGCGCCCGCGCACACGCCCGCCCACACGCCGGCGCTCCCGCCGGTCCCGGCCGCCCCCGCGGGGCCCTCACCCGTCGGCGCCTTCTTCGGGCGTACGTTCCGTACCGGCTGGGCCGGATCCGCGCAGGCCGCGCTGTGGCCGGTCGCGCTGCTGCTGATCGGGGCCGTCGCGCTGGCGATCCCGGGGTATGGGCAGGGCGACGACCCGGTCGTCGGCTTCGGCACCCGGATGCGGATCGCCCTCGCGCTGCTGCTCCAATCCGTCGGCGGCGGCTTCGAGTTGTCGGGCCGGGAGGAGCGGCCGGGCTTCGGCGGCTCCGACGGCCTGAGCCTCGGTACGGGGGGCTCGGACTCCTCGGGCATCCCGGGGGCGGCGGACTCATCGGGCCTCCCCGGAGCCTCGGACTCCTCGCTCGAAGGCTCGTTCGCCCTGCACTTCGCCCCGCTCACGGTGACCGTGCTGTGGGTCCTCGCGCTCTACATCGGCGTCCGCGTACAGCGCACCCGGCTCGTGACGCGGGCCGGCGGACACGAGGGCCGCACCGTCGGACTCGAAGCGGCCGTGCGCACCTCGCTCCTGGTGACCGCGGGCGTCCTCGCCCTCGCGCTGTTCGCGCAGCCCGAGATCGAGGGCATCGAGCTCTCCTCGTCCCCGGTGCTCGCCGCGCTCGGCGCGCTGCTGCTCGGACTCGCCGTCTCCGCCGGGGTGTTGCACCGCCCCGACCGGTCACACTGGGTGGCGGCGCGCCCCGGCGTGCAGTCCTTCCTGCGCGCTGCCGGCGCCGCGGTACGCGCCCTCGCCGTCGTCCTCGCGCTCTGCTCGGTCGCCGCCTTCATCAGCCTCACCCAGATCGACGACCTGGCCGAACTCACCGACCTCGACGACTCCGACATCTCACCGCTCCTGGTCGCGCTGCTCATCCTGCCGAACCTCGCCGTCACGGCGCTCGGCATCGGCTGGGGCGCAGGCGCGGAGGCCTCGGTGAGCGGCAGCAGCTCGATGTACGGAAGCGCGCACGAGAGCCGGTCCTTCGGCCTCTCCGAACTGGGTGACGTCACCAACGACTGGGCGATCGTGGGGGCGTTGGCCCTCGGCCTGGTCTGCGCGCTGACTCTCGGCGTGTACGCGGCCCGGCGCTGCGTGGGCCGGGGCGAGGCGCTGCTCGCGGCCGGTGTCTTCTTCGTTCTGGTGCTGCTGCTCGCCGGGTTCAGCGGGATCGGGGTCGACCTGTCCGGCCAGGCGCTGGGCGGGGGTTCGGCGTTCGGCGGGTCGGGCACCGGTGGCAAGGGCGGCCTGGACCTGGGGATCAGCGTCCCCGAGGTGCTGCTGTTCGGGCTGCTGTGGATCGTCCCGGCGGCGCTGGTGGGGCCGTTCCTGCTGCAGATGGCGGGGCAGCGGGGTGCGGGTCCGATCGCTCCCGCAGTTCCCGCAGCGCCGCTGTACGCGCCGCCTGTTACGGGTACGGGTACGGGGACCGCACCCGGCGGCGTGGCGGAAGTTGAGAGCACCGAGGCGACCCCGGCCGACACGGACTCCGCCCCCACAGACTCCGCGAACGCGGACGCCGACGGCGAGGTGAACGCGGACTCCGCCGAGGCCACTCCGGTCGACGCCACCCCGGTCGCGTACGCCCCCACGCAGACGGCCCAGAGCCTCCCGGGCACGCCCACCATGACCAGCACCCCGAGCGCCCCCAATCCCCCTGGTACGCCCGGCGCACCCGGCACGCCCAGCGCGCCCAGCACCCCCGTCTCACCCACCCCGGCGTACGCCTACCCCCACCCGCACTCCCAGGGCGCCGTCCCCGCGTACAGCCCCCAGAGCCCCGGAACCCCGCACACCGTCCAGATCGGACAGCAGCCGGCCGGCGGCGCGTCCCGTGGGCGGACGAGCGTCTGGGTGGCCACGATCGCCGTGGCGGTCGTCGTCGGTGGCGGCGCGACCGCCGGGATCCTGCTCTGGCAGAACGCCGAGGACGACTCGTCGGACAACGCGGGCAAGGACGGCCGACCCTCGGTCAGCCGGACCGACGAGCCGAGCGGCGCGCCGAGCGCGAGCCCGAGCGCCAGCACCGACACCGGTACCGACACGAGCGGGGACGCGGCGGTCCCCGCGGGAACCGAGCGGGTGACCGACCCCGAGGGCTTCTCCTTCGCCGTGCCGGAGGGATGGAGCCGTCAGTCCGTCAACCCCGAGCGACCCGGACAGATCACCTATGCGGGGTCGACCGGGCGGGAGGAGTTCCTCGTCGGCGTCGTCACGGACGCGCCCTACACCTCGTACGAGAACTTCAAGAACATCGAGAAGCACACCAAGTCCGCCCCGGACAAGTCCGACTATCAGCGGATCAGTCTGGAGAAGAACACCTTCGAGGGGCAGAACGGGGCATTCTGGGAGTACACGTACACCGACGCGTCGGGCCGTACGATCCACGCCCGCAACCAGAGTTACATCGCGGAGAACGGCACGGAGTACGCGATCCAGCTGTCGTGGCGCGAGGACTTCTGGCCCGCGGGCGAGGGCGCCAAGACGCATACAACCGCGCTCGACACCTGGCAGCTCACGGACTGAGCGCGCGGGGTGAGCACGCGGACCGAGCGCGGGCGCGCCGGACGCCGGAGCCATGATCCGGCGTCCGGCGCACCCGTAGGGGAGGGGCCTTGCTACCGCCTCACCGCAGCACCAGCCGGAAGCAGTGGGCCACACGTCGCGACCCGTCGTCCCCCGGGATGCGCGGCGGAGTGGTGAATGTCTCGGCGCGCTCCATGCCGAGCCGCCGGGTCACCGCGATGGAGCGTTCGTTGCCGGCGTCGACCATCGCCACCACGCTCGGCACGCCCGCCGCACGCAGCCGTTCGACGGTGGCCCGCGCGGCCGCCGACGCGTACCCCTTGCCCCAGGCCGCGCGGGCGAACCGCCAGCCGATCTCGATCTCGCCGGTCGGGCCCCAGTCCCGGGGCCAGGGCTGGGCGCCCGCGAAACCGATGGGCGCGCCGCCCTCGTCGAGCACGGTCCACAGGCAGTAGCCCCGTTCGGCGTCGTGTCTGCGCTGGCGGGCGGTCAGCTCCTCGTACATCGAGAGCTCGGCGGAGGAGCCGCCGAAGAACTCCATCACCTCGGGGTCGTCGAAGAGCCGGTGCCAGACGAAGGCGTCCTCGTGGGTGGGCACGCGCAGCTCCACGGCGGGGAGGAGCGGCGCGGGCAGGGTATCGGTCTGCTCGGTCACGTGTGGCCCTTCGGCTGGCTGATCAGTACCGCCTCATAGACTGCCCATATCCCGTGCCGGTCGGCACACAGATTTCGAGCCTTGGGGAGAACCCGCCGTGACCGAGCCCCTCTCCGAACATTCCGCGGACGTGATCGTCGTCGGCGCCGGCCCCGCCGGTTCGACGACGGCGTACTACCTGGCGAAGGCCGGACTGGACGTACTCCTTCTTGAGAAGACCGCGTTCCCACGGGAGAAGGTCTGCGGTGACGGGCTCACCCCTCGCGCCACCAAGCAGCTGGTGTCGATGGGGATCGACATCTCCGAAGAGGCGGGCTGGCTGCGGAACAAGGGCCTGCGCATCATCGGCGGCGGCGTACGGCTCCAGCTGGACTGGCCGGAACTCGCCTCCTTCCCCGACTACGGCCTCGTGCGCAAGCGCGACGACTTCGACGAGCAGCTGGCCCGGCAGGCGCAGAAGGCGGGCGCCCGCCTGTACGAGCGCTGCAACGTCGGTGAGCCGATCATCGACGACCGGACCGGCCGCATCACCGGTGTGCACGCCAAGATGGGCGAGGAGAAGACCCCGGTCACCTTCCACGCCCCGCTCGTCGTCGCCGCCGACGGCAACTCCTCGCGGATCTCGCTGGCCATGGGCCTGCACCGCCGCGAGGACCGCCCGATGGGTGTGGCGGTGCGCACGTACTTCACCTCGCCCCGCCACGACGACGACTACCTGGAGTCGTGGCTGGAGCTGTGGGACCGCCGCGGCCCCGGCGAGGACCGGTTGCTGCCCGGCTACGGCTGGATCTTCGGCATGGGCGACGGCACGTCCAACGTCGGCCTCGGCATCCTCAACTCCTCGAAGGCCTTCCGCGAGCTCGACTGGCGCGAGGTCCTCAAGGCGTGGTGCGCCTCGATGCCGGAGGACTGGGGCTACACCCCGGAGAACATGACGATGCCGATCCGCGGGGCCGCCCTGCCGATGGCGTTCAACCGTCAGCCGCACTACACCAAGGGCCTGATGCTCGTCGGCGACGCGGGCGGCCTGGTGAACCCCTTCAACGGCGAGGGCATCGCGTACGCCATGGAGTCCGGCCAGATCGCCGCGGACGTCATCGTGCAGGCACACGCGCGTGCGACGCCCGCCCAGCGCGAACTGGTCCTGCAGAACTACCCGAAGACCCTCAAGGAGGTCTACGGCGGCTACTACACGCTGGGCCGCGCCTTCGTGAAGCTCATCGGCAACCCGAAGGTCATGAAGATCGCCACCCAGCGCGGCCTGACCCACCCGATCCTGATGAAGTTCACCCTGAAAATGCTGGCCAACCTGACGGACCCGACGGGCGGCGACGCGATGGACCGGATCATCAACGGGTTGAGCAAGGTGGCCCCGAAGTCGTGAGCGCCATGCTGCTGTGAGTCCGTCAGCGGACCAGCGTGGCCAGGTCGATCCGGATGTCCAGGGGCCTGGCCACGCTCAGCGAGCCGTCGTGGATACCAGTGGCGACGTACTGCAGGGTCGTCTCGTCGAGCTCATAGGTGTGCACCACGGGCAGACCGTTCTGGTCCTCTACCCGCCAGAAGTGGGGGATGCGGGCGCGCGCGTACTTGAAGGGCTTGTACTCGCGGTCACGCTTCTGCGATTCGTCCGACACGACTTCCACGGCGAGGACGACCTCGCAGGGAGCGAACCGCGTGCGGTCCGGCGCGTAAGGGACCGAAGCGACGACGACATCGGGCTCGGGGGCACTCTTGCTGTCGAGCTCGACGGACATCTGGGTCTCCACCGTCCAGGAGGCATCGAGAACGATCCGCTCCAGCGCGTCCGCGAGCCGACGGATGACGCGATCGTGCCAGGACCGCTGGGCCAGCATCACGATCAAGGCTCCGTCCAGTAGTTCCACGTGCCTGCGCACGTCCTCGGGCAGCTGGTCCAGATCATCCACCTCCCAGCCGCTGAGGCGGGGCGGGACCATCCACGAGGGCATGTCCTCGATGGGGGGCGTTACGTCACTGACGGTCATGAGGACCTCCTGATCCAGAGTCTAGAGCCGGAGACCGTGAGCTGCGCGGCCCTCCAAGGGGAATTCCTCCCTTCAGGACATAGCCGTCATAGCCGATTTGCTCCGCCGCCGGACGCGGGGGCACGCTGGCCGCATGATTTTCATCGCCGTCAAGTTCACCGTCCGCCCCGAGCACACCGACAGCTGGATCGCGCGGACCGCCGAGTTCACCGCCGCCACGCGCGCGGAGCCGGGCAACGTCTTCTTCGAGTGGTCCCGGTCGGTGGAGGACCCGAACCAGTTCGTGCTCCTGGAGGCCTTCGCCGACGGGGACGCGGGCGCCGCGCACGTCAATTCCGGGCATTTCAAGGCCGGCCTGGAGACGATGGGCGAGCTGATCGCCTCCGTGCCGCAGATCGTGAACACCGAGATCGAGGGCGACGGTTGGTCCGCGATGGCGGAGCTGTCGCCGAAGAACGCCTGAGCGGCCTTCTCAGGACATGCCGAGGGCCGGAACCCCCCACGGGGAGTTCCGGCCCTCGGTCGTGGCTCTAAGAGGCCGTCAGAGGACGCGCACGGCGCCCGAGGCCGGGTAGCCCGACAGGTCCTGGATGACAACGCCCTTGCCGGGGTTGGCGGCGTCCAGGTACTGGCCGCCACCGATGTAGACGCCGACGTGGTACGCGGAACCCTTGCCGCCCCAGTACAGGATGTCGCCGACCTGGAGGTTCGAGGTGCCGACCTCGGTGCCCATCGTCGACTGGTCCTGCGAGACGCGCGGGAGGTCCACGCCCGCCTGCTTGAACGCGGCCTGCACGAGGCTGGAGCAGTCCCAGGCGTTCGGGCCCGAGGCGCCCATCACGTAGGCGTCGCCGAGCTGCGACTTGAGGAAGCTGATGACCGTGCCGACGCTGCCGCTGGCCGGAGCGGGCGCGTCCGAGGTGTCCGAGGCGGCGGACGTGGACTGCGTCGAGAGCGTCGTGCGCTCGGAGGAACGCGAGGCACGCTCCTCCTCCGCCTTCTTCGCCGCGGCGGCCTTGGCCTTGCGCTCGGCGGCGGCCTTCTTCTCGGCCTTGGCCTGGTCTTCCTTGGCCTGCTTGGCGGCCTTGACGGCGGCGGCGTCCTGCTCGGCGCGCGACTCGTAGGAGTCGGCGGCCTGCTGGGTGGCGTCTGCCGACTGCGCGATCTGGGCGGACAGATCGGCGGGCAGGGTGGGCATTTCGATGGTCTCGGACACCGGCTCGGCCGCGTTCGCCGTACCGGCCGCCGCGGCCACTGCCAGGGTGCTGAGGACGCCACCGGCAACTCCGGCGCGCAGGGCGATCTTCGACGCGCTGCGACGGGGCTTCCGGTGGCTGGGTATGTGAGCGGTGTGGGACATGAGAACAACCGCTATCAGGGACACACGGTTCCCTTCAAGAAACGTGTGCTGCGCCACAGTTGTGAATTCAGGACGTGAATCCCGGGCGTGTCGCTTCTTATTGACGCCGTAACGGGCAATGCGGACAGCGCTGATCACGCCTGTGATCATGGGTTTTCTGTGATACGTCCGAATTGCCCATGGTCTACCACCCGTTGAGCCGGTTGGCCAAGCCCGGCATATTCGAGGAAGTTGCCCGTGTGGCACAGGTCACATGGGGGTGCTCTTGGGGATCTCCCTGAGATCTCGCTGAGACATCCCTGAGATCTCCCGCAGTTTTCGGCGCCCTTCGGCGGAGGCCGGGTGCCCGGGGTGCGGTGGCCCGGTGCCGGAGATGTGTGTGTCGTGGGGGTCGCGTGAGCCGGCGGTCATCGCCGCGGTCGAGGTTCCCCGGCCGCGAGACGCGGACGCGCTCGTGAATCGGCGCACGCGTCCACATCCGTCCCCACCCGTGCCGCCAAAGTGTGAACGCGGCTCCCCTATCAAGGGAGCGAGTCCAGCGCCAATTTTCCTGTAGCCGCCACCCCTTGATAGTGCAACACCCCTTTCACCAGCGGTGACGCGCCGAGATGTCACCACTGGTGATCACTCAGGCGCTTCGCGTACGAAGATCACCGCTCATCCGACTTCATGATCCTTCGTCAGGTGGTGGAGATCACAAAGCCGTTGTCGCACCCCGTGTCGCAGATCACAGACCGGCGGGCATAAGATGCGGGGCAGTTGGGCTTGTGACCTGCTTCACATGTAAGCGATCTTCGATGGGACGCAGGGCTCGGTCCGACGCAACCGCCAACAGTCAGTGCCGACTGAGAGGAGCGAGGAGCGTGAACGCCTATGCGCCCATCCTCGTGCTGGGAGCCCTCGGGGCAGGCTTTGCGATCTTCTCCGTGGTCATGGCCACGCTTATCGGTCCAAAGCGGTACAACCGCGCGAAGCTAGAGGCCTATGAGTGCGGCATCGAGCCGACGCCGACGCCGGCAGGCGGCGGGCGATTCCCCATCAAGTACTACCTGACGGCGATGCTCTTCATCGTCTTCGACATCGAGATCGTCTTCCTCTATCCCTGGGCCGTCACCTTTGACGCCCTCGGGATGTTCGGGCTCGTGGAGATGCTGCTCTTCGTGCTCACCGTCTTCGTTGCCTACGCGTACGTATGGCGGCGCGGCGGCCTGGAATGGGACTAAGGGTCTGAGGGGTCAAAGAGCATGGGACTCGAAGAGAAACTGCCGAGCGGATTTCTGCTGACCACCGTCGAGCAGGCCGCGGGCTGGATGCGGAAGTCCTCCGTCTTCCCCGCCACGTTCGGCCTCGCCTGCTGCGCCATCGAGATGATGACGACCGGCGCGGGACGGTACGACATGGCGCGCTTCGGCATGGAGGTCTTCCGCGGCTCACCGCGCCAGGCCGACCTGATGATCGTGGCGGGCCGGGTGAGCCAGAAGATGGCGCCGGTGCTGCGGCAGGTCTACGACCAGATGCCCAATCCCAAGTGGGTGATTTCCATGGGGGTTTGCGCATCATCGGGCGGGATGTTCAACAATTACGCAATTGTGCAGGGTGTGGACCATGTCGTCCCGGTTGACATCTATTTGCCGGGCTGCCCGCCGCGCCCCGAGATGTTGTTGGACGCGATTCTCAAGCTCCACGAGAAGATCCAGAACACCAAGCTCGGCGTGAACGCGGAAGAAGCGGCCCGTGAGGCGGAGGAGGCGGCCCTCAAGGCGCTCCCCACCATCGAGATGAAGGGGCTGCTGCGGTGAGCGACGCGCACGACGAGCACCCGAACGGCAACGGCGTACCGGCCCCGCGCGACGAGACCGGCGAGGTCATCGGCGTCCGCAGGGGCATGTTCGGTGCCGGCAACGGCGGCGACACCTCCGGCTACGGCGGACTCGTACGGACCATCACGCTGCCCGGCGCGACCTCGCGCCCCTACGGCGGCTGGTTCGACGAGACCGCGGACGAACTGGAGGGCGCCCTGGAGGAGCAGGGCCTCGTCCCGGAGAACGCGATCGAAAAGACCGTCGTCGACCGGGACGAGATCACCTTCCACATCGCGCGCGAGCACCTCGTCCGCGTCGCCCAGACCCTGCGCGACGACCCGGCCCTGCGCTTCGAGCTCTGCACGGGCGTCAGCGGGGTGCACCTCCCCGGCGACAAGGGCCGCGAGCTGCACGCCGTCTACCACCTGCGCTCGATCACCCACAACCGGCTGATCCGGCTCGAAGTCACCGCCCCCGAGGCCGATCCGCACGTGCCCTCGCTGGTGAAGGTCTACCCGACCAACGACTGGCACGAGCGCGAGGCGTACGACTTCTTCGGCCTGGTCTTCGACGGCCACCCGGCGCTCACGCGGATCATGATGCCGGACGACTGGCAGGGATTCCCGCAGCGCAAGGACTACCCCCTCGGCGGCATTCCCGTCGAATACAAGGGCGCCCAGATCCCGGCTCCGGACCAGCGGAGGTCGTACACCTGATGTCCACTCCACAGGGGACTTCCCCCGCTTCGCCTCGCGAGACGACCGAAGGGACCGTCTACACGGTCACCGGCGGCGACTGGGACGAGGTCGTCCGCTCCGCCGCCAAGGCCGACGACGAGCGCATCATCGTCAACATGGGCCCGCAGCACCCGTCCACGCACGGCGTGCTCCGGCTCATCCTGGAGATCGAGGGCGAGACCGTCTCCGAGGCCCGCTGCGGCATCGGCTATCTGCACACCGGGATCGAGAAGAACCTCGAATACCGCACGTGGACGCAGGGCACGACGTTCGTCACGCGCATGGACTACCTGACGCCGTTCTTCAACGAGACGGCGTACTGCCTCGGGGTCGAGAAGCTCCTCGGCATCGAGGACCAGATCCCGGACCGCGCCTCGGTCATCCGCGTGCTCCTCATGGAGCTCAACCGCCTCTCCTCGCACCTGGTGTGCATCGCCACCGGCGGCATGGAGCTCGGCGCGACGACGATCATGATCTACGGATTCCGCGATCGTGAACTCGTTCTCGACCTCTTCGAACTCATCACCGGCCTGCGCATGAACCACGCGTACGTCCGCCCCGGCGGGCTCGCCCAGGACCTGCCGCCCGGCACGGTGGACCAGCTGCGCGAGTTCGTGAAGAAGATGAAGAAGAACATCCCCGAGTACGACAAGCTCGCCACCGGGAACCCCATCTTCAAGGCCCGCATGCAGGACGTCGGCTACCTCGACCTCGCGGGATGCATGGCGCTCGGCGCCACAGGCCCGGTCCTGCGCTCCGCGGGACTCCCGCACGACCTGCGCAAGACGCAGCCCTACTGCGGTTACGAGAACTACGAGTTCGACGTCCCGACCGCAGACACCTGCGACTCCTACGGGCGCTTCCTGATCCGCGTCGAGGAGATGCGGCAGTCGCTGCGCATCGTCGAGCAGTGCATCGACCGGCTCGCCCCCGGCCCGGTCATGGTCGAGGACAAGAAGATCGCCTGGCCCGCCCAACTGGCCCTCGGCCCCGACGGTCTCGGCAACTCGCTCGACCACATCAAGAAGATCATGGGCACCTCCATGGAGTCCCTCATCCACCACTTCAAGCTGGTGACCGAGGGCTTCCGGGTCCCGCCGGGCCAGACGTACACCGCGGTCGAGTCGCCCAAGGGCGAGCTCGGCGTGCACGTCGTCTCCGACGGCGGCACCCGCCCCTACCGGGTCCACTTCCGCGACCCGTCCTTCACCAACCTGCAGGCCATGGCGGCGATGTGCGAAGGCGGCCAGGTCGCCGACGTCATCGTCGCCGTCGCGTCCATCGACCCCGTGATGGGAGGCGTCGACCGGTGACCAGCACCCCCTCTTCCGAGCAGGGCACGGGCGTCAGCCTGGGCATGCCCCAACTGCCCGCCCCCGACTACCCGGCCGACGTACGGGCCAGGCTGGAGACGGACGCCAAGGAGGTCATCGCCCGCTACCCCGACTCCCGCTCCGCGCTCCTCCCGCTGCTGCACCTCGTGCAGTCCGAGGAGGGCCATGTCACGCGCACCGGCATGCAGTTCTGCGCCGACATGCTGGGCCTGACCACCGCCGAGGTCACGGCCGTCGCGACCTTCTACACCATGTACCGGCGCAAGCCCTCCGGCGACTACCAGGTCGGGGTCTGCACCAACACGCTCTGCGCGGTCATGGGCGGCGACGCGATCTTCGACGAGCTCAAGGAACACCTCGGCGTCGGAGACGACGGGGCCGATATGACGACTGCGGACGGCAAGATCACCCTTGAGCACATCGAGTGCAACGCCGCCTGCGACTTCGCCCCCGTGGTGATGGTCAACTGGGAGTTCTTCGACAACCAGACCCCCGAGTCCGCCAAGCGGCTCGTGGACGACCTGCGCTCGGGAGCCCCGGTCGCGCCCACGCGCGGGGCGCCGATCTGCACGTACAAGGAGACCGCCCGGATCCTCGCGGGCTTCCCCGACGAGCGGCCCGGGGCCGTCGAGGCGACCGGCGGCGCGGGCCCGGCCTCCCTGATCGGCCTGCGCCTGGCCAAGGGCGAGACCGCCCAGCCGCGCGTGGTCCACCCGCGCACGGGAGGCCCGCAGGACGAGACGCCCCCCGAGCACCTCAGCTCGCACGACGCACCGCAGCAGACCTCGGCATCCGACCCGGCGCACCCGGCAGGACCCACCGCCGAGGAGGGGGAGTGATGACCTTGGCAGCCGAGATCAACAACGAGACCAGCCCGGAGAAGCTGCTCGCACCGGTCCTTTCGGCCTTCTGGGACGAGGAGAAGTCCTGGACGCTGGAGACCTACCGGCGGCACGAGGGGTACGAGGGCCTGCGCAAGGCGCTCGCCATGGACCCCGACGACCTCATCGCGTACGTGAAGGACTCGGGGCTCCGGGGCCGGGGCGGCGCGGGGTTCCCCACCGGGATGAAGTGGCAGTTCATCCCGCAGGGAGACGGCAAGCCGCACTATCTAGTTGTCAACGCCGACGAGTCGGAGCCCGGGACCTGCAAGGACATCCCGCTCCTCTTCGCGAACCCGCATTCCCTCATCGAGGGGATCGTGATCGCGTGCTACGCGATCCGTTCGTCGCATGCCTTCATCTATCTGCGGGGTGAAGTCGTCCCCGTACTGCGGCGGTTGCACGAGGCCGTCCGCGAGGCCTACGCGGCGGGCTACCTCGGCAAGAACGTGCTGGGCAGCGGGCTCGATCTGGAACTCACCGTGCACGCGGGCGCGGGCGCGTACATCTGCGGTGAGGAGACCGCGCTGCTCGACTCGCTCGAGGGCCGCCGTGGTCAGCCGCGACTGCGTCCCCCCTTCCCTGCGGTCGCGGGCCTCTACGCGTGCCCCACTGTGGTGAACAACGTCGAGTCCATCGCATCCGTTCCCGCGATCCTCCAGCGCGGAAAAGACTGGTTCAAGTCGATGGGCAGCGAGAAGTCGCCCGGCTTCACGCTCTACTCGCTCAGCGGCCACGTCACCAGCCCCGGCCAGTACGAGGCGCCGCTCGGCATCACGCTGCGCCAGCTGCTCGACATGAGCGGCGGGATGCGCGCCGGACACCGGCTCAAGTTCTGGACGCCGGGCGGCTCCTCGACCCCGATGTTCACCGACGAGCACCTCGACGTCCCCCTCGACTACGAGGGCGTCGGCGCCGCCGGATCGATGCTCGGCACCAAGGCGCTGCAGTGCTTCGACGAGACGACGTGCGTCGTGCGGGCGGTGACCCGCTGGACGGAGTTCTACGCCCACGAGTCCTGCGGCAAGTGCACGCCGTGCCGCGAAGGGACGTACTGGCTGGTGCAGTTGCTCCGGGACATCGAGGCCGGCAAGGGCGTCATGGCCGACCTGGACAAGCTGAACGACATTGCCGACAACATCAACGGCAAGTCCTTCTGCGCCCTCGGCGACGGCGCGGCCTCGCCGATCTTCTCCTCACTGAAGTACTTCCGCGAGGAGTACGAGCAGCACATCACCGGCAAGGGCTGCCCCTTCGACCCGGCCAAGTCGACTCTCTGGGCCGACAGGCCCGCGGAAAGCGCGCAGGTGAACGCATGACAGTGACCACGAACAGCGCTCCCTCCGGGGGCGGGGAGGCGGCGGTCCCGCCGGAGGACCTGGTCTCGCTGACCATCGACGGCATCGAGATCAGCGTCCCCAAGGGGACGCTCGTGATCCGCGCCGCCGAACTGCTCGGCATCGAGATCCCGCGCTTCTGCGACCACCCGCTGCTCGACCCGGCCGGCGCCTGCCGCCAGTGCATCGTCGAGGTGGAGGGCCAGCGCAAGCCGATGGCGTCCTGCACCATCACGTGCACCGACGGCATGGTGGTGAAGTCGCAGCTGACCTCGCCCGTCGCGGAGAAGGCGCAGCGCGGCGTGATGGAGCTGCTGCTCATCAACCACCCGCTGGACTGCCCGGTCTGCGACAAGGGCGGCGAGTGCCCGCTGCAGAACCAGGCGATGCAGGTCGGCGACGTGGACACCCGCTTCGAGGGCAAGAAGCGGACGTACGAGAAGCCGGTGCCGATCTCCACCCAGGTGCTGCTCGACCGTGAGCGGTGCGTGCTCTGCGCGCGCTGCACCCGGTTCTCCAACCAGATCGCCGGCGACCCGATGATCGAGCTCATCGAGCGCGGCGCGCTCCAGCAGGTGGGCACCGGTGAGGGCGACCCCTTCGAGTCGTACTTCTCCGGGAACACCATCCAGATCTGCCCGGTGGGCGCGCTGACCTCGGCGGCGTACCGCTTCCGCTCCCGCCCCTTCGACCTGGTGTCGTCGCCCTCGGTGTGCGAGCACTGCGCGGGCGGCTGCGCGACCCGCACCGACCACCGGCGCGGCAAGGTCATGCGGCGGCTCGCGGCGGACGACCCCGAGGTCAACGAGGAGTGGCTGTGCGACAAGGGGCGCTTCGGCTTCCGGTACGCGCAGCGTCCCGACCGGCTGACCACCCCTCTGGTGCGTAACGCGTCCACGGGTGAACTGGAGCCCGCCAGCTGGCCCGAGGCCCTGGACGTCGCCGCCCGCGGTCTGGCGGCGGCGCGCGGCCGGGCCGGTGTCCTCACCGGCGGCCGGCTCACCGTGGAGGACGCCTACGCGTACAGCAAGTACGCGCGCGTGGCGCTCGACACCAACGACATCGACTTCCGCGCGCGCGTGCACAGCAGCGAGGAGGCCGACTTCCTGGCGGCCCGGGTGGCCGGGCGGGGCCGGGACCTCGACGGCAGCGGCGTCACGTACGCCCTCCTGGAGAAGGCGCCCGCGGTCCTGCTCGCCGGGTTCGAGTCCGAGGAGGAGGCGCCCGGCGTCTTCCTGCGGCTGCGCAAGGCCTGGCGCAAGCACGGCCAGCGCACCTTCTCCCTCGCGACGTACATGACCCGCGGCCTGGAGAAGGCGGGCGGCACGCTGCTGCCCGCGGCGCCGGGCACCGAGACCGAGTGGCTGGACGCGCTCGCCGCGGGCGTGGGTCTTCAGGCGCCGGGCACCGAGGCGTCCGACGCGCTGCGCGCCGAGGGCTCGGTCATCGTCGTCGGTGAGCGGCTCGCGGCCGTGCCCGGCGGGCTCACCGCCGCCGTACGGGCCGCCGCGGCGACCGGCGCCCGGCTGGTGTGGATCCCGCGCCGGGCGGGCGAGCGAGCCGCCGTCGAGGCGGGCGCCCTGCCGTCGCTGCTGCCCGGCGGACGTCCGGCCACCGACCCGCGCGCGCGGGACGAGGTCGCGGCCGCCTGGGGCGTCGCCGAACTCCCGCACCGCTACGGCCGCGACACCGGCCAGATCGTCGAGGCCGCCGCGACCGGCGAGCTCGGCGCGCTCCTGGTCGCGGGCGTGGAGCTGGCCGACCTGCCGGACCCCACGCGCGCGCGTGCGGCGCTCGACGAGGTCGGGTTCCTGGTCTCCCTGGAGCTGCGGCCCAGTGAGGTGACGGAGCGGGCCGACGTGGTGCTGCCCGTCGCCGCGGTCGCCGAGAAGCCGGGCACCTTCCTCAACTGGGAGGGCCGGGTGCGGATGTTCGACGCCGCGCTCAAGCCGGACCAGATGACGCGCAGGCTGGCGCCCACCGACGCGCGGGTCCTGCACATGCTGGCCGACGCGGGCGACATCCACCTCGGCCTGCCCGACCTGGTCACCCTGCGCCGCGAGGTGGAGCGGCTCGGCGGCTGGGACGGCCCGTACGCGAGCGAGCCCCTGGAGACGTCGGTCCAGCCGCCGCGGCCCGCCGCGGGCGAGGCCGTCCTCGCGGGGCACCGCATGCTGCTCGACCAGGGCCGCCTCCAGGACGGCGACGAGGCCCTTGCCGGTACGCGGCACGCGGCCCTCGCGCGCGTGTCGGCGGCCACCGCGGCCGAGGCGGGCGTGCAGGACGGCGACCTGCTCGCCGTCACCGGCCCGGCCGGGGCGAGTGAACTCCCGCTCCGGATCACTGAGATGCCCGACCGCGTGGTCTGGCTGCCGCTGAACTCGACCGGGGGAGGCGTCACGTCGGACACCGGCGCGCGCCCCGGCGATCTCGTCCGCATCGGCCCGGCGGTCCTGCCGGAGCCCATCGAGGCCCCGGAGGTGACGTCGTGACGCACACGCTGGTACCGCTTGCGGCGGAGGACCTGTCCATGTTCGGCCGCGACCCCTGGTGGCTGGTCGTCGTCAAGGCGGTCTTCTGCTTCGCCTTCCTGATGGTGACGGTCCTGCTCGCCATCGTCTGGGAGCGCAAGGTCGTGGCCTGGATGCAGTTGCGCATCGGCCCCAACAGGAACGGCCCCTGGGGTCTGCTGCAGTCCCTCGCGGACGGCGTCAAGCTGATGCTCAAGGAAGACGTGATCGTCAAGCGCGCGGACAAGGTGGTCTACGTCCTCGCGCCGGTCGTCGCCGCGATCCCGGCCTTCATGGCGATCGCCGTGATCCCCTTCGGGCCCGCGGGCAACGAGGTGTCGATCTTCGGTCACCGCACCACGATGCAGCTCACCGACCTGCCGATCGCGATGCTCTACATCCTCGCGGTCGCCTCCGTCGGCATCTACGGCATCGTGCTCGCCGGCTGGAGCTCCGGGTCGACGTACCCGCTCCTGGGCGGCCTGCGCTCCTGCGCGCAGATGATCTCGTACGAGATCGCGATGGGCGCGGCCTTCGCCTCGGTCTTCCTCTACTCCGGGTCGATGTCGACGTCGGCGATCGTGGAGGCGCAGGCGGACCGCTGGTACATCCTGCTGCTGCCCGTCTCGTTCATCATCTACATCATCACGATGGTCGGCGAGACCAACCGCGCGCCGTTCGACATGCCGGAGTCCGAGGGCGACCTCGTCGGTGGCTTCAACACCGAGTACTCCTCCATCAAGTTCGCGATGTTCATGCTCGCCGAGTACGTCAACATGGTCACCGTCTCGGCGGTCTCGGCCACGCTCTTCCTCGGCGGCTGGCGGGCCCCGTACCCGGTCAGCACCTTCTGGGAGGGCGCGAACCACGGCTGGTGGCCGATGCTCTGGTTCATCGTCAAGGTCCAGCTGCTGCTGTTCTTCTTCATCTGGCTGCGCGGCTCGCTGCCCCGCGTCCGCTACGACCAGCTGATGAAGCTCGGCTGGAAGGTCCTGATCCCGGCCTCGGTCGTCTGGCTGATGCTCGTGGCCACCATCAGGGCGATGCGGAACGAGGACTACGAGTTCACCTCGATCGCGCTCTATGGGGGCGGCGGCGTCATCGCGCTCCTGCTGCTCTCCGTGGTCGTGGACATCTTCCGCGACAAGCGCGAGAAGGAAGCCGCCGCCGAAGAGGACCAGCCGGCCGCCTTCGACCCGATGGCCGGCGGATTCCCCGTGCCGCCGATGCCCGGCCAGAGCCTGCCACCCGTGCCGCGCCGGCGCTCGCGCCAGGAGCGGGAGTTGATTGTCAGTGGTGGGCCGGATACTCAAAGTGACGGAACCCGAAGTGAGGGAAAGGAGGCGTCCGATGGCTGAGTCGAACCAGGAGTCCCACGAGTCGAACCAATCGAACCAGGGGTTCCAGAACCCTGTCGCGGGCTTCGGCGTGACCTTCAAGGCCATGTTCAAGAAGCGGCTGACCGAGCAGTATCCGGAGCAGCCGAAGACCACCGCTCCCCGCTTCCACGGCAGGCACCAGCTGAACCGCCATCCGGACGGCCTGGAGAAGTGCGTCGGCTGTGAGCTCTGCGCCTGGGCCTGTCCCGCGGACGCCATCTATGTGGAGGGCGCGGACAACACGGACGAGGAGCGCTACTCGCCCGGCGAGCGGTACGGCCGCGTCTACCAGATCAACTACGCCCGCTGCATCCTGTGCGGTCTGTGCATCGAGGCGTGCCCCACGCGCGCGTTGACGATGACGAACGAGTTCGAGCTGGCCGACACCAGCCGCGCGAACCTCATCTATACGAAGGAGCAGCTGCTCGCCGGCCTGGAGGAGGGCATGGTCGACAGCCCGCACTCGATCTTCCCGGGCACGGACGAGCAGGACTACTACCGCGGCCTGGTGACCGAGGCGGCGCCGGGCACGGTGCCCCAGGTCGCCCGCTCCAAGGGGGAGACGCCGCAGGAGGCCGCCTCGGACTTCGGTGACGGCGAGCCGGCGTCGGAGCAGGTGATCGGTCGATGACACAGCTCGCCGCCTACTCCACCTCCACCGGCGAGGCCTTCCAGTTCTGGGTGCTCGGCACGGTCGCGGTGATCGGCGCCCTGTGCACCATCCTCATGAAGAAGGCCGTGCACAGCGCGCTCTGCCTGGCCGGGACCATGATCATCCTCGCGGTGTTCTACCTGGCCAACGGCGCGTACTTCCTGGGCATCGTGCAGATCGTCGTCTACACCGGCGCGATCATGATGCTCTTCCTCTTCGTGGTCATGCTCGTCGGCGTCAGCGCGGCGGACTCCCTCACCGAGACCATCAAGGGCCAGCGCTGGCTGGCCCTGCTCTGCGGCCTCGGCTTCGCGGTGCTGCTCTTCGCGGGCATCGGCAACGCCTCGATGAAGGAGTTCAACGGCCTTGGCAAGGCGAACTCCGGTGGCAACGTGGAGGGTCTCGCCCAGCTCATCTTCACCAAGTACGTCTTCGCCTTCGAGATCACCGGCGCCCTGCTCATCACGGCGACGGTCGGCGCGATGGTGCTCACCCACCGCGAGCGCACGGAGCGCGCCAAGACCCAGCGCGAGCGGTCCGAGGAGCGCGTGCGCGCGGGCAAGCACCTGCCGCCGCTGCCCGCCCCGGGTGTGTACGCACGGCACAACGCCGTGGACATCGCGGGCCTGCTCCCCGACGGCACCCCGTCGGAGCTCACCGTCAACAAGACGCTGCGCGAGCGCGGCCAGATCCGCGATGTGTCGAACGAGGCGCTGGACGACCTGCGGGCGCTCGAACAGCGCTCCACCGACCGGCTTGAGCGGCCCGACCTGCGACGGTCCGACGCCGGGCGTCCCGAGGCCGGGCGGACCGAGGAGGCGTCGAAGTGAATCCCGTCAACTACCTCTATCTCGCCGCCCTGTTGTTCACGATCGGTGCGACCGGCGTGCTCATCAGGCGGAACGCGATCGTGGTGTTCATGTGCATCGAGCTCATGCTCAACGCCTGCAACCTCGCGTTCGTCGCCTTCTCCCGGCTGCACGGCAATCTCGACGGCCAGATCATCGCGTTCTTCACGATGGTCGTCGCCGCCGCGGAGGTCGTGGTCGGGCTCGCGATCATCGTGTCGCTGTTCCGTTCCCGCCACTCGGCCTCGGTCGACGACGCCAGCCTGATGAAGCTGTAAGGGGCTGAAAGTGGAGAACCTGATTGCGCTGCTCGTCGCGGCGCCACTGCTCGGAGCGGCCGTACTGCTGTGCGGCGGCCGGGCGTTGGACCGCGTGGGCCACTGGCTCGGCACGCTCCTCGCCGCCGCCTCCTTCGTCGTCGCCGCCGTGCTGTTCACCGACATGCTGGGCAAGGGCGCCGAGGAGCGCTCGCTGTCCCAGCACCTCTTCAGCTGGGTCCCCGTCGAGGGGTTCCAGGCGGACGTCGCCTTCCAGCTCGACCAGCTGTCGATGACGTTCGTCCTGCTGATCTCCGGAGTGGGCACGCTGATCCACGTCTACTCCATCGGGTACATGGAGCACGACGAGCGGCGCCGCCGCTTCTTCGGCTATCTGAACCTGTTCCTCGCGGCGATGCTCCTGCTGGTCCTCGCCGACAACTACCTGCTCCTGTACGTCGGGTGGGAGGGCGTCGGCCTCGCCTCGTACCTCCTGATCGGCTTCTGGCAGCACAAGCCCAGCGCGGCCACCGCGGCCAAGAAGGCCTTCCTGGTCAACCGGGTCGGCGACGTGGGCCTGTCGATCGCCATCATGCTGATGTTCACCACCTTCGGGACCTTCGCCTTCGGGCCCGTCCTGGAGGCCACCGGTGACACCAGCGAGGGCAAGCTCACCGCCATCGGCCTGATGCTGCTGCTCGCCGCGTGCGGCAAGTCCGCGCAGGTGCCGCTGCAGTCCTGGCTCGGTGACGCGATGGAGGGCCCGACCCCGGTCTCGGCCCTGATCCACGCGGCCACGATGGTGACCGCCGGTGTCTACCTGATCGTCCGCTCCGGCGCGATCTTCAACGCGGCGCCGGACGCCCAGCTCGTCGTCACCGTCGTCGGAGCGGTCACGCTCCTCTTCGGTGCGATCGTCGGTTGCGCGAAGGACGACATCAAGAAGGCCCTCGCCGGGTCGACGATGTCGCAGATCGGCTACATGATCCTGGCCGCGGGCCTCGGCCCCGTCGGCTACGTCTTCGCGATCATGCACCTGGTGACGCACGGCTTCTTCAAGGCCGGGCTCTTCCTCGGCGCCGGCTCGGTCATGCACGGCATGAACGACGAGGTCGACATGCGGAAGTACGGCGGCCTCAGGAAGTACATGCCGGTCACCTTCGTGACGTTCGGCCTCGGCTACCTCGCGATCATCGGCTTCCCCGGTCTGTCCGGCTTCTTCTCCAAGGACAAGATCATTGAGGCCGCGTTCGCCAAGGGCGGCACGGAGGGCTGGATCCTCGGCTCCGCGGCGCTCCTGGGCGCGGCCGTCACCGCGTACTACATGACGCGCGTGATGATCCTGACCTTCTTCGGCGAGGAGCGGTGGCGCAACCGCGCGACGGCCTCCCCGGACCAGCCGGACGTCGAGCCCGCCGCGGAGCACCGCGGTGCGCACGAGGAGCCGCACCCGCACGAGTCCCCGAAGTCCATGACCATCCCGATGATCGTGCTCGCCTTCGGCTCGGTGTTCGCGGGCGGGTTCTTCAGCATCGGCGACCGCTTCCTGCACTGGCTGGAGCCGGTCACCGGGCACGACCACGGTGACTCGCCGCTGAGCGCGGCCACGGTCACGGGCGCCACCATGGTGGTCCTCGTCATCGGCGTCGCCCTCGCCTACGTCCAGTACGGACGCCGGCCCGTCCCGGTCACCGCCCCGCGCGGCTCGCTGCTCACCCGTGCCGCCCGCCGCGACCTGCTCCAGGACGACTTCAACCACGTCGTCCTGGTCCGCGGCGGCGAGCACCTGACGCGGTCCCTGGTCTACGTCGACCACACCCTGGTCGACGGGGTCGTCAACGGCACGGCGGCCTCGGTCGGCGGCCTCTCCGGCCGGCTGCGCAAACTGCAGAACGGCTACGCCCGCTCCTACGCGGTCTCGATGTTCGGCGGCGCTGCGGTACTCATCGCCGCGACCCTGCTGATGAGGGCGGTCTGATACCGATGTCCTTTCCCCTGCTGACAGCGACGGCGGTCCTGCCCGCGGTCGGCGCGATCGCCACGGCAGCCGTCCCGGCCGCCCGGCGGTCCGCCGCCAAGTGGCTCGCCCTGCTCGTCTCGCTCGCCACGCTCGGCCTCGCGGTCGCCGTGCTCGTCCGGTTCGACCCGGACGGCGACCGCTATCAACTGACCGAATCGCACTCCTGGATCAAGGACTTCGGGGTGCGGTACGAGCTCGGGGTCGACGGCATCGGCGTCGCGCTCGTCGCGCTCACCGCGCTCCTGATCCCCTTCATCATCCTGGCGGGCTGGCACGACGCCGATCCCCTGGAGACGAAGTCGTCGCGCTGGCGGCCCACTCAGGGCTTCTTCGCCCTGATCCTGGGCGTCGAGGCGATGGTGATCATCTCCTTCGAGGCCACCGACGTCTTCCTCTTCTACATCTTCTTCGAAGCCATGCTCATCCCGATGTACTTCCTCATCGGCGGCTTCGGGGACCGCGCCCACGCGGGCACCGACGAGAACGCCTCGGCCCAACGCTCGTACGCGGCCGTGAAGTTCCTCCTCTACAACCTCGTCGGCGGACTCATCATGCTGGCCGCGGTGATCGGGCTCTACGTGGTGGCCGGGAACTTCTCGCTGCAGGAGATCACCGAGGCCCGCGCCAACGGGACGCTGACCATGGCGACCAGCACCGAGCGGTGGCTCTTCCTCGGCTTCTTCTTCGCCTTCGCGGTGAAGGCGCCGCTGTGGCCGCTGCACACCTGGCTGCCGAACGCGATGGGTGAGTCCACCGCACCGGTCGCCGTACTGATCACGGCCGTCGTCGACAAGGTCGGCACGTTCGCGATGCTGCGGTTCTGCCTCGGCCTCTTCCCCGAGGCGAGCAAGTGGGCGACGCCGGTCATCCTGGTCCTCGCCCTGATCAGCATCATCTACGGAGCGCTGCTCGCGGTCGGCCAGCGCGACATCAAGCGCCTGGTGGCGTACGCGTCGATCTCGCACTTCGGCTTCATCGTCCTCGGCATCTTCGCGATGACCTCGCAGGGCCAGTCCGGCGCGACTCTCTACATGGTCAACCACGGCATCTCGACCGCCGCGCTGATGCTGGTGGCCGGCTTCCTGATCTCGCGGCGCGGCTCGCGGCTCATCGCCGACTACGGCGGGGTGCAGAAGGTCGCCCCGGTGCTCGCCGGCACCTTCCTGATCGGCGGCCTCGCCACCCTGTCGCTGCCCGGCCTGGCGCCGTTCGTGAGCGAGTTCCTGGTCCTCGTCGGCGCGTTCGCGCGCTACCCGGTGGTCGGGATCATCGCGACCGTGGGCATCGTGCTCGCCGCGCTGTACACGCTGGTCCTGTACCAGCGGACGATGACGGGCCCGGTCAAGGCCGAGGTGTCGGCCATGCCCGACCTGCGGGTGCGTGAACTGGTCGTCGTCGCCCCGCTGATCGCGCTCCTGATCGGCCTCGGCGTCTACCCGAAGCCGCTGACCGACCTGGTGAACCCGGCGGTCAAGCACACGATGTCCGACGTCCAGAAGAAGGACCCCAAGCCCGAGGTGGAGGCGGCCAAGTGAGCGCATCAGCCGTCCACAGCCTGTGGACAACCGCGGCCGATCCCATCGACAAGATCGACGCACCCAACATCGAGTACGGACAGCTGTCGCCGACGTTGATCGTCATCGGCGCGGCCGTCATCGGAGTGCTCATCGAGGCCTTCATCCCGCGCAAGTCCCGTTACTACGCCCAGCTGTTCGTCTCCGTGGTCGCGCTCGCGGCCGCGTTCGCCGCGGTCGTCGGGCTCGCGGCCCGCGGCTTCGGCACCACCAAGGCGCAGGTCGCCGCGATGGGCGCCATCGCGGTCGACGGTCCCGCGCTCTTCCTGCAGGGCACGATCCTGCTCACCGGCATCGTCGTGATCTTCACCTTCGCGGAGCGCCGCCTCGACCCGGTGGCGCACGGCAACCGCGTCGACTCCTTCGTCGCGCAGGCCGGCTCGGTGCCGGGCAGCGAGAGCGAACAGGCCGCCACCAAGGCCGGGTTCGCCACCACCGAGGTGTTCCCGCTGGCGCTCTTCGCCATCGGCGGCATGCTCGTCTTCCCGGCGGCCAACGACCTCCTGACGCTCTTCATCGCCCTTGAGGTCTTCTCCCTGCCGCTGTACCTGCTCTGCGCGCTCGCCCGCCGCAAGCGCCTGATGTCGCAGGAAGCCGCCGTCAAGTACTTCCTGCTCGGCGCCTTCGCCTCGGCGTTCACGCTCTTCGGCATCGCGCTCCTGTACGGGTACGCGGGCTCGGTGTCGTACGCGACGGTCGCGGACGTCGTCGAGGGCAACGTCAAGACCGTGGACCCGGCGCTCGCCGACACCATGGGCAACGACGCGCTGCTCCTGATCGGCGTGGCGATGGTGGTGATGGGGCTGCTCTTCAAGGTGGGCGCGGTGCCCTTCCACATGTGGACCCCGGACGTGTACCAGGGCGCCCCGACGCCGGTCACCGGCTTCATGGCGGCGGCGACGAAGGTGGCCGCCTTCGGCGCGCTCCTGCGCCTCCTCTACGTGGTCCTGCCGGGCCTGCGCTGGGACTGGCGGCCGGTGATGTGGGGCGTCGCGGTCATCACGATGCTGGGCGGCGCGATCATCGCGATCACCCAGACCGACATCAAGCGGCTCCTGGCGTACTCGTCCGTCGCGCACGCCGGCTTCATCCTCGCCGGTGTGATCGCGACCACTCCGGACGGCATCTCCTCCGTCCTCTTCTACCTGGCCGCCTACTCCTTCGTGACCATCGGCGCCTTCGCCGTCGTCACGCTGGTGCGGGACGCGGGCGGCGAGGCCACGCACCTGTCCAAGTGGGCGGGGCTCGGCCGGCGCTCCCCGCTGGTCGCGGCGGTCTTCGCGGTCTTCCTGCTCGCCTTCGCCGGCATCCCGCTGACCTCCGGTTTCGCCGGGAAGTTCGCGGTCTTCAAGGCGGCGGCGGAGGGCGGCGCGGGCGGCCTCGTCGTGGTCGGTGTGCTGTCGTCGGCGGTCGCCGCGTTCTTCTACATCCGCGTGATCGTCCTGATGTTCTTCAGCGAGCCGAAGGCGGACGGCCCCACGGTCGCCGTGCCCTCGCCGCTGACGATGACGGCGATCGGCGTGGGCGTCGCGGTGACGCTGGTCCTGGGCGTGGCCCCGCAGTACTTCCTGGACCTCGCGAACCAGGCGGGGGTCTTCGTCCGGTAGCCCGGTTCCTTTTCGTACATGTGTTGCCGCCCGGCATCCCCAGCAGGGGTGCCGGGCGGCGGCCTGTGGATAACTGTCCGGGGTGTCGGTGCGGAGCCCTATCGTGGAGGCAGTGGTCGAGGCAGTGGCTGAGGCGGCGCGTACGGCGGGGGACAGGGCGATGGATGGGACCAGAGGCATGAGTGAGGTGACGGCGCCGGTATCGGCGTCGGACGTGGCGGCCGACGGCACGACCGGTGGTGCGGCAGGTGGCGCGACCGGCGGTGCGAGCGGTGGGCCGACCGGCGCCGTGACGGAGAGCGACGCGCTGCGCACGCTCCACCGCGTCTTCGGGTACGACGCGTTCCGCGGTGAGCAGGAAGCCGTCATCGACCATGTGGTGGGCGGCGGGGACGCCGTCGTCCTGATGCCGACCGGCGGCGGCAAGTCCCTCTGCTACCAGATCCCCGCCCTGGTCAGGCCGGGCACGGGCGTCGTGGTCTCGCCGCTCATCGCGCTCATGCAGGACCAGGTGGACGCGTTGCGGGCACTCGGTGTGCGGGCCGGGTTCATCAACTCCACGCAGGACTTCGACGAGCGGCGCGTGATGGAGGCGGAGTTCCTCGCGGGCGAGCTCGACGTGCTCTATCTCGCGCCGGAGCGGCTGCGCCTGGACACCACCCTGGACCTCCTCTCGCGGGCCAAGATCTCCGTCTTCGCCATCGACGAGGCGCACTGCGTCGCCCAGTGGGGCCACGACTTCCGCCCCGACTACCTGGCCCTCTCCCTCCTCGGCGAGCGCTGGCCTGACGTGCCGCGGATCGCCCTGACGGCCACGGCCACCCACGCCACGCACCGGGAGATCACCGAGCGGCTCGGCATGCCGGACGCCAAGCACTTCGTGGCGAGTTTCGACCGGCCCAACATCCAGTACCGCATTGTGCCGAAGGCCGAGCCGAAGAAGCAGCTCCTCGCCTTCCTGAAGGAGGAGCACGCGGGCGACGCGGGCATCGTCTACTGCCTGTCGCGCAATTCGGTGGAGAAGACCGCCGAGTTCCTCTGCAAGAACGGCATCGAGGCGGTCCCGTACCACGCGGGCCTGGACGCCGGCACCCGAGCGACCCACCAGTCCCGCTTCCTGCGCGAGGAAGGCCTCGTGGTCTGCGCGACGATCGCCTTCGGCATGGGCATCGACAAGCCGGACGTCCGTTTCGTCGCCCACCTCGACCTGCCCAAGTCCGTCGAGGGGTACTACCAGGAGACGGGCCGCGCGGGCCGCGACGGCCTGCCCTCGACGGCCTGGATGGCGTACGGCCTGCAGGACGTCGTCCAGCAGCGCAAGCTGATCCAGGGCGGCGAGGGGGACGAGGCGTTCCGCCGCAGGGCCGCCGCCCACCTGGACTCGATGCTGGCGCTGTGCGAGACCGCGCGGTGCCGCCGCGCCCAGCTCCTGACCTACTTCGGCCAGGAGACGACGGCGCCGGATGCCTGCGGGAACTGCGACACCTGCCTTACCCCGCCCGAGACGTGGGACGGCACGGTGGCGGCGCAGAAGGTGCTGTCCGCGGTCGTGCGCCTGCAGCGCGAGCGCGGCCAGAAGTTCGGCACGGGCCAGATCATCGACATCCTGCTCGGCAAGAAGACCGCGAAGGTCATCCAGTTCGACCACGACCAGCTCTCGGTCTTCGGCATCGGCGAGGAGCTGGCGGAGGGCGAATGGCGGGGCGTGGTGCGGCAGTTGCTGGCCCAGGGCCTGCTCGCGGTCGAGGGGGAGTACGGCACGCTGGTGCTCACCGAGGAGAGCGGTTCCGTCCTGGCGCGGGAGCGGGAGGTGCGGCTGCGCAAGGAGCCGAAGCCGGCTCCGGCGGCGCGTGCCTCGAAGGGGGAGCGCAAGGCGAAGTCGGCGGCGGCGGTCGCCGAGCTGCCCCAGGAGGCGGTGCCGCTCTTCGAGGCGCTGCGGGCCTGGCGCGCGGCGCAGGCGAAGGAGCAGGGCGTCCCGGCGTACGTGATCTTCCACGACGCGACGCTGCGCGAGATCGCGACGCTGCGGCCCACGTCCGTGGCGGACCTGGCCGGCATCAGCGGCGTGGGCGAGAAGAAGCGGGCGACGTACGGCGAGGGCGTGGTCGGCGTCGTGGCGGAGCGGGGCGGCGCGGGGGCCGAACAGGACGAGGCGTCCGGAGCCGCCGCGACGGCCCCGGCCCCGGCACCCGCCGCCAAGCCGGCCCCCGCCCCAACCTCAGCCCCAGCCCCAGCCCCAGCCCCAACCTCAGCCCCAGTCCAGTCCGCCGCCCATGACGACGGCGGACTGGACTGGGACATGGAGGAGCCGGACTGGTGAGCGCCGCAGGGGCAGTTGCTCGGTCACCCGCCGCGCCGCCGCCCCCTCCCGCTATCGGGCCGCCACGACCCGTCCCGTCACCTCGCCGAGGCCCACCCTCGTGCCGTGCGGGCCGGGGGCCCAGGCCGAGAGGGTGACCTCGTCGCCGTCCTCGAGGAACGTCCGCTTGCCGTCGGGGAGTTCGAGGGGGTCGCGGCCGTTCCAGGTGATCTCGATCAGGGAGCCGTACTGGCCGGCCTCGGGACCGCTGACCGTGCCCGAGCCGTAGAGGTCGCCCGTGCGCAGGGAGGCGCCGTTGACCGTCATGTGGGCGAGCTGCTGCGCGGCCGTCCAGTACACGGTGGAGAACGGCGGCTCGGAGATGACCTTGCCGTTGAGGGTCACCGTGATGCGCAGGTCGTAGCCGCCGGGCTCGTCGGCCGCGGACTCCGCGGAGTCGTCCAGGTAGGGCAGGAGCGGGTGGGTGCGCTCCGGAGGGGCGATCCGCGCCGTGTCCAGCGCGTCGAGGGGGGTGATCCACGCGGAGACCGAGGTGGCGAAGGACTTGCCGAGGAACGGGCCGAGCGGCACGTACTCCCAGGCCTGGATGTCGCGCGCCGACCAGTCGTTGAGGAGGGTGAGCCCGAAGACGTGCTCGCGGAAGTCCGCGAGGGGGACGGGGGTTCCGTGCGCCGAGGGGGCGCCGACCACGAAGCCGACCTCCGCCTCGATGTCGAGCCGGGTCGAGGGGCCGAAGACGGGGGCCGTGTCGGCGGGCGCCTTGCGCTGGCCGGACGGGCGGACGACGTCGGTCCCGGAGACCACGACCGTGCCGGAGCGCCCGTGGTAACCGATGGGCAGATGCTTCCAGTTGGGCGTCAGCGGAGACGGTGCGTCCGGCCGGAAGATCTGGCCCAGGTGGGTGGCGTGGTGCTCGGAGGCGTAGAAGTCGACGTAGTCCGCGACCTCGAAGGGCAGGTGCAGGGTCACCTCGGAGAGGTGGTGCAGCAGGGGGCGGACGGCCTCGCGGTGGGCGGGCACCGTCAGCCACGCGGTGAGCGCGCGCCGTACGTCGGACCAGGCGCGGCGGCCCGCGGAGAGCAGCGGGTTGAGCGTGGGCCGGGCGAGCAGCGAGACGTAGGGGGAGCCGAGCGCGGCGGCCGCGGCACCGGCGTCCAGGACGTGACTGCCGAGCCGTACCCCGACCCTGCGCCGGTTGTCCGCCTCGCCGGCCAGGGAGAACACGCCGTAGGGAAGGTTGTGCGGACCGAAGGGGTCGCCCTCGGGCAGGCCGAAGGGATCGCCCTCGGGATGACCGGTGGAGCCGCCTCGGGGGAGGTCGGTGGAGTCACCGGCGGCCGGGTCGAGCGGGGTCTGCTCGGACATGCGTACCTGCCTCGCTTTCCATAGGGGTGTGCCACACGTTACGTGGACGGGCCCCCGTTGCGGCAGTGTCCAAAGGGTGTGCAATGTCCGAATGGGCGTGCTGCGGCGGCTCATTCGCACGCCCCATCACGGCGGCGCGTACCGCATAGTCGGAATGAGGCATGCCGGAATCTAATCTTCCACTTTCCGGTGAACCAGCGGGCCCGCTGTCCCGTCCGGTCTCACCCGCCCGTATACGCACCTTGCCAAGCAGCTTCCCGCCGGGCCCAGGATCCGTATTCTCTGGATCATGTCGGCTCCCCTCGCATATGCACTCATCGCCACTGACCTGGACGGGACGCTGCTGCGCGGCGACGACACGGTCTCGGACCGGTCGCGGCGGGCGCTGGCCGCCGTGGGGGAGCAGGGCGCCCGGCACCTCGTGGTGACCGGCAGGCCCGCGCCGCGGGTGCGGCCCCTCTTCGACGCGCTCGGCTACGACGGCCTGGCCGTGTGCGGTCAGGGGGCGCAGCTGTACGACGCCGGGGCGGACCGGATGGTGTGGTCGGTGACGCTCGACCGCGAACTCGGCGAGACCGCGCTCGGGAAGATCGAGGCCGAGGTCGGGGAGGTCTACGCGGCCGTCGACCAGGACGGCGTGGACGGCCTCACGCTCATCGAGCCGGGGTACGAGATGCCGCATCCCACCCTGCCCGCGGTGCGGGTGCCCCGTCGCGACGTGCTGTGGGAGGAGCCCATCAGCAAGGTGCTGCTGCGGCATCCGACGCTGGCGGACGACGAGTTGGCGGCCGTGGCGCGGGACGCGGTCGGCCCGCTCGCCTCGGTGACGATGTCGGGGCCCGGCACGGTGGAGCTCCAGCCGTGCGGGGTGACCAAGGCGACCGGCCTCGCCCTGGCCGCCGAACGGCTCGGTCTGACGGCCGAGGACACCCTCGCCTTCGGGGACATGCCGAACGACATCCCCATGTTCCTGTGGGCGGCGCACGGGGTGGCCATGGCCAACGCCCACGGCGAACTGAAGGCGGTGTCCGACGAGTTGGCCCTCTCGAACGAGGACGACGGCGTGGCCGTCGTCCTCGAACGCCTCCTGGGCCAGACCTAGGGCGGGCCCTAACCCGCCCTAGCCCGCCGTCCGCCGGATCCGCTTCTCCCAGGTCCGGTGGAAGACGACCTCGCCGCCGTCCCGGCACACCACCTCGTTCGCGGTGATGAAGTCCGCCGCGTCGCAGGTGATCTCGGAGCGGGTCTCGACCGTGACGTCCCAGCCCAGTTCGGGCCGGTGCAGCCGGATCCGCCAGTCCGAGCGGGTGCGGGCGCTGAGCGGGTCGTCCTCCTGGATCGTGTACGTCTCCACGGCGTCCTCGGTGAACTCCAGGCCGTCCGGGTACACGCGCGTGCCGCCGTAGCGCGGGTCGACCTCCAGGCGCCACTCGCCCTTGGCGACGTCCCGTACCACCAGGCGTTCGGGCCGCTGCTCGTCCAGGGTGGCCGGGTACACCACGCCGAGCGGCGCCGACTGCTCGGCCGGCTCGAAGGTGATCGTCGGGTCCAGATCGCCCTCGCGCACCGGCAGTTCGAGGGTGCTGCCCACCGGGTCGAGCGTGAAGCCCACCGAGTCGGCCTGCGGCCAGATCCACGGCCAGTACGCGGAGGAGACCGCGAGCCGGATGCGGTGGCCCGGCGGGAAGGTGTGGCCGATGCCGTTGAGCTCGAAGGTCACGTCCTCGGTGGCGCCGAGCGGCCAGGCGTCGGCGCGGTCCCTGCCGTTCCGGGCCGAGAGGTTGAGCACGCCCCGGGTGACGAGGGTGGATGAGCCGTCCGGCGCGACGTCGCAGACGCGGGCGATCGCCTGCCCGTACGGCACGTCCATGCGCAGCCGCAGCGTCACCTTGGGGCGCCCGAGGACCCGTACCTGCGCGGGGACCTCGAACTCGAAGCACGCCGACTTCGCGTCCTCGTCCCGCTGGTCGGGCGGCAGGTCCGCGTCGTTGCCGAAGGGGAAGTACCGGCCCGCGTCCAGGCCGGTGTGGTGCGGGGAGTCGACGACGACCGGGGTGCCCTGGAGGGCGTACGCGACGGGGGTGACGTTCGGGGAGGGCCAGGACGGGTCGCCCACCCAGCCGCCGCTCAGCTCCGGGTAGACCGTGGCCGGCGGATGCGAGTCGCTGATCCAGGAGCGCAGCTTCGGCTCGGCCATCACCCCGGTGTCGACGCCCTTGAGGTGCTGGTCCCACCAGCGCAGGGTCTCCTGGAGGAAGCCGATCGCGGGCCCGGGCGGCAGGCCGCGGTCCGGGTACTGGTGCGACCACGGGCCGATCAACCCCCGTACGTCGCCCGGGAGATGCTCCACCAGGCGCAGCACCGTGTCGCGGTACGGGTCGTGCCAGCCGCCCACCGCGAGGACCGCGGCGCCGATCGCGGAGTAGTCCTCGCAGACGCTGCCGTGCCGCCAGTAGTCGTCGCGGGTCTGGTGGTCGAGCCAGGTGTGGATGAAGGGCTCGACGGCCTCAAGGCGGGTCAGCCACATGGCGCGCCACGCGTCGCCGACGAAGTACGGGTCGGGCGGCCGCGAGACGAACGCCAGCATGGTCGCCGCCCACGCGTGCATGTCGACGGCGAGCACGGAGCCGCCCATGTAGTGCACGTCGTTGTCGTAGCGGTCGTCGGCCGAGCAGACCGTGACGACGGCCTTGAGCGGCTCGGGGGCGAGCGCCGCGAGCTGCAGGGAGTTGAAGCCGCCCCAGGAGATGCCGAACATGCCGACCTTGCCGCTCGACCACTCCTGCGCGGCCAGCCAGTTCACCACCTCGACGCCGTCGGCGAGCTCCTGCGCCGAGTACTCGTCGGTGGGCAGGCCCTCGCTGTTGCCGTGCCCGCGCACGTCGACGCGGACGGAGGCGTAGCCGTGGCCCGCGTACCAGGGGTGGCGCTGCCAGTCGCGCGGCGCCGTCCAGTCGCTGAGGCGGTAGGGCAGGTATTCGAGGAGCACGGGGACGGGTTCGTCGGTGACCGGGCGCCACACGCGCGCGTAGAGCCTGGTCCCGTCGGCGAGGGGCACGTGGATGTCCTCGCGGGTCGTCTCGTACGGGAAGGAGTCTCGGATCTGCATGAGTGGAACCTCGGTGGACGGGGGTGTCCGGTGGTCGGTCGGGTGGTCTCAGTGGACGGGATGCATGGTGCGGCGCAGCCAGGGCGCCAGGGTGATCACGGCGATGCCCGCGAGCACGGCGATGCCGCCGTTCACGCCGAAGTACGCCGGGTTGGAGACCTCTCCGTACACCTTCACGACCTGCGCCTGGACGCCGTTGGCCAGCGCGAGGGAGAGGAACCAGAGAGCCATGGTCTGGCTGGCGAAGGCCTTCGGGGCGAGCTTGGTCGTCGCCGACATGCCGGAGGTCTCCACGAGGATGTCGCCGAGGCCGAGGAGCAGGTACGAGCCGACGATCCACCAGACCGCCATCTTGTACGTGTCGTCGCCGTGCCCCGAGGTGGGCAGGACCATCAGCAGGAACGACAGGCCGCCCAGGATCACGCCGGACGCGATCTTGTTGGAGGCGTGCGGCTGGCGGTGGCCCATCCGGGCCCAGACGGCGGCGACGACGGGCGCGAGGGCGACCTCGAAGGCGCCGAGCGCGGAGGCGTACCAGCTGGCCGGGAAGTGGTAGCCGAAGATCGAGGTCTCGGCGTTGGTCGAGGCCAGCAGGATCATTGTCGAGTAGGCCTGGAAGAGGATGAAGTTGAAGACGACCGAGGTCAGGAAGAGCACCACGTACGGCTTCAGGCGCCCGCGCTCCTCGGTGCTCACGCGCGGGCTGCGGAACATCACCGCGAAGTAGACGACCGGGGCGATCACCGAGACGAGGGTGAGCAGGTCCACGAAGCGGTCCATGGTCAGCCAGCCGACCCCGGCGAGTAGCCCCGCGAGGGCGGCGAACACGACGAGGCCGACGACGATCAGGGCGACCGCGCGGCGCATCGCCTCCCTCGGCAGCGCGAACTCGGCGGAGGCCTTGCGCCCGGCGAGGTGACGGCGGCCGAGCACGTACTGGATCAGGCCGAACGTCATGCCGATCGCGGCGGCCGAGAAGCCCCAGTGCCAGCCCTTGTGGTCGCCGAGCCAGCCGGTGATCAGCGGGCCCGCGAAGGCGCCGATGTTGATGCCCATGTAGTAGAGCGCGAAGCCGGCGTCACGGCGGTCGTCGTCGGTGCGGTAGAGCTTGCCGACCATCGAGGCGACGTTCGGCTTGAGCAGGCCGGTGCCGGCGCTGATCAGGCCGAGGCCCACCCAGGTCATCGTCGCCGTCGGCACGGCCATCGAGTAGTGGCCGCAGGCGATGAGGATGCCGCCCCACAGGACCGCGCGGTAGGAGCCGAGGATACGGTCGGCGAGCCAGCCGCCGGCCACGGAGACCAGATAGACCAGCGTGCCGTAGGCGGCCGAGACCGACGCGGCCGTCCCGGCGTCCATCCCCATCCCGTCGTGGGCGACGGAGTCGGCGAAGTAGAGGACCAGGATGGCCTGCATGCCGAGGAACGAGAAGCGCTCCCAGACCTCCAGGCCCGACAGGGTGAGCAGGCCGCGGGGCTGCCCGAGGAAGGCATGGTCGTCGCCCGGCGGTGGCTCGCCTTCCGGCTCGGCGGGCGGCTCGTACGCGGCCGTGGTGCGGGACAAAGGGGCTTCTCCAGGTCGTTACGGTTGTTATAGGAGCAGAGCGGTCTTCCCGGTCCTATGGGCTGATCCCGAACATACCGGTGAGCCCCGTGCACCGCGCGGCCTGGTGTACCGGAGCGCTCCGGCGGGCTCGCGCGCCGCGCCGACCAGGGCGGTGGCGAGCGACGGGCGGGCAGGTGCTCGCCGTGATCGAAAGTCGACCGGATACGCTGACTTGAGTGATGGCAGCGACACATCGACAAACCCGTGTCATCGACGGAGATCCAATGATCGACCGAGTTGGCCATGTGATCGTCAGCAGACAGGAGAACCTCTCGTGACCGTCGTCGGGCCTTTCGGGCTGAGCGTGCGGGACCAGGCTCTCGAAGCCGATGTCCAGGTCGGGTTGGCGGCTGTCGAGGAGGGACTGCTCGAGGCCACCAAGAGCGAGGTCCCCTTCATCACCGAGGCCGCCCAGCACCTCGTCCGTGCCGGGGGCAAGCGTTTCCGTCCGCTGCTCGTGATGCTCGCCGCCCAGTTCGGCGACCCGGACGCGCCGGGCATCGTCCCCTCCGCGGTGGTCGTCGAGCTGACGCACCTCGCGACGCTGTACCACGACGACGTGATGGACGACGCCGAGGTGCGCCGCGGGGTCGAGAGCGCCAACCAGCGCTGGGGCAACTCCGTCGCCGTGCTGACCGGCGACTTCCTCTTCGCCCGCGCCTCCTACATCCTGGCCGACCTCGGCCCGGAGGCCGTCCGGATCCAGGCCGAGGCCTTCGAGCGGCTGGTCACCGGCCAGATCCTGGAGACCGCGGGGCCCGCCGAGGGGCGCGACCCGGTCGACCACTACCTCGACGTGCTGCGCGGCAAGACCGGCTCGCTGGTCGCCGTGGCCTGCCGGTTCGGCGCGATGATGTCGGGCGCCGACGAGTCGGCGGTCAACGTCCTGACGCAGTACGGCGAGCGGCTCGGTGTCGCCTTCCAGCTCGCCGACGACGTCCTGGACATCGCCTCCGACTCGCACGAGTCGGGCAAGACGCCGGGAACCGACCTGCGCGAGGGCATCCCCACGCTGCCCGTGCTGCGGCTGCGCGAGCGGGCGGCGCGGCTCGGGCTCGCCGAGGACGTCGCCCTGTGCGAGCTGCTCGACACCGATCTCACGGACGACGCCCGGCACGCCGAGGCGCTCTCCCGGTTGCGCGAGCACCCCGCCCTGGAGCACGCCCGCCGGGACACCGTCTCCTACGCGGAGAGCGCGCGGGCCGCGCTGGGTCCGCTGCCGGAGGGTGACGCGAAGGCGTCCCTGATCGAGCTCTGCGACCTGGTGGTGCACCGGGCGGGCTGATCCGTCCCGCAGTGCGGACGCCGCGGCCATGTGACTCGTGTCACATGGCCGTCTTCTTTTGTGTCTCCTCCCGCCTTCCCCCTCGGTCCCCTACGGGACGGGGGTGAGAACGCCGCCCCGTCTCATCCCAGAGCAGTACGTGGAGTTGCTCCCGGGGTCTGACGCTTCTCGGCGCCCGATTTGGTCGGATGGAGTCCACAGAGAACCCCCACTCCTGACCTGTTCGGGTGAGAATGGCGGCACGGGGTGGACGTAGGCACGTACAGGGAAGGCCGCCGCCGACCACGGAGGTAAGGCAGACAATGGCACCGTACGAACCGGAGAAGGACACCAGCGAGGCCGCTGACCTGCGCGTCGGCCGCCGCAAGGCGGCCCGCTACGCGGTCCCGATCGCTGTGGCGGGGGTGGCCGCGGCGACGATCGGGCTCGTACCGGCCCTGGCCACCTCGGGCGACCCGGACCTGCCGAAGGTCACCGCACAGGAACTCATCGAGAAGATCGCCGCGTCGGACACACAGCAGCTCTCCGGCAACGTCAAGATCAGCACCGACCTCGGCCTGCCGTCGATCGGCGGCATGACCGGCGGCTTCGGCGGTGGCGGCGGCGGGGCGGACCGGGGTGAGGACGGCGAGGGCAAGGGCTCCGCGGCCGACCCCAAGGGCAAGCTCATGGAGCTGGCGTCCGGCACCCACACGCTGCGCGTCGCGGCCGACGGCCCCGACCGGCAGAAGGTGTCGGTCCTGGAGGACGCCGCCGAGTACAGCGTGATCCACAACGGCGACGACATGTGGGCGTACGACAGTGCGTCGAACGAGGCGTACCACGCGAAGGACGCGGGCAAGGGCGGCGCCGCCGAGCGGCACGGCAAGGGCGACCGGGAGGTCCCCAAGGGGATGCCGGCCACCCCGAAGGAGTTCGCCGAGCAGGCCCTGAAGGCGGTCGACGACACCACGTCCGTGACGGTCGACGGCACCGCGCAGGTCGCGGGCCGTGACGCGTACCGCCTGGTGATCAAGCCGAAGCAGTCCGGTTCGACGGTCGGCAGGATCACCGTCGCGGTGGACGAGAAGACCGGCACGCCGCTCAAGTTCACCCTCACCCCGGCCTCCGGCGGCGCGGCCGTCGTCGACGCGGGCTTCACGAAGGTCGACTTCGGCAAGCCGTCCGCGTCCACGTTCGACTTCACTCCGCCCAAGGGCGCGAAGGTCACCGAGGCCGACGAACACGCCGCGAAGGGCCGCGACTTCAAGGAGAAGGCCGGCAAGGGCAGCGCGGGCGGCAAGGAATTGGGCCCGGGCGGCAAGGAGTTCGGCGAGGGCGACCTCAACGGCGTGAACGTCATCGGCAAGGGCTGGGGCTCCATCGCGGAGCTGAAGCTGCCGGGCGGCAAGGGCCTGCCGAAGGCCGGTTCGGGCGACGTCCCGCAGGACGCGCAGAAGCTGCTCGACTCGCTGGGCGACCAGGTCGAGGGCCGCTTCGGCTCGGGCACGGTCTTCTCGACCCGCCTGGTCAACGCCCTGATCACCGACGACGGCACGGTCTACGTCGGCGCGGTCACCAAGGACGCGCTGGTGAAGGCGGCCGACGCGGCGCACTAGCGGGCGCCGGACGACTCACCGGACGACTCAGGGGTACGGCGGATGGAAGGTGCCGGCGCGGCACCTTCCATCCGTTGCGTGGGACGAGGCGTGGGACGAGGCGTGGGGCGACTCGTGGGGCGACGCGTGAGACGACTCGTGGGACGACGAAGGGCGGGCAACGTGCCGGGCAGCAGCGGCGGTTCGACGGCGGTGAACGTCATCGAGACGCACGCGCTCACCAAGCGCTACGGAAAGCACCTGGCCGTCGACCGGCTCGACCTCGCCGTCCCGCAGGGCAGCGTCTTCGGCTTCCTCGGGCCGAACGGCTCGGGCAAGACGACCACGATCCGCATGCTGATGGGCCTCATCGCGCCGACCTCCGGCCACGCGCGCGTCCTCGGTCACCCCATGCCGCGCGCCACCCGCACCGTGCTCCCGCAGGTGGGCGCGCTGATCGAGGGCCCCGCCCTGTACGGCTTCCTCTCCGGCCGCGACAACCTGCTCCGGTACGACTCCGCGGACCCGGACGCCGACCCGCGCACCCGGCGGGCGCGGGCCGAGGCGGCCCTCGACCGGGTCGGGCTCACCGCGGCCGCCGGCAAGAAGGCGAAGGCGTACTCCCTCGGCATGAAGCAGCGGCTCGGCCTCGCCGCGGCGCTGCTCCAGCCGCGCAGGCTCCTCGTCCTCGACGAGCCGACGAACGGCCTCGACCCGCAGGGCATGCGCGAGATCCGCACCCTGGTACGGGAGTTGGCGTCTGAGGGCACGACGGTCTTCCTCTCCTCGCACCTGCTCGACGAGATCGAGCAGGTCTGCACGCACGTGGCCGTGATGACCCGGGGCCGGCTGATCACCCAGGGCCCGGTCGCCGATCTCGCGGCGGGCGCGCGCGGCCGGCTCGTCGTGACGACACCGGACCCGGGCGACGCCGCCCGGGTCCTCAAGGAGCAGGGCGTGACGGATCTCGTGGTGACGGAGGACCGGGTGACGGGCGAACCGCCGGGCCGGGACGCGGGGGATGCGGGCGGTCCGGACGTGGACCTCGCCGACCTGAACGCCGCGCTGGTCGGGGCGGGCGTCCGCGTCCGCGGCTTCGGGCTCGAACGGGCCTCGCTGGAGGACGCGTTCGTGGCGCTGACGGGGGAGGGCTTCGATGTCGCGGGCTGACATGGCGGAAGTGGCGGAAGCGGCTGACGTGGGGGAAGCGGCGGACGTGGGGGAAGCGGCCGGGCAGGGCGGCGTGCGGGGGCCACGGGCGATCTGGACCCTCGGCCTCTTCCGCAGCGAGCTCACGATCACCTTCCGCCGCTGGCGGACCCTCGCGCTGCTCGCGGTGCTCGCCGCCGTGCCGGTCCTCGTCGGCATCGCCGTCAAGATCGAGACCAGCGACGGTTCCACGATCGGCGGGGGCGGTGACGGGGGCGGGCCCGCCTTCATCGCGCAGATCACCAACAACGGCCTGTTCCTGGTCTTCACCGCGCTCGCCGCGACGCTGCCGTTCTTCCTGCCGATGGCGATCGGCGTCGTCGCCGGGGACGCGGTCGCGGGCGAGGCGAGCGCGGGCACCCTGCGCTATCTCCTGGTCGCGCCCGCGGGACGGACCCGGCTGCTCCTCGTCAAGTACGCGACCACGCTGACGTTCTGCCTGGTCGCGACCCTGGTCGTGGCCGTCTCCGCGCTCGCGACCGGCGCGCTGCTCTTCCCGTTGGGCGAGGTCACCACGATCTCGGGCACCCGGATGGGCTTCGGCGAAGGGCTGGTGCGGGCCCTGCTGATCGCGCTGGTCGTCGCCGTGTCACTGACCGGCGTTGCGGCGCTCGGCCTGTTCGTCTCGACGCTCACCAGCAGCGGCATCGCGGCGATGGCGACGACGGTCGGCCTGCTGATCACGGTGCAGATCCTCGACCAGATCCCGCAGTTGCACGGCCTGCACCCGTACTTCTTCTCGCACTACTGGCTGTCCTTCGCCGACCTGATGCGCGAGCCGGTCTACTGGACCGACATCGTCAAGAACCTGCAGATGCAGGGGTTGTACGCGGCGGTGTTCGGCTCGGCGGCGTGGGCGCGTTTCGGGGCGAAGGACATCATGGCGTAGCCGCCGGGCCGGGCGGGGCCGGGCCTGCGCCTCGCCGTACGGGCCCACCACCCCTCGTACGGGAACTACGCCTCGTCGTACGGGAAGCGGGCGATCGGCGCCTCCCGCGCGAAGAACGTCTTGGCGCGCGCCATGGCCTCGGTGTCCTCAAGGACCTGGCCGGGCCGGGTGCCGTTGCCGAGCAGGACGCCGCCGAAGCGCATCGGGAAGAACGCGGCCGTGTTGCGCAGCGTGCCGATGAGCGGCTCCGCCACCACCTCCTCGCGGTGCGCGAGCGCGGTGACACCCCACAGGGTGCGTCCCGCGAGCGTCTCCTTGAAGGAGATCTCCGGCGTCTCCAGCCAGGCGTCCCAGTAATCGAGGTAGCGCTTGACGGTGGCCGAGAGCGAGTACCAGTACAGCGGCGACGCGATGACGATGTCCGTCGCGCCGAGCGTGGCGTCCAGGAGGACCGCCTCATCGGTGCCGACGGGCCGCGTCCGCTCCCGCGGCCCCTCGCCGCCGTGCCGCCGGTCCTCGAAGTCGGGCAGCGACAGATCGGCGAGGTCCAGCCAGCGCTGCTCCACGTCCGGGGGCAGCTGCTCGGCGGCCTTGCGGGCCAGGATCTCGGTGTTGCCCTCAGGCCGGGCACTGCCGAGGACGAAGAGGAACGAGCGGGTCATGGGGTCCCCCCTGGGAACGCGGGCGTGCGGGGACGTGCGCAGACGTGAGCGCCTGCGTACGACAAGTGCTTGCGCGTGCACTATATGCACATGCATTGACTCGCGTCCAGGGTGGCCCACACCGCAACTGCCCCACCGCGCCGGGCACGGTGGGGCAGTCTTGAATGGTCTTGAACGGGTGAGGCGGTCCGACGTGTCAGACGGCCCCGAGCTCCCCGACCTTGACGCTTGCCACGAAGGAGGCGAACGAGTCGGCGGGGAGGTCCAGGACCGGACCGGTCGGGTTCTTGGAGTCACGGACGGGGACCACACCGCGCGACGCGGCAAGGTTCGTGGCGACCTCGATGCACTGGCCGCCGTTGTTGCTGTACGAGGACGTGAACCACTGCGGGCGTTCGGTCGTCACTGGGTGCCCTTTCGTAACGTGCTGATCATGGCCACCGTCTCCGCCTGGGAGCGGGACTCTGCCTGTAGCTGATGGTAGGCCGTCAGTATGGGCAGTACGAACGTACTTTCCCGTTCCAGATGACCCCGCTGCGCCGACTCCGCGTAGGACATCAGGGAGCGATCGGGCAGCGTGAGGACGGTGACGGGCAGGTCGAACGGGCGCCGGGCGCCCATGTCGAACGGGGCGACCTGGAGCACGGTGTTGGGAAGCTCGGCGAACTCCGCCAGCCTGTCCAACTGGGCGTTCATCACGGCGGGTTCGCCGATCGGGCGCCTGAGGCAGCTTTCGTCGAGCACCACGAACACCAGGGGTGAGGGCGTGCGGTCTAGCGTCGCTTGGCGCTCGGCGATCAGCGTGACGCGCTCCTCCGCCTGTTCGTCCGTGATGGCTCTCCGCTTGACCGCACTCTGCGCGAGTACCGCGGCGTACTCCGGTGTCTGCAGCAGGCCAGGGATCACGCCCACCTCATAGAGCCGGATCTCGGCGGCCTGCGCCTCATGCTCGACGAACTGTGGGAAACCTTCAAGAAGGCCCGCGTGCCGCACCTTTCGGAAGGCGCGTTCGAATCGGTCGCCCCCGCCGAACGCGTTGTCCGCACTTCGCGCGAGGCGCAGAGTTGGAAGTTTGCGACCAGTTTCAACCGCGGAAATGTGCGTACTGGAGTACCCCATCCGGTCGGCAAGCTCGTCCTGCGTCCACTCTCGCTCCTCCCGTGAGCTGCGCAGACGCGCGCCGAAGGCGGCCTGCGGTGAGCTGTCCGGGTCCAGCTCCTTGCGGTTCACAGCTGGTTCACCGACCTTTCGTTCGCGCCTGACAAGTTGAAGGGTTCCCCTTCGGTGGCCACGCTGAACGCAAGGTAGTGAAAGTGCTACGGAGAGGAGCGGCCGTGTCCGGCAGTGATGCTTCAGCGGAGCGGCAAGAAGCCCCGCCCCCGCCCCCGCCCGCCCCGCCCGAACAGCCGGCCCTGTACGCACTCGTGCTGGATACCAGGTTGGACAGGCTCGGGGTGTTCTGCGGGGAGTGGGCCGGGTATTGGTTCCTGCGCCCGGTGCACGGGGGCAGGGAGTGGCGAACCGACCCCACCGACGTGCGGCCGACGAGTCAGCAACAACGACTTGCCGCTGGTACCGCGCATGCCAACGCCCGGAGTCGGGGTGAGTGCCTATGAGCGCCGCGGTACGCCGCTTCGGGTTCGTCACCAAGACGTTCCGGCCCGATCTGGACGACGACGCGCCCCCGACCACCTACGGGCTTCGCTGCCTGACCCTCACAGAGGACGACACCGAGTGCGGCGCCGAGTCGAGCCGCAGCGAAGACGCCACCGATCCGCAGACGTGGGTGTTCGAGCACGTCCGCGACAACCCCGCACACACCAGCTTCGCCGAGATCATCGAACGCCCCTGGATCGTGGTTCCGGGTGAGCGGACCTGACCGACGCGTCGAAGCCCCGGGAGGAAACACCACATGACGACGCTCATCGAGTCCCCCACCCGTGAACCGGTCGCCGGGATCCAGTCCCTTGAACTGGAGATCACCGGAAAGTGTCAACTCACGTGCACGCACTGCCTGTCCGAGTCCAGCCCGCAAGCGTCCCACGGCATCATGTCGCCCGAAGATTGGCGGGGGGTCATCGTGGACGCTGCCGGGCTCGGCATCCGTACCGTCCAGCTCATCGGGGGCGAGCCGACCGTTCACCCGCAGTGGCGAGAGTTCGCCGAACTCGGGCTCTCGCTCGGGCTGCACGTAGAGGTGTACTCCAACCTGTTCACGGTCAAGCCCGCGTGGTGGGAGCTGTTCCAGCGGGACGGGCTCACCCTCGGGACGAGCTATTACAGCGACGACCCCGAGGAACACGACCGGATCACGGGCAAGACCGGAAGCTACGTACGCACCCGGTGCAACATCCGCGAAGCCGTGAGCCGAGGGATCACGATCCGGGCCGGAATCGTGGACGTGCTGCCGGGGCAACGCGTCGCCGAAGCCCGCGCCGAGCTGCAATCCATGGGCGTGAAGCACATCAATACCGACCGGGCGCGAGCCGTGGGACGTGCGGCACTGCCGGGGCAGTCACCCTCCCTCGCCGAGATGTGCGGGCGGTGCACGCGCGGACGAGCTGCCATCCTGCCGAACGGTGATCTCGCCGGCTGCGTGCTCTCGCGGAACTTCCCGGCGGGCAACGTTCGGAACACCCGGCTCGCCGATCTGCTCGGGGGCCCGCAGTGGGCCGAACTCTCCGCGAGCATCCTCGCCCCGCGTGCCGCGTGCACCCCGAACGACTCGGGCGACTGTGACCCCGCGAGCACCGAAGCGTGTGACCCCGCGTACTGATGACTGAAAGGCTCGGCAGCATGGACTGGCAGAGCAAGGCAAGCACCCTTGCGGGCAAGGTGACCGACCCGGATTCCCGGTGGCTCGCCCCTGTCGCACGGGTGCCCCGTCACGAGCTGGTCCCGCGCTGGTGGGACATGGACAGCTCGGGTACGTGGGTGCTCCGCGACGGGGCAAGCGATCCAGCAGCGTGGGCCGAAGCCGCCTATGCGGACCGGTCGTTGATCACCAAGGTTGGTGGGCTGCACGCCGACCACGCGAAGCCCGATGACCGCCCCGAGGGGCTGCCCACCTCGTCCGCCACGCTGCCGAGTCTGGTGGTGCGGATGCTGCGACATGCACGGCTCGGGCCGGGGTTGCCGTTGCTCGACCTGGGCACGGGAGCCGGCGGGCTCACCGCGTACGCGTCCAACCGGTTCGGAGCCGCGAACGTGACGAGCTTGGACGTGGACGTGTACTTGACCAGTGCGGCAGGGGAGCGGCTCGCGTCCATGGGCTACCACCCTCGGTTCGTTACCGCGGATGCGACCGAGCACGTCCCCGGCACGTACGAGCGCGTTGTGTCCACGGTGGGGCTCCCCGCAGGCCCGGGGCTCCGTCCAGTCCTCGCCGCACTGGAACCCGGCGGAAGAATCGCCACCACCATCGGGCGAACCTGTCTGATCATCACAGGTTGGAAGCACGGGGATGGGGACGTGTACGGGCAGGTGGAACGGGACATGGCGGGGTTCATGCTCACCCGTTCCGGAGACGACTACCCGCCCGCCCTCGCCGAGCTGTTCGCCCTCGCCCGGAACGAGGAAGGGGACGAGCGCAGTACGGGCCGTTATCCCGTGTTGAACGTGGCCGAAGCGTGGGAGTTGCGTTCCATGCTGGAAGTCACGACACCGGGTGTGGAACTCGGATACGAGACCAGCGGGCGGACTCGTACCGCCTTACTGGTGCACCCCGACGGGTCATGGGCCCGCGCCGAGGCCGAATGGACCGACCCGCCGGAAGTCCACCAGGGCGGATCGCAACGGCTTTGGTCGGCTCTGGAACGCCTCCGGAACCGGCTCAATGCCGAAGGGGCTCTGCCTCTGCTCGGCGCGCGCGTACACATCGAGCCGGACGGAATCGTCCGGCTCTCTCGGGGCAGGTGGCAAGCGGCCATCGGCGGCGACTGAAGCCGGCCCGCGCCCAGGCCTCAGTGGACGCAGAACTCGTTCCCCTCAGGGTCCGTCATGATGGCCCACTCACCGCCTGGCTCCTTGACGTGCCGCTGCACGGCCGCGCCCAGCGCGCCGATCCTGACCACCTCGTCCGCGCGCCGGCCCGGCTCGCTGTGCACGTCGAGGTGGAGCCGGTTCTTGCCGGTCTTGGGTTCCGGCACGCGCTGGAAGAGGATCCGGCGGCCGAGCCCCGTGCCGCTCTGCTCGTCGTACGGGTCGTCGGGGTGCCGGACCGCGATGAGGTCGCGCCAGGCGCGGCGCCCGCGGAACTCGACGGTCGCGCCCTCCGGCGCCGCGCCGACGTCCAGGAGACGCTCGATCAGCATGCTGTTGTCCTCGACCTCGTACCCCAACGTCTCGGCCCAGAAGGCGGCTTGGGCATGCGGATCGGCGGCGTCGACGACGAGCTTCCAGTGCAGGGTGGTCATGGTGACCAGGTATAGCGGCTACCCGGCGCGGAGGCGCGGATTCAGGCGGAGCGGCAACTCGACGGCTCAGACCACCGGCTCCGGCGTACGCCACCCCTCCTACGTGGCTCACTCGCCCTCTTGTACTGATGAGGCCCAGGGGCGAAGCTCGTGCACGCCTGGGCACGAGCTTCGGTAGAGGAGTGACCAATGGCCCTGACGTTCTTGGGAATCTGGCCCAACACCCCCGACGACGGTTCGCCCACGATCTGGCTTGACGACACGACCGGTGACTTGATCATCCAGTCATGGACGGCGGACGCGGAGACCGTTCGCCTGGCACAGGAGGTCGGTTCCGTGCCGGGCCACTCGTCCGACGTACCGGACCACGAAAGCGTGATTCGACTCCCTGCAAACATGATCCAGTTCATCCCCCGCCCGGACGGTGAGGACAACGGTGGCAACAGCGGTACGTGAATGCCTCGCGAAGGCACAGCGCTCAGCGCGACACCTTGAGATGCGGGACAGCTACATGCGCGACGATCCGGAGTTCATCCGCTGGCAGGAAGGGCACCGGTACGACCCCGACGATCGGGATTCCTGGTGGCGTTCGTGGCTGGACGTGGTGGCCGAGACGACCGGCCGCGGCGTGATCATGCGTCGGCTGCGGGTGGTCTCCGAGCCGCTGAGCGACTACGTGCGGTACGAGTACGACGGCGCGTTCACGAACGTCGCAGCGGGTGAGGACGTGCGTTGGCTGCCGCGATCACGGGCCCGTGATCTTTTGCTCCCCGCACTGGACGGTTGGGTCATGGATGAGGAAACCGTGATCCTGCACCACTTCAGCGGTGACGGTCAGTGGACCGGCCCGCGCATGGAAGTCGCGCACGACCCGGCATTGGCCGAGCAGTACGTCAGCGCGTACGAGGCAGCGTGGAAGCGGGCGATTCCCCACGCGGAGTATCGGCCGAGCTGATCGCACGGCATGGCAGTCTCCGCGTCCTCCAGCGCCCAGCATGCCCGGCAGGCTCTCGCGAAACGTCTTGAAGGTCTCTGCCGGGATGCCGGGCTCACCGGTCTCGAACTCGCCGAGCTGTGCGGGTGGAGCCGGTCCAAGTCGTCCCGGATCATGAACGCGAAGACTCCGCCATCCGCTGACGACATCCGGGCCTGGTGCCGGGCGTGCGGTGCCCAGGACCAGACCGAGGACTTGATCGCCTCGCTGCGGACAGCCGAGGGCATGTGGGTCGACTGGCGACGTATGGAGCGGGCCGGGCTGCGCCAGGCACAAGAGGCACGTCTTCCCCTGTACCAGCGAACGCACCGTTTCCGCTCGTACTCGTCGTGGCTCGTACCCGGAATGATCCAGACGCAGCCGTACACGACGGCCGTCCTGCGAGCGATTCAGCGCAGGCGCGGGCTGGTGGACGACGTGGCCGACGCGGTGACTGCCCGCATGGAACGTCAGAGAGTGCTGTCCGAGGGTGGCAGGCAGTTCGCGTTCCTGGTGGAAGAGTCGGTGCTACGGGCCGGGGTCGGCGGCGCCGAGGTCATGTCCGGGCAGCTCGGCCATCTGATCTCGGTTGCCTCACTCCCCAACGTCAGCTTCGGAGTCGTGCCCATGACGCCGGACCGGGAGCGTTGGCCGGCTGAGGGTTTTTGGGTCTATGACACGGCACAGGTCAACGTCGAGTTGATCTCGGGCTACCTCACGATCACGCAGCCCAGCGAAGTAGCGATGTACGCCCGGACGTTCGCGGAACTGGCGGATCTCGCTGTGTACGGCGTCAAGGCTCGCGCACTGATCACATCGGCAGTGGAAGCTCTCGGCTGACCCACGTGCAACCTCACGCAATCGACTGTGAGTTGGGGGCCCGCTCTCCCTAGCGTTGCGAGCACCATCAACACGACGGAGGTACCGAACATGCGTGAGTTGTGGCTCACCGTGGCGACCGGCGGCAACCCCCAGGACGACAGCGACAGCGGGAACAAACACGGCGGAGGGGGCTCCGATGAGGGTGGCAACACGAACGACGGGCAAGAACCGGCGGATGGCAAGTGACCGAGCATGAACTGAAGGGGGCGGGCCCCGAACGGCTCGCCTCCGCGCTCATGGAGTCGGGCGCACTCACCACGGATTGGCTCCCCGTCTATGAGGCAGTCCCGCGGCATCAGTTCGTGCCGGGCGTCATCTGGCCGGGTCGCGCGGGCATGAACCGACAGGATGACCGGATCACGCTGGACGAGCAGCCGGACTTGTGGTGGGAAGCCGTCTACCGGGACGCGCCGATCACTACGCAGTGGGACAGCGGCGCGTATACAGGCCCCAACAAGGGGCGTACTCCGACCAGTTCCAACTCGATGCCCACCATGGTGTTCACGATGCTCGCCGCCTTGGACGTGCATGACGGACACGAGGTCTTGGAGATCGGTACCGGTACGGGCTGGAATGCCGCTCTGCTCTCGCATCGCGTCGGTGCCGATCATGTGGTGTCGGTGGAGGTGGACCTCCAGACGGCCGAGGAAGCACGCAACCGGCTGAGCCTCGCCGGACTGCACCCGCTCGTGCATGTCGGCAACGGCGCCCACGGCTACGCGAACCGTGCTCCGTATGACCGGCTGATCGCCACCTGTTCCGTGGGCAGTGTGCCCGCTTCGTGGCGTGAGCAGACCGTGAGTGGCGGTGTCATCGTGACTCCGTGGGGGCCGACGTACGGCGGGGAGGCGGTCGTCCGCCTCACGGTTGCCGAGGACGGCTCGGCGAGTGGCCCCTTCGTCGGATCATCGGCGTTCATGCGGCTGAGCGTGCAGCGTAAGCAACTGCCGCCCACACAGGCTTTTCTGAAGAGGCACGAGTGGCCCGGCGCAGGCGTGCGGTCCGAGACCGCGCTTTCACCGGACGACGTGGGTGACTGGATCCATATGTTCGCCATCGGCGTGCAGGCCCCCGACCTGTTCTGCCGAGTCGCCTGGGGCCAGGACGGCGCGTACCGGCTATGGCTGCTGGACACGAACATCACGTCTTGGGCAACGGCGGACTACTCGAAGGGACGCAGCGCATATCCCGTGGTCCAGTCCGGCCCTCGCAAGCTATGGGACGAGCTGGAATCCGCCTGGCGCTGGTGGCACCAGCAAGACCGTCCCGGTTTCGCCCGCTTCGGACTCACTGTGGACAACGACGGCGAGCGCGTGTGGCTCGACTCACCCAGTAATCCGGTACCACTTCGTCACTAGGCCCCGCCGCCCGACGGCTCAGACCGCCGGCTCCGGCGCCTCCCCGGCCCTCGTCGTCGCGGGCGACCCCGCGGGCGACACCGCCGCCGCCTCCCGCGCCGCCGCGAGCCGCGCCGCGTTCCGTCGCGCCGTGCGCAGCGCGTCCCAGGTCAGCAGCGTGAGCGCCAGCCACACCAGGCCGAAGCCCGCCCACCGCTCGGGCGGCATCGCCTCATGGAAGTAGAGGATGCCGAGCGCGAACTGGAAGACCGGCGCGAGGTATTGGAGCAGGCCCAGCGTGGACAGCGGCACCCGGATCGCCGCGGCCCCGAAGCAGACCAGGGGAGCGGCGGTCACCACGCCCGTGGCCGCGAGCAGCGCCGCGTGGCCGGTGCCCCGGGTGCCGAAGACGATGTCGCCCTGCGTGGCGAGCCACACCAGATAGCCGAGGGCGGGCAGGAACTGCACGGCGGTCTCCGCGGCGAGCGACTCCAGACCGCCGAGGTTGACCTTCTTCTTGACCAGGCCGTACGTGGCGAAGGAGAAGGCGAGGGTGAGCGAGATCCACGGCGGCCTGCCGTAGCCGAAGGCGAGCACGAGGACGGCCGCGGCCCCGATGGCGACCGCCGCCCACTGCACGGGGCGCAGCCGCTCGCCGAGGAGCAGGACGCCCATGGCGATGGTGACCAGCGGGTTGATGAAGTAGCCGAGGGAGGCCTCGACGACGTGCCCGGAGTTCACGGACCAGATGTAGACGCCCCAGTTGACGGTGATGACCGCCGCGGCGACCGCGACCAGGCCGAGCCGGCGCGGCTGGCGCAGCAGTGCGCGGGCCCAGTCCCAGCGCCGTACGAACAGCAGCGCGACGCCGACCACGACGAGGGACCAGACCATCCGGTGCGCGAGGATCTCGACGGCGCCGGCCGGCTTGAGGAGCGGCCAGAAGAGGGGGACGAGGCCCCACAGCCCGTAGGCGGCGAAGCCGTTCAGCAGTCCGACGCGCTGCTCGTTCCCCGACTTCTCGGCTGCTGAGCTCTCCACGGCCCCTCCAAGGTGCACGGCAGCCCCATGCTGCTCCCCAGAAGGTAGCGCCGGAAACGGCCGCCTGTCATGCCTGTTCCACGGAGACGCTCATGACGTCCGGCGCCCGCCGGGGTCACCCCTCCAGGGCCGCCATGATCGCCTCCGTGATGGGCGTCGTGGGCCGCCCGATCAGCCGCGCCAGCTCCCCGTTCGTCCCCGCGAGGCGCCCCCGCGCGATCGCCGCGTCGACGTCGACGAGCACCGCCGCCAGCGCCTCCGGCAGCCCGGCGCCGGTCAGCACCGCCAGGTGCTGCTCGGCCGGGACGTTCGCGTACGAGATCTCCTTGCCGCTCTGCGCCGCCACCACCGCCGCGTACTCGGCGAAGCTCCACGCGACGTCGCCGCTCAGTTCGTAGACCTTGCCCTCGTGGCCCTCGCCGGTCAGCACGGCGACGGCGGCCGCGGCGTAGTCGGCGCGCGCGGCGGAGGCGACCCGGCCCTCGCCCGCGGAGGCGACGACGGCGCCGTGCTCCAGGACCGGGGCGAGGTGCTCGGTGTAGTTCTCGTGGTACCAGCCGTTGCGCAGGAAGGTGTACGGCAGACCGGAGTCGAGGATCAGCTGCTCGGTCACCTTGTGCTCGGCCGCGAGGTCGAAGTCGGCGTCGGGCCCGCCGAGGACGCCGGTGTACGCGAGGAGCGCGACGCCCGCCTCGCGCGCCGCGTCGACGACCGCGCGGTGCTGCGGCACGCGCCGCCCGACCTCGCTGCCGGAGATCAGCAGGACGCGGTCGCCCGCGGCGAAGACACCGCGCAGCGTCTCGGGCGCGTCGTAGTCGGCGATCCGCAGCTCGACGCCGCGCTCGGCGAGGTCCGCGGCCTTCTCCTTGTCGCGGACGACGGCCGCGATCCGACCGGCCGGGACGTGGGCCGCGAGCAGCCCCTCGATGACGAGACGGCCGAGGTGTCCGGTGGCTCCGGTGACGACGATGCTCATGGCTGGGTGCTCCTGCTGGTGGGGGCGGAATGCGGTACGTACGCCACCGTACGGAGTGCGCTAACTTTTCGTAAGTACCCACTTTGAAGTAAGGTACGGGCATGGACGTAAGTGACTGGAGCACGCGCGAGGAGATGTGCCCGCACCGCCTCGTCCTGGAGCACGTCACGAGCCGGTGGGGCGTCCTCGTCCTGATCGCCCTGGAGGAGCGCTCGTACCGCTTCAGCGAGCTGCGCCGCCACATCGGCCGCGTCAGCGAGAAGTCGCTCACCCAGACCCTGCAGACCCTGGAGCGCGACGGCCTGGTGCACCGCGACGCCAAGCCGGTCATCCCGCCCCGCGTCGACTACTCCCTCACGGAGCTGGGCCGTGAGGCCGCCGAGCAGGTCAGGACCCTCGCGACGTGGACGCAGCGGCGTATGGCCGACGTCGAGCGGGCGCGCACGGCGTACGACGAAGCCCGGTCCTGAGACGTCGGGACCGGGCTTCGCAAGGGCGTGGCCGGGACTAGCCGACGACCGTCCAGGTGTCCTTGCCCGCGAGCAGCGCGCCGAGGTCGCCCTTGCCGTCCCGTTCGATGGCGCTGTCGAGCTGGTCGGCCATGAGCGTGTCGTACACCGGGCGCTCGACGTCGCGCAGGACGCCGATCGGGGTGTGGTGCAGGGTGTCGGGGTCGGCGAGCCGGGAGAGCGCGAAGGCCGTGGTCGGCGACGTGGAGTGCGCGTCGTGGACCAGGATGTCCGCCTCGTTCTCCGGGGTGACGGCGACGACCTTCAGGTCGCCGGTCAGCGCGTCGCGTACGACACCCTTCGAGCCCTCGGTGCCGAAGCGGATCGGCTGCCCGTGCTCCAGGCGGATCACCGCTTCCTCGGCCTGCTGCTTGTCCTTGAGGACCTCGAAGGCGCCGTCGTTGAAGATGTTGCAGTTCTGGTAGATCTCCACCAGGGCGGTGCCGGGGTGCTCGGCCGCCGCGCGCAGCACCGACGTGAGGTGCTTGCGGTCGGAGTCCACGGTTCGTGCCACGAACGACGCCTCCGCGCCGATGGCCAGCGACACCGGGTTGAAGGGCGCGTCCAGCGAGCCCATCGGCGTCGACTTGGTGATCTTGCCGACTTCCGACGTGGGGCTGTACTGGCCCTTGGTGAGGCCGTAGATCCGGTTGTTGAACAGCAGGATCTTAAGGTTCACGTTGCGGCGCAGGGCGTGGATGAGGTGGTTGCCGCCGATGGACAGCGCGTCGCCGTCGCCGGTCACCACCCACACGCTCAGGTCGCGGCGCGAGGAGGCGAGGCCGGTGGCGATGGCCGGGGCGCGGCCGTGGATGGAGTGCATCCCGTAGGTGTTCATGTAGTACGGGAAGCGGGAGGAGCACCCGATGCCCGAGACGAAGACGATGTTCTCCTTCGCCAGGCCCAGTTCGGGCATGAAGCCCTGCACGGCGGCCAGCACGGCGTAGTCACCGCAGCCGGGGCACCAGCGCACCTCCTGGTCGGACTTGAAGTCCTTCATGGACTGCTGGGCCTCGGCCTTGGGCACCAGGGAGAGCGCCTCGATCGTGCTCCCGGCCCCTTGTGGCCCAGCCGTTTTCGTGTCAGCCATCGATGGTCTCCTTGAGAGCCGTGGCGAGCTGCTCGGCCTTGAACGGCATGCCGTTGACCTGGTTGTACGAGACGGCGTCCACCAGGTACTTCGCACGGATCAGCGTGGCGAGCTGACCGAGGTTCATCTCGGGGATCACCACCTTGTCGTAACGCGCGAGGACCTCGCCGAGATTCCGCGGGAACGGGTTGAGGTGGCGCAGATGGGCCTGCGCGATCGACTCGCCCGCGGTGCGCAGCCGGCGGACCGCCGCGGTGATCGGCCCGTACGTCGAACCCCAGCCGAGCACCAGGGTGTCGGCGTCCCCGCCCACGTCGTCGACCTCCAGGTCGGGCACCTCGATGCCGTCGATCTTGGCCTGCCGGGTGCGGACCATGAAGTCGTGGTTGGCCGGGTCGTAGGAGATGTTGCCCGTGCCGTCCTGCTTCTCGATGCCGCCGATGCGGTGTTCGAGGCCCGGCGTGCCCGGGATCGCCCACGGGCGGGCCAGCGTCTGCGGATCGCGCTTGTAGGGCCAGAAGGTCTCGGAGCCGTCGGCCTCGGTGTGGTTGGGCCCGGAGGCGAACTGCACGCGCAGGTCCGGCAGTTCGTCGACCTCGGGGATGCGCCAGGGCTCCGAGCCGTTGGCCAGGTAGCCGTCGGAGAGCAGGAACACCGGCGTCCGGTAGGTCACCGCGATGCGGGCCGCCTCCAGCGCCGCGTCGAAACAGTCCGCGGGCGTCCGCGGCGCCACGATCGGCACCGGCGCCTCGCCGTTGCGTCCGTACATCGCCTGGAGCAGGTCGGCCTGCTCGGTCTTGGTCGGCAGGCCGGTGCTCGGGCCGCCGCGCTGGATGTCCACGACCAGCAGCGGCAGTTCGAGGCTGACGGCCAGGCCGATGGTCTCCGACTTGAGCGCCACGCCGGGCCCCGAGGTCGTCGTCACCGCGAGAGAGCCGCCGAACGCGGCGCCGAGCGCCGCGCCGATGCCCGCGATCTCGTCCTCGGCCTGGAAGGTGCGCACGCCGAAGTTCTTGTGCCGGGACAGCTCGTGCAGGATGTCCGAGGCCGGCGTGATCGGGTAACTGCCCAGGTACAGCGGCAGATCCGCCTGCCGGCCCGCCGCGATGAGCCCGTACGACAGGGCGAGGTTGCCGGAGATGTTGCGGTAGGTGCCGGTCGCGAACGCCTCGGAGGCCGGGGCCACTTCGTAGGAGACCGCGAAGTCCTCGGTGGTCTCGCCGAAGTTCCAGCCCGCGTGGAACGCCGCGATGTTCGCCTCGGCGATCTCCGGGCGCTTGGCGAACTTGGTCCGCAGGAACCTCTCGGTGCCCTCGGTCGGCCGGTGGTACATCCAGGAGAGCAGGCCGAGCGCGAACATGTTCTTCGAGCGCCCCGCGTCCTTGCGCGAGAGGTCGAAGTCCTTCAGCGCCTCCACCGTCAGCGTGGTCAGCGGCACCGGGTGCACGCTGTAGCCGTCCAGGGAGCCGTCATCGAGGGGCGAGGTCGCGTAACCGACCTTCTGCATCGCGCGCTTGGAGAACTCGTCGGTGTTGACGATGACCTCCGCGCCGCGCGGCACGTCGCCGATGTTCGCCTTCAGCGCCGCCGGGTTCATCGCCACCAGGACGTTCGGCGCGTCGCCCGGCGTCAGGATGTCGTGGTCGGCGAAGTGCAGCTGAAAGGAGGACACGCCCGGGAGCGTCCCGGCGGGCGCGCGGATCTCGGCGGGGAAGTTCGGCAGCGTCGACAGGTCGTTGCCGAAGGACGCCGTCTCCGAGGTGAAGCGGTCACCCGTGAGCTGCATCCCGTCACCGGAGTCACCCGCGAAACGGATGATCACCCGGTCCAGACGGCGTACGTCTTTGTCACCCGCAGGCTTGCGCTGCTCCCCGACGACTGCTCCGTCGGCCTGCTCGGCTTGGCTACTGACCTGGCTGGTCACTGAACTGGACCTCCTCGAGGCGACTGAGCGGAATCGCCGGGACGGCCGGCGCTCCCAAGGTCCACCCTACGTCCGTGAGGGGTGCCTTCCTGGGCTTGATCACATGGTGGATGTACTTCTGAGACACCGTGTCGCACCGGTTTGTCATGGTTCGCCCCGCCCCCCGACCCTCCCTGGATGACGCTCCCCGCTCATCCTTTGGTTCTAGGACCCGCTCCGGCCGACCACGGAAGTCCGTGACGCTCCGTGGTCGTGCCTGCTCATGTTGGAGTGCGCGGTGGCCCGCAGGTCACCTGACAGAGTGTCAGTCGATTACGAGTTGAGGTAGGTGAGGACCGCGAGCACGCGACGGTGATCCCCGTCACTCTGGGACAGGCCGAGCTTCAGGAAGATGTTGCTCACGTGCTTCTCGACGGCGCCGTCGCTCACCACGAGCTGCCGGGCGACCGCCGAGTTCGTCCGCCCCTCCGCCATCAGGCCGAGCACCTCGCGCTCGCGCGGGGTCAGCCCCGCCAGCACGTCCTGCTTGCGGCTGCGGCCCAGCAGCTGCGCCACGACCTCCGGGTCGAGCGCCGTGCCGCCCTCCGCGACCCGCACCACCGCGTCGACGAACTCCCGCACCTCCGCGACCCGGTCCTTGAGCAGATAGCCCACGCCCCGGCTCGACCCGGCGAGCAGCTCGGTGGCGTACTGCTCCTCGACGTACTGCGAAAGGACCAGGACCCCGAGCCCGGGGTGCTGCTGACGCAGGAACACCGCGGCGCGCACGCCCTCGTCGGTGTGGGTCGGCGGCATCCGCACGTCGGCGACGACCACGTCCGGCAGGGCGTCCTGCCCGGCGAGGTCGGTGATCGTCTTGATCAGCGCGTCGGCGTCCCCCACACCGGCCACCACGTCGTGCCCGCGGTCGGTCAGCAACCGGGTCAGGCCCTCCCTGAGCAGCACTGAATCCTCGGCGATGACGACCCGCACTCTGTCCTCCACTTTTTGGCCCCCCGGCACTTTTTCTTCCCCCGACGCGCCGGCCCGCCCGGTCGGGCGGCGGCCGTGTCGGCCGCGCGTCCGGCACCTCAGTATCGCGCGATCCGCGGCGGCCCACGGGTCCGCTCACCGGAATCGTCCGACCTCCTCACCGGAATCGTCCGGACCGCTTACCGGATGCGTCCGCCCTCGCCCCCCGCGCCCCTCGGGCGGCACACAGCGCGCCGCCCCGGCTCGGCGTACGAACCGGGGGCGGCGCGACGGCAACGGCGCAGGTCAGCCCCGATCGGGCCGGCCGGGACCGGTCAGCCCTTGCGCCACGGCAGCTCCGCGGTGACCGTCGTCGGACCGCCCGCGGGCGAGTCGAGCACCAGGATTCCGTCGACCGCGTCGAGCCGCTCCGCGAGGCCCGCGAGGCCGGAGCCCGCCGAGATGTCGGCGCCGCCGACGCCGTCGTCGGACACCTGGAGCATCAGCCGGTCCTCGGCCCGCCAGACGTCTACGCTCGCGGACTTCGCGCCGCTGTGCTTGCTGATGTTCTGCAGGAGTTCGGAGACGGTGAAGTACGCGATGCCCTCGATGGCCGCCGCCGGACGGCTGTCGAGGTCCACCTCCACCTGGACCCGCACCGTGCAGCGGGCGGCCAGCGAGGAGAGCGCCGCGTCCAGGCCCCGGTCGGTCAGGACGGCCGGGTGGATGCCGCGGGCCAGGTCGCGCAGTTCCTGCAGGGCCACCTTCACCTCGCCGTGCGCCTCGTCCACCATGCGCGCCGCGGCCTGGGGGTCCTCGGTGAGCTTCTCCTTGGCCAGGCCCAGATCCATGGCGAGGGCGACCAGGCGGGCCTGCGCGCCGTCGTGCAGGTCGCGTTCGATGCGGCGCAGGTCGGCGGCGGCGGTGTCCACGACGACGCCGCGGTCCGACTCCAGCTCGACGACGCGGGTCGCGAGCCGCGACGGGCCGAGCAGCCCGGCCACCATGACCCGGTCCACCGTAGTCAGGGCCCGCAGGATCCACGGCGTCGCCAGCGTCACGAGGAGGCCGGTGCCGGCGACGACAGCGATCTCGAAGGGGTTGTCGAGATAGATGTGGTGGTTGTTGTCGCCGTAGAGCTGGATGCCGCCCTGCTCGCCGTACACCCGGAAGAGCCAGAACCACAGCGGATACGTGAGCATCGTCCAGCCGTACGACCAGAAGACGATCGACACCGTGAACGAGAAGATCGCCCACGGCATCATCAGCAGCGAGTACAGCAGGTGCCGCCAGGACGCGCCGCTCTTGAGGACGGCGCCCATGAGCGCCATCACGCCGCCGTTCTTGGGACGCAGCGGCTCCGGCGGCGCGACGTCGAGGCCGAGCAGGCCGCGCGCCCGCGTCCGCTCCAGGGCGCCGATGCCGCGGCAGCCGGCCAGGCCCGCCGCGAGCACCGGGACGCCGATGAAGGTGATCAGCAGGCCCGCGCCGAGCGAGAGCGAGACGACGGCGAAGACGAAGGCCGCGATGCCGATGGGCAGGCTCAGCATCGTGTAGCCGAACTCCCGCCAGGTGCGGGCCTCCAGGGGCGCGCGCAGCCCGGCGGGGAGCCGGTGCCGCCGCTCCTCGACGTCCGGTCCCGCTCCCGAACCGGAAACCGATCCCGATCCCGATCCCCGGACGTCCGGCCGGTCCATGTGCGCGTACCCCTGTCCGTACTCCGTGGCCATCGCTGCCGTCCGTTTCTACGTATGCGTCTGCGTCTGCGCTGCGTCTGCGCTAGGTCTGCTCTGTGTGTGCCCTGCGTGTGCTCTGCGTCTGTGCCGGTGGCCGGGTGCCGCCGCCGCCCGAGCCGCTCTCCCGCCGGGTGATCCCAGCTTCGCCGTCGTGGCGGCCGCGGACCATGGAGTACGTCGGCCTCTTCGACCGGGGGTTTTCCCTACCTGTCGACCTGCCGGGACGGCTCAGCTCCGGGTCCCGCCACGGGCCTCGGTGCGGGTTTCGGCGCGCCGCGTGCCGGGTGCGCCGTCCGCCGAACGGTCCCGCCACGGCAGCTCCGCCGTGATCCGGGTGGGCCCGCCCTCCGGCGAGTCGATCACGAAGAGCCCGTCCACCGCGCCGAGCCGGTCGGCGAGCCCCGCCATGCCCGTACCGCCGTCGAGCCGCGCGCCGCCGCGCCCGTCGTCCCACACCTGGATGAGCAGCCGCTCGTCCGACCGCCAGACCTCGACGCTCGCGGACCTCGCGCCGCTGTGCTTGCTGATGTTCTGCAGGAGTTCGGAGACCGTGAAGTACGCGATGCCCTCGATGGCCGCCGCCGGGCGCGCGGGCAGGTCGGCGGTGACCTTCACCGGGACCGTGCAGCGCGAGGCGACCGAGGAGAGCGCGGCGTTGAGGCCGCGGTCGGTGAGCACGGCGGGGTGGATGCCGCGGGCCAGGTCGCGCAGCTCCTGGAGGGCCAGCTTCACCTCGCCGTGCGCCTCGTCGACCATCTCGGCCGCGGCGTCGGGGTCCTCCAGGAGCTTCTCCTTGGCGAGGCCGAGCCCCATGGCGAGGGCGACGAGCCGGGCCTGCGCGCCGTCGTGCAGATCGCGTTCGATGCGGCGCAGATCCGCGGCGGCGGTGTCCACGACCACCCCGCGGTCCGACTCCAGTTCGGCGATGCGCCGCTCCAACTCGTCGGAGGGCGACAGGAGTCCCCGCACCAGCGCCCGGTCGACATGGGTGAGGCCGCGGGCGACGAACGGCAGCACCGGCCAGAGCACGACGAGCCCGACCGTCGTCACGGCGAACGACAACACGCCCCAGGGCAGCCGGATGAACGCGTACAGCATGGTGCGCCAGCCCACCGGATCCTTCAGGCTCCACCACACCCGGCCGAGGAACCCCTGCCCGCCGTGGTCCGGCATCGGGCTCGGCTCGTCGACGTGCAGGCCCAGCAGCCTGCGGGCCCGCGCCCGCTCGCACCGGCCGAGGAAACGCGCGCCGAGCAGCCCCACCGCGAGGACCGGCAGGCCGATCACGGTGACCGTCAGGCCGATGCCCACGGACAGCACGAACACGGCGTAGACGAAGCCGACGATCCCCACCGGCAGATTCACCAGGAGGTGGGCGATCTCCTTCCAGGTGCGCCGGTCGTACGCGAAGCGCGCGGGCGGCAACCGGTCGTCGTGCGGGGGCGCGGGCGACAACCGGTCGTCGTCGTGCGAGGGCGAGGTGCGTGCGGTCATATGCGCCAGGGTGCCCGGCCCGGCGCCGCGGCGCCATGAGGGCGACCGGCCTCGTGTCCGGGGGATAACCCCACCTCACCGGCGCGGAAGCGGCGGACCACGGCCCGGCCGGGACACGACGCCGTGCCCTGACCGATGCGTGACGCTCTGCTTAGACCGATGCGTGACGCTCTGCTTACCGAACCTTTAGCAGGCCCTAGACTCCCGTGCGTACAGATCGTCGAACGGTCCGGCCGAGGACGGCCCGGCCGAGGCGGTCAGGTCGAGAACGGCCAGCTCAAGGACTGTCGGGGAGTGAGGGGCTGACGTGCACGTGACGAGCGTCGCGGCAAGCTACTACCAGTCGTACTCCGTCGTCGGACTGCTCGCCGTCGTGGGCGTGCTGTTCGTCGCCGTGGCCTTCGGCGCCGGGCGGCTGCTGCGCCCCGTGGTGCCGACCCCCGAGAAACTCCTGACGTACGAGTGCGGCGTCGACCCGGTCGGCGAGGGCTGGGCCCACACCCAGGTCCGCTACTACGTCTACGCGTTCCTGTACGTCGTCTTCGCCGTCGACTCGATCTTCCTCTTCCCCTGGGCGACGGTCTTCGCCGCGCCCGGCTACGGCGCGACGACGCTCGTGGAGATGTTCATCTTCCTCGGCTTCCTCGCCGTGGGCCTGCTGTACGCATACAAGAAGGGCGTCCTGACGTGGACGTGACCCCGGACACCGCGCACTCCGAAGGACGGGCCGTGCCGCTCCCCGAGCCGAAGCGGCTCGGCGCGCTCGCCCGCCTCGCCCCCGAGCCGATGAAGGTGGTCCTCAACTGGGGCCGCCGGTACTCCCTCTGGGTCTTCAACTTCGGTCTCGCCTGCTGCGCCATCGAGTTCATCGCCGCGTCCATGGCGCGCCACGACTTCATCCGGCTCGGCGTCATCCCGTTCGCGCCAGGACCGCGCCAGGCCGACCTGATGGTCGTCTCCGGCACGGTCACGGACAAGATGGCGCCCGCCGTGAAGCGGCTGTACGAGCAGATGCCCGAGCCGAAGTACGTCATCTCCTTCGGCGCCTGCTCCAACTGCGGCGGCCCGTACTGGGACTCGTACTCGGTGACCAAGGGCGTCGACCAGATCATCCCCGTCGACGTGTACGTCCCCGGCTGCCCGCCCCGCCCCGAAGCGCTGCTCCAGGGCATCCTCAAGCTCCAGGAGAAGATCGCCCGCGAGTCGCTGGGCGAGCGGTACGGGAACGGGGCGCGGCCGTCGACTGCCGTGCTGCGGAGTGGGTTGGTGCAGCCGCCCGCCTCGGCGCCCGCCCCGGTTCCGGGCGCGACGGCCGAGAAGGAGGGGGACCGGTGACCGGCTGGCTGCCGAGCCCCGTCGAGGAGCTCTTCGGCGCGGAGGCGACGGCCGACGAGTCGTACGACGTCCTCACCGTCGACGTCCCGCCCACCGCGTGGCTCACGGCCCTCGACACCGCCCGCACGGCCCTCGCCTGCACCTACTTCGACTGGCTGAGCGCGGTCGACGAGCCGGGCACGGGCTTCCGGATCTGCGCCCACGTCGTGGCGCTCGCTCCGGTACGCCGACTCCTGCTCCGTACGACGGTCGCGCACGAGGCCCCCGTACTGGCCTCCGCCGTCGACGTCTACGCGGGCGCCGCCTGGCACGAGCGCGAGACGCACGAGATGTTCGGCGTGACGTTCGAGGGCCACCCCGGACTGACGCCGCTGCTCCTGCCCGAGAGCTTCGAGGGCCACCCGCTGCGCAAGGACTTCGTGCTGGCGGCCCGCGTCGCGAAGGCGTGGCCCGGCGCGAAGGAGCCGGGGGAGTCGGAGCACGGCGGCCCCAAGCGCCGCCAGATGCTGCCGCCGGGCGTGCCCGACCCGAACGAGTGGGGCCCGCTCAAGGGCCAGCTCCCGGCGGCCCCGGCGCGCCCGGCCCGCCCGGCGCGGGGGGCGGGCCGCGCGGCGGCGTCGGCCTCTGGGCCTGCGTCTGCGTCGGCGCCCGGTGAACGTCCGCCCCGGCGTACCCGTACGGCCGGTCAGGGCTCGGCGAGCCAGGCGGCGGCGAGTCCCGCGGCGGCGGGGGCGGCTGAGGTGGGGCAGCCCGAGGCACCGGCGCGTCCCCCGAGGCGCTCGCGCAGCGTGAGCCAGGGCTCGGCGTCGCAACGGGAGGCGTCGCCGGAGGCGGGGCCGGGGCCAGGGCCGGTGTCGGAACCGAAGACTCCGGTTGCCCCGGAGCCGACGCCGGAGGCCGAGCCGAAGCCGGCGGCACCGCGCAGCTCCGACGCCCCGTGGCACCACGCCCGCCCGGCGTTCGACGAGACCACGGAGGCCGGGGAGGCCGGGGAGGCCGGGGAGGCCACGGAGGCTACCGAGACCACAGAGGCCACGGAAAAGCCGACGGAGCCGGAGCCGGAGTCGGCGCCGCAGCCCGCCACGGACCCCCAGCCGAAACCCGAACACCCCGGCAAGCCGCAGGCCACCCCCACCGAAACCCCCGAAGACGGCGAGGCCCCCCGAGCCACCGGCACCACCCAGAACCCCAACCCCGAAGACGGCGAACGCCAAGGAGGCACCGAGTGAACGACGCCCTCGACGTCGCCCTGCGCCTCGTCATCGTCTTCGCGGTGTTCCTGGTCCTGCCCCTGGTGATCGGCCAGACCGAGCACAAGGTGATGGCCCACATGCAGGGCCGCCTCGGCCCCATGCACGCGGGCGGCTTCCACGGCTGGGCCCAACTCGTCGCCGACGGCGTGAAGTTCGCCCAGAAGGAAGACGTCGTCCCGGCCGCCGCCGACCGCCGCGTCTTCCAACTGGCCCCCGCCGTCGCCCTCCTGCCCTACCTCCTCGTCCTCATCGCCGTCCCGATCGGCCCCGGCGAGGGCGCGGTCGGCGAGGTCGTCGACGCGGGCGTCTTCTTCGTCCTCGCGGTCATGGGCATCGGCGTGCTCGGCTCGCTCATGGCGGGCTGGGCCAGCGCCAACAAGTTCTCCCTCCTCGGCGGCCTCCGCACCGCCGCCCAGCTCCTCGCGTACGAACTCCCGATGCTGCTCGCCGCCGCCTCCGTCGCGATGGCGGCCGGCACGGTCTCGCTGCCCGGCATCCTCGACGCCTTCGCGTGGTGGTGGCTGCCCTGGCAGATCGTCGGCGCCGTGGTCTTCTTCGTCGCCGGGCTCGCCGAACTCCAGCGCCCGCCCTTCGACATGCCGGTCGCCGACTCCGAGATCATCTTCGGCGCGTACACCGAGTACACGGGCCTGCGCTTCGCCCTCTTCCTCCTCGCCGAGTACGCCGGAATCGTCGTCCTGTGCGGTCTGACCACCGTCCTCTTCCTGGGCGGCTGGCACGGCCCGTGGGGCGCCGACGGGCTCGGCTGGGTGTGGACCCTGCTCAAGACCGCCGTCCTGGCCTTCGTCGTCATCTGGCTGCGCGTGTCCTACCCCCGTCTCCGCGAGGACCAGCTCCAGAAACTCGCCTGGACCCTCCTCGTCCCGCTCGCTCTCGCGCAGATCGCGCTCACCGGCATCGTGAAGGTGGCGATCAACTGATGCCCCCGATCCCAGGCAGCGGCCTCGCCAAGGGCCTCGCCGTCACCCTCCGCACGATGACGAAGAAAACCGTCACCGAGCAGTACCCGGAGCACCAGCCCGAACTGCCGCCCCGCACCCGCGGCGTCATCGGCCTCTTCGAGGAGAACTGCACGGTCTGCATGCTGTGCGCCCGCGAGTGCCCCGACTGGTGCATCTACATCGACTCCCACAAGGAGACGGTCCCGCCCGCCGCGCCCGGCGGCCGCGAGCGCAGCCGCAACGTCCTCGACCGCTTCGCCATCGACTTCGCCCTCTGCATGTACTGCGGCATCTGCATCGAGGTCTGCCCCTTCGACGCGCTCTTCTGGTCCCCGGAGTTCGAGTACGCCGAGACCGACATCCACGAACTCACCCACGAGCGCGACAAGCTCCGCGAGTGGATGTGGACCGTCCCGGCCCCGCCCGCCCTGGAACCCGGCGCCGAGGACCCCAAGGAACTCGCCGCCGCCCGCAAGACGGCGGAGAAGCTGGCATCCGCATCCGCATCCGCACCGGCACCGGCACCGGCACCGGCACCCGGGCCTGCCCCCGAGCCGCCGCCGGCCACCGGTTCCGGCAAGGAGGGCGGGGAGTCGTGACCACCGCTGCCGGAACGACCGGCTTTCTGTCCCCGACCGGCGTCGAGATCGCCTTCCTCCTCGTCGGACTCCTCACGCTCGGCGCGGCGGTCATCACGGTCACGACCAAGCAGCTCGTGCACGCCGCTCTGTGGCTGGTCGTGGCGCTCGGCGGACTCGCCGTCGAGTACCTGCTGCTGACCGCCGAGTTCATCGCCTGGGTCCAGGTCCTCATCTACGTCGGCTCCGTCGTCGTCCTCCTCCTCTTCGGACTGATGCTCACCAGGGCGCCCATCGGCCGCTCCCCGGACGCCGACTCGGGCAACCGGCCAGTCGCGTTCGCGGTGGCCCTCGTCGCCGCCGTCGCCCTGGTCTGGGTCGTCGTGGACGCGTTCCGCACCACGGTGATCGACCTGGACGGCGCCGCCCAGGGCTCCACCGACGTGACCGGATCGATCCTCTTCCGGCACTGGGTGCTCCCCTTCGAGGCGCTCTCCGTCCTCCTCCTCGCCGCCCTCGTCGGCGCGATCGCCCTGTCCCGCAAGAACGCCGCGCCCGCATCGGACGCCCGCGCCACGGACCGGGCCAGCAACACCGCCCAGGTCCGGGACAAGAACGCAGCCCAGGACCGGGAGGAGAACCGCTGATGCACCTCCACCTCGCCTATCCCGCCGTCCTCGCCGTCCTCCTCTTCTGCGTCGGCCTGTACGGCGTGCTCGCCCGGCGCAACGCGATCCTGGTCCTGATGTCCGTCGAGCTGATGCTCAACGCCGTCAACCTCAACCTCGTCGCCTTCGACGTCTGGCTCCGCGACTCCCTCCACGCCGGCCAGGCCCTGACCCTCTTCACCATCGCCATCGCCGCCGCCGAGATCGGCATCGGCCTCGCCATCGTCCTGGCCGTCTACCGCAACCGCGGCAGCTCCGCGGTCGACGACCTCCGCGACACCGCCGAGAGCCCGGACGAGCCCGACGACCCCGACGACGATGACGGCGCCACCGCCACCGCCACCGCCCCCTCGGCCACGGCGGCGCAGAAGGCTGAGGCCACCCCGTGACCACGACCACCCTCGCCGTCCTCGTCCCCCTCCTGCCGTTCCTCGGCGCGGCCGCGGGCCTGCTCCTCGGCCGCCGCGTGCCGGGTCTCGTCCGCCCCCTCGCGGTGCTGCCCACGCTGACGGCCCTCGTGCTCGCCGTGCTCGTGGCCGTCCGGCAGGGCGGCGGCACCGGTGGCGGGCAGGCGTCCCTCGACGCCGCCACCGAGCTCACCCCGACCGGCTCGGTCCCCATCGAACTCGCCCTGCACATCGACGGCTTCGCCGCCCTCGTCGCCGTCTTGGTCGGCGTCGTCGCCTCCTGCGTGCAGATCTACTCGACGGGCTACCTCCGCGAGGACCCGCGCTACCCCTCGTACGCCGCGCTCGTCTCCCTCTTCACCTCCGCGATGCTGCTCGTCGTCTACTCCGGCGACCTGATGGTGCTCCTGGTCGGCTGGGAGGTCATGGGCATCTGCTCGTACTTCCTCGTCGGCCACTACTGGGAGACGCCCGAGGCGCGCGCCGCCTCCCTGAAGGCCTTCCTGGTCACCAAGCTCGGCGACGTCCCCTTCCTCATCGGCCTGTTCGCGCTCGCCGGCGACACCGGCTCCTTCCGCATCACGACGATCCTCGCGAAGGTCGCGGACGGCGGCCTCGACCACCCGACGCTGATCGCCCTGCTGCTGCTCGCGGGGGTGGCGGGCAAGTCCGCGCAGTTCCCGCTGCACACCTGGCTGCCCGACGCGATGGCCGGCCCCACGCCCGTCTCCGCGCTGATCCACGCCGCGACGATGGTCGCCGCCGGTGTCTACTTCGTGGCCCGGCTCCTTCCCGTCTTCGCCGCCTCCGCCGCGGCCCTGGTCGTCCTCGCCGTCATGGCCGCCGTCACGATGACCGGCTCGGCCCTCGCCGCGCTCGCCCAGGACGACATCAAGCGCGTCCTCGCGTACTCGACGATCGGTCAGCTCGGCTACCTGACCGGCGCCCTCGCTGTCGGCGACCGCGGCGCCGCCGTCTTCCACCTCCTCTCCCACGGCGCCTTCAAGGCGCTCCTGTTCCTCGCGGCGGGGGTGATCATCCACGCCGTCGGCACCAACTCGCTCGCCGCCATGTCCCGCATGAAGGGCCTGCGCGACCGCGTCCCCGACGCGTTCTGGACGATGACCGTGGCGCTCCTCGCGCTCGCCGCGATCCCACCGTTCAGCGGCTTCTTCTCCAAGGAGGCCGTGCTCGGCGCCGCCGAGCACACGGCCACGGGCCACGCCGAGTCCGCGCCCGCCGCCGCGGGCTGGATCGTCCTCGTCGCCGGTCTGCTCACCGCCCTCCTCACCGCCGCCTACGCGACGCGTCTGTGGCTGCTCGTCTTCAACGGCAGGGGCGCCGACGCCCCCGACCACGGCAGGCAGCCCGTCACGATGACCGCCGTGCTGTGGGTGCTCGCCGTCCCCTCCCTCGCCTTCGGTCTCGCCGTCGGTGTCCTGCCGGACTGGTTCGACGGCCACGCCCTCACCCCGACCCTGACCACCTCCGTCCTGGGCACCGGCCTCGCACTCGTCGGCGCCCTGGTCACCTACGGCGCCTGGCGGCACACCACCGCGCTCGCCGACCGGGTCCCGATGGGCGCGGTCGCCGCGGACACCGGAACCGACGCGGGCCTGGTCGAGGCGGAGGCCATCGCCACCCACACCCCCGCGTACGGAGACGTCGCGTCGGCCCCCGACCCGGCGGACCCGAGCCGGCTGCTGCTCGGCCCGCTGCACCGGCACGCCGCCGTCGGCTTCCACCTCGACGCCGTCTACGCCGCCCTGTTCGTACGCCCCGTCCGGGCCGCCGCCACGCTCGTCCGCTTCCTCGACCGCGAGGTCGTCGACACGTATGTACGCGGCGCGGGCGCGGTTCCCCGCTGGCTCGGCGCGGCCGTCCGCCGCGCGCAGACCGGCAATGTCCAGACCTATCTGAGCGCGCTGCTCGCCGGCACGGTCGTCCTGGCCGTCGCCGCGGTCCTCGTCGCCACCGCCGGAGCGTGAGCAGCCGTGATCGGTATCAGTGAGTCCGTGATGCAGTTTCTTCTGGCGTTGATCGTCGTCGGGCCGCTCATCGGCGCCGTGGCCGCCCTGCTGCCGGCCCCGCCCGGACTGAAGGGGACGTCACCCGACCAGGCCGTGCTGCGCCACGGCGTGGTCGTGACCGGCACGATCCTGCTCGCCGCGATCGTCCTCGCGCTCGGCTTCGACCACGACCAGCCGTCGAAGATGCAGGCCACGACCGATATCAGCTGGATCCCCGCACTCGACGTGCGCATCCACCTCGGCATCGACGGCATCTCGCTCCCCCTTCTGGTCCTGACCGCGCTGCTGACCTTCCTCTGCGCGCTCCACAGCTACTTCAAAATGCCGTCGGGCCCGTCCCCCAAGGCATTCGTGGCACTGATCCTCGTGCTCGAGTCCGGCACCCTCGCGACCTTCGCCGTCCTCGATCTGCTGCTGTTCTTCCTGGCGTTCGAGATGGTGCTCATCCCGATGTACTTCCTCATCGCCCGCTGGGGCGGTGAGCAACGCACCCGGGCCGCCTGGAAGTTCATCCTCTACACGCTGCTCGGATCCGTCGTGATGCTGCTGGGCCTCCTCGTCATCGGGCTCGATTCAGGCACATTCGACATGGTGGCACTCGCCACTGACAACGGCCGGGGCGTGACCACATCCGTGCAGGTCATCGCCGTTCTGGCGATCGGGATCGGGCTCGCGGTCAAGACGCCGATGTGGCCGCTGCACAGCTGGCTGCCGGACGCCCACACCGCCGCGCCGACGGTCGGCTCGGTCCTGCTGGCCGGCGTGATGCTGAAGATGGGTACGTATGGGTTCGTCCGGATCGTCCTGCCCATCGCGCCCGACGGGATGCGGGAGTTCGCGCCGTACCTCGCCGCCTTCGCGGTCGTCGGCATCATCTACGGTTCCCTCGCCTGCCTCGCGCTCGCCAGGCGGGGCGCGAAAGGCGACCTCAAGCGCCTCATCGCGTACTCCTCGGTCGGCCACATGGGCTTCGTGCTCCTCGGCATCTCGACGATGAGCCCGACCGGCGTGAACGGCGCACTGTTCGCCAACATCGCCCACGGCCTCATCACCGGCCTGCTGTTCTTCCTGGTCGGCGGGGTCAAGGACCGCACCGGCACGACCGACCTCGACACCCTCGCGCGGGAATCGGGCGCGGCGCTCTACGGCAGGGCCCCGCGCCTCGGCGGCCTCCTCGCCTTCGCCGCCGTCGCCTCGCTCGGGCTGCCGGGCCTCGCCGGGTTCTGGGGCGAAATGCTCGCGCTGTTCGGCGCGTTCGAGCCCGCCGACGACCTGAGCCGCCCCGCGTTCCTCACCTTCATGGCGTTCGCCGCCTTCGGCACCCTGCTCACCGCCGCGTACATGCTCATCGTCGTACGCCGGGTCTGCATGGGCCCGACGGCGCGTCCGGCGGCCGCCCCCGACCAGCCGGCCCCCGCGGCGCTCTCCGACGAGCCGGCACCCGCGACGCCCCCCGCCGTCCCGGCACCCGCCGACGAAGCCCAGGCGCCCGCCGCCGACGGCCAGGTGTCCACCGCCGACGCCCCCGCGCGCGGGGTGCTCGCCGACGTCCACGGATACGAGTTCGCCGCCTGGACCCCGCTCGTCGCCCTCACCGTCCTCGCCGGACTCTGGCCCGCGGCTCTCCTCGGCCTGACCGACCCGGCCGTGCAGAAGCTCCTCACTGGAGGCAAGTCGTGACCGTGGCCGCCGCAAGCGCCGAGAGCGCGGCAAACCTGGTCCAGTCCGTCGACTGGCTCGCGATCGCGCCGCCGACCATCGCGGCGGTCGTCGCCCTCGTCGTGCTCGTCGCCGACCTCTTCGTGGGAGCCGACAAGAAGGAGCTGCTCGGCTGGGTCTCCGTGGCGGGCCTGGCCGCGGCCGCGCTCAGCCTGCTGCCCCTCCTGGACGACGACCGCTCCACCTTCTGCCTGACCGGCGGCGGCACGCACGCGTGCAGCTACACCGCCGACCGCTTCACCCTCGTCATCCAGCTCCTCGTCCTCGGCGGCGCGCTGCTCGCCGCCCTGCTCTCGATGAGCACCCTCAAGGACTCCGGGGACGAACTGCCCGCGGGGGAGTACTGGTTCCTGCTGCTCTCCTCGGCGGCCGGCGCCGCCCTGCTGCCCGCATCGCGCGACCTCGCGACGCTCGTCGTCGCCCTGGAGGTCGCCTCCCTGCCGGCGTTCGCACTGGTCGGCCTCAAGCGGGGCGACAAGCGCTCCTCCGAAGCGGCCCTGAAGTTCTTCCTGTCCTCGGTCACCGCGACCGCGGTGACCCTCATGGGCGTCAGCTTCGTGTACGCGGCGACCGGCACCCTGCACCTCACGGAGATCGCCACCAAGCTGCAGAGCTCCGAGGTCCTCGACGGACAGCTGCACACCCTCGCTCAGACCGGCGTCGCCCTCACCCTGGTCGGCTTCGCCTTCAAGGTGGCCGCCGTCCCCTTCCACTTCTGGGTGCCCGACACCTATGTGGGCGCACCGCTGCCCGTCGCCGCGTACCTCTCCGTCGTCGGGAAGGCCGTCGGCTTCTCCGGCCTCATCCTCGTCACCGTCGTCGCCTTCCCCTCGTACGCGGACGTCTGGGGCCCGGCGCTCGCCGTCCTCGCCGCGCTCACCATGACCGCGGGCAACGTCGCTGCGCTGCGCCAGGTCACCACGCGCGCGTACAGCGCGGTCCGCCTCCTGGCCTGGTCCTCCGTGGGACAGGCCGGCTACCTCCTGGTGCCGATCGCCGCCGCCGGCTACGCCGACAACGAGGCCGCCGCGGAGGAGGCCGTCGGTGCCACCGTCGCGTACGCCCTGATGTACGCCGCCGTGAACCTCGGAGCGTTCGCCGTCGCAGCCCTCGTCGGTCGCACCCGGCGCCTGAACCGCGTCAGCGACTACCGGGGCCTCTACGCCCGCAGCCCGCTGGCCGCGCTGGTCCTGGGCTTCTTCCTGCTCTGCCTCGCGGGCCTGCCGCCCGGCATCGTCGGCCTCTTCGCGAAGGTCACGGTCTTCTCTGCGGCGGTCGACGCGGGCCTCGGCTGGCTCGCCGTGGTGATGGCCGCGAACGTCGTGATCGCGCTCTACTACTACCTCCAGTGGACCGCGCTCCTGTTCCGCGCCCCCGAGGGCGAGCCGGTCGAGCACCGCGCGCCGGCCCCCCTCACCGCGGCCATCGCCCTGACGGCGGTCCTCGGCGTCGCACTCTCCGGAGCGCCCCAGCTGATCCTGCGCTTCTCGGACACCAGCCTGTTCTGAACCGGCCTGCTCCGAACCGGCCCGTTCTGAACCAGTCCGTTCCGGAGCGGCACCGGACCGCCCTCACCCGCGCGGCCTACATCGCTCGTACGTGCACAAGGGAACTAGTGCTCCCCGCCTGGCGTTGACCAGTACGGGAGGGTCCACTGAACAGTGGAAGCACCAGTCAGCAGAGGGTTCCCCCACGCACCACCAGGAGGGCGTACCGTGCACCGCCGGCACAACGGGTTGAAGACCGCCGTACTCCTCGGGGGACTGTCCGCGCTCATCCTCGTCATCGGCAGTTTCTTCGGGCGTACGGGCCTGATCGTCGCGCTCTTCGTGGCGCTCGGCACCAATGCGTACGCGTACTGGAACAGCGATAAGCTCGCCCTGCGCGCCATGCGGGCCCGCCCGGTGAGCGAATTCGAGGCCCCCGAGCTGTACCGCATGGTCCGCGAGCTCTCCACCCAGGCCCGCCAGCCCATGCCGCGCCTGTACATCTCGCCCACCGAGGCGCCGAACGCCTTCGCGACGGGCCGCAATCCGCGCAACGCCGCGGTGTGCTGCACCGACGGCATCCTGCGCCTCCTCGACGAGCGCGAGCTGCGCGGCGTCATCGGCCACGAGCTGAGCCACGTCTACAACCGCGACATCCTGATCTCCTCGGTCGCGGGTGCCCTGGCCTCCGTGATCATGTTCCTGGTCAACTTCGCCTGGCTGATCCCGGTCGGCAGGTCGAACGACAACGACGGCCCCGGCATCTTCGGGATGCTCCTCATCATGCTGCTCGGCCCGCTCGCGGCCTCCATCATCCAGCTCGCGATCAGCCGCTCCAGGGAGTACGAGGCGGACGCGTCCGGCGCCCAACTCACCGGCGACCCCTTGGCCCTGGCGAGTGCGTTGCGCAAACTCGAAGCGGGTACGAAGCAGTTGCCGCTGCCCCCCGAGCCCCGGCTCGAGACCGCGAGCCACATGATGATCGCTAATCCGTTCCGTCCGGGGCAGGGGATGTCCAAGATGTTCTCCACGCACCCGCCGATGGCGGAGCGCATTGCCCGACTCGAGCAGATGGCAGGTCGCCACCAGTGAAGACAATCCTCAACGTCATATGGCTCGTCCTCTGCGGCTTCTGGATGTTCCTGGCCTACCTCCTGGCGGGCGTGCTGCTGTGCGTCACGATCATCGGCATACCGTTCGGCCTCGCCAGCTTCCGCATCGGCCGCTATGCCCTGTGGCCCTTCGGCTACACGACGGTCGAGCGCCGCGACTCCGGCGCCCCGTCCTGCATCGGCAACGTTCTGTGGCTGGTCCTCGCCGGCTGGTGGCTGGCGATCGGCCACATCGTGACGGGCTTCCTGCTCTGCGTCACGATCATCGGCATCCCCCTGGGCATCGCCAACTTCAAGCTGATCCCGGTCTCCCTGCTGCCGCTCGGCCGCGAGATCGTCCGCACGGACCAGCCGTTCGCCGCGCGCTACTAGTACGGGCGTGAGCCGGGCCTGACGCCCGCTCACCTCCCCTTCGCCGGCTCGCGACCGGGATTGTCAGTGCCGTGGTCCACCATGAACTCATGGCCGAGACCGAGCAGTTGCTGGACCGCGTCGCCGCGGCGGCGCGCACCACCCGTCCCTGGGGCTGGGACTCCCTGCCCGCCCCCGTGGACGCGGGCACCCTGGCCCGGGCCGAGGTCTCCCTGGGCTTCCGCCTGCCGCCCCTGCTCGCCGCGCTCTACACCCGCGTGGGCGACGGCGGGTTCGGGCCGGAGTACGGCCTGTTGCCGCTCCTCGAAGGGAAGTCCTCCGGCGGTGAGCCGGCCGTCGTCGAGGAGTACCACGCGATGCGCGGCTCAGCCTGGGGCTGGCCCGAGGGCGTGGTGCCGATATCCCACTGGGGCTGCGCGATGTACGCGTGCGTGGACTGCCGCACCGAGGAGGCCCAGGTCCTCCTCTTCGAGCCGAACGGCGGCGACCCGAGCCACGCCTGGTTCGTCGACTCCCCGGACCTCACGACGTGGCTCACGGCCTGGCTCGACGGCACGGGGTGGTACGGGGAGGACAACGACGACCCGGACCTTCCGGAGTGGCAGGACGCCCACACGCGCGCGTAACCCTTGTCCGCCCGTCCCCGACGCCCCGTGTGGTCTGCGCCGCACCCTGGCGGTCACCGCAACCGCGCCCCCACGAGGTGACGTCCTTCAGGGCAACAGCGCACCAAGCTCACCGCGCGAGAAGGGCAGGTCACCGCATGGGCATCATCGGCTGGATCGTTCTGGGGCTCCTCGCCGGGGCCGCCGCCAAACTGCTGCTGCCCGGCCGCGACCCGGGCGGCTTCATCGGCACGACGGTCATCGGCATCGCGGGCGCCTTCATCGGCGGCTGGATCTCCGCCCGCTACCTGGACCGCCCGATACCCAACCACTTCTACGACGGCGCCACCTGGGCCGCGGCCATCGGCGGCTCACTCGTCCTCCTGGTGGCCTACCGCATCCTGTTCGGCCACTCGCGCCGCTGAGACGCCGCGGCTCAGGACCGCCGCCGACAGAGAAGGCGGGCACCCCCTGTGGGGTGCCCGCCCTCCGTAGTCGTACGACGGTGAGGACCGGCCGCCGGTGAACCACCGGACTACCGGACCACCGCGCACCGGCTCATCGGCCCATTTGGCTACCGGGCTACCGGTAGTTCACGAACTGCAGCGCGAAGTCGAAGTCCTGCCCCTTGAGCAGCGTCTGCACGGCCTGCAGGTCGTCACGGCTCTTCGAGCTGACCCGCAGCTCCTCGCCCTGGACCTGCGCCTTGACGCCCTTGGGGCCCTCGTCGCGGATGATCTTGGCGACCTTCTTCGCGTTCTCCTGGGAGATGCCCTCCTCGATCGAGGCGAAGATCTTGTACTCCTTGCCGGACAGCTGCGGCTCGCCCGCGTCCAGCACCTTCAGCGAGATGCCGCGCTTGACCAGCTTGGACTGGAAGACGTCGAGGATCGCCTTGACCCGCTCCTCGCCGCTCGCCTCCATCAGGATCTTCTCGCCGGACCACGAGATCGAGGCGCCCGTGCCCTTGAAGTCGTAGCGCTGGGAGATCTCCTTGGCGGCCTGGTTGAGGGCGTTGTCGACCTCCTGCCGCTCGACCTTCGAGACGATGTCGAAACTGGAGTCGGCCATGTCCTGTGGCTCCTTGTATCGGGGTATGCGTACTCAGCGGTTACACGGCCGACTGACGCTGGCCGCATCCGCAAAGCCTAGCCACCGCCTCCGCGCGGGGTGCCGATCAATCGGGTGGCGAAGCACCCCCCGGCATCAGGTATCGTTTACGTCGTTGCCACGGAGCGCCGCGCAAGCGGGGCCAGGCAGCAAACCCGGCGGTGTGCCCGAGCGGCCAAAGGGAGCAGACTGTAAATCTGCCGGCTCAGCCTTCCCAGGTTCGAATCCTGGCGCCGCCACATGAAGGTAAACCCCCTCCGATCTGCGGAAACGCAGACCGGAGGGGGTTTCTTCGTTTGTGGTTTGGGGGCCCCGGCACCTTCCGGTGCGGGCGCGCTCGCGGACGGCGGGGCGGGCCTCGGCCTCTGAGGGCCGGATGAGAGCGGCGGCCCGTGCCCTGTCGCACTTACTCTCGGTAATGAGTAAGGGGCTTCCTGCTCGCTGTTTCTCCGCCTCTCCGTTCCCTCTTCGGCGGCGGATTAACGATCTCGCAGGTTTCGTGGACTCCGCGGTTTCGTGGACTCCGCAGGTTCGCGGGCTCCGCAGATTTCGCGGGTTCATGGGATTCGCGGTATTCGACGGAAAGCGGTCGAGGCGGAAGGCGTTCCCCGGGGATTCCTGTCTCGCTGACAGGTCCTCACGTACACGCCGTCCGCCCCGCCGTCACCGTTTCTGATCGACCGCCGATCAACCGCCGACGTACCAGCTGAACCCGCCGGACGCGACGAGGGCAAGCATCACGATGAACAGCACCACATCGACGATGCCCAGGATCAGGCCCGCCTTCGCCATGCCCAGGCTGCCCGTCTTCTGGCGCAAGGCGATCGCACCGAAGATGATCGCGAGCGGCCCGAGGACGAAGGACAGGAAGAACAGGCCGAGGATGCCGCAGACGAGTCCGGCCACCGCGAGGCCGTTTGTCCGGGCGCCGGGAGAAGCTGCTGAACGGCCACCGTAAACCGACATGGCCACACTCCTTGGAGATCGAATTCCAGTATTGCGTGACGCACCTTCAAGTGCCCCGGAATTCAGGCCGTAGTCCGCCTGACGGCAACGTAGTTGAGCATTCACACGGCGACGGAATCGGATCGTGCCGGAGGATCCGGCTCCGTTCAGCGAAGACGTGATCAGCGAAACGTGCGGCGGGAGTGGGCTGCGGGGGTCGCCCTGCGGGACCGCGCGTCGCGAGAGTCGGCGAGCGCCACCTCGGGGCCTCTGCGCGCAAAATGGGTGCATGACGTCCCGTCGCAGAAACTGTCCGGTGTGCCGCCGCGAGATCGCTGTCGTCGGCGGCCGGTTCGCCCGTCACGACCCGCCGGGCCCGCGCGGCACCGGCGACCTCGTCTCCTGCCCGGGCTCCCGCACGCATGCCCAACTGGGCGCGGCACAGCCCGCCCTGGACGGCTACGTCGTCCCGGACCTCCCCGGCCAGCTCCCCTTGTTCTGAGCGAAGCCCAAGGCCCCCGCAGGGCTCAAGGCGGCGCCCCAGGGCACCCCGGGGCCCTCCACCCCTCCGGAGAGCCCCTGAGGGCCCCTCAGGCCGCCCTGACCGCCCCTCAGGAACCCTCAGGCGCCCCTCTGGCGCCCCCGCGCCGCCCTCAGTTCCCCGCGACCGACTTGACCGCCACCGACACCGGCACGGACCCGCTGACCAGTTCCAGCGTCAGCCCGGCCGTCGCCGACGTCTCCACGAGCTCCGCGAGCACCGCGGCGACGTCGTCCCGCGGGATCGGGCCGCGGCCGGTGGACGCCTCCAGGCGTACGAGGCCGGTGCCCGCGTCGTCCGTCAGCATCCCGGGACGCAGGATCGTCCAGTCCAGGGCGGTACGCGCGCGTACGGACGCGTCGGCCTCGCCCTTGGCCCGCAGATAGGCATCGAAGATCTCGTCGCCCTGGTGCCGCGGATCGGCGCCCATCGACGACACGACGACGTAGCGCCGCACCCCGGCCCGCTCCGCCGCATCCGCGAACAGCACGGCCGCGTCCCGGTCCACGGTGCTCTTGCGGTCGACGCCGCTGCCCGGCCCCGCGCCCGCCGCGAAGACGGCTGCGTCGGCGCCGCGCAGGTGCCCGGCGACCTCGTCGACGGACGCCGACTCCAGGTCGCACAGCAGCGGTTCGGCACCCGCCTCGCGCAGATCGTCCTCCTGCCCGGAGTTGCGGATCAGCCCCGCGACCTCGTCACCACGCGCGGCGAGCAGACGCTCGAGCCGCAGCGCGATCTGACCATGACCACCAGCGATGACAATGCGCATACTGCCGACCGTACGACAGGGCGGACGGGAGCGCTCAACACGCGCGTGAGCACCAGGAAAACCACCGCAACGCACGCGCGCGTGAAGGGCCATCCGGGCCCACCGCCCCTCGCAGGAACGAACCCCGCACGAACGCATCCCACCGCCACGGACCCCACCCGCGCGCGGGTGCAGCCGCCGGCGTCACGCCGACGGTTCCTCCCCCTTGCCCCGCCCGGGCGGGGCCCCCGCCGACCGCCCCTGCCGAGGCAGGTCCAGCGCCACCGCGGCAGCGGAGTCGCAGTACTCGCGCACCGCGCTGGTCCGCGCCACGACGCGCCCCCGATGCACCACGATCCGGCTGTACGCCAGGGACAGCGCGCCCGAGAGCCGGTCGCCGCGCACGGCCAGCAACTCGGCCGGGAAGCCCGCCTCCACCCGCACCTCCGGCAGCCCCATGGCCGCCCGCGCCGCGCCGCTCACCGCGCCGTACGCCTCCTCGGGCCGCAGCCTGCACCGCGAGGCCAGCAGGTACGCGGCCTCCAGCGGATCCCCGCGCCCCACCGGATTCGACACGTCCCGCATCGCCCCGCTGCCCGCGGCGACCCGCACCCCCGCCGCCCGCAACAGCCGCACCGGGGCCACCCCGTGCCGCTCCGCGCCCCCGCAGCCGCCCTGGGGCAGGCAGACCACCGTCACCGCGGCCGCGGCCAACTGCTCGGCGGTGCGCGCCGCCACGTCCGAGGGGAGCCGCCCGAGGCCGGCGCACGGGCCGATCGTCACGCCCGCACGCATCCCGCCGGCCATCGCCGCGAGGCGCCCGAGCCGCGCCGGATCGTCACCGTCCGTGTGCAGGTCCACCGGGCAGCCGTGCTCCGCCGCGATCTCCAGGACCGCCTCCGCGTACCCCGTCGGATCGGGGTCGAGATCAGGACAACCGCCCACTACGGAGGCGCCCATCTTCACCGCGTCCCGCAGCATCGCGAGCCCGTCGGCCCCGGCGACACCGGTCAGCAGCCGCGGCACGGCGACGGCCGTCAGATCCACCAGGCCCCGCAGCGAACGCCGCGCCTGCAGCACCGCCTCCATCGGGCCGAGCCCGTGGACGTCGCCGATCCGCACGTGCGACCGCAGCGCCGTCGCGCCGTGCCCGAGCTGCAGCAGCGCGGCCTCCGTGGCCCTGCGCTGCACGTCAGGGACGTCGTACGAGACCGGGCCCGGCGAGTCCGCCGACAGCGCCGTGTCGCCGTGTCCGTGCGGTTCCGCCGCCGCGGGCAGCAGCAGATAGCCGCTGAGGTCCACACGCGCGGCGTGTGTGCTCAGGCTGCCGGCCGTGCCGACCGCCTCGATGCGCCCGCCACCCAGACGGACGTCCACGGTCCGGCCGTCGGTGAGCCGGGCGCCACAGAGCAGCAGGGCCCCGGAGTCGTCCGCGGGGCCGGAATCGGAGGGGCCGGACGCGCCTGAGGAGTGGGGCTGCTGCGGCTGGCTGTCGGGCATCGCGCTCCTGGGGTTCGGGGGCGGCTGCAGTCGGGGGAGGCGTCAAGATCACGCAGCGTGTGCCGAGCCTAGGACGGCGAAAGGCCCGCTTCGAGGAGGAGCGGAATAGTCGTACCGGTGTGGTGCGGGTGCGATCCGCGTACGCGGATGAGGCGTTCAGAGACCCCTGGGACGGGCCCGCCGATGCCCTCGGACGGCCCCGGCGAAACGGATTTGGGCGATCGGCGGGCAACCGTGTAATGTCTTCATCGCTCGCCCCAATAGCTCAGTCGGTAGAGCGTCTCCATGGTAAGGAGAAGGTCTGCGGTTCGATTCCGCATTGGGGCTCTGATGTTGCGTGATCCTCGCCTTCGGGCGGGGTGATCCGGCATCGCAGCGGTGTAGCTCAGTCGGTAGAGCAAGCGGCTCATAATCGCTGTGTCACCGGTTCAAGTCCGGTCACCGCTACTAACGGTAGCCGATTGTGGGGTCGGTCCTTCGATCGGCTACTCTTTTATGCGTTCATCCGTCCATCCGTCCGTCCAAGGAGCACTCACGTGGCTGCCACCGACGTCCGCCCGAAGATCACGCTGGCCTGCGTGGAGTGCAAGGAGCGGAACTACATCACCAAGAAGAACCGGCGTAACGACCCGGACCGTCTTGAGATGAAGAAGCACTGCCCGCGCTGCAACGCGCACACTGCGCACCGCGAAACGCGCTAAACACAGGCTCGTACACGAGGCCGTCCCCTTTTTCTGGGGGCGGCCTCGTGTCGTTATGTCGTTACGAAACCAACCGCAGGAGGTACCGGGCCCATGGCGCTCGACCAGTCCTTCGTGGGGCGGTCCTATCCCCCCACTGATCCTTATGAGGTCGGCCGGGAGAAGATCCGCGAGTTCGCCGAGGCGGTGGGGGACGCCAATCCCGCGTACACCGACCCGGAGGCCGCCAGGACGCTCGGTCACCCGGACGTGATCGCGCCGCCGACTTTTGTGTTCGCGATCACGTTCAAGGCGGCCGGTCAGGTCATCGAGGACCCCCAGCTCGGTCTCGACTACAGCCGGGTGGTGCACGGCGACCAGAAGTTCGCCTACGTCCGCCCGGTGCGCGCCGGTGACCGGCTCACCGTCAGCTCGACGATCGAGTCCATCAAGTCGCTCGCGGGCAACGACATCCTGGACATCCGCGGCGAGGTCCACGACGAGGCCGGCGAGCACGTCGTGACCGCCTGGACCAAGCTCGTCGCGCGTGCGGCGGAGCCCGCGGCGAAGGAGGCCTGAGGCGATGACGGCGAAGATTTCCTACGACGACGTCGAGGTCGGCACCGAGCTGCCGGCCCAGTCCTTCCCCGTGACGCGCGACACGCTCGTGCGGTACGCGGGCGCTTCCGGTGACTTCAACCCGATCCACTGGAACGAGAAGTTCGCGGTCGAGGTCGGTCTGCCCGACGTCATCGCGCACGGCATGTTCACCATGGCCGAGGCGATCCGCGTCGTGACCGACTGGCTGGGCGACCCCGGAGCGGTCGTCGAGTACGGCGTGCGCTTCACCCGGCCCGTCGTCGTCCCCAACGACGACAAGGGCGCCACGATCGAGGTCAGCGCCAAGGTCGCGGCCAAGCTGGACGACGGCCGCGTCCGGGTCGACCTCCTCGCGAAGAGCGCGGAACAGAAGGTCCTGGGCATGTCGCGCGCGGTCGTGCAGCTGGCCTGAACCACCGGTTCTAACGTAAGGGGCGCCCTCTATTGCGGGGCGCCCCTTACGTATGGACGAGTCGGGCTCGCGACTCTTGACTACTTAGTGATTGGCCACTAACTTACTCGCATGGTCAGGATGAGCGCAGAGGAGCGGCGCGAGAGCGTCATCCGCGCGGCGATGGTCGAGTTCGCCCGCAGCGGCTACAAGGGCACCTCCACCGAGGCGATCGCCAAGCGGGTGGGTGTCTCGCAGCCGTATCTCTTCCGGCTCTTCCCGGACAAGCGGGCCATCTTCCTCGCCGCCGCCGAGCGGTGTTGCCAGGAGACCACGGAGGTCTTCCGGGCCGCGGCCGAAGGGCTGGAGGCGGAGGAGGCCGAGCACGCCATGGGGCGGGCCTACCAGGCGCTCATCGCGGACGACCCGGACAAGCTGCTCATGCAGATGCAGATGTACGTCGCCGCGTCCGCCGCGGAGGCGGCCGGTGATCCGGAGTTCAGCGCGACGCTGCGGGCCGCCTGGATGGAGATGTACGACACGGTGCATCTCGCGCGGGGGGCCGGGGTCGACGAGACGACCGCGTTCCTGGCGTACGGAATGCTGATCAACGTCCTGGTGTCGTTGGGGTTCCAGCCCGACCACCGGGTGTGGACCGGGTTCTACGAGCCGGCTCAGCCCAAGCAATGAGGCGGTGGTCCTGCGTGTCACGGGGGTGCGCGCAGGGTTCTGTCCGTCACGGGGGGTGCGTTTTTTTGCGCCCACGAAAGTTAGTCATCAATAACTAACCTCAGGGGAAGCGATGTCACAGCAGTTGGCACGGCCGATGTCACAGCGGACAGCACCGCGCGGGGGAATGGTCTGGGCCCTCGTCATCACCAGCGTCGCCGGATTCATGGCGGCCCTCGACAACCTCGTCGTCACCACGGCCCTGCCCTCCATCCGCGAGGACTTCGGCGGTGCGCTGCACGACCTCGAGTGGACGGTGAGCGCCTACACCCTCACCTTCGCCGTGCTGCTGATGTTCGGCGCGGCCCTGGGGGACCGGTTCGGCCGCCGGCGGCTCTTCCTCGTCGGCCTCACGGTCTTCACCGGAGCCTCCGCCGGCGCGGCCCTCGCGTCGAACCTCGAAGCACTCGTCGCCGCCCGCGCAGTGCAGGGTGTCGGCGCCGCCATCATGATGCCGCTCACGCTGACCCTGCTCACGGCGGCCGTCCCCGCGGCCAAGCGCGGTATGGCGTACGGGATATGGGGCGCCGTCAACGGCCTCGCGGTCGCCAGCGGTCCGCTGATCGGCGGCAGCCTCACCGAGCACGTCTCCTGGCAGTGGATCTTCTGGCTGAACGTCCCGCTCGGCCTGGCCCTGCTGCCGCTGGCCCGCCTCCGCCTCACCGAGTCGTACGGCTCCGGGGCGCGCCTGGACGTCGCGGGCACCCTGCTCGCCAGCGGTGGGCTCTTCGGCATCGTGTACGGCCTGATCCGCGGGCCGATCGACGGATGGGCCAGCGCGGCCGTGCTGACCAGCCTGATCGCCGGCGCCGCGCTGCTCGCCGGATTCGTCCGCCACGGCATCCGCACCAAGGCGCCCATGTTGCCGATGCGTCTCTTCCGCAGCCGTGCCTTCTCCGGCATCAACGCCGCGAGCCTGCTGATGTTCCTCGGCATGTTCGGCTCGATCTTCCTGCTCAGCCAGTACATGCAGGGCGTCCTCGGCTACTCGCCCACCGAGGCCGGGCTGCGCATGCTCCCCTGGACCGGCATGCCCATGCTCGTCTCGCCCCTCGCGGGTTACCTGTCCGACCGGATCGGCGGTCGCCCGGTCGTCGCCGCCGGGCTCTTCCTGCAGGCCGTGGGTCTGGCCTGGTACGCCGTCGTGGTGGCGCCCGACGCCACGTACACCGCGCAGCTGCCCGCCCTGATCGTCAGCGGCGTCGGCATGGCCCTGTACTTCGCGCCCGCCTCCAACCTGGTCATGTCCAGTGTCCTGCCGCACGAGCAGGGCATCGCCTCCGGCGCCAACAACGCGCTGCGCGAGGTGGGCGGCGCCCTCGGCATCGCCGTGATGTCGTCGATCTTCTCGGCGCAGGGCGGCTACGCGTCCGGACAGAACTTCGTGGACGGTCTGCGGCCCGCGCTGTGGGTGGGCGCCGCGACGGTCGCCCTCGCCGCGGTGGCGGCGCTGTGCATCCCGGGCCGCCGGGCGCCGGCCGCGGGACCCGCCGAGCCCGCCGCGAAGTCCGAGGAGGAGCTGGCCGCCGTCTGAGCGCCCCGGCCCTTCCCGCACACACCCGAGAACGGCCCCGCCCTGACCGGCTGGGCCGTTCTCGTACTCTTGAGCACGTGCTGGAACTCCACGATGCCCCGCTCGCCCCGCTGACCACCTTTCGGCTCGGCGGCCCCGCGACCCGTCTGATCACCGCGACGACCGACGCCGAGGTGATCGCCGCCGTCCGTGCGGCCGACGACTCCGGAACGCCTCTGCTGATCATCGGCGGCGGCTCCAACCTGGTCATCGGCGACAAGGGCTTCGACGGCACCGCCCTGCGCATCGCCACCCAGGGCTTCGACCTGGACGGCACGCGGCTGGAGCTGGCCGCGGGCGAGACTTGGACCGACGCCGTGGCGCGGACCGTCGACGCCGGTCTCGCGGGCATCGAGTGCCTCGCCGGAATCCCCGGCTCCGCGGGCGCGACGCCGATCCAGAACGTGGGGGCGTACGGCCAGGAGGTCTCGTCGACGATCACCGAGGTGATCGCGTACGACCGGACGACGCGCGAGACGGTCACCCTGACGAACGCCGAGTGCGACTTCTCGTACCGGCACAGCCGCTTCAAGGCCGACCCCGACCGGTTCGTGGTGCTGCGCGTCCGCTTCGAGCTGGAGGACGCGCAGGGGATGAGCGCCCCCCTCAAGTACCCCGAGACGGCCCGCACGCTCGGCGTCGAGGCCGGCGACCGGGTCCCCGCCGCGGTCGCCCGCGAGACCGTCCTGAAGCTGCGCGCGGGCAAGGGCATGGTGCTCGATCCCGAGGACCACGACAGCTGGTCGGCCGGGTCCTTCTTCACCAACCCCATCCTCACCGAGGAGGAGTTCACCGCCTTCCACGCGCGCGTGACGGACCGCCTCGGCCCCGACGTCGCGCCGCCGGCCTTCCCCACGGGCGACGGCCGCGTGAAGACCTCCGCCGCCTGGCTCATCGACCGGGCGGGCTTCACCAAGGGCTACGGAGAGGGCCGGGCCCGCATCTCCACCAAGCACACGCTCGCGCTCACCAACCGCGGCGGCGCGAGCACCGAGGACCTTCTGGAGCTGGCCCGCGAGGTCGTCGCCGGAGTGCGGGACGCCTTCGGGGTGACCCTCGTCAACGAACCGGTGACGGTGGGCGTCAGCCTGTAGCGCCCGGCGCCCGGCAACGGCCCTGAAGACCCTCGGCCGACCCGCCCCTCAGCCGGCCAGCCACTCGTCCACCCCGGCCAGCAGCTTGTCGCGCACGTCCACGGGCGCGGCCGAGCCGCGGATCGACTGCCGGGCCAGCTCGGCCAGCTCGGCGTCGGTGAAGGCGTGGTCCCTGCGCGCGATCTCGTACTGGGCGGCGAGCCGCGACCCGAAGAGCAGCGGGTCGTCCGCGCCTAGCGCTATCGGCACCCCGGCCTCGAAGAGCGTCCGCAGCGGCACGTCCTGGGGCTTCTCGTAGACCCCCAGGGCCACGTTGGACGCCGGGCACACCTCGCACGTCACGCCCCGGTCCGCGAGCCGCTTCAGCAGGCGCGGGTCCTCGGCGGCCCGCACCCCGTGCCCGATGCGCACCGCGTCCAGGTCGTCCAGGCAGTCCCGCACCGACGCCGGGCCGGTGAGCTCACCGCCGTGCGGCGCCGCGAGCAGGCCGCCCTCGCGGGCGATGGCGAAGGCCCGGTCGAAGTCCCGCGCCATGCCGCGCCGTTCGTCGTTGGAGAGCCCGAAGCCGACGATCCCGCGGTCCGCGTACCGCACCGCGAGGCGGGCCAGCGTGCGGGCGTCCAGCGGGTGCTTCATGCGGTTGGCGGCGACCAGGACGCGCATCCCGAGGCCGGTCTCGCGCGAGGCGCTCCCGACGGCGTCCAGGATGACTTCCAGGGCGGGGATGAGACCGCCGAGGCGCGGCGCGTACGAGGTCGGGTCGACCTGGATCTCCAGCCACCCCGACCCGTCCCGCAGATCCTCCTCCGCGGCCTCGCGCACCAGGCGCTGGATGTCCTCCGGCTCACGCAGACAGGAGCGCGCGGCGTCGTAGAGCCGCTGGAAGCGGAACCATCCGCGTTCGTCCGTGGCCCGCAGCTTCGGCGGCTCGGCGCCGGTCAGCGCCTCCGGGAGCCGCACTCCGTACTTGTCGGCGAGTTCGAGAAGGGTGGCGGGCCGCATCGACCCGGTGAAGTGCAGGTGCAGATGGGCCTTGGGCAGCTCTCTTACGTCTCGTACGCGCTCCATTGGAGGATCTTGCCGCACGCACCTGTCGTCCCGGTAGCCGCTTTCCACCTTCGGGCCCTTCCCCGAACGAAGAAACGGGCCGCCCCTCCCGAAGGAGAGACGGCCCGCACGCGCGCGTGGAGCGCTGTTTCCGCGATCCCGGTGCCGTGGCCCGGGTCTCAGTCGCGGGCCTCGGCGAGCAGCTTCTGAATCCGCGAGACACCCTCGACGAGGTCCTCGTCCCCGAGCGCGTACGAGAGGCGCAGGTAGCCCGGCGTCCCGAAGGCCTCGCCCGGCACCACCGCGACCTCCGCCTCCTCCAGGATCAGCGCGGCCAGCTCGACGGAGTCCTGCGGGCGCTTGCCGCGGATCTCCTTGCCGATGAGGCCCTTCACCGACGGGTACGCGTAGAAGGCGCCCTCGGGCTCGGGGCAGACGACGCCCTGGATGTCGTTGAGCATCCGCACGATGGTCCTGCGGCGCCGGTCGAAGGCCTCACGCATCGTGTCGACGGCCGCCAGGTCGCCGGAGACGGCCGCGAGCGCTGCGGCCTGGGCGACGTTGGAGACGTTGGACGTGGCGTGCGACTGCAGGTTCGTCGCGGCCTTCACGACGTCCTTCGGGCCGATGATCCAGCCCACCCGCCAGCCGGTCATCGCGTACGTCTTGGCGACGCCGTTGACCACGACGCACTTGTCGCGCAGCTCGGGCAGGATCGCCGGCAGCGAGGTGAAGGCCGCGTCTCCGTAGACGAGGTGTTCGTAGATCTCGTCGGTCATGACCCACAGGCCGTGTCCGACGGCCCAGCGGCCGATCGCCTCGGCGTCGGCCTCGCTGTAGACGGCGCCCGTGGGGTTGGAGGGCGACACGAAGAGCACGACCTTCGTACGCTCCGTGCGCGCGGCCTCCAACTGCTCGACGGAGACGCGGTAGCCCGTGGTCTCGTCGGCGACGACCGGGACCGGGACGCCGCCGGCCAGACGGATCGACTCCGGGTACGTCGTCCAGTAGGGCGCCGGGACGATGACCTCGTCGCCCGGGTCGAGGATCGCGGCGAACGCCTCGTAGATGGCCTGCTTGCCGCCGTTGGTCACCAGGATCTGCGAGGCGTCGACCTCGTACCCGGAGTCGCGCAGGGTCTTCGCGGCGATCGCGGCCTTGAGCTCGGGCAGGCCCCCGGCCGGCGTGTAGCGGTGGAACTTCGGGTTCTTGCAGGCCTCGACGGCCGCCTCGACGATGTAGTCCGGAGTGGGGAAGTCGGGCTCGCCCGCGCCGAAGCCGATCACGGGACGGCCCGCGGCCTTGAGGGCCTTGGCCTTGGCGTCGACAGCGAGGGTCGCGGACTCGGAGATCGCGCCGATGCGCGCGGACACCCGGCGCTCGGTCGGAGAAGTTTCAGCGCTCATGGCCCCATCGTTCCAGACCCGGAAAGGCCCCCGCGCAGGGGTTTCCCGGCCCTCGGGGGGACTGCCGGATCCCTTTCTGTTCGACGGAGGGCCGCGGAGCACGTACACTCACTGCTCGTTGGCCCTCACCGGCCGCACCCTCTCCAGGCACTCCGTGCACATGGGCGGATGCGGTAGGTTGGGGGAAATCAAAGGGTCGTAGCTCAATTGGTAGAGCACTGGTCTCCAAAACCAGCGGTTGGGGGTTCAAGTCCCTCCGGCCCTGCTACACACTCCTTCGCCAGGATGTGTGCGCATGTACGTACTGCATTGCACCGCCGTGCGGCTCAACCGGGCGCGGCACGGCCACGACCCGGAATCAGGTGAGGACGAGTGACGGACGCCGTGGGCTCCATCGACAAGCCTGATGCCGAGGCGCCGGAGTCCAAGAAGGCCCGCAAGGGCGGCAAGCGCGGCAAGAAGGGCCCCTTCGGCCGTCTCGCGCTCTTCTACCGCCAGATCATCGCGGAGCTCCGCAAGGTCGTCTGGCCGACGCGCAGTCAGCTCACGACCTACACCACCGTGGTGATCGTCTTCGTCGTCATCATGATCGGTCTCGTGACCGTGATTGACTATGGCTTCAGCCACGCTGTCAAGTACATCTTCGGCTGAGCCGAGAGCGAAGGGCGCCGTACCCGGCGCCCCTATTCGCGTGTTCCACCCCATGCATCCAGGAAGAAGCAGCCACCGTGTCTGACCCGAACCTGAACGACGCCATCGAGTCGGTCGAGTCCGTTGAGGACGAGCTCGACATCGTCGAGGCGGCGGACGCCGAGGAGCCGGATCAGGCCGAGGCTGCCGACGCCGCCGCGGGCGAGCCCGCCGAAGAGGCCGCCATCCACCTGGAGGGCGATGCCGAGGCCGTCGCCGAGTCCGCCGAGGACGAGGCCGCCGTCGCCGAGGTCGCCGACGAGGAGCCCTCCGACGAGGACCTCTCCGACGAGGAGACCCTTGAGTCCGCCGAGGACGCCGAGGACACCGAGGGCGCTGCCGACGTCGCGGAGGAGCCCGAGGAGGAGGCCGAGCCGGTCGACCCGATCGTGGCCCTGCGCGAGGAGCTCCGCACCCTCCCCGGCGAGTGGTACGTCATCCACACCTACGCCGGTTACGAGAACCGCGTGAAGACCAACCTCGAGCAGCGCGCCGTCTCGCTGAACGTCGAGGACTTCATCTTCCAGGCCGAGGTGCCGCAGGAAGAGGTCGCCCAGATCAAGAACGGCGAGCGCAAGACGATCCGCCAGAACAAGCTCCCCGGCTACGTGCTGGTGCGCATGGACCTGACGAACGAGTCCTGGGGCGTCGTCCGCAACACCCCCGGCGTCACCGGCTTCGTGGGCAACGCCTACGACCCGTACCCGCTGACCCTGGACGAGATCGTCAAGATGCTCGCGCCGGAGGCCGAGGAGAAGGCCGCCCGTGAGGCCGCCGAGGCCGAGGGCAAGCCCGCTCCGCAGCGCAAGGTCGAGGTCCAGGTCCTGGACTTCGAGGTCGGCGACTCGGTCACCGTCACCGACGGCCCGTTCGCGACGCTGCAGGCGACCATCAACGAGATCAACGCCGACTCGAAGAAGGTCAAGGGCCTCGTCGAGATCTTCGGCCGCGAGACCCCGGTCGAGCTCAGCTTCGACCAGATCCAGAAGAACTAGCCCTCCCGGGCGCCCTCTGGAACACACGCCTCCGACCAGGTCAGACAGGCTGCGAAAGCCGGTCTGACCTGCTCGGTTTTTAGCCGCACGTCTATACCCGTTATCGTTGTGCGGTATGCCTCCATCCGGATGACCGGATGGCCGGCTGAAAACTCTCACTAGGACCCGGAGAGAGCAATGCCTCCCAAGAAGAAGAAGGTCACGGGGCTCATCAAGCTCCAGATCCAGGCCGGCGCAGCCAACCCGGCCCCGCCGGTCGGCCCCGCGCTGGGCCAGCACGGCGTCAACATCATGGAGTTCTGCAAGGCCTACAACGCCGCGACCGAGTCGCAGCGTGGCTGGGTGATCCCGGTGGAGATCACGGTCTACGAAGACCGCTCCTTCACCTTCATCACCAAGACGCCGCCGGCCGCCAAGATGATCCTCAAGGCCGCTGGTGTCGAGAAGGGCTCCGGCGAGCCCCACAAGACCAAGGTCGCCAAGATCACCGAGGCGCAGGTCCGCGAGATCGCCACGACCAAGATGGAAGACCTCAACGCCAACGACCTGGACGCCGCGTCGAAGATCATCGCCGGCACCGCCCGTTCCATGGGCATCACGGTCGAGGGCTGAGCTTCCTCTCCGTCCGACCTTTCTCCGTGGTAGGACCAAGCGCTGGTCCGAACCACAACTCCATACCTGTCACGCGGCCGAGCCGCGCGATGTAACCGCACAGGAGCAGTAGTGAAGCGCAGCAAGACTCTCCGCGCTGCGGACGCCAAGATCGACCGGGAGAAGCTGTACGCCCCGCTCGAGGCCGTCCGTCTCGCCAAGGAGACCTCCTCGACCAAGTTCGACGGCACCGTCGAGGTCGCCATGCGTCTGGGTGTCGACCCGCGCAAGGCCGACCAGATGGTCCGCGGCACCGTGAACCTCCCGCACGGCACCGGCAAGACCGCCCGGGTCCTGGTCTTCGCGACCGGTGACCGTGCTGCGGCCGCGGAAGCCGCTGGAGCCGACATCGTCGGCGCCGACGAGCTCATCGACGAGGTCGCGAAGGGCCGCCTGGACTTCGACGCCGTCGTCGCCACCCCGGACCTCATGGGCAAGGTCGGCCGCCTCGGCCGCGTGCTCGGTCCGCGTGGTCTGATGCCGAACCCGAAGACCGGCACCGTGACCCCCGATGTCGTGAAGGCCGTCAACGACATCAAGGGCGGCAAGATCGAGTTCCGCGTCGACAAGCACTCGAACCTGCACTTCATCATCGGCAAGGTGTCCTTCGACGACACCAAGCTGGTGGAGAACTACGCCGCGGCCCTGGAGGAGATCCTCCGTCTGAAGCCGTCGGCCGCCAAGGGTCGCTACATCAAGAAGGCCGCCCTCACCACCACGATGGGCCCCGGCATCCCGCTGGACTCGAACCGCACCCGCAACCTCCTCACCGAGGAGGACCCGGCCGCCGTCTGAAACTGACGGCAGCCGCGTCGCGTACGCGTTCTGTGGACGGGCCCCGCAACCTTTCGAGGTGCGGGGCCCGTCCTGTTTGTGTACGGACCTTTCGGATACGCATGTCAGTGGTCTGCGTTAGCGTGCAGGCTCCATGAAGGCCAAGGGGTGGGATACATGAACAGCATTACGACGCGCCGTGCCGGTCTCTCGATCGCGGTGGTGGCCGCGCTGACGGGGCTCGCGGCCTGCGGCTCGGACGGCTCTTCGGACACGGCGGACAAGCGCAAGGACAAGGGCGGCATCAACATGAGTCCGATAGCCGCCCTGCGCACCGTCGAGAAGTCCACCGACAAGGCGGACACCGCCAAGATCGACGGCTCGACCACCATGGGCTCGCTCTCTTCCATGGACATGAAGGGCGTGATGGGCTGGTCGGACGGCATCACCGGCAACGTCACGGTGACCTTCACCGGCGGCACCCAGGCCCAGCAGATGAAGCAGCTCGGCCAGCCGCAGCTCGACTACCGCTACCTGAAGAACGGCTTCTACGCGAACATGGGCGACCGGTTCGCGGCCGAGGCGGGCGGCGGCAAGCACTGGCTCGAGTACGACTACGACACCCTGGCCGAGATGAGCGGCGCCGCGGGCGAGGCCTTCCAGGACCAGATGCAGAACACCACGCCGAACCAGTCGGTGAAGATGCTGCTGGCCTCCGGCGACGTGAAGCGCGTCGGCCAGGAGAACGTCCGGGGGACGAAGGCGACCCACTACTCGGGCAAGGTCGACATGGCGGACTTCACCGCCAAGAGCTCGGACCTGGACGCGGACCAGAAGTCCGAGCTGAAGAAGCAGTTCGATCAGCTCGGCATGGACACCGAGAAGATCGACATCTGGGTCAACGGTGACGACCTGCTGGTCAAGAAGGTCGAGAAGGCCGAGACGAAGAACGGTCCCTTCTCGCAGACCGCCTACTACAGCGACTACGGCACCCCGCTCTCCGTGGAGAAGCCCCCGGCCTCGGACACCATGAGCTTCAAGGACCTGCTGAAGCAGCAGCAGCCGGCCGCCTAGGCACGGCCGCGGACCCCACCGCCGAAGAACCCGGAGGAAGGCGCGGCTTTCCTTCGGGTAATCTCGGCGCACCGCAATATATAGATCAAATGTTCCTAGGGGTGGGGTCATGAGTATTTCCGTACGCAGGGGACGCAGGAGAACCGCGGCCGTCGCGATGGCGGCCCTGCTGCTCGCGGGCGGCGCCGTCGGCTGTGGGTCGGAGAAGTCCGACAAGGCCGGGGACGACATGTCGCCCGTGGCGGCCGTGAAGAAGGCCGCGAAGAAGACCGAGGACCTCACGTCGTTCACGTTCCGGATGCGCGGCAGCGTCCCCGAGAGCGGGAAGGTCAGGGCCGACGCGTCGATGAGCACCAAGCCGCTCGCGATGCAGATGAAGATGTCCGCGCCCGACCAGGGCCCGGACAAGATGGAGATCCGTTACGTCGACGGCGCGATGTACCTCGGCGGCGGCGAGGCGGCCGCCAAGGAGATGGACGGCAAGAGCTGGCTCAAGTTCGACGCCAAGGCCATGGAGAAGCAGGCCGGCAAGGGCGCCGGGAGCTCCGTCTCCGCGCAGGCCGACAACAACCCGGCCGACCAGTCCTCGCTCATGACCGGCTCCAAGGACCTCAAGAAGGTCGGCAGCGAGACCGTCGAGGGCGTCGAGACCACCCGCTACACCGGCACCGTCTCGCTCGCTCAGATGCGCAAGCTGACCGAGAAAGAGGACGCGGCCACCCGCAAGCGCCGCGAGAAGGGCATAAAGCAGTACGAGGACATGGGGCTGCAGAAGCTCACCATGGACATGTGGGTCGACGGTGAGGACCACACCAAGCAGTTCCGCGCCCGCGGCAAGGGCGACAAGGGCGCCCTGGACCTGACGATCACCTTCGTGGACTACAACAAGCCGGTGCACGTCGAGGCTCCGCCGAAGGGCGAGGTCATGGACCTCGGCAAGGAGCTGGGCGGCCCCCAGGGCTGACGTCCGCCCGGATTTGCCCCGCGCGCACCCGTTCGCGTACGCTTCCACAGAAGCCAAAGACCGCTGGTCGTTGCTGTGCTCCCGCAAGGAGTGCAGCGGCCGAAGGATCCGCTGAAACTGCGGACGACCCGCGCAGGTGACTGTGGAAGTGCTCCCGGACGGGATTCCGTTTGGTCGAGCTCATGCCCCGGCGCCTGCGCCGGGGCGTTTTGTTTTGTCGGCCCCTTCTGAGCGGTCCTCATCACCCGGAAGGAGGCCGACGCCCTATGCCGACGCCCGACAAGGCTGCCGCGGTAGCCGAGCTCACGGACAAGTTCCGCAGCTCGAACGCCGCCGTGCTGACCGAGTACCGGGGTCTCACCGTGGCCCAGCTCAAGCAGCTGCGCCGTTCCCTCGGTGAAAACTCCGAGTACGCCGTGGTGAAGAACACGCTGACCAAGATCGCGGCCAACGAGGCCGGGATCAACACGCTGGACGACCTGTTCACGGGTCCGACGGCGGTTGCCTTCGTCACCGGTGACCCGGTGGAGTCGGCGAAGGGTCTTCGTGACTTCGCCAAGGACAACCCGAACCTCGTCATCAAGGGCGGTGTCCTTGACGGCAAGGCGCTGTCCGCCGACGAGTTCAAGAAGCTCGCGGACCTCGAGTCCCGCGAGGTTCTGCTCGCCAAGCTGGCCGGTGCCATGAAGGGCAAGCAGACGCAGACTGCGCAGCTCTTCCAGGCTCTGCCGTCGAAGTTCGTCCGCACCGCGGAAGCGCTTCGTGCCAAGCAGGCCGAGCAGGGCGGTGCCGAGTAATTCGGCTCGCACATTGACCGCCGCCTGAGGCGACGGTCACAGCGGGCCCAACGTACGCCCGCCTCCATGTACACACGGCACCAGCCGAATTAGTGGAAGGACGCCACCATGGCGAAGCTGTCCCAGGACGACCTGCTCGCGCAGTTCGAAGAGATGACCCTCATCGAGCTCTCCGAGTTCGTGAAGGCCTTCGAGGAGAAGTTCGACGTCACCGCCGCCGCGGCCGTCGCCGCTGCCCCGGCCGGCCCGGCCGCCGCCGCCGAGGTTGCCGAGGAGCAGGACGAGTTCGACGTCATCCTCACGGGTGCCGGCGAGAAGAAGATCCAGGTCATCAAGGTCGTGCGTGAGCTGACCTCGCTGGGCCTGAAGGAGGCCAAGGACCTCGTCGACGGCACCCCGAAGCCGGTCCTCGAGAAGGTCACCAAGGAGGCCGCCGAGAAGGCCGCCGAGTCCCTCAAGGGCGCCGGCGCCTCCGTCGAGGTCAAGTGACTTCACGAGTCGTCTGACTCTCTTTCCCGTGCTTCGGCGGAAACGCTGTAACGCACGGGCCGCCAAGGGCGATCACCCATGTGGGTGGTCGCCTTTCGGCGTTCCTGGGCCACCCGTGAGGGCTGCCTTGCGATGTCGTTCGCGGCGAGTATGGTGATCTTCGTTGTGCCTGGGAACGGCCCGTGACGATGATGTTCCAAGGGTCGAGTCGGGGCAGGGGGGCCTTGACGAACCGCACGCAGCGCGCAATTCTCAGGACGCGTCGTCACAACCGATCCGGATCCGAGGCATGGATCGGCGGCGAAGAGGGCAGTATCGATGTGCGTTGAGGACGTGGCTTGCAGCAGGGGTTGAGAACAACGAGGGTCTCCCAGAACCCGCACTGGACATCAGTGGGCCGTTTGGCTACACTGACCCTTTGCGCTGCCTGTTAGCTGCCTCCTGCCCGTCACCAGGGGCATGCCCATGCTTGAGCACTGCGGACCGGAACTTCCCTGACCTGGCCATTCAGCCAAATCAGGAGAGCCTGTCCCCGTGTCCATCTTGGGACCGGTACGCGCGTAGTGAGTCCGAGCCCTCGGAAGGACCCCCTCTTGGCCGCCTCGCGCACTGCCTCGACCGCGAATACGAACAACGGCGCAAGCACCGCCCCGCTGCGCATCTCCTTTGCAAAGATCAAGGAGCCCCTCGAGGTTCCGAACCTTCTTGCGCTGCAGACCGAAAGCTTTGACTGGCTGCTCGGCAATGACGCGTGGAAGGCTCGTGTCGAGGCGGCTCTGGACAGCGGACAGGACGTCCCCACCAAGTCCGGTCTGGAGGAGATCTTCGAGGAGATCTCCCCGATCGAGGACTTCTCCGGGTCGATGTCCCTGACGTTCCGCGACCACCGTTTCGAGCCTCCGAAGAACTCGATCGACGAGTGCAAGGAGCGCGACTTCACGTTCGCCGCCCCGCTCTTCGTCACCGCCGAGTTCACCAACAACGAGACCGGTGAGATCAAGTCTCAGACGGTCTTCATGGGCGACTTCCCGCTCATGACCAACAAGGGCACCTTCGTCATCAACGGCACCGAGCGTGTCGTCGTGTCGCAGCTGGTCCGTTCCCCCGGCGTCTACTTCGATTCCTCGATCGACAAGACGTCCGACAAGGACATCTTCTCCGCCAAGATCATCCCGTCCCGGGGTGCCTGGCTGGAGATGGAGATCGACAAGCGCGACATGGTCGGTGTCCGCATCGACCGCAAGCGCAAGCAGTCGGTCACCGTTCTGCTCAAGGCTCTCGGTTGGACGACCGAGCAGATCCTCGAGGAGTTCGGCGAGTACGAGTCCATGCGCGCCACCCTGGAGAAGGACCACACCCAGGGCCAGGACGACGCGCTGCTCGACATCTACCGCAAGCTCCGTCCGGGCGAGCCGCCGACCCGTGAGGCCGCTCAGACGCTGCTCGAGAACCTCTACTTCAACCCCAAGCGCTACGACCTCGCGAAGGTCGGCCGCTACAAGGTCAACAAGAAGCTGGGTGCGGACGCTCCGCTCGACGCGGGCATCCTCACGGTCGAGGACATCATCGCCTCGATCAAGTACCTGGTGAAGCTGCACGCCGGTGAGGTCGAGACCGTCGGTGACAGCGGCACGTCGATCGTCGTCGAGACCGACGACATCGACCACTTCGGCAACCGTCGTCTGCGCAACGTCGGCGAGCTCATCCAGAACCAGGTCCGCACGGGTCTGGCTCGTATGGAGCGCGTCGTCCGCGAGCGCATGACGACCCAGGACGTCGAGGCGATCACGCCGCAGACCCTGATCAACATCCGCCCCGTGGTGGCGTCGATCAAGGAATTCTTCGGCACCTCGCAGCTGTCGCAGTTCATGGACCAGAACAACCCGCTGTCGGGTCTCACCCACAAGCGCCGTCTGTCGGCGCTTGGCCCGGGTGGTCTCTCCCGTGAGCGGGCCGGCTTCGAGGTCCGTGACGTGCACCCGTCTCACTACGGCCGCATGTGCCCGATTGAGACCCCCGAAGGCCCGAACATCGGTCTGATCGGTTCGCTCGCCTCGTACGGCCGCGTCAACGCGTTCGGCTTCGTCGAGACGCCGTACCGCAAGGTCGTCGAGGGCCAGGTCACCGACGACGTCGACTACCTGACGGCCGACGAGGAGGACCGCTTCGTCATCGCGCAGGCCAACGCGCCGCTGACGGAGGACCTCCACTTCGCCGAGGCCCGCGTCCTGATCCGCCGCCGTGGCGGCGAGATCGACTACGTGCCCGGCACGGACGTCGACTACATGGACGTCTCGCCGCGCCAGATGGTGTCGGTCGCGACCGCCATGATCCCGTTCCTCGAGCACGACGACGCCAACCGTGCCCTCATGGGCGCGAACATGATGCGTCAGGCCGTGCCGCTGATCACCGCCGAGGCCCCCCTCGTCGGCACCGGCATGGAGTACCGCTGCGCGGTCGACGCCGGTGACGTGATCAAGGCCGAGAAGGCGGGTGTGGTCCAGGAGGTCTCCGCGGACTACGTCACCGTCACCAACGACGACGGCACGTACACCACGTACCGCATCGCCAAGTTCTCCCGGTCGAACCAGGGCACCTCCGTCAACCAGAAGGTTGTCGTCGACGAGGGCGCCCGCGTGATCGAGGGCCAGGTCCTGGCCGACGGTCCCGCGACCGAAGAGGGCGAGATGGCCCTCGGCAAGAACCTGCTCGTGGCGTTCATGCCCTGGGAGGGTCACAACTACGAGGACGCGATCATCCTGTCGCAGCGCCTCGTGCAGGACGACGTCCTCTCCTCGATCCACATCGAGGAGCACGAGGTCGACGCCCGTGACACCAAGCTGGGCCCGGAGGAGATCACCCGGGACATCCCGAACGTCTCCGAGGAGGTCCTCGCCGACCTCGACGAGCGCGGCATCATCCGTATCGGTGCCGAGGTCGTCGCCGGCGACATCCTCGTCGGCAAGGTCACGCCCAAGGGTGAGACCGAGCTGACGCCGGAGGAGCGCCTGCTCCGCGCGATCTTCGGTGAGAAGGCGCGCGAGGTGCGCGACACCTCCCTGAAGGTGCCGCACGGTGAGATCGGCAAGGTCATCGGCGTACGCGTCTTCGACCGTGAAGAGGGCGACGAGCTGCCGCCGGGCGTGAACCAGCTGGTTCGTGTCTACGTGGCGCAGAAGCGCAAGATCACGGACGGCGACAAGCTGGCCGGCCGGCACGGCAACAAGGGCGTCATCTCGAAGATCCTGCCCATCGAGGACATGCCGTTCCTCGAGGACGGAACTCCGGTCGACATCATCCTCAACCCGCTGGGTGTGCCGTCCCGAATGAACCCGGGACAGGTCCTGGAGATCCACCTCGGCTGGCTCGCCAGCCGCGGCTGGGACGTCTCCGGCCTCGGTGACGAGTGGGCCCAGCGCCTGCAGGCCATCGGCGCCGACCAGGTCGACCCCGGCACGAACGTCGCCACCCCCGTCTTCGACGGTGCGCGTGAGGACGAGCTCGCCGGTCTGCTCCAGCACACCATCCCGAACCGCGACGGCGAGCGCATGGTGCTTCCGTCCGGCAAGGCGCAGCTGTTCGACGGCCGCTCCGGTGAGCCGTTCCCGGACCCGATCTCGGTCGGGTACATGTACATCCTCAAGCTGCACCACCTGGTCGACGACAAGCTGCACGCGCGGTCGACCGGTCCGTACTCCATGATCACCCAGCAGCCGCTGGGTGGTAAGGCCCAGTTCGGTGGTCAGCGCTTCGGTGAGATGGAGGTGTGGGCGCTCGAGGCGTATGGCGCCGCGTACGCACTCCAGGAGCTCCTGACGATCAAGTCCGACGACGTGACCGGCCGCGTGAAGGTCTACGAGGCCATCGTCAAGGGCGAGAACATCCCCGAGCCCGGCATTCCCGAGTCCTTCAAGGTCCTCATCAAGGAAATGCAGTCGCTCTGCCTCAACGTGGAGGTGCTGTCCTCGGACGGCATGTCCATCGAGATGCGCGACACCGACGAGGACGTCTTCCGTGCGGCGGAGGAGCTCGGTATCGACCTGTCCCGGCGCGAGCCGAGCAGCGTCGAAGAGGTCTGACGGGTCTGGCCGGGACCTCCTCGTGAGGTCCCGGCCCTGCCCCGGACCCGTACAGACCATGATGAAGCGCCTTATTACTCGCTAACGCGAGGGGCACAACCCCGAAAGAGGGATTGACGACAAAGTGCTCGACGTCAACTTCTTCGACGAGCTGCGGATCGGCCTTGCCACCGCGGACGACATCCGACAGTGGTCGCACGGCGAGGTCAAGAAGCCGGAGACCATCAACTACCGCACCCTGAAGCCCGAAAAGGACGGACTCTTCTGCGAGAAGATCTTCGGTCCGACCCGGGACTGGGAGTGCTACTGCGGCAAGTACAAGCGTGTCCGCTTCAAGGGCATCATCTGTGAGCGCTGTGGCGTCGAGGTCACGCGCGCCAAGGTGCGCCGTGAGCGGATGGGCCACATCGAACTGGCCGCCCCCGTCACCCACATCTGGTACTTCAAGGGCGTCCCGTCGCGCCTCGGCTACCTCCTCGATCTCGCCCCGAAGGACCTCGAGAAGGTCATCTACTTCGCGGCGTACATGATCACGTTCGTGGACGAGGAGCGCCGCACCCGCGACCTGCCCTCCCTGGAGGCGCACGTCTCCGTGGAGCGCCAGCAGATCGAGAACCGTCGCGACTCCGACCTGGAGGCCCGCGCCAAGAAGCTCGAGACCGACCTGGCCGAGCTCGAGGCCGAGGGCGCCAAGGCCGACGTGCGCCGCAAGGTGCGCGAAGGTGCCGAGCGCGAGATGAAGCAGCTGCGCGACCGTGCGCAGCGCGAGATCGACCGTCTCGACGAGGTGTGGAACCGCTTCAAGAACCTCAAGGTCCAGGACCTCGAGGGCGACGAGCTGCTCTACCGCGAGCTGCGTGACCGCTTCGGCACGTACTTCGACGGCTCGATGGGCGCCGCCGCGCTGCAGAAGCGCCTGGAGTCCTTCGACCTCGACGAGGAGGCCGAGCGCCTCCGCGAGATCATCCGTACCGGCAAGGGCCAGAAGAAGACCCGTGCGCTCAAGCGCCTCAAGGTCGTCTCCGCGTTCCTGCAGACCAGCAACAGCCCCAAGGGCATGGTTCTGGACTGCGTGCCGGTCATCCCGCCGGACCTGCGTCCGATGGTGCAGCTGGACGGTGGCCGCTTCGCGACCTCCGACCTGAACGACCTGTACCGCCGCGTGATCAACCGCAACAACCGCCTGAAGCGCCTTCTCGACCTCGGTGCGCCCGAGATCATCGTGAACAACGAGAAGCGCATGCTCCAGGAGGCCGTGGACGCCCTCTTCGACAACGGTCGTCGTGGTCGCCCGGTCACCGGTCCCGGCAACCGCCCGCTGAAGTCCCTGAGCGACATGCTCAAGGGCAAGCAGGGTCGTTTCCGTCAGAACCTCCTCGGCAAGCGTGTGGACTACTCCGCGCGTTCCGTGATCGTCGTCGGTCCGCAGCTGAAGCTGCACCAGTGCGGTCTGCCGAAGGCCATGGCGCTTGAGCTCTTCAAGCCGTTCGTGATGAAGCGCCTGGTCGACCTGAACCACGCGCAGAACATCAAGAGCGCCAAGCGGATGGTCGAGCGCGGCCGCACGGTCGTGTACGACGTCCTCGAAGAGGTCATCGCGGAGCACCCGGTTCTGCTGAACCGTGCGCCCACGCTGCACCGCCTCGGCATCCAGGCCTTCGAGCCGCAGCTGGTCGAGGGCAAGGCCATCCAGATCCACCCGCTCGTCTGCACCGCGTTCAACGCGGACTTCGACGGTGACCAGATGGCCGTGCACCTGCCGCTCTCCGCGGAGGCGCAGGCCGAGGCCCGCATCCTGATGCTGTCCTCGAACAACATCCTCAAGCCGGCCGACGGCCGTCCGGTCACGATGCCGACCCAGGACATGGTCCTCGGTCTGTTCTTCCTGACCACCGACGGTGAGCTCCGTGACACCAAGGGCGAGGGCCGCGCGTTCGGCTCCACGGCCGAGGCGATCATGGCGTTCGACGCCGGCGAACTCGCGCTCCAGTCGACCGTCGACATCCGCTTCCCGGTGGGCACCATCCCGCCGCGCGGCTGGACCCCGCCGGTCTCCGAGGAGGGCGACGAGGGCGTCGAGGAGCGGCCGTACCAGCAGGGCGACAGCTTCCGGCTGCGGACGTCCCTGGGCCGCGCGCTCTTCAACGAGCTGCTGCCCGAGGACTACCCCTTCGTCGACTACTCGGTCGGCAAGAAGCAGCTCTCCGAGATCGTCAACGACCTCGCCGAGCGCTACCCCAAGGTCATCGTGGCGGCGACGCTCGACAACCTGAAGGCGGCGGGCTTCTACTGGGCGACCCGTTCCGGCGTCACCGTGGCCATCTCCGACGTCGTGGTCCCCGAGGCCAAGAAGGAGATCGTCGCGGGCTACGAGGCCCAGGACGAGAAGGTCCAGAAGCAGTACGAGCGCGGTCTGATCACCAAGGACGAGCGCACGCAGGAGCTCATCGCGATCTGGACCAAGGCGACCAACGAGGTTGCCGAGGCGATGAACGCGAACTTCCCGAAGACGAACCCCATCTTCATGATGGTTGACTCGGGTGCCCGAGGAAACATGATGCAGATGCGTCAGATCGCGGGTATGCGTGGTCTGGTGTCGAACGCGAAGAACGAGACCATCCCGCGTCCGATCAAGGCCTCGTTCCGTGAGGGCCTGACCGTTCTCGAGTACTTCATCTCCACCCACGGTGCCCGTAAGGGTCTGGCGGACACGGCTCTGCGTACCGCCGACTCCGGTTACCTCACCCGTCGTCTGGTCGACGTCTCGCAGGACGTCATCATTCGCGAGGAGGACTGTGGCACCGAGCGCGGTCTGAAGCTGAAGATCGCGGTCAAGGGCGAGGACGGTGTCCTCCGCAAGACGGAGAACGTCGAGACCTCGGTGTACGCCCGCATGCTGGCCGAGGACGTCGTCATCGACGGCAAGGTCATCGCGCCGGCCAACGTCGACCTCGGTGACGTCCTCATCGACGCCCTGGTCGCCAACGGCGTCGAGGAGGTCAAGACCCGCTCGGTCCTGACCTGTGAGTCCGCGGTCGGCACCTGTGCCTTCTGCTACGGCCGCTCGCTCGCCACCGGCAAGCTGGTCGACATCGGTGAGGCGGTCGGCATCATCGCCGCCCAGTCCATCGGTGAGCCCGGTACCCAGCTGACGATGCGTACCTTCCACACCGGTGGTGTGGCCGGTGACGACATCACCCAGGGTCTGCCCCGTGTCGTCGAGCTCTTCGAGGCTCGTACGCCCAAGGGTGTCGCCCCGATCTCGGAGGCGGCAGGCCGCATCCGTATCGAGGAGACCGAGAAGACCAAGAAGATCGTCGTCACGCCGGACGACGGCAGCGACGAGACTCCCTTCCCGATCTCGAAGCGCGCCAAGGTCCTCGTGCGTGAGGGTGACCACGTCGAGGTGGGCCAGAAGCTCACCTTCGGTGCCACCAACCCGCACGACGTGCTGCGGATCCTCGGTCAGCGCGCGGTCCAGGTCCACCTGGTCGGCGAAGTCCAGAAGGTCTACAACAGCCAGGGCGTGTCGATCCACGACAAGCACATCGAGATCATCATCCGGCAGATGCTGCGCCGCGTGACGATCATCGAGTCCGGCGACGCGGAGCTGCTGCCGGGCGAGCTCGTCGAGCGCTCGAAGTTCGAGACCGAGAACCGTCGTGTGGTCACGGAAGGCGGCCACCCGGCCTCCGGCCGTCCGCAGCTGATGGGTATCACCAAGGCCTCGCTGGCGACGGAATCCTGGCTGTCGGCCGCCTCCTTCCAGGAGACGACCCGAGTCCTGACGGATGCGGCGATCAACGCCAAGTCCGACAGCCTCATCGGCCTCAAGGAGAACGTCATCATCGGTAAGCTCATCCCGGCCGGTACGGGTCTCTCCCGCTACCGCAACATCCGGGTCGAGCCCACCGAAGAGGCCAAGGCCGCGATGTACTCGGCCGTCGGCTACGACGACATCGACTACTCCCCGTTCGGCACGGGCTCCGGCCAGGCCGTTCCGCTGGAGGACTACGACTACGGGCCGTACAACCAGTAAGGCCTACGTCTGTTGAAGGGCGGTCACCCCGTTTCGTACGGGGTGGCCGCCCTTCGGCGTTCGCCTCGGTTGCGGCGCGGTGCGGCGCCGGGTGGAGTGCGCCGTACGGGACGGCACGGCCCGTACACGGCCGTACGGGCATCCGCCGACCCCGGAGGGCCGCTGCGCCTGTGCCGGCCGCTCACGGGCTATGGGGCGGTCGTCCGTGATCCGGCCAGATGCCCGGCGTGTCGCCCCCCATCGCATTTGTTTTGACCAGACTCGATGAGGTAGGTACGCTCAGACCTTGTGCCTGGGGTGTGCCTGGGCTCGTGCGCGTGTCTTCAACCGCATCGCGAGTCCGTCAACGGCCACCGTAATCTGCGCCCCTTTCCGCCTTGCGGCGGGAGTCTGCAGCATTCGACACACCCGACCGCGTGGGTCGGCGATGTTCCGGGTTAGCTTTACTATTCGGCACACAGAAACCGGAGAAGTAGTGCCTACGATCCAGCAGCTGGTCCGCAAGGGCCGGCAGGACAAGGTCGAGAAGAACAAGACGCCCGCACTCGAGGGTTCGCCCCAGCGCCGTGGCGTCTGCACGCGTGTGTTCACGACCACCCCGAAGAAGCCGAACTCGGCCCTCCGTAAGGTCGCGCGTGTGCGTCTGACCTCTGGGATCGAGGTCACGGCCTACATTCCGGGTGAGGGACACAACCTGCAGGAGCACTCCATCGTGCTCGTGCGTGGTGGCCGTGTGAAGGACCTGCCTGGTGTTCGCTACAAGATCATCCGCGGTTCCCTCGACACCCAGGGTGTCAAGAACCGCAAGCAGGCCCGCAGCCGCTACGGCGCCAAGAAGGAGAAGTAAGAATGCCTCGTAAGGGCCCCGCCCCGAAGCGCCCGGTCATCATCGACCCGGTCTACGGTTCTCCTCTGGTGACCTCCCTCATCAACAAGGTGCTGCTGAACGGCAAGCGCTCCACCGCCGAGCGCATCGTGTACGGCGCCATGGAGGGCCTGAAGGAGAAGACCGGCAACGACCCGGTCATCACCCTCAAGCGCGCGCTCGAGAACATCAAGCCGACCCTCGAGGTCAAGTCCCGCCGTGTCGGTGGCGCGACCTACCAGGTCCCGATCGAGGTCAAGCCGGGCCGTGCGAACACGCTCGCCCTGCGCTGGCTGGTCGGTTACTCCCGCGCCCGTCGCGAGAAGACCATGACCGAGCGTCTGCTCAACGAGCTCCTCGACGCCTCCAACGGCCTCGGTGCCGCTGTGAAGAAGCGCGAGGACACCCACAAGATGGCCGAGTCCAACAAGGCCTTCGCGCACTACCGCTGGTAGTCGCTACCCACATCGAGACCGAGAGAAGACTGAGCCGACATGGCTACCACTTCACTTGACCTGGCCAAGGTGCGCAACATCGGCATCATGGCCCACATCGACGCGGGCAAGACGACGACCACCGAGCGGATCCTGTTCTACACCGGTGTCTCGTACAAGATCGGTGAGGTCCACGACGGCGCCGCCACGATGGACTGGATGGAGCAGGAGCAGGAGCGTGGCATCACGATCACCTCTGCTGCCACCACCTGTCACTGGCCGCTGAACGACGTCGATCACACCATCAACATCATCGACACCCCGGGCCACGTCGACTTCACCGTCGAGGTGGAGCGTTCGCTCCGCGTGCTCGACGGTGCCGTGACGGTGTTCGACGGCGTCGCCGGCGTTGAGCCCCAGTCCGAGACCGTGTGGCGTCAGGCGGACCGCTACGGCGTCCCGCGCATCTGCTTCGTCAACAAGCTCGACCGCACCGGTGCCGAGTTCCACCGCTGTGTCGACATGATCGTCGACCGCCTCGGTGCGACCCCGATCGTCATGCAGCTGCCCATCGGCGCAGAGGCTGACTTCAAGGGCGTCGTCGACCTCGTCACGATGAAGGCCTTCGTCTGGTCCGCAGAGACCAAGATGGGCGAGGCCTACGACATCGTCGACATCCCCGACACGCACACCGAGGCTGCCGAGGAGTACCGCGGCAAGCTGCTCGAGGCTGTCGCGGAGAACGACGAGCAGATGATGGAGCTGTACCTCGAGGGCCAGGAGCCCACCGAGGAGCAGCTGTACGCGGCGATCCGTCGCGTCACCATCGCCTCCGGCAAGGGCGGCGACACCACCGTCACCCCCGTCTTCTGCGGTACGGCGTTCAAGAACAAGGGCGTTCAGCCCCTGCTCGACGCCGTCGTGCGCTACCTGCCGTCCCCCCTGGACGTCGAGGCCATCGAGGGCCACGACGTCAAGGACCCGGAGACGGTCGTCACGCGCAAGCCGTCCGACGAGGAGCCCCTTTCGGCTCTCGCGTTCAAGATCGCGAGTGACCCGCACCTCGGCAAGCTCACCTTCGTCCGGATCTACTCCGGTCGCCTGGACTCCGGCACCGCGGTGCTGAACTCCGTCAAGGGCAAGAAGGAGCGCATCGGCAAGATCTACCGTATGCACGCGAACAAGCGTGAGGAGATCGAGTCGGTGGGCGCCGGTGACATCGTCGCCGTCATGGGCCTGAAGCAGACCACCACCGGTGAGACGCTGTGTGACGACAAGAAGCCGGTCATCCTGGAGTCCATGGACTTCCCGGCGCCGGTCATTCAGGTCGCCATCGAGCCGAAGTCCAAGGGCGACCAGGAGAAGCTGGGTGTAGCCATCCAGCGGCTCTCGGAGGAGGACCCCTCCTTCCAGGTTCACTCGGACGAGGAGACCGGCCAGACCATCATCGGTGGTATGGGCGAGCTTCACCTCGAGGTGCTCGTCGACCGCATGAAGCGCGAGTTCCGCGTCGAGGCGAACGTCGGCAAGCCCCAGGTCGCGTACCGCGAGACGATCCGTCAGGCCGTCGAGCGCGTGGACTACACCCACAAGAAGCAGACCGGTGGTACCGGTCAGTTCGCCAAGGTGCAGATCGCGATCGAGCCCATCGAGGGCGGCGAGGCGTCGTACGAGTTCGTGAACAAGGTCACCGGTGGCCGTATCCCGCGGGAGTACATCCCGTCGGTGGACGCCGGTGCGCAGGAGGCCATGCAGTTCGGCATCCTGGCGGGCTACGAGATGACTGGTGTTCGCATCACGCTTCTCGACGGCGCCTACCACGAGGTCGACTCCTCCGAGCTCGCCTTCAAGATCGCCGGTTCGCAGGCCTTCAAGGAGGCCGCGCGTAAGGCCAAGCCCGTGCTGCTCGAGCCGATGATGGCCGTCGAGGTCACCACGCCCGAGGACTACATGGGCGATGTCATCGGTGACATCAACTCCCGCCGTGGCCAGATCCAGGCCATGGAGGAGCGCAGCGGCGCTCGCGTCGTGAAGGGCCTCGTGCCCCTCTCGGAGATGTTCGGCTACGTCGGAGACCTCCGCAGCAAGACGTCGGGTCGCGCAAGCTACTCAATGCAGTTCGACTCCTACGCCGAGGTTCCGCGGAACGTCGCCGAGGAGATCATCGCGAAGGCCAAGGGCGAGTAACTCACCCGAGTTCACGCTTTAGGCTTGACACCATCCGTCGGGGTTCGACCCCAAAGGCAAGAACCCCGGCGGCTGGCTTCCCAGCAAAGATCACCTGGCGCCGATGAAGCAAGGCGTACAGAACCACTCCCAGGAGGACCCAGTGGCGAAGGCGAAGTTCGAGCGGACTAAGCCGCACGTCAACATCGGCACCATCGGTCACATTGACCACGGTAAGACGACCCTCACGGCCGCCATTACCAAGGTGCTGCACGACGCGTACCCCGACCTGAACGAGGCCTCGGCCTTCGACCAGATCGACAAGGCTCCCGAGGAGCGCCAGCGCGGTATCACGATCTCGATCGCGCACGTCGAGTACCAGACCGAGGCGCGTCACTACGCCCACGTCGACTGCCCCGGTCACGCGGACTACATCAAGAACATGATCACGGGTGCGGCGCAGATGGACGGCGCCATCCTCGTGGTCGCCGCCACCGACGGCCCGATGCCGCAGACCAAGGAGCACGTGCTCCTGGCCCGCCAGGTCGGCGTTCCGTACATCGTTGTCGCCCTGAACAAGGCCGACATGGTGGACGACGAGGAGATCCTGGAGCTCGTCGAGCTCGAGGTCCGTGAGCTCCTCTCCGAGTACGAGTTCCCGGGCGACGACCTGCCGGTCGTCAAGGTCTCCGCTCTGAAGGCCCTTGAGGGCGACAAGGAGTGGGGCAACACCGTCCTCGAGCTCATGAAGGCCGTGGACGAGTCCATCCCGGAGCCCGAGCGCGACGTCGACAAGCCGTTCCTGATGCCGATCGAGGACGTCTTCACGATCACCGGTCGTGGCACCGTCGTCACCGGTCGCATCGAGCGTGGTGTCCTCAAGGTCAACGAGACCGTCGACATCATCGGCATCAAGACCGAGAAGACCACCACCACGGTCACCGGCATCGAGATGTTCCGCAAGCTGCTCGACGAGGGCCAGGCCGGTGAGAACGTCGGTCTGCTCCTCCGTGGCATCAAGCGCGAGGACGTCGAGCGCGGCCAGGTCATCATCAAGCCCGGTTCGGTCACGCCGCACACCGAGTTCGAGGCCCAGGCCTACATCCTGTCGAAGGACGAGGGTGGCCGTCACACCCCCTTCTTCAACAACTACCGCCCGCAGTTCTACTTCCGTACGACGGACGTGACCGGCGTCGTGACCCTCCCCGAGGGCACCGAGATGGTCATGCCGGGTGACAACACGGAGATGTCCGTGGAGCTCATCCAGCCCGTCGCCATGGAGGAGGGCCTGAAGTTCGCCATCCGTGAGGGTGGCCGGACCGTCGGCGCCGGCCAGGTCACCAAGATCAACAAGTAAGTCCGCTTACTTGCTGGGCTTGATGCCTGGTAGCTCCTGCGAGCTCTGAGAGAGCCCGTACGACTTCGGTCGTACGGGCTCTTTCGCGTGCGCGGCGGCTGTGCGCGGGGGCTGTCCGAGGGCGCCGATATGGTGCCGGTGGGGATGAGGGGGAGGGCCGTTGCGGACCAGAGCGAGGACCAGGTGGGGCGCCGGTGCCGTCGTGGCGCTGGTCGTCGGACTGCTCGTCGCCGGGTGCTCCGTCCCGGACGCGGGGGACGGGCAGGCCACTGAGGGGCGTGACTGGTACTGGGATCCGGAGGCGGGGGCGGATGACGCGGCCGGGTTCATGGAGGTGGCGGTGCCCAAGGGGGCTACCGGGGTCAAGGGCGCCGTGCAGGTCAACCCGCAGGAGAATCAGTACATCCTGACCTTCGTGACCAGCGAGAAGGCTGCCGAGGAGGTTGCGGCGTCTCTGCACTCCGAGGAGCCCCTCACGGTACGGAAGAACGAGATCAAACCGTGGTCCGTCCTGCTCGAACGCCTCCGCCTGGCCAAGCCGTACGCCTTGAAGGGAGCGCGCTGGGCAGGAGTCTGCCCCCCGTGTGTGTCGGATCCGCGGCGCAAGAAGGTTCAGTGGATCGAGATCTACGTGCGGGGGCTCAAGGGGGATCGGGCTCGGGTGTACCTTTCGGCGTTCTGACAGCTGGCCCTCCCCCCTCTCGGATGCCGGCTCAGGCTCGGTCTCGGTCCCACGCCTCGCCGAGCCATGTCAGACGGTGTCCGTACTCCACCGTCCCCGTCCACTCCGGCGGCCAGTCCGACACGCCCCGGTGTGCCCCCGCCAGCGCGCCCGCCAGGGCTGCCGTCGCCGCTGAGGCGCCGGAGGTGTGGGCCGCGCGGCGCAGGGTGTCGCGGGGGTGGGTGTCCGTGGCCAGGAAGGCGTAGAGGGCGCCGGCCAGGACGTCGTCGGCGGTCCACGCCGAGCCCACGGCCCTGCCGGGGTCGCGGGAGACGTCGTCCGTGCCCAGCGCCGTCTCCACCGCTGACAGGGCCGACACGCACTCGTCCCACCCCATCGCGATGAACGCCGCCGCGTCGGTACGGGAGGCCAGGTCGCCCAGCCAGTCGGCGCGGTAGACGTACCGTGACGTCTCCGCGTGGACGCGCAGCTCCGTCAGCAGGTCGGCGGGCGCGCAGCGGTGCCTCAGGAGGTCCACCGCGTGGGACGCCAGGTCGCTCGCCGCCAGGGCGGTGGGGTGGCCGTGGGTGAGGGCCGCCTGTAGTTGGGCGATTCCCGAGCGCTGGTCGGCGCTCAGATACGGGGCCAGGCCCACCACGGCCGCCCGCGCCACCGCCGCGCACCCCTTCGACCCCGCGGCGGTCGCCTGCTGCCACGGCACCGGCCTGCCCAGCGCCTCGCACGCGTCCAGCGTCGTACGGCCGGGGGCGCGGTCGTTGTCGGGGGAGTGGCGCCAGGCCACCAGGTGGGTGCGCAGCGCCGTCGTGACGGCCGCCGGGGTCAGCCAGGGCGGGGCCGGCAGGGCGCCCCGTACCGTCAGAGCCCGCCGCGCCTCCGCCTCCGGCAGGGGAGCCGCGACCGCCGCCCCCGCCAACGCCTCGCCCACGGCCAGGGAGAGCTGGGTCTGGTCGGAGACGCGGACCGTGCCGTCGGCGGACAGGGGGAGCTCCATCGCCTCCCAGGAGCCGTACACGGCCCTCACATCGTCCAGGGGCAGCGTGGACAGCGGGCGGCCCATCGCGTCGCCGATCGCCAGGCCGAAGAGGGCGCCGCGGGCCGAGCGCCACCGGGGGGCCCGGAACGGCTGGTCCGCCAGGGCGTACAGGGACGCCAGGTCCGGGGCTGTGGTGAGCGAGCCGGGCACCGCGGCGGGGGAGGCCGCCACCTCGGCGAGGACCGCCGTCGGGGGGACCCCGCGGGCCTTCCCCTCGCGTAGCCGGGTCAGCCAGCGGCTGTCGTTGACGGCCCGCGGATCCGCGTCCCTGCGGACGATCCATCCGGCCGCGTCGTCCTCGTCGCAGGCCCACACGTACGTGGTGACCGTGCCGCGCTCGTCGGCCACGGCGACGTACCGGACGGGGCGCGCGGTCCTTCCTGCGTACTCTTCTGGGCCGCTGACCAGCGAGAACGCCATGTCGTCCGCGAAGCGCGGATTGATGTGCTTCCGTGGGACGAAGCGCGGGCCGTGCGGGGTCGCATCACTCATCCCGCCCACCCTGCCCCAACGGAGGTGCGGCGCGCCCACCGCACCCCGGGTTTGATCTCCGTCACCCACCGGGTACGATCCTCGGCTCGATTGGCACCCGGCATGCCCCGTATGGCAGACTGTCGGGGTTGCTCGGTTGAGTGCCGATGCTGCGCGCCTCCCGCCGGGAGGACCGGAAGCGAGTCCCACAGTACTCGTCGCCCCATCTGTCGAAGGGTCCGCAAGGATCCGCAGGCAGCGCTGAGGCGGACGTACGGGAATCTTTCGGGAAGTGCGGTGCGGTCGCTCAACCAGGCGCCCGGTGGGTTTCTTCCCCCGGACCCGCGGTCATCTGGGCCGCAGCCCCTGTGCAGGGATTCTCCTTCGGGAGAACCGTGTGGGCGGGACTGCGACACGCCCGACCGCGTGGGTCGGAGGAAGTAGAAAAAAGGGCCCCCGAGGTGCCAGAGCGTTCGAGACGAAGGACTACTAAGTAGCCATGGCGGGACAGAAGATCCGCATCCGGCTCAAGGCCTACGACCACGAGGTCATCGACTCCTCGGCGAAGAAGATCGTCGAGACGGTGACGCGTACTGGTGCGTCGGTCGCGGGCCCGGTGCCGCTGCCCACTGAGAAGAACGTGTACTGCGTCATCAAGTCGCCGCACAAGTACAAGGACTCGCGCGAGCACTTCGAGATGCGCACGCACAAGCGCCTGATCGACATCCTCGACCCGACGCCCAAGACCGTTGACTCGCTGATGCGCCTGGACCTTCCGGCCGGCGTTGACATCGAGATCAAGCTCTGAAGGGCGCGGAGAAGATGACCAAGCAGATCAAGGGCATCCTGGGCGAGAAGCTCGGCATGACCCAGGTCTGGGACGAGAACAACCGCATCGTCCCGGTGACCGTGGTCAAGGCCGGACCCTGCGTCGTTACCCAGGTCCGTACGAATGACAGCGACGGCTACGAGTCGGTCCAGATCGCCTTCGGCGAGATCGACCCGCGCAAGGTGAACAAGCCCCTCAAGGGCCACTTCGCCAAGGCCGACGTGACCCCCCGTCGCCACCTCGTCGAGATCCGTACCGCTGGTGCCAGCGAGTACACCCTCGGCCAGGAGCTGACTGCCGAGACGTTCGAGGCCGGTATCAAGGTCGACGTCACCGGTAAGAGCAAGGGCAAGGGCTTTGCCGGTGTGATGAAGCGTCACAACTTCGCCGGTGGCAAGGCCTCCCACGGTGCCCACCGCGTGCACCGCAAGCCCGGCTCCATCGGTGGCTGCGCCACGCCCGGCCGTGTCTTCAAGGGCCAGCGCATGGCCGGTCGCATGGGCAACGAGCGGGTCACCACCCAGAACCTGACCGTCCACGCCGTTGACGCGGAGAAGGGCCTGCTCCTGATCAAGGGCGCGGTTCCTGGTCCGAACGGCGGCCTCGTCCTGGTCCGTACCGCGGCCAAGGGGGCCTGAGGTAACCCATGAGCACCATTGACATCCTTTCGCCGGCAGGCGACAAGACCGGGACGGTCGAGCTCCCCGCGGAGATCTTCGACGTCGAGAAGATCAGCATCCCGCTGATCCACCAGGTCGTCGTCGCACAGCTGGCCGCGGCCCGTCAGGGCACGCACAAGACCAAGCGTCGCGGCGAAGTCCGCGGTGGCGGCAAGAAGCCGTACCGCCAGAAGGGCACCGGCCGCGCGCGCCAGGGTTCGACCCGTGCGCCGCAGTTCGCCGGCGGTGGCGTCGTCCACGGCCCGCAGCCGCGTGACTACTCGCAGCGGACCCCGAAGAAGATGAAGGCCGCGGCCCTGCGCCACGCCCTCACCGACCGGGCCCGCAACGCTCGTATCCACGTTGTCACCAACGTGGTCGAGGGCGACATCTCCACCAAGGCCGCGAAGACGCTGCTCGGCAAGGTCAGCGAGCGCAAGAACGTGCTCCTGGTCATCGACCGCGCGGACGAGACTTCGCTGCTCTCCGCCCGCAACCTGCCCCAGGTGCACATCCTGGAGCCGGGCCAGCTGAACACGTACGACGTGCTCGTGTCGGACGACGTGGTCTTCACCAAGGCCGCGTTCGAGTCCTTCGTGTCCGGCCCGCAGGCCACTGACACCGAAGGGAGCGAAGCCTGATGGCCATCCGTCACCAGAGCATCGCGTCCAAGGCTGCGAAGGCCGCCAAGGCCGCGCGCGTCGCCAAGGCGAAGCGCATCGCGACCGAGGGCAAGATCGCCGTTGAGCCCACCCCGCTGAGCAAGTCCTTCTCGGACCCGCGCGACGTCCTCGTCAAGCCGGTCGTCTCCGAGAAGTCCTACGCGCTGCTCGACGAGGGCAAGTACACGTTCATCGTGGCCCCCGGCTCCAACAAGACCCAGATCAAGCAGGCCGTCGAGTCGGTCTTCTCGGTCAAGGTCACCGGAGTCAACACGATCAACCGTCAGGGCAAGCGCAAGCGCACCAAGTCTGGTTTCGGCAAGCGTGCCGACACCAAGCGCGCGATTGTGACCCTTGCTGAGGGCGACCGTATCGACATCTTCGGCCAGGCCTCCTAACGGAGCGCCCTGGTCCGAATATCGGACGAGGACTGAGAAATGGGAATCCGCAAGTACAAGCCGACTACGCCGGGCCGTCGTGGCTCCAGCGTCGCCGACTTCGTCGAGGTAACGCGGTCCACGCCGGAGAAGTCGCTGGTTCGCCCGCTGCACAGCAAGGGCGGCCGTAACAATTCCGGTCGTGTGACCGTTCGCCACCAGGGTGGCGGACACAAGCGCGCCTTCCGCGTGATCGACTTCCGTCGTCACGACAAGGACGGTGTGCCGGCCAAGGTCGCGCACATCGAGTACGACCCCAACCGCACCGCGCGCATCGCGCTGCTGCACTACGCGGACGGCGAGAAGCGCTACATCCTCGCCCCGCGCGGCACGCAGCAGGGTGACCGGATTGAGAGCGGCCCCGGTGCCGACATCAAGCCCGGCAACAACATGGCGCTGCGCAACATCCCGGTGGGTACGACGCTCCACGCCATCGAGCTGCGGCCCGGCGGCGGCGCGAAGTTCGCCCGCTCCGCGGGTGCCTCCGTGCAGCTGCTCGCGAAGGAAGGCGCCATGGCGCACCTTCGCATGCCGTCCGGTGAGATCCGCCTGGTCGACGTCCGCTGCCGCGCCACCATCGGCGAGGTCGGCAACGCCGAGCAGTCGAACATCAACTGGGGCAAGGCCGGCCGCATGCGCTGGAAGGGCGTCCGCCCGACCGTGCGTGGTGTCGTGATGAACCCGGTCGACCACCCGCACGGTGGTGGCGAAGGCAAGACCTCCGGTGGTCGCCACCCGGTCTCGCCGTGGGGCAAGAAGGAGGGTCGTACTCGTGATCGCAACAAGGCGAGCAACAAGTACATCGTCCGTCGCCGCAAGTCGAACAAGAAGCGCTAGGAGCGGGTTTAGATGCCGCGCAGTCTCAAGAAGGGGCCCTTCGTCGACGACCACCTCGTAAAGAAGGTGGACGCTCAGAACGAAGCCGGTTCCAAGAACGTCATCAAGACCTGGTCCCGTCGCTCGATGATCATTCCCAGCATGCTGGGTCACACGATCGCGGTGCACAACGGCAAGACCCACATCCCGGTGTTCGTCACCGAGTCGATGGTCGGCCACAAGCTCGGCGAGTTCTCGCCGACTCGCACCTTCCGCGGCCACGTCAAGGACGACCGGAAGTCGAAGCGCCGCTAGCGCGGGGTGGAACGACTATGACTAACACCGAAGGGACAACCATGGAAGCCAGGGCCCAGGCGCGGTACATCCGCGTCACGCCCATGAAGGCCCGCCGCGTGGTGGACCTCATCCGTGGCATGGATGCCACGGAGGCTCAGGCGGTCCTGCGTTTCGCCCCGCAGGCCGCGAGCGTGCCGGTCGGCAAGGTGCTGGACAGCGCCATTGCCAACGCCGCGCACAACTACGACCACACCGACGCCTCTTCGCTGGTCATCAGCGAGGCGTACGTGGATGAGGGCCCGACCCTGAAGCGGTTCCGTCCGCGTGCTCAGGGCCGTGCCTACCGGATCCGTAAGCGGACCAGCCACATCACCGTGGTCGTCAGCAGCAAGGAAGGAACCCGGTAATGGGCCAGAAGGTAAACCCGCACGGGTTCCGGCTCGGTGTCACGACCGACTTCAAGTCGCGTTGGTACGCCGACAAGCTGTACAAGGACTACGTCAAGGAAGACGTCGCCATCCGTCGGATGATGACGTCCGGCATGGAGCGCGCCGGCATCTCGAAGGTGGAGATCGAGCGCACCCGTGACCGCGTGCGTGTGGACATCCACACCGCTCGTCCCGGCATCGTCATCGGCCGCCGTGGCGCCGAGGCCGACCGCATCCGCGGTGACCTCGAGAAGCTCACGGGCAAGCAGGTCCAGCTGAACATCCTCGAGGTCAAGAACCCCGAGGTCGACGCTCAGCTCGTGGCCCAGGCCGTGGCGGAGCAGCTGTCCTCCCGCGTCTCCTTCCGTCGTGCCATGCGCAAGAGCATGCAGTCGGCGATGAAGGCCGGCGCCAAGGGCATCAAGATCCAGTGTGGTGGCCGTCTCGGCGGCGCCGAGATGTCGCGCTCGGAGTTCTACCGCGAGGGCCGCGTGCCCCTGCACACGCTCCGCGCCAACGTCGACTACGGCTTCTTCGAGGCCAAGACGACCTTCGGCCGCATCGGCGTGAAGGTCTGGATCTACAAGGGCGACGTCAAGAACATCGCCGAGGTCCGCGCCGAGAACGCCGCTGCCCGTGCGGGTAACCGCCCGGCCCGTGGCGGCGGCAACGACCGCCCGGCCCGTGGTGGCCGCGGTGGCGAGCGTGGCGGCCGCGGCCGCAAGCCGCAGCAGCAGGGGGCCCAGAGCGGTCAGCAGCAGCCTGCCGAGGCCCCCAAGGCCGACGCTCCCGCCGCCGCTGCCGCTCCGGCTGAGAGCACCGGAACGGAGGCCTGACCGAAATGCTGATCCCCCGTAGGGTCAAGCACCGCAAGCAGCACCACCCCAAGCGCCGCGGTCAGGCCAAGGGTGGTACGACGGTCGCATTCGGCGAGTACGGCATTCAGGCCCTCACGCCGGCGTACGTGACCAACCGCCAGATCGAGGCGGCTCGTATCGCGATGACCCGCCACATCAAGCGTGGCGGCAAGGTCTGGATCAACATCTACCCGGACCGCCCCCTCACCAAGAAGCCTGCCGAGACCCGCATGGGTTCCGGTAAGGGTTCTCCGGAGTGGTGGGTCGCGAACGTTCACCCGGGACGGGTGATGTTCGAGCTGTCGTACCCGAACGAGAAGATTGCTCGTGAGGCGCTCACCCGCGCTGCTCACAAGCTTCCGATGAAGTGCCGCATCGTCCGGCGCGAGGCAGGTGAGTCGTGATGTCGGCCGGTACCAAGGCGTCCGAGCTGCGCGAACTGGGCGACGAGGAGCTTGTCAACAAGCTTCGCGAAGCCAAGGAAGAGCTGTTCAACCTCCGCTTCCAGGCGGCGACGGGTCAGCTCGAGAACCACGGTCGGCTCAAGGCCGTCCGTAAGGACATCGCGCGGATCTACACCCTGATGCGTGAGCGCGAGCTGGGCATCGAGACGGTGGAGAGCGCCTGATGAGCGAGAGCAACGTGACTGAAGAGACGAAGGCCGCCCGCGGCTTCCGCAAGACCCGTCAGGGTCTTGTCGTCAGCGACAAGATGGACAAGACCGTCGTCGTCGCTGTCGAGGACCGCGTGACCCACGCGCTGTACGGCAAGGTCATCCGCCGTACGAACAAGCTCAAGGCGCACGACGAGCAGAACGCTGCCGGCGTCGGCGACCGCGTCCTCCTGATGGAGACGCGTCCGCTGTCGGCGACCAAGCGCTGGCGCATCGTCGAGATCCTCGAGAAGGCCAAGTAATTCTCTGAGGCATCCCTCAGAGTTCGTTCCGCCAGGCTCCCGGGGCAGTTCAGCTGAACTGCCCCGGGGGAACCGGCAGACAAACAGGAGATAGACGTGATCCAGCAGGAGTCGCGACTGCGCGTCGCCGACAACACGGGTGCGAAGGAAATTCTCACCATCCGTGTTCTCGGTGGCTCGGGTCGCCGCTACGCGGGCATCGGTGACGTCATCGTCGCCACCGTGAAGGACGCGATCCCCGGTGGCAACGTGAAGAAGGGTGACGTCGTCAAGGCGGTCATCGTTCGCACCGTCAAGGAGCGCCGCCGTCCGGACGGCTCGTACATCCGCTTCGACGAGAACGCCGCCGTCATTCTGAAGAACGACGGCGACCCTCGCGGCACCCGTATCTTCGGCCCCGTCGGCCGTGAGCTGCGCGAGAAGAAGTTCATGAAGATCATCTCGCTCGCGCCGGAGGTGCTGTAAGCATGAAGATCAAGAAGGGCGACCTGGTCCAGGTCATCACCGGTAAGGACAAGGGCAAGCAGGGCAAGGTCATTGCCGCTTACCCGCGCGACGAGCGCGTCCTGGTCGAGGGTGTCAACCGGGTCAAGAAGCACACGAAGGCCGGCCCGACCGCCAGCGGCTCGCAGGCCGGCGGCATCGTGACCACCGAGGCCCCCGTCCACGTCTCCAACGTCCAGCTGGTCGTGGAGAAGGACGGCAACAAGGTCGTCACGCGCGTCGGTTACCGCTTCGACGACGAGGGCAACAAGATCCGCGTTGCCAAGCGGACGGGTGAGGACATCTGATGACGACCACCACCACTCCGCGTCTCAAGACGAAGTACCGCGAGGAGATCGCGGGCAAGCTGCAGGAAGAGTTCTCCTACGAGAACGTCATGCAGATCCCCGGTCTCGTCAAGATCGTGGTCAACATGGGTGTCGGCGACGCCGCCCGTGACTCGAAGCTCATGGACGGTGCCGTCCGTGACCTGACCACCATCACGGGTCAGAAGCCGGCCATCACCAAGGCCCGGAAGTCCATCGCGCAGTTCAAGCTGCGCGAGGGTCAGCCGATCGGCTGCCACGTCACGCTCCGTGGCGACCGCATGTGGGAGTTCCTGGACCGCACCCTGTCGCTCGCGCTGCCGCGCATCCGCGACTTCCGTGGTCTGTCCCCCAAGCAGTTCGACGGCCGTGGCAACTACACCTTCGGTCTCACGGAGCAGGTCATGTTCCACGAGATCGACCAGGACAAGATCGACCGCGTCCGGGGTATGGACATCACCGTGGTCACCACGGCGACCAACGACGCTGAGGGCCGCGCCCTTCTCCGTCACCTCGGCTTCCCCTTCAAGGAGGCGTAAGCGAGATGGCGAAGAAGGCTCTGATTGCCAAGGCTGCTCGTAAGCCCAAGTTCGGTGTGCGTGCGTACACCCGCTGCCAGCGCTGCGGCCGCCCGCACTCCGTCTACCGCAAGTTCGGCCTCTGCCGCGTGTGCCTTCGTGAGATGGCTCACCGTGGCGAGCTGCCGGGCGTGACCAAGAGCTCCTGGTAGTCCCCACCTTTTCGAAGGTTTTGGGACTGTCTGGATCTCTCGGTAAGTAAAGGGTTGGCAGATGCTCTCCTCCACATGGCTTAGGCTAGGAGGGTTGGGCGTCTGCCGCCCTGACCGACTTACTACGCCGTAGGTCCCCGCGCCGCACCCGTCCTGCCTCTGAGTGGGGAGAGGGATGGCGCAGATAGGAAACCCCGGCGAGAGAGGCCGAAGGCCAATTCATGACCATGACTGATCCGATCGCGGACATGCTGACTCGTCTGCGTAACGCGAACTCGGCGTACCACGACACCGTGGCGATGCCGCACAGCAAGATCAAGTCTCACATCGCGGAGATCCTCCAGCAGGAGGGCTTCATCACGGGCTGGAAGGTCGAGGACGCCGAGGTTGGCAAGAACCTCGTTCTCGAGCTGAAGTTCGGCCCGAACCGTGAGCGCTCCATTGCGGGCATCAAGCGGATCTCCAAGCCCGGTCTCCGGGTTTACGCGAAGTCCACCAACCTGCCGAAGGTCCTCGGCGGCCTCGGCGTGGCGATCATCTCCACGTCGCACGGTCTCCTGACCGGCCAGCAGGCAGGCAAGAAGGGCGTAGGTGGGGAAGTCCTCGCCTACGTCTGGTAGTCGGGAACGGAGGAATAGCTAATGTCGCGTATTGGCAAGCTCCCCATCACGGTTCCCGCCGGCGTGGACGTCACCATCGACGGCCGTACGGTCGCTGTGAAGGGCCCCAAGGGTTCCCTCGCGCACACCGTTGTCGCGCCGATCGAGATCGCTAAGGACGAGGACGGCGTTCTGAACGTCACCCGTCCGAACGACGAGCGTCAGAACAAGGCCCTGCACGGCCTGTCCCGCACGCTGGTGGCGAACATGATCACCGGCGTGACCCAGGGTTACGTGAAGAAGCTCGAAATCAGCGGTGTCGGTTACCGCGTCCTGGCGAAGGGCTCCAACCTGGAGTTCTCGCTCGGCTACAGCCACCCGATCCTGGTCGAGGCCCCCGAGGGCATCACCTTCAAGGTGGAGTCCGCGACCCGTTTCTCGGTCGAGGGCATCGACAAGCAGAAGGTCGGCGAGGTTGCGGCCAACATCCGCAAGCTGCGCAAGCCCGACCCGTACAAGGCCAAGGGCGTCAAGTACGAAGGCGAAGTCATCCGCCGCAAGGTCGGAAAGGCGGGTAAGTAAGCCATGGCATACGGTGTCAAGATTGCTAAGGGCGACGCTTACAAGCGTGCTGCCATCAAGCGTCGTCACATCCGCATCCGTAAGCACATCTCGGGTACGGCTGAGCGTCCGCGCCTGGTCGTGACGCGCTCCAACCGCCACATCGTGGCCCAGGTCATCGACGACATCAAGGGTCACACCCTGGCGTCGGCGTCGACCCTGGACACCACGATCCGCGGTACCGAGGGCGACAAGTCCGCGGCCGCCAAGTCGGTCGGCGCCCTGGTCGCCGAGCGCGCCAAGGCTGCCGGTGTCGAGACTGTCGTGTTCGACCGTGGTGGTAACCAGTACGCCGGGCGCATCGCCGCCCTGGCGGACGCCGCCCGCGAAGCCGGACTCAAGTTCTGAGTCGTCCGTCGCGCAGGGACCTGTGTCACTGCGTAGCTAGCGGAAACAGAGAGAGGTAATTCCAATGGCTGGACCCCAGCGCCGCGGTGGCGGTGCCGGTGGCGGCGAGCGGCGGGACCGGAAGGGTCGCGACGGTGGCGCTGCCGCCGAGAAGACCGCATACGTTGAGCGCGTTGTCGCGATCAACCGTGTCGCCAAGGTTGTGAAGGGTGGTCGTCGCTTCAGCTTCACTGCGCTCGTCGTAGTGGGCGACGGTGACGGCACCGTGGGTGTCGGTTACGGCAAGGCCAAGGAGGTGCCGGCCGCCATCGCCAAGGGTGTTGAGGAGGCCAAGAAGCACTTCTTCAAGGTCCCCCGTATCCAGGGCACCATCCCGCACCCCATCCAGGGCGAGAAGGCCGCGGGCGTCGTCCTGCTCAAGCCTGCTTCCCCCGGTACCGGTGTTATCGCCGGTGGCCCGGTGCGTGCCGTGCTCGAGTGCGCCGGCGTGCACGACATCCTGTCGAAGTCCCTGGGCTCCGACAACGCGATCAACATCGTGCACGCGACCGTGGCGGCCCTCAAGGGCCTGCAGCGTCCCGAGGAGATCGCGGCTCGCCGTGGTCTGCCCCTCGAGGACGTCGCCCCCGCGGCTCTGCTTCGTGCGCGTGCGGGAGCGGGTGCGTAATGGCACAGCTCAAGATCACGCAGACGAAGTCGTACATCGGCAGCAAGCAGAACCACCGCGACACCCTGCGCTCCCTTGGTCTCAAGGGCATCAACACGCAGGTCGTCAAGGAGGACCGCCCCGAGTTCCGCGGCATGGTGCAGACCGTCCGCCACCTCGTGACGGTTGAGGAGGTCGACTGACATGGCGGAGCAGAACCCGCTGAAGGTCCACAACCTCCGGCCCGCCCCGGGCGCCAAGACCGCCAAGACCCGTGTGGGTCGTGGTGAGGCGTCCAAGGGTAAGACCGCTGGTCGTGGTACCAAGGGCACCAAGGCCCGTTACCAGGTTCCGGAGCGCTTCGAGGGTGGCCAGATGCCCCTCCACATGCGTCTCCCGAAGCTCAAGGGCTTCCGGAACCCGTTCAAGACCGAGTTCCAGGTCGTGAACCTCGACAAGCTGAGCGCGCTGTTCCCCGAGGGTGGCGAGGTCACCGTCGAGGCCCTCGTGGCCAAGGGTGCGGTTCGCAAGAACAGCCTCGTCAAGGTCCTCGGCCAGGGTGAGGTCACCGTGGCGCTGCAGGTGACGGTTGACGCCGTCTCCGGTTCCGCCAAGGAGAAGATCACCGCCGCCGGCGGTACCGTCACCGAGCTCGTCTGATATTCCCTCAGACGTGTCGATGACATGAGCGATTCCCAGCCGGGGATGCCCCACAAAAGGGGCATCCCCGGTTGGTCGTTCCAAGGGGGGCACGGTCGCCGGTAAGGTGGCGTGCACTGTCCAAGCTCCGTGCGGCCCGGCCGCACGGTTTTCTTGACTGATACGTATTCGTCGAACCTCAGACCACCACCTCTGACGCACGCGCGCGGGGGTCGCAGGAGGCACCGTGCTCACCGCGTTCGCCCGGGCGTTCAAGACGCCCGACCTGCGCAAGAAGCTGCTCTTCACGCTCGGCATCATCGTGATCTACCGGGTGGGCACGCATGTGCCGATTCCCGGTGTCGACTACAAGAACGTGCAGACCTGCATTGACAACGCCAATGCGAACCAGGGCCTGTTCGGTCTCGTCAACATGTTCAGCGGTGGCGCGCTGCTGCAGATCACGATCTTCGCGCTCGGCATCATGCCGTACATCACGGCGAGCATCATTCTGCAGCTGCTGACCGTGGTGATCCCGCGACTCGAGGCCCTCAAGAAGGAGGGCCAGGCCGGCACAGCGAAGATCACGCAGTACACGCGCTATCTGACCATCGCGCTCGCGATCCTGCAGGGCACCGGCCTGGTGGCCACCGCCCGCACCGGCACCCTCTTCCAGAGCTGCCCGGTCGCCAGCGAGATCGTCCCCGACCAGTCGATCTTCGTGACCATCACGATGGTCATCACGATGACCGCGGGTACGGCCTGTGTGATGTGGCTCGGTGAGCTCATCACTGACCGCGGCATCGGCAACGGCATGTCGATCCTGATGTTCATCTCGATCGCCGCGACCTTCCCGAGCGCCCTGTGGGCCATCAAGCAGCAGGGTGACCTGGCGGGCGGCTGGATCGAGTTCGGCACCGTCATCGCGGTCGGTCTGGTCATGGTCGGTCTGGTGGTCTTCGTCGAGCAGGCGCAGCGCCGCATTCCGGTCCAGTACGCGAAGCGCATGATCGGCCGCCGGTCCTACGGCGGTACGTCGACCTACATTCCGCTGAAGGTCAATCAGGCGGGCATCATCCCTGTGATCTTCGCCTCGTCGCTGCTCTACATTCCGGCGCTGGTCGCCCAGTTCGCGGGCGGCAACTCGGGATGGAAGACGTGGATCGAGGCGAACCTGACCAAGGGTGACCACCCGATTTACATCGCCACGTACTTCATCCTGATCGTCTTCTTCGCCTTCTTCTACGTCGCGATCTCGTTCAACCCCGAGGAAGTCGCCGACAACATGAAGAAGTATGGTGGCTTCATCCCGGGCATCCGGGCTGGCCGTCCGACCGCTGAGTATCTGAGTTACGTACTCAACCGGATCACGTGGCCGGGTTCGCTGTATCTGGGTCTGATCGCTCTTGTGCCGACGATGGCGTTGGTGGGCTTCGGGGCAAACCAGAACTTCCCGTTCGGCGGGACGAGCATCCTCATCATCGTGGGTGTGGGTCTGGAAACCGTGAAGCAGATCGAGAGCCAGCTCCAGCAGCGCAATTACGAAGGGTTCCTCCGCTGATGCGAATCGTCCTCGTCGGGCCGCCCGGTGCGGGCAAGGGAACGCAGGCCGCGTTCCTCGCCAAGAACCTGTCGATCCCGCACATCTCCACGGGCGACCTCTTCCGCGCCAACATCAGCCAGGGCACGGAACTCGGCAAGGCGGCGAAGGCGTACATGGACGCCGGAAACCTCGTCCCGGACGAGGTGACCATCGGCATGGCGAAGGACCGCATGGCCCAGCCGGACGCCGTGAACGGCTTCCTGCTCGACGGGTTCCCGCGCAACGTGTCGCAGGCGGAGGCGCTGGACGTCGCGCTGAAGGCCGATGACGTGAAGCTCGACGCCGTCCTGGACCTGGAGGTCCCCGAGGACGAGGTCGTCAAGCGGATCGCCGGCCGGCGCATCTGCCGCAAGGACTCCAGCCACGTCTTCCACGTGACGTACTCGCAGCCGAAGCAGGACGGCGTCTGCGACGTCTGCGGCGGCGAGCTCTACCAGCGCGAGGACGACAGCGAGGACACGGTCCGCAAGCGCCTCGAGGTCTACCACACGCAGACCGAGCCGATCATCGACTACTACCGGACGCAGGGTCTGGTCGTGACGATCTCGGCGCTCGGCAAGGTCGACGAGGTCACCGCGCGCGCGATGGACGCCCTGAAGGGCGACAAGTAGTCAGTACGGTGTTACGGCCGCGGTGCCCCCAGGGGGACCGCGGCCGTACTGTTGTTCACGTACCGGTTCGGGTACGTGGCCGGTTTGTCGACGGATGACGGAGAGCGGAAGCCCCATGGTGCAGATCAAGACCCCCGAGCAGATCGCGAAGATGCGTGAGGCGGGCCTTGTCGTCGCCGCGATCCACGCCGCGACGCGTGCGGCCGCGGTGCCGGGCGCCACCACCAAGGACCTGGACGAGGTCGCCCGCAAGGTGATCTCCGAGCACGGCGCGAAGTCGAACTTCCTCGGGTACGGCGGCTTCCCCGCCACGATCTGCACCTCGGTCAACGAGGTCGTCGTGCACGGCATCCCCGACGACAAGACCGTCCTGAAGGACGGCGACATCATCTCCATCGACGCCGGCGCGATCATCGACGGCTGGCACGGCGACGCGGCGTACACCGCGTTCGTGGGCACCGGTCACGCTCCGGAGCTCGTCGAGCTCTCCCGGGTGACCGAGGAGTCGATGTGGGCCGGCATCGCGGCGATGAAGCAGGGCAACCGGCTCATCGACATCTCGCGCGCGATCGAGACGTACATCCGCCGCCAGCCGAAGCCGGGCGGCGGCAAGTACGGGATCGTCGAGGACTACGGCGGCCACGGCATCGGCACCGAGATGCACATGGACCCGCACCTCCTGAACTACGTCGAGCGCCGCCGCGGCAAGGGCCCGAAGCTGGTCCCCGGCTTCTGCCTGGCGATCGAGCCGATGGTCTCCCTCGGCACCCCGCGCACGGAGGTCCTGGAGGACGACTGGACCGTCATCACGACGGACGGTACTTGGTCCTCGCACTGGGAGCACTCGATCGCCCTCACCGAGGAGGGGCCCCTCGTGCTGACGGCTCCGGACTGCGGCAAGGAGCGTCTCGCCGCGTACGGCGTGACCCCCGCGCCGGACCCGCTGGGCTAGCCGCCGCGTCGGTGCTGGGCAGGGTCTTGCTTAAGGATCTTGCTCAAGGGGCAGACTTTCCCGATTCGTCTTTCCGAGTGCACTGACGTAGACTGACGCGTCGGCTCTCGTGCATCCGTGTGTCTGCATGCGGTGAACGACAGTCGATCAAGGTAGTCGATTCGAAGGGCGAAGCGTGGCCAAGAAGCAAGGTGCCATCGAGATCGAAGGCACTGTCGTCGAGTCTCTCCCGAACGCCATGTTCAAGGTGGAGCTCCAGAACGGCCACCAGGTCCTGGCACACATCAGCGGCAAGATGCGCATGCACTACATCCGCATCCTCCCTGACGACCGGGTCGTGGTGGAGCTGTCTCCGTACGACCTGACCCGTGGCCGGATCGTCTACCGGTACAAGTAGATCTTGCCCGCATCCCGCTCGCGCGGGGTGGTGGCACTGACCCGGAGAACCTCACCCAATGAAGGTCAAGCCGAGCGTCAAGAAGATCTGCGACAAGTGCAGGGTGATCCGCCGTCACGGCCGGGTCATGATCATTTGCGACAACCCGCGCCACAAGCAGCGCCAGGGCTGACGCACCACTGCAGTTCGCAGATTTTCGCGCGACGCACGTAAGTAGATACGCAGGACCCGTCCCTCTTCAGTTCCGCCGGTGATGTCACCGGTCATGGAGGGCGACACCCCCGGTCGGAGGCCGGGGACCCGTTCCGTACCGATCCTTTGCGAAGGGGACGGCGACCGGGAGTGGTTCTGCTGAAGACCTCCGAAGAATCAACAGGAGCCATGAATGGCACGCGTTGAAGGCGTTGACCTCCCGCGCGAAAAGCGCATCGAGGTCGCCCTCACCTACGTGTTCGGCATCGGCCGCACGCTGGCCCAGCAGACGCTGGACGCCATCGAGGTGGACCGCAACACCCGCGTCCGCGACCTGACCGAGGAAGACCTCGTCAAGATCCGCGAGTACGTGGACGCCAACATCAAGACCGAGGGTGACCTCCGTCGCGAGATCCAGGCCGACATCCGCCGCAAGGTCGAGATCGGCTGCTACGCGGGTATCCGCCACCGTCGTGGCCTGCCCGTCCGCGGTCAGCGCACCAGCACGAACGCCCGCACCCGCAAGGGCCCGCGTCGCGCCATCGCCGGTAAGAAGAAGCCGGGCAAGAAGTAGTCCTCGCTCAGCGGTCTATCGACAGCTGACGCTGCAGGACCGACCACCTCCCGTAGGAGTTATAGATGCCCCCCAAGGGTCGTCAGGGCGCTGCCAAGAAGGTGCGCCGCAAGGAAAAGAAGAACGTCGCTCACGGCCACGCGCACATCAAGAGCACGTTCAACAACACGATCGTGTCCATCACGGACCCGACCGGCAACGTGATCTCGTGGGCCTCCGCCGGCCACGTCGGCTTCAAGGGCTCGCGCAAGTCCACGCCGTTCGCCGCGCAGATGGCCGCCGAGTCGGCTGCCCGTCGCGCGCAGGAGCACGGCATGCGCAAGGTCGACGTCTTCGTCAAGGGTCCCGGCTCCGGCCGTGAGACCGCGATCCGTTCGCTGCAGGCGACCGGTCTTGAGGTCGGCTCGATCCAGGACGTGACGCCCACGCCGCACAACGGCTGCCGTCCGCCCAAGCGTCGCCGCGTCTGACGCACGTCGCTTGACTTGAGGTTTTCGGGCGGTACGGCTCTCCGGAGCCGTATCGCCCGTACCCTTGTAGCACTCAAGGGCATCAAATAGTGGGTGCCCATGACTGAAGGATTCACTTCATGCTGATCGCTCAGCGTCCCTCGTTGACCGAAGAGGTCGTCGACGAATTCCGCTCCCGGTTCGTGATCGAGCCGCTGGAGCCGGGCTTCGGTTACACCCTCGGCAACTCCCTCCGCCGCACCCTCCTCTCGTCGATCCCCGGCGCTGCTGTCACCAGCATCCGCATCGACGGTGTCCTGCACGAGTTCACCACCGTGCCGGGCGTCAAGGAGGACGTGACCGACCTCATCCTCAACATCAAGCAGCTGGTCGTCTCCTCGGAGCACGACGAGCCGGTCGTGATGTACCTGCGCAAGCAGGGCCCGGGTCTGGTCACCGCCGCCGACATCGCGCCCCCGGCCGGTGTCGAGGTGCACAACCCCGACCTCGTCCTCGCCACGCTCAACGGCAAGGGCAAGCTGGAGATGGAGCTGACCGTCGAGCGCGGTCGCGGCTACGTCTCCGCGGTGCAGAACAAGCAGGTCGGCCAGGAGATCGGCCGTATCCCGGTCGACTCGATCTACTCGCCGGTCCTCAAGGTCACCTACAAGGTCGAGGCGACCCGAGTCGAGCAGCGCACCGACTTCGACAAGCTCATCGTCGACGTCGAGACCAAGCAGGCCATGCGCCCGCGTGACGCCATGGCGTCCGCCGGCAAGACCCTGGTCGAGCTGTTCGGTCTGGCCCGCGAGCTCAACATCGACGCCGAGGGCATCGACATGGGCCCGTCCCCGACGGACGCCGCGCTCGCCGCCGATCTCGCCCTGCCGATCGAGGAGCTCGAGCTCACCGTTCGGTCGTACAACTGCCTCAAGCGCGAGGGCATCCACTCCGTGGGTGAGCTCGTGGCCCGCTCCGAGGCGGACCTGCTCGACATCCGCAACTTCGGTGCGAAGTCGATCGACGAGGTCAAGATGAAGCTCAACGGCATGGGTCTTGCGCTCAAGGACTCGCCTCCCGGCTTCGACCCGACCGCTGCGGCCGACGCGTTTGGCGCGGACGACGACGCGGACGCGGGCTTCGTCGAGACCGAGCAGTACTAAGAGCTCGGCGCTTTTTGCCGGATCTCGGGTGCGGGTGCGCTGTGGCTTGTCGCGCAGTTCCCCGCGCCCCTTCCGGACCCGCCCCTTCGGGGCGACGTCCGGATCTCCGACGGGCGACCGCCCGCTCGGACACTGACCTCGGTACCTAGTACGGCCGGGGCAGACACTGAGGAGAAACACCATGCCGAAGCCCACCAAGGGTGCCCGTCTGGGCGGCAGCGCCGCGCACGAGAAGCTTCTGCTGGCGAACCTCGCCAAGCAGCTCTTCGAGTACGGCCGCATCACCACCACCGAGGCCAAGGCCCGTCGCCTGCGTCCCTACGCGGAGCGTCTGGTCACCAAGGCGAAGAAGGGCGACCTTCACAACCGCCGCCAGGTGCTGTCCGTCATCACCGACAAGAGCATCGTGCACACGCTCTTCACGGAGATCGGCCCGCGCTACGAGAACCGCCCCGGTGGTTACACCCGCATCACCAAGATCGGTAACCGTCGTGGCGACAACGCGCCCATGGCGATCATCGAGCTGGTCGAGGCCCTGACCGTGGCCCAGGAGGCCACCGGTGAGGCCGAGGCCGCCACGAAGCGCTCCGCCAAGGACGCCGAGGCCGCCGACGCCAAGGTCGACACGGCCAAGGCCGACGAGGCTGCCGAGGAGTCGAAGGACGCCTAGGCGTTCTGCCCTTCAGGGCGTAGCGGGCCCGCCCCTTGCCGGGGTGGGCCCGCTTTTCGTTGCCGGAGAGGAACCACGAGTGAGTGACGAAGCAGAGCCCGGGTTCGTGCGGGTGCGGTTGGATCTGTCGTACGACGGCAGGGACTTCTCCGGCTGGGCCAAACAGCGCCAGGGGCAGCGGACCGTACAGGGCGAGATCGAGGCCGCGCTGCGGACCGTGACGCGGTCGCAGCAGACGTACGAGCTGACCGTCGCGGGCCGCACCGACAGCGGGGTGCACGCCCGCGGGCAGGTCGCCCATGTCGATCTGCCCGAGAGCGTGTGGGAGGAGCACCGCGAGAAGCTGCTGCGGCGGCTCGCGGGGCGGCTGCCGCACGACGTGCGGGTGTGGAAGGTCGCCGAGGCGCCGGCCGGCTTCAACGCGCGGTTCTCGGCCGTGTGGCGACGCTACGCCTATCGCGTGACCGACCACCCCGGCGGCGTCGACCCGCTGCTGCGCGGCCATGTGCTGTGGCACGACTGGGAGTTGGACCTCGACGCGATGAACGCCGCCGCGCAGGGGCTCATCGGGGAGCACGACTTCGCGGCGTACTGCAAGCGGCGCGAGGGCGCCACGACCATCCGCACGCTGCAGGAACTGCGCTGGGAGCGGCGGCTCGACGGCATCTACGAGGCCACCGTGCGAGCGGACGCCTTCTGCCACAACATGGTGCGCTCGCTGGTCGGCGCGATGCTGTTCGTGGGGGACGGGCACCGGCCGGTGGAGTGGCCGGCGAAGGTGCTCGCGGCGGGCGTGCGGGACTCCGCGGTGCACGTGGTGCGGCCGCACGGGCTCACGCTGGAGGAAGTGGGCTACCCCGCCGACGAGTTGCTCGCCGCGCGCAGCAAGGAGGCGCGCAACAAGCGGACGCTGCCCGGGGCCGGGTGCTGCTGAGGCCCCGGCCCGCCATCCCGTGCGGGTCATATCCCGTACGGGATACGGCTACTGCGGGGCCTGCGCCGCGGCGGAGGCCTGCGCCTCGCCCCGCTGGTTGATCCGCTGGAAGGCGAAGCGGGCGAGGTCGTCGCCGACGCCGTAGGCCTTGCGGTCGCCGGTCGTCACGTTCTTGCCGCTGGTGTAGCCCGTGGTGGTGAAGTAGGCGTAGCGGCCGTAGGAGTTGTAGGTGCCGCGGCACACGCCCGTACGGCAGAAGGACGGCACGCCCTTGCCGGCGAGGGAGTCGACGAGGCCCTTCTTCACCTGGTCCTTGACCTTGGTGGCGTCGGCCGTGGTGTCGAAGACGGCGACGCCGACCGTGACCGCGACGCCGTCCCTGAGGTAGCTGGCGCGGATCAGCCGGGTGCAGTCGTTCTTGGCGAGGACCGAGCCGAGGGCGCTCTGGGTGACCGACGTGCACTTCGTGGTGGAGTCGGTCGCGCCCTTCTTGTAGACGTGCTCGCCCGAGCGCAGGGACGTGCCGGGGAAGAGGCCCTCGGGGGTGAGCGGCGCCTTGTCCTTCTTGGCGCTGGAGATGAAGTCCTTCGGGTCCGGCGGGGGCGGCGGCGTCGTCGCGTCGAAGGACGGCTCGGAGTCCTTGCTCGCGCCGGGGATGTCCGCGGCGGTCGGCAGCTCGCTCGCGGGCTTGTTCGACGAGGTGTTCTCGTCGCTGTTCGCGGAGACGACCGTGATGGCCACGGCCGCGGCGATGCCCACGGTGGCGAGCGCCCCGCCGCCGATCAGCAGCCACTTGCGCTTGCGGGTGCGCGCCTCGGAGGCCTCGGCGAGCGCCGCCCAGTCGGGCGTGGGCCCGCCGCCGGGCCCGCCCGCTCCCCCCGGACCCCACTGAGGTCCCCCTTGCCCAAAGCTCATGGGGCGCATCTTAGACGGGCACTCCGGGATGTTGTGCGGGGGTTGCGTGGGGATCCCGGCCTAGCCTGAACCCCATGAACACGGGCAAAACGGCTGTTACGGGATGGCTGTCGCGGCCGGCCGAGTGGCAGGTCCGGTGGATCGTCGGGCTGGTCCTTGTCGCCGCGGTGGTCCGGGTGGGGCTGCGGGCCCCCGGCGGCGGGATGGACAACGCGATCGTGGTGCGGGCCGCAGAGGCCTGGCTCGACGGCCGCTCTCCCTACGCCGACCGCCACTTCCTCTATCTGCCGGGCGCGGTGCTGGCCGCGGTGCCGCAGGCGCTGCTCCCCGCGGACCTGGTGCGCTACCTCGTGCCCGCCGGGGTGAGTGCGGCGCTCGTCGCCGGGTGGGCGTGCGCGCTGCGGATCCACGGGGTGGCATGGGGCAGCCGGTTTGCCCTCTACGGTCTGCTCGGGCTTGCGCTCGGCTTCGCTCCCTTCGGGCACCTCGTCGAGCTCGGCAACTGGACGGCGGGCTCCGCCGTCGCGCTGCCGCTCGCCCTGCTGCTCGCGTGCCGGGGCCGGTGGGCCGCGGCGGGGCTCGTCATCGGGCTCGCCGTCGCGGTGAAGCCGCTGCTCGCGCCCGTCGTGCTGCTCTTCGTCCTGGCCCGCAGGTGGCGGGCGCTGGGCCTCGCGGTGGGGGTGCCCGCGGTGGTCTCCGCGGCCGCCGCCCTCGCCATGCCCCACCCCGCCGGGTTCTTCACCCGGACCCTGCCCTTCCTGCTCCGGGGCGACGACGCCTTCGTACGTCTCTACGAGGCATCGCCCGCCGCGGTGCTCGCGCGGCTCGGGGTGCCGCAGACGGGTGCCGCGCTGCTCGCCGGGTGCGCGGCGCTCGCGGGGCTGTGGTGTGCCCGGCAGCGGTGGCGGAGAGGGGACGAGGGGCCGGCGCGGGTGGTGGAATGCGCCGCCATGCTGATGCTCTCGGCCTTCCTCGTCTCCCGTCCCTCGTACGACCACTACCTCCTCGTCGTGGTTCCGCTGCTGCTCGCGGGTGCGCTCGCGCCGGGGGCGGCGGCGCGGAGCCCGTGGTTCTGGGTGGCGCTGGTGCCGCAGGTGCCGGGTTTCACCTGGCCGTGGCTGGAGCCGGCGACCAGGCGCGCCTTCAAGGACGCGGCGACGCTGTGCGTGCTGGCGGGCACGGCCGGGTGGGCGTGCGTGGCGGGCGCAGGCGCCGGTGAGCGGGGGGAGCGGGGCGGCCTCACGGTGCCGGGCGGGCGGCGGACCGGGGCGGAGGAGACGGCCCCGAGCGGGTGAGGTGCGGCCTCCGGGACCGCGTTTTGACCCGTACAGGGCGGCACGGGTACTCTCGGAGACTGTTATGCGTATTGGTGTCATCGTTCTCACGCGAAGGGCCCATACGTAGGTTCCCTGGAGCAGTTACCAGTGGCTCGCATACGGGCAGCGTCCCCGGCATTGTGAGCCCCAGCTGCATGATCGCTTCCTGGGTGCCGTGTGTCTGGACCCCATCCACTGAAGAAGCGAAGGCTACGAAGTGCGTACGTACAGCCCTAAGCCCGGCGATGTGACCCGTCAGTGGCACGTCATCGACGCCCAGGACATCGTCCTGGGGCGTCTGGCGACCACCGCCGCCTCCCTCCTGCGGGGCAAGCACAAGGCGATCTACGCCCCCCACGTCGACACCGGTGACTTCGTCATCATCATCAACGCCGACAAGGTGCACCTCTCGGGCAACAAGAAGACCCAGAAGATGGCCTACCGCCACTCCGGTTACCCGGGTGGTCTGCGCTCCGTCCGTTACGACGAGCTGCTCGACAAGAACCCCGAGAAGGCCGTCGAGAAGGCCGTCAAGGGCATGCTCCCCAAGAACACCCTGGGCCGTCAGATGCTCTCGAAGCTGAAGGTCTACGCGGGCGACCAGCACCCGCACGGCGCTCAGCAGCCGGTCCCGTTCGAGATCACCCAGGTCGCGCAGTAGTTCCGGCCACCCCCTAAGACGAAAAGAAATCTGAGGAGAATCGTGGCCGAGACCACCGTTGAGCAGCCGGTCGAAGAGACCGAGGTTGTTGACGTCGAGCAGTACACCACCGAGTCCGACGCGCCCGTCGAGGGCGAGTACACCTCGGAGTCGAACGCCGCGCGCTTCGGCGACCCGCAGCCGGCCGCCGGCCTGGGCCGTCGCAAGAACGCCATCGCCCGCGTCCGGATCGTCCCGGGCACCGGCAAGTGGAAGGTCAACGGGCGCACGCTCGAGGACTACTTCCCGAACAAGGTCCACCAGCAGGAAGTCAACGAGCCCTTCAAGGTGCTCGAGCTCGACAACCGCTACGACGTCATCGCCCGCATCTCGGGTGGCGGCGTCTCCGGTCAGGCCGGTGCGCTCCGTCTCGGTGTCGCCCGTGCGCTGAACGAGGCCGACGTCGAGAACAACCGCGGCGCCCTGAAGAAGGCCGGTTACCTCAAGCGTGACGACCGTGCGGTCGAGCGCAAGAAGGCCGGTCTCAAGAAGGCCCGTAAGGCCCCGCAGTACAGCAAGCGCTAATCGCTGCCTGCAGTACTTCTCGTTCGCCCCGGCGGCACTCACCGTGCTGCCGGGGCGTTCGTCTATCAGGAACCCCCGTGGCCCCGGAACTGTCTTGACTCTGGGACTCTCTTCCCGGGGGTCCATTGGTTTTTGGAACGTTCGGAGGACAGCAGTGGGACGACTCTTCGGCACGGACGGCGTGCGTGGTGTCGCCAACGCGGATCTGACGGCCGAGCTCGCGCTCGGACTCTCCGTGGCGGCGGCGCACGTACTGGCCGAGGCGGGCACCTTTGAAGGCCATCGCGCGGTGGCGGTGGTCGGGCGTGACCCGCGCGCGTCCGGGGAGTTCCTGGAGGCCGCCGTGGTCGCGGGCCTCGCGAGCGCGGGCGTGGACGTCCTGCGCGTCGGTGTGCTGCCCACCCCCGCGGTGGCCCATCTCACCGGTGCGCTGGGCGCCGACCTCGGCGTGATGCTCTCCGCGAGCCACAACGCCATGCCGGACAACGGCATCAAGTTCTTCGCCCGCGGCGGCCACAAGCTCGCCGACGAGCTGGAGGACCGCATCGAGTCCGTCTACGAGGAGCACCGCACCGGCGCCCCGTGGCAGCGGCCCACCGGTTCCGGCGTCGGCCGCGTGACCTCGTACGACCAGGGGCTCGACCAGTACGTCGCGCACCTCATCGGCGTCCTGCCGAACCGTCTCGATGGGCTGAAGATCGTCCTCGACGAGGCGCACGGCGCCGCCGCCCGCGTCTCGCCGGAGGCCTTCGCGCGCGCCGGCGCCGAGGTCATCACGATCGGCGCCCAGCCGGACGGCCTGAACATCAACGACGGGTGCGGCTCCACGCACCTGGAGCTGCTCAAGGCGGCCGTCGTCGAGCACAAGGCGGACTTCGGCGTCGCGCACGACGGGGACGCGGACCGCTGCCTCGCGGTGGACGGCAATGGTGAAGAGGTCGACGGCGACCAGATCCTCGCCGTGCTCGCCCTCGCCATGCGGGAGCACGGCACGCTGCGCCACGACACCGTTGTCGCCACGGTCATGTCCAACCTCGGCTTCAAGCTCGCGATGGAGGGCCAGGGGCTCTCCATGGTGCAGACCGCCGTCGGCGACCGGTACGTCCTTGAGTCCATGAAGGAGCACGGTTACGCCCTCGGCGGCGAGCAGTCCGGGCACGTGATCGTCCTGGACCACGCGACCACGGGTGACGGCACGCTGACCGGCCTGCTTCTCGCGGCGCGGGTCGCCGAGACCGGGCGTTCGCTCGCGGAGCTGGCGAGCGTCATGGAGCGGCTTCCGCAGGTCCTCATCAACGTCCCCGACGTCGACAAGTCCCGCGTGAAGACCTCGCCGGAGCTGTCGGCCGCCGTCACCGAGGCCGAGCGCGAGCTGGGCTCCACGGGGCGGGTGCTGCTGCGCCCCTCCGGTACGGAGCCGCTGGTGCGGGTCATGGTCGAGGCCGCCGACATCGAGCAGGCGCGGTCCGTGGCCGGACGGCTCGCCGACGTGGTGAAGTCGGCGCTGGGCTAGGCCTCGTGGTGGGGCTGAGCGCCGTGCTGGGGCTAGGCCCCGTGGCCGGCCTGAGCTCCGTGTGACGTTCTGGCCGTCCGGCGGCGCTGCTCGGCCCAGAGGAGTTTCTGGGCCAGCAGCGTCGCCGTACCGGCGAGGACGATGCCGAGGAGGTTCAGCAGGAGCTGTTCCGTCGAGCCCCAGGCCTGCTTGTACTCGCCGTAGCTGAAGGCGACCGCGGCGTTCGCCGCCGCGGGGACCGTCGTCACGGAGATCGCCACGCCGACCAGGGCGCCCGACTTCGCCGAGGTGAGCGAGAGCATGCCCGCGGCGCCCGCGAGGACCGCCACCACGAACGAGAACCAGTCCGGGCGGTAGATGAAGTTCGTGTTCGGGCGCTCCGCCTTCAGGGCGGTGTCGCTGAACAGGTTCAGCGCGTCCATCGCGTGGCTGAACCCGACGGTCACCACCATCGCGGCGGCGAAGCCCACGAGCAGCGCGGTCAGCGAGCGCGCCGCGAGCCGGGGCGCGCGCCGCACCAGCGCCGTGCAGAACCCCGCGAGCGGGCCGAACTCCGGGCCCACCGCCATCGCGCCGACGATCAGGATCGCGTTGTCGAGCACGACGCCGCAGGCGGCGATCATCGTGGCGATGGTGAGGAACGCGACGTAGGTGACCGAGAGCGTCGACTCCTCGTGCGTCGCGTCGGTGAGGTGCTCCCACAGGACCGCGTCCGCGCCCTCTCCCGGGGCGTCGTCCTCCGCCTGGTCCGCGCGGTGGGACAGCGACAGGTCGATGGTCTCCACCGCGATCGAGCCCGACTCGTCGATGCCGAGTGCGCGCAGGCCGGCGATCAGCTCGTCGGCGGCCTCGCGGGCCACGTCGCACATGACCACGTCGCCCGCCGGGGTGCGGGCGGCGCCCGGCAGCACCGCGAGGTGGGTGGCGCCGACCGTGGTCTCGATCAGACGGACCACGGCGTCGGTCCCGGCGGGTGGGGTGATCAGGCGCAGGTGCAGCATGTGCGCAGGTTAGCGGGGGAGGGGGCGACGGTCGGTCGGAGCGTGCGGGTACGGGGTGCGGTCACAGCTTGCGCAGGCTCAGGCGCTGCACCTTGTGGTCGGGGCCCTTGCGGACGACGAGGGTGGCGCGGCTGCGGGTGGGGGCGACGTTCTCGACGAGGTTGAGCTTGTTGATCGTGCGCCAGGTGGTGCGGGCGTAGTCGAGGGCCTCCTCCTCGGACACCTGGGTGTACTTGCGGAAGTACGAGGACGGGTCCTGGAACGCCGTCTGGCGCAGCTTCTTGAACCGGTTCAGGTACCAGCGCTCGATGTCGTCGGCGCGCGCGTCCACGTACACGCTGAAGTCGAAGTAGTCGGCGAGGCCCACGCGGGTGCGGCCGTCCTTGCCGGGGAGGGCGGGCTGCAGGACGTTCAGCCCCTCCACGATGAGGATGTCGGGGCGGCGGACCGTGAGGCGCCGGTCGGGCACGATGTCGTAGATCAGGTGGGAGTAGACGGGCGCGGTGACCTCGTCCTTGCCCGCCTTGATGTCGGCGACGAAACGGGTGAGGGCGCGGCGGTCGTACGACTCGGGGAAGCCCTTGCGGGACATCAGGCCGCGGGCCTGGAGCTCCTTGGTGGGCAGCAGGAAGCCGTCGGTCGTGACGCGCTCCACGCGGGGGTGTTCCGGCCAGCGGGAGAGCAGGGCCTGGAGGAGGCGGGCGACGGTGGACTTGCCGACCGCGACGGAGCCGGCGACTCCTATGACGAAGGGCGTCCCCGACTGGGAGCCCTTCTCGCCGAGGAAGGTGTTGAGGGCGCCGCGCAGGCCGTCCGTCGCGCCGACGTAGAGGTTCAGGAGACGGGAGAGCGGGAGATAGATGTCGCGGACCTCGTCCAGGTCGATGACGTCGCCGAGGCCGCGCAGTCGTTCCACCTCCTCCGCGGTGAGGGGGAGGGGCGTCTTCTCGCGAAGCGCGCTCCACTCGGTGCGGGTGAGGTCGACGTAGGGAGTCGCCTCCGGCTTGGGCCGGTGGGCGCTCCGCGGTGCCGTCGCTGGCACAGAGACCGAAGAGATCACAGTCCATTGTTACGGCTGGTTGAACGGGATGGGGGGTGGGGTGGTGGGTGGGGTGCGTCACCCTGCGGGGCTCGGGCGGTCCTCGTAAGGTGCTCTCGTGATTATCGGGGTTGGCATCGATGTGGCCGAGATCGAGCGGTTCGGGGCGGCGCTGGAGCGGACGCCCGGGATGGCGGAGCGGCTGTTCCTGGAGAGCGAGTTGCTGCTGCCGGGCGGGGAGCGGCGCGGCGTCGCCTCGCTGGCCGCGCGGTTCGCGGCGAAGGAGGCGCTGGCGAAGGCGTTGGGGGCGCCGTCGGGGCTGCGGTGGACGGATGCGGAGGTGTACGTGGAGGAGAGCGGGCAGCCGCGGGTGCGGGTGCGGGGGACGGTGGCTGAGCGGGCGTCGGTGTTGGGGGTGCGGGCGTGGCATGTGTCGTTGAGCCATGATGCGGGGGTTGCTTCTGCGGTGGTGGTGGCGGAGGGGTGAGGGGGCTGGCGGGGGCGCCTTGCGTGGCGTCTGCGCCTTGGGTGGCGTCTGCGCCTTGCGTGGCGCCTGCGCCTTGGGTGGGCGTCTGCGCCTTGCGTGGCGTCTGCGCCTTGGGTGGGCGTCTGCGCCTTGCGTGGCGTCTGCGCGTTCGGTCCGGTTCTTGGGTGCGGGGGCGTGGGCGTCTGCGCCTTGGGTTCGGGTTTTGGGTGCGGGGCGTGGGGGCTGGGGTCTGCGCCTGGTGTCCGTTTGTGGGTGCGGGGCCGCGGGGGTATGTGCGTACTCGCTATCCACTGTTCGCCACGCCTGGTTAATGGCGGGGCTATTGCGTGCTCGGTGCTCCGTGCGCACATACCCCCACGTCCCCTTCCGTCTCGTACGCGGGTGCGGCCCGGTGGGGCACGGGCCGCTTCCCGCTCCTGTCGGGCGGCCACCTGTTTGTTGCGATGTGGTGTGTCACGGGGCCCTGACTGCCTCGGTGCGTCGCAGGGTGGGCCCGCCCGTCCCGGATACGAGGTGTGTGGCGGGGTAGACCCATCCGCCCGCCCCGTGGGGTGCACCCTTCCGCCTCGCCTACTGCGGAGTGCCGCAGGGTAGACCCACCCGTCCCGATTGCAGCGGTGCGTCGCGGGGCCCACCCGTCCGCTCGACTCTCGTCGTACGCCACGGGGTACACCCGCCCACCCCTACCTCCATGCACGTCGCGGGGTGCACCCACCCGCTCACCCCCTATCTCCGCACGTGCCGCGGAGTAGACCCACCCGCCTCGATTCCCGCTGTGCGTCGCGGGGTGGGCCCACCCACCCGTCCCGAGTCCCGCCGTGTGTACGCGGGGTGGACCCGCTCACCTGCCTGGAGTCCCGCCGTGCGTCACGGGGTGCACCCACCCGCCCACCTCCTACCTCCGCGCACGTCGCGGCGTGCACCCACCCGCCCGCCCCCATCTCCACGCGCGGCTCAGGGTGGGCCCGCCCACCCGCCCATACCCCCGCCCTGCGTCGCCGGGTGGAGCCGTCCGCCCGGCCCTACTCCCGCAGGACGGTGCGGGGTGAACGGGTGGGTGGGTGGGAGGTATCCGCCGCGGAGCGGCGGGGCTGGTTGGGGGCGCCGGTGGATGTAGCAGCGGCCCCCTGGGCACTCGGGCGGCCCGGGACCGGCGGGCCGGGGCAGACTGGGGGGATGCGTAATGCGTACAGCGTGGAGAACGTGCGGGCCGCCGAGCAGCGGCTCATGGCCCAGGGCCCGCCCGGCATGTTGATGCAGCGCGCCGCCGCCGGCCTCGCCGTCGAGTGCGCGCAGCTGCTCGGCAAGGTGTACGGATCCCGCGTCACCCTCCTGGTCGGCAGCGGCGACAACGGCGGCGACGCCCTGTACGCGGGCGCGCGGCTGGCCCGCAGAGGCGCCGGCGTCAGCGCCGTGCTGCTCGACCCCGACCGCGCCCACCCCGGCGGGCTCGCCGCGCTCCGGGCCGCCGGCGGCACGATCGTGCGGGCTATCGAGGAGCGGGCGCGGGACGTGGTCGCCGGCGCCAGGCTCGTGGTCGACGGGATCGTGGGGATCGGTGGCCGCGGCGGACTGCGGGAGCCCGCCGCGCGACTCGTCGCCGCCGTACGCGACGACGCGCACATCGTCGCCGTCGACCTGCCCAGCGGCGTCGACGCCGACACCGGCGAGGTACGGGGCGAGGCCGTCCGCGCCGATGTGACGGTGACCTTTGGCGCGTACAAGCCGGGGCTGCTGATCGATCCGGCCCGGGAGTACGCGGGAGTCGTACGACTCGTCGACATCGGGCTCGAACTCGCCGCCGACGAACGGGAGGTGGAGGCGCCGCAGTACGCGGACGTGGCGCGGCTGCTGCCCGTGCCGGGCGGCGAGAGCGACAAGTACCGGCGCGGAGTCGTCGGGGTCGTCGCCGGGTCCGCGCGGTATCCGGGCGCCGCCGTGCTCTGCGTGGCGGGCGCGCTGCGCGGCGGCGCGGGCGCCGTGCGGTACGTGGGGCCCGCCGCGGACGCCGTCCTCGCGCGCTTCCCCGAGACGCTGGTGTCCGCGGGGCCGCCGTCGAAGGCCGGGCGCGTGCAGGCCTGGGTCGCGGGGCCCGGGCTCGGCGACGACGAGGAACGGCTGCGGGACGTGGTCGCCGCCGACGTGCCCGTGCTGATCGACGCGGACGGGCTGCGGCTCGCGGGGGAGCGGGACGTACGGGCGCGGCGCGCGCCCACCCTGCTCACCCCGCACGCCGGTGAGGCCGCCGCGCTGCTCGGCGTGGCCCGTACGGAGGTCGAGGCGGGGCGGCTCGCTGCCGTGCGGGAGCTCGCGCGGCGGTACGGGGCGACGGTGCTCCTGAAGGGTTCCACCACGTTGGTCGCGTCGGCGGAGGGAGCCGTACGCGTCAACCCGACGGGGACGCCGTGGCTCGCCACGGCGGGCAGCGGCGACGTCCTGTCCGGGCTCGCCGGATCCCTGCTGGCGGCGGGGCTCGGCGCCCGGGACGCCGGGTCCGTCGCCGCGTACCTGCACGGCCTAGCAGGCCGCCACGCGGCGGCCGGCGCCCCCACGGCCGCCCAGGACGTGGCCGACGCGATCCCCACCGTGTGGCGGGACGTCAGCCGCCCGTAGGACTATCCGCTTGGATCAGGCCGAACCAGGCAGCGGACCCCGGCCGCTCAGGCCGCGGCACGTCGGCTCCGGCACGCCATCCGCCCCGGTCCTGGCGACGGTCGACGCCGCCGCCTTCGTACGCCTTGCAGCCGAGCCGCCGGCCGGTCGAGGCGGCCCGCGGGGCCACGCCCTGTGCGCGCCGAGGCCGTCGGCTGGGCGGATCAGGGCACGGGGCGTCAGGGCGCGCTCTCCGCGGCGGCTCCGCCGAAGGCCGACCTGCCGTCCTCGTCCACCCCGCCATCGAGCGCCGGCTCGGCGAGGCGTCCGCGGAGTCACGTGTCGTGCGCGACTGGGCCGCTCAGGCGCGGTGCGTCGTCGGCTCCGGTGCGTCAATCGCCGCGGTACCAGCGGCAGTCGACGCCACTGCCTTCGTACACCCTGGTGCCGAGCGGCCGGCCAGTCGGGGCCGTCCGCGGGGCACGCCCCGTGCGCGCCCAGCCCGTCGGTTCGGCCGACCAAGGCCCGGCGCGTCAATCCGCCCCGCTGCCCGGCGACAGCCGACCCCGCTGCCTCGCCCGCACCACGGCGCCGAGCCGCAGGGCCACGACCCCTGCCCGCACCCCCAGCCCCCCGGTTCGGCCGATCAAGGCACCCGCGCCAATCCGGACCGCCCCAGCCCCGCCGCGGGCCACGGCGCCGGCGCCCCCCGTCCCGCCGGCCGGCCAGGCCCCGTGCGGGCGGGTCCCCTCCGTCGGCTCTGAGACACTTGTCCGCGATGAACGAGACAGCGCCTTTCCGTGTCCGCGCCGAGATCGACCTCGGTGCCCTCCGCGCCAACGTGCGTTCCCTGCGCGCCCACGCTCCGGACGCCGCGTTCATGGCCGTGGTGAAGGCGGACGCGTACGGGCACGGAATGGTGGCCTGTGCCAAGGCGGCCCGGCAGGCGGGGGCCGGCTGGATCGGTACCGCCACCCCGGAGGAGGCCCTCGCCGTGCGCGCGGCGGGCGTGCCCGGCAGGATCATGTGTTGGCTGTGGACCCCGGGCGGGCCCTGGCGCGAGGGCGTCGAGGCCGACCTCGACATGTCGGTGAGCGCGCTCTGGGCGCTGCGCGAGGTGTGCGAGGCCGCCCGTGCGGCGGGGCGGACCGCCCGTATCCAGCTCAAGGCCGACACCGGCCTCGGGCGCAACGGCTGCATGCCGGCCGACTGGCCCGAGCTCGTCGAGCAGGCGCTGCGCGCCGAGGTGGACGGGCTGGTCACGGTCACCGGGCTCTGGTCGCACTTCGCCTGCGCCGATGAGCCGGGCCACCCCTCGATCGCCGCCCAGCTCACGGTCTTCCGCGAGATGGTGGCGCACGCCGAGGACCGCGGCATCCGGCCCGAGGTGCGGCACATCGCCAACTCCCCGGGGACGCTCACGCTCCCCGAGACCCACTTCGACCTGGTCCGCCCCGGCATCGCGATGTACGGCATCTCGCCGAGCCCCGAGGTCGGCACCCCCGAGGACTTCGGGCTGCGCCCCGTCATGACGCTCACCGCCTCGCTGGCCCATGTGAAGCACGCCCCGGCGGGTCACGGCGTGAGCTACGGCCACCATTACGTCACCCCCGGTGAGACGACGCTCGGGCTCGTCCCCGCCGGATACGGCGACGGCATCCCGCGGCACGCCTCCGGCACCGCCCCGGTCCTGGTCGCCGGCAAGTGGCGGACGGTCGCGGGCCGGGTCGCGATGGACCAGTTCGTGGTGGACCTCGGCGGGGACGAGCCCGAAGTGGGCGCGGAGGCGGTCCTGTTCGGCCCCGGCGACCGCGGCGAGCCGACCGCCGAGGACTGGGCGCAGGCGGCGGGCACCATCGCGTACGAGATCGTCACCCGCATCGGATCGCGCGTCCCGCGCGTCTATGTGAACGAGCGGCCCGACGACTGAACCGAGCGGCCGACGACTGAGCCGGACGGCCCGACGACTGAGCCGGACGGCCCGACGACTGAACCGGGCGGCCCGACGACTGACCAGGAACGGACGAGGAGCGGCACGTGAGCGAGAGCAGCACGGGGGCTGCCGCGGCACAAGCGGTGACGGACGTCGCCGCCGCGGCGGGAAGCTGGCGCCGGGCCGGGGTGGCGGGCGCCGCGATAGGCGTGCTCGCCGCGGGCGCGGCGGCCGGCGTCGCCATAGAGCGGCTCACGGTGGGCCGCGGCATGCGCAAGAAGGCCCGGCTCGCGCTGGACGCCTCGGGGCCGTACGGCTCGCTGCGCGGCATGCCCGGCACGGCGTACGCGGACGACGGCACGGAGCTCTCCTACGAGGTCGAGGAGGTCGAGGCCGACAGCGACCAGGCCGCGCGGCGGCGCCGTCTCTTCGGCCGCCGGGCGCCCGCGCCGGTCACCGTCGTCTTCAGCCACGGCTACTGCCTGAGCCAGGACTCCTGGCACTTCCAGCGGGCGGCCCTGCGCGGTGTCGTGCGCGCGGTCTACTGGGACCAGCGCAGCCACGCCCGCTCGGCGCGCGGCGTCGACCAGCTGGAGCGGAGCGCGCCGGTCTCCATCGACCAGCTCGGCCGCGACCTGAAGGCCGTCATCGACGCGGCGGCGCCCGAGGGGCCGCTGGTCCTCGTCGGGCACTCGATGGGCGGCATGACGACCATGGCCCTTGCCGACCAGTTCCCGGAGCTGATCCGCGAGCGCGTCGTCGGCGTCGCCCTCGTCGGCACGTCGTCGGGGCAGCTCGGTCAGGTGAACTTCGGGCTGCCGGTGGCGGGCATGAACGCGGTGCGGCGGGTGCTGCCCGGCGTGCTGCGGGCGCTCGGCTCGCAGGCGGAGCTGGTGGAGAAGGGCCGGCGGGCCACCGCGGACCTCTTCGCCGGTGTCATCAAGCGGTACTCGTTCTCGCGCAGGGACGTGGACCCGGCCATCGCGCGGTTCGCGGAGCGGATGATCGAGGCGACACCGATCGACGTGGTCGCGGAGTTCTACCCGGCCTTCGCCGAGCACGACAAGGCGGAGGCGCTCAAGCACTTCGCCGACCTGCCGGTGCTCGTCCTGGCCGGGAACGAGGATCTGGTCACGCCGAGCGAGCACAGCGAGGCGATCGCCCAGCGGCTGCCCGACGCCGAGCTGGTCCTGGTACCGGACGCCGGGCACATGGTCATGCTGGAGCACCCGGAGGTCGTCATGGACCGCCTCGCGGACCTGCTGGTGCGGGCGGGCGCGGTCCCGGCGGCCGTTCGCGCGGACGCCGGGGGTTCGAGGACGGGCTCCAAGGGCGCCGGCGGCTGACGGCAGGGGGACCGGGCGGCGGCGCGCAGCCGCTACCGTGGTCGTCATGGAAGCACCGCACCACCAGGCACCCGCAGGCGCGCTGAAGATCACGGTCAACTCCCCCGCACACATGGGCGAGTTGGGCCGCCGGCTGGCCAAGATCCTGCGCCCCGGCGACCTCGTCATGCTCACCGGCGAGCTCGGCGCAGGCAAGACGACGCTCACCCGCGGCCTGGGCGAGGGCCTCGGCGTGCGCGGCGCCGTCACCTCCCCGACCTTCGTCATCGCCCGCGTGCACCCGCCGCTCGGCGCCGGACCCGCGCTGGTGCACGTCGACGCGTACCGCCTGGGCGGCGGGCTCGACGAGATGGAGGACCTCGACCTCGACGTCTCCCTGCCGGAGTCGGTGATCGTCGTGGAGTGGGGCGACGGCAAGGTCGAGGAGCTCTCCGACGACCGGCTGCACGTCGTCATCGACCGGGCGACCGGGGACACCACGGACGAGGTGCGCGAGGTGACCCTCACCGGGCTCGGGCAGCGCTGGGCGGACGCGGACCTGGAGTCGCTGGCGGCCTGAGGCCGGGAACGGGGATGTCACCGGCGGCCTGCGGCCGGGATACGGGACACGGGGACACGCAGATACGGGTATGCGGGGCCGCGTACGGGCAGTGCGCGGCCCGCCCTCGTACGTTCGCCCGAACGTTCCGACAACGCGTCGGCAAAATGTTGCGTTGCGCGCGTCGCGCGTGGTCACATGGATGCCAGCACTGGTTAGGTCTACCTAACCACGTCTGCCCCCGGAGCGCCCAGGAGGCATCCATGCCGGCTTCAGAACGTGACGTACCGCCGCGGTCGCCCCGGCTGCCGGGGCCCTCGGGCGCACCGGAGCCGTCGCAGCTGTCGATGAGCGATCTGCTGGCGTCCTGCGCCGCGGCCACGGCGGTCTCCACGCCGCCCCGCGCTCCGTCCGGCGCTCCGTCCGGCGAGGACCCCACGGCCGGGGAGCGACGGCTCCACCGCTGAGGGGCGGCCCGGTCGTCCCGGCCACCGGTCAGGGGATGACGACGACCTTGCGGCCGAGCGTCGCGAACTCCCACATCGTGTTGCCGTGCGCCCGCGACTCGCGGATGCCGCCGGTCCGCTTCGACGGGTCCGGCTTCGGGGTCGCCCCGTCCACCGCCGCGCTGAAGCCGATCGTGGTCCCCCCGACGGAGGTGAACCGCACGACGTGCTCGATCGCCACACCGTCCGTGCCCTTGACGGAGCCGTTGCGGGAGCCGACCGTGTAGGTGCCCGGCGCCGGGTCGACCGTGCCCGGCATGACCTTGTACGTGAGCTGCAGCTTCCCGGACTCCTCGACCAGCCAGACCCGGTCCTCGCTCACGGAGTACACGACCCGCTGGCCCGTCCCGGACTGCGCGGGCACCGCCGCCGGGTTCGCCTTCTCCTTGGGGGAGCGCGGCGCGGTGGCCGAGGGGGAGGGCTTGCCGGCGTGCTTGCCCAGGTCGTCCGGCACACTGGCCGACGCCTGGTAGGCGAGGAAGCCGACCGCGGCGAGCGCAGCCGCGGTGAGCCCGGCCACAAATCCCGAGCTGCTCCTTGACACCTTCGCCACCCACCTTTTCGTACTGCGTACGGCTACGGAGTGACGTTAGCAGCCACCGCACCCCTTGCCCCGGCAGCGGCGACCGGCCGTGCGGCGCGCGCCGGAGCCGTAGGCTGTTCGCGTGCTCTTGCTCGCTCTGGATACCGCAACGCCCGCCGTCACCGTCGCCCTCCACGACGGCTCCTCCGTCATCGCGGAGTCGAGTCAGGTCGACGCCCGGCGGCACGGAGAACTGCTGCTGCCGGCCGTCGACCGGGTGCTCGCCGACGCGGGCCTCCGCCTCGACGCCGTGACCGGCGTCGTCGCCGGGGTGGGCCCCGGCCCCTACACGGGACTGCGCGTCGGCCTGATGACCGCCGACACCTTCGGCCTCGCCCTCGGCGTCCCGGTGCACGGCGTGTGCACGCTGGACGGCCTCGCGTACGCCTCGGGCATCGAGGAGGGCCCCTTCGTGGTGGCCACCGACGCCCGCCGCAAGGAGGTGTACTGGGCGCGCTACGACGACGTGCGCACCCGTACGGGTGAAGCCGCGGTCGACCGGCCCGCCGACATCGCCGCCGACGTCGCGGGCCTGCCCGCGGTCGGCGCGGGCGCGCTGCTCTACCCCGACACCTTCCCCGACGCCCGCGCGCCCGAGCACGTCTCGGCGGGCGCGCTCGCGTCCCTGGCCGCCGAGAGGCTCGCGGCGGGCGAGGAGCTCCTGGAGCCCCGGCCGCTCTATCTGCGCAGGCCCGACGCGCAGGTGCCCAAGAACTACAAGGTGGTCACCCCCAAGTGACCCAGCCGACCCGGGCGACCGAGGCCGCCGTGCTCCGTGAGATGCGCTGGTGGGACATCGAGGCGGTGTTCGCCCTGGAGAAGGAGCTCTTCCCGGACGACGCCTGGTCACGCGGGATGTTCTGGTCGGAGCTGGCCCACGCGCGCGGCCCGCTCGCCACCCGGCGCTACGTGGTGGCCGTCGACGGCGACCGCCTCGTCGGGTACGCGGGCCTCGCCGCGTCCGGCGACCTCGCCGACGTCCAGACCATCGCCGTCGCCCGCGACCACTGGGGCACCGGGCTCGGCGCCCGGCTCCTCACCGACCTGCTGCAGGCCGCGACCGCCTTCGAGTGCGCCGAGGTCATGCTGGAAGTGCGGGTCGACAACACCCGGGCGCAGAAGCTGTACGAGCGCTTCGGCTTCGAGCCCATCGGCTTCCGGCGCGGCTACTACCAGCCCGGCAACGTGGACGCCCTGGTCATGCGCCGCACCGATCCCTCCACCTCCGTATCCGGCGTACAAGGAACCGAGATTCATGGCTGACTCGCGCGACGAACCCCTCGTCCTCGGCATCGAGACCTCCTGCGACGAGACCGGCGTCGGCATCGTCCGCGGCACCACTCTGCTCGCCGACGCCGTCGCCTCCAGCGTCGACGAACACGCGCGCTTCGGCGGCGTCGTGCCCGAGGTCGCCTCCCGCGCGCACCTCGAAGCGATGGTGCCGACCATCCAGCGCGCCCTGAAGGACGCGGGCGTGAGCGCGAAGGACCTCGACGGCATCGCGGTCACCGCGGGGCCCGGCCTCGCGGGCGCGCTGCTCGTCGGCGTCTCGGCCGCCAAGGCGTACGCGTACGCGCTCGGCAAGCCGCTCTACGGCGTCAACCACCTCGCCTCGCACATCTGCGTCGACCAGCTGGAGCACGGGCCGCTGCCCGAGCCGACCATGGCGCTGCTCGTCTCCGGCGGCCACTCCTCGCTGCTGCTCTCCTCGGACATCACCTCGGACGTGCGGCCGCTCGGCTCGACCATCGACGACGCCGCGGGCGAGGCCTTCGACAAGATCGCGCGGGTGCTGAACCTCGGCTTCCCGGGCGGCCCGGTCATCGACCGCTACGCGCGCGAGGGCGACCCGGCGGCCATCGCCTTCCCGCGCGGGCTCACCGGACCGCGCGACGCGGCGTACGACTTCTCCTTCTCGGGTCTGAAGACGTCCGTCGCCCGCTGGATCGAGGCGAAGCGTGCCGCGGGCGAGGAGGTGCCGGTACGGGACGTGTCGGCGTCCTTCCAGGAGGCGGTCGTCGACGTGCTGACCCGCAAGGCCGTACGGGCCTGCAAGGACGAGGGCGTCGACCACCTCATGATCGGCGGTGGCGTGGCCGCCAACTCGCGCCTTCGCGCCCTCGCCCAGGAGCGGTGCGAGAAGGCGGGCATCCGGCTGCGCGTGCCGCGCCCCAAGCTCTGCACGGACAACGGCGCGATGGTCGCGGCCCTCGGCGCCGAGATGGTGGCCCGCAACCGGTCGGCCTCGTCCTGGGACCTGTCGGCGGACTCCTCGCTGCCGGTGACGGAGCCGCACGTGCCGGGGCACACGCACGGCCACGGTCATGACCACGACCACGTGCACGAGGTCAGCAAGGAGAACCTCTACTCATGACGGTCGCGCTGATGTGGGAGGCCCGGGCGGTGGACGGGCGCGGCGACGAACTGCTCGCCTGGGCCCGGTCCCAGCGGCTCGACGGTGCCCCCGTCCGCCGCGAGACCTTCCAGGCGCCGCAGGACCGGGTGCTCGTCATCACCTGGTGGGACGCGGAACTCGACGCCGGGCTCCCCGAAATCCCGGAGCCCGCGGCGGAGTTGGTGACGCGCGCGGTGCACCGGTGGCGCTTCGAGTCGGTCGAGCGGGTCTAGGTCCGCTCCACCGGCTTGCGGTACGTCAACAGGTAGCGCCAGAACAGCAGTTGGCGCACGCGGCTGCCGGGCAGGAGACGGGCCGCCTCGGTCCGGATCTGCCGCAGCGTCATGTCCGGCTGCCGCACGGGCGCCTTGAGCGGGGGCGGGTGCGCACCGCGCAGGCGCTCGCCCGCGAAGACCGCGACCCGGGCCACCGCGTTGACGGGCGAGGCCACCACGTCCCACCCCGTCGTCCCGGCGTGGCAGCCGAGCACGAGCAGCGTGCCGCCGGGGGCGAGGGCGTCGCGCAGCCGGGTGACGGTGCCGAAGGGCATGTGGTGCAGGCTCGCCAGACAGGTGACGGCGTCGTAGTGGCCGGCGGGCAGCTCCTCGGCGGTCACGTCGGCCCGGCGGAACCGGGGCCCGCCGCCGGCCGCCTCGGCCTCGGCGATGACCTCCCCCGACGGGTCGAGCGCGTCGACCCGATAGCCGCGCCGCACGAGCCTGCGGGCGAACCGGCCGGTGCCGCAGCCGATGTCGAGGGCGGTGCGGCCCCCCGGCGGCAGGCTCCGCAGCAGGAGCCGGTGGTAGTGGTCGTTGTGGTCGAAGGGCATGCGGGCGAGCCTGGCACGGGTGGATGAGCCGAGGTGCCGGTCCGGAGGAAAGTCCGCGGGCGGAGGCCCCGCCGCCACGCGCCGGGAGACCGCCGTGCCGCCCTGCCCGCCGATGATCCGCGTCGACGGGGGACAACGCCCCCGAGGGCGGTCCGCCGGGCCTGAGGGCAGGCCCGCGGCGGCCGCCGGAACCGGTCGGGGGGCGGCTCCCAGCCTTTGCGGCCGGTGCGCGGGGGTGTTCTGATGGGTGGCCGTGAGCCATCCGCCGGAGCACCCCCGTCATCCGTCCCCGGAGCGGCGGCCCCGCCAGCCCCGCCACGCCTGCGAGACCGTTTTCCGCATGGAGTCGCCCCGCATCATCGCCGGGGTGACCCGGATCGTACGAGACGTCGGCATCGCCGAGGAACTCGCGCAGGACGCCCTCGTGGCGGCCCTCGCGCGCTGGCCCGAACAGGGCGTCCCGGAGAACCCGGGCGCCTGGCTCATGGCCACCGCCAAGCACCGCGCCGTCGACCTGGTGCGCCGCCGCGAGCAGTACGCGCAGAAGCTGGCAGAGGCCGGCCGCGACCCGGAGACCGTGCAGACCCACTCGGACGAGCGGGCCGACCCCGACCCCGACGCCGTCGACGACGACCTGCTCCGCCTCGTCTTCACCGCCTGCCACCCGCTGCTCTCCGCCGCGGCCCGCGTGGCGCTCACCCTGCGCCTGCTCGGCGGGCTGACCACCGCGGAGATCGCCCGCGCGGTGCTCGCCGCCGAGCCGACCGTGGCCCAGCGCATCGTGCGCGCCAAACGCATCCTCGCCGCCAAGGACATCCCCTTCGAGGTCCCCCGCGGCCCGGAGCGCACCGCCCGCCTCGCCTCGGTCCTCGAAGTCGTCCACCTGATCTTCAACGAGGGGTGCGCCGCCACGGCGGGCGACGACTGGCTGCGCCCCTCCCTGTGCGAGGAGGGCTTGCGCCTAGCCCGGGTGCTCACCGGCCTGATGCCCGAGGAGTCCGAGGCGCACGGCCTGGCCGCCCTCCTCGAACTGCGGGCCTCGCGCGCGGCGGCGCGCACCGGGCCGTCCGGCGAGGCGGTGCTGCTCCAGGAGCAGAGCCGGGCCCGCTGGAACCGGACGCTGATCGACCGCGGATACGCGGCCCTCGCGCGGGCCCGCGGCACGGCCGACTCGTCCAGGGCGCTCGGCCCGTACGCGCTGCAGGCCGCCATCGCCGCCTGCCACGCGCGGGCGCACACGTACGAGGAGACCGACTGGCAGCAGATCGCCGTCCTGTACGGCCTGCTCGCCGCCCGCAGCCCGTCCCCGGTCGTCGAGCTGAACCGCGCGGTCGCCGTCTCGATGGCCCAGGGCCCGGAGCCGGGCCTCTGCCTGGTCGACGCGCTCACCGCGGAAGCGGCCCTGCGCGACCACCACCTGCTGCCCAGCGTCCGCGGCGACCTGCTCGAACGGCTCGGCAGGGCGGCCGAGGCCTGCGCGGAGTTCGAGCGGGCGGCGGCGCTGGCGGGCACCGAGCGGGAACGGGAGCTGCTGCTCGCACGGGCCGCGTCCTGCCGCCTCTGACCGGCCCCGGCACGGCCAGCGGGTCGCAGGTGGGCAGCCGTCAGCCCGGGGCGGCGCCTTCGGGCCCCCAGGCCTGGGCCTTAGGGCTGGGCCTTAGGGGGCAGGGTGGCCGATCAGCATCGTCGGGGCGCCCGCCACCCGCGTCAGGAAGACCGTCGCGGCGTTCTTCCCCTGCGGCTTCACCTTGCGCCGCAGCTCCTCCGGCTCGACGGCGGACCCGCGCTTCTTCACGGTGAGGATCCCGACCTCGCGCTCGCGCAGCAGCGCCTTCAGCTTCTTCACGCCGAAGGGCAGTTGGTCGGTGATCTCGTAGGCGGTGGCGTACGGGGTGTCGTGCCGGGCGTCGGAGGTGACGTACGCGATGGTCTCGTCGATCAGTCCGCCGTCGACCCGGGCCGCGACCTCGGCGACCAGATGGGCGCGGATGACGGCGCCGTCCGGCTCGTACAGATAGCGCCCGACCGGACGCACCCCGGGGTCGGGCAGCATCGTGTCGAGCGGGGACCACAGGGTGGCGCCGCCGGGCAGGAGCGTCGCCCGGTGCGAGGCCGCGGCGCCGGTGCCGAACCACAGCACGGCCTCCTTCACGTCGCCGCCGTCCGAGATCCACTCGGCGCCGGCCGCGGCGGGGATCGCCTCGTGCGGGATGCCGGGGGCGATCTTCAGGGCGGCGCGCGGGGCCTTGAGCGCCGTCTCGACCGCCCAGGACAGGGGCGGCGAATAGGACTCCGGGTCGAAGATGCGGCCGCGCCCCGACGAGCGCCGTGCCGGGTCCACGAACACCGCGTCGTACGCGGAGGTGTCCACCTCGGTGACGTCGGCCTCGCGCACCTCGATCAGCCCGTCGAGCCCCAGCGCCTCCGCGTTGGCGCGGGCGACGGCGCAGGTCAGCGGGTCACGGTCGACGGCAAGGACGGAGATCCCGGCCCGCGCGAGGGCGAGCGCGTCGCCGCCGATGCCGCAGCACAGATCGGCGAGCGAGCGGACCCCGAGGGCCTGGAAGCGCGCGGCGCGGTGTGCGGCGACGGAGGAGCGGGTGGACTGCTCGACGCCGTTCGGCGTGAAGAACATCCGGGCCGCGTCCTCGGCGCCGAACTTCGCCGCGGCCCGCCGCCGCAGCCGCGCCTGCCCGAGGGCGGCCGAGACCAGGGGCGCGGAGTGCGTGCGGCGCAGCCGGGTGGCGGCGGCGAGCTCCTGCGCGGGCTCGACGTCCCGCACCTCGTCGAGCAGGGCCAGGCCCTCGGCGGTGCGCAGGGCGGCGAAGGCGGCGAGGGGGTCGCCGAGGTCGGTCGGGTGGCCGCTCGGCGTGTTCGGGTCGTTCACCCGCCCCATTGTGGGCCAGTCGGTGGATGGTGCGCGGCCGACGGCGGTGTCGGACCCCTCGGACGACCGTGAGCTGCGAGGATCCGGCGCCATGCAACTAGTACGACAAAAAGGAAAATACGCCAGAAGACGGAAGAACCAGGTACGGGCCGCGGTGGCCGTCCTGGCCGCGTCGGCGATCGCGTCGGGCTGCGCCGGCGGTGACTCCGAGGGTGCGCGCGGCGCCCCCGGCCAGCAGCCGCTGAAGGCCCCGCCCGCCCGCGCCCTCGACTCCTACGCCCAGAAGCTCGGCGCGATCCAGGCCGCCCGCGTCGCGGCGACCAAGCGCTGGGGCCTGGCGAAGGTCCCGCTCCCCGCGCCCCCGCCGCCCCGCACCAAGCCGAGACTCACCACCCGCAAGGGTTTCGAGGTCAAGGGCCAGGCGAGCCTGCCGCCGGTCTTCACGACGATCCCCACCAAGGACAAGGTCGTCTTCCTGACCATCGACGACGGTGCCGAGAAGGACCCGAAGCTGCTCAAGATGATGGGCGAGCTGCACCTGCCGTACACCGCCTTCCTCAGCGACTACCTGGTCAAGGAGGACTACGGCTACTTCAAGAAGATGCAGGACCGCGGCGTCACCCTGAACAACCACACCCTGCACCACCGCTACCTGCCCGGACTCTCGTACGAGGACCAGCGCCACGAGATCTGCGACATGCAGAACATCATCCAGAAGCACTACGGCAAGCGGCCCGAGCTCTTCCGTCCGCCGTACGGCAACTACAACCGGGACACGCTGCGCGCCGCCAAGTCCTGCGGCGTCAAGGCGGTGCCGCTGTGGGCGTCGGAGGCCTTCACCGACCACATGGAGTGGCGCGAGTGGGACAAGGACCTGCACCCCGGCGACATCATCCTCACGCACTTCCGGGGGCGTGAGGACTGGAAGGGCACGATGCCCGACATGGTCCGCCGGGTCATGAAGACGGTCACGGACCGGGGCTACGCGGTGGCCCGCCTGGAGGACTACCTGTGACCCCCCGGGCGCGAGCGCGCCGCCGCCGTCTCCTCGCCGGAGCCCTCCTGTGCGGCCTGCTCGCGCCCGCACTCCTCTCGGGCTGCGCGGAATCAGTGGACCCGATCGAACGCCTGACCAGAAAAGCAACCCAAAAACTCCCCCACAGACCGACGACACCCCACCTGCTCCCGGGCCCGGCCCCAACCCCCCACCCGCCGTGGGCCCCAGCCACCCCCGCCCACCCCACGCCGGAGCCGGCCGCTCCCCGCTGTGGGCAGGCGTTCCGCTGGGCGGAACGGGTGGGCACAGCCCCCGGTGCAGGGCCACAGGAACCAGGGCCCCCACGAATCGCACATGGGGAACCTGAAGCCGCAGAGAACCGTTGCCCCGAAGGGGAAAAAGCGCCGCCCGCCCGGCCCAGGGCAACGAACACCCGCTAAAGCCAGACGCAGTCGACTGGCACTCCGCTTGACCGAGTGCTAATCCCCGTCCTAGTCTCACTTCTGGCACTCCCCACTGGAGAGTGCCAACAGCGACGGGCAGGTCCGGCACCCGCGACGACGGATCCACCTGGTCGCCACACTCAGACTCTTGACCCCGTGAGATCTCCGAAGGGGGAGACCGGATCGTGACGACCGCCAGCTCCAAGGTTGCCATCAAGCCGCTCGAGGACCGCATTGTGGTCCAGCCGCTCGACGCCGAGCAGACCACGGCCTCCGGCCTGGTCATTCCGGACACCGCGAAGGAGAAGCCCCAGGAGGGCGCTGTCCTCGCCGTGGGCCCGGGGCGTTTCGAGAACGGCGAGCGCCTGCCGCTCGACGTGAAGGTCGGCGACGTCGTGCTGTACAGCAAGTACGGCGGCACCGAGGTGAAGTACAACGGCGACGAGTACCTCGTCCTCTCGGCTCGCGACGTGCTCGCGATCGTCGAGAAGTAATTCACCCAGCATTGCTTTTCCGAGCTGCGCCCCTGGTCACCCCGCTCTCTGCCGGGCGGCGAGGGGCGCAGTTCGTTGCTGAACATTCCGGGGGCTCCCCCCGGACCCCCCTGAGTTTTCGAGAGGGCTGAACCGCTCCCATGGCGAAGATCCTGAAGTTCGACGAGGACGCCCGTCGCGCCCTTGAGCGCGGCGTCAACAAGCTTGCCGACACCGTCAAGGTGACGATCGGCCCCCGCGGCCGCAACGTCGTCATCGACAAGAAGTTCGGCGCCCCGACCATCACCAACGACGGCGTCACCATCGCCCGTGAGGTCGAGGTCGACGACCCGTACGAGAACCTCGGCGCCCAGCTGGTGAAGGAGGTGGCGACCAAGACCAACGACATCGCGGGTGACGGCACCACCACCGCCACCGTGCTCGCCCAGGCCCTGGTCAAGGAAGGCCTGCGCAACGTCGCCGCCGGCGCCTCCCCGGCCGCCCTGAAGAAGGGCATCGACGCCGCCGTCGCGGCCGTCTCCCAGGAGCTGCTCGCCACCGCCCGCCCGATCGACGACAAGGCCGACATCGCGGCCGTCGCCGGTCTGTCGGCCCAGGACCCGCAGGTCGGCGAGCTCATCGCCGAGGCGATGGACAAGGTCGGCAAGGACGGTGTCATCACCGTCGAGGAGTCCAACACCTTCGGCCTGGAGCTCGACTTCACCGAGGGCATGGCCTTCGACAAGGGCTACCTGTCGCCGTACATGGTGTCCGACCAGGAGCGTATGGAGGCCGTCCTCGACGACCCGTACATTCTGATCCACCAGGGCAAGATCTCCTCCATCCAGGACCTCCTGCCGCTGCTCGAGAAGGTCATCCAGGCCAACGCCTCGAAGCCGCTCCTGATCATCGCCGAGGACGTCGAGGGCGAGGCCCTGTCGACCCTGGTCGTGAACAAGATCCGCGGCACCTTCAACGCCGTCGCGGTGAAGGCCCCCGGCTTCGGCGACCGCCGCAAGGCCATGCTCGGTGACATCGCCACCCTCACCGGCGGCACCGTCATCGCCGAAGAGGTCGGCCTCAAGATCGACCAGGTCGGTCTCGACGTGCTCGGCACCGCCCGCCGCGTCACCATCACCAAGGACGACACCACGATCGTCGACGGTGGCGGCAACAAGGCCGAGGTCGAGGGCCGCGTCGCCCAGATCAAGGCCGAGATCGACGCCACGGACTCCGACTGGGACCGCGAGAAGCTCCAGGAGCGCCTCGCGAAGCTGGCCGGCGGCGTGTGCGTCATCAAGGTCGGCGCCGCCACCGAGGTGGAGCTGAAGGAGAAGAAGCACCGTCTGGAGGACGCCATCTCCGCGACCCGCGCCGCGGTCGAGGAGGGCATCGTCTCCGGTGGTGGCTCCGCCCTGGTGCACGCCGCCAAGGTGCTCGGCGACTCGCTCGGCAAGGAGGGCGACGAGGCCACCGGTGTCGCCGTCGTCCGCCGCGCCGCCGTCGAGCCGCTGCGCTGGATCGCCGAGAACGCCGGCCTCGAGGGCTACGTCATCACCTCGAAGGTCGCCGAGCTCGACAAGGGCTTCGGCTTCAACGCCGCGACCGGCGAGTACGGCGACCTGGTCAAGGCCGGCGTCATCGACCCGGTCAAGGTCACCCGCTCCGCGCTCGAGAACGCCGCGTCCATCGCGTCGCTGCTCCTCACGACCGAGACCCTGGTCGTCGAGAAGCCGGCCGAGGAAGAGGCGGAGGCCGGTCACGGCCACGGCCACGGTCACTCGCACTGACCTGAGTTGCCCGAGGCCCGGTTCCCTGTGCGGGGAGCCGGGCCTCGGGCCTTTTCGGGGGTGCGTGTGCCGGGTTGCTCTCCCTTGCCGGGTGCGGGTCGTGGTCCGTCCTCGCGCAGTTCCCCGCGCCCCTTACGGGGCGCTCACCGAAGTCGTCTCAGGGGCGCGGGGAACTGCGCGACCAGCCGAAGGCGACCCGCACCCGGCGACGGCGAGGAACCCGGCAGACGCGCCCCGGGACCGCCCCAAGCCCCCCGCCTACCGGGGCCCGTACTTACGACCCGTACGCGACGTCACCCCACCCAGCAGCGCCCGCGGCGTCACCTTCACCACCCCCATCAGCGCCTTGTAGCGCGGGTCGGGAATGGACACGGTCCGGCCCCGCGCCAAGTCGGCCAGCGCCGCGGCGACCAGCTTGTCCGCGTCGAGCCACATCCAGCCCGGGATGTTGGACGTGCCCATCCCGGCGCGCTCGTGGAACTCGGTCCGTACGAAACCGGGGCAGAGCGCCATCAGCCGTACCCCGGAACCCGCCAGGTCCTTCGCCGCGCCCTGGGTGAACTGCACGACCCACGCCTTCGAGGCGCCGTACGTCCCGCGCGGCACGAACGCCGCCACCGACGCGACGTTCACCACCCCGCCCCTGCCGCGCTCCCGCATCGACTCCGCCGCCGCCGACGTCAGCCGCAGCACCGCCTCGCAGTGCACCTTGAGCATGGTCAGCTCGTCGGCCATCGAGACCTCGAGATAGCGGCCCTTGTTGCCGAACCCGGCGTTGTTGATCAGCAGGTCGACCGGGTCCCTGCGGTGCGCGAGGCGCTTCTCGACCGCCTCGATGCCGGCGTCCGTCGCGAGGTCGGCGGTCAGCACCTCCGCCTCGATGCCGTGCCGGTCGTGCAGCTCGGTCGCCTGCTCCCGCAGCCGCTTGGTGTCGCGCGCCACCAGGACGAGGTTGTGGCCGTCACCGGCGAGGCGCCGCGCGAAGGCGGCGCCGATGCCGGCGGTTGATCCCGTAATCAGAGCCGTAGTCATGGCCCAAGGCTAGTGACGCGCGCCGCGCCCACCGACCAGGGACCGGTGGCGCCGGGCGGCGGCGTCAGCCCACGAGATCCTGGGCGGCCTGCCGCGCCACATACGCGCGGGCACGCTCGGCCGTCTCGGGGTGCAGGGCGTCACCCGCAGCGAGCAGCCGCGGCAGCAGCGACGTCTCGGTCGTGATGGCGCGGAACTGGAGGGCGACGGTGACCTCGTGCTCCGGCCGGTGCACGATCGCGATCGCGTCCCCGGCCCGTATCTCACCCGGCTCGATCACCCGCAGATACGCGCCGGGAGCCCGCTCCCCGGTGAACCGCTTCACCCACCCCGTCTCACCGAGATGGCCCTGGAACGTACGGCACGGAATGCGCCCGCTCGTCACCTCGAGGACCAGGTCGGAGCCGATCCGCCAGCGCTCGCCGATCCGCGCGCCGTTCACGTCGACCCCGGACGTCGTGAGGTTCTCGCCGAACGTGCCGTCGGGCAGCGGCCGTCCGAGGGTCCGCTCCCAGGCGTCGAGATCCTCGCGGGCGTACGCGTACACCGCCTGGTCGGTGCCGCCGTGGTGGCGCAGGTCCCCGATCTCGTCGCCGGCCATACCGCTGCCGCCGACGCCCTTCGCGCCCGGCGCGGTCACCAGGACGGGGCCGCGCACCGGCCGCTTGTCGATGGCGGTGCGGCCGGTGGGGGACGAGGTGTAGTCGACGGCCGTGCGGCGGCCCACGTTTACCGAAAGAAGCTCCATGGCAAGCAGGCTAGAGCTTTTCGTGGCCGCCCCCCTCAAAGTTGTCCGGCGGCATTTCGCACTGCGCCCAAGCCTCGCTTATGCTCGAAACATGATCGAGGCCCGACATCTCCGTGTGCTGCGCGCCGTGAGCACCACCGGCTCCTTCTCCGCCGCCGCCCGCGAGCTCGGCTGCACCCAGCCCGCCGTCAGCCAGCAGATGAAGGCCCTCGAATCCTCCACCGGCACGCCGCTGCTGATCCGCACCGGCCGCGAGATGCGGCTGACCCAGGCCGGCGAGGCCCTGGTCCGGCACGCCTCGGGCATCCTCGCCGGGCTCACCGCCGCGGAGGAGGAGGTCGCCGCGATCGCCGGCCTGCGCGCCGGCCGGGTCCGGCTCGTCTCCTTCCCCAGCGGCAGTTCCACCCTCGTCCCCTGCGCCCTCGCCGCGCTGCGCGCCGCCCACCCCGGCACCCGCGTCTCCCTCGTGGAGGCCGAGCCGCCGCGCTCCGTCGAGATGCTGCGCGAGGGCGACTGCGACGTCGCGCTCGCCTTCCGGTACGAGGGGGCGGCAGGGCCGGAGGAGTGGAGCGACCTCGTCGTACGGCCGCTGCTCGCGGACCGGCTCGTCGGACTCGTGCCCGAGGGGCACCGGCTCGCCGGCGCGGAGTCGGTCACCATCGGGGAGTTCGCCGACGAATCGTGGATCGCGGGCTGCCCCCGCTGCCGCAGGCAACTGGTGGAGGTCTGCGAGAGCGCGGGCTTCGTGCCCCGGATCGACTTCGCGACCGACGACTATCCGGCGGTGATCGGCCTGGTCGGCGCCGGCCTGGGAGTGGCGGTGCTGCCCGAGCTCGCGATCGAGTCGGTGCGCCCCATGGGCGCCCGCACTGTGACGGTGGAACCCGCCGTGCGGCGGGAGATCGTCGCGCTCACGCTGCCGGATCTGGCACAGGTGCCGGCCGTCGCCGCCACGCTGGACCATCTCGCGCGGGCCGCCGCCCGCTGATCGACGCCCTGCGCGGACCCGCGCGGGCATGCGTTCGAAGAAACGTTCCTTCAGCTGTGGGACACGGCGCTGTGGGACACGGCACCCTGCGAAACGGCGCCCTGCGAAACGGCGCCGTGCGAAACAGCGTGATGGGACACGGAGTTGTGGGACACGGCGTTGTGCGAGACGCCGCCGCCCGCCGTGGCCGGCGAGGTCGTGACCAGGCGGTTGCGCGCACGCCCCATGAGCTCCTCGCGCTCGTCCTCGGTCAGCCCGCCCCACACGCCGTACGGCTCGCGCACCGCGAGCGCGTGAGCGGCGCACTCCGCGCGCACCGGGCACCGCATGCAGACCTCCTTGGCGGAGTTCTCACGAGCACTGCGCGCCGCTCCCCGCTCGCCCTCCGGGTGGAAGAAGAGCGAGCTGTCGACCCCGCGGCAGGCCGCGAGGAGCTGCCAGTCCCACAGATCTGCGTTCGGTCCGGGAAGGCGGGAGAAATCTGCCATTGCTGGTCCCCTTGGTGCCGTTCTGACGCGGATACGGTGCCCATGACCGTACATCTACTGTCTAAGGAGATGAAAATATGACTCATTGCGAATCTAGCCACAGACACCAGGAAAAGGGAAGAAAAGCCGCTAAATGGGGCATAGCTTGTGATGAAAGGTTGAGGGTCTCCCGCGCGCTCTGCTCTGTGTCCGCGCCCTCACGTAGAGTGCCGAAGGTGGCTGACTGCCCCGTAACTCTTTCGGGTGACCGTCGTTGAGAGTGCGAGGCGGTTGAAAGAAGAAGCGCTCGGGCAGGTGTCCGAGAGCGTCAACCGCACAGGTGACGAATATGTACCAGCCTGGAGGCTCAAGGTGACGCGCAGCAGCTGTGAGAGCCGCGGAGGACAGTCATGACATCGGTCCTCGTCTGCGACGACTCCCCGCTCGCCCGAGAGGCGCTCCGCCGCGCGGTCGCGACCGTGCCCGGTGTGGAGCGCGTGACGACAGCGGCCAACGGCGAGGAAGTCCTCCGCCGCTGGGGCGCCGACCGCTCCGACCTGATTCTGATGGACGTACGCATGCCCGGCCTGGGCGGCGTCGAGACGGTCCGGCGGCTGCTGTCCGCCGACCCCGGTGCGCGCATCATCATGCTCACCGTCGCCGAGGACCTGGACGGGGTCGCGCTCGCGGTCGCCGCCGGCGCCCGCGGCTATCTGCACAAGGACGCCTCGCGCGCCGAGCTGCGCGCGACCGTCACGCAGGCGCTCGCCGACCCGACGTGGCGGCTCGCCCCGCGCAGACTGCGCTCGGCCGAGATGGGCGCCGCGCCCACCCTCACCGCGCGTGAGATCCAGGTGCTCGAAGGCATGAGCCACGGCCGTTCGAACGCGGAGATCGGGCGCGAGCTCTTCCTCTCCGAGGACACCGTGAAGACGCACGCCAGGCGGCTGTTCAAGAAGCTCGGCGCCTCGGACCGCGCCCACGCGGTGGCGCTCGGTTTCCGCTGGGGTCTGGTCCGCTGAATGTGCCGCCGCGGGGGGCCCGCGATCCCCGCCCGCCGTGTGGTGGGCGGGGCGACCGACGCCCGCCGCTGCTTGTTTCGCCGCCGATGCCGCATCCTTGAGATGTGGAGTTCCTCGGGGACGAGTCGATCGAGCGGGAGGGGAGGGCGCAGGAGATGAGTTCCGGCGCACCTGCTCATAACGCTTCAGTGCACAACTACGGACGCGGTGCCGCGGACCAGTCGCCGCCAAGGCACCATGGACCGATGCGCGATGACAGGACGACGGTGATCGGTGCCCTCGTCCTTCGCGCCGTCGAAGGCGACGAGCAGGCCACGCACGACCTTCTCGCCCATGTGCACCCCCTGGCCCTGCGCTACTGCCGCACCCGGCTGTCCCGACTGCCGGGTGACGCACGGCACTTCGTGGAGGACCTCGCGCAGGAGGTCTGCGTCGCCGTACTCCTCGCGCTGCCGCGCTACAAGGACACCGGCCGCCCCTTCGAGGCCTTCGTCTTCGCGATCGCGGCGCACAAGGTGGCCGACCTGCAGCGCGCGGCGATGCGCCATCCCGGCTCCACCGCCGTGCCCTCCGACGAGATGCCCGAGCGGCCCGACGACTCGCTCGGCCCGGAGGAGCGCGCGCTGCTCAGCAGCGACGCGGAGTGGGCCAAGAAGCTCCTCGCCAACCTCCCGGACAACCAGCGCGAGCTGCTGCTCCTGCGGATCGCGGTCGGGCTCACGGCCGAGGAGACGGGCCAGATGTTGGGCATGTCACCCGGCGCGGTGCGGGTCGCGCAGCACCGGGCGCTGAGCCGGCTGCGGGCGCTCGCCGAGCAGTAGAAACGGTCCGGCCCGGCAGCGGCGGGGGTCCGGCCGCGCGCGTGGGGTGCGTCCGTGTGAACGTACAAAGCTTTCCGATGATCTTGCTCGTGGAATGAGACACCCGCGCTGGCCGTTAGCATGGACATCCGCACCGATCAAGGCCATTTGGGGAAGGTGTCATGACTGCAAACGGCGGTTCTTCGACTGAGGTGCCCGAAAAATTCGCGACACTCGGGCTGACCTACGACGACGTGCTGCTGCTGCCGGGCGCGTCGGAAGTGCTTCCCAACGCGGTCGACACCTCGTCCCGCATCTCCAGGAACGTCCGGGTGAACATCCCGCTGCTCTCCGCGGCGATGGACAAGGTCACCGAGGCCCGCATGGCCATCGCCATGGCCCGCCAGGGCGGTGTCGGCGTGCTGCACCGCAACCTCTCCATCGAGGACCAGGTCAACCAGGTCGACCTCGTGAAGCGGTCCGAGTCCGGCATGGTCACCGACCCGATCACGGTGCACCCCGACGCGACGCTCGCCGAGGCCGACGCCCTCTGTGCGAAGTTCCGCATCAGCGGTGTCCCGGTGACCGACGCGGCGGGCAAGCTGCTCGGCATCGTCACCAACCGCGACATGGCCTTCGAGAACGACCGCAGCCGTCAGGTCCGCGAGGTCATGACGCCCATGCCGCTGGTCACGGGCAAGGTCGGCATCTCCGGCGTGGACGCCATGGAGCTGCTGCGCCGGCACAAGATCGAGAAGCTGCCGCTGGTCGACGACGCGGGGCGGCTCAAGGGCCTCATCACCGTCAAGGACTTCAAGAAGGCCGAGCAGTACCCGAACGCGGCCAAGGACGCCGAGGGCAGGCTGCTCGTCGGTGCCGCCGTCGGCGCCAGCCCCGAGGCGCTCGAGCGCGCCCAGGCGCTGGCCGGAGCCGGGGTCGACTTCCTGATCGTCGACACCTCCCACGGCCACAACAGCAACGCCCTGAGCTGGATGTCGAAGATCAAGTCGAGCGTGGGCGTCGACGTGATCGGCGGCAACGTCGCCACCCGCGACGGCGCGCAGGCCCTGATCGACGCCGGCGTCGACGGCGTCAAGGTGGGCGTCGGGCCGGGCTCGATCTGCACCACCCGCGTGGTCGCGGGCATCGGCGTTCCGCAGGTCACCGCGATCTACGAGGCAGCGGTCGCGGCCCGCGCGGCCGGCGTGCCGGTCATCGGCGACGGCGGCCTCCAGTACTCCGGCGACATCGGCAAGGCGCTCGCCGCCGGCGCCGACACCGTGATGCTCGGCTCGCTCCTCGCGGGCTGCGAGGAGTCGCCGGGTGAGCTGATGTTCATCAACGGCAAGCAGTTCAAGTCGTACCGCGGCATGGGCTCGCTCGGCGCCATGCAGTCCCGTGGCCAGGGCAGGTCGTACTCCAAGGACCGGTACTTCCAGGCCGAGGTCTCCTCCGACGACAAGCTCGTGCCCGAGGGCATCGAGGGCCAGGTGCCCTACCGCGGCCCGCTGGCCAACGTGCTCCACCAGCTCGTCGGCGGACTGCGCCAGACGATGGGCTATGTCGGCGCGGCGAGCATCGACCAGATGGAGAGCAAGGGCCGTTTCGTCCGCATCACGTCCGCGGGTCTCAAGGAGAGCCACCCGCACGACATCCAGATGACGGTCGAAGCGCCGAACTACAGCCGGACCAAGTAGTCTCCCGGCTCACGCGCGCCTGACAGGGGCGGCCCCGGATCAACCGGGACCGCCCCTTCCGTGTGCGTCGGGGATACTGGACGGGCAGACCAAGAGGGAAAGGCCCCACAACGTGACTGAGATCGAGATCGGGCGCGGCAAGCGCGGCCGCCGCGCGTACGCCTTCGACGACATCGCCGTCGTACCGAGCCGGCGCACCCGCGACCCGAAGGAGGTCTCGATCGCGTGGCAGATCGACGCCTACCGCTTCGAGCTGCCCTTCCTGGCGGCCCCCATGGACTCGGTGGTCTCCCCGCAGACCGCCATCCGCATCGGTGAGCTGGGCGGCCTCGGCGTCCTGAACCTCGAGGGCCTCTGGACGCGGTACGAGGACCCGCAGCCGCTGCTCGACGAGATCGCCGAGCTGGACGCGGAGACCGCGACCCGGCGCCTCCAGGAGATCTACGCGGCCCCCATCAAGGCCGACCTGATCGGGCAGCGCATCAAGGAGGTGCGCGACGCGGGCGTCGTCACCGCCGCCGCGCTCTCCCCGCAGCGCACCGCCGAGTTCTCCAAGGCCGTCGTGGACGCCGGCGTGGACATCTTCGTGATCCGCGGCACCACGGTCTCCGCCGAGCACGTCTCCGGCGCCGCCGAGCCGCTGAACCTGAAGCAGTTCATCTACGAGCTGGACGTCCCGGTCATCGTCGGCGGCTGCGCCACGTACACCGCGGCCCTGCACCTGATGCGCACCGGCGCCGCGGGCGTCCTGGTCGGCTTCGGCGGTGGCGCCGCGCACACCACGCGCAACGTCCTGGGCATCCAGGTGCCGATGGCCACCGCCGTCGCCGACGTCGCGGCCGCCCGCCGTGACTACATGGACGAGTCCGGCGGCCGGTACGTGCACGTCATCGCCGACGGCGGCGTGGGCTGGTCCGGCGACCTGCCCAAGGCCATCGCGTGCGGCGCGGACTCCGTGATGATGGGCTCCCCGCTGGCCCGCGCCACGGACGCGCCCGGCAAGGGCCACCACTGGGGCATGGAGGCCGTCCACGAGGACGTGCCGCGCGGCAAGAAGGTCGACCTGGGCACGGTCGGCACGACCGAGGAGATCCTCGCCGGCCCCTCGCACATCCCGGACGGCTCGATGAACTTCTTCGGGGCGCTGCGCCGCGCGATGGCGACGACGGGCTACAGCGAGCTCAAGGAGTTCCAGCGCGTCGAGGTGACGGTCGCGGACTCGCAGCACAAGCGGTGACGCTCGCGCTGCACGTATGACGTCTGAAGAAGGGCCCCGGTACTTCGTACCGGGGCCCTTTTCGTCGTCACAGGCGGTGGGCGGCGCCCGCCGGGGTCGCGCCCCGGGTGTCGAGGAGCAGTTGGGCCTTCACGGCCAGGCCTTGCAGGTCGTACGTGCGGTGGTGCTGGAGCAGGATCGTCAGGTCGGCGTCGGCCGCCGCCTCGTAGAGCGAGTCCGCGCGCGGGACGGGGCGGCCGAGCACGCTCCAGGTGGGCACATAGGGGTCGTGGTAGCTGACGGCCGCGCCGAGCTCCATGAGACGGGTCGCCACTTCCTGTGCGGGGGCGCCCTGTTGGTCGGCGAGGTCGGGCTTGTAGGTGACGCCGAGGAGCAGGACGCGGGCGCCGCGGGCGGACTTGCCGTGCTCGTTGAGGAGGGTCGCCGAGCGCTGGATGACGTACTGCGGCATGCGGTCGTTGACCTGCTGGGCCAGTTCGACCATGCGCAGGGGGCGGGCGCCGCGGGCCGGTCCCGGGATGTCCAGGGGGACGCCGTGGCCGCCGACGCCGGGCCCCGGGCGGAAGGCCTGGAAGCCGAACGGCTTGGTCTCGGCGCAGCGGATGACGTCCCACAGGTCGATGCCCATGTCGTGGCAGAGCACCGCCATCTCGTTGACCAGGGCCATGTTGACGTGCCGGTAGTTGGTCTCCAGGAGGTGCACGGTCTCGGCCTCGCGGGGGCCGCGGGCGCGGACGACCTTGTCGGTGAGGCGGCCGTAGAAGGCGGCGGCCGACTCGGTGCAGGCCGGGGTGAGGCCGCCGATGACCTTGGGGGTGCCGGCGTAGCCGTGGGCGCGGTTGCCCGGGTCGAGGCGGCCGGGGGAGTACGCGAGGTGGAAGTCGCGCCCCGCGCGCAGGCCGGAGCCCGATTCGAGGAGGGGGCGGAGGAATTCCTCCGTGGTGCCCGGGTACGCGGGTGACTCCAGGATCACGGTGGTGTGCGGGCGGAGCCGCGCGGCCAGTGCCCGGGCGGCCTCGGCGACCTGGCTCAGGTCGAGCGAGCGGTCGGCGGCCGCCGGGGTGGGGGCGCAGATGACGGCGGTACGGACCCGGCCGAGCTCGGCCGGGTTGACGGTCGGCCGGAAGCCCCCCGAGAGCATCCGGCGGACGTCGGCGGCGGTGAGGGTGGATTCGGCGCCGTCGCAGGGCAGCCGGCCGCCGGCCAGGTCGGCGGCGCGGACGGGGTCGTAGCCGATGGTGGCGATGCCGCGTGCGACGGCGGCCTGGGCGAGGGGCAGGCCGAGGTGGCCGAGACCGATGACGGCGAGATCTGCGGGCATGGCGGTGGGCCGTCCTCCCAATAGCCGGAGTGAGACGAGTGCGCAAGTCCTGTGGACAAGGCGGACCAGCGCAATGTCAGACTAGGAGTAAATATGACCGATTTGCGGTATTGCGCGGCGTGGGGTTCCGGAGTGTTGTCCACAGGCGGCGGCCGCGATCAGCAGGCGGCGGGGAAATCTGGGCATGATGTGAGTCCGACCACACCCGATCCATGCGGGAGGCAGCGGTGAGGACAGCGACACTGGGGCCGGCGGAGCGCGCCGGGTCACTTGCGGCAATGGCCGAGCGGGAGCTGGACGTCCTGGTGGTGGGCGCGGGCGTGGTCGGCGCGGGCACCGCCCTGGACGCGGTGACCCGAGGTCTGTCCACCGGTCTGGTCGAGGCGCGGGACTGGGCCTCGGGCACCTCCAGCCGGTCCAGCAAGCTGATCCACGGCGGCCTGCGCTATCTGGAGATGCTCGACTTCGCGCTCGTCCGGGAGGCGCTGAAGGAGCGCGGCCTGCTCCTGGAGCGGCTCGCCCCGCATCTCGTGAAGCCGGTGCCGTTCCTCTACCCCTTGCAGCACAAGGGCTGGGAGAGGTTGTACGCGGGCTCGGGCGTCGCCCTCTACGACGCGATGTCGATGTCCCGCGGGCACGGCCGCGGCCTGCCCATGCACCGTCATCTGACGCGCCGCCACGCCCTGCGCGTGGCCCCGTGCCTGAAGAAGGACGCCCTGGTCGGCGCCATGCAGTACTACGACGCCCAGATGGACGACGCGCGCTACGTGGCCACCTTGGTCCGCACCGCTTCGGCGTACGGCGCGAAGGTCGCCAACCGCGCGAAGGTCACCGGCTTCCTGCGCGAGGGCGAGCGCGTCGTCGGCGCCCGGGTGCAGGACGTGGAGGGCGGCGGGGAGTACGAGGTCCGCGCCAAGCAGATCGTCAACGCCACCGGCGTCTGGACGGACGACACCCAGGCGATGGTCGGCGAGCGCGGCCAGTTCCACGTCAGGGCGTCCAAGGGCATCCATCTGGTCGTACCGAAGGACCGGATCAACGCGAGCACCGGACTGATCCTGCGGACCGAGAAGAGCGTCCTCTTCGTCATCCCCTGGGGCCGGCACTGGATCGTGGGCACGACCGACACGGACTGGGACCTCGACAAGGCCCACCCGGCCGCCTCCAGCGCCGACATCGACTACCTGTTGGAGCACGTGAACTCCGTGCTCGCCGTCCCGCTCTCCCGGGACGACGTCCAGGGGGTGTACGCGGGCCTGCGCCCGCTGCTCGCCGGCGAGTCGGACGCCACCAGCAAGCTGTCGCGGGAGCACACGGTCGCCCACCCGGCGCCCGGCCTGGTGGTCGTCGCCGGCGGCAAGTACACGACGTACCGCGTGATGGCCAAGGACGCCGTCGACGAGGCGGTGCACGGCCTCGACCAGCGGGTCGCCGAGTGCGTCACGGAGGACATCCCGCTCGTCGGCGCCGAGGGGTACAAGGCGCTGTGGAACGCCCGCGCGAGGATCGCCGCCCGGACGGGCCTTCATGTGGTGCGCGTCGAGCACCTGTTGAACCGGTTCGGATCGCTGGCAGAAGAGGTGCTCGAACTCATCACCGCGGACCCGAAGCTGGGCGAACCGCTGCCGGGCGCCGACGACTACCTCAAGGCCGAGATCGTCTACGCCGCGTCGCACGAGGGCGCCCGCCACCTCGACGACGTGCTGACCCGGCGCACCCGCATCTCCATCGAGACGTTCGACCGGGGCACCCGCAGCGCCCGGGAGTGCGCCGAGCTGATGGCGCCCGTCCTCGGCTGGGACAAGGACCAGATCGAGCGTGAGGTGCAGCACTACGAGAAGCGGGTGGAGGCCGAGCGGGAGTCGCAGCGCCAGCCGGACGACCTGACGGCGGACGCGGCGCGCCTCGGGGCGCCGGACATCGTGCCGCTCAACTGACCCGCCGCTCCGGGCATCCGGCTCGGGCGCCCGGCTCCGGCCCCTGTCCCCCTTCGGCCGACTTGTCCGTGGCGGCACGGAAAATGACGATCCGTCGGCCCCGGCGGGGGGTGCCCGATGGGGCGTACCGGGACGATCGGTGCCCCTGGGGTGCGGTGCTGCTCAGGGGTGCCGGGGCCGGGGCTTGCCTCGGCCGGTGAGCAGCGGAAGAGTGGCGTCCGTGGCCGGTGCCACGGGTTGTGGCCGGCCCATCGCCAGGCTGACGGAGGTCGCCCCGAGGGGGATCGCCGTCAGGGGACGCGGTGTTGGCGCGGTGGTCCCTCCTGTGACGCGGTCCGTCATGAGGGACGGGAAGAGGGACCCTGGACCCTGGGCATCGGCCGGTCCCCGAGTAAGGGACAATGAAGGCTCTGTCAGGGCGGGTTGCTCGGGTAGCAGCGGTAGCAGCAGAGGGGACGCATGTCGGACGCGGAGCAGACGGGTGAGGCCCGTCGGGACAAGAGCGAACGTCTCCTCGCCGGCCGGTACCGGCTGGGAGAGGTGCTCGGCCGCGGTGGCATGGGCACGGTCTGGCGCGCCAAGGACGAGACACTTGGCCGTACGGTCGCGGTGAAGGAGCTGCGGTTCCCCTCAAGCATCGACGACGAGGAGAAGCGGCGGCTCATCACGCGGACGCTGCGCGAGGCGAAGGCGATCGCGCGGATCCGCAACACCAGCGCCGTGACCGTCTACGACGTGGTCGACGAGGACGACCGCCCGTGGATCGTGATGGAGCTGGTCGAGGGCAAGTCGCTCGCGGAGGTGATCCGTGAGGACGGCGTGCTCACGCCGCGGCGCGCGGCCGAGGTGGGCCTCGCCGTGCTCGACGTGCTGCGCTCCGCGCACCGCGAGGGGATCCTGCACCGCGACGTGAAGCCGTCGAACGTGCTGATCGCCGAGGACGGCCGGGTCGTGCTCACGGACTTCGGCATCGCGCAGGTCGAGGGCGACCCGTCGATCACCTCCACCGGCATGCTCGTCGGCGCGCCGTCGTACATCTCCCCGGAGCGCGCCCGCGGCCACAAGCCCGGGCCCGCCGCCGACCTGTGGTCGCTGGGCGGTCTGCTGTACGCGTCCGTGGAGGGCGTGCCCCCGTACGACAAGGGGTCGGCCATAGCGACCCTGACCGCGGTGATGACCGAGGACGTCGAACAGCCCGAGAACGCCGGTCCGTTGGAGAAGGTCATCTACGGCCTGCTCGCCAAGGACCCCGAGCAGCGGCTCGACGACGCCGGGGCGCGGGCGCTCCTCATGGACGTCATCCACTCCCCGGAGATCAAGGCGGAGCCGGAGCCGGTGGAGGCGACCAAGGTCGTCCCGCTGCCGCCGGTCCCGCCCGCCCCCTCGAAGGCTCCCAGGACACCGAAGACACCGAGGGCCCAGAAGCCGGCCCGGCCCGCGAAGACGACCAGGCTGACGAAGCCCGCCAAGGCCGCGGGTGTGGCCGGTGGGGCTGCCGGGGCCGCGGGTGCGGCTCAGGGCTCCGGAGGCGCTGGTGGCGCCGGTGGTGCCGGAGCGGGGTCGGCCGTCGGTGCCGCCGCCGGGCGTACGGCTGAAGCGGCCGCCGATCGTTTCAAGGGCGCGCTGCAGTCCGTGCGCAAGGCGGCCGCCGGGCGCGGCACCGGAGCGTCGGCCTCGACGCCCGCCGGCTCACCGTCAGGGCCGGGCGGCGGCCGGCCCCGGCCGCCGGTCAAGGCGTCGCTCACCGATGTGGTGCCGCGCCGGACGCTGGTCATCCTCTCCGTGGTGGTCGTCCTCGCGGTGCTCGGCACGGTCCTCGCCCTCGCGCTCGGGGGCGACGGTTCCGGCGCCGAGGACAACAAGGGCGGCGACAAGGCCGCGACCAGCGGGTCGAGCGCCGGTGACTCCGGGAAGGGCAGCGGCAAGGACGCCGACAAGGGCACCGGCACCGGGGGCGACCAGACCAAGGACCCGTCCGAGGGCGCGAGTTCCGGCTCGGGCGAGGACAAGGGCCAGGGCGACAAGGACCAGGACGACAAGGGCAACGGCAAGGACGACGCCGGGAAGAAGCCCGGCGACGGCGCGGAGTCGACGTACAAGCACGGCCAGGGCTTCAAGATCGGGCTGCCGAAGGGCTGGAAGTACGGGTCGACGAGCCAGGCGGGCGCGCGGTTCACCGGCCCCGACGGCCAGAAGCTGCTGGTCGGCTGGACGACCTCGCCCAAGGACGACCCGGTGCGCGACTGGAAGAACCAGGAGCGCTACATGGTCCGGTCGCAGTACCACAAGATCCGCATAGAGAAGGTCGGCTACCGGGGCTGGAACACGGCCGACTGGGAGTTCACCTATGTCGACGGCGGGACCAAGTACCGCTCCATAGACCGTGGCTTCGTCGTCAACGACGGCCTGGGCTACGGGATGATGTACACGGCCAAGGCCGACGACTGGGGCGGCGAGCAGCGGCGCGCCACCTGGCGGACGCTCACCAAGACGTTCGAGCCGAAGTCCTGAGCCCCGAGATCTCGTATCCCCTCATGGTGGTTCACCTCCGGCACGTATCGTGAGTTGTTGCGGACCGTAAGCAGCCGCAACGGACCGCTAAAGATACGGATTTGACCACCCGGCGGACGGGGGAGGCGACGTGGACGACTACGCGGGACGGGTGCTCGCCGACCGCTACCGCCTGCCGCTGCCGCCGTCGGACGAGTACGAGCTGGCCGAGTCCCGTGCCTTCGACACGTACAGCGGGCAGGAAGTCCTGGTCCGGCAGGTGCCGTTGCCCGAGATCGTCGAGGCCGAGGTGGTCGGCGAGGGCGAGCCGCGGGGCGCGGGGCCCGCGGGGCTCGCGGGGCCGTACGACGCCGAGCTCGATGTCGACGACCTGCCCGCCGGTTTCGTGCCGCGGGCCAGGTCCGGCGGTGCCGGGATCCGGCGGGCCGCGTCGCGCACGACGCGCAGGCCCACGGATCCGGCGGTGCGGCGTGCGATCGAGGCGGCCCAGACCGCCGCGCAGATACCGGACCACCCGCGCCTGGACCAGGTCTTCGACGTGTTCGCGGAGGGCGGCTCGCTGTGGATAGTCAGCGAGTTGGTGGCGGCCCGGCCGCTGGCGGCGCTCCTCGCGGACCGGCCGCTGAGTCCGTACCGCGCGGCTGAGGTCGCGGCGGACGTCCTTGCGGCGCTGCGGGTGCTGCACGCGTACGGCTGGGTGCACCGGAACATCACCGCGCGGACCGTGCTGATCTGCGACGACGGCCGCGTGATGCTGACGGGCCTCGCGGCCGGCGCGGCCGAGGAGGCGCTCTGCGGGTATGACCCCCGGCCGGTGGAGGCCGGAGAGGCGGCCGGTTCGGCGGGGTCGGTCGGGAACGTGGCGGGGTACGGGGAGGCTGCCGGGGCGGGTGAGCCGCGTGGGGCGCGTGAGGTGGGCGGGGTTGGTGGGGTAGCCCGTGCGGGGGCCTCGGCCTTGGAGGGCGCCCGGTACGACTCCGGGAGCATGGCGCTCGAACCCGCACCGGAGTCCGCGGGGCGGGATCCGAAGGGCGGGCGTGCGGGTGGCGCCATCGCGGCGTACCACGCGGGGGCGCGGGCCGCCGCGCGGGTGAGTGAGGCTTCAGGGGTGTACGAGCGGGGGCGGCGCGAGGCGGGCTCCCGTGGATCCGACGCCGGAGGGATCGGCGCCCGTGGATCCGATGCCGAGGTGCTCGGCGCTCATGGAACCGGCAGCTCGGGTTCCGATGACGGTGGGTCCGGCGAGGGGGCGTCCGGGGTGGCCGGGCGGATCTCGGACCCGTACGGCGTGGCGGTCACCAAGCCGTGGCACGGCGCGGTGCCGCGGGGCCGGGTTCCGGCGGCACGGCGGGCGGATGCGCCTCGGGGTGACAGCGCGGGCGGGGCCGAGCACGGGCAAGGGGACGGGCGCGGTCACGAGGGCGGGTTCGGGAGCGGTCACGAGGGCGGCTTCGGAAGCAGTCCCGGAAGCGGTCGCGAGGGCGGGTTCGGGGGCGGTCCCGGGAGCGGTCGCGAGGGCGGGTTCGGGGGCGGTCCCGGAAGCGGTCGCGAGAGCGAGGTCGGAAGCGGTCCCGAAAGCGGTCACGAGAGCCCTCACACGCCCCGTGACGCCCGTGGTGGGTGGGACGACGGCCCCGGGGACGGCGCCGCCTCCCGTGGCCCCACCACCGCCCTCGCAGCCGAGCGGGCCCGGCACGCGCGCATGGTCGTCGTCGGCCCCGTCACCGAGCGGTGGGCGCCCGAGCAGGCGGGCCCCGTGCACGAGAACTGGCGGCTCGCCGCGCCGATCGGCCCCGCCACCGACCTGTGGGCCCTCGGCGCGCTGCTCTTCCGCGCCGTGCAGGGACACGCCCCGTACCCCGAGGACAGCACGGCCGAGCTCGTCCAGCTCGTGTGCGCCGAGCCGCCCGCCTTCGCCGAGGAATGCGGGGCGCTGCGTCCCGTCGTTGAGTCGTTGCTGCGTCAGGACCCCACGGAGCGGATCGACTTCGAGGAGCTGAGCGGCTGGCTGCGCTCGTTGGTGCGGTCCGCGCCGGAGCCGGAGGCGGGGGCGCACGTCGTGCCGGTGCCCGCGTACGACGCCGGGCGGCTGCCGGTCGTACGCAGGCGTGGCGAGGTCGTACGCAGGCGGCGCGGCGGCGTCTCGGGCGGTGGTACGGGGTTCGGGCACGGGCGCCACAAGCGCGGCAGGGGCAAGGGTAAGGACAAGGGCGGACACGGCCGCGAGGGCAGGGAGATGCCTCTGGCCGCGTCGGCGCGGCCCCCGCACGAGCCACGGCCGTTACGCGAGCCCCGCCTTTCCCATGAGTCGGAACTGCCCCACGAGTCCCGGGAGTCCCGCGATCCTCATGGGTCCCGCGAGCCTCGTGGGTCCCGTACGCCCAAGGCCGCACGCAACCCCACCCGCAACCCCGGCCGCCCCCGTTCGCTCGGGCGGCTGCTGCTGATCGCCATCCTGATCGGGCTCGCCGCCGCCTTCGTGTACGCGATGGTGTTCATGCCGAAGAACGATGACGGTGCGTCGGGTGATCGCGCCGGCGCGGCGGGCGAGGTCAGTTCGGCACCGAGCGGGAAGCCCGACCGGAGCAACTCCCCGAGCGGCAGCGACGACAGCGACGATAGCGACAAGGACGAGAACAAAGACAAAGACAAAGACAAGCCCGGCAAGAGCCCCAGCTCCCAGGAACCGCAGACCGGCGGACCCGAAGTGCCGCGCGGATTCACCGTCCGCAAGGACCCCGCCGGCTTCCGCGTCGCCGTCGCGAGCGGCTGGGACCGGCAGCCCAAGAACGGCCGGGACCAGGTCCGTTACACGCACGGCGACTTCGAACTGCTCCTCGTCCCGGGCCGCGACACCACGGACGGCTACGGCGGCGACCCGATGAAGTACCAGCGCGAACACGAGCGCGAGCTCCAGCCGTTCCGCGACTCCACCTGGGCGACCTCCAGCGGGATGCGCCGCATCGACGTGGGCGGACGGGCCATGGCGGAGGGCCAGTTCACCTGGCAGGACGACGCGGGCCACGAGGTCTTCGTACGCAATCTCGCGATGGTCGTCGCGGGCAAGTACCACGTGGTCCAGGTGCGCGGACCCGAGGCGGAGAGGGATGAGGTCACACGCCTGTACGAGCAGGCTTCGGCCACGTATCAGGCCACCGATTGAGCCGATTCCGGCACTCGGGACATGCCTGGCATGCGTCACAGTGCGGTCTCCGTGGACCCCCTGTGGTTCCCTGTCCGCCCCGCGCTCCTTAACCTGGGCCTGTCCAGACCATTGCGGGGGAACGTGAATCAGATGCAGGGCCTGCTCCTCGCGGGCCGCTACCGACTCGCTGAGTCCATCGGCCGCGGTGGCATGGGACGGGTGTGGCGCGCGCAGGACGAGGTGCTGCACCGTGCCGTCGCCGTGAAGGAACTGACGGCTGCCCAGTTCGTGCAGGAGGCCGACCGGGCCGTCCTGTTCGCGCGGACCCAGACGGAGGCGCGCGCCGCCGCCCGCATCAACCACCCTGCCGTCGTCACGGTCCACGACGTCCTCGAGTACGACGAGCGGCCCTGGATCGTGATGGAGCTGGTCGAGGGCCGCTCGCTGGCGGACGCCGTCAAGGACGACCACCGTGTCGAGCCCGTGGAGGCCGCCCGCATCGGCCTGTGGACCCTGCGGGCCCTGCGCGCCGCGCACGCCGCGGGGGTCCTGCACCGCGACGTGAAGCCCGGCAACGTCCTCCTCTCCGTCGACCGGCGCATCCTGCTCACCGACTTCGGCATCGCCGCGATCGAGGGCGACTCCACGATCACCCGGACCGGTGAGGTCGTCGGCTCCGTCGACTATCTGGCGCCCGAGCGGGTCAGCGGCGGCAATCCGGGGCCCGCCTCCGACCTGTGGGCGCTCGGCGCCACGCTGTACACGGCAGTGGAGGGGTTCTCGCCGTTCCGGCGGACCTCGCCGCTCGGCACGATGCAGGCCGTGGTCACGGAGGAGCCGGCGGCGCTCGAACACGCGGGCGTCCTCGGTCCGGTGATCAGCGCGCTGCTGCGCAAGGACCCGGAGGCCCGGCCGACGGCCGACGAGGCCGAGCAGATGCTGGCCGAGGCGGCCGAGGGCAGGCGCTCGCAGCGGGCGCAGGCGTATGTGCCCACGCAGGTGCATCCGGCCGCCCCGCACCGGGCGTCCGCCACGCACCCCGACACTCCCGCGCTGGGCAACTTGCCGGACAACCTGTCAGGCCACGCAGGCCACACAGGCGCCTCAGGCCACACAGGCCACCCAGGCCCCCCAAACCACACAGGCCACTCCACGACCGCATCGCCCTCGCCCCTCGGCGGCACCGACACCCCCGTACCGGGAGGCCACGCGGAGCGTGACTCGGTCACGGTCATCGGCGGCGACACGGCAGGCCACCGGCGCCGCCGCTGGCCCGCGGCCGTCGCCGTCGTCGTGGCCGCGCTGCTCGGCGGCGGCGGTGTCTTCGGCTATCTGCAGTTCGCCGGCGGCGACACGAGCGCGGCGGACGACGGCGGGCCCGGCCGGGCGGTCGGCGGCATCCCGCAGGACTGGGAGCGGGTGAAGGACCCCGAGGGCTTCAGCCTCATGCTGCCCAAGTCGTGGAAGCGTGAGGTCGACGGCAACCAGGTCGACTACACGCCGGACGGCGGCCGCCGCTTCCTGCGCGTCGCCGTCGACAGGAACCCGCAGTTCGAGAGCTCCTACACCCATCAGCTGTCCCTGGAGAAGGGCCTGCGGGTCAAGCTGCCCGGGTACCGAAGGCTGCAGATGAACTCCAACACGTTCCGTGACCAGCAGGGTTCCCTGTGGGAGTTCAGCTGGAAGGCGGGCGCGAACGACACGACGGCGGGGCCGCGCCGCGCCATCGAGCAGACGTATCGCAGCCGTGACGGTGTCGAGTACGCGATCTACTTGTCGGCACCGGCCGCCAACTGGCCGGCCACACGCGAGCAGTTCGACGCGATGCTCCAGGGGTGGCGGGAGCACTGAGCTTGTTCCTTGGCCTTGCACCACAGCGAAACTCGACGCCGAGGCGCCGTCCCTCCCATAGCGGCTGACGTCGCTCGACTGGTCGCCGAGTCTGAGCCGGGACACATCAGCGAGCCTGCACCGTGAATTCGCTGAGCTTGCGCGGTTTTCTGCCCTTCACCGAATGGACCCGGAATTCCACTTTCTTGCCCCGCTTGACGTTGTAGTCGCACGTCTTGCGAGTACCTGGCGAGCTGGAGTTCCCCCCTTACACGGTCACGGGGCCGCGCCTCGGCCGGCAGGGGTAAGGCAATGCGTCACATGACGTATTGCCGACGGCAGTTGAACAAATTCCCGCCTTCACCGCAGCCCAAGAAGATCGCACCAACGGAGATCGGAGCTGGCAAACTGCTCGGCATGGAGAAGATACGGCTGCCTCACTGGGGGCTGGGGAACGGCAAGATTCCTGTCAGTCATGCCCCGAGTGGCTTGGCCACGGTGGTGGAGATGAAGAGCGGGGTCCTCTCGAGCCTCTATGTATACGGAGTGATCGATACGCCCGAGCAACTCGAGAAGGGAGACATGCTGCTGACGCACAACACCGGCAGCAGACACCGTGCACGGGCCCTCGTGCCCAGGGAGTACACCCACCTCGCTGTCGACAAGTCGAAGGTTGGCTCGTTCCCTCGTTGGAGACTCGGATTTCGTTCGTCCGACTCGCTGTCGACGTTGAAGAAGAATGCCGAAGGCCGCCACCCAGACGTCCTGCAATACACGGGCGGGCGCGGCACCGCGAAGCTGGACGTGGGCGATGGGTACGTCTACATCAAGCACCGATCACCAGGCGGCGAGGTCGAGACGGAACTCCATCGCAGCAGTGGCCCCTTCCGCGGTACCTTCCAGCTGCCAGGCCCTGGCCTGATCGTGGTGAACTGCCTCGTGCGCTGGTCGGTCACGTTGCGGTGATCAGCAGCGCGGCTGCGCCACAGCCGGTGCGCGGGCGCCACGGGGAGCCTCAATGACGCCGGTAGGTGCTCCGTGGTGACCTTGATGGAGACGCAGGGCGTCACGTCGATGTCCGATGAGGCGCGGATACGTTGGACGGCGCTGGGGGACATGACTCGGCGGCCGGCCGTGGTCATGCTCCATGGCGGTCCGGGTCTGCCGGATTATCTGGGCGATGTCGCCCCCATGGTCGCGGACCTGGCGCCGGTGTACCGGTACGACCAGCGGGGCACGGGGCAATCCCTCTGGCGGGGGCGCCATTCCTTCGCCCGGCATGTCGACGATCTCCGCGCGTTGCTGGACGCATGGGGCGTGCCCAGAGCTGTGCTGATCGGGCACTCCTACGGCACTGACCTGGCGAGCCGGTTCTGCTTGACGCATCCTGACCGGGTTGCCGCGATGCTTCTGATATGTGGGCCGTTCGTCGGTGACTGGCGTACCGGGGACCGAGCGGAGCGAGGCCGCCGCATGTCCGCAGCGCAGTTGGAGCGGCTCCAGTCATTGGAGGAGTTGCCGCACCGGACGGAGGAGCAGGAAGTCGAGCTGCTCACACTGGCCTGGTTCACCGACCACGCCGATCCCGAACGGGGGTGGCACTGGGCCGCGCAGGGTGCCCGGCGGCGTCGCCCCGTCAACTGGGCCATGAACAGCGAGCTCGGCAAGGCAGGGCGGGCGGACCCGCTCGATGAGCATCTTGCCGAGCTGCGCGCATGTCTGCCCGCGCGGGCGGAGCTTCTCGGTGGGGCCGACGATCCTCGCCCCGTGTCGGCTCTTGAATCACTCGCGCTCAGGCTCGATCTTCCGTTGACGCGCGTCGAAGACGCTGGGCACGAGCCCTGGTTGGAGCAGCCGAATGCTGTGCGTGCGCACCTTTGGCGATTCGTGCAAGGCGCGATGGGCTCATAGGGTCTTGATGTCCTCAACTAGGCCGCTCCCTCGCCCTCGCCCAAGGAGTGCGCCCTGACCTGCCCCAAGGGCGGGCGACCGCCGAAGCGCGGCAAGTAACTCCACCCGCCCCCGGCCGCCCCCGCAACGGCCGGAACCCGTCCGCCGCGTGGCAGGGTCCATTTCGTTCGCGCACGTCTGGGGAATGATGGCCGCATGGGGAGCCTGGGAGGCCGCGCCGGCGGGGCGGGTGTCGGCGGGGGCGGTGGTGTCGGTGCCGGTGGGGGCAACGCCCGTGTGATCGCAGGGCGTTACCGCCTGGAGGCGCGGCTCGGGCGGGGCGGCATGGGGCTCGTGTGGCGCGCCAGCGATCTGCTCCTCGAGCGGCAGGTCGCCGTCAAGGAACTGGCCCGCGACGAGACACTCTCCGACGCCGAGGCCGAACAGCAGCGCGAGCGCACCCTGCGCGAGGCGCGGGCGGTGGCGCAGTTGCGGCACCCGCACGTCATCGTCGTCCACGACGTGGTCGTGCAGGACGAACAGCCGTACATCGTCATGGAGTTGATCGAGGGCGGTTCGCTGGCGGGGCGGATCGCGCGCGGCGGGCCGCTGGACGCGTACGCCGTCGCGCGGATGGGCATCGACCTGCTCGGCGCCCTGAGCACCGCGCACGAGGCCGGCATTCTGCACCGCGACCTCAAGCCCGCCAACGTACTCCTGGAGCGCACCTCCGGCCGTGTCGTGCTCACCGACTTCGGGATCGCGCAGCTCAGCGGGGCGACCACGCTCACCGAGGTCGGGTCGTTCGTCGGCTCGCCCGAGTACACCGCGCCGGAGCGGATGGCGGGGGAGCGGACCGGGCCCGAGTCCGACCTGTGGTCGCTCGGCGCGCTCCTCGTCACGGCGCTGGCCGGTGCGTCGCCGTTCCGGCGCGACTCGATCGGCGGGGTCCTGCACGCCGTCGTCTACGACGAGATCCGCCCGCCCCCGGCCGCCGCGCCGCTCCTGCCGGTCGTGCTCGGCCTCCTCGACCGCGACCCGGCACGCCGGCTCGACGCCGCCGAGGCGGAGAGGCTGCTCCAGGCGTACGTCGAGACGGGGCGGATGCCGACGGTGACGTCGGAGAGACCCCGGGCCGGGTTGCCCGGGCTGCCCGGGCTGACCCGGCTACCCCGACTGCACCGGCAGCCGGGGACCCGCGGGGTACCGGGCCCGGCCGGGCTCCCGCGGCGGACCGGCGCCCTGGGGCGGCCGGGGCTCGCGGGGCGGCCCGGCGCCCGCGACGGCGGCCGACGGCGGGGAGGACGGCGCCGGGGCGGTCGGCGCCCCGCCGCGTGGGAGCTCCCCGCAGTCCCCTCCGGGGCGGCCCCCACAAGCCCCTACGGGACGGCCCCCACAAGCCCCTACGGGACGGCCCCCGCAAGCCCCTACGGCAGACAGAGCCCCTACGGCAGGCACGGGCGGGTCGTCCTCGTCGCCGCCGCCCTCGCGGCCGCCATCACGGGCGCGGGCGTCTCCGCGGCGCTCCTGCTGAGCAGGGACGACGACGGGGGCGGCGCACCGCCGGCCGCCTCCTCCGCGCCGCAGGCCTCGCCGACGCCCACGGTCACCGTGACGACCCGTACCCCGCGGCCCTCGTCGCCGCAGGCGCCCCAGGGCTACCGCATCGCCCGGGACCCCGCCGGGTTCGCGCTCGCCGTCCCCGAGGGGTTCCGCCGCGAGGTGGCGGGGTCCCGGGTCCTGTACGTGTCGTCCGGCGGCACGTACCGGCTGGGTATCGAGGAGGCGGCCGCCGGGCGGGGCGGCCCCCTCGCGGTGCAGCGCCGCGCCGACGCCGCGGGCCCGCGCGAGAACCCCGGCTACCGCGACGGCCGGGTCACGGAGACCACGCGCAACGGCCGCCCCGCCGCCCTGCGGGAGTTCACCCGGGACGGCTCCGCCGCGGGGGAGGGCGACCGGCACACCTTCGACCTGTGCTGGCAGGAGGGCGGCCGGATGGTGGACGTGTGGGTCTCGGCGCCGGTCGGGGACGCGGCGCAGGCACGGCGGTACTTCGACGCGGCGGTCGACACGTTCGTACGGCGGTGAGTACGGCGGTGAGTACTGCGGTGAGTACCGCGGCCCCCGGCGGTGAGCCGGCCCGTGCATCACCCCGGTCACAAGTGGGAGACGTGGCTGGAAACCGGGGTGCCCGGCGGGGTAGGGATGGGGCATGAGCAATGACGGGGGAGCCTCCTACGGGCCGTACGAGCCCACCAGCTTTGAGATTCGGCCACCGCAACGGCCGGGTGTACCGGGCCAGTCCGGCGGCGCGCACCCCGACAATCCGTACGCACAGCCGCACGAGCCCGCCCCGCCGACCGTCCCGCACACCGCGACCGCCCCGCACACCGCGCCCACCCCGCAAACCCAGGCCGTGCCGGACCCGGCCGCCGGGCCCGAGCCGGGCGCGGGGCGGCTGATCGCGGGACGCTACCGGCTGCTCGACAAGCTGGGCCACGGCGGCATGGGCACCGTATGGCGTGCCAAGGACGAGACGGTGGACCGCGAGGTCGCGGTGAAGGAGCCGCGCGTCCCCGACCACCTGCCGGAGCGCGAACGGGCCAACGTCCACGAGCGGATGCGCCGCGAGGCGCGCGCCGCGGCCCGCCTCGACCACCCGGCCGTGGTCACCGTGCACGACGTGGCGGTGGAGGACGGCCGGCCGTGGATCGTGATGGAGCTCGTCCAGGGCCGGTCCCTGGGCGCCACGCTCCAAGAGGGCACGCTGAGCGCCCAGGAGGCCGCGCGGATCGGCCTCGACGTCCTGGACGCCCTCGACGCCGCGCACCGCGCGGGCATCCTGCACCGTGACGTGAAACCGGACAACGTCCTGCTCGGCCGGCACGACCGCGTCGTCCTCACCGACTTCGGCATCGCGCAGATCGAGGGCGAGACCAATCTGACGGACACCGGCGGCTTCGTCGGATCGCCCGAATTCATCGCCCCCGAGCGGGTGTTGGGCCAAAGGCCCGGTCCGGCCTGCGACCTCTGGTCGCTGGGCGTCGTCCTGTACGCGGCGACCGAGGGCGTCTCGCCGTTCCGCCGCAGCAACACCCCCGCCACGCTCCAGTCGGTCCTGAACGCGACACCGGCGGCGCCCGCCTCCGCGTCCGGGCCGCTCGCCGAGGCGATCAACCGGCTGCTGGTCAAGGACCCGGCGCGGCGCCCCGACGCGGCGCAGGTCCGGGCGCTCCTGACGGAGGCGGCGCGGCCTCCGCAGCCGGCGCCGACCCAGGTCGTCACGGTCGCGGACGGCGGCGAAGGCCGCCGGGGCAAGGGGATCTTCCTGAGCCGCACGACGCTCGCCGTCGTCGCGGGCGTGGTCGTCGCGGCGGTGGCGGCGGGCGTGCTGGTGGCCGTGAACCCGTTCGGCGGCTCGGACGCGGGGGGCTGGGAGAAGCACCACGTGCGGGAGTTGGCGGCGACCGTCGCCGCGCCCGAGGGCTACACGAAGTCCGCGGACGACAACGCGACCGCGAAGGTCCACTGGGTGCAGTACACGGACCCGAGCGGCAGCGTTTCGGTCAGCCTCAGCCTCGACAAGAAGGCGGAGGACGACGGCAGCATCGCAGGAACGGCGGCCGCCGAGATGTACGACGACGACGCGGACTACAAGGAGTCCGGCGACTACAACCTGGGCATGGCCGCCGACCCCGCGCCGAGGACACAGCCGCAGGAGACCACCTTCCACGGGGAGAAGGCCGCGCAGAACACGGTCGTGTACACCTCGACGGACAGTCAGAACCCCCGCCCCCGCGAGCTCAAGGCGCTCTACTACCGGACGAAGAGCGGCGACATGTACAAGCTGATCGTGAGCTATCCCGGCAAGGGCGACTTCACCGCCCGCGGCCGCGAGGTCGCCGAGAAGGCGATCGCCGACCTGGAACCCGACAAGCTCTGAAAGGGGCGGTCCCGAGCCCTGACGGACGTAACAACGCCCTGATCAGCGGCTTTGTCGCCAGCAATCACTGGCGTCGTACGAGAGAGCCGGGAAGCCCGTTACCGATGGGTACCCAAAACCCGGACGTGCGCCTACTCTCACCAGCATGACGGACACGCAGGCCACCGCAGCGCCCCTCGGAACGAACCCGACCGCCCCGGCCCCCGACGGCGCCCGCACCGCCGCCGACGTGGTCACGCCCGAGCTGATCGCCCAGCTCACCCGTGACGTCATCGGCTCCGGGCGCACGGCCAACCACACGCCGCTCACCGGCGAGAAGCTGGCCGACCTGCCGGAGTCCACCCCCGAGGACGTGGCCACCGCCTTCGAGCGGGCCCGCACCGCGCAGACCGCCTGGGCCAGGACCCCGGTCAAGCAGCGCGCCGCCGTCCTGCTGCGCTTCCACGACCTGGTGCTCCAGCGGCAGGCCGAGGTCCTCGACCTGATCCAGCTGGAGACCGGCAAGGCCCGCCTGCACGCCCACGAGGAGATCCAGGCCGTCGCGGTCGCCGCCCGGCACTACGGCCGCAAGGCCCCCGCGTATCTGAGCCCCAAGCGGCACACCGGCGTCGTCCCCGTCCTCACCAAGGTCACCGAGAACCGCCAGCCGCGCGGCGTCGTCGGGCAGATAGCGCCCTGGAACTACCCGTTCGAGCTGTCCATCGGCGACGCGCTGCCCGCCCTCGTCGCCGGCAACGCGCTGGTGATGAAGCCCGACACGGAGACCTGCCTCACCGCCCTGTGGGCCCGTGACCTGATCATCGAGGCGGGCCTGCCGTCCGAGGTCTTCCAGGTCGTCATCGGCGAGGGCCCGGTCGTCGGCCCGGAGCTCGTCAAGCACGCCGACTACGTCTCCTTCACCGGCTCCACCCGCACCGGCCGCGAGGTCGCCCAGGGCGCCGCGGCCCGCCTCGTCGGCGTCTCGCTCGAACTCGGCGGCAAGAACGCCATGCTGGTGCTGCACGACGCCGACGTCGACAAGGCCGCCGCGGGCGCCGTGCGCGCCTGCTTCTCCTCCGCGGGCCAGCTGTGCATCTCCATCGAGCGGCTGTACGTCCACGAGTCCATCGCCGACCGGTTCGTGGAGCGCTTCGCCGAGCGCACCAGGGCGATGCGGCTCGGCACGTCCCTCGCGTACGGCGCCGACATGGGCTCCCTCGTCGGCGAACGGCAGCTGGAGACCGTCACGCGGCACGTCGAGGAGGCCGTCGCCAAGGGCGCCACGCTCGTCGCGGGCGGCGTCGCGCGCCCCGACATCGGCCCCTACTTCTACGAGCCGACCATCCTGGACGGCGTCGAGGCCCCGATGGCCCTCTGCACCGAGGAGACCTTCGGCCCGGTCGTCTCCCTCTACCGCTTCACCGACGAGAACGAGGCGGTCGACCTCGCCAACGCCACGCCGTACGGCCTGAACTCCTCGGTCTGGACGAAGGACACCGGCCGCGGCCGCAAGGTCGCCGCCCGGCTGCGCACCGGCACCGTCAACGTCAACGAGGGCTTCGCGCCCGCCTACGGCAGCGTGCAGTCCCCGATGGGCGGCATGAAGGACTCCGGGCTCGGCCGCCGGCACGGCTCCGAGGGCATCCTCAAGTTCACGGAGGCGCAGACCGTCGCCACCCAGCGGGTCATGCCGCTCGCGCCGTCCTTCGGCCTGGACGACGAGAAGTACGCGGCGTTCATGAGCACCAGCCTGAAGGTCATGAAGGCGTTCCGCCTGCGCTAGCCGTGGCCCCGCGCGGCCGCGCACCCGTTTTCACGAGGAGAGTCAATGTCACAGGAGAGCTCTGCCCAGAACCAGGCGGGCGACGACGCCGCGTACGACTACGACGTCGTCGTCATCGGCAGCGGCTTCGGCGGCGCCGTGTCCGCGCTGCGCCTGACGGAGAAGGGATACCGCGTCGGCGTCCTGGAGGCCGGGCGCCGCTTCACGCGCGCGACACTGCCCAAGAACTCCTGGGACGTGAAGAACTACCTCTGGGCGCCCGCGCTCGGCCTCTACGGCATCCAGCGCATCCACCTGCTCGGCAACGTGATGGTGCTCGCGGGCGCCGGGGTCGGCGGCGGTTCGCTGAACTACGCCAACACCCTCTACGTACCGCCGACGCCGTTCTTCCAGGACCCGCAGTGGAAGGACATCACGGACTGGCAGGACGAACTGCGGCCCTACTACGAGCAGGCCCAGCGGATGCTCGGGGTGCGGCTCAACCCGACGGAGACGCCCTCGGACGTCCATCTGAAGGCCGCCGCACAGGAGTTGGGCGTGGGCGACACCTTCCACATGGCGCCCGTCGGCGTGTTCTTCGGCGACGAGAAGGACGCGGACGGCCGGGCGAAGGCCAGGCCCGGCGCCGAGGTGCCCGACCCCTACTTCGGCGGCGCGGGCCCCTCCCGCAGGGCCTGCACCGAGTGCGGCGAGTGCATGACGGGCTGCCGGCACGGCGCCAAGAACACCCTCAACGAGAACTACCTGCACCTCGCGGAGAAGGCCGGCGCGGTCATCCACCCGATGACGTCCGTCGTCGCCGTCACCGAGGACTCCCGGGGCGGTTACGCCGTCGTGACGCTGCCCACCGACAACAAGCGCAAGGGCGCGGGCCGCACGTTCCGGGCCCGCAAGGTCGTCGTCGCCGCCGGCACGTACGGCACCCAGACGCTGCTGCACCGCATGAAGGACACCGGCCTGCTGCCGCACATCTCCCGGCGGCTCGGCGCGCTCACCCGCACCAACTCCGAGGCCCTGGTGGGCGCCCAGACCACCGACCGCCGCTACCGCAAGCGGCACGGCGCCCCGAAGGCCGACTTCACCAAGGGCGTCGCGATCACCTCGTCGATCCACCCCGACGCCAACACCCACATCGAGCCCGTCCGCTACGGCAAGAAGTCCAACGCGATGGGCAGCCTGACGCTGCTGCAGGTCCCGTACAGCGTGCAGGGCGGCAAGGGCCGGGTCGCGGGATGGCTCGGCAACATGGCGCGCCACCCGCTGCTCGCGGTGCGCTCGCTCTCCAACCGGCGCTGGTCGGAGCGGACCATCATCGGCCTGGTCATGCAGTCGCTCGACAACTCCCTGACCACGTACCGCAAGGAGAGCGGCATCGGGAAGGGGCTGCTCACCGCCCGGCAGGGCCACGGCGCGCCCAACCCGAACCAGATCCCCGAGGCCACCCGCGCGGCGACGATCCTCTCCCAGGAGATCAACGGCTTCCCGGGCTCGAACGTCGGCGAGCTCATGGGCACCCCGCTGACCGCGCACTTCCTCGGCGGCTGCCCGATCGGCGACTCGGCGGAGACCGGCGTCATCGACCCCTACCACCGGCTCTACGGCCACCCCGGCATCTCGGTCGTCGACGGCGCCGCGGTCTCCGCCAACCTGGGCGTGAACCCGTCCCTGACGATCACCGCGCAGGCCGAGCGCGCGATGTCGTTCTGGCCCAACAAGGGCGGCGAGGACCCGCGTCCGGCGCAGGGCCGGGAGTACGTGCGCCTCGCGGCCGTCGAACCGAAGACACCCGCGGTCCCCGCCGACGCCTTCGGCGCGCTGCGGCTGCCGTTCCTGGGGATGCCCGCCGTGCCGCCCAAGAAGTAGCCCGCCGAGCACCCCGCGACCCGTACCCGGATACACGTAAGGACCTGCGCCCCCCTCCGAGCGCAGGTCCTTCCGCGTGATCAGGTGCCGTCAGCAGGTCAGACGGCGGAGTCGGCCTTCCTACGCCGCACGGCGTACACCGCGCCCGCACCGGCGACGACGGCGACACCGCCGGCGAGACCGACGACCGGCAGCATCGAGCTCGAGCCGGTCTCGGCGAGGCTGCCGTCGGCGACCGGCGCGTCCTGGGCGCCGCCCTGCGGCTGGTCCGCCACGGCCGCCGCCGACCGGGACGGGCTCGGGGACGCGGTGGGCGTCGACGTCTCGGAAGGCGTCTTGTGGCCGCCGGCCTTGACGACCTTCAGCGGGTGGTAGTCGAACGACTCGTGCGTGCAGTCCAGTACGGAGTCCACGTACTTGCCGGTGCCCACCGCGTAACCGTCGACGGCCGGAGCCTTGGCGGCGACGCGGAACCGCAGCTTCACGGTGGTCTTCGCCTCGGCGTCGAGATCGACGGTGCCGTAGGCGAGGCCGTCGTTGAGCTTGCTGTCGACCGTGGTCCACTCCTTGGTCTCCGGGTCCATGAACTGCACGTCCGTGAAGTACCGGAGGCCGTCCTTCTTGGCCTTGTCGTCGCCGAGGTTGTTCACGAACGTGGTCCAGTCGACCTCGCCGAGCGGCTCGTCCGTGGGGTTCTCCGCGGTCAGCTTGAACTGGTGCCAACCGCTGCCCGCGACGACCTTCTTGGGCAGGCCGACGAGAGCGAGCTCCAGCTCGGAGTCGACGTCCTCGTCGTCGTCGGGCGAGCACGCGGCCGGAAGCGGCTCGTCCTCCTCCGGGTCCTCCGGGACGTCGACGTCCTTCTTGGCCTTGCCGGGATCGGCGGGCGTCGACGGTGCCGAGGGCGGGGTCGCGGTGCCGGCCGCGGGCGTCTCGGGGGTACCGGGCGTCTCGGCCGCGGGCGTCGCGGACTGGCTCGGCGTGCCGGTCGGCGTGGACGAGTCCGACGGCGTCGCGGACGGGGTCGGAGCTTCCTCGGTCGCGAAGGCGGCCGGGGCCGACAGCAGCGCGAGCGGGGCCAGGGCGGCCGTAGCGGCCGCGGCAGCCATGGCACGACGAAGCTTCATGAAGACCTCAGGAAGTCCGGCGCACTGCCCTTTCGGCAGTACGGAGCTGGAGGCCTCCGCGAAAGGACGCGGGTGTGGCCGTAGTTACGCATGCATGACCCGTGATCCCTGGGAATGGTTGTCCTCATTTCACAGAACCCTTATGTGGTGTGACTCACACCGCTTGTGCCGCCGTGGCGAGGTGCACTAGAACTGCCCCCGCTCCAGGGCCCGCAGGCGCCGGAGCAGTCGACCCAGGGGAGGGGTTCAGGGTGGCCATACCCGACGAGGTGTGGGAGAGGTTCGAGAACGACAGCGAGCGGGAGATCCGCTCGTCCGCGCCGAAGGAGCCGTCCGCGCGGGCCCGCATGGTGGCCGAGCGGCTGCGGCGCCTCGACGAGGAGGCCGCGCGCCAACAGGTCGAACAGGCGGGGCGGTTGCGCCGCAGGCGCGCGCGGCGCGCGGCGGAGTCGGCGCGGTGGAGCCCGGACGAGTGGCGTGCGGCGCCCACGGGGCCCTCGCGCGGCGGGCGGTCCGAAGGCGGCCGCCGGGTGTGGAGCGTGGTGATCGTCATCGGTAGCATGGCACTCGCGATCGTGCTGCTCAGCCCGTTCCGCTTCTATATCTGGGGCTGATGAGGACGGTTCGCACGCGCGGCCGGGACCGGCGAGGCCGGGGCCGGAACCAGATGTGATCTTCCTCCGTCGTACGTCGTGGCGGCGCGGGCCGGCGAGTGATTCCGCATCGCCCGACTCCGCAGCGCGCGGGGCGTACGTGGACGGAAAGCAACCGGGGGATCAGAACGTGAAGTCAGCTGTGTCGCGTGCGGTGGTGGCGGTCTCGGTCGTGGCGGCCCTCGGGGCGAGCGCCGCGTGCAGCGGTGACGGGGGCGGGGACGACGGCGGCAGGCGGTCGACGCCGTCCGGTGGCGCGGCCGCGCGGCTGGAGAAGGCGGCCCTGACGTCGGGTGACGTCAAGGGCTTCGAGGTCGAAAAGCCGCGGTCGTCGGGTGGGGCGCGCGGGGCGGAGGGCTCCGAGGCCGGAGGCGAGCCGCCGGCCGGGACGCCGACGCCCGCCGAATGCGCCCCGCTCGCAGCCCCGGCGGTGAAGGCTCCGGTGAAGGCCCGCGTGTCCCGCGCCCTGACCGCGACCTCGGACAAGGACGTCACGACCACCGAGGTCGGCCTGTCCGGCTCCACCGAGGCGGACGCGAAGCGGGCGATGGCGGAGCTGCGCGCGGCGGCGAAGTCGAAGAGGTGCGGCAGCTTCCACATCGGCGCCCGGCGCTACCTCGGCGTCGAGCACTTGCCCGCGCCGGACGAGGGCGATGAGGCGGTCTCGTACAAGATCGCCCACCGCACCGGCGACTACGTGGCACGGCGCAGCGTCACGGTCGTGCGCAGCGGCTCGACGCTCGCGGTCTTCGACGCGTCGAACCTGTACGACCCCGAAGGCGTCCAGAGCGACCGGGAGGCCGAGAAGGACGGGCTGGGGGGCGCGGGAACGCCCACGGCGGACGAGGCCCCGAAGGTGTCCCCGAGGATCGTCGACGCACAACTCGCGAAGCTCGCCCGCTGAACGACGGCGTGCCGCACGGGCGAGGGTCTGCCGTACGGACGACGGCGTGCCGTACGTACGGCAGACCCCAGACGACGATCTTCCTCACACACGCCGCGTACAACCTTTTCGGCGGTTCCCGATCGTTACGGAAAACGCTGGTGGGAGCCGTGCCGTTGCCGCTTTCATAACGCCTCGGCGCGTTCGTGGCGCCTCGGCCCGGGCCATCGTCCGCGGCGTGTGACCTGAAGGTGGGAAACGTGAAGTCAACTGTGTCTCGGGCCGTTGTGGCCGCGTCCGTCACGGTCGCGCTGGGCCTGACCGCAGCGTGCGGCAGCGACAACGACGACGGCGGTGACAAGGGCGGCGACGGCAAGAAGACGTCGCACTCCGCCGGGTCGAAGGCGGAGTCGAAGCCGGAGCCGAAGTCGAAGCCCGCGGCGGAATCGAGGTCGGCCGCGCTCTCCGCCGCCGACCTGGAGAAGGCGGTGCTGGCCAACGGCGACCTCAAGGAGTACAAGGTCGAGAAGATGTCCGCGGAGGACATGCCCGCGGAGACCGTCCCCGCGGACCCGGCCGCCTGCCAGCCGCTCGCCAACATGTTCATGTTCACCACCGACCCGGCGGCGAAGTCCCGCGTCGGCCGGACCCTGACCGGCGTCGACGAACTGGACGCCACGGTCATCTCCGTCGCCCTGCTCGCACACGAGCGCGCCGACGCCGAGAAGACCATGGACGAGCTGCGCACGGCCACGAAGAAGTGCACGGCGTACGAGCACGCGGGGTCCAAGTACCGCGAGGTCGCCGCGCTGCCCGCCCCGAAGGCGGGCGACGACGCCGTCGCGTACAAGGTCGTGGGCATGATCGAGGGCCAGAAGACGCCGATGAGCTTCACGGTGGTGCGCAGCGGTCCGACGCTCGCGGCCTTCTACTCGATCAACCTGCTGCAGCCGAAGAAGTTCGGCGTACCGGCGAAGCTGGTCGAGAAGCAGGTGGAGAAGCTGAAGAGCCGGTAGGCGAGCGGTGCGGCGGTGACCGGTGGCCCGACGAACGGTGGGCCGGTGACCGGCAGGCCGGTGCTCGATGGCCGAGGGCAGAGCGAAGGGCCCCGCGGGACGGATCCGCGGGGCCCTTGGCTGTCGGCACCGACGTCAGGGCTGTGTCGGTGCCTCGGGACGGCGCCGGGGGGAGTGCGCCGCTGTGGTCGTGGGCGCCGGTGGCCGACCCGGCGCGCGAGGGGCGCTCACGTGGTATCGACCATTGGCGGTGAAGCCGTGGACGGGGGGCTGGGTGCCCGCCCTCCTACGCATCGTGCTGGATGTGTTGTTGCCTACGCAACCGTTTGGACCACATCTGGGTTCGGCCGCATCGGGGGTGTCGGCCGGATCCGGGGTGAGGGAAGTGGGGGGGAGGAGGAGCCGGGGGGAGTGCGGGAGTGGGAGGGACGGGAGCGGGAGCGGAACCTGGGACGGAGGCCGGTCGACTCCGGGCGTCCCCGAAGCCGACCGTTCTCTTGGGTGACCGGGCTGCTGTCCCCTGCCGTCCGGTCACATCACTGGAGCGAGGTCCCACGGCGCCCGGACACGATCCGAACGCCTCATCGCTCCAGCGGAGCCACGCGTGGTTCTTGCGGGCCCGCACCTGGCTGACACGGACACCGGGACCAACGAAGCCCGCCCGGACCCGGTCACGCGCCGTACGGGTGAGAACGGATCCGAACTCAGTTCCGCAGGCGCCCACACTCCCGGTGACCGGGTCAGACACGGCCGCGGCACAGCTCCAGGAGCGTCATCGCGAGGGCGGTGCCGGGCTTGCCGAGGGCGTCCCTGTAGTGGGCGAGGACCTCCATCTCACGGGAGAGGTTCACGCGGCGGCCGCCGGAGGTGATGCGGGCCTCCTGGATGACGGCCGAGACGGCCATCCGTTCCTGGACGAGGCCGATGATCCGGTCGTCGAGCGCGTCGATCCGCTCGCGCGCGTTCTCGATGACACCGGCGGCCTCGGCGGTACGGGCACCGGTCTTGTCGGCGGCGGCTGCGGCGACGTCCGGGGCGGTGGTGATGGTGGTCATGGAGGGCTCCTTGTGTTCCGTGGTGTCCGAGGTGCCCCGGAGCGGCAAGGCCCGCGTACGACAGAGCGCCCCGGGCCTTGTCGGCCCGGGGCGCCCGGTAAGTCGCTTGTCAGTGGATCAAGCAGCTCGACCATGGCAGCCGGCAGGCCGGTCGCCATAGGTAAAGAGGAAGCTGAGGTGCTTGGTCACGAGGCCAGTATGCCCCCACGCGCACCCACCCGGTCAATCCGCCTCCCGTACGGCCCGGATGCTGAGACGGACCGGATGCTGAGACGGCCCGTCCAGCCGGACCGTGCTCGCGACGGTGCGCCGTCGGATGTGACGAACGGTGTCATCGGATGTGACGAACGGAGCCGTCGGATACGACGAGGGGGGCCGCGCCCGGGCCGGTAGAATCGACAAATACAGACCCCCTGCTCACGCACGAGCCTCTGCTCACGCACCGCTCACGCTCAACGCCGGAAGGCCGCCGCCGTGCCATCAGCGCCCCCCGCTGCCGCCGCTCCCGACACCGTTCTGGTCGTCGACTTCGGAGCGCAGTATGCCCAGCTCATCGCCCGTCGCGTCCGTGAGGCCCGCGTCTACAGCGAGATCGTGCCGAGCACGATGCCGGTCTCCGAGATGCTCGCCAAGAAGCCCGCGGCGATCATCCTCTCCGGCGGCCCCTCGTCGGTGTACGCGGAGCACGCTCCGAGCGTCGACCGCCAGCTCTTCGAGGCCGGCGTCCCCGTCTTCGGCATGTGCTACGGCTTCCAGCTGATGGCGACGACCCTCGGCGGCACCGTCGACAACACGGGCGCGCGGGAGTACGGGCGGACGCCGCTGGCCGTCTCCAAGGCCGGCTCCACCCTCTTCGAGGGCACCCCGACCGAGCAGTCCGTGTGGATGTCGCACGGCGACGCGTGCAGCGCGGCGCCCGAGGGCTTCACGGTCACCGCGTCCACGGACGTCGTGCCGGTCGCCGCCTTCGAGGACGACGAGAAGAAGCTGTACGGCGTGCAGTACCACCCCGAGGTGATGCACTCCACGCACGGCCAGCAGGTCCTGGAGCACTTCCTCTACCGAGGCGCCGGCCTCACGCCGAACTGGACGACCGACAACGTCATCGACGAGCAGGTCGCCGCGATCCGCGAGCAGGTCGGCACCAAGCGCGCGATCTGCGGTCTGTCCGGCGGCGTGGACTCGGCCGTCGCCGCCGCCCTCGTCCAGAAGGCCATCGGCTCGCAGCTCACCTGCGTGTACGTGGACCACGGCCTGATGCGCAAGGGCGAGACCGAGCAGGTCGAGAAGGACTTCGTCGCCGCGACCGGCGCGAACCTGAAGGTCGTCGACGCGCAGGAGCGGTTCCTCGACGCGCTGGCCGGGGTCTCCGACCCCGAGGAGAAGCGCAAGATCATCGGGCGCGAGTTCATCCGCGTCTTCGAGCAGGCGCAGCTGGAGATCCTCCAGGAGGACGGCCCCGAGGTCGCCTTCCTCGTGCAGGGCACCCTCTACCCCGACGTCGTCGAGTCCGGCGGCGGCGCCGGCACCGCCAACATCAAGTCCCACCACAACGTGGGCGGCCTGCCCGACGACATCGAGTTCGAGCTCGTCGAGCCGCTGCGCAAGCTGTTCAAGGACGAGGTCCGCATGGTCGGCGCCGAGCTGGGCCTGCCGGACGAGATCGTCCAGCGGCAGCCCTTCCCCGGCCCCGGCCTCGGCATCCGCATCGTCGGCGAGGTCACCAAGGACCGCCTCGACCTGCTGCGCGAGGCCGACGCCATCGCCCGCGAGGAGCTGACGGCGGCCGGTCTCGACCGGGAGATCTGGCAGTGCCCGGTCGTGCTGCTCGCCGACGTCCGCAGCGTCGGCGTCCAGGGCGACGGCCGCACCTACGGCCACCCCATCGTCCTGCGCCCCGTCTCGTCCGAGGACGCCATGACGGCCGACTGGACCCGCATGCCGTACGACGTCCTCGCGAAGATCTCGACGCGCATCACCAACGAGGTCGCCGACGTGAACCGCGTCGTCCTCGACGTGACGTCGAAGCCGCCGGGCACCATCGAGTGGGAGTGACCTCACCGCGCTCCCCGCGCGATCGAGGCCACGCTTGAGGCGGCGCCGTCCACAGCTCTGTGGGCGGCGCCGTTCGCGTACCCGGCGGGTCAGCTCCGCCGGGTGACGCGGACCGGGGCGCCCGGCTTCCACCACTGCACCGCGAGGTACTTCCCGTCCTCGATGTACGTGCGCACCACCTCCGTCAGCTCGGTGCGGAAGAGGTGGAAGGAGTCCGGGTCCGGCGGCTGCACCTCTTGGGTGTAGCGCGCGACGGTCTCCCGGTCCCGCACCTCGACCGCGCGACCCGCGATCCGGACGTCGCCGCCCGCCATCTCCGTGCCCGGGCCCGGATTGGCCTGCAACGCGAAGCGCGGGTCGCGGCGCAGGTCGAGCGCCTTGAGCGAGCCAGGCATCATGCCGAGCCACAACTCCCCGTTCAGGAAACGGACTTCGATCCCGGTGGTGCGGGGCGAGCCGTCCTTGCGCAGCGTCGCGAGGACGTGGTGGGTGAACGCGGCGAAGCGGCGCTCGACGGTCTCCGCGAGCTCCGGCTCCGCCGTGGTGAAGGCTTCCCAGGTGTACGACATGCGCCGAGTCTCGCGCCGATACCCGACACCTCCTGTCGCCTTTGCGTGAGCCGCCCCCCTGTTCTCCTGTACGTACCACCGGTACCTTCCGCCTCGTACAGCCAGGGATGGAGGAACCATGCACGCGCCCACACCGATACCCGTCGAGCGGTTGCAGTTCGCCATGCCGCCCGTCCACGCATCCGTGGCGGACGAGCGACGGCACCGCAAGGAGCGGCTGGCCGGCGCGCTGCGGATCTTCGGCAGGCTCGGCTACGAGGACGGGGTCTCGGGCCACATCACCGCACGCGACCCGGAGTACACCGACTGCTTCTGGGTGAACCCCTTCGGGATGCCGTTCAAGCACGTCACCGTCGGCGACCTCGTCCTCGCCAACGCCGAGGGGCAGGTCGTCGAGGGCCGGCACCACGTCAACCAGGCCGCGTTCACCGTCCACGCCCAGGCCCACCTGGCGCGGCCCGACGTGGTCGCCGTCGCGCACTGCCACTCCCTGCACGGCCGCGCGCTCTCCACACTCGGCGAACTCCTGGACCCCATCACCCAGGAGGCCTGCGCCTTCTACGAGAGCCACGCCCTGTACGACGGCTACACGGGCGTCGTCGTGGACGCCGAGGAGGGCCGCAGGATCGCCACCGCGCTCGGCGGCCACAAGGCGGTCGTCCTGCGCAACCACGGCCTGCTCACGGTCGGGGACTCCGTCGACGCCGCCGCCTGGTGGTTCATCTCCATGGAACGCTCCTGCCAGGTCCAGCTGAGCGCGCGCGCCGCCGGCCGGCCCGTACTGATCGGTCACAAGCAGGCGGTGCAGACCCGCGAGCAGCTCGGCAGCGATCTGGTCGCGTGGATCAACTACCAGTCGCTGTGGCAGGACATCAGCCGCAGCGAACCCGATCTGCTCGCCTGACCCGGTTGACCGGCGTTTCTCCGCGCCCAGCGGCCGGTCGGCGGGCCCGGCCGTCAAGGCCGGGCCGCACCTTTCACCCCCGCTGACCTGACCCCGGGGGTTCGTTCGCCTTTCAGTACGGCACAATTCCCCTCCTCTGCAAGGAAGTTCGCGGGAAGCCCCAGGGGCTTCGAGGGTGGGGAAGGCGGCGTACGCGGTGGCGGTGCAGGAGGCGGGGCAGGGCGCGCACGGGGGCGGCTGCACGTGCGGCGATTGTCCGCACGGGGCGCGCGAGGGGCACCGGCGCGCCGTGGCCGCGTTCCTCGCCAAACGCGAGGAACTCGCGGCCGGACAGGGACTCCCTACGGCTGTCGCCCACTCGGCGGGCGCCTCACGGCAGTGGGTGTCGGACGAGCTGACGCAGTCCGCGCACGACGTCGCCGAGCGCGGCCGAGCGGAGGGCGAGGCCTGGCTGGGCCGGCTGTGGCCCCGCACGCTCGCCGTGGTCTGGGGCGGCTGCGGTGTACTGCTCCTGGTCCAGGCGCTCACCGCGATCGGCGCGGGCTGGACGCCGGCGCGCACGGCCGGGCTGCTGGCCGCCCTGGTCGTGGGCGGACTGCTGAGCGCCGCGGCGTACGCCCACCGGGCGCGCGGCGGGGTCCTCGCGCCGGTGATCGGCGAGGACAACCGGCTCTCCACCTCGCGCACCGTGGCCGCGGGCTGGGTGCTCCTCGTCGTCTTCGCGGTGCTCGTCCTCGCCGGCGAACTGGCCGCCGCCTCCGACCACCGGGAGCGCGACGCGCTGATCGACGGCCTCGAACTCGCCCGCGCCGCCGCCACGGTGACCGTCCTCGCCGTGGTGTGCGCGGTGGCCGTGCTGGTGCGCAGGGTCGTCGGCCTGCGGGTGCTCGGCCAACGCCTGCAGAAGGTACGCGCGGACCGCCCGCGGGCCGCCGACCCGCTCACCGACGACGCGGGCCGCGGCAGCTTCGCCGACGCGCAGTACGTCCTGGTCGGCGCCGTCGCCGCCGTCTTCGCCGCGGTGCGCCTCGCGCGGCGGCCCGAGCAGCTGCCGGAGCTGCCGTGGGGCCTCGCCGTGCTCGTACTGGTGTCGGCCGCGACGTATCTGGCGGGGAAGTACGCCGAGGGCGGACGCCCCGTGATCCTCTCCGTCGTCCGCGCCCGGGAGGCCGGTGACCTCGACGCACCCATCCGCACGGGCGACGACATCGAGATCCGCGGCGCCGGTTTCGTGCCACCCGGCGCCGGGGCTGCGGATCGGCTCTCCCGCACCGTCGTCCGCATCGGCGCCGTGCACGTCCATGTGCCTCTCGTACCGGTCCCCGGCGGCTTCACCAACCCCAGCGACACCGTCCTGACCGTCCCCGTCCCGGTCGACGTCGAACCCGGCCGCGTCGAGGTCCAGGTCGTCACGGCCGCGGGCGTCGAGACGAACCGCGTCACCATCGACGTCATGGACTGACTCCCCCCCCCACTGAAGCCCGGGATCACCGAGCTGCTGGGCCCGCACGCGAGCGCGGGCTCTTCTTTCCGGATCGTCGCCGAGGATTCCGCCGCCCGTAGATGAGCAGCGGCCCTGCCGCGTACGTATGGTCGAAAGACGGGACCACGCGAGAGGCGGAGTGCCATGACGCACGGCATCCGGGCCGACAACCCCACCCACCACACCAGCCACGTCAGGCGCGACGACTGGCGGCAGTCCGCCTCCCGATACGCCCTGCTGCCCCTACGGATCTTCCTCGGCGTCACCTTCATCTACGCCGGCCTGGACAAGCTCACCGACAGCACCTTCATGCAGGCCGACGGTGCGGGCTCGATCGGCGCCCAGATGGAGGGCGCGCGCGACATCTCCGCCGTCCCCGCGCTCGTCGACCTGTCCCTCAAAAGCCCCGTCGGGTTCGGCTACGCCATCGCCCTCGGTGAACTGGCCGTCGGCATCGGCACACTGATCGGCCTCTTCGCCCGCCTCGCCGCGCTCGGCGGCGCCCTCATCTCGCTCAGCCTCTGGCTGACCGTGAGCTGGCACGAGGAGCCCTACTACTACGGCAACGACCTCGCGTACCTGATGGCCTGGCTGCCTCTGGTGCTCGCCGGGGCCGCGGTCTGGTCCGTCGACGCCCTGCTCGCCGCCCGCCGCCGGAACGGACCCTAGCTAGGGCCGGTCCGGCGCCGCCGACGCGTCCCGGGGGCGCCCGCCCGGACGGCCACCTCTCGGGCGTATGCCATGGATCGCCGCCGCCACGCCCGCGAGGAACAGGCCCGCCATCACAAGGGGCAGCGCGACGAACCACGGTGCGTCCCAGGCACCGCCCGCGTCGCCCGCGTACACGGTGGCGACCGTCAGCAGGACGAGGCCCGCAACCAGCTTGCCCGGGTGGAATTCATGACGTAGCACGGGTCACCTTCGCTTGTCCGACGCCCACTTCGAGGTGCAGATCGATCGTGCCGCCGTCCTTGGCGCCCGCGGGCGGCTCCAGCGTCACGTTCTTCTCGCGGCCCGGCGCGATGTCCAGGTCCTTGCCCTCGTCCTGCGGCAACACGATGTCGCCGAGGCCCACTTCCGCGTTCAGCCGCACCGTGGCGTCCTTCGGCACGATCACCCGAAGGTCGCCCACGCCCACCTCGGCACCGGTCGACAGGGACTTGCCCTTGCCGATCTCGACCTTGCGCAGATCGAGCGTGCCCGTGCCGAGCCCCACCTCGTACCGGGGCCGGACGTCCGCCGCCGCGACCGGTATCCAGTCCGTGCGGGCGTAGTGCGTGGTGATGTTCTTCGGCAGGGCCGCCGCGCCCGCAAGCAGGCCGGCGACGAGCACCGCGAGCACGATCGATCCCGCCCCCGTGCGCCCGAGGAAGGCGCTGATCGCGATGCCGAGACCGAGCACCGCCAGGGCACACGCGAGGCCCGTCTCCAGCGTGGTGCCGAGCGGCTGCTCCTGCCAGGTCAGACCGGTGCCCAGACCACCCGCGAGCAGGGCGAGGAGAAACACCCAGCCGCCGATCCAGCGCGGCCCGCGAGGCTTCGGCGGGGGAGCGGGAGCGGTCCTGGTGGCTCTGCGGAGCGGGCCGCGGTGGCCCACCACCTGGTACTCGATGTCGAGGCCCTCCATGCCGGGGGGACCCCAGAAATAGCCCGTCATGCCCTCGTGCGTGCCGTCCTTGACGATCGGGTCGCGCCACCACGACGGGCCACCGGCGATCGGCGGGGCCTGCGCCTCGGGCGGGGCGTCCGCCGCGGCCTGCGCCGCCACCGGGTCGGTGTCGAGGGTGTCGCGCTGCCGCGACCAATACCCCGCGCCCGCGAGGAGCAGGGCGAGGACGGCGGCGAAGGTGAGCGCCCCGCCGTTCCTCAACAGGGTGAGGAAGACGCCGCAGCCGACGAGCGCGAAGAGCACGGCGGTGAGGGCCTGGCCGTCGACCCGGCCGGAGAGAAGCCTGCGCGCCTCGTTCTCCTCCTCGTCCTCGTACGGCACGAAGAGCCACGCGAAGCCGTAGAAGACCAGACCGAGACCGCTCGTGATCGCGAGCACGGCGAGGCCGATGCGGAAGATCACCGGATCCATGTCGCACAGCCGGCCGAGCCCGGCGCACACCCCGCCGATCTTCTTCTGCCGGCGGTCGCGACGGAACTTCCGCTCCGGCGGCGGTGGAGCCGCCGCGTGACTGCCCGCGGGACCGCCAGGCCTGCCCTGCGCGGCGCGCACGGCATCGCGGAGGGCGGCCTCGGTCGCCGTGTCGGCGGGCTGCTGATCTGTCATGCGTCCATGGTGACGGCCGCGGGCCCGTCGCGGCAGTCGGGACGACCCTGGACGAACCCTGATATCACCCCTGAGACGCCCGGGGGCCCACCCCTGACAGGGCCGGTACGGGGTCCGAGATCAGGGAAGTCTCGGGGATCGACCCTGATGCCCGTCCCCGTCCCCCCGTGTGAACATCAATGACATGCCGGAAGCCGCTGCACCGCCCCTCGACGACGTCCGACCGCTGCGCAAGCTCTACCGCAGCGGCGACGGACGGTGGCTGGGCGGGGTCGCGCGCGGTCTGGCGGGACACCTCGGACTGCCCGTGGTCTGGGTCCGGCTGATCTTCGTCGGACTCTTCACGGCGGACGGCCTCGGCGCCCTGCTGTACGCCGCGTTCTGGTTCTTCGTCCCGCTCGGCATGGGCGGCGTGGACGCCGAGCGCCCGCCCGCCGCCGTCACCGCCGAGACGGCGCCGGACGGCCGCCGCAGACTCGTGGCCCGCAAGCCCGACAAGGGACAGCTCGTCGCGCTCCTCGCGATGGTCGTCGTCGCCATGGTCTTCGTGGGCAACGTGGACCTGGACGGCTCGACCAAGGCGTACGTCGTCCCGACCCTGCTCGTCGCCGCCGGTGTCGCCCTCGTCTGGCGGCAGGCCGACAACGCCCGCCGGGCCCGCTGGATGGCCGTCGGACGCCGCCGTCGCACCCTCACGATCGCCCGATCCGCGGCCGGCGTGCTGCTCGTCGGCGCCGGCGTCTCCGGCATCTTCGTGCTCCAGGGCTCCGCCGCCCACCTGGGCGCCGTCCTGCAGGCCTCCCTCGCCGTGCTCGTCGGCGTCGCGCTGCTCGCCGGCCCCTACCTCGTCCGCATGATGCAGGACCTCTCCGAGGAGCGCCTGATGCGCATCCGCGCCCAGGAGCGAGCCGAGGTCGCCGCCCATGTGCACGACTCCGTGCTGCACACCCTGACCCTGATCCAGCGCAACGCGGAGAGCGCGAGCGAGGTGCGCCGCCTCGCCCGCGCCCAGGAGCGCGACCTGCGGGCCTGGCTCTACAAACCGGAGGGCACCGGCAAGGACGAGGACGAGGAACCCGACACGCTCGCCGAGGCGGTCCGCCGCAGCGCCGCCGAGGTCGAGGACAAGCACGGCGTCCCCATCGAGGTCGTCGTGGTCGGCGACTGCCCGCTCGACGAGCGGCTGACCGCGCAGATGCAGGCCGCGAGGGAAGCGATGGTGAACGCCGCCAAGTACGGTGGCGAAGGCGGCGCGGTGCAGGTCTTCGCCGAAGTCGAGGGGGAGACGGTGTTCGTGTCCGTCCGGGACCGCGGCCCCGGCTTCGACCTGGACTCCGTGCCCGACGACCGCATGGGCGTACGAGAATCGATCATCGGCCGCATGCAGCGCAACGGCGGCACGGCGCGGCTGCGCGCGGTGCCCGGCGGCGGTACGGAAGTCGAGCTGGAGATGGAGAGGACGGCGACGACATGAGCGACGCGACCGGGGTCAACGGGCCCACGGAGCCGACCGGATCGGACGAGGGCGGCGGTGCGGACGGGCGTCGTGTGCGAGTCGTCCTGGTCGACGACCACCGGATGTTCCGCACCGGTGTGCAGGCCGAGATCGGCCGGACCGACATCACCGGCGTCGAGGTGGTGGGCGAGGCCGCGGACGTCGACCAGGCGGTCACGGTCATCACGGCCACCCGACCGGAGGTCGTCCTGCTGGACGTGCACCTTCCGGGCGGAGGAGGGGTGGAAGTCCTGCGCCGCTGCGCGCCGTTGATGGCCGACGCAGGGAACCCGGTGCGCTTCCTGGCGCTGTCCGTCTCCGACGCCGCCGAGGACGTCATCGGCGTCATCCGGGGCGGCGCCCGCGGTTACGTCACCAAGACGATCACCGGCACGGACCTGGTCGACTCCATCTTCCGCGTGCAGGACGGAGACGCGGTGTTCTCGCCGCGCCTGGCCGGCTTCGTCCTGGACGCCTTCGCCTCCACCGACGCGCCTCCGGTCGACGAGGACCTGGACCGCCTCACCCAGCGCGAGCGGGAGGTGCTGCGGCTCATCGCGCGCGGGTACGCGTACAAGGAGATCGCCAAGCAGCTCTTCATCTCCGTGAAGACGGTCGAGTCGCATGTGTCGGCGGTCCTGCGGAAGTTGCAGCTGTCCAACCGTCACGAGCTGACGCGGTGGGCGACGGCACGGCGACTGGTCTGACGGTCGGTCGGGCGCCGCGGTCAGGGTGTGGCCGGAGTCGGGGCCGGGGCCGGGGCCAGCATCCGTACCGCCCACCGGTAGTGGCCGACGGCCTTCGCGGCGCCGAGGAGGCCGGTCAGCCACACGATGAGGCCGACGCCCATGCCCTGGACGACGTCGGCGTAGGTGTCGCGGCCCGGTTCGGCGTACGCGGCGGCGGCGAAGGAGGCCCACAGGCCGAGCGTGCAGACAGCGAGGGACGACAGGAGCCAGAGGAGGCTGAGCGCGGGGGAGCGCAGTCGGGCGTCGGACGCCGGGTGGTGGTCCAAGGCGAGCCAGGCGGCTGACAGGTGACGGATGCGTCGGTCGTACCGGACGGCGTACACGACACCGATCACGGAGGGCGCGAGCACCGCCAGGCCGAGGGCTCCGAGGACGGGGCCCAGGAGGAAGCCGGAGGAGTCCTTGTCCGCGAGCATCTGGAGTGGCTGGACCAGCAGTGCCCAGCCGACGGAGCCGCCGAGGCCGTAGAGCCACAGCAGCAGGAGCCGGCCCACGCCCAAGTGGCGCCTGTGCAGCTCTTCCAGGGCCATGCCGCGGTCGGTGAGGAGTGTCTGACGGTCCGGCCAGGTGCGCAGATACACGGGAGGTGGAGGCGGCGGCAGCGTACGGCTAGGCATGGACGTGACAGTAATGGGTGACGGCGCACGGGATCACGGGTGACGGTGCGACTGAGTACGGGTGACGGTGCATGTGATCCCGCCTGAGCCGGTGCACCGGCTCGGCTCGCCCGCTCCGTCACACCCGAGCCGCCTCACCCGAGCCGTCTCACGTCACGCGGGTCGCGCCCGCGAACGGCATTTGGTCGATCGGTGCGAGCCGTACGGGGGCGCTCGGGTTCGGGGCGTGGATCATCTGGCCGTGGCCCACGTAGAGGCCGACGTGGCTGATGCCGGAGTAGAAGAACACCAGGTCGCCGGGGCGGAGTTCGGAGCGGGTGACCCGTTGGCCGGCGTTGATCTGGGCGTAGGTGGTGCGGGGCAGGGAGACGCCCGCCGCGCGGTACGCGGCCTGGGTGAGGCCCGAGCAGTCGAAGGCGTTCGGGCCGGTGGCGCCCCACACGTACGGGCTGCCGAGCGCCTTGTACGCGTAGGAGACAGCGGACGCGGCACGGGTGGTGGGGGCCTTGGTGGTGGGGGTCTTGGCGGTGCGCAGGGAGGCGTCGCGGACCTGTGTGCGCGTGGCGCGTTCGACCGTGGGGGCGGCGAGTTCCGCGCGCTGGTGGGCCGTGAGCCGGGACAGCAGCCGTTTGGCCTCGCCGAGCTTCTCGGTGACCGTCTTCTTGTGCTTGCGCAGCTCGGCCTGGCGGGCCCGGAGGGAGGCGAGCCGGTCGTCGGCCGTGTCGCGGAGCTGTTCCACTCCGCGGAGCTGCTTGCGGACGTCCCGCAGGGCCACGGCCTGCCGCCCGCCGGCCCGGTCGGCGCGCGCCGCGCGGTCCAGGAACTGTTCGGGGTCGGAGGAGAGGGCGAGCTGTACGGCGGGGTCGATGCCGCCCGCGCGGTACTGCGCGGTGGCGTACGAACCCAGGGCGTCGCGGGCGGAGTTGAGCTTCTCCGTCCTGCGGGCCGCCTCGTCGCGCAGCGCGGTGAGCGACTTTTCGGCCTTCTCGGCCTTCTCCTTCGAACCGTTGTACTTCTCGGTGGCCGTCTCCGCCTCGCGGTAGAGCGCGTCGACCTTGGCCTTCACCTCGGTGGGGCCGAGCGGTGGATCGGCGTGACCGACGCCGTCGAACGCGGTCGCCGACGCGGCTCCCGCGAGGGCGAGGGTGAGAGCGGTGCGGAACGTGCTGCCGCTGAGCGAGCGCGGGCGGGGCTTGCGGTGCGCTGCCACGAAGAGGGCTCCTTACCTGTCCGGCGGCGGCCCGCCACAGGGGGAGCGGGCCGCCGCCGGGTTTCTCGGCGGTGGTGTCCGACGAGCCGTCCGGTCCGGACGGCGACGGGGAGCCGGTCACCTGGTGGAGGACGCTAAACCTGACCGTCACGGGTTGGTGACGGATTGTGCGGAACCGACGGAAGTGGGCGCCTGAACGACCGACTGTGACCGGGTCGCCCGGCCGCGGGCGCCTGCTTCGAACGCGGCTGTGACCGATGGCTCGATTGCGCCGCAGCCGTGAGGGAGCGGTGGTACGGGGGTGGCTGCCGGGAGCCGTGGGCGACCGGGCTAGGCTCCGGCCCCATGGACCTACTCATCCATCTCTTCGTCGGCCTGCACATCATCGGCATCGCCTCGCTCCTGGGCGGTTTCCTCACCCAGATGAAGCAGATGGGCCAGGGTGCCGCCCGTTTCAGCCCCGCGATGCTGCACGGCGCGCTCGTGATGCTCGTCACCGGTGTGGTCCTGGTGGGCCTCAACCAGGCGGACGACAACGCGGTCAACAACCTCAAGATCGGCATCAAGCTGGCCCTGCTGATCGTGATCCTCGCGCTGGTCTACGTGAAGCGGGACGAGGAGAAGATCGAGAAGCCGCTCTTCGGTGCGGTCGGCCTGCTGACCGTGGCGAACATCTTCATCGCGGTGCTCTGGACCTGAGGCGAGGCTCTGGACCTGAGGGCTGGCCCTCCAGCCGTCGCGTACGTGTGGCCCGCATCCCCCCGGGATGCGGGCCACACGCGCGTGGGGGTGCGGTTACGCGGGGCGCACCACACTGTGGATCGGCATGTAGTAGATCGACTCGACGCGGACGTTCGCGCCCGGCTTCGGGGCGTGGATCATCTTGCCGTTGCCGATGTAGATCCCGACGTGGCTGATGTCGTCGTAGAAGAACACCAGGTCACCGGGTTTGGCGTCGGCGGTCTTCACGGTCGTGCCGACCTTCACCTGGTCCCATGTGGTGCGCGGCAGGGAGATCCCCGCGGCCTTCCAGGCGTCCTGGGTGAGGCCGGAGCAGTCGTAGGAGTCGGGTCCGGTGGCGCCCCACACGTACGGCTTGCCGATCTGTGCCTCCGCGAAGTCGATGACCTTCGCGGCCTTCGTGGCGTAGCTGCCGTCCGTGCTCCCGGATCCCGTACCGGACCCCGTACCGGCATCTGAGCCCGCGCCGGTGCCCGGCCCCGAACCTGATCCGGACCCCGAACCGGAACCGGAGTCGCCCTTCCCCTGTTCCTTCTCCCGCTGCGCGGCCTCCTCCGCCTTGCGCTTGCGCTCCGCCTCCGCGGCCTGCTCGCGGGCCAGCTTCTCGGCCTTGCGCTTGGCCTCCTGCTTCTTCTTCCGCTCGATCTCCGCCAGCCGCGCCTTCTCCTGGGCGGTGAGGTTCGAGAGGAGCTCGCGCGCGTGGCCCAGCTTCCGCTGGACGGTCTGCTTGCTGGTCTTGAGGTCGTCCCGCGCGTCGCTCAGGGTCTTGAGGCTCGTCGCGGCCTTCGTGCGCTGCTTGGTCGCCGACGCCTGCTCCGCCTCGTACGCGTCGACCGCCTTCTTCTGGCGCGTGGTCAGCCGGTCCGTGAGGTGGTTCTGGTCGAAGTAGCCCTGCGGGTCGTTGGCGAGCATCATCGTCGCCGTCTCGGAGACGGCACCGGTGCGGTACTGCGCGGCGGCGAACGAGCCGAGTTCCTTACGCGCGTCGTTCAGCTTGTCGGCGCGCGCGGCCACGTCGTCGAGCAGGCGGTCGACCTTCTTGCGCTGCTTGTCGGAGCGCTCCTTGGCCGCGTTGTACTTCTGGGTGGCCACGCCGGCCTGCTGATAGAGCTCGTCGACCTTCTTCTGGACCTCTTCGAGGCTGGGCTTCGCCGGTGTGGAGGGCGCTGCCTGCGCGCTCTGCGAGAGGAGGGCGACGGAGGTGAGGGCCGCCGTCGTGATGCCGAGGGCGGGGGTCGTGCGGAGTGCGGATGCCCGGGTCCGCGGCTTGCGGTGCGACGCCAAGGGAGGCGACTCCTTCCGTAGACCGCCTACCGGGTTAGCTGTCGGGTTCGGGCGGCTGGTCCGGAAGGTTGCCCTACGGTCCCGTACTGCGTACGGGACTGATTCACCCCAAGTTTTACGGTGGGTCCCCGGCTCCGAGCACGTCGGACTCGGCGGAGGCCACCCGTTCCCGGCGGGGTTCGCCGGTGGGGGACGAGAGGCCCGCGGAGCACGCTAGCCAACTCGTGTGGCCCGTGTGAAGGTTGATGTTCGTTATGCCCGATACATTTTCGTGACTTTGCGCGAGGCCCGGTGCGAACATCGGAATGGTACGCACCGGCAAATGCGGAGCGTGATCGTCCGCGGGCGTGGGGTAGCCGGGCGGGGCGGTCGGCCGGGTGGCCGGGCGAGAGGTGACCGGAACCCGCAGCGGGTTGTCAGTGGGGCCGCCTAGACTCGGGAGGCGATGAGCAGCCTCTTTGATGACAGCTTCCTGGCGGACCTGCAGCCCTCCCGGGCCACGGACGAAGCGACCCCGCCGCCGCCCGAGGACAGCGCTCCGGAGCCCATTCCGGACGACCTGTTCGACGGGAAGTTCGACGCGCCCATGACCCGGGAGACGCACTACCGCGACGGTGCCCCCCGCCCGGTCATCGACCCGGCGTCGCTCCTGGACGGGCTGAACGAGAACCAGCGCGCGGCCGTCGTGCACGCCGGCGCGCCGCTGCTCATCGTCGCCGGCGCCGGCTCCGGCAAGACCCGCGTGCTGACCCACCGCATCGCGTACCTGCTCGCCGAGCGCGGTGTGCACCCCGGCCAGATCCTCGCGATCACCTTCACGAACAAGGCCGCGGGCGAGATGAAGGAGCGCGTCGAGCAGCTCGTGGGCCCGCGGGCGAACGCGATGTGGGTGTCGACCTTCCACAGCGCCTGCGTCCGCATCCTGCGCCGCGAGTACAAGAAGCTGGGCTTCACCTCCTCCTTCTCGATCTACGACGCCGCGGACTCCAAGCGGCTGATGGCCCTGGTCTGCCGTGACCTGGATCTCGATCCGAAGAAGTTCCCGCCGAAGTCCTTCAGCGCCAAGATCTCCAACCTGAAGAACGAGCTGATCGACGAGGAGGACTTCGCGGGCCGGGCGGCCGACGGCTTCGACAAGACCCTCGCCGAGGCCTACGCGATGTACCAGTCGCGCCTCCGCGAGGCGAACGCGCTGGACTTCGACGACCTGATCATGACGACGGTCCACCTGCTCCGCGCCTTCCCGGACGTTGCCGAGCACTACCGCCGCCGCTTCCGGCACGTCATGGTCGACGAGTACCAGGACACCAACCACGCGCAGTACGCGCTGGTGCGCGAGCTGGTCGGCCCCTCCGGAGGCGAGGGCGACGACCCCGCCGAGCTGTGCGTGGTGGGCGACGCCGACCAGTCGATCTACGCCTTCCGCGGCGCCACGATCCGCAACATCCTCCAGTTCGAGGAGGACTACACCGACGCGACGACGATCCTCCTGGAGCAGAACTACCGCTCCACGCAGACGATCCTCACCGCCGCGAACGCGGTCATCGAGCGGAACGAAAGCCGCCGCCCGAAGAACCTGTGGACCAACCAGGGCGCGGGCGCGCGCATCACCGGATACGTCGCCGACACGGAGCACGACGAGGCACAGTTCGTCGCCGACGAGATCGACCGCCTCACGGACGCGGGCGACGCCAAGGCCGGCGACGTGGCGATCTTCTACCGGACGAACGCCCAGTCCCGTGTCTTCGAAGAGATCTTCATCCGCGTCGGCCTGCCCTACAAGGTCGTCGGCGGCGTCCGCTTCTACGAGCGCAAGGAGGTCCGCGATGTGCTGGCCTACCTGCGCGTTCTCGCCAACCCCGAGGACGCGGTCCCGCTGCGCCGCATCCTCAACGTGCCCAAGCGGGGCATCGGCGACCGCGCCGAGGCGATGATCGACGCGCTCTCGCAGCGCGAGAAGATCTCCTTCCCGCAGGCGCTGCGCCGCGTCGACGAGGCGTACGGCATGGCGGCCCGCTCGGCCAACGCCGTCAAGCGGTTCAACACGCTCATGGAGGAGCTGCGGACGGTCGTCGAGTCCGGCGCGGGACCGGCCGTCGTCCTGGAGGCCGTCCTCGAACGCACCGGCTACCTCGCCGAGTTGCAGGCCTCGACCGACCCGCAGGACGAGACACGCATCGAGAACCTCCAGGAACTTGCCGCGGTGGCCCTGGAGTTCGAGCAGGACAACAGCCAGGCGGGGCAGCAGGGCGACGCCCAGGCGCAGGGCGACGGCCAGGCGCAGGGCGCAGGCCCGGCGGAAGGTGACCAGGCCGAGGGTGACGAGGGGGCCGCCGCCGCTCCGGCCGGGACGCTCTCCGACTTCCTGGAGCGTGTCGCCCTGGTCGCCGACTCCGACCAGATCCCCGACGAGGAGGACGACGGCTCCGGAGTCATCACCCTGATGACGCTGCACACCGCCAAGGGCCTCGAGTTCCCCGTGGTCTTCCTGACCGGCATGGAGGACGGCGTGTTCCCGCACATGCGCTCCCTCGGGCAGGTCAAGGAGCTGGAGGAGGAGCGCCGGCTCGCGTACGTGGGCATCACGCGCGCGCGTGAACGGCTCTATCTGACGCGGTCCTCGATGCGCAGCGCCTGGGGCCAGCCGTCGTACAACCCGCCGTCGCGCTTCCTCGAGGAGATCCCGGACACCCACCTGGACTGGAAGCGGACGGGCTCCATCGGCGCCCCGGCGTCGTCCGGTTCCGGCGGATCGGGACCGGCCGGGGGCATCGCCTCGTCGCTGTCGTCCTCGCGCTCGCGGGCCGGCGGCGCACAGGGCTTCGCCACCCGCCGCGCCACGGAGAAGCCGGTGGTCGCCCTGGCCGTCGGTGACCGGGTCACGCACGACCAGTTCGGCCTCGGCACGGTCGTCGGAGTGAAGGGCACGGGAGCGAACGCGGAGGCGACGGTCGACTTCGGCGAGCCCAAGCCGAAGCGGCTGCTGCTGCGGTACGCACCGGTCGAGAAGTTGTAGCGCGCGCCCGCGCGCGTGGCGGAGGTGCCGTGTGGCCGCGGCGGGATCGTCGCGGCGGCGCCGGCGTCAGGTCGGGTCGAGGTCGTGGCTGCGCAGCCACGGCAGCGGGTCGATCGCCGAGCCGCCGCCGGGACGCACCTCGAAGTGCAGGTGCGGGCCGGTGGAGTTGCCGGAGTTGCCGGAGAAGGCGATGACCTCGCCGGCCTTCACCGGGCCGGAGGAGATCTTGTGCGAGGAGAGGTGGCAGTACCACGTCTCCGTGCCGTCCTTCGCGGTCACGATCGCCATGTTCCCGTAGGCGCTGTTCCACTTCGTGGAGACGGTGCCGTCGGTCGCGGCGCTCACCTGGGTGCCGTACGACACCGGGAAGTCGATGCCGGAGTGCGCGGACATCCAGTTGACGCCGGCCTGGCCGTAGTACGCGCTCAGCCCGCGCTGCTTCACCGGCAGGGAGAACTTGGGGCGCAGCCGTTCCTTGCGCGCCGCGTCGGCCGCGGCCTTCTTCTGCGCGGCCACCTTCTGGGCCTTGAGGTCGATGCGCTCCTGCGTGCGGCTCGCGCGGTCCGCGAAGTCACCCGCGTCGGCGGAGAGGTTCGCCAGCTGGGTGTCGAGCTTGTTGTTGGCGGCGGAGGGCTGCACGGACGTGGGGTCCGGGGCCGACGCCGTCGTCTCCTTGCTGCCCTCGTCCCCGCCGAAGCTGCCCACGGAGGCGGCGGCCACGCCGGCCACACCCATCACACAGACCGAGGGCACGGCGACCGTGAGCAGGGCCGAACGCTTGGCGGGGCTGCGGCGGCGGGTCCGCGAACTCCCTGAACCGGAGGCGCCCTTGCCGCGGGAGGCGCGGCGGGAGGACGGGGGGCCGGTGGGGGAGTCGGTGGCGGTGCCGGCGGTGGCGGGTGAGGCGCCGTCGCTGTCGAGGTCCGCGGTGGCCGAGCCGTCTATGGCGTCATAGGGGGCGTCGGTCCCGTTGCTTTCGTACGCGGTGGCGGTGGAGGTGTCGGTGTCCGTGCCGTAGGCGGACTCCGGGGAGATCTCGTACGGGTCCGTGACCTCGTACCGCCGGGTCTCCGGCTCCGGGGACTCGTGCGGCTCGTCGCCCGCGACGTTCCAGGTCGTCGCGTCGTACGTGCCCGTCTCGTCGTACGCGCCCGTCTCGAAGGCCTGCGTGTCCCACTGGCCGGGCTGCGGCGCCGGGTTCCAGGCGCCGGCGTCCCACTGGGCCGTGGTGTCGGGGCCCGGCTGTGACGGGATGTCGGCGAGCTGCTGGTGCCCGCCCGTCGACCACATCGAGGTGGTGTCGTAGCCGCCGGTGTCGTACGTGGCGGCGCAGTGCTGCGCGGCGTACGCGTCGTGGGTGAGCGTCTGTTGGGGGCCCGTGGCGGTCGCCCACTGGCCGGTGTCGTGGCCGGTGCCCGGCATGTCGCCGAAGAGCGGGTCGGTGGCGAAGGTGCCGGTGTCGTAGCCGCCGGTCTCGTAGCCCCCGGTGTCGAATCCGGCGCCGGCGGTGGAGTACGCGTCGTAGCCGTAGCCACCGTGCTCGGCGCCCTGTTGGCCGTACGTCGCGTAGTGCGCGTAGTCGGCGCCGGGAGCCGAGGGCGGGGGAGCGGAGCTCCCCGACGGGTGACGGTCGTTCACCAACTTCTCTTTCGCCTCGGCAGCAGGGGCAGAGCAGTGCGGCGACTGTACCCGGCGGTATACGGGCGCGACAATCTTCGGCAGGTTTCGTGCTCGCAGGAAACGGGCATTCGGCCGTCTTTCGGTGGACTGTGGGCACAGCCTTGGCCCTGCGTTCGAGGCCCGTTCGACACGGGTGGGGTGGGGTGCACGGGCTGGGGTGGCGCGTGACCCGGGGTGCGGTGGGGTGACTTTGTGCCGGTGGGGGGGCGGGGTGTGTGGGGGTGAGGGCGTGCTGCGGTGGTGGTGCGGGGGTGGTGAAGGTGCGGGCTCGGGGCGGTGGGGTGTTGCGCGGGGGCCGTGGGGGCGGGGTCCGCGTCAACGTGCCGTTGTTTTGCGTCAGTAGGGCGTGTTTCCGGTTCTGGATCCGGTTCAGGGAGACGTTGTTCGGGGTGCGGCGGGGCGGTTCGGGGCTGCGCTGTTTGGGTGTGGCGGGGCGGTTCGGGGCTGCGTTTTCGTGGTGGGGTTGGAGTGGGCCGCGTCGTTCGGGGCGGGGGTTTTGGCGTCAGGCGACCGTGAGTCCGTCCGCGCTGCGTGCGTCGGCTCCCGGGTTCGCCAGGTCGAGTGCCTGACGTATGCCGGTCGCGACCGCCGGGTGCACTGGCAGGGCGAGATGGCCGATTCCGGCCACGCGGACGTTCTGCGCGGTGAGGTCCGGGTGGTCCACGCACGCCGTCTCCAGCGGGACCATGATCTGGTCCAGATCGCTCCAGAAGCTCACGAACTGGGTGCGGCAGCCCGGCGCCGGCTCCTTCAACTCCTCGATCACGTACGAGCCCGGCCGCATCTGACGGACGATCGGGTGGGCGTCGGCGAGCGGCGCGACGCGGGTGCCGGAGTGCGGGGTGCCGAGCGTCACCAGGGTACGGACGTAGGCGTCGCCGCCGAGCCGCTGCGCGTAGTAGCGGGCGATCAGGCCCCCGAGGCTGTGGCCGACGATGTCGATCCGGTCGTGTCCCGTGCGCTCGCGGAGCTCTTGCACATGGCGGCCGAGCAGTTCCGCCGCGACGCGGATGTCGCAGGTGAGCGGGGAGTAGTTGAGGGACTCCACGCGGCGGCCGCCGTGCTGTGACAGCGCGCGGCGGAGCAGTACGAAGACGGAGCGGTTGTCGATGAAGCCGTGCAGGAGGAGGACCGGGGGCCTGCCGTCCGGCGGGAGGCGGGGGGCGTCCGGGGGCGGCTCGACCGGGGTGGCGCGGCGTTCCTGCGCGATGCCGGAGGGATAGAGGACGACGTGGCCCGCGAGGATCGTCAGCTCCAGGGCCGTCGCCTTCAGGAGGGCGGTGGAGGGGGTGAAGGGTGGGCGGGGGAGGCGGGGGAGTGAGAGGGGTGGGAGCGTGGTGCGGGTGAGGCTGAGGAGTTTCGGCAGCAGCGTGCCGAGGGGGCGAAAGGGGCGGGCCCCTGTGACCGGCATCGTCGACCTCCCGATCGGCGCGCGGGAGACGGCTCTGTCCCCCCGTGCCGCCGTTGCGTCGCCGATCCGCGGTGTCATCGCGCCGTGCGGCTGCGGCTGCGGCTGCGGCTGCGGCTTGGCTGCGGCTACGGCTGCCGGTGGTGGCGCGGTGGTCCGGCGATCTCGATGTGGCTCCCCTCGCGCGGGTCCGGAAGCGGAGCGTGGGCCCCTTTGTGACGGACGGGCGCGTGGCGATCGTGTCCCTTCGTGTGATTTCCCCCTCCCTCTCCACCGCGAAACTGCCGCTTGCGCGATGCTGGAGATAACGTTCGTTCACTTCCCCGGCCGGTGTGGTGCGGGGTATCCGTGCCCGGCGCAGACTGTGACTGTCGTCGGTCGCCCGTAGGGATCGGGCGGATCGGGTGACTGTTGTCGGTCGTCCGCAGTGATCGGGATGGATATCGGTACATGGAGGCAGTGATGGGTGTGGCAGCCGGGCCGATCCGCGTGGTCGTCGCCAAGCCGGGGCTCGACGGGCACGATCGTGGGGCCAAGGTGATCGCGCGGGCTCTGCGTGACGCCGGTATGGAGGTCATCTACACCGGGCTGCACCAGACGCCCGAGCAGGTGGTGGACACCGCGATCCAGGAGGACGCCGACGCGATCGGTCTGTCCATCCTGTCCGGTGCGCACAACACGTTGTTCGCGCGGGTTCTGGAGCTTCTGAAGGAACGGGACGCGGAGGACATCAAGGTCTTCGGCGGCGGCATCATCCCGGAGGCGGATATCGCGCCGCTCAAGGAGAAGGGTGTCGCGGCGATCTTTACGCCGGGGGCCACGACCGCGTCGATCGTGGAGTGGGTACGGGGGAATGTGCGGCAGGCCGCGGGGGCCTGAGCGGGGGCGTGGGCGTCTGCGCGGGGGCGTGGGCGTCTGCGCGGGGCGTGCGTTGCGCCTTGGGTTCGTTTGTGGGTGCGGGGCCGCGGGGGTATGTGCGTACTCGCCATCCACTGTTCGCCACGCCTCGCGGACAGTTTTGCTAGAGCGTGCTCGGTGCTCCGTGCGCACATACCCCCGCGTCCCCTTCCGTCTCGTACGCGGGTGCCGGACGGTGGTCGGCTCTCGTCCCGGGTACGGGTGGGTGTGTGCCGCCGAAGTGCCTCAGCGGACCGGGAAGCCGAAGGTGTGGCCCTGTTGCTTGAGGCGGGGGAGGATGCGGCGGAGGGCCTCTACGGTCTGGGTGCGGTCGCCGCCCGCGTCGTGGAAGAGGAGCGTCGGGCCGTTGGGCAGTTCGCGCTCGACGGTGGCGACGATCGCGTCCGTACCCGGCCGCTCGAAGTCCTTGGTGTCCACGTTCCAGCCCAGCGGACGCATGCCCCGGGAGGCGGCGAGCTTGCGGCTGTACGGGGTGAAGGCGCCGCCGGGCGCCCGGTAGTACATCGGCCGGACGCCGCCGGACGCCTTGGTGATCATGCGTTCGGCGTCGAGTATCTGCTGGGACTGGTAGGCCTGCGTGTCCTTGTCCATGGCGGTGTTGTGGGACACCGTGTGGTCGCACAGACGGTGGCCGGCGGCGACCACCTTCTTGACGAGGTCCGGGTGGGCCTGCGCCTGCGTCCCCACCATGCAGAACGTGGCCTTCACCTTGTACTGCCGGAGCAGGTCGAGGACTTGGGGGGTCCACTTGGGGTCGGGGCCGTCGTCGATGGTGATGTTGACGCCGCCCTTCCCCTTGTCCGAGGCGTGCGCGATGGACGTCGAGACGTGCTTCGCACTGCCCGGCCGCGCGGAGGCGCCCGCCTCCGGTGACGCGTCGTCCGAGGTGCCGGCCTGGGCGGTCCACACGGAGGCACCCGTGGCGAGCATCGTCACGCCGAGCGCCGCCCCGATCAGCTTGCCGTACCAGCCGCGTCCGCTGCTGTGCCGTGCCATGTCCGCCCCTTTTCGCCAGTCCCTCGCCGGTCCCCGGTCGCCGTACGACCACCTGGCAGGACGAGACATGGTTGCTCCGGGATCCGTCTGTTACAGATCGCGGACAATTCCGGGAGAGTTCGCGGACAACTCCCCGTGAACGGTGGCCGGAAGGGTTGCGGATGGCCCGTTCGTGACGGGTGGCGGGGGGAGTTCGGTGCGTATCGCCTCGCGGAGACGGAGTGTCGTCACCAGGCGCCGGAACGCCTCGGACCAGTAACTGCCCGCGCCGGGCGACGCGTCCTCCGTTTCGTCGGGCACCGCGGTGAGCGCTTCCAGGCGTACGGCCTCCGCAGGGTCCAGGCAGCGTTCCGCGAGGCCCATCACTCCGCTGAAGCTCCACGGGTAACTGCCCGCGTCCCGCGCGATGTTCAACGAGTCCACGACCGCGCGTCCCAGTGGCTCGGCCCAGGGCACCGCGCAGACGCCGAGCAACTGGAACGCTTCGGACAGGCCGTGCGCCGCGATGAACCCGGCGACCCAGTACGCCCGCTCGGCGGCGGGCAGCGAGGCGAGGAGTTTGGCGCGCTCGGCGAGTGAGACGGCGCCCGGGCCTGCCGCGTCGGGTGACGCGGGGGTGCCGAGCAGCGCCCTGGACCAGAGGGCGTCCCGCTGTCGTACGGCCGCACGGCACCACGCGGCGTGCAGCTCGCTCCGCCAGTCGTCGGCCACCGGGAGGGCCACGATCTGGGCCGGGGTGCGGTTGCCGAGACGGGACTGCCAGGTGGTGAGCGGGGCCGACTCCACCAATTGACCCAGCCACCAGGAGCGTTCGCCGCGCCCGTTGGGTGGTTTCGGGACGACGCCGTCCCGTTCCATGGCCGCGTCGCACTCGTGCGGCGCCTCGACGGTGAGCGTCGGGGTGTCCGAGGTGTGGTCGAGGGCCACGCAGGACGCCGCGCGGGCCGACATCCGGCCGGCCAGCGCCGAGTCGGGGAGCGCGGAGAGGAGCTCGGCGGCCGTGGCCCGGACGTTACGGCTCCGGTCGGTGAGTGCCTGCTCCAGGAACGGCTCGTCCTCGGCGGACAGGCCGGTGCGCAGCGAGCCGAGGAACATCAGACGGTCCTCCGCCCGCTCCGTCGACCAGGTGGCGGTGAGCAGTGCGCGGGCGGCGCGGGCGGTGTGCGTGTCGTGTGCGCGCAGGGCCGTGAGCAGGGCGACGCGCTCGGCGAAGAGACCCTCCTCCCAGAGCTGGTTGACCTGGTGCGGGTCGTCGGTGGAGGGGAGCGCCATGCCGCCGCCCGGGGCCGAGCGGAGCGCGAACTTCCAGTCCGGGTTGAGACGGGCGAGCCAGAGGGCTCTGGGGCCCGCGAAGGCGAGGGCCTGGGGGCGCAGATCGGTGCGACCGCGTGCCGCGTTCAGGAGTGCGGGCAGCAGTTCGGGCGGTGCGCCGTAGCCCCGGGAGTTGGCGAGGGCAAGCCACTGGGGGAGGAGCTCCATCAGGTCCGGCGCCGCGCCCCTGCGGCCGCCGCCGGGGGTGCCGGGCTGGTCGGTGAGAAGTGTCGCGAGCCGGCGCCGGGCCTCGGGCGGCAGCGGTGGCCTGGAGTCCTCCGCGGCGGGCTCGGGCCGGGTGGCGGCGGGGACGGGGCGCAGGCCCGCTCTACGGCGCAGGGCCTGCACGGCTGCGGCGTCCAGGAGGGCGGCGGGGGGGTCTTTGGGGGGGACTTGGGGTGGGTGGGGGGTGGTTGGCGCGCTGGGTGCGTGGGGTGTGGTGGGCGCGCAGTGTGCGCTGTGTGCGCTGTGTGCGTTGGGCATGGGGGGTGCGGGGTGCGCGTCGGGTGCGGCGGGTGGGTGGTGCTCGCCGGGTGCGGAGGGATCACCGTAGGCGCTGGGCACGGCGGGTGTGCTGTGCGTGTCCGGTGGGTTGATGCCGGGGGGCAGGGGACGCCGGTCGGTGCCCAGTAGGGCGGCTGTGACGAGGTCGTCCCAGGTGGGATGGGGTGTGAGGGGTGTGGGGGGCGTGGGCTCTGTGGGAGGGGCGGGCTGCGCGGACTGCGTGGCGGGTGTGGGCTGCGTGGAGTGCTTGGTGGGCATGTCCCTCTCCTGACGTGCGGCGGCCTGGTGGGCGTTCGTCAGCGCGGTGGCGCTGGGGTGGGCATTCGCCGACGTAGCGTCTGGGCACGCAGGCGTCGGCTCAGCGGCTTGGCGTCGACTCAGCACCGCAGCGGCACCGTTCCGGTTCGTCGGCGCCCCGGCACGGCCGCCTTTCGTCGACGGTTCTGCACCGCGCCCGTCCGCCAACACACCGGAACCGCCCCCGTCCGTCCGCGCCCCAGAACTTCCCCCGCCCGTCAGCGTCCGCGCCCCACCCCCGTCCGCCAGCGCACCAGGACCGCCCCCGCTTGCCCGTGCCCCCGCACCTCCCACGCCACCCCCACCCCCATCCCTCAGCACAGCGTCACCGGCTCTCCCGCGTCGGTCGACCACGTCGCCAGGGGGGTGAAGCCCTGGTGGCCGTACTCGCCGAACACCTTCAAGGGGGCGCCGCCCGACAGGGCTATCAGGCGCCACAGTCCCGGCCTCGACGCCGCGTACGGCGTCAGCGGCAGTGCCGAGTCGCCGTTCGCGTCGGCCAGTTGCCAGGAACCCTCGTCCTGGGTCGGTATCACTTCGGTGAGCGTCACCGGCCAGGACTCCAGCCAGGGGTCGCCGCGCAGCGCCTCCCCGTAGCGGCCGGCCGCCTCGTCCGTCCGTATGCCCGGCGGCCGCCCGCGCGGCTCCGGTGTCGGCGCCGCGAACTGTTCGCCCAGGTCCACGCGGAGCTGCCCCGCGCCGGGGTACCGCCTCACCTCGGCGTCGAGCACGAGGCCGGCCGACAGGGCGAGTTCGGGTGCGCGCCCCGCGGCCCCGTACGAGAGCAGGAGCGCGTAGCGATCCGTTTCCGTGCCGTGGAGCCAGATGCGGCGGGTGGTGAGTCTGCTGTCCGCCGTGTCGTACTGCGCGAGGACCAGCCAGCGGTCCCGTACCGGCGGGCCCTCCGCCTTGGCCGGCAGGCCGACGCGGGAGCGCACCGTGGCGGCCAGCTCGTCCGGCAGCCGGTCGCGGTGGAGCCAGCCCTGGTCGAGGAGGTGCAGCAGCGCGCACTCCGCGAGCAGCCGGGACGGCCAGCCGGGGCCCGACGAGGGGATGGCCCCCAACTCCCGTACGCGCGCGGCCAGCCCCGGGGCCTGGGCGTCGACCATGCGGGCCGCCGTCTCCTCCCACAGTCCGTACCCCGCCTGCTCGGCCGTCGCGGTGCCGCTACGGAGCAGGTCGCAGAGGCGCTGCTCCAGCTCCGTCGCCCCCGCGGTGATCCGCTCGGCCCGCTTGTCCGCACGTCTGCGCGCCGCGTCGTCGGAATCCGCGGAGGCGGCCGGGGTCGCGGCCGGACTCCGCCGGACGTCCGCCTTGCTGCGGCGCGCGGCCAGCCATGTCTCGGCCCACTCCGGCGGATCGCCGCCCTCCGGCACGGTGCCGTCCGCCCCCGCCCACACCAGCAGCAGCCCCAGCGCGTGTTTGCACGGGAACTTACGGCTCGGACAACTGCACTTGTACGCCGGACCCGTTAGATCCGCGATGTCGACGACCGTCTGATACGGCTTGCTGCCACTGCCCTTGCACAGCCCCCACACCGTCCCCTCGTCAGAACTGCCCGCCTCCGACCATGGGCCGGCGACGCCGAGTTTGCTGCCCGCCTTGCGTGACGGGGCATCAGGAGCCAGTGCCAGCACCTGATCCGCCGTCCAGCGCACCCCCTGCTGAGTCATGTCTCGAAGGTAGGCGCCGCCACTGACAATCGACCGTGCGGCGCCCATCGTTGCAGGTCAGCGGTGTGCGAGGGGCGATTGTCAGTGGCGTGGTGCACGGTGGAGACACATCCGGGCCAGATGCGTCCGGACGAGCTGGAGGGGGATCGCTCCATGACCGTTTCCGTCGACTCGACGACGTCCGCGACCGCGAATCAGCCCACGCCCGCGGCCACGCCCACGCCCGGTTCCAGGGGAGGTTCCGCGGGCGGCTCCACCCTTGACTCCGTGCCGGGTGCCGCGGCCGCCGCGCCCGCCCCCACCCCCCTCGATCAGGCCCTGCGGCCGCACGCCGAGCACGCCTTCGCCGCCGAACTGGCCGCGCTCGCCGCGCAGGACGACCGGCCTCGGCCGCGCCGGTGGAAACTCTCGCCGTGGGCCGTCGCGACGTACCTGCTCGGCGGCACGCTGCCGGACGGCACGGTGATCACACCGAAGTACGTGGGGCCCCGCCGCATCGTCGAGGTCGCCGTCACCACCCTCGCCACCGACCGTGCCCTGCTGCTGCTCGGCGTTCCCGGCACCGCCAAGACGTGGGTGTCCGAGCACCTCGCCGCCGCGGTCAGCGGCGACTCGACGCTGCTCGTGCAGGGCACCGCGGGCACCCCGGAGGAAGCCATTCGGTACGGCTGGAACTACGCCCAGCTGCTCGCCCACGGCCCCAGCCGCGACGCGCTCGTGCCCAGCCCCGTCATGCGGGCGATGGCCGAGGGCATGACGGCCCGCGTCGAGGAACTGACCCGCATCCCGGCCGACGTGCAGGACACGCTGATCACGATCCTGTCGGAGAAGACGCTGCCCATACCGGAGTTGGGGCAGGAGGTACAGGCCGTCCGCGGCTTCAACCTCATCGCCACCGCGAACGACCGCGACCGGGGTGTCAACGACCTGTCGAGCGCCCTGCGCCGCCGCTTCAACACCGTCGTCCTGCCGCTGCCCGCGAGCGCCGACGCCGAGGTCGACATCGTCTCGCGCCGCGTCGACCAGATCGGCCGCTCCCTCGACCTGCCCGCCGGGCCCGAGGGCATCGACGAGATACGCCGTGTCGTCACCGTCTTCCGCGAGCTGCGCGACGGCGTCACGACGGACGGCCGTACGAAGGTGAAGTCGCCCAGCGGCACGCTCTCCACGGCCGAGGCGATCTCCGTCGTGACCAACGGGCTCGCGCTGGCGGCCCACTTCGGAGACGGCGTACTGCGTCCCGCTGACGTCGCCGCCGGCATCCTCGGAGCCGTGGTGCGCGATCCGGCGGCGGACCGCGTCATCTGGCAGGAGTACCTGGAGGCGGTCGTGCGGGAGCGCGACGGCTGGAAGGACTTCTACCGCGCGTGCCGTGAGGTGAGCGCATGACGAACGCGGGTGAGCACGTGACGAATACGGGTGCGCGCGGGGCGAACGCGCGGGAACCGTTGCTGCTCGGGGTGCGGCACCACGGTCCGGGCTCCGCGCGCGCCGTCAGTGCCGCGCTGGACGTGGCGCGGCCCGACGTCCTGCTCGTCGAGGGCCCGCCGGAGGCCGACGCCCTGGTGGGGCTCGCCGCCGACGAGGGGATGCGGCCACCCGTCGCCCTGCTGGCGCACGTGGTGGACGAGCCGGGCCGCTCAGCGTTCTGGCCGCTCGCGGAGTTCTCCCCGGAGTGGGTCGCGATCCGGTGGGCCCTGGGGGAGGGCGTCCCGGTGCGGTTCATCGACCTCCCGGCGGCACACTCGCTGGCGCTGCGCGCCGAGGAGGAACTCGAAGAGGAGGGCAGGGCAGAGGAGGGCAGGGGAGGTGAGGGCAGGGGAGGTGAGGGACGCGATGGGCGGCGCGGTGAGGGGGACGTGCGGATCGATCCCGTCGCCGTCCTCGCCGAGACCGCGGGGTACGACGACCCCGAGCGGTGGTGGGAGGACGTCGTGGAGCACCGGGGGACGGGCGGCGGGCGCGGGGGGAGGAGGGGCGAGCACCTGGGCGCGAGCGGCGAGCAGCGGGGGATGGCCGGCGGTGGCCGGGGGACGGGTGGCGAGCAGCACGGGGCGGACGGCGGGCGTCGGGGGACGGGTGGCGAGCGCCGAGGGACGAGGGACGAGCACCTGGGGACGAGCAACGAGCACCGGGGGACTGACGGCGAGCACCTAGGGGCGAGGGGCGAGCACCTGGGGGCGGGCGGTGAGCGCCTGGGGACGAGCGGCGAGCCGCACCGGGCGGAGTCGGACTGCAGGCACCTGGGGGCGAGCGGCGAGCGCCGGGGGACGGGCGGGGAGCACTTGAGAGTGAGGGGGGAGGAGCACGGGGCGGGTGGGGGGTTTCAGGGGGTCGGTGGGGACGTGTTCGCGCCGTTCGAGGTGTTGGGCGAGGCGATGGAGGCCCTGCGCGAGGTCTACGGGGACGGTGGGCACGGTCGTGACCTGGTGCGTGAGGCGTACATGAGGCTCCAAATGCGGGCGGCGGCGAAGGAGTTCGGGGCCGGGCGGGTCGCCGTCGTATGCGGGGCATGGCACGTGCCGGCGCTGCGGCGGACGGCCACGGTGGCCGCGGACCGGGCCCTGCTCAAGGGGTTGCCCAAGGTCAAGGCGGAGATGACCTGGGTGCCGTGGACCCACCGCCGGCTCTCCCGCGCGAGCGGGTACGGGGCGGGGATCGCCTCGCCCGGGTGGTACGGCCACCTGTTCGCCGCGCCCGACCGGCCCATCGAGCGCTGGATGACGAAGGTCGCGGGGCTGCTCCGCGACGAGGACCGGCTCGTCTCGTCCGCGCACGTCATCGAGGCGGTGCGGCTCGCCGACACGTTGGCCGCCATGCGGGGGCGGCCGCTCGCCGGGCTCACCGAGACGACGGACGCCGTGCGGGCGGTGATGTGCGAAGGCTCCGACGTGCCGCTCGCTCTGGTGCACGACAAGCTCGTCGTCGGTGACGTGCTGGGCGAGGTGCCGGAGGCGGCGCCCGCGGTGCCGTTGCAGCGGGACCTGACCCGGTTGCAGCGCAGACTGCGCCTCAAACCGGAGGCGCTGGAGCGGGAGTTGGAGCTCGACCTCCGCAAGGAGACGGACGCGGCGCGCAGCAGGCTGCTGCACCGGCTGCGGCTGCTCGGCATCGGCTGGGGCGAGCCCGCGGTGTCCCGGGGGAGTACGGGGACGTTCCGTGAGACCTGGCGGCTGCGGTGGGAGCCGGAGCTGTCCGTGCGGGTCGCGGAGGCGGGGGTGTGGGGCACCACGGTCCTTGGCGCGGCCACCGGGAAAGCCGCCTCCGACGCGGTCGAGGCGCGGGCCCTCGCCGACGTCACCGCGCTCGCCGAGCGGTGTCTGCTCGCGGAGCTGCCGGACGCGCTCCCCGTGGTGATGCGGGTCCTTGCGGACCGGGCGGCCCTCGACACGGACGTCGGTCACCTCGCGCAGGCGCTGCCCGCGCTGGTGCGGTCGCTCCGGTACGGGGACGTGCGGGGGACCGGTACGGAGGCGCTGGGTGAGGTGGCCCTCGGCCTTGCCGAGCGGATCTTCGTCGGGCTGCCGCCGGCCTGCGCGGGGCTGGACGCGGACGCGGCGCTGGAGATGCGGGGGCATGTCGACGCGGTTCACCGGGCGGTGGGCCTGCTGGGAGAACTGACGCCCGCCGAGCCGGCCCTCGCGGGGGCGGTCCCCGCCGGGGGCGTGGCCGCTCGGGGCGTGCGGGTGCGGTGGGCATCCGTGCTGCGTGCGCTCGGTCAGCGGGAGGGCGTGGCCGGGGTCGTGCGGGGGCGGTGCGTGCGGTTGTTGCTGGACGGCGGGGACCTGGGGGACGAGGAGGTGGCCCGGCTCATGGGGCTCGCGCTCTCCCGGGGGAGCGCGCCGGCCGAAGGCGCCGCGTGGATCGAGGGGTTCGTCGGGGGCGGCACCGGCGGAGGGATGTTGCTGGTGCACGACACGCGTCTGCTGGGGCTGGTCGACGACTGGCTGTGCGGGGTGTCGGACGACGCCTTCACCGACGTACTGCCGTTGCTGCGGCGCACGTTCTCGGCGTACGAGCCGGGAGTGCGGCGGACGTTGGGTGAGCTGATACGGCGCGGGCCCGCCCGTACCGGGGCAGGGACGAGCGGCGGCGCGGGGGCGCCCGGCTCCGTGGAGGAACTCGACGCGGCGCGCGCGGACGCGGTGGTGCCCGTCGTACACCTGCTGCTCGGCCTGTCGCCCGGGGCGGGGGCGAGCGAGCCCTACGCGGCCGCGCCGCACGGAGCCGCGCCGCACGGAGCCACGCCGCACGGAGCCACGCCGTACGGAGCGGCGCCGTACGGAGCCACGCCGGTCGGCGCGAGGACCCCAGATGGAACGACCTACGGCAGTGAGCTGATGGAGGTGACGGGATGACGGCGACGGCCGGGGCGAGGGGGACGACCAACGTGACCGAGGTGAGCAACGTGACCGGTGTGACCCACCTGCCCAAGGTGCCCGGCGCGGACGGGGTCGACGGCGTGGACGGAGTGCCGGGCGCGGACGGGGTGACCCGCGCAGACAGAGTCGGCGGCGCGGACCAAGCAGGCGGCACGGACGAAATACCCGACACGGACGAAATGCCCGACACGGACGGAGTGCCCGGCGCGGACGGAGTGCCCGGCGCGGACGGAGGGGCCCGCACGGACGGTGTCGGCGGCGCGGACGAAGTGACCCGCGCGGAAGAAGTACCCGGCACAGACGGCGTGCCCCGCGCCGAAAAAGTACCCGGCACAGACGGCGTGCCCCGCGCCGAAAAAGTGCCCGGCACAGACGGCGTGCCCCGCGCCGAAAAAGTGCCCGGCACAGACGGCGTGCCCCGCACGGATGAAGTGCCCGGCACAGACGAAGCGCCCCGCACGGACGACGTACCCGACCGTCTCCCCGGCGAAGCCCGGCTGCGGCGGTGGCGGCTTGTGTTGGGGGGAAGCGGGGGTGACGGGACCGGGTGCGCGCTCCAGGGGCGGGACGTGGCGGTGGACGGGGCGCTGAGCGCGCTGTACGGCGGGGCGGGGGAGAAGGACGGGCGGGGGCGGGACCGTTCCGCGGGGCTCGGCGCGTCCGCGCCGTCCGTGGCGCGGTGGCTCGGGGACATCCGGACCTACTTCCCCTCGTCCGTCGTACAGGTCATGCAGCGCGACGCCATCGACCGCCTCGGCCTCTCCGCGCTGCTCCTGGAGCCGGAGATGCTGGAGGCCGTCGAGGCGGACGTCCACCTCGTGGGCACGCTGCTCTCGCTCAACAAGGCCATGCCGGAGACGACCAAGGAGACCGCGCGGGCCGTCGTGCGCAAGGTCGTCGAGGACTTGGAGAAGCGCCTCGCGACCCGCACCCGGGCCACGCTCACCGGCGCCCTCGACCGCAGCGCCCGCGTCAGCAGGCCGCGCCACCACGACATCGACTGGAACCGCACCATCGCGGTCAACCTCAAGAACTATCTGCCGGAGTACCGGACGATCGTCCCCGAGCGGCTCGTCGGGTACGGGCGGGCGTCCCGGTCGGTGAAGAAGGAGGTCATCCTCTGCATCGACCAGTCGGGGTCGATGGCCGCCTCCGTCGTGTACGCCTCGGTGTTCGGGGCCGTGCTCGGGTCCATGCGCTCGCTCGACACCCGGCTCGTCGTGTTCGACACCAACGTCGTCGACCTGACCGACCAGCTCGACGACCCCGTCGACGTCCTCTTCGGCACCCAGCTGGGCGGCGGCACGGACATCAACAGGGCGCTCGCGTACTGCCAGGCGCAGATCACCCGGCCCGCCGACACCGTCGTCGTGCTCATCAGCGATCTCTACGAAGGGGGCATACGCGACGAGATGCTGAAGCGGGTCGCCGCGATGAAGGCGTCCGGGGTGCAGTTCGTGACGCTGCTCGCGCTCTCCGACGAGGGAACACCGGCGTACGACCGCGAGCACGCCGCGGCGCTCGCCGCGCTGGACGCGCCGGCCTTCGCCTGCACCCCCGACCTCTTCCCGGAGGTGATGGCCGCGGCGATCGAGCGCCGCCCGCTTCCCATACCGGACACCGCGGCGGGGCACCGTGCCTGAGGAGGGCGCCGGTACGTGACGTACCTCTCGTCGGCTCCCCCGCCCCACCCGGTTGCGGGAGCAATCGCAGCAACCGGAGCAAAGGGCCGATCCCGGCGCCCCGGGGGCCGCACCCGTTGCGGGGCCGGTGCCGACGGTTGACATCTGTGACCGTCATCACCGCCCAAATGTGATCTGCGATTTAGGGACCTACGTCCCGCGGCGATAACCTGCGAGACGGACATGCCGCGTACCGGACTCCGTCCTACGCCTCCCTTGTGACAGCGCAGTCACGTTGCCCTCCGCGGCACGCCCATGCAGACAGCTGACACCAAAGCAGCGAGATCGCAGCGAGATCACGGATAAGGGACGGACGCGCGTGGACCTGTTCGAGTACCAGGCGAGGGACCTCTTCGCCAAGCACGGTGTACCGGTGCTGGCCGGTGAAGTCATCGACACGCCTGAGGCGGCGCGCGAGGCCACCGAGCGACTGGGCGGCAAGTCGGTCGTCAAGGCGCAGGTGAAGGTCGGTGGCCGCGGCAAGGCCGGCGGCGTGAAGCTGGCGGCGAACCCGGACGAGGCCGTCGCTCGCGCGACGGACATCCTCGGCATGGACATCAAGGGCCACACGGTCCACAAGGTGATGATCGCCGAGCTGTCGCCGGAGATCGAGGCGGAGTACTACGTCTCGTACCTGCTCGACCGCACCAACCGCACCTTCCTGGCCATGGCGTCGGTGCAGGGCGGCATGGACATCGAGGAGGTCGCGGAGAAGACCCCCGAGGCCCTCGCGAAGGTCCCGGTCAACGCCGTCGAGGGCGTGACCATCGAGAAGGCCCGCGAGATCGTGGCCCAGGCGAAGTTCCCGGCCGAGGTGGCCGAGGACGTCGCCGAGGCGATGGTGACCCTGTGGGACACCTTCGTCGCCGAGGACGCGCTCCTCGTCGAGGTCAACCCGCTGGTGAAGACCAAGGACGGCCGCATCCTGGCCCTGGACGGCAAGGTCTCGCTCGACGAGAACGCCGACTTCCGCCAGGCCGACCACGAGGCTCTTGAGGACAAGGCCGCAGCCAACCCGCTCGAGGCTGCCGCCAAGGCCAAGAACCTCAACTACGTCAAGCTGGACGGCGAGGTCGGCATCATCGGCAACGGCGCGGGTCTCGTCATGAGCACCCTCGACGTCGTCGCGTACGCCGGTGAGGCGCACGGCAACGTCAAGCCGGCCAACTTCCTCGACATCGGCGGCGGCGCCTCGGCCGAGGTCATGGCGAACGGCCTGGAGATCATCCTCGGCGACCCGGACGTCAAGTCCGTGTTCGTCAACGTCTTCGGTGGCATCACCGCGTGCGACGAGGTCGCCAACGGCATCGTGCAGGCCCTGGAGCTGCTCGCCTCCAAGGGCGAGAAGGTCGAGAAGCCGCTGGTCGTGCGCCTCGACGGCAACAACGCGGAGCTGGGTCGCAAGATCCTGAGCGACGCCAACCACCCGCTCGTGCAGCGCGTGGACACCATGGACGGCGCGGCCGACAAGGCCGCCGAGCTCGCGGCTGCGAAGTAAGGGAAGAGGTTAAGACACCACCATGGCTATCTTCCTCAACAAGGACAGCAAGGTCATCGTCCAGGGCATGACCGGTGCCACGGGCATGAAGCACACCAAGCTCATGCTGGGTGACGGCACGAACATCGTCGGCGGCGTGAACCCGCGCAAGGCCGGCACGTCCGTCGACTTCGACGGCACCGAGGTCCCGGTCTTCGGCACGGTCAAGGAGGCCATGGAGGCGACGGGCGCCAACGTGTCCGTCCTCTTCGTGCCGCCGGCCTTCTCCAAGGCCGCCGTCGTCGAGGCGATCGACGCCGAGATCCCCCTCGCCGTCGTCATCACCGAGGGCATCGCCGTCCACGACTCCGCCGCCTTCTGGGCGTACGCGAAGTCGAAGGGCAACAAGACCCGCATCATCGGCCCGAACTGCCCCGGCCTCATCACCCCGGGCCAGTCGAACGCCGGCATCATCCCGGGCGACATCACGAAGCCGGGCCGCATCGGCCTGGTCTCGAAGTCCGGCACGCTGACGTACCAGATGATGTACGAGCTCCGTGACATCGGCTTCTCCTCGGCCGTCGGCATCGGTGGCGACCCGGTCATCGGCACGACGCACATCGACGCCCTGGAGGCGTTCGAGGCCGACCCCGACACCGACCTGATCGTCATGATCGGCGAGATCGGCGGCGACGCCGAGGAGCGCGCGGCGGACTACATCAAGGCCAACGTGACGAAGCCGGTCGTCGGCTACGTCGCCGGTTTCACCGCGCCCGAGGGCAAGACCATGGGCCACGCCGGTGCCATCGTCTCCGGCTCCTCCGGCACGGCGCAGGCCAAGAAGGAGGCCCTCGAGGCCGCCGGCGTCAAGGTCGGCAAGACGCCGACCGAGACGGCGAAGCTGGCGCGCGCGATCCTCGCGGGCTGAGTGTGCCGCACCGGTTGCCCTAAAGGCGGCCTCGGCACCTGCCACAACGGCTGAGAGCGGGCCCGCACCTCGACAGAGGTGCGGGCCCGCTTTTTTTCGCGCCGTGGACCTCGCTACTCCGTCCGCGGGGTCAGCCGGTAGGGGCCGCTCGTCAGCTCCGTGTGGAGCTTGTTCCGCAGCGCCTGGTCCGCCGGCGTGAACGGGCCGGGCCCCATCCGCGGCGGCACCCCGCTGATGGCCCGGCCCGGCGCCAGCGGGGCCTCGTACCGGGTGGGGGCGTGCTGCAGGGTCAGCCCCGTCGCGCCGACGATCAGGGTCGTGAACGCGATGGCGGTACGGGTCCAGAAGCGGGTGCGGTGTTCGCCGCCGGTACGGATGCGTTCGGCCTTCGGGAGCCGCAGCCGCTCACCCCTGCCGATCTCGTCGAGGCGCCGGTGCAGCGTCTCGGGGTCGGCCAGGTCGGGCAGCCGCTCGCCGACGGTCTCGCGCGCGTTCATCAGGCGGTGCGCGGTGGCGGGCGTGCTCGCCTCGGTCTCGGCGGCGGTCTCCGGCAGGTCGAGGCCGACGCCGTCGTACAGCAGCAGGGCGCGGCGCTGTACGGGTGGCAGGTCCATGAGGACCTTGAGGAAGGCGCGGTCGGCCGGTGTCGCGGGCGGGGCGTCCGAGCGGCGGCCGGGGCGCAGACGGTGCCAGGGGGCCATCGCGTACTCGTACGCCGCCGCGCGCACCCAGCCCGCCGGGTCCCGGTCGACGGCCACCTCGGGCCAGCGCTGCCACGCCAGCTGGAAGGCGCGCTCCACCGACTCCTGGGCGAGGTCCCGCCGCCCGGTGAGCGCGTACGCCTGCCGTACGAGGCCGGGGGCGCAGTCGGCGCAGAGGGCGTCGAAGGCCTGGGCGGGCGTGAGGTCCGCGGGGTCGGTGGGCTGGGGGACGGTGACCGGCACGGGCGCCGGCACCGGCGTCGGGGCGGGGGCCTTGGCCGTGCGCTTGGTGGCGGCGGCAGCGGCGGGGGCGGGCTCCCGGTCGCGTTCGAGCAGGGTGGTCCCGGCGCCGCGGGTGGCGCGGCCGCTGCCCGCGACGACCTTCTCCGGCGCGCTGTCCGCCGTACGGTCCGGAGCCTTGTCCGGGACGGTGTCTGAGGGCTTCGACGGCTTCGAGGACACCGACGGCTCAGCGGGCGTCGTGGACATGGTAGGCGTGGTGGACGTCGCAGACGTCGCGGACGTCGTGGGCTCGGCGAGCGCGTTCAGAAGCTTCGCGTAGGCCTGGAGCTTGCGGCCCCGCGGCTGGGTGCGGCCCGTCTCCCAGGAGCGCACCGTTTCGCGGGTGACACCGATCCTCGCCGCGAGGTCGGCCTGGCTCAGCGACTTCGCCTCGCGCAGCCTGCGGCGTTCCTTGGGGGACGGCAGAGGCGTGGCAGGGCTCTGGGGCATGTCGGACTCTCCGCACCGTGGGCCGACGTGCGGCGGGTGGCCGGGCACGACCCTCCCGCCGTACGTATAAGTACATAAACGTATCTTGAGCGACACATCGGACATTCGCCTGTTACGGGACGAAAGCGCGTGTCGTTGGGAGCATGGCCGGGTGACGCAGACGACCGATCCCCACGCCCCGTTGCCGCCCGTGGAGCCGTTGCGCGAACGGGTCCGTGACCGCTCTCCCGGCCTGGCGGGCTGCATGGTCGGCGGGGTGGTCGCCGCGGGCCTCGGGCTCGGTGCGTTCGCGGTCCTGGTGATGGTGCTGTGGATCAGTTCGCCGTATCCGGACAGCGGGCCGCAGGGTGCGCTGCACGTCGCCGCGGGGCTGTGGCTGCTGGCGCACGGTGCGGAACTCGTCCGCACGGACACGCTCTCCGGGGCGGCCGCGCCGATCGGGGTGACCCCGCTGCTCCTGGCCGTGGTCCCCGGGTTGCTGGTGCACCGGGCGGCGCGGGAGGCGGCGGCCCCCGACGGGCGGGGGGAGGCGGCGCGGACGGCGTGGGCCGGCGTGGTGGCCGGTTACCTGCTGGTCGCCGTGGCCGCGGCGCTGTACGCGACGGGCGGTGAGCTGCGGCCCGACTGGATCGGCGTCATCGTGCACGTGCCGGCGCTTACGGCGGTGGCGGCCGGGTTCGGGGTCTGGACGGCGCACGGCCGCCCGCACGGGCCGCTGCCTGCGTCTCTGCGGGATGTCTCCCTACGGGACATCTCCCTGCGGGACGTCTCCTTGCGGGGCGGCCCGCTACGGGGCGGGTCGCCGCGAGGTGGGCCGGTCGCCCCTCCCCGGGGGCCGAACGGGACGCTGGCGGGCGGGTTCGTCGTACGGCGCGGGGCGATCGCCGTCGTACGGGCCGGGGCGGCGGGCGCGATGGCGCTGGTCGGCGGCGGGGCACTGCTCGTCGCGGTGTCGCTGATTCTGCACGTCGGGCCCTTGCAGTCGTCGTTCACGCAGATCACGGACGTGTGGTCGGGGCGGCTCGCGGTGCTGATGCTGGCGCTCGCGCTGGTGCCGAACGCCGCGGTGTGGGGTGCGTCGTACGGCCTGGGGCCCGGTTTCGCGCTCGGTACGGGGGCGGTCGTCGACCCGCTGGCCGCGGGGACGGTGCCGTCGCTGCCGCCCTTCCCGCTGCTGGCCGCGCTGCCGTCGCCGGGCGAGGCAACGCCGCTGAACTGGGTGACCCTGGCGGTGCCGGTGGGGGCGGGACTCGCGGTGGCGTGCTGCACGGCCCGGGCGGCGGCGCCCGCCCTCGGGGAGCGCGGCGGGGCGTGGTCGCGGGGCCGGACGGCGGCGGGGGCGGCCATGGCGGCGGTGGTGTGCGGGGTGATGACGGCGGGGCTTGCGGCGCTGGCGGGCGGCCCGATGGGGGTGGCGGTCCTGTCCGAGTTCGGCCCGGTGTGGTGGCTGACGGGGGCGGCGGCGCTGGCCTGGACGACGGTGATCGGTGTCCCTGCGGCCCTGCTCCTGCGGGCGTGGCGCCTGAGGGTGCCGCCCGACAGACAACGGTGGCCACGCCTGCGCCGCCTGGCACTCCCCACACTCCGCCTCCCGCGCCCGCGCCGCCCCCAGGCGGGAACGGGCCGCGCACGGCTGCCGTGGCCGGGGCGCTCGGGTGGAGCGGGCGGGTCGGATACGGGGGCTGAGACTGGGGCCGGGTCCGGGGAGCCTGCGAAGGGCGGTCCGGGGGTGACGGGTGAGCGCGTACGGAGGCCGTGGCCCGGGCGGCGACGGATGGCGGAGGGTGACCCTGGGGGCGGCGCAACGGGTGCTGCCTCACTGGTGGATGGCCCTGGGGGCGGCGTAACCAGTCCCGAGCCTCGGGACGCCGTACCGAGCGGTGAGACGGCCTCGACGCCCGGCGACGCCGGCGCGACGAACGCCGGGACCGCCACCGAACCGGCGGCTGACGTCCGCCGAGAGGATGACGTGGCGGCGGCAGGTGGGCGGATGGGGTGGCCGTGGCCGGGGCGGAAAACCGAGGACGACCCGGCGGCTGTACCCGGTGAGGCCGGGGATCACGCTGACCCGCGCCCGCGGTTCGGGCGGCCGACTGGAGGCGGGGCGTCCCGAGCGGACGTTGCCGGAGGCGTTCGGCCGGAGTCGGCTGATGGGACCGGCTTCGTGCCCGGTGAGCCCGGAGGTCACGGCGCCCCGCGCCCGTCGTCCGAGCGGCGAACCGGGGCCGAAGCGCCCCGAGCTGAGGCGACCGGACCCGACGCATCCGGAGACATTCGGCCGGAGTCGGCCGGCGCGACCGGCCCCGTACCCGGTAACCCCGGGGGTCACGCTGACCCGCGCCCGTCGTCCGTGTGGCGGACCGGAGAGGAGGCGCTCCGAGCCGAGGTGACCGGAACCGACGTTGCCGGAGCCGTTCGGCCAGAGCTGGCCGGCGCGACCGGCCCCGTACCCGGTGAGCCCGGGGGTCACGCTGACCCGCGCCCGTCGTCCGGGCGGCGGACTGGAGACGAGGCGCCCCGAGCCGAGGTGACCGGAGCCGACGTTCCCGAAGCTGCTCGGTCGGTGCCGGGGGACGGGACCGGCCTAGTGCCCGGTGAGCCCGGGGGTCACGCTGACCCGCGCCCGTCGTCCGGGCGGCGAACCGGAGAGGAGGCGCTCCGAGCCGAGGTGACCGGAGCCGACGTTGCCGGAGGCGTTCGGCCGGAGTCGGCCGACGCGACCTGCCCCGCACCCGGTGAGCCCGGGGGCCACGGCGCCCCGCGCCCGCCGTCCGAGCGGCGAACCGGGGCCGAAGCGCCCCGAGCCGAGGCGACCGGAGCCGACGTACCCGGAGACAGTCGGTCGGAGTCGGCGGGCGGGGTCGAACCCGCTACGAGTGGGAGCGACAAGCGTGCCCGGCTCTCGTGGTTCGGTCGGCTGGCCGACCCGGAACCCCCGGGCGCCAAGAGCGACGCGGCCCCGGCGACAGAGCCGTCCGACTCCGCGTACCCCCGGTCGGAGTCCGGGGAGCTCCCACCCTCCTGGCACGAGGACGCCGTCCGGGAAGCCCGTTGGCGGGCCTTGAAGGAGGCGAGGGAGGAGAGGGAGCGCAGGGAACGGGGGGAGTAGCAAACCCGGGACCTGGGCCCGTGCCCGTACCTGTTCCGGCGCGTACCCGTCCCGGCACGGGGCCCGTACCCGTTCCGGCAACACCCGTGGCCCCAGCTACCCGCGCCTGCCCCCCGCCCCGTCAAAGAGGCCGGCTCCGCTCAGTCCTGCTCGCCCAGGAGCGGGCGCAGCGGCTTCGGGAGGTGGTCCTCGCAGGACTGCTGCGACGCGTTCGTGAGCGCGTCGTCCACGCACGTGTAGTAGTCGCGGTACACCAACTGCGCCGTGAACGTCGCCGCCACCATGAGCAGCGCGAGCCCGCCCGTCACCAGGCCACTGATCGCGGCCGTCGTCTGCGGCCGGGTGCTCGAAGACGGGCCGGCCGGGACCCGGTCGCCCGCCGCGGGCGGAGTGGCCGCAGCCGGCGACGCCGACGCCGACGCCGATGTCGATGCCGACGCGGCAGCACGCGCCGCCGCATCGCCCGTATCGCCCGCACCCCGCGCACGCGTCTTCGCGCGCAGCGCCTGCACCGCCCACATCACCGCGAGCGCACCCAGCAGCAGCGCCAGGTACCGCCAGCCGAACAGGGCGAAGAAGAAGCCCCACATGCCGGAGAGCAGGGCGTAGCGCGCGCGGCGCTGGGCCGGGTCCGCGGGGTCCCAGCGCATGCCGGAGCCGCCGGGCGACGAGGGGTCCTCCTTGCCGGGGCCGTTCTGCTGTCGGGGCCGGTCGCCGAAGCCGCCCTGCGAGCGGCCGGGCTGACGGTCGCTCCACTGGCTCCCCCAGGGAGACCCATGGCCGTCACCGGAACCGGAACCGGAACCGGAGCCGGAACCCTCGCCGTCCGGTCCGGCGTCGCCCGACGGGCGGCGCGGCTGCCACGGCCGGTCCGGCGTCCCCTCCGGCGGCGGCGCGAAGGGATTGTCGTCGTCCTTGCCCGTCCCCTGGGAGCCCGAGCTCCCCTGGGAGCCCGAGCCCCGGGCACCCGCGTCCCGGGACTCCGGTCCCTGGGCGTCCGGGTCCTGCGGTGGAGACGAAGGGCGGCTACGGTCCGGCATCAGGTGTGCGTCTTCCCCTTGGTAGGGCCCCTCGCGGGGCCGTGACAGGGCCGTGGCGGAGCCGTTGCGCGGCTCGACAACGCGGCGTTCTTCGGTATTCAGGCGCTTCCCCACAGACGCTACCTTCCGGTCGCGCCCCCGTCCCGTGAGGGGCGGTTCCGTGTGCCGGTATCGTTGCTGGCGGTCGGCCGCTTCGTAGGGTTCCCCGTATCGCGGGGCTCGAAGCCTTCGTACGACCGTACAAAGACGCACCTTCCGAGAAAGGGCCCCGCTGTGGCCGAGAGCGCTGTGGTCGCGCCTCCCAAGCGACTCGTCGTGCTGGTCTCCGGGTCGGGCACGAACCTGCAGGCCCTGATCGACACGATCGGGGCCGAGGGCACCGGCGCCTACGGGGCCGAGATCGTCGCCGTCGGCGCCGACCGGGACGGCATCGCGGGCCTGGAGCGCGCCGAGCGCGCCGGCCTGCCCACCTTCGTCTGCCGCGTGAAGGACCACGCGACGCGCGACGCGTGGGACGCGGCCCTGGCCGAGGCGACCGCCGCGCACGAGCCCGACCTGGTGGTCTCCGCCGGGTTCATGAAGATCGTGGGGAAGGAGTTCCTCGCGCGCTTCGGCGGGCGGTTCGTGAACACGCACCCCGCGCTGCTGCCCAGTTTCCCGGGGGCCCACGGTGCGCGCGACGCGCTCGCGTACGGCGTGAAGGTCACCGGCTGCACCGTCCACTTCGTCGACGACGGCGTCGACACCGGACCGATCATCGCCCAGGGCGTGGTCGAGGTCCGGGACGAGGACGACGAGAGCGCTCTGCACGAGCGCATCAAGGAAGTCGAGCGCACGCTGCTCGTCGATGTCGTGGGGCGTCTGGCCCGGCACGGCTACCGCATTGAGGGACGAAAGGTTCTTATCCCGTGACCGCCGAAGCTACGAACGCCCCCGAGGCGCAGCGCCCCGTCAAGCGCGCACTCGTCAGCGTCTACGACAAGACCGGCCTGGAAGAGCTCGCGCGCGGGCTGTACGAGGCGGGCGTCGAGCTGGTCTCCACCGGCTCCACCGCCTCGCGGATCGCCGCCGCCGGGGTGCCCGTCACCAAGGTCGAGGAGCTCACCGGCTTCCCCGAGTGCCTGGACGGCCGCGTCAAGACCCTCCACCCGAAGGTGCACGCCGGCATCCTCGCCGACCTGCGGCTGGAGGACCACCGCCGGCAGCTCGACGAGCTGGGCGTCGAGCCCTTCCAGCTGGTCGTCGTGAACCTGTACCCCTTCAAGGAGACCGTCGCCTCCGAGGCCACCCCCGACGAGTGCGTCGAGCAGATCGACATCGGTGGCCCCTCGATGGTCCGCGCCGCCGCCAAGAACCACCCCTCGGTCGCCGTCGTCACCGACCCGAAGCGGTACGCGGACGTCCTCGCGGCCGTCGCGGCGGGCGGCTTCGACCTGGCGGCGCGCAAGCGGCTCGCGGGAGAAGCGTTCCGGCACACCGCCGCGTACGACGTGGCGGTGGCGAGCTGGTTCGCGGACGGGTACGCGGCGGCCGACGACTCCGGTCACCCCGGCTTCCTCGGCGCCACGTACGAGCGCAAGAACGTGCTCCGCTACGGCGAGAACCCGCACCAGGGCGCGGCCCTCTACGTCGACGGCACGGGCGGCCTCGCCGAGGCCGAGCAGCTGCACGGCAAGGAGATGTCGTACAACAACTACACGGACACGGACGCCGCGCGCCGTGCCGCGTACGACCACGACGAGCCCTGCGTCGCGATCATCAAGCACGCCAACCCGTGCGGCATCGCGATCGGCGCGAACGTCGCCGAGGCGCACCGCAAGGCGCACGCCTGCGACCCGCTCTCCGCGTTCGGCGGCGTCATCGCGGTGAACCGCCCGGTCTCCAAGGAGATGGCGGAGCAGGTCGCCGACATCTTCACCGAGGTCATCGTCGCCCCCGAGTACGAGGACGGCGCGCTGGAGGCCCTCACCAAGAAGAAGAACATCCGCGTGCTGCGCGCCCACCGGGCGCCGTCCAACGCGGTCGAGGTCAAGCAGATCGACGGCGGCGCGCTGCTCCAGGTCACCGACCGGCTGCAGGCCGACGGCGACAACTCCGCCAACTGGACGCTCGCCACGGGTGACGCGCTCAACGCGGGCGAGCTCGCCGAACTCGCCTTCGCCTGGAAGGCGTCGCGCGCGGTCAAGTCCAACGCGATCCTGCTCGCCAAGGACGGCGCCTCGGTCGGCGTCGGCATGGGCCAGGTCAACCGCGTCGACTCCGCGAAGCTCGCGGTCGAGCGCGCGGGCGAGGAGCGGGCGCGCGGCTCCTACGCCGCGTCCGACGCGTTCTTCCCCTTCCCCGACGGCCTGGAGATCCTGACCGCCGCGGGCGTCAAGGCCGTGGTGCAGCCGGGCGGTTCGGTCCGCGACGAGCTGGTGGTCGAGGCGGCGAAGAAGGCGGGCGTGACGATGTACTTCACGGGGACGCGGCACTTCTTCCACTGAGCCTGAGCCTGAGCCGTACGTACACCTGACCCGTACGTACAAGGGCCGCACCCTCCTTGCCGGGAGTGGTGCGGCCCTTGCGTGCGCGCGGAGAACTCGCTCAGTAACGCGGGCGGTTGAACCAGGCGGTGCCGCTGGGGACGACCGGCGCCACGGTGATGATGACGGCGAAGACGACCCAGATCAGCGGGAAGATGATCATGGTGGCCAGGCCGGAGTCGAGGCCGACGAACAGGGCGATCAGGCCGACGACGCCGCCGAGCGCGCCGTAGACCACGGTGGTGATCCGGATGCCCTGTCCGCCGCGGCCGAACTTCACGCCGAGGGTGATGGAGAGCGTCGCCAGGGCGGCCGCGACCAGGGCGGCGATCACGGCGATCCCGGCCACGGCGTCGCCGCCGTCGCCCACGCCGCCGAGGCCGAAGTCGTCGGCGCTGTCGGAGACGTCGTTGGCGACGGCCGCCACGTACAGGTAGATGACCGCGAAGAGGATCTGCACCGCGGATATCAGGTACAGGAAGACGCGCGCGGTGACCAGGAGCCCCGGCATCGACTGCTGCATCATGTTGCCGCCCGGGTAACCGGGGTAGGCGGGCTGCTGCGGGTAGCCGTAGGGCGCCTGCGGCGGCACGCCGGGCGGGCCCTGCTGGGGATAGCCGTACCCGGGAGCGGCCGGGGGCTGCTGGGGCGGCTGCCCGTATGGGTTGTTCGGGTCGCCGTAACTCATGGCGGTCTTCCTCCGTCGGGTGGTGCGGGGACGACGCGGCACATCACGGAGGAATGTTCTACAGATGCGGTCCGTCCCCCCGACACTGCCCGCGGCACTGTGCCGCTCATCGTTCTTTAGCATGGGCTTATTTGTCCAGCCGCATTCGGTATGTGTTGTGCAAGTGCAACCTCGCTGATCAGCCACGGGACCCGTGGGGCGCCCAGGGCCGCCCTGATTGGTACCGGGCGGGTCCCATCCGCGAAGATGGGGTCATGACCGCCCAGATTCTCGATGGCAAGGCCACCGCAGCCGCGATCAAGTCCGAACTGACCGCCCGCGTGGCGGCCCTGAAGGAGAAGGGCGTCACGCCCGGACTCGGTACCGTCCTGGTCGGCGACGACCCGGGCAGCCAGAAGTACGTCGCCGGCAAGCACCGCGACTGCGCGCAGGTCGGCATCGCCTCCATCCAGCGCGAACTGCCCGCCACCGCCTCCCAGGAGGAGATCGAGGCGGTCGTCCGCGAGCTCAACGAGGACCCCGCCTGCACCGGCTACATCGTCCAGCTGCCGCTGCCCAAGGGCATCGACGAGAACCGCGTCCTGGAGCTCATGGACCCGGACAAGGACGCCGACGGACTGCACCCGATGAACCTCGGCCGTCTCGTCCTGAACGAGCCCGCGCCGCTGCCCTGCACCCCGTACGGCATCATCCGGCTGCTCCGCGAGCACGACGTGGAGATCAAGGGCGCCGAGGTCGTCGTGGTCGGCCGCGGCGTGACCATCGGGCGCCCGATGCCGCTGCTCCTCACCCGCAAGTCGGAGAACGCCACGGTCACCCAGTGCCACACCGGCACCCGTGACCTCGCCGCGCACCTGAAGCGGGCCGACATCATCGTGGCCGCGGCCGGTGTGCCGCACCTGATCAAGCCGGAGGACGTGAAGCCGGGCGTCGCGGTGCTCGACGTCGGCGTCTCGCGCGACGAGAACGGCAAGATCGTCGGGGACGTCCACCCGGGCGTCGCCGAGGTCGCGGGCTGGATCTCCCCGAACCCGGGCGGCGTCGGCCCGATGACCCGCGCCCAGCTCCTGGTGAACGTCGTCGAGGCCGCGGAACGCTCCGCGCGCTGAACGGGAAAGGGGCGAGGCCATGAGCGCAGGACCTGACACGGGCGGCACGGACGCTTCGCGGGACGAGGACGACGCTTTGCTGACGGAGGACGCCTCCTCGGCGGAGCACCACGCCTCCCCCGCGGAGCACGCTTCCCCGGCAGAGGGCGCTTCCCCCGCGGAGGACGCTTCCGGAGCCGAGGCGTCCGCCGCCGACGACGTCCCCCGGGCCAAGGGCGCGGTCAGCGCGCCGGGTCCCGACGGGCGGCCGCGGAAGGTGTCGCGCCGCTTCCCGCTGTTCACGCGGGACACCGCGCGGCCCGAGGGCGGCGGCCGTGCCGCGGCCGGCGACGCCCCCGCACCGGCCCGTCAGTGGCCGCTGCTCAGCGTCTCCGGCCTGATCGGACTCGGGCTGCTGCTCACCGCGTTCGACGTCTTCCGCGTCGGCACGATTCTGGTCGGCGTCGCCCTCGTCGGGGGCGCCGTGCTGCGCTGGGCGCTGCCCGACGTGGGCATGTTGGCGGTGCGTTCGCGGTTCACGGACATGGTCACGTACGGGGTGCTCGGCGTCGCCATCGTGCTCCTCGCGCTGATGGCGCAGCCCAATCCCGTCCTGGAGATCCCGTTCCTGGACGACACCCTGCACTACACGATCTGAGCGAACGATCTGAGCGAACGACCTGAACGAATGATCTGAGCGAACGCCCCGCGCCGGTGGCCCGTCCTCCCCCGAGGAGACGGGCCACCGCCGCGTCGACCGGCCGCCCGCTTTCGTTCCCCCGGCGGCCGCGGCACCGGTTCCACAAACTACGGGCGGCGGCCCACGACGTCGTCAGGCGCTGGGTTGAACCGCGGGTGCGCCCAGGGTCGTAGGACTCCGGTTCCTGCAACTACCGCTGTACCGCCGCCGGTTGACGTTCCACCGCCCATATGCGGGTTACGCTGCGGCGATGCGGATCCGCCCCCTCGCCGTCGACGTGGCCATCGCGGTCGCCCTGACCACGGTGGCCGTGCTGCTCGGGCGGGAGTCCACCACCGAGGGCTGGCCCCGGCTCGACGTTCTGGGATACGCGCTGGTCGGCGTGGTCTGCCTGCCGGTCGCCGTCCGCAGCAAGGCGCCGCTCGCCGTCCTGCTCCTGGTGCACACGGCGTGGTTCGCCTACGTCACCGTCGGCTACTGGCCCGTGGTCGGCACCTTCGGACCGATGCTCAGCGTCTACACCGTCGCCTCCCTGCGGCCCCCGCGCGTCTCCCTCCCCTGTACCGCCCTGATGGCCGCGCTGTGGATCTACGCCGGCGCGATCAGCGCGCACGCCTCGATGCCGTCCGTCGTCGGACAGGCCGTCGGCTTCTCCCTGGTGCTGTGGCGGTTCGGGTACGTGGCGCGCCGGTCGACGGAGCTGGCGCGGCAGTTGAAGCGGGAGCAGGACGAGCGGGCCCGGCGCGAGGTCGCCGAGGAGCGCGGCCGCATCGCCCGCGAACTGCACGACGTCGTCGCCCACCACATGTCGGTGATCTCCGTGCAGGCGGGCCTCGCGACGTTCGTCTTCGGCTCCGACCCGGCGACCGCGCGGGCGGCGCTCGGCACGATAGCGGGGACCAGCGGCGAGGCGCTCGAAGAGCTGCGCCGCATGCTGCGGGTGCTGCGCGCCGGGGACGGCGAGTCCGGCGACGACGCCCCCGCGGCGCCGATGCCGGGCCTCGCCCGCCTCGACGAGATGGTGGAGCGGGTGCGCGCCGGGGGCGTCCCCGTGGAACTGCGCGTCACGGGAACCCCGCGGCCGCTGGCGCCGGGCGTGGAACTCTGCGCGTACCGCGTGGTGCAGGAGGCGCTGACCAATGTGCTGAAGCACGCCCGCGGTGCTTCGGCGACCGTCGAACTCGCCTACCGGAGACGGCACATCGAGGTCGCCGTCACCGACGACGGAGAGGGGGTGATTTTGGACAGAGTGCGGCCGGGCGGCGGGCACGGCTTGATTGGGATGCGGGAGCGGGCCAAGCTCTACGGCGGGGCGATCAGCATCGGCCCGCTGAGCGAGGGGGGATTCGCCGTGCGTCTCACCCTGCCGACCTCGGCGCGGGCCGCGGCGCGGGGGGACGACGCTACGGAATGACCGGATGGCCGGACGACCGGACGGCGGCAACCATCAGGGTGCTCGTCGTCGACGACCAATTCCTCATCCGCGCGGGGCTGGTGGGGCTGCTGCGCGCCGCGCCGGGCATCGAGGTCGTGGGCGAGGCGGGCGACGGCGAGGAAGCGGTGGCGCTCGCCGCGCGGGCCCGGCCCGACGTCATCTTGATGGACATCAGGATGCCCGGCATGAACGGCATCACCGCCACGGCGAAGATCCTCGAACAGGCCGCCGAGCCCGCCCCGCGGGTCCTGGTGCTGACCACGTTCGACCTCGACGAGTACGTGTACGGGGCGTTGCGCGCCGGAGCGTCCGGCTTCCTGCTCAAGGACTCCGGGCCCGAGCGGCTGCTCGCCGCGGTCGCGGCGGTCGGCTGCGGTGACGCGCTCTTCGCGCCCAGTGTGACGCGCCGCCTGGTCGAGGCGTTCGCCTCCCGGGCGGGGGAGGGCGTGGGGTCCGGGGGCGGGGGGTGTGCGCCCCCGCCCGATCTGGCGGCGTTGACCGGGCGCGAGGTGGAGGTGCTGAAGCTGATCGCGCGCGGCCTGACGAACGCGGACATCGCCGAGCGGCTCTACATCAGCGAGGCCACCGTCAAGACCCACCTCAACCGCACGATGAGCAAACTCGACCTGGACAGCCGGGCGCAGGCGGTGGTGGTGGCGTACGAGAGCGGTCTGGTCACGCCGGGGGAGGCGGGGGCCTGAGACGGGGCCCTGAGGCGGGGGCCTGAGGCGGCGAGGTTCAGCAGGTGACCACCTTGCCGTAGGAGCCGCGGCCCCAGTTCCACTCCCACTGCTCGTTGTTCTGGTACGTCAGGCACGGCGAGTCGCTCCCCCAGTCGATGACGACCTTCAGGTGCATGGCGTGCCCGCAGTGGTTGGTCACCTTCACGTACTTGCGGTGCTTGATGACGTCCCGCACGACGCAGGACGGGGCCGTGCCGCGGAACTCCGCGGCGCTGGACACGCTGGATGCGGCGGGCGTGGTGGCCGCGGAGGCGGCGGGAGGCGCCGCGAGGGCGGTGCCGAGGAGGGCGGACGCGGCGATGACGCCGCCGGCGAGACGCTTGCCGTACGTGGCGTGCTGCATGGCTGGTTTCCTTCGGGTGCGTGGGCGGGACCGTCTGCTGCTCTGTGATCCTGCCGAGGCCCTCGGCCGCGAGGCGGCAGGACAGGGCCGAAGTCGCCCTTTCGGGGACGTCCCACGCGGGGGAAGGAGGCGGTGTCCGCCCTCACCCCCGTGAGAGGGCGGACACCGCGGTTCGGGAGCGGTTCCTCTCGGAACCTCCCGATATAAGCGGAGCGTTCCGCTCGTGATCCAGAGTCATGGACCCGCCAACTTCGTTCAAGGGATGCCTGGTCCCTGTGGCACGGAGGTGACCATTCCGCAACGGTGTTCGGAGCCTGCAACGAGCAATTCCCGCGTTCGGGAGATTCCGGGGCTTATCCGACCGGTACTTGGGGTTCCGCATCGTCCGGTGGGGTGGCGATGGGACACTTGCCCGACCGCGGGGAGCGCGGTGGCGCTTGCCGGTGGACCGAACGCTCCCGTGCGCCCCCACTCCGGGAACTGACATCCTGGCCCCGCGCATCCCTCTGGGTAGTCCAGAACGGGGGCTGCGCGAGGTCGACGCGAGGATCGGTGCGAGGTCGGCGCCGGGGCGGCGCGGGGGCAGGACAGGCACGTACGGGGGGAACAGGGGGAGCGGAATGCCTCGTTGGAAGGCGCTACCGGATGAGCTCGACCCGCAGGTCAAGGAGTTCGCCGGCCAGCTGCGCGGGCTCGTCGACCGCAGTGGTCTGAGCATCGCGGCGGTCTCGGACCGCACGGGCTACAGCAAGACGTCGTGGGAGCGCTATCTGAACGGGCGGCTGCTCGCCCCCAAGGGCGCGATCGTCGCGCTGGCCGAGGTGACGGGCACGCCGCCGGTGCACCTCATCACGCTGTGGGAGCTCGCGGAACGGGCGTGGAGCCGGTCCGAGATGCGGCACGACATGACCATGCAGGCCATCCGCATCTCGCAGGCGCGGGCCGCGCTGGGGGAGGCGGGCGGGTCGGGTGAGTCCGGTGAGTCCGGTGAGTCCGGTACGGAGGGTGGCGGCGGCGCGGGGAGTACGGGGGGTGCGCGTCGGGCGCGTCGTGACTCAGGTGTCGGGCCCGCCACGGGTGTGGCCGGGCCGGCCGGGGTGTCGCCGGTCGCCGCTCCCGGTGTGTTCGGGGCGCCCGGTTCGGGCGGTTCGGCCGGTGCGGGTCCGGGTGGGGCGGGGGTCCGTGGGGACTCGGCCGACGGGCAGCGGCGGCGGCGGAAGTTGACGATGTTTCTCGTGGGTGTCGTCGGTGCGCTGGTCGTCATCGCTGCCGCGGTCTTCATGACCGGGTTCGGCGGGGACGACAAGGACAAGAAGGACGACGCCAAGCCGTCGGTCACGCCGTCCAGCAGTGACGTGAAGGTGCCGGCCGGGGGTGATTGCGAGGGCGGGGAGTGCGCGGGCAAGGACCCCGAGAAGATGGGGTGCGGGGGTGACCTGGCGACGACGGCCTCGCGGGCCACGGTCGGCAAGGCGGTGATCGAGGTGCGGTACAGCGCGGCGTGCGGGGCCGCTTGGGCGCGGATCACTCAGGCCGCGGTGGGGGACAAGGTGACGATCACGGGGTCCGGGAGCGGGGCCGGGGCGAAGCAGGACGGGACGGTCAACGCGGACTTCGACGCGTATACGCCTATGGTGGCGGCGTCTTCGGGCGCGGTGGCCAAGGCGTGTGCGGTGTTGGGGTCGGGGCAGTCGGGGTGTACGGGGTCCTAGCGGTGCGGGGGCGTGGGCGTCTGCGCCTTGGGTTCGTTTGTGGGTGCGGGGCCGCGGGGGTATGTGCGTACTCGCCATCCACTGTTCGCCACGCCTCCCTGACAGTTTTGCTAGAGCGTGCTCGGTGCTCCGTGCGCACATACCCCCACGTCCCCTTCCGTCTCGTACGCGGGTGCAGGCCGGTGGTCGCTTCTCGTCCCCGGTACGGGTGTGACTGGGCGTGTGGGGCGGTGGTCGCCTTTCGTCCCGGGTATGGGTGGTCGTGGCAGAAAGTTTTTGTGGGCGTGCATACGTGGGGGATCGTCGGGCAGGCGGACCGTACCCCCACGGGAGTGGTCACACCCCCCCGGCGGCCGCCACGCTCCCCCCCCTACGTGGCGGCCGCCCCCCCCTCTCGGTTGTGGGCCGGGACACAGTGGCCCGGCGGTCAGGGGTGGGCGGGGCGCGATAGCCTGGCGGCGGATCTCTCTTGATGCCAAGAGATCGATCATCGAGAGGCGATCGAGCGGTGTCGGCGGGGATCCAGGAACCAGGGGATCCACGGACGACAGGGACCCCCACCGCCAGCTGTCTTACGGAGATCGCCATGACCCGCACTCCCGTGAATGTCACCGTCACCGGCGCGGCCGGCCAGATCGGCTACGCGCTGCTCTTCCGCATCGCCTCGGGCCACCTGCTCGGCGCGGACGTGCCGGTCAATCTGCGACTGCTCGAGATCACGCCCGCCCTGAAGGCCGCCGAGGGCACCGCCATGGAGCTCGACGACTGCGCCTTCCCGCTGCTGAACTCGATCGAGATCAGCGACGACCCGAACGTCGCGTTCGACGGCGCCAATGTCGCGCTGCTCGTCGGCGCCCGCCCCCGTACCAAGGGCATGGAGCGCGGTGACCTCCTGGAGGCCAACGGCGGCATCTTCAAGCCGCAGGGCAAGGCCATCAACGACCACGCCGCGGACGACATCAAGGTCTTGGTGGTCGGCAACCCCGCCAACACCAACGCGCTGATCGCCCAGGCCGCCGCCCCGGACGTACCGGCCGAGCGCTTCACCGCCATGACCCGGCTCGACCACAACCGCGCGCTGTCGCAGCTGGCGAAGAAGACCGGGTCGTCCGTCGCCGACATCAAGCGGCTCACCATCTGGGGCAACCACTCGGCCACCCAGTACCCGGACATCTTCCACGCGGAGATCGCCGGCAAGAACGCCGCCGACGTCGTGAGCGACCAGGCGTGGCTGGCCGACGAGTTCATCCCGACCGTCGCCAAGCGCGGCGCCGCGATCATCGAGGCCCGTGGCGCCTCCTCGGCCGCCTCGGCCGCCAACGCCGCCATCGACCACGTCCACACCTGGGTCAACGGCACCGCCGCGGGCGACTGGACCTCCATGGGCATCCCCTCGGACGGTTCGTACGGCGTGCCGGAGGGGCTCATCTCCTCCTTCCCGGTCACCACGAAGGACGGCGCGTACGAGATCGTCCAGGGTCTGGACATCAACGAGTTCTCGCGCACCCGCATCGACGCGTCCGTGCAGGAGCTCACCGAGGAGCGCGAGGCCGTCCGCGGTCTCGGCCTCATCTGAGCCGACGCGTAGGCGCACGACTGGTAGACCGCCCTCCGGCAGCCGTCAAGGCCGCCGGAGGGCGGTCTTGTTGGCGTACGACGTGGAGGGGCGAGCTCCGGAGAGCCCGGGACCGGGCGTTCATGGCCGAGGAGGGACGTCCTCATCCGCCCGGAGCGCCGCCGCCTCCCTGGACAGCTGTACCGCCGACGCCAGGCTCAGGCCCGGCTCGGCCCGGCGCAGGACCTTGACCGCGTGGACGGAGTCGGCGGGGCCCGTGTGCCCGGCGGCGGTGATCTGGCGCAGGGCCCAGCGGCCGCGTATCTCGGAGTCCGGGACGGCGGCCGTGCGGGCGAGGAGCGCCGCCGCGCGCTCAAGGCCGGGGCGGTCCCTCTCGTCGGCTGTCGCGAGCGCCTCGCGCAGCTCCTCCGCGACCGCGTCCGTGTCGCGCAGGGCGATCACCATCAGTTCCCGCTTGGTGCCGAACATGTCTTCCGCTCCCCGTCCTTGTGGTCCCCGTGGCTCTTGCTGCCGGGGTCATTGCTCTCGTACTCACGAATGTAGTACTTCTTATACATGAGCGAGCAAGTGCACAACAGGCTGGCGATGGTGCGCGCCGAGCGGAAGGTGTCGCGGCAGAGCCTGGCCGAGGCGGTCGGGGTGCACTACCAGACCATCGGCTACATCGAGCGGGGGCAGTACAACCCGAGCCTCGACCTGGCCCTGAAGATCGCCCGGTTCTTCGGGCTGCCCGTCGAGGCCCTGTTCTCCCTGGAGCCCTTTCGCCCGCTCACCGATCAGGTCTACGGGAGGAAGCACTGATGAGGGCCGACGAGCAGCGTCCGCCGACCGGATACGACCGGTGGATGCACCGGTTGATGAACCGCCGGGAGGCGGCCCCCTTCCACGCCACCGCCGCCCGCAGGCGGACCATGGTCACGGTCCACGTGGCGCTGACCGCAGTGGCCGTCGCCCTCTGGCTGTGCTCGGCCGTCGGCGACGAACGCTGGGCGACGTTCTCCATGCTGGGGCTGCTGTTGCCGTGGTGCTTCGTGACCGGCGTCATCAACAGCTCGACCCGTGGCCTGCTCGATCTGCGGGTGCGCGCGCTGGACGAGCGTCAGCGCGCGGAGCGCAGCCGCGTCGCGGCCACGGCCCAGCGGGTGATGCTGTGGCTGCTTCTCGCCGTCACCGTCGCGGCGGGCGCCGCCACCGTGAAGGGTGTGGACGTCGAAGGATTCCTCTTCCCCGTCCTGTTCACCGTCTTCGTCATCCACTGGCTGATGCCGCTGTGGGTGGCCGGCCTCTCGGTCGAGGACGAGCCGGCGGACGAGGCCCTCGACGAGTTCGCCGGGGCCGCCGACGCACGGTGACCGGCGCCCTCGTCCCGCACACGCAGTGACACAGCGCACTTTCGGCCACATGATGTGCATGGTTTCTCCGCCGGAGGGCAGGTGCACCCGGCTACCGCGAGTGACAGGCGGGGGCATATGACAGGAACGGAAGGCAAACGGGACGTGTCCGCACAAAAGACCATTCATGTGGGCGGAGAGTGGCTTGCGGCCGCCTCCGGCGCCACCCGCGAGATCCTCGACCCCGCGGACGCCAAGCCGTTCGCCGTGATCGCCGAGGGCTCCACGGAGGACGTGGACGCCGCCGTCGCAGCCGCCCGCAAGGCCTTCGACGAGGGCTCCTGGCCGGGCACGCCCGTCGCCGAGCGCGCCGCGCTGCTGCGCCGGGTCGCCGACCTCCTCGTACGCGACCGCGAGGAGATCGGGCTCCTGGAGAGCCGCGACGCGGGCAAGACCGTCGAGGAGGGCCGCGTCGACGTCGACTGCGTCGCCGACGCCTTCCGGTACTTCGCCGACCTGGTGATCGGCGAGGGCGCCGGCCGGGTCGTCGACGCCGGCTCCGAGGACATCCACAGCGTCGTCGTGCACGAGCCCGTCGGCGTCTGCTCGATGATCACGCCCTGGAACTACCCGCTGCTCCAGGCCAGCTGGAAGATCGCGCCCGCGCTCGCCGCCGGCAACACCTTCGTCATCAAGCCCAGCGAGATCACGCCGCTGACGACCGTCGCGCTCATCGAGCTCCTCGTCGAGGCCGGGCTGCCCGCCGGTGTCGCCAACATCGTCACCGGCCCCGGCCACACCGTCGGCGCCCGGCTCTCCGACCACCCCGACGTCGACCTGGTCTCCTTCACCGGCGGCCTCGTCTCCGGCACCAAGGTCGCCCAGGCCGCCGCGCTCGGCGTGAAGAAGGTCGCCCTCGAACTCGGCGGCAAGAACCCCAACGTCGTCTTCGCCGACGCCTGCGCCACCGAAGAGGGCTTCGACACCGCCGTCGACCAGGCGCTCAACGCCGCCTTCATCCACAGCGGGCAGGTCTGCTCCGCCGGTGGCCGCCTCATCATCGAGGAGTCCGTCCGCGAGCGCTTCGTGGCCGAACTCGCCCGCCGCGCCCGCAAGATCAAGCTCGGCCGCGGCACCGAGGACGGCGTCGAGTGCGGCCCGCTCGTCTCGCAGCAGCAGCGCGAGAAGACCGAGATGTACGTGGCCTCCGCTCTGGAGGAGGGCGCGGTGCTCCGCTCCGGCGGCAAGCGCCCCGAGCCGAGCGACGTGCGCCCCGCCGAGGGCTACTTCTACGAGCCGACCGTGCTCGACCAGTGCCACCGCGAGATGCGGGTCGTGCGCGAGGAGGTCTTCGGCCCGGTGCTGAGCGTGGAGACCTTCCGTACCGAGGACGAGGCCGTCGCCCTCGCCAACGACACCGAGTACGGCCTGGCCGGCGCCGTGTGGACCAGCGACCAGGGCCGCGCCGCCCGGATGGCCCGCCGGATGCGCCACGGCACCATCTGGATCAACGACTTCCACCCCTACCTGCCGCAGGCCGAGTGGGGCGGCTTCGGCAAGAGCGGTGTCGGGCGCGAGCTCGGGCCCGCGGGTCTCGCCGAGTACCGCGAGTCCAAGCACATCTACCAGAACCTGGCGCCGCAGCCGGTGCGCTGGTTCGCGGGCTGAGACGGCCGGCACACACGAGAAGTACGCGCGGGGCGGGAAGTCCGCCCCGCGCGCAACACGTTCAAGCGCCCCCCCGCTCATCACGCGCAAGCACCTTGGCACGACCTCGCAGGAAGAGGAGCACGTACGCATGTCTGACCAGACCGAGTTCGACTACGTCATCGTCGGCGGCGGCACCGCAGGATCGGTGATCGCGTCCCGTCTCACCGAGAACCCGGACGTCACCGTCGCCGTCATCGAGGGCGGCCCCAGCGACATCGGCCGAGAGGACGTCCTCACGCTGCGCAAGTGGCTCGGCCTGCTCGGCGGCGAGCTGGACTACGAGTACACGACCACCGAGCAGCCGCGCGGCAACTCGCACATCCTGCACAGCCGCGCCAAGGTCCTCGGCGGCTGCTCGTCGCACAACACCCTGATCTCCTTCAAGCCGCTGCCGTCCGACTGGGACGAGTGGGAGGCGGCCGGCGCCGCCGGCTGGAACGCCAAGGCGATGGACCCCTACTTCGGCAAGCTGCGCAACAACATCGTGCGCGTCGCCAAGAAGGACCAGAACCAGATCGCCACCGACTGGGTCGAGGCGACGAAGACCGCGCTCGGCGTCCCCGAGGTCGTCGGCTTCAACGACAAGCCCTTCGACGAGGGCGTCGGCTTCTTCGACCTCTCGTACCACCCGGAGAACAACAAGCGCTCCTCCGCCTCGGTCGCCTATCTGCACCCCCACATGGAGGCCGGCGACCGCCCGAACCTCCACCTCTTCCTGGAGACCTGGGCCACCAAGCTGGAGCTGGACGGCAAGACCGCCCGCGGCGTGCACCTGCGCACCAAGGACGGCGTGGAGAAGCTGTTCACCGCCCGCCGCGAGGTCCTCGTCTGCGCCGGCGCCGTCGACACGCCGCGGCTGCTCATGCACTCCGGCATCGGCCCGAAGAAGGACCTCGAAGCCCTCGGCATCCCGGTCGTCCACGACCTGCCGGGCGTCGGCGAGAACCTCATCGACCACCCCGAGTCGGTCATCGTCTGGGAGACGAACGGGCCGATCCCCGGCAACTCAGCGATGGACTCCGACGCGGGCCTGTTCGTGAAGCGGGACCCGGACCACAAGGGCCCGGACCTGATGTTCCACTTCTACCAAATTCCGTTCACGGACAACCCGGAGCGCCTCGGCTACGAGCGCCCCGAGCACGGCGTCTCGATGACCCCGAACATCCCCAAGTCCCGCTCCCGCGGCCGCCTCTACCTGACGTCGGCGGACCCGGAGGTCAAGCCCGCCCTGGACTTCAGGTACTTCGAGGACGAGGGCGACTACGACGGGCAGACCCTCGTCGACGGCATCAAGCTGGCCCGCAAGGTCGCCGAGGCCGAACCCTTCAAGAAGTGGCTCAAGCGCGAGGTCTTCCCCGGTCCCGACGTCACCGACGACGCCGAGATCAGCGAACTCGTCCGCAAGGCCGCGCACACCGTCTACCACCCGGCCGGCACCTGCCGAATGGGCGCTTCCACTGATGAACTCGCCGTGGTCGACCCGGAGTTGAAGATCCGGGGCCTGGCAGGAATCCGTATCGCGGACGCATCCGTCTTCCCGACGATGCCCGCCGTGAACCCGATGATCGGAGTACTCATGGTCGGGGAGAAATGTGCCGAGATCCTTGGTGGTGACGGCCGATGAGCGAGGCCACCGTGACCAGCACGGACAACACGACCGAAGAGAGCGGGGCGGCCGACGGGCCCGTCTTCGCCGTCCGCAACCTCTGGAAGGTCTTCGGACCCGGCGCCGAGCGAATACCCGGCAACACCGAGGTGCACGACCTCAGCCCCGCCGAACTGCGGGAGCGCACCGGCTGCACCGCCGCCGTGCGCGACGTCTCCTTCGACGTCAAGAAGGGTGAGGTCTTCGTCGTCATGGGCCTGTCGGGCTCCGGCAAGTCCACCCTCGTACGCTGCCTCACCCGGCTCATCGAGCCCACCTCCGGCAGCCTCGCCATCGACGGCGAGGACGTCCTCGCCATGGACAAGACCCGCCTGCGCGAACTGCGCCGCCACCGCGCCGCCATGGTCTTCCAGCACTTCGGCCTGCTGCCGCACCGCTCGGTCCTCGACAACGTCGCGTACGGCCTGGAGATCCAGGGCGTCGCCAAGGCCGAGCGCCGCGCCAAGGCCCTCGAAGTCGTCAAGAAGGTCGGCCTCGAAGGCCTCGAACAGCGCAAGCCCGGCCAGCTCTCCGGCGGCCAGCAGCAGCGCGTCGGCCTCGCCCGCGCCCTCGCCGTCGACCCCGAGGTCCTCCTCTTCGACGAGCCGTTCAGCGCCCTCGACCCGCTGATCCGCCGTGACATGCAGGAAGAGATCTGCCGCCTGCACGACGAAGAGGGCCGCACGATGGTCTTCATCACCCACGACCTCAGTGAGGCCCTCCGGGTCGGTGACCGCATCGCCCTGATGCGCGACGGCCGCGTCGTCCAACTCGGCACGCCCGAGGAGATCGTCGGCTCCCCGGCCGACGACTACGTCCGCGACTTCGTGCGCGACGTGGTGCGCGCCGACGTGATGACCGTACGCAGCGCCATGCGCCCCGCCGACGGCGACGAGGAGACCCGCGGCGCCGCCCTCGCGCCCGACGCCAAGGTCTCCGAGGCCATCGAGGCCGTCGCCCGCACCGGCTTCCCGGTGCGCGTGATGGACGGCAAGCGCTGCCTGGGCGTGGTGGACCACGCCGGGCTGCTCGCCGTGGTCGCGGGGACCTCGGCCCCCGCGCCGGACCCGGCCGCCGGCCCGGGCGAGGTGGTCATCTGATGGCCACCGCCACCGCCTCAGGACCCGTACGAGATACGGGAATCGGCGCGCTCCTGCGCCACCGCGCCGTCGGCAAGCTCCTGCTGCTCGCCGTCGCCGCGGCCGTCATCGTGCCGATCCTCAACGCCAAGTGGGCCTCCGGCGCCTGGCCCGACGCGCTCACCGTCGACCTGACCGGGCCGCTCGGCAGGACCACCGACTGGATCATCGACAACCGCGACAGCCACCCGCTGTTCATCTACTTCCTCGGGCACGTCAGCAACGCCATCGTGCTCTCCGTGCGCGGCGTCTACCTCGTGCTCCTCGCGGCCGGCTGGGCCGGTGTGACCATCGGCGCCGGGCTCGTCGCCTGGCGCGTTGCGGGCGTCAGGCTCGCCGTCATGGCCTCCGCCGCGTTCGCCGTGTGCGGGCTGCTCGGCATGTGGGTGCCGACCATGCAGACGCTCGCCCTGATGATCGTCGCCGTCCTGGTCTCGGTCGTGATCGGGCTGCTGCTCGGCCTCGCCGGCGGCCTCAACGACCGGATCTTCCGGATCCTGCGTCCGGTCCTCGACACCATGCAGGTGCTGCCCGCGTACGCGTACCTGCTGCCGTTCGCCCTCGTCTTCGGCATGGGCGTCCCGGCCGCCATCATCGCCACCGTCGTCTACGCCGCCCCGCCGATGGCCCGGCTCACCGCGCTCGGCCTGCGCGGCGCCGACGGCGGCGTGATGGAGGCGGTGACCTCGCTCGGCGCGACCGGCAGGCAGCGGCTGTTCTCCGCCCGCTTCCCGCTCGCCGCCAAGCAGCTCCTGCTCGGCCTCAACCAGACGATCATGATGGCGCTCTCCATGGCCGTCATCGCCTCGGTGATCGGCGCGGGCGGCCTCGGCGACCGCGTCTACCAGGCGCTCTCCACCGTCGACGTCGGTCAGGCGCTCGCCGCCGGCATCCCCATCGTGCTGCTCGCCGTGGTCCTCGACCGGGTCACCGGCGCCGCGGGCGAACACGCCGGGACGAGCGCCGAGGACACCTCCGCGCTGCGCGGCCGGCGCGGCTGGTCCGTCGCCGCCGCGGGCACCGTCGTCGTCGCGCTCGCCGCGCGCTTCGCGGACCGCGTGGACTGGCCGACCGGCTGGGTCGTCAACATCGCCCCCTCGGTGAACACCGCCAAGGAGTGGATGGTCGACCACATCTACACCGGCGTGCCCGTCGTCGGCGGCACCGCCGACTGGGCCTCGCACTTCACCACCTGGGTCCTCAACCCGGTCAGGGACGGCCTGCAGGGCCTGCCCTGGTGGTCGGTGCTGCTCGTGGTCGCCGCGCTCGCCTGGCTGATCGGCACCTGGCAGACCGCGCTCACCGCCGTCGCCGCGATGGCCGCGATCGGCGTGCTCGGCGTCTGGGACAAGTCCCTCGACACCCTCGCGCAGGTCCTCGCCGGTGTCGCCGTGACGCTGGTCCTGGGCTTCGCGACCGGCATCGCGGCCGCCCGCAGCGGGCGCTTCGAACGCCTGCTCAGGCCGGTGCTCGACGTCTTCCAGACGATGCCGCAGTTCGTCTACCTGATCCCGGTCGTCGCCCTCTTCGGCATCGGCCGCGCCCCCGCGGTCGCCGCGGCGGTCGTCTACGCGCTGCCCGCCGTCGTCCGCATCACCACGCAGGGCCTGAACCAGGTCGACGCCGCCGCGATGGAGTCCTCGCGCTCGCTCGGCGCCTCCAGCTGGCAGCAGCTGCGCAAGGTCCAGCTGCCGCTGGCCCGCCCCGCGCTCATGCTCGCCCTCAACCAGGGCGTCGTCCTGGTCCTCGCCGTCGTCGTCATCGGCGGCCTGGTCGGCGGTGGCGCGCTCGGCTACGACGTCGTGTTCGGCATCGCGCAGGGCGACCTGGCGACCGGCCTGGTGGCCGGTGCCGCGATCGTCTGCCTCGGCCTGATGCTCGACCGCGTCACGCAGCCCACGGAACGCCGGCCCCGCCGCGCGAAGAAGGGAGCCTGACATGCGCGTTCGTACGCGTGTCCTGAGCGCCGTCACGGCCGGCGGCGCGCTGCTCGCGCTCTCCGGCTGCGGCGCCGCCGACATGAGCAAGCAGGCGTCTCCGTACGCGAACGCCGAGGGCGCCAAGACGGTGACCCTCTCGGTCCAGTCCTGGGTCGGTGCGCAGGCGGACGTCGCCGTCGCCGAGTACCTGCTCAAGAACAAACTGGGTTACCGCGTCGACAAGGTCCAGATCGACGAGGTGCCCGCCTGGGACGCCCTCAGCCAGGGCCGCGTCGACGCGATCATGGAGGACTGGGGCCACCCGGACCAGGAGCAGCGGTACGTCAAGGAGAAGAAGACGATCGTCCCCGGCGGCGACGTCGGCGTGACCGGGCACATCGGCTGGTACGTCCCGACGTACTTCGCCAAGAAGCACCCGGACGTCACCGACTGGAAGAACCTCAACAAGTACGCGAAGCAGCTGCGTACGTCCGAGAGCGGCGACAAGGGCCAGCTCATGGACGGTTCCCCGTCGTACGTGACGAACGACAAGGCCCTGGTGCAGAACCTGGGCCTGGACTACCAGGTCGTCTTCGCGGGCTCCGAGGCGGCGCAGATCACCCAGATCGAGCAGTTCGCCAAGCAGCGGAAGCCGTTCCTCACCTACTGGTACAAGCCGCAGTGGCTGTTCGAGAAGGTGCCGATGACGGAGGTGAAGCTGCCGAAGTACAAGGAGGGCTGCGACGCCGACCCCGCCAAGATCAAGTGTGCCTACCCGCACACGCCGCTGCAGAAGTACTTCAACGCGGACTTCGCGAAGAACGGCGGCGACGCCGCGAAGTTCCTGAAGAACTTCAAGTGGTCGGAGGAGGACCAGAACGAGGTCTCCCTGATGATCGCGGACAAGAAGATGTCGCCGGACGACGCGGCGAAGAAGTGGATCGACGAGCACACGTCGAAGTGGAAGGGGTGGCTGCCCAAGTAGGCGGCTTGTCTTGGCCGGTTGCCGGTTGCCGGTTGCCGGTTGCCGGTTGCCGGGTGCTCCGTCAAAACGGGCACCCGGCACCTCCACGCCTACCTCAACTGGTCGGCGATGTCCCCCAGGGCCGCCATGGCCCGGTGCAACAGCCCGGGACCGAACGTGATCCGCGTGGCACCGAGCTCCCCGAGCTCCCGCAGCGAGGGCCCGTCCGGCCGCGCCACCACGTTGATCGGCCCCTCGATCCCCGCCCGCAGCGCGGGGATCGCCTCGGCCGGCGCCATGATCGGGTACACACAGTCCGCGCCCGCGGCCACATACAGGCGGGCCCGCTCGACGGCCGCCGCCGGATCGGTGACGCCCCTGACGAACGTGTCCACCCGCGCGTTGACGAAGAGCCGGTCACCCGCCGCCTCCCGCACCTCCGCGAGGAACGCGGCCTGTTCGGCGGGGTCCTTGAGAGCTCCCGCCGGGCCGTGGCCGCCCACGGAGTCCTCCAGGTTGCAGCCGACCGCGCCCGTCTCCAGGAGCCGCTCCACCAGCTCCTTCGGGGCGATGCCGTAACCCGCCTCGATGTCCGCGGTCACGGGCACGGAGACCGACCGCACGATCCGCGTGATCGCCTCGAACATTTCCTCCGGCGGCACCTGCCCGTCCTCGTACCCGAGGGAGAGCGCGACGCCGGCACTGGGCGTGGCGAGCGCCTCGTACCCCTTCTCCTCGAACACCCGGGCGCTCGCGGCGTCCCACGGGCCCGGCAGGACCAGCGGCCCGTCGGCCGCCGACCGCCGGTGCAGGGCGCGCAGTGTGTCGACGTGGTTCACCATGCCGGGCCTCCGGGTGCGATGCGGCGGCTGACCATCAGCCGGTTCCAGCTGTTGATGACGGCGATCACGCCGAGGAGATGGGCGAGCCGCCCCTCGTCGAAGTGTGCGGCCGCCCGCGCGTAGACGTCGTCGGGCACGAAGCCGTCGGTGAGTACGGTGACGGCCTCCGTCAGCGCCAGTGCGGCGCGTTCCCGCTCGCTGAAGAGGTCGCCGGCCTCCTCCCAGGCGTTGAGGAGGGCGATGCGCTTGGGGCTCTCGCCGTTCTTCAGGGCGACGTCCACGTGCATGTCGAGGCAGAACGCGCAGGCGTTGATCTGCGAGGCCCGCATCATCACGAGTTCGGCGAGCACGGGGTCGCCGAGCCCCTTCTTGGCGGCGGCGCTGAGGGTGCTCATCGCGCCGACGACGCCCTGGTCCAACTGCGTGGTGCGTACGCTCACTTGGCGCTCGCCGCCTTGTAGTGCCCCGGCACCTGGCGGGTGCTGACGCCGAAGCGGTTCCACGCGTTGATGACGGTGATCGCGGCGATGAGCTGGGTGAGCTCCGCCTCGTCGAAGTGCGCGGCGGCCTTCGCGTACACCTCGTCCGGCACGAAGCCGTCGGTGAGCACGGTGATCGCCTCGGTCAGCTCGATCGCGGCGATCTCCTTGGCCGTGTAGAAGTGCTGCGACTCCTCCCAGGCGCTGAGCTGGATGATGCGCTCGACGCTCTCGCCCGCGGCGATGGCGTCCTTGGTGTGCATGTCGAGACAGTACGCGCAGTGGTTGAGCTGCGAGGCGCGGATCTTGACGAGCTCGCCGATCACCGGGTCGAGTCCCTTACGGGCGGCCGCGTCGAGCTTGATCATGGCCTTGAACACCTCGGGCGCGTGCCGGCTCCAGTCGAGGCGGGCGGTGTGCTCGTGGACGTGGGCGCCGGTGGTGCCGGCCTGGCCGGTCGAAGGGGGCTGGTTGGTCTGTTCGGTGGAGGTCGGGTTCGTCGTCATGCTTCGACCCTACGGAAGCAGTAGCCCATGGGTATGGTCCATTTCCATGGAAGAAACGTGGGCCACTTCAGCGGGTGGCGCGGACGCCGATACGGGCGATACGGGCGGCACGGGAGGCGGTGTCCTGGGCGTCGACCTCCACCTGGAGACGGGCGGCGGCGCGTCCCGGCACGGGGTCCGCAAGGGCCTGACGGACGCGCTGCGGGAGGCGGTGCGCGGCGGCCGCCTGGCCCCCGGCACCCGGCTGCCGTCCTCCCGCTCCCTCGCCGTGGACCTGGGCGTCGCCCGGAACACGGTGGCGGACGCGTATGCCGACCTGGTCGCCGAGGGCTGGCTCACGGCGCGCCAGGGCTCGGGCACCCGGGTGGTCGAGCGCGCGATCGCCCCGCCGGCGCGGCCCGCGCGGCCCCGCAGGACGGGCGGGGCGCCGATGTACGACCTGAGCCCCGGCACGCCGGACCTGTCCACGTTCCCGCGCGCGGAGTGGCTCAAGGCGGTCCGCCGCGCGCTGGCCGTGGCACCGCCCGACGCGCTCGGTTTCGCGGACCCGCGGGGGCGCGTCGAACTGCGCAGCGCCCTCGCCGACTACCTGGCACGGGCCCGCGGCGTGCGCGCCGACCCGGACCGCATGATCATCACCGCGGGTTTCGTCCACGCCCTGTCGATCCTCGGCCGGGTCCTGAAGGCGCGCGGGCTGCCCGAGGTGGCCGTGGAGGCGTACGGCCTGGACCTCTACTGGAACCAGCTGCACCGGGCGGGCCTGCGCACGGTTCCGCTCGGCTTTGACGAGCGGGGCACGGATGTGGCGGGCCTGAGCGCCGACGACGGCCGGCGCCGCGGTCCGGCGAAGGCGGTGCTGCTCACCCCGGCGCACCAGTTCCCGATGGGCGTGCCGCTCCACCCCGACCGGCGGGCTGCCGTCGTCGACTGGGCGCGGCGCGAGGGCGGGGTGATCCTGGAGGACGACTACGACGGGGAGTTCCGCTACGACCGCCAGCCCGTCGGCGCGCTCCAGGGCCTGGACCCCGAACGCGTCGTGTACTGCGGCACGGCCAGCAAGTCCCTCGCGCCCGGTCTGCGGCTCGGCTGGATGGTGCTGCCGTCGGGCCTGTGGGACGAGGTGCTCGCCGAGAAGGAGGCGGGGGGCGCGTCGTGCGGTGCGGTGGAGCAGTTGGCGCTGGCGGAGTTCATCACGTCCGGCGCGTACGACCGTCATGTGCGCGCCGCCCGCCTCCGCTACCGGCGCCGCCGCGACCAACTGGTGGCGGCGCTGGCGGCGCGGGCACCGGAGGTGCGGGCCACGGGCATCGCGGCGGGCCTGCACGCGGTGCTCGAACTCCCGCCGGGCACCGAACAGTCGGTGGTCCAGGCAGCAGGCTGGCAACACCTGTCGGTCCACGGCCTGACGTCCTACCGCCACCCCCAGTCGCCCCTGCCCGAGGGCGGGTACGGGGACGCGCTGGTGGTGGGCTACGGGACCCCGGCGGAGCACGCGTGGGCGGGGGCGTTGGAGGCGTTGTGCAGGGTGCTGCCGGGCTGAGGGAATTCCTCTCCTGGGGCCCGGGGCGCCGGTGAGGAATATCAGCCCCTCCGGCGCTTGAGGAGCGGGGTCGGGGGCGGAGCCCCGTGGGGTGCGGCGGAGGGGGCTCGCGGTTGAGGCGGGCTCTGGGGTTCCGCGCGTACGGTGCGAAAGTCCAGCCTCTCCGGCGCCGGTGAGGAATATCAGCCCCTCCGGCGTTTGAGGAGCGGGGTCGGGGGCGGTGCCCCGTGGGGTGCGGTGGAGGGGGCGCGCGTGCCGTGGCGTCCGAAGCCCCGGCTCGGGTGGTGACGGAAATCCAGCCCCTCCGGCGTTTGAGGAGCGGGGTCCGGGGCGGAGCCCCGAGGCGTGCGGCAAAGGGAACCCGCACGAAACGGCACCGAGCTCAAACGGTGACCGCCCCCCCACCGTCCCCGGACTCAGGCTCACCGAACCGCGCCAACGCCAACGCCCCCACCACCGCCACAACGAAGCCCAGCACGGCGAGCCACTCCAGCCCCTCGCGCGTACGGTCGCCCAGCCACACCACACCCACCAGCGCGGGACCGATCGTCTCGCCGATCACCAGGCCGGCCGTGGCCGTCGTCACCGAGCCCCGCTGCAACGCCGACGTGAGCAGCAGGAACGCCGCACCCCCGCCCACCAGCAGCGCGTACGTCGCCGGATTGGTGAACAGCGCCCCCGGCGCCATGTCGTCGATGAGCCGTACGGTCACCTCCACCACCCCGAAACCGCACCCCGCCCCGAGGCCGAGCGCCAGCGCCCGCCCCCGTCCGGGCAGCCGCCCGGCCACCGCGCCGAGCAGCAGAACGGCGAAGGCGACGCCCAGCATCACGTACCGCAAGGTCGTCGAACCGGCGCGCTCGCCCTCGTCACCGGAGGCGAGCCCGAGCATCGCGAGCCCCGCGCAGACGACGGCCACCGCGCCCCACTCCACGCCGCTGAGCCGTACCCGCAGCAACCGGGCCGCGACCACCGCCGTGACGGCGAGACTCGCGGCGAGCGCCGCGCCCACCGCGTAGATCGGAATGGTCCGCAACGCCACGATCTGCAGCAGGAATCCGAGCCCGTCGAGGCCGAGCCCCACGAGGTAGCGCCACTGGCGCAGGGCGCGCAGCAGCAGCGCCGCGTCGACACCGGAGCCGGTGCCGGGCGCGGTGGCCCGCGCAGCGACCGCCTGAAAGACCGAGGCCGTGCCGAAGCAGACCGCTGAACCGAGAGCGCAAATCATCCCAAGAGACACGAAGTGACTGTAGAGGACGCGGAGTAGGCGCGATCCGCAGGGGAACCAGGGGGGAGGCGGCTGGCCCGGACGGCCGAGGCCTACCTACGCTGATCGCGCACGCGGCGGACACCGCCCGGCAACGCCCGGCGGAACCGGGCAAAACTGGACAGCACAACGGGGGAGCGGAAACACCATGGCACAGAAGCAACCACGACGGCTGCGGTCGAGCACGGTCGTGCTCGGCGGCATGGGCGTCCTCGCGGCGGCCCTGACCTCCTGCGGCTCGGACCCCGACCGCCGCTGCGTGGACCGCGACAGCTACGACTACGCCAAGGGCTACCGCGTCGTCAGCGACAGCAAGTGCAAGTCCGGCGCCTCGGGTTCGTCCGGCAAGTCCCGCAAGGGTTCCCACGGCACAAGCGCAGGAACAGGTACCGGCACCGGCAAGACATCAAGCCGCGCCGACGCCGCCTGGTACTACGACGCCGACGTCGACGGGCGCTACGCGGACGACGGCACCTTCAGCCGCAGCGAGGCCGTCGACCGGGACGGCTTCGGCTGCTCGGGCAGCGGCAGCGGCGGCGGCTGAGCGGCCGGACCGAACCCGGACACGACACACACGCCATGGAACGCCACACCATAGAACCGCGCCCCGGCTGGCAGCAGACCGTCGAGGACCAGGGGCTCATCTACCCCCTCACGCGCCACCCCGACGACACCCTGCGCCCCTACTGGGACGAGAGCGCCTACTACGTCTTCTCGCTCCCCGAGGTGGAGGCCCTGGAGGAGGTCGTCGAGGAACTGCACGCGATGTGCCTGGCCGCCGCCGCGCACCTCGTCGAGCACGACCGCCTCGCCGACCTCGGCATCACCGACCCGCGGGTGGCCGCCGCCGTCACCGAGGCCTGGCACCGCCGGGCCGAACTCCCGTCCCTGTACGGCCGTTTCGACCTGCGCTACGACGGCACGGCCCCGGCGAAGATGCTGGAGTACAACGCCGACACCCCCACCTCTCTCGTGGAGGCAGCGAGCCCCCAGTGGTTCTGGATGGAGGAACGCTTCCCCGGCGCCGACCAGTGGAACTCCCTGCACGAGCGCCTCGTCGACGCCTGGCGGAAGCAGGCCGGGCTCCTGCCGCCCGGCAGCCCCCTGTACTTCGCGCACTCCGCGGCCGACGAGCTCGGCGAAGACCTGATGACGGTCGCGTACCTGCGGGAGACGGCCGAACAGGCGGGCCTCGCCGCGGAGTCGATCTCCATGGAGGACATCGGCTGGGACCGGCTCTCGCGCCGCTTCGTCGACAAGAAGCTCCGCTTCATGCGCAGTTGCTTCAAGCTCTACCCGTGGGAGTGGCTGACCACCGACCGCTTCGCCCCGCACGTCCTGGAGACCCTCGACAACGGCGGCGGCACGGGCTCGACCCTGTGGATCGAACCCGCCTGGAAGATGCTGCTCTCCAACAAGGCGCTGCTCGCCGTGTTGTGGGAGCTGTATCCGGGCCACCCGAACCTCCTCCCCGCCTACCTGGACGGCCCCCGCGAGCTCGCCCGGGAGCGCGGATACGTCGCCAAGCCGCTGCTCGGCCGCGAAGGCGCCGGAGTGACCGTGCACGAGCCGGGAACCGAGCCGCCCGCCCTCCGCGAAGAGGCGTGCTGCTACCAGGAGCTGGCCCCGCTCCCGGACTTCGACGGCAACCGGGTCGTGCTCGGCGCGTGGGTCGTCGAGGACGAGGCGGCGGGCCTCGGCATCCGGGAGTCGTCCGGCCTGATCACCGACGAGTACGCGCGGTTCATCCCGCACGTGATCCTGTGAGACCGTACGACTCCCCGTACGGGCGACGGCCCGGTCCGCCCGCCAGGCCCTAGCTCAGCACCGCCCGCAACTGGTCCAGGCCCCAGTCCAGGTCCTCCTTGCTGATCACCAGCGGGGGAGCGATGCGGATCGTCGACCCGTGCGTGTCCTTGACGAGCACCCCCCGGTCCATCAGCTTCTGGGAGATCTCCCGTCCCGTGCCGTACGACGGCGCGATGTCGACGCCCGCCCACAGCCCGCGCCCCCGCACCTGCGTCACCTTGCCCGTGCCGGTCAGCAGGCCCAGCTCCGCGTGCAGGTGCTCGCCCAGCTCCGTGGCCCGCTGCTGGAACTCACCCGTCTCCAGCATGGCGACCACCTCGAGGCCCACCGCACAGGCGAGCGGGTTGCCGCCGAACGTCGACCCGTGCTCGCCCGGCTTGAAGACCCCGAGCACATCGGAGTCGGCGACCACCGCCGACACCGGCACCACGCCGCCCCCGAGCGCCTTGCCCAGCAGGTACACGTCCGGCACCACGCCCTCGTGCTCGCACGCGAAGGTCCGGCCCGTCCTGCCGAGGCCCGACTGGATCTCGTCCGCGATGAACAGGACCCGGCGCTCCCGCGTCAGCTCCCTGACCCCCGGCAGATAGCCGGGCGGCGGGACCAGGACCCCGGCCTCGCCCTGGATCGGCTCCAGGAGCACGGCCACGGTGTCGTCGGTCACGGCGGCCCGCAGCGCCTCGAGATCGCCGTAGGGCACGATCTCGAAGCCCGGCGTGTACGGGCCGTAGTCGGCCCGCGCCTCCTCGTCCGTGGAGAAGCTGACGATGGTCGTCGTCCGGCCGTGGAAGTTGTCCGCCGCGACCACGATCTTCGCCTGCCCGTCCGGCACGCCCTTGACCCGGTAGCCCCACTTCCGCGCGGTCTTCACGGCCGTCTCGACGGCCTCCGCGCCGGTGTTCATGGGCAGCACCATCTCCTTGCCGCACAGCGCGGCAAGGCGCGTACAGAACTCGGCGAACCGGTCGTGGTGGAAGGCCCGCGACGTCAGCGTCACCCGGTCCAGCTGCGCCTTCGCGGCGTCGACGAGCCGGCGGTTGCCGTGCCCGAAGTTGAGGGCCGAGTACCCGGCGAGCATGTCGAGGTAGCGGCGCCCCTCCACGTCGGTCATCCACGCGCCCTCGGCCGAGGCGACCACGACGGGCAGCGGATGGTAGTTGTGCGCGCTGTGCGCCTCGGCCGAGGCGATGAGCTGCTCGCTGGTCGTCCGGGAAGTGTTCGTAGCGGAAGATGACGTACTCGACACGGGGTCTCCGTTCGTCCTGCGGCTGGGGGCGGGTGTGGCGCCCATTCCTATCGTCGCTCGCATCGCGGACGAAGAAACCTGCCGAACCGGCGCGCCCGCCGCGGTGGCCCCGACAGCACGGTGACTGGCGCACGCGGAACGCACCCCGATCCCGTTCTGTTCGACTCCGTTCGGTTCTTACTCGTCACACACCTGTTTCCGAGCTATGAGAGTCACCTGAGAGAATGGGCACCATGGCCTCTGAACGACCTCGTGTGCTCTCCGGGATCCAGCCCACCGCCGGCTCGTTCCACCTCGGCAATTACCTCGGCGCGGTCCGCCAGTGGGTGGCGCTGCAGGAGTCCCACGACGCCTTCTACATGGTGGTGGACCTGCACGCGATCACGATGCCGCAGGACCCCGCCGACCTGCGCGCCAACACCAGGCTCGCCGCCGCCCAGCTGCTCGCCGCCGGCCTCGACCCGGAGCGCTGCACGCTCTTCGTCCAGAGCCACGTCCCCGAGCACGCCCAGCTCGCCTGGGTGATGAACTGCCTCACCGGTTTCGGCGAGGCCTCGCGGATGACGCAGTTCAAGGACAAGTCCGCCAAGCAGGGCGCCGACCGCGCCTCCGTCGGCCTCTTCACGTACCCCGTCCTGCAGGTCGCCGACATCCTGCTGTACCAGGCCAACGAGGTCCCGGTCGGCGAGGACCAGCGCCAGCACATCGAGCTCACCCGTGACCTCGCCGAGCGCTTCAACGGCCGCTTCGGGGAGACGTTCACCGTGCCGTCGGCGTACATCCTCAAGGAGACGGCGAAGATCTACGACCTCCAGGACCCGTCGATCAAGATGAGCAAGTCGGCGTCCACGCCGAAGGGCCTCATCAACCTCCTCGACGAGCCCAAGGCCACCGCCAAGAAGGTCAAGAGCGCCGTCACCGACACCGACACCGTGATCCGCTACGACGTGGCCCAGAAGCCGGGTGTGAGCAACCTCCTCAGCATCTACTCCACGCTCACCGGAACCGGTATCGCGGAACTGGAGCAGAAGTACACCGGCAAGGGCTACGGTGCGCTGAAGACCGACCTCGCCGAGGTCATGGTCGAGTTCGTGACTCCCTTCCGGGACCGCACCCAGCAGTACCTGGACGACCCGGAGACGCTCGACTCGATCCTGGCCAAGGGGGCGGAGAAGGCCCGTGCCGTCGCCGCCGAGACCCTCGCCCAGGCGTACGACAAGGTGGGCTTCCTGCCCGCCAAGCACTGATCCTCCGGACCGGACGAGCACACCAGCACCGCCCTGCCCGCCGGGCAGCATCCCCTGCCCATGGACACGACGACAGGAGTACGACGTGGGGACCGTAACGATCGGCGTCTCGATCGCGGTCCCGGAGCCACACGGCAGCCTGCTCCAGGAGCGGCGCGCGGGCTTCGGGGACCCCGCGGCGCACGGCATCCCCACCCACGTCACCCTGCTCCCGCCGACCGAGGTGGAGGCGTCCGCGCTGCCCGCGGTCGAGGCGCATCTGCTCTCGGTCGCCGCGGCCGGGCGCCCCTTCCCGATGCGCCTCTCCGGAACGGGCACCTTCCGCCCGCTGTCCCCCGTGGTCTACGTCCGGGTGGTGGAGGGCGGCTCGGCCTGCTCCTGGCTCCAGGAGCGGGTCAGGGACGCGTCGGGGCCGATCCAGCGCGAACTGCAGTTCCCGTACCACCCGCATGTGACGGTGGCGCACGGCATCTCCGAAGAGGCCATGGACCGCGCGTACGAGGAGCTCTCGGAGTACGGGGCCGCGTGGCCCTGCACCGGCTTCGCCCTCTACGAGCAGGGCTCCGACGGGGTCTGGCGCAAGCTGCGGGACTTCGCCTTCGGCGGCTGTGTGGTGCCCCCGCAGGCCTCGGCCCCGGCGGCACGGGGCACGCTGCCCGCCTGCTGACCGGGGCCCGGTGAAAGGTGGCCGGCCCTACAGGGGCAGCCGCCGGAAGACCGGCCGGGGCACGTGCCGCAGCGCCGACATCACCAGCCGGAGCGCCCCCGGCACCCACACCGTCTCCGAGCGCCGCCGCAGGCCCGTCTCGATGGCCTCCGCGACCGCCTCCGGCGTGGTCGCCATGGGGGCCTCCTCCAGGCCCGCCGTCATCTTCGAGCGCACGAACCCGGGGCGGACGACCATCACGTGCACCCCGGTGCCGTGCAGGGCGTCGCCGAGGCCCTGGGCGAACGCGTCGAGGCCCGCCTTGCTGGAGCCGTAGATGAAGTTGGAGCGGCGCGCGCGCTCGCCCGCCACGGAGGAGAGCACCACCAGGGAGCCGTGCCCCTGGGACTGCAGCGCCCGCGCGCAGACCAGGCCCGCCGAGATCGCGCCCGTGTAGTTGGTCTGGGCGACGCGGACCGCCGCGAGCGGCTCGTCCTCGTCGCGTGCCTGGTCGCCGAGGATGCCGAAGGCGAGCAGCACCATGTCGATGTCGCCCTCGGTGAAGATCTTGCCGAGGGACGCCTCGTGGGACTCGGAGTCGAGCGCGTCGAAGGCGACGGTGTGCACCTGTGCGCCCATGTCGCGCAGGCCGGCGGCGGCCTTCTCCAGGTCCGGCGAGGGGCGGCCGGCCAGCCACACGGTGCGGGTGCGGCGGGCGACGAGGCGCCGCGCGGTGGCGAGGCCGATCTCCGAGGTGCCGCCGAGGACGAGCAGGGACTGCGGGGTGCCGAAGGCGTCTTTCATGGTCCGGTCTCCTAGAGGGCGAGGCGGCGGGAGAGGTCCGAGCGGAACACGCCGCGCGGGTCGAGGTCGGCCCGCAGGGCGCGGAAGTCGTCGAGCCGGGGGTACATCGCGGCGAGCAGGTCGGGCCGCAGGCGGGAGTCCTTGGCGAGGTAGATGCGCCCGTCGGCGGCGGCCACCTCCTCGTCGAGCTCGTCGAGGAAGGCGCCGAGCCCGGGGAGGTTCGCCGGGATGTCGAGCGCGAGCGTCCAGCCGGGCATCGGGAAGGACAGCCAGCCGGGATCGCTCTCTCCGAAGCGCTTCAGTACGGCGAGGAAGGAGGGGCAGCCGCGCTCCGAGATGCGCTGCACGATGCGGCGCAAGGCCTCCTCCTTCCCGTACCCGACGACGAACTGGTACTGCACGAAGCCGCCGCGGCCGTAGATGCGGTTCCAGTGCGGGACCCCGTCCAGGGGGTGGAAGAAGGTGGAGATCTTCTGCAGCTCGCCGGTGCGGGAGCGGGGTGCCTTGCGGTACCAGAGCTCGTTGAAGAGGCCCACCGAGGCCTTGCCGAGCAGGCCCTCCGGCAGGAACGAGGGGGCCGCGGGGAACTGTCCCGGGCGGAACGCCAGCGGGGCCCTGCGCGCGCGTGCCCGCTCCGGGAGCGCGTCCAGCGGGGCGTGGTCGCCGCGGGTGAGGACCGAGCGGCCCATGGCGGCGCCGCGGGCGAGCAGGTCGATCCAGGCGACCGAGTAGCGGTAGCGGTGGTCGGTGGCGGCGAGGCGGGCCATCAAGTCGTCGAGGTCCGTGGCGCGTTCGGTGTCGACGCTCATCAAGGACGTCTCGACCGGCAGGAGTCGTACGGTCGCCGCGAGGATCACGCCCGTGAGGCCCATGCCGCCGGCCGTCGCGTCGAACAGGTCGCTGCCGGGCTCGACGGTGCGGACCGTGCCGTCGGCGGTCAGGACGTCCATCGACAGGACGTGCCGGGAGAAGGAGCCCGAGACGTGGTGGTTCTTGCCGTGGATGTCGGCGCCGATCGCGCCGCCGACCGTCACGTAGCGGGTCCCGGGGGTCACCGGCACGAACCAGCCCAGGGGCAGCAGGACTTCCATCAGGTGGTGCAGCGACACGCCCGCGTCGCAGACCACGGTGGCCGCCGGGGCGCCGGTCTCCGTCGTCCGCGTGGTGTCGATGACGCGCACCCGGTCGAGGCCCGTCATGTCGAAGACCGCGCCGCCCGCGTTCTGCGCGGCATCTCCGTAGGCACGGCCCAGGCCGCGGGCGATGCCGCCGCGCTCCCCGCAGTCGCGCACCGCGGCGGCGGCCTCCTCCTGCGTACGGGGTCTCACGAGCCGGGCGGTGGTCGGGGCGGTGCGGCCCCAGCCGGAGACGGAGACGGGGACGTCGGACGACGCCGGGGCGGGGGCGAGGGAATCGGCGGGGGAGTCGGCAGACATGAAGGCGACGGTATCGCCCGCAAGTGTGCGGTTCGCCCCAAGCTGTTCCGGCTCTCACCGAAATGGGTGATTAAGAGAGTGTCAGCGTAGATTGACCCCATTATCGGGAGATTGCCTAGAAGAGTCGAGATGCCCAGCCCTCGAGTGTCTTCGCATCTCTTCGAATAAGAGGCCACATGTACGACATGGACCACAGGTTGCTGTCGGCCCTGCGCGACTGCGGCACCGACCCGCGCGTGGCGTCCGCCGCGCGCGCACTGTCCCGGACCGGCGAGCACGGCGCGCTGTGGATCGTGGCCGGTCTGGCGGGCGCCGCCGTCGACCGCGAGCGCCGCGGCGCCTGGCTGCGCGGCACCGCGCTCACCGCCGCCGCGCACCTGGCCAGCATGGGCGTCAAGCGGATCGTCCACCGCCCCCGCCCCGGCGACCACCACGGCGTCCAGCCGCTCGTACGCACCGTGGGCCGCCACTCCTTCCCCAGCTCGCACGCCACCTCCGCCGCGGCGGCAACCGTCGCCTACGGCGCGCTGCGCCCCGTCGGCGCCCGCCTCGTCCCGCCGCTGGCCGCCGCGATGTGCGTCTCCCGCATGGTCGTCGGCGTCCACTACCCCTCGGACATCGCCGCGGGCGCGGCACTCGGCGCGCTCACCGCGAGGGCAGGCGCCGCCTGGATGAACGGAGGCCGCCGCGATGCCTGAACGTGCCGCCGTCGTGCTGGAGCGGCCCAGCCCGCCCCGGAAGCCCCGCACGGGAGCCGTCGGCCTGCCGCTCGGCCTCCTGAAGACCGCACGCCCCCGCCAATGGGTCAAGAACGTCCTCGTCGTCGCCGCCCCCGCCGCGGCCGGCGAGCTCTTCTCGCGGCACGCGCTCGTCCAAGTCGCGATCGTCTTCGCGCTGTTCACGGCCGCCGCGTCCGCCGTCTACCTGATCAACGACGCCCGCGACGCCGACGCCGACCGCGCCCACCCCACCAAGTGCCGCAGGCCGGTCGCCGCCGGGCAGGTCCCGGTGCCCGTCGCGTACGCCGTGGGCGGCCTCCTGGCCGTCCTCGCGCCCACGGCGGCCGCCCTCCTCTGTACGCCCCTCACCGCGGCGCTCCTGGCCGCGTACGTCGTCATGCAACTCGCCTACTGCATCAGCCTCAAGCACGTCCTCGTCGTCGACCTCACCATCGTCACGACCGGCTTCCTGATGCGCGCCATGATCGGCGGCCTGGCGCTCGACATCCCGCTCTCGCGCTGGTTCCTGATCACCACGGGCTTCGGCGCGCTCTTCATGGTCTCCGCCAAGCGCTACTCCGAGGCCGTGCAGATGGCGGGGAGCTCGGAACAACTGGGCGCCACGCGCGCGTTGCTCACCGAATACACCACCGGGTACCTGCGCTTCGTGTGGCAGCTCGCCGCGGGCGTCGCCGTCCTCGCGTACTGCCTGTGGGCCATGGAGGAGGGTGGCACCGCCAGCGGCCTGCTGCCCTGGCGCCAGCTGTCCATGACGGCCTTCATCCTCGCCATCCTGCGCTACGCCGTCTTCGCCGACCGGGGCACCGCGGGCGAGCCCGAGGACGTCGTCCTGCGGGACCGGGCGCTCGCCGTCATCGGCCTGGTGTGGCTCGCGATGTACGGGCTCGCGGTCGCGGACTGGTGAGCCCGCTCGCGCGACTGCGGCTCCTCGGCCCCGAGCTGCTCGGCTTCGCGGCCGCCGGCCTCTGCGCCTACGCCGCCGACCTCGGCCTGTTCGTCTGGCTGCGCGGCCCCGTGGGCCTCGACCCGCTGACCGCCAAGGCGCTCTCCTTCGTGGTGGGCTGCTCGGTCGCCTACGCGGGCAACGCGCTCGGCACCTATCGGCGCAGGGCCGCCGGAGTCTCGCGGCTGCGCCGGTACGCGGTGTTCTTCGCCGTCAACATCGCGGGCGCCCTCGTCCAACTGCTGTGCATCGCCGTGTCCCACTACGGTCTCGGTCTCACCTCGCAGCGCGCGGACACCGTCTCGGGCGCCGGCGTCGGCATGGCACTCGCCACAGTCCTGCGGTTCTGGGGTACCCGGACCTTGGTCTTCCGTACAGCGGGCAGGACATCGGGCAGTACAGCGGGCACGGAGGCGTCATGGACTGGCTGAGGAAACTGCCCGGGATCGGGCCGCTCGTCGAGAAAGGCATGCGCACGCACGCGTGGCAGGCCTACGAACGGCTCGACCAGGTCCACTGGACGCGGCTCGCGGCCGCCATGACGTTCATCAGCTTCCTGGCGCTCTTCCCGCTGCTCACCGTCGCCGCCGCGGTCGCCGCGGCGACGCTGTCGAAGAAGCAGCAGAACACCCTCGAAGGCAAGATCTCCGAGCAGGTGCCCGGCATCTCCGACCAGCTGGACCTGAACGCCCTGGTCGCCAACGCGGGCACGGTCGGCCTCGTCGCCGGCGCCCTGCTGCTCTTCACCGGCATCGGCTGGGTCGGCTCGATAAGGGAGTGCCTCAGGGCCGTCTGGGAGCTCGCCGACGAGGAGGAGAACCCCGTCCTGCGCAAGGCCAAGGACGCCGGTGTGCTCCTCGGGCTCGGCGGCGCGGGCCTCGCGTCGTTCGCCGCGTCGGGGCTCGCCTCGCTCGCCGTCGGCTGGAGCGCCGACCTCCTGGGCGTCGACGAGAAGGGCTGGGGCGCCGTCCTGCTCCAGGTCATCGCGTTCGCCATCGCGGTCCTCGCGGACTTCCTGCTGCTGCTCTACGTACTGACGCTGCTGCCCGGCGTCCAGCCGCCGCGGCGCGCGCTCCTCACCGCGGGACTCATCGGCGCGGCCGGCTTCGAGCTGCTCAAGCTGCTGCTCGGCGGCTACATGAAGGGGGTCGCCTCGAAGAGCATGTACGGGGCCTTCGGCGTGCCCGTCGCACTGCTCCTGTGGATCAACTTCACGGCGAAACTCCTGCTGTTCTGCGCGGCGTGGACGGCGACACGGAAGGCCGCACGCGAAGAAGCGGCCCCCGAAGAGGCGGCCCCCGAAGAGACCGCCTCCACCGCCACGTCCGCTACGGAGCGCCCTCAGCCCTGACGCTCGCGCCGGCCCGCCTGGCCCGGCAGCGGCAGCCTGCGCCTGATCACGAAGGCACCCGCGGCGAGCACCGCGAGCACACCGCCCGCGACGGCGAAGGCCACGCCCATGCCGTTGCCGCCGCTGTCGTCGGAGGAGTGCGCCGCGTTCTCGGCGCCGTCCGTCGAACCGCCGCCGCCACCCGGGGCGCCCTTGCCCGCGCCACCCGTCGCGGCCCCCTTCGGAGCGACCAGCTGACCCACCGGGTCGACCTTGCCGGCCGCCTGGAAGCCCCAGTCGAAGAGCCGCGCGGTCTCCTTGTAGACCGCGTGCGCCTCCGTGGAGGAGGGGTTCATGACGGTGACGAGCAGGACCTTGCCGTCGCGCTCGGCGACACCCGTGAACGTGTTCCCCGCGTTGGAGGTGTAGCCGTTCTTCACGCCGGCGATGCCCTTGTAGGGGGTGACACCCTCGCCGCCGGTGAGCAGCTTGTTGGTGTTCTGGATGCCGAAGGACTCGCGCTTGGTCTTGCCCTTGTCCTCGCCCTTCTCGATCTTCTTCGTCTCGCCGGGGAACTGGGCGGTGGCCGTCGCGCAGTACTCGCGGAAGTCCTTCTTCTGCAGCCCGGAGCGGGCGAACAGCGACAGGTCGTACGCGGACGAGACCTGCCCCTTCTCGTCGTAGCCGTCCGGCGTGACCACATGGGTGTCGAGCGCCTGCAGTTCCTCGGCGTGCTTCTGCATGTCGGTGACGGTCTTCGGGACGCCGTCGTTCATCGCCGAGAGGACGTGCACCGCGTCGTTGCCGGAGCGCAGGAAGACGCCCAGCCACAGGTCGTGGACGGAGTACGTCTCGTTCTCCTTGATGCCGACCATGCTGCTGCCGGCGCCGATGCCCGCCATGTCGGAGGGCGCGACCTTGTGCTTCTGCGTCTTGGGGAACTTCGGCAGGACGGTGTCCGCGAAGAGCATCTTCAGAGTGCTCGCCGGGGGCAGCCGCCAGTGCGCGTTGTGCGCGGCGAGGACCTCGCCGGTCTCGGCGTTGGAGACGATCCAGGAGCGCCCCGTGAGCTCCTTGGGCAGCACCGGCGCACCCGCCTTGAGCTTCACCTGGGTGCCCGCCTCACCGAGCCGGGCGCCGCCGACGGTGGACATCTTGGCGGGGGGCTTCGGCTGGTCGTCGTCCTTTCCGGGCTTCCCGTCCGCCAGCGCGGGCGCTGCGGTCGACATGGTCAGCAATGCGGCGGAAGCGACCAACATGGCGGTCTTTTTTACGGCAGGCACGGACGAGAACGTACAGGGCCCCGCTGTGTGCGTCTGCGCCGAGGTGGGCTGTGTCCCGTCGTCCCCACCCCGGCGGCGGTGCGCGAGAGGAGCTCGCGATACTGAACGCATGAAGCTCAGCCGCCCTGTCTCCTGGTTCCTGCTCGCCTTCGGGGTGTGGAGCTGGTTCATCTGGATCACTTTCGTCAAGAACCTGTGGAAGGACGGCAGTGGGCTGGCCTTCGACGACGCGGACAACCCGACCGGGTACTTCTGGGTGCACCTGACGCTTGCCGTTGTCTCCTTTGCCTTGGGGACGGTGGTAGGGGTCATCGGGTTCCGCGGAGTCCGCGCTCTGCGGAGAACCTCATAGCCGTGGTGGTCCTCGCGGTCCTCGCGGGCCTGGCCGTTCTGGCGGCCTTCGCCGGCCTCCACTGGTACGTGTGGCGGCGGGTGGTGCGGGACACCACGGCCGGGCCCGGGTTCGCCCGGCGGGCGGGCACGGTGGCGTTCGTCGCGGCCCCGCTGCTGATGTTCGCGGCGCTCGCGGCCGAGCGGACCGGGGCGCCCTTCTTGCTGCAACAGGTGCTGGCCTGGCCCGGGTTCCTGTGGATGGCCTTCGCGCTCTATCTGCTGCTCGCGCTGGTGGTGGGGGAGTTGGCGCGGCCGTTGGTGCGGCGGTGGGCGGAGCGTGGGGCGGCGGAGCGCCGGCCCACGAAGTCGGCGGCGGGGCTCTCCGTAGCGGACGATTCGGAAGAGACGCTCTCCGTAGGGACCGCCTCCGTGCAGGCACCCTCCGAAGCGGCCGCGGGGGCCGCGGGGGCCGTCGAGGTAACCGACTCTGCCCCCGAGTCCGCGGCCCCCGCCCCCGCGACTGCCCTTTCCGCCGCCCCCTCGCGCCGCCTCTTCGTCTCCCGCATCATCGGCGGGAGCGCGGCCGCCGTCGCCGCCGGGACGGTCGGGTACGGAACGTACGGCGTACTGCGCGGACCCGAGGTGAAGCGGATCACCGTGCCGCTGGCGAAGCTCCCGCGCGCGGCGCACGGTTTCCGGATCGCCGTCGTCAGCGACATCCACCTCGGGCCGATCCTCGGAAGCGGCTTCACCCGGCGGGTGGTCGACACGGTCAACGCCACACAGCCCGACCTGATCGCCGTGGTGGGCGACCTGGTCGACGGCTCCGTCGAGCACCTCGCCCCGGCCGCGGCCCCGCTCGCCGGACTGCGCTCGCGGCACGGCGCGTACTTCGTCACGGGCAACCACGAGTACTTCTCCGGCGCCGACCAGTGGGTCGACCACGTACGCGAACTCGGCCTGCACCCGCTGCGCAACGCCCGCACCGAACTCCCCGGCTTCGACCTCGCGGGCGTCGACGACGTCGCGGGCGAGAGCGAGGGAAAGGGCCCCGACTTCGCCAAGGCCCTCGGCGACCGGGACCGCTCACGCGCCTCCGTGCTCCTCGCCCACCAGCCGGTCGTCATCCACGACGCCGTCGAACACGGCGTGGACCTCCAACTGTCCGGCCACACCCACGGCGGCCAACTGTGGCCGGGCAGCTTGGTGGCCGAGCTGGCGAACCCGACGGTGGCGGGCCTGGAGCGGTACGGCGACACCCAGCTCTACGTGACGCGCGGCGCGGGGGCGTGGGGCCCGCCGGTACGGGTCGGGGCGCCGTCGGACATCACGGTCGTGGAACTGGCGTCGGGGCAGGCCTGAGGCTGGCCCCGCTCAGGCACCCCGGGCCAGCTCCGGCCGCTTCAGGTAGTCCGTGAAGCCGACGACGTTCCCCCACGGGTCGGCGATCTCCACGGTCCAGCCGGTGGCCACCGAGAAGGGCTCGGCCAGCAGGGGGACTCCCGCCGCCGTCAGGGCCCGGCCCTTCGCGCGGGCGTCGCGGACCTCCAGCCAGATGCGGGGCGAGGGCCACGGCGCCGTGCGCGGGATGATGCCCTCCTCCACGCGCAGCAGCACGCCCGGGGTCTCCTCGCCCACCTTCAGGATCGCGAGGCCGATCTCGTCGAGGCGGAACGTGACCGGGAAGCCGGCCCGCTCGTAGAACTCGACGGCCGCGCCGAGGTCGCCGACGGGAAACAGCACGTTGTCGAAGCCGAGCAGCGCCGCGGACGGGTCGTCGAGCAGTGCGGTGGGCTGGTCAGCCGACAGGCCGACCGACTGGTTGTCTGACATTCCGTCAGGGTAGGCCGGGGCCCGCCACGTGGGCGCAGGCGCGCGTGCGCCCGTGCGGCACGGGTGCGATTCTTCGTCCGTACGGCGGCCCGGACGCCGTCACCGGCCGGCCGGCCGGACCTTCGCGAGGAAGGCGCGGACCGCGCCGAGCGTCGTCCGCCACTCCGAGATCTCGTTGCCGTCCTCGTCGACCGTGCCGCGCGGCTCGACCGAGCGCCACGGCTGCGCCGGACGGAACTCCTCGGCGAGTTCGCCGAGGAAGATGACCGAGTTCTGGACGTACACGTCCGTGCCGCGCCGATGGAGCGGCCAGCCGAAGACGAAGTTCGCGGTCGCCGGATCCGTGATCGAGGTGACCAGGTACGAGTCGACCTCGTCCCGCGCCTCCTCCACGCGGCGCAGGGCGCGCACCCAGCTCTGCCGGTAGTTGTCGGCGCTCCAGTAGGAGAGATCCATCGGAAAGTCCTCCGAGAAATCCCCGACCGTGATCCTGCCGACGGCCTCCGCCCCGGCCTCCGCGCCGCTCGTGGCCTCCGCCACCACCTGGACCGAGAAGACGTCACACCCCCGAGAGCCCCAAGCCCGAGGGCCCCGCTCCGGACTGGAGCGGGGCCCACGGGGACGTGCAGGCAAAAAAGCCGGATCAGAAGCGGCGCGTGATCAGCGCGCGCTTGACCTCCTGGATCGCCTTCGTGACCTCGATGCCACGCGGGCACGCGTCCGTGCAGTTGAACGTCGTGCGGCAACGCCACACGCCGTCCTTGTCGTTCAGGATCTCCAGGCGCTGCTCGCCCGCCTCGTCACGGCTGTCGAAGATGAAGCGGTGCGCGTTGACGATCGCGGCCGGGCCGAAGTACTGGCCGTCGTTCCAGAACACCGGGCACGAGGACGTGCACGCGGCGCACAGGATGCACTTGGTCGTGTCGTCGAAGCGCTCGCGGTCCTCGGCGGACTGCAGACGCTCGCGCGTCGGCTCGTTGCCCGTCGTCACCAGGAACGGCATGACGTCGCGGTACGCCTGGAAGAACGGGTCCATGTCGACGACCAGGTCCTTCAGGACCGTCAGACCCTTGATCGGCTCGACCGTGATCGGCTTGGCCGGGTTGATGTCCTTGATCAGGGTCTTGCAGGCGAGGCGGTTCTTGCCGTTGATCCGCATGGCGTCCGAGCCGCAGATGCCGTGCGCGCAGGAGCGGCGGAACGTCAGCGTGCCGTCCAGCTCCCACTTGACCTTGTGGAGGGCGTCGAGGACACGCTCCTTGGGGTCGATCTCCAGCTGGAAGTCCTCCCACGTGGCGTCCGCCGAGACCTCGGGGTTGAAGCGGCGCACCCGCAGGGTGATCGTGATGTACGGGGAGTCGGCGAAGCCCGCCTCGGGCTTGGCGTCTTCCTTGTCGAGGGTCGGGGTAGCCATCAGTACTTACGCTCCATCGGCTGGTAGCGGGTCTGGACGACCGGCTTGTAGTCGAGACGGATCGTCTCCGTGCCGTCGTCGCCGACCTCGCGGTACGCCATGGTGTGGCGCATGAAGTTGACGTCGTCGCGGTTCGGGAAGTCCTCGCGGTAGTGACCGCCGCGCGACTCCTTGCGGGCCAGCGCGGACTGCGCCATGACCTCGGCCAGGTCGAGCAGGTTGCCCAGCTCGATGGCCTCCAGGAGGTCGGTGTTGAACCGCTTGCCCTTGTCCTGGATCGAGACGTTGAGGTAGCGCTCGCGGAGCTCCGCGATCTTCTCCACCGCCGTCTTGATCGTCTGCTCCGTGCGGAACACCATGACGTTGGCGTCCATGGTCTCCTGCAGCTCCTTGCGGAGCTCGTGGACCCGCTCGGTGCCCGTGGCGTCGCGCAGCCGCTCGACCTGGGAGACGACGAGCGCCTCGGGGTTCTCGGGGAGCTCGACGAAGTCGTTCTTCGCCGAGTACTCCGCGGCGGCGACGCCCGCGCGCTTGCCGAAGACGTTGATGTCCAGGAGCGAGTTGGTGCCCAGGCGGTTGGCGCCGTGCACGGAGACGCAGGCGACCTCGCCCGCCGCGTACAGGCCAGGGACGACGGTGGTGTTGTCCGCGAGGACCTCACCCTCGACGTTGGTCGGGATGCCGCCCATGGCGTAGTGCGCGGTCGGCTGGATCGGGATCGGGTCCGTGTAGGGCTCGATGCCGAGGTACGTACGCGCGAACTCGGTGATGTCCGGGAGCTTGGCGTCCAGCTGCTCCGGCGGCAGGTGCGTGAGGTCGAGGTAGACGTGGTCGCCCTCGGGACCGCAGCCGCGGCCCTCACGGATCTCCGTGTAGATGGAGCGCGAGACGACGTCACGGGACGCGAGGTCCTTCATGACCGGCGCGTACTTCTCCATGAAGCGCTCGCCGTCCTTGTTGCGGAGGATGCCGCCCTCACCACGGGCGCCTTCCGTAAGGAGGATGCCCATGCGCCAGATGCCGGTCGGGTGGAACTGGAAGAACTCCATGTCCTCCAGCGGGATCCCGCGCCGGTAGCAGGCCGCCTGGCCGTCACCGGTGAGCGTGTGCGCGTTCGAGGTCACCTTGAAGAACTTGCCGGTGCCGCCGGACGCGTAGATCACGGACTTGGCCTGGAAGATGTGGATCTCGCCGGTGGCCAGCTCGTACGCGACGACGCCCGCGCTCTTCTTGACGCCGTCGACCTCGACGATGAGCTGGTCGAGGACGTAGAACTCGTTGAAGAACTCCACACCCTCCTTGACGCAGTTCTGGTACAGCGTCTGGAGGATCATGTGGCCGGTGCGGTCCGCGGCGTAGCAGGAGCGGCGCACGGCGGCCTCGCCGTGGTTACGGGTGTGACCGCCGAAGCGGCGCTGGTCGATGGTGCCGTTCGGGGTGCGGTTGAACGGCAGGCCCATCTTCTCGAGGTCGAGGACCGCGTCGATGGCCTCCTTCGCCAGGATCTCGGCGGCGTCCTGGTCGACCAGGTAGTCGCCGCCCTTGATCGTGTCGAAGGTGTGCCACTCCCAGTTGTCCTCCTCCACGTTGGCGAGCGCGGCGGCCATGCCGCCCTGCGCCGCGCCCGTGTGGGAACGCGTGGGGTAGAGCTTGGTGAGCACGGCGGTGCGGCTGCGCTTCGTCGCCTCGATGGCGGCGCGCATGCCGGCGCCGCCCGCGCCGACGATGACGGTGTCGTACTTGTGAATCTTCACTGGGGTCGCCTCGGCTTTAGCGGATGTTCGGGTCGAAGGTGAAGATCACCAGCGTGCCCAGAAGGATGGTGAACACCGTGGCGGTGTACAGCAGGCCCTTGAGCCACAGACGCGTGTTCGGGCGCTCCGCGTAGTCGTTGATGACCGTGCGCAGGCCGTTGGCGCCGTGCAGCATCGCGAGCCACAGCATCAGCAGGTCCCAGACCTGCCAGAACGGCGAGGCCCAGCGGCCGGCGACGAACGCGAAGCCGATCTTCGAGACACCGCCGTCGAGCACCAGCTGGATCAGCAGGTGGCCGAGGACGAGGACGACCAGGACGACGCCGGACAGGCGCATGAAGAGCCATGCGGCCATCTCGAAGTTGCCGCGGGTCGAGCGCGGGGTCTTGGAGGTGCGCTTGCGGGGCGCCTCGATGAGCGGGGCCGGGTGGTCGGAGTCGTAGAGCGAGGCGCCCTCGACGGGGCCGACCCCGGACGTTCCGGACTTCTCAAGCGTGGTGTCAGCAGACATGTCTGGCGTCAGCTCCCGAAGAGTTCGCGGACGGCGTGGCCGAGGACGGGGTAGAGCGCCCCGACCATCAGGACGAGCCAGATGCCGACGACGGTCCAGAGCATCTGCTTCTGGTAGCGGGGACCCTTCGACCAGAAGTCGACGGCGATGACGCGCAGGCCGTTGAGAGCGTGGAAGAGGATGGCGGCGACCAGGCCGTACTCGAGGAGTCCGACGATCGGCGTCTTGTAGGTGCTGACGACATCGTCGTACGCCTCGGGGGAGACGCGGACGAGAGCGGTGTCGAGCACATGCACGAACAGGAAGAAGAAGATGAGGACGCCGGTGACTCGATGAGCCACCCAGGACCACATTCCTTCCCGGCCGCGGTACAGCGTTCCAGCCGGCACGGAAGAACCCTCCGGGAGCGGGGATTGGGGCCGGCCGGCTTCTTGTCGGACGAGCCCGGCCGGGTACGGTCCACCGGCCGCTCGTCATCGTATCGACGAGTTGTCGGTGTCCTTGCCCCGGGTCCGCAGGTGTGATCAAACAGGCAATCAAACAGGCACGTACGGGCTATCGGGGCGCGATTGCGGGCGACCCTCCCGGGCGGCGTGTTGCGGGGCCTGTCGCGCGGCGTTCTCGGCGGCCTGGCACAGGGTGAGCCGGGCGAGCCGGCCCCGGGTGAGGCGGCGCAGTTCGTCGGCGGCGACGGCGCGCTCGTCCTCCGGATCGTTGCCGAGGCGTGACCGGATGCCGGAGAGCAGCTGGTCCAGGGCCTCGTCCGGAGCGACGTCGTCGAGGCAGATCACGAAGGAGTGCCCGAAGCGGCTCTCGTACGCGGCGTGGGCGGCGCGCAGCGCGGTGTGGGCCGCGGTGTACGTGGTGTGCCCGGCGCCCCGGTGCGGCGCGAGGGAGTCAAGGGGATCGGAGGGTTCGCAGGCCAGCGCCTCGGCGAGGTCGGCGGGCGAGAGGTCGTACGTCGCCTCGTCGGACGCCGCGAGCAGCGCGTCGAGGTCGGGGTAGGGCCGGTGGGCGGCGACCCGGCGGGCCCACCGGCGGCTGCCGCAGCAGGTGAGCAGGTCGGCCTCGGCCGCTGCCGGGGTGGCGGTGTTCAGCCGGTGCGGCGCGAGGGTGGCGCGCGCGGCGGAACGGACGGGACTGGGAAGACGGTGCGGGAACAGCGTGCGCTCCTGGGCAGGGGGCGGCAGGGGTGGGCACAGCGGTGTGGGGGTGGCGCCACGCTACCGAGGTGCGGGATGAGCTGTCCGATGGATGAGCGAATTTCACTCGAATGGGAGAGTTTGGCCTTGTTTTGTGGACGCACCGCTCGAGGCAACGCGCGACGCACCGCCCGAGGAGCCGCCCGACGCGCCGTCGGGGAGAGCCCGTCGTAGCGTGGCGGTATGGCTCTGGCTCTGGCTTTGACGGCAGGTGCGGACGTCGCCCCCGCGCGGCGAGGTGACCGGGTATCGCGGAGTGACCGAATACCGCGAGGTGACCGATGAGGCGCGGCCCGGTGGCCGCGGCGGGCGGCGTCGCCGTCGCGGGGGCCGTGGTGCTCACCGTCGGACTCTGGCCCGGCGGGGACGGCGACGGGCCGTCGGGCGCCTCGACCGCGGACGGCACGTCCGCGTCGGCCGCCGCGCCGAGTCCTTCGAAGAGCTACCCGCTGTCGAAGGCCCCGGACACCATCCCCGCGGTACGCGAGCACAGCGCCGCCCGCGGCCCCGGCTGGCGCCCCGCCGAGGGCAAGGGGCGCGTGGTCGTCCGCGACAAGGACCTGGCGGACGAGGGACGGCTGCTCGCCGGCGAGCTGAAACTGGAGTACGGGGGCGACGCGCACCCGAAGAAGGGTGACGTGGAGCTGGCGCTCACGGACCCGAAGGACAAGGGCGCCGCGAAGGGCGACGGCGCCGCGGAGTCGTACACGCTGACCGTCAAGGGCGAGCAGGTGCGGATAGCCGCCCCCGCCGAGGCCGGTGTCTTCTACGGGACCCGCACCCTCAAGCAGGAGGTCAGCGGCGGCCGGACCGCGCCCGAGGGCGAGGTCAGGGACCGCCCGGCCAAACCGCAGCGCGGCTTCATGATCGACATAGCCCGCAAGCACTACGACGAGAAGTGGCTCGAGGACCGCATACGCGAGCTCGGCGACCTCAAGTACAACCAGCTCGGCCTGCACTTCTCCGACGACCAGGCGTTCCGCGTCGAGTCGGAGTCGCACCCCGAGATCGTCTCCTCCGACCACCTCACCAAGGACCAGGTCCGCCGCCTGGTGAAGCTCGCCGAGAGCCGGCACATCACCGTCGTGCCCGAGATCGACTCGCCGGGACACCTCGGCGCCGTCATCGCGAAGCACCCGTCGCTGCAGCTCCGCAACACCGGCGGCAGCGCCACGCGCGGCGCCGTCGACATCTCCGAGCCCGAGGCGGCGAAGATCGTCGACGATCTGCTCAAGGAGTACGCCGAGCTGTTCCCCGGCCGCTACTGGAACCTCGGCGCCGACGAGTACCAGGCCCTCACGGTGAAGGACCCCGAGGCCTCCTTCCCGCAGTTGGCCGCCGCCGCCCGCGAGCGCTACGGTGCCGGCGCCCGCGTCCAGGACCTCGCGACGGGCTGGCTCAACGACCGGGCCGACACCGTGCGCCCGTTCGGCAAGAAGCTGAAGGCCTGGAACGACGGGTTCTTCGCGGGCGGCACCGCCAAGGCGGCGGACGACCTGGAGGTCGCGTACTGGACGGGCAAGGAGATCGGCGCCCGCGAACCCGACGCGTACCTGAAGGAGGGCCGCGAGCTGACCAACTACAACGACGAGTTCCTTTACTACGTCCTCGGCCAGCCCAACGACTTCCGCTATCCGACCGGGCAGCGCATCTACGAGAGCTGGACCCCGCTGGTGGTGCGCGGCACCGGGCCGGTGAGCGAGAAGTACGACGACCAGATCCTCGGCGGCACGTTCGCCGTGTGGGGCGACATCGCGGGGGCACAGACCCAGGAGCAGGTGGCGCGGGGCATCCGGCTTCCGCTGGCCGCCACCGTGCAGAAGCTCTGGGACCCCGAGAAGCCCTCCCGGTCCTGGAACGACTTCGTGAAGCTCGCTGATAGCGTCCGTTAGCCGCCGTCGGCGCCCTGGGGAGGGACGCGGGCGGATCCGTTCGTCCGTCGAGAACCACCCGTGGGGGGTCGCTCCATCATGCTGTCCAAGGATCATCCGCCGCCGCACGTTCCGGCGGGCCGCCCGGCCCACCTGCGCTCGCCGGTCGGCCTCAGCCGCGCCGTCATCGCACTGCTCGCCGTCGCCGTCGCCGCCGACCTGTACTCGCTGTGGGCGGGCACGGTGATGCGCGGGGTGATGGACGATCTGATCTCCGGCGACTACGGCGCCGGGATCGAGCGCGAGGCGGACCGCGCCGACACGCTGTACGCCGCCTCCGGCTTCCTGCAGACCGGGGCGCTGCTCGCGACCTGCGTCGTGTTCCTGGTCTGGTTCCACCGGGTGCGCGTGAACGCCGAGGTGTTCGAGCCGTTCATCCACCGCAAGACGCGCGGCTGGGCCGTCGGCGGCTGGTTCGTGCCGGTGGCGAACCTCTGGTTCCCGCGGCGGATCGCCCTGGACATCTGGGACGCGAGCGGCCCGCGCTCGGTGGCACTCGACCGCTCCATGACCCTCGACCCGCGGGCGGGCGCCGTACCGCACCGGCTGCTCAACGCCTGGTGGACGCTGTGGGTGGTGAACCTGCTCGCCGGGCGGTGGTCCACCCAGTCGTACTGGCGGGCCGAGGAGCCCCACGAGATCAGGGACGCCGTCGGCAACCTGATGTTCTCCGACGTCGTCGACATCGCGTCGGCCGTCCTCGCCATGGTCTTCGTGCACCGCCTCACCCGCCTCCAGGACGACAAGGCCAGGTCGGGCCCGCCGCGGGACCCCGCCCTTCCGTAGCCGCGCACCCCTCGCGTGATTTCGGCTTTTTGGTGGCGAAACCACCGATGCCTGTGGTGTATTCGGCCGCGAAGTCCAGTACGAGCACACGGGGGGACGCGCCATGGGTTACTGGGGGTACTACGTCGTCGGCAAGAGCGATCAGCCGCTCGCGGAGCTCTCCGCGGTGGCCGCCGTACGGGACGAGCTGTCCCTCCTCGACCGCAGGTCCGACGGCTGGCAGGTGTGGGAGGTGCCGGGCGGCGAGGGCGCGCGGGACGTCGGGAACATGAACGCGCTGGCCCAGGAGACGGGCGCGCCCGCCCTCTTCGGCTATGTGATGGACAGCGACTGCGTGGTCGTCGAGGCGGCCGCCCCCGAGAGCGGGGCGTGGACGACCTGCCTGGACCGCGCCGCGATGGCCGGCTACCTCGGCGACGCCGAACTGACCGTGGAGGACTACTTCCTGGAGCCCCGCGACGCGGCGCGGCGTGCGGTGGCCTGGGCGGCGGAGTCGGGCCGTACGGTCACGGCGGGGCCCCTGTTCGACGTCCTGAACGCGGACGCCGAACCCTCGGCCGAGGAACTCTTCTTCCGCTTCCTCGACCGGCTCGGCGTGGTCCCGCAGTGACGTTCCGGGGCCGGTGCACGCAGTAAGGGTCAGTGCGGGGCCCGTGCGGGGCCGGTGCAGGGTCCGTGACGGGGGAGACGTACAGCATGAGCCTGGTGGAGCTGATCGCACAGGCCGACGAGAGGGGCCTCGCGGCGAGCGGTCTCGCCTGCCTCGACCGGTGCGTTCCGGTGCTCGGCGGCGACGACGACCTGCTGCGCCCGCTGTGGACGCGGCTCGCGGAGGGCGGCGACTGGGGCGGACCGCTGGCGGAGGCGCGTGCGGCGCTGGACGGGGGGCCGGGGGAGCGGGCCCGACGGGGCGCTGTTCAGGACGGTGCGCAAGGTGGTGCTGCTTCCGGTGAGGCGGCGGCACTGGCCCGGCGGATGCTCGAAGCCGTGCCGACGGCGTACGCGGGCCCGGAGGTACGGGAGTGGGCGGACGCCTGCTCGGTCGCCGCGCTCCAGGTCCACCGTCTCCTGGACACTGCGCCCCCGGGCGGCGGCCGCTCGGTGACGGCACGCCGCGAGGGTCGCACCGACGGCATGACCCCGCTGGTCGCGGCCGAACTCCGCCGCCAGGTACGGATCCTGGAACTCCTCGGCAACAAGGGCGCGGGCCCGGCGGGCGGCCTGCGCCAGGCCCTGGACGTCTCCATGGAGGGCCGCCGGGTACTGCGGGCGGTGGTTTCGCGGCGGGCGCGGGGGCGGGGGCAGGACCAGCAGGTCTGAGTTCCGCCCGGCCTGATCCGGGCGGAGGACCCTAGGGGCTCCGGTCGGCGTGCGGGCCCGCGCCTGTGTCCGCGCCCATGTCCGTGACGCGGTAGGGCGCCGAGGCGGTGCGCGCGGGGCGTTCCCCGGAGGTACCGCCGTCGCCGTCGCTGTCGTCGCCCCCGCCGTCACCGCCGCCGAGAAACCCGTAGGCGATGAATGCGGCGCAGATACCGACGAGTACGGCGGCGACGATCACCACGCGGTGGTCCGGGATTTCCCCGACCACCGTCGGATCGTCGGGATCCTCGGGTACGACGACTTCCCCCAAGACCCCCGGGTCGACGTCCCCCGCGCCGAATTCTGCTAAGCCACCGCTTTTCTCGTCGTCCCTCATGCTTTTGCCCTTCATCTTCCCGTCCCCGCAAATACGGCTGGTTATACAACACCTCAGGGCCGGTTCACCAGAGGTGGAATAAAAAGGACATTCGCCTGACGCGTGAACCCGGTGAATGGTTGTACGGGAAGGGCGGCATCCCCTCGGCAAGGTCGTCAATTGCCTGGAGCGAGGCGGAATGGAAGGCTCCGAACCGTCCCTCCAGGATTTCTGCCTCACGTTGCCGGGGTGGTCCCGCGAGGCGGCGTGAAAAGTTCGCGGCGAGATATCGCCGCCGGGAGATATAAAGCCTTCTTCTTTTACGGGGAACTGCGGCAGAGTGAGCGGCACAGTGCGGTACGCGGGGGCGCGACGGGCACGGGCACGGTGGGCGGTGCCGACGGGGTGAAGAGGCAGGCGTGGCGCAGGGTGCGGGACATCGCCGTCCGACGACGGGTGACGAGGAGCTGACGCGGGCACTGGGCCAGGCGCGGGCGGGGGACGAGGCGGCCTTCGCCCACGTCTACCGGAGCGTGCACCCGGGGCTCATCGGCGCCGTGCGCGCACGCGTCGGCGACGACGCGGAGGACGTGGTCTCCGAGGCCTGGCTGCAGATCGTCCGCGACCTGCGCCGGTTCCACGGCGGCGGCGCCGACTTCCGCCGCTGGGCCGCGACCGTCGCGCGCCACCGCGCCCTGGACCATCTGCGACGGCAGCGGTCCAGACCCCGGGCTGCCGCGCCGGCCGAGCAGGACGTGGCCGACGTACCGTCCCTCGACGACACGGCGGCCCGCGCCCTGGAGACGCTCTCGACCGCGCACGTCCTGGGTCTCCTCGCCACGCTGCCGCCCGACCAGGGCAGGGCGGTGCTGCTGCGGGTGATCGTGGGCCTCGAAGGGCCGGCCGCCGCGAGGGTCCTCGGCAAGCGTCCGGCGGCGGTGCGGTCCGCCACGTACCGCGGTCTGCGGCGGCTGGCCCGGGAGGTGCCGGGCACCGCACTCTCACCCGTGGTCCGGCCGCCGCCGGAACCCCGCAGGGTGGGGGTGTTTCCGGCCACTTACGGCTCCTCCCGTACAGGCGGCGATGATCTCGCCACCGGCCATGGTCAACTCGCTGCCCGGCAAAGGAACTTGTGCACCTTCCCCAAACTCCCGCCCCTTGGTTAACCTGACGAGCCATCATCCGACGACCCGGCCGTCACGGCCACGGAGTGCCCGTGCCTGAGGAACTCGGATTCGACGAGCTGCTGGACGACGGTGGCCTGGTCGCCCGGCTGCTCGGGAAGACCTCGGCCGGGCGCAAGAGGGAACCGCTCTACGGGCCCGACCTGCCCGTCGTCCTGCTCGTCGGCGGCCCCGGCATGGGCAAGGGGCGGCTTCTGCGGTGCATACGGCGGCACTTCGGGCCGCGCGTGCCCGTCGCCCACATCGACTGCGCGCTCACCGACTGCCGGGAGCAGGCCGAGGCGCGGCCCGGCAGCCGTTCGGAGATGACCGAGGTGCTGCGCAAGATCGCGCTGCAGTACGGGGACTGGGGCGGCGACGGCGGCGGGATACCCGTGCCGCGCCTGTACGCCGGTCTGGCGGCCGTGGCGGCGAGCGACCGGCTCGCCAGGCCCGCGCCGCTGGTCCGGGAGGTGAGCCGGCTCGACGGGATCCTGCCGCCCGGCTCCTTCTGGCGCGGCGTGCTGAAGGGGACGGCCAGGAACTACGTCGGATACGTGGCCGGACTCGTCGGCCACCCGCTGGCCGGGCCCTTCCTCAACGCCCTGCTCGACGGGTTGTTCGCCCGCGTCTCGACCGAGGGCAGGGCCGCCCTCACCGCCTGCTACGGCGAGTACCCCGGCGCCGGCGGCCACCCGGCGGCCGGACTGCGGGCGCTCGGCGAGGACTTCCAGCAGGGCGGCGAGGCCCGGCGGATCGCCGAGGGGTTCCTCTTCCGGGCGCTGCGGCAGGACATCGACGCCGCGTACCACTCCGTGCGCGGCCGGATGTCCCGCGTGGGACGGCCCGCCCTGCTCCTCGACCACGCGGACAACGTCCTCGGCCGGCGCCTGGTGAAACCCGCCCTGGAGGACCGGGAGCGCGGGCACCACGACCGTCTCGTCATCTTCGCCACCGCCCGCCGCGAGGACGGCGGCCGCTTCCTGCACCGGGCGGGCTCCAGCCACGACTCCGTGGCGAGCTGGCAGCCCTTCACCGGCACGCTGCCCGCGTGGCAGCGCCCGGCCGGCGGCGTGCCCGACCACGCGCCGCTGTGGCGGGGCGTCCTCCTGGTGCGCATGCCCGTCCTCACCCGCGACCGGCAGCGGGACGAGCTCAGCCGGCTGCGCGGCGGCCACGACCCGCTCGACAACGCCGTACGGCTGCGCATCCACAGCGGTGTGCACCGGCTGAGCGGCGGGCGGCCGCTGTTCGTGACCCGGCTCGGCGAGGCGACCGCGGCGACCGCGTTCCCCACGCCCGACGAGTGCACCGACTGGGCCATCCTGGACGCCCGGGTGCCCGCGGGTGAGGACGACCGGGGCCACCCCGTCGCGGACCGGCCCGTCGCCGACGTACTCGTCGACGAACTCGTCGTCCGCCAGCGCCCCGAGGAGCTGCCGCCCGAACACCGCGCCCACTGGCTCGACCTGCTCACCCACCTCTGTGTCGCGCACGACGTGGAGTGCGCCCAGACCCTGATGCGCGCGGTGCAGGAAGGGCGCACCGAGCAGCTGAACGCCTACCGCATCGCCGAACTCCTGGAGGACACCGGCTGGCCGCGCTGCCCCCGGCACTTCATCGGCGACCTCGGCCTGCGCCGGCTGCTCACCCGCAGGCTGCACCGGCTGCGCGACGACGGCGCGGCCTGGCACGCCGACCACGCGCTGCTCCAGGGCCACTACCGCGACCTGGGCGACCGCCACCCCGACCCGCTGTTCGTCACCGCCGCCGCGCACCGCATGCACCACCTGCTCGCCTCCGACGGCGCGGAACTCGTCACCCGCCACCTCGCCGACGCGTTCCACACCCGCCCCACCGACGAGTGGTGCGCGGAGCTGCTCGCCATGGCGGACGCCGCGCTCATCGGCGCCCCCGACGACCGCTACGCCCGCGCGCTCGGCGAGCGGCAGGTGCGCGGCGACACCCGGCGGCGCCAGATCGACCGGCTGCTGCACGCCGTCTGGCTCACCGAGGACCGCACACGGCCGCTGGAGGAGATCGTGCCCGGCGTGCTGCGCGGGCCACTGCGCGAGCTCAGCGAGGAGCTGGCGCGCATCGCCGACGACGCGGTCCGCCACCAGGGCCCCGAGGGCGCCGACGTGACCAGGGCGGCGGACGGGGCCGCCCTCCTCATCCGGATGGCCCGCGACTGGGGCGACCGGGCCGAGGACAAACAGCCGCTGCAGCGGTGCGTGTGCACGGAGCACATCGGGTTCGGCTGAGGCCGCAGGCGGTCCGGGCGAGCACACCGGGTACGGCGCTCAGGCCGGCCCGGACGAGGGCGTCACCGGCAGAGGGAGGGCAGCGTTGAGGCAGTTCGGGAACTGGCTGTACAACACGTTCTTGGCCAACTGGATGCGCAGGATCCTCACGCTGCTCGGCCTCGTGGCCGCCGGCGTGCTCCTGTACGTCTTCCTGCCCCCGATGGGCGAACCGGACAGCTGCGCCGCCGGGGTCGAGAAGCACGCCGGCGAGTGCATCGGCGTCAACGGCACCGGATACGCCTTCGGCACACCGGAGATCGACAAGGTGGCCCGGGCCATCGCGCGGGAGAACGAACATGTCGGCGACAAGCCGCACGTCACCGTCGCGCTGATGCTGCCCCTCCAGCCCGACATCGCCGCCGAGCGCAAACAGCTGCGCAGCGAGGTCCAGGGCGCCTACCTCGCCCAGTACCGGGCTAACCGCGCGGAGAGCACGCCGCTGCTGCGCCTGGTCCTTGCCAACCCCGGTGACGCGTACGGCCAACAGGCGCGCGTCGTCGACCAGTTGGGCGCGATGGCGCGGGACAAGAAGGACAACCTCCGGGCCGTCACCGGTTTCAACCTCAGCCTGGACGCCACCGAGAAGGCCATCGCGCGCCTCACCCATGACCTGCACCTCCCCGTCCTCGCCAGCCGCGTCAGCGCCGACGGCCTCGCCAACCCGGAGAACGCCGCGGGCAAGGACCCCTATCCCGGCCTCGCCCGCATCATCCCCACCAACCGCCAGCAGGCGGACGCGCTGGCCAGCTTCCACGGACAGCTCAAGGACGAGCAGACCGTCCTGGTCAAGGACGAACGGCCGCACGACATCTACAACAACTCGCTCGCCGCCGCCTTCAGCCGCGACGAGGACGGCCCGCCCGGACCCAAGGACCAGACCTTCGAGTCGCCCTCGATCACCGAACAGGGCGACACCGGCAACGACTTCTCCCTCATCGCCCAGAACATCTGCCAGTCCTCCGCGCGCTACGTCTACTTCGCGGGCCGCCCCGTCCACCTGCGGCTCTTCGCCCTGAAGCTGGCCGAGGTGCCGTGCCGCGGCAAGAAGTACACGGTCATCAGCGGCTCCGGATCGGCCACCCTCGACCGCTACCTGAAGGCCGACGACTGGGCGCGACTGCGCGGCGGCGACGGCAAGGAACCCGCCGTCACGGTGCAGTACGCGGCCCCCGGGCACCCCGACGCGTGGGACCGGGAGCTGCACCGCAAGGGCATGGGCAAGCGCCGCCCCACCTACCTCACCCAGCCCCAGCAGGAGCTGCACACGCTGAGCGAGCTCATCACCCGGCGCACCGCGGGCGACATCGGCCCGGTCCGCCTGGAGGACTCCCGCACCATGCTGGTCCACGACGGTGTGCGCACGATCGCCAAGGCGGTGCTGCTCGCCAACGCCCAGACCGAGGGCACGGTGCCGCCCCTGAAGCGGGTCTCCGACATGTGGCAGCGCCTGGAGGCGGTCAACAAGGTCGCGGGGACCAGCGGCTGGATCTGTCTGACCAACGCGGGCAACGCCTACGACAAGCCGGTGGCCGTCGTCGAACTCGACCCGGTCACCCGGGGGTTGGAGTTCGTCGGCATCGGCTGGCCGAACGGCAGGCCGCAGCCCGAGGACTGCCGGGTGCCCAGCGACACCGGGTGAGCACCGGACAACTCCGGACGACTCCGGACGACTCCAGACAACTCCTGGACAACATGGACGCGCCGCTCCCCGTGTCGGGGGAGCGGCGCGTTCGTGCGGGTGCTACGGCGTCAGCGCCTGCCCGAGCCGGGCGCCCGCGGGCGTCCCCAGCAGCGTACGGCCGTAGTAGACGCCGCTCGATCCGGGCACGCCGCCCGAACTGCCGCTGTCCAGCTGGAGGATGGTGCCGTCGCCCGTGTCCTCGCCCTCGACGCCGATGGCCAGGTCGGCGCGGCCGTGGCCGGAGATGTCCGCGAGGGTCACCGACGAGCCCAGGCGGTCACCGGACTCCGTGGACCCGGGGACATCCGGCTCGTCCTGCGAGAAGGCCTTCGCGCCCGTGCCGGTCAGGCCGGAGGACGAGCCCTTCAGGAGGAGGGAGGTGCCCGCGTCCTTGCGGTTCTTCTCGGCGCGGGTGATGTCCTCGTCCGGGGCGCCGGTCAGGACGTCCGCGTATCCGTCGCCGTTGTAGTCGCCGGCCGCGACCGACCAGCCCATGGCGTCGCCCGCCTCGGCGGCGCCGGGCACGCCGGACGTCGCCTGGTGGACCGTCTTCATGCCGGTCGTCGTGAACCCGCTCGACGTGCCGGGGACCACGGTGACCTGGCCGCCCGCGTGGGCGCCCGACTCGGCGGTGTACGGCTGGCCGATGACCAGGTCGTCGTAGCCGTTGCCGTTGACGTCGCCCACGGCGACGGACCGGCCGCCGGGTACGGACAGCACGCCGACCCGGCTCAGCCCCGAGCGGCCGCCGCGGAACCAGGCGACCTTGCCCTTGCCCGCCTGGTCGCGGTAGGTCAGCGCCACGTCCGCGTAGCCGTCGCGGTTGAAGTCGCCGGACGCGGCGTCGGGGTAGGCGATGGCGGTGTCGCCCGAGGTGAGGCTGCCGCCCGACTCGTGCTCCGCGTCGAGCCGCGCGGCCCACGAGCCGCCCGTGCCGGTGGCCGCGGCGAACACGTCGGCCTTGCCGTCGGCGTTGAAGTCGCCCGAGGCCACCGCGGAGCCGAACTTCGCCCCGGGGTAGTGGAAGTCGGGCGAGAGCTGCATGTCCGTGCCGGACGTGAACTTCGGGCCGTACAGCATCGTGACCGCGCCGCGGTCGGCGTGGCCGGCGGTGTCGTCCTCGCCGGGGGCGCCGATGACGAGGTCCGCGTATCCGTCGGCGTTCAGGTCGCCCCAGGCCGTGGCGGCGCCCCAGTTGTCGCCGGTCTCCGAGGAGCCGGGGACGCCCGCACTGGCCTGCGTCAGGGAGATGCGGGACGCGCCGACCGGGCCGTCGAGGCCGCCGGGCACGACCGTGACGCGGCCGCGGGACGACGACGCCTTCGGGGTGGCGGCGATCAGGTCGGCGATGCCGTCGCGGTTGTAGTCGCCGGACGGGATGGCGGAGTTGCGGCCCGGCGAGCCCGCGTAACGGCGGATCTCACCGAGCTTGCTGTACAGGTTCTTGCCCGGGCACAGGGTGGCGAAGCCGTCGCGGTGGCCGGAGACGGTGTTCAGGGTGGCCTGCTCGCCCTTCTTCCACACGCCCGTGTCGTCGGCGGCGGTCAGCGTGACCTTGTCGGCCGGGTTGCCGCCGTACTGGCCGAGCTTCCACGCCGCGACCCGGGCCACCGACTCCAGGGCGGCGCGGGTCGGCTTGCCCGCGGGCTTGTCCGTCGCCGGGTCGCCCTCGAAGTCGCCGAGGACGGCGATGCCCGCCGAGTCGCCGTTGAAGCCGTAGGTGTGCGCGCCGCGCACGGGCAGGTCGATGCCGCCGGCGCGGCCCTCGAATATCTGGCCGCACTTGTCGACGAGGAAGTTGTAGCCGAGGTCGTTCCACTTCTCGACGTTCACGTGGTACGTCAGGACGCCGCGGACCAGCGCCGGGGACTCGGCGCAGCTGTAGTCGTTGCTGCCGACCGTGTGGTGGACGAAGACCGCCTTGACCTTCTCCAGGTACTCCGGCGGGTCCTTGACGAGGGACTCGTCGGCGCCCCAGGCGGCCCGCTTCACGACGGGCGGCTGGGTGACCGTGGACGGCGGGGGCGTCGGCCTGGTCGGGGTGGGGTCAGGGGCGGGGTCCGGGTCGGGGGTCTCGTCGGCGGCGAAGGCCGCCGGGTCCATGCCGGAGCCGGAGCCCTTGCCTGCGCCCGTCCCGCCGTCGAGGGACGGGTTCCCGGCCTCCTTGGCCGTGACGCCCGGGTCCACGAGGTTGACCTCAAGTCCCTTGGGCAGCTCGGACTTCGCGGTGCCGTCGGCCGCGACGACGCGGACCTCGACGCCGTCCGAAGGGCCGACCCAGAGCGGATCGGATGCGGCACGCGTGCCCGCCTCCGGCTTCTCCGCGGGGTGCGTCTCCAGGTCGAGGGAGCGCCAGCCGGTCCAGGCGTCGGAGCCGAGGGCGCGGGTGCGGACCTGCGCGGTGCCTTCCAGCTCGGTGGCGGCGCCGCCCCACGAGACGCCGAGCAGCGAGAACTGCCCGGTCGACGTGCGCGGCAGCTCCCGCTTCGCCGCGCCGTCGGCCCGGAGCGCCAGATCGTGCACGCTCGGCGCCCGCCTGGCGCGCGGATCGGCGCCGGACCCCGAGCCGTCGGCGGGGTCGGCCATCGCGTACGTCACGGCCCCCGCGCCGCCGAGCACGACGGCGCCCATCGTCAGCCATGCCCGGCGCTTCAGACTCAACGGACGGTACGCGTGCGTGGTACGCGCCTTTTCACGCGTTTTGCGCGGCCTCAATTACCCCACCCCTCAGCGAATTTCAGGTGAACTCAGCGAGTTCGTACGACTGATCGAGGGGTCAAAGGGTTGTAGCGGGGCGGGTGTTTTGTCGCGTGATGTATGACGCATCCATCGGGCGTGACGGATGGGCGGGCCGGTGCGCTGGGTCATGTGAGAGTTGTGCGGTTGACGTGAGGGTGGGCCAGGGGTGGGAGTACGGGTGGGGACTCGGGGCGGGACTCGGACGGGAGCCCGGACGGGGCGCCGGATGAGGGCGGACAAGGGCTGGATACGTGCCGGTGCGGTCTGTCTCGCGGTGGGTGCGCTCGCGTCCTGCGGTGCGCAGGGCCGGGTGTCGTACTCCGGCGGCACCCTCGAAGAGGTCGTCCCCGTGGACGAGCGGCGCGGCAAGGAGCTCGCCGTCGAGGGCATGCGGCTCCTGAAGGAGACGGAGTCGGTACGGATCGGTGTCGACATGACCACCGCCAAGGGCACCCAGAAGGGCTCCCTGCGGGTGGACCGTGACGGCAACTGCACGGGCACCTTCGACAGCGGCCCGATGGCGCGCGGCGAGATCCTCGTCGTCGCGGGCGGGGGGACCTACGCGCGGTACAGCGACGCGACGCTCGACGCGATCATGGAGGCGGCGGCCCGGCGCGGCCCCGAGGTGGCCGCACGCACTCGGCAGCGGGTGGGGCTCGCCCGCGGCAAGTACCTGAAGCTCCCGGAGGGCTCCTCCCTGGGCTCGGCGCAGGCCGCGGGCCCGGCGCCCTGCGACCTCGACGACTTCACCGCCGAGATGCCGGCCGCGCCGAAGCCCGGCGAGACCTTCAAGTCCCTTGCGCGAACCCACCGTTACGGCCGGGACGTCATCCCGGTCACCGGCCGGCAGAACGGGCAGCGGACGACCATGTACGTGGCCGCGGAGGGCAAGCCGTACGTCGTCGCGGTCAGCCAGGTGGAAAACGGCGAGGCCATGATCCTGCGCTTTTCGGAGTACGGCGAGCCGGTCCACGCGAAGACGCCACCACCGTCCCGCACACTGGACATCTCCGACTTCGCCCCGGGCGCCGGAGACGACGGCTCCCTCTTCGAGGTCTGAGCACGCCGTCCCCCGTCCGGATACGGCTCTCGACCGCTCCGGCCTCAACTGCTCCGGGGCGGTGTGAGCTTGTCCAGGTCGAGCGTGATCTCGAAGGGGAGCGGGCGCCGGAGGGTTCCCCGGAAGATGCCCGCGGGCGCGTAGGCACCCGTCGGTTCGTCGAGCTCGTACACGTGGACGGCCGGTGCGCCGTCCTCTTCCTCGACGCACCAGTAGTGCGGGATGCCGGCCTCCGCGTACTTGCGGAGCTTGACCGTGCGGTCGCGGTGGGCGGACTCGGGGGAGACGACTTCCACGACGAGCTGCACGTCGTCGGGGGCGTACCAGGTCCGGTCGGGGTCGTAGGGCAGGCTCGTCAGCAGGAGGTCGGGCTCCGGGCGGTTGCGGGCATCCAGGCGGATCGTCATCTCCCGCTCGACCTCGGTGCCGGGTGGTGCCTGCGCCATGAGCGCGGTGGTCAGGGCGGTGACGACACGACCGTGCCAGGACCGCTGGGGCGACGTCACGAAGACGAGGGCTCCGTCGACCAACTCGGTGTGGCGCGGCGCCTCGGGCAGGTGATCCAGGTCCTCCGCGAACCAGCCCTCCGCGCGGGGCGGGCGCATCCAGTCGGGCAGTGCGGTCATGGCTTCACGGTAGAGCGGCTGCGGCTGCGGCGGGCCGGGAACTCCTACGGGCCCGCTCCGGAGCTCGCCGGAGAGCGCACCGAAGAACCGGCCGGGGCCGCCACCCCCCACAGGAGAGGCCCCGGCCGGCACACGGTACGAACCGCGTGCGGTCCGTACTCCCTTCAGCGCCGTGGGTGCGTTTTCTGTCACACCGCGTTCTGTCACCCGCTAGTTGCACGTTGTACAAACATGGACGTAGGGCCTCCCCAGCCCGTAGCGTGCTGCTTCGCGCCGGGGCCGGGCGCAGATCTCCGAGTGGCAGGATTGTGAGAGTGCTGGGGGACGACGCGGAGCTGACCGCCGCGGTGCTTGCGGCGCAGGACGGGGACGAGACCGCCTTCCGGACTGTGTACCGCGCCGTGCACCCACGGCTGTTGGGATACGTACGCACGCTGGTCGCCGACCCGGACGCGGAGGACGTCGCCTCCGAGGCCTGGCTGCAGATCGCGCGCGACCTCGGACGGTTCAGCGGCGACGCGGACCGGTTCCGGGGCTGGGCGGCGCGCATCGCGCGCAATCGCGCCCTGGACCACATACGGATGCGGGGACGTCGCCCCGCCGTCGGTGGCGACGAGTCCGAGCTGACCGGCAAGCCGGGCGAATCGGACACCGCCGACGAGGCGCTGGAGTCCCTCGCCACCGGTGAGGCCCTCGCCCTGATAGCCCGGCTCCCGCAGGACCAGGCCGAGGCCGTCGTGCTCCGCGTCGTCGTCGGCCTCGACGCGAAGAGCGCGGCCCAGACCCTCGGCAAGCGTCCCGGAGCCGTCCGTACGGCGGCGCACCGCGGCCTGAAGCGCCTCGCCGAACTGCTCGGCGCGCAGAGCGCCGACCCCCAGGAGGCGCTCGGCGCCGTACCCCCACAGAGAGAGCCGCGCGGCTGCGCGGTGACGTCCGCCGGTGTGACGCAATCGCGTACGCGGACGCAGAAGGACATGTGATGGCCGACGAGCAGCACAGGTGGCTGGACCGCGACGCGGCGGAGCGTCTGCTGCGCGGCGAACCCCTCGAAGGCATCGCCCCCCACGCGCAGGAGCGGGCGGACCGGCTCGCCCGGACGCTGGCCGTGCTGGCCGAGCAGGGCCGGGTTGTTGGCGCGGTGGAGGCGCCGGGGGCTCAGGACATGCCGGTCCAGGACGCCTCGGTCCAGGACACGTCTGCCCAGGACGCCCCAGCCTCGGACGCCCCGCAGGGGGCCGGCGGTGAGCCCCTCAGGGAGGTGGCCCCTCCCGTGGGGTCAGGACACGACCGCCCCGCCGATGCCGCCTCCCCCCACCCCGTACCCGGCGAACTCCCCGGCGAAGCCGCCGCGTTGGCCGCCTTCCGGGCCGCCCGCGCCGAGCTCCCGCAGGGCGCCGGCGTCGGTTCGATGGCCGCGCCCTACGCGACGGCCGCCCACCGCGCCGCCGCGGACGAGACCGTACGGCTGAGCCGCGCGGGGACCCGCCCCGCCCCCAGCCGCTGGGGACGCCCCGTCCGGTTCGGGCTCGCCGCGGCCCTCGCGGCCTGCATGGTCGGCGGCGTCGCCGTGGCCGCGGGGACGGGCGTGCTGCCCTCGCCGTTCGGCGCGCACCACGAACCCGGCCCCGCCGCGTCCGCCTCGTCCGTCGCCACCCCGGACGAGCCGCAAGCCTCCGCCTCCCGCGGCGCGTCCGAGCCGAGCGAGGACATCGAGACGGACGAGAGCACCGCGCCCGGCGACGAGCCGACCGGGGAGCCGACGGCCGGCCCGGACGACCCGACGCCCGGTACCGGGAGGGGCGGCGAGACCCCCGCCGAGACCCCGTCGCAACCGTCCGGCGAACGGCCGCCGCACCGGGACGAGGCCAAGGGCTGGTACCGCAAGGTGGTGACCGCCTGCCGCGCCTACCGCAGCGGCGAGCTGGAGGGCAAGAAGCGCCGGCGCCTGGAGGATGCCGCGAAGGGCCCGGCCCGGGTGGAGGCGTTCTGCGGCCGGATCCTCGACGGCTCGGGTGGCGGCGGCCATCAGGGTGGCGGCCACCAGGGTGGTGGCGGTGGCGGCCAGGGCGGTCCCGGCGGCCACGACGGCGACGGCGAGAACGGTTCCGGCGGCGACGAGGACGACGGCGGCTCGCACGGAGGCGGCGACACCGGTGGCGCCCCCGTGCCGCCCATCTCGCCCCCGACCGCCCCGCGGGCGACGCCCACGGGCTCGTACAGCGCACTGCCGTACCTCTCGTAGCGGTTCTCGTAGCGGTTCGCCGCGGGTGCGATTTCGAGGGTCACACAGCGGTGTCCCACAGAGGTGTCACACACTGGTGCGATCCGGGGTGTGACGTTTTTCGGAACGGCGGCGCAGTATGAAGTGAGCCGACTGGTCATCGGCCCACGCACGAGCCGGGGGTTCCCCCCGTACCTTCGGCTCCGTGCCCTCGGCGTGGGCGGGATACGTTCCCCCGATCCCGCCCACGCCGCTTTTCCACCCTTCGCTTCTCCCTTGTAGATGGCGCCTCTCACTTGTAGATGACGACGCGGTCACCGTTGCGCACCTGGGCGAACAGCCGCGCGATCTTCTTCTCGTCCCGTACGTTCACACAGCCGTGCGACGCGCCGCTGTATCCGCGGGCCGCGAAGTCCGACGAGTAGTGCACGGCCTGGCCGCCGCTGAAGAACATGGCGTACGGCATCGCCGTGTCGTAGAGCGTCGATACGTGGTGCCGGGACTTCCAGTAGACGCTGAAGGTGCCCTCGCGGGTCGGCGTGTACTGCGAGCCGAACCGCACGTCCATGGTCGAGACGGCTCTGCCGTCGATCATCCAGGTCAGCGTGCGGGTGCTCTTGGCGATGCACAGGACCCGGCCGGTCATGCAGCGCTTGTCCGGCGGGGCGGGCGGCATCCCGCCCCCCGCGTACAGCTCCTGCCGCGTCGGCTCGCGCGTCATGGCGTGCAGCTTGCCCAGGGTGACGGTGTCCGCGGCGCCGGTGCGGGGCAGGCCGCGCTTGGCCTGGAAGCCCTTGACCGCGCTGACGGTGGCGGGCCCGTACGTCCCCGAGGGGGTGGCGAAGAACCAGGCGATCTGCCGCAGCCTGGCCTGCAGTTCCCGCACCTGTCCGCCGTGGTCGCCCGCCCGCATGAGCGTCATCGGACGAGGCGTCGGCGGGGCGGCGGTCGCGGCGGGAGGAGGGGTGCCGGGGGGTTCCGGGGTCCGCGCCGGGGGCGGGACCGTCGGGGTCCGCTCGGCGGGCGGCCGGGTGGCCGCGGCCTTCGGCCTGCCGTCCGTGCCGGAAGGCGCCCCGTCCGCGTCCACCGTCACCGCCTTGCACCCGGCGGTCAGCACCAGCACCGCCACGGCACCCGCGGATATCGCTTGCCTGCCCATCACGCCCCCAAGCCCTGGACGACACATCTGGAAGTGTTTCCCGGTTTGCCGCGAGTGACGCGTACGGGCCGCGGGCGCAAGCTGGAGGCATGACACACGAGTCGGAGTCCGGACTGCCCATCGAGCCCGTCTACGGCCCCGAGGACCTGGCGGGCTGGGACCCGGCGGAGAAGCTCGGCGCCCCCGGCGCGTACCCGTACACGCGCGGCGTCTACCCGACGATGTACACCGGCCGCCCCTGGACGATGCGCCAGTACGCCGGGTTCGGCACCGCCGCCGAGTCCAACGCCCGCTACCGGCAGCTCATCGAGCACGGCACCACCGGCCTGTCCGTCGCCTTCGACCTGCCGACCCAGATGGGCCACGACTCCGACGCGCCGATCGCGGGCGGCGAGGTCGGCAAGGTGGGCGTCGCGGTCGACTCCATCGAGGACATGCGCGTCCTGTTCGACGGGATCCCGCTGGACAAGGTCTCCACGTCGATGACGATCAACGCGCCCGCCGCGCCGCTGCTCCTGCTCTACCAACTCGTCGCCGAGGAACAGGGCGTCGCCTCCGGGGAGTTGACCGGCACGATCCAGAACGACGTCCTGAAGGAGTACATCGCGCGCGGCACGTACATCTTCCCGCCCCAGCCGTCGCTGCGGCTCGTCGCGGACACCTTCCGGTACTGCCGGGCCGAGCTGCCGCGCTGGAACACCATCTCCATCTCCGGCTACCACATGGCCGAGGCGGGCGCCTCGCCCGCGCAGGAGATCGCCTTCACGCTGGCCGACGGCATCGAGTACGTGCGGACGGCGGTCGCGGCGGGCATGGCCGTGGACGACTTCGCGCCGCGGCTCTCCTTCTTCTTCGTGGCGCGCACGACGATCCTGGAGGAGGTCGCCAAGTTCCGTGCGGCGCGGCGCATCTGGGCCCGGGTGATGCGGGAGGAGTTCGGGGCCCGCGACCCCAAATCGCTGATGCTGCGTTTCCACACGCAGACGGCGGGCGTCCAGCTCACCGCGCAGCAGCCGGAGGTGAACCTCGTCCGGGTCGCTGTGCAGGGCCTCGGCGCGGTCCTCGGCGGCACCCAGTCGCTGCACACCAACTCCTTCGACGAGGCCATCGCGCTGCCCACCGCCACGTCGGCCCGGCTCGCCCTGCGCACCCAGCAGGTCCTCGCGTACGAGACGGACGTGACGGCGACGGTGGACCCCTTCGCCGGGTCGTACGTGGTGGAGAGCATGACGGACGACGTGGAGCGGGCAGCCCTCGACCTGATGCGCCGCGTGGAGGACCTCGGCGGCGCGGTGCACGCCATCGAGCAGGGCTTCCAGAAGGGCGAGATCGAGCGGAACGCCTACCGCATCGCGCAGGAGACGGACAGCGGCGAGCGCGTGGTGGTCGGCGTCAACCGCTTCCGCCTCGACGAGGAGGAACCGTACGAGCCGCTCCGTGTCGACCCGGCGATCGAGGCCCAGCAGGCGTCCCGCCTCACCCGCCTGCGCGCGGACCGCGACGCCTCCGCGGTGACCATCGCCCTGACCGCCCTCAGGGAGGCGGCGAAGGGCGACGCGAACGTCCTCTATCCGATGAAGGAGGCGCTGAGGGCTCACGCCACGGTGGGCGAGGTCTGCGACGCGCTGCGGGAGGTGTGGGGGTCATATGTGCCGACGGATGCCTTCTGAGGAGAGGCCGCGGCGGCCTCGAACGGGTGATCCGGAGCGGAATGCCCGGGTGGTTACGCTCATGAAGAGTGCTCCGAAAGGAGGCTGCCGTGGTCGTGATCCTGCATGAGTCGTCACTCGCCGATGCTGCCGACCGGCTCTGGGAAGAGCTGCCCGGACACCGGGTGGAGATCCTGTACGGGAGCATCGTCGTGACACCGCCGCCGGACGGCTCGCATCAGGTGACCTTGTCCTGGCTCACCGTCGCCCTCCATGACGCCGGAGCGCGTAAGGCGGGCCTCCGCTACCTGCAAGGCATTGGCCTCTGGTTGCCTACGGGTCTCGACGACTACGCGGTGCCTGATCTGTCCGTCGTCGACGACGACTACAAGGACGCGGTCGTCGAGAAGAACTGCTACGCGCCCCATGTCTTCCAGCTCGTGCTGGAAGTGACGTCGTCCAACTGGGGCAATGATCTGGTGACGAAGGTCGAGACGTATGCCAGGGCGGGTGTTCCGGTGTACGTCGTCGTCGATCGCAAGCACGGTCAAGTGCTGGTGCACTCCGGGCCGGTGGGGGACGGGTACGGGGCGCGCTCGTGTTATCAGCGCGGCCAGACCTTCGCTCTGCCCCCGTCCGTCGGCGTCCCCCTCGACCTCGCCGTCGACACCCTTCTGGACGGCGACTGACGGTCGACCCGGCGTCCGCAGTCCGGACACCGTTCGAGGCGGTCCGTACGCCCGTGCGAGACTCCGGGCATGCTGGGTGTCACCGATCTTCCGACCTACCTCGCGGGCCTCGCCCTGATCATTCTGCTGCCGGGCCCGAACTCGCTGTACGTGCTCTCCGTCGCCGCACGCCGCGGCATACGTACCGGCTACACCGCCGCCGCGGGCGTCTGGTGCGGGGACACCGTCCTGATGACGCTCTCCGCGGCCGGCGTGGCCTCGCTGCTGCAGGCCAACGCGGTGCTCTTCGGGATCGTGAAGTACGCCGGCGCCGGCTATCTGGCCTGGCTCGCGCTCGGCATGCTGCGGGGCGCCGTCGCCCTGTGGCGTACGCGGCGCGAGAAGAACGTGGACGCGGTCGGTGAGGGTGAGAACGAGGCCGCCGAGCGACCCTTCCGCCGGGCCCTGGTGATCAGCCTGCTCAACCCGAAGGCGATTCTCTTCTTCATCGCCTTCTTCGTGCAGTTCGTCGACCCCGGCTACGCCTACCCGGCGCTCTCCTTCGTCGTCCTCGGCGCCTTCGCGCAGCTCGCGAGCTTCCTCTACCTCACGGCCCTCATCTTCAGCGGCACCCGGCTCGCCGACGCCTTCCGGCGCCGCAAGCGCCTCTCGGCGGGCGCCTCTTCGGCGGCGGGCGCGCTGTTCCTCGGGTTCGCGGTGAAGTTGTCCCTCAGCAGCGTCTGAGAGGTGAGCGGGGCGCGTCCCGTGCCGCTGTTCATTGACCGGGCGGTGGCGTCGCCCGGCCGCCCGCGCCGAGCAGGCCCGTCTCCGGGTGTCCGGCCCGGCTCAGGTCCGGGCCCAGTACCCGCGTGACGAGACCCGGCAGAGCGGCCCGCACCACCTGTGCGGGCCGCAGCCACCGCGGCACGTACACGCTGGAGGCTCGCCGTTCGACCGCCGACACCAGGCGCCGGGCCACCTGGTCCGGTGCCTGCACCCTGCGGGCCGGGGCGGGCAGCTCCGCCTTGAGCGCGGCCAGCGCGGACGACCGGCCGGCGTCGCGGATCATGTCCGTGTCGATCCAGTTCGGATAGCCGACCCCCACCCCGACCCCGCGGGTGCGGACCTCCGCGCGCAGGGCGTGGCAGAACGCCTCCACGCCCGCCTTCGACGCGCAGTACGCCGTCATCAGCGGTGTCGCGCCGACGGACGCCAGCGAGGCGATCTGCAGATAGTGGCCGTGCGTGGCGAGCAGCTGCGGCAGGAAGGCCCGCGCGGTCACCGCGCTGCCCACGAGGTTGACCTCGATCACGCGCCGCCAGCGCTCCGGGTCGGAGCCCTCGAACGGTCCGGCCTCCGCCACCCCGGCGTTGGCGACGACGACGGAGACCGCGCCCATCCGCTCCCGCACCTCGGCGGCGACCCGGGCCATGGCCACGTGGTCGGTGACGTCCACGTGCCAGTGGCGCGATGCCGCCGTCGCCGGGAGACCGGCGCCGACCCGGGCGAGCTCGCTCTCCTCCAGGCCCACCAGCGCCACCTTCGCCCCCCGGTCCGCGAGCTCCCGCGCGACGGCCTCGCCGAGTCCGCGGCCGGCGCCGGTGACCACGGCGACCCGGCCTTCGAGAACACTCCGCCGACGACGACGCGACACGGGACGACCTCCGGTGGGACGGTCCCTCCACCGTACGCGCGGGCCGAGCGGCTTGCCCGGTCACACGTTCGACCGGGCGGGCCTCGGGGTCAACCGGCGCACCGGGCGGGCCTGGGGTCAACCGGCGCACCGGGCCAGGTACTCCGTCAGACCGTCCCGCGCGTCCGTACCCGCCCACCCCACGTATCCGTCCGGACGGACCAGGAAGAGCCCCTTGCCGTACGGCTCGTACGCGGGGATGTGGTGCACGTGCACCGACTCCGCGTCCAGCGGCGGCAGCTCGGCGTCGGTGCCGACGGCGAGCAGCGTCCAGTGCGGGCCGCGGAACAGGTCGAACAGCGTGCTCGCCCCGTCCCCCCGATCCGGCCCACCCGTCCCGTACGGCCCACCCGTCCCGTACGGCCCGTCCGGCGCGCGGTCGCCCGCCCGCAGCTCGTCCTCCGCCAGGGCCGCGCGCGTCTCCACCGCCAGCGACGACGTGCGGTAGCCGATGCCGAGCTGCCGGGTGGCCGCCCCGCGCTTCGCCTCGCCGCGGTGGATGCGGGTGGACAGGCCGAGCATCTGCGCGGCGTTGGGCCGCCGCTCCTCCTCGTACGTGTCGAGCAGGGCCTCGGGCGCCCCGCCGCCCAGCACCGCGGCCAGCTTCCAGCCCAGGTTGTAGGCGTCCTGGACGCTGGTGTTGAGGCCTTGGCCGCCGGCGGGCGAGTGCACGTGCGCCGCGTCGCCGGCCAGGAAGACGCGGCCCGCCCGGAACCGGTCCGCGAGCGCCGCGCGCGGCCGGAAGTCGGAGGCCCAGCGCAGTTCGGTGACGTCGTCGGCGCGCAGGTGCGTGCGGGCGGCCACGAGGTCCCGTACGCCCTGGAGGGTCAGGTCGGGCGTGGTGCCGGGCGGGAACTGGGCGACCAGCTGGAACTCCGCGGCCCCGGGAAGCGGGCAGATCGCCGTGTACGGGCCGCCCTCCTCGGCGGCCGGGAACATGTGCCAGTTGTCCCGGTCCAGCGCGGGAATGCGGACGTCCGCCACCAGGATCGGGTTCGGGTCGACGGCCTCGCCCGCCATGGCGATGCCGAGGGCGCGGCGCAGGGTGGACCGGCCGCCGTCCGCCGCGACCGCGTACGCCGCGCGTACCGTCCCGCCCGTCGAGAGCCGCGCGGTGACCTCCGCCGCGTCCTGCGTCAGCTCCGTCACCGCCGCGCCGAAGACCACGTCGCCGCCCAGCTCCCGCAGCCGCGCGAGGAGGATCTCCTGGGTGCGCCACTGGGGGAGCAGCCAGGCCGCGGTGTACGGGGCGGTCGGGGTCGGCTCCGGCGGATCGAACATCCGGTGCTCGCCCTGCCGTTCGCCGTCCCGCCACACCATCCCGACCGGCATCGGACCGCCCGAGGCGAGGACCGCGCCGATCACGCCGAGGTCGTCGAAGACCTCCATGGTCCGGGGCTGGAGCCCCTTGCCGCGCGAGCCGGGGAAGAGGGCCGGGGCCCGCTCGACGACGAGCGGCCGCACACCGCGGCGCGCCAGATCGCAGGCGAGGGCGAGCCCGGTGGGGCCCGCGCCCACGATGAGTACGCCGGTTTCCTTAACGTCGTTAAGTTCCATGGTCAGGAGGATGCGCTTAACGGTGTTAAGTTGTCAAGGTGGCTACGACGAAGCTGGACCGCACCCGGGTGGCGCGCACCGCGCTCGACCTGCTGAACGAGACCGGGCTCGAAGGGCTCACCCTGCGCGCGATCGCCCGGCGCCTGGACGTCAAGGCGCCCGCGCTGTACTGGCACTTCAAGGACAAGCAGGCGCTGCTCGACGAGATGGCCACCGAGATGATGCGGCGGATGGCCGACGAGTTCCTGAGCACGCCGGACCCGGACTGGCGCACGGCCGTCACCACCGCGATGTGCGGCCTGCGCGGCCATCTGCTGCGCTACCGCGACGGCGCCAAGGTCTTCAGCGGCACGCGCTACACGGACCTGTCGTACGCGGCCCCCATGGAGGCGATGCTGCGCGTGCTGAACGAGGCGGGGTTCGCCCCGGAGGCGGCCGCGCGGGCCTGGTTCACCGCGTACAGCTACACCATCGGGTACGCCATCGAGGAGCAGTCCACGCTGCCCGACCCGGCGCGCGGCGAGGAGGACGGCGAACTGGCGGCGCGCGCCGCGCGGCTGGCCGCGTATCCGCTGATCGCGGCGGCGGGCGACGAGATGTTCCGCGCCCACGACCGCGGCTTCGAGACGGGTCTCGCCGCGGTCGTGGCGGGGATCGGGGCGACGCTGTTCGAGGGGTGAGGGCGGCGCGCGTCGGGCGCAGGGTGAGGCCCGCGTGCGTCGGTCGCAGGGTGAGGCCCGCGCGCGCCGGTCAGCGGGCGAGTCCCCTGCGGATCAGCGGAGTCAGGCGTTCCTCCACGCAGCGGTGCAGGAACCACGCCAGGGCCAGCATCGCGGCGAACGTCAGCCCGAACGTGGCGTACGACGGCAGGCCGAGGCGCCGGTGCAGCGCCTCGACCGTCACCCAGCCCAGGTGCTCGTGCACCAGGTAGAACGGGTACGTCAGCGCGCCCGCCACGGTCAGCCAGCGCCAGTTCGCCCAGTGCACATGACCGAGGGCGATGACGAGCACCGCGGCGAAGCCGGCCGTCACCACGGCGATGATCACGTAGGCGGACCGGTAGGAGAAGAGGTCCGGGTTCGGCGCGTGCCACAGCCGATCGACCGCGTAGTGCTGGCCGATCAGCCAGCTCACCCCGGTGATGCCCCACGCCGTGAGGTCGCGGCGGTCCCGGTGGATGAGGTAAATGCCGATGCCGCCGACGAAGAAGGGCGCGTACTCCGGCATCAGGACCAGGTCGAGCAGCGGCTGGCCGGCGCCCTCCGCGACGGCCGCCGCGAGCGTCCACACGGCGCAGAACAGCATGACGCGCGCGCGGGTCGCGCCCGGCAGCACCACGCACAGCGCGAACAGCGCGTAGAAGCGCAGCTCGGCCCAGAGCGTCCAGCACACGCCAAGCACCCGGTCCGCGCCGAGCGGTTGCTGCAGCATGGTGAGGTTCACCAGCGCGTCGCTCGGCGCGACCGTCTCGTACGCCACGACGGGCAGCGCGAAGACCGCCGTCACCAGCAGGATCGCCGCCCAATAGGCGGGCAGCAGCCGGGATGCGCGGGAGGCGAAGAACGAGCGCAGCGGCCTGCCCCACCCGCTCATGCAGATGACGAAGCCGCTGATCACGAAGAAGATCTGCACGCCCAGGCAGCCGTACGCGAACCATTCGCTGGCCGTCGGGAACTGCTCCCTGGGCGAGCTGCCCCAGGCCCGCGCTATCTCGCCGTCGCGGCCGCCGTAGTGGTAGGCGGCGACCATCAGGGCGGCGACCAGGCGCAGGCCGTCCAGGGCGCGCAGCCGGGGCTTCCCGCGGGTGGGCCGGGCGGTGTGGCCGGCGGCGGGAGCGGACACCGCGGCGGGTATCGCGGCGGGCCCTGCGGTGTCCGTGGTGGCGGGCGGCGTCATCCGAGCGCGGTCCGCTTGAGGGAGCGCTGCACCGAACGCGCACGGCGGGCCACGCGGCGGACGGCCGCGTTGCGCGGGATGAACGCGAGCTGCGCGGGGACGCCGCCGGGCAGCGCGAGCGCGGTGAGGCGGCGCCGCTTGAAGTAGCGCCAGGTGGCGGGGGTGAGGTTCCGCGCGAGGTAGCGCTCGGCGTCGGGGCGCAGGCCCGGGTAGATCTGCGGCTGCATAGCGAAGCCGACGGCCTTGAGGAGGTGGGTCAACTCGCCGGTGCCCAGGGCGCTTTCCTGCGACGCGACGGCCGCCCGGTCGGTGAGCTCGGGCAGCAGCGCGTCCACGATGGTGACCGGGACGCGGTTGCTGTTCTGGTACGGCGCGAGGCGCTCCAGGAGCAGGTCCGTGCCGGTGCGGGCGGCGGGCAGGCCGTAGAGCGCGGAGGCCGTGAGCAGCGCCGTGGAGAAGCAGCCGATGACGAGCGCGGGCCGCATCCGCTGGTAGAGGACCTCGGCGAGTACGGGGGAGTCGAGCACCGTGAGCTCGACGCCGATCTTGTGGGCCTCCTTCTCCAGGGCGCGCGACCAGCGGGCCGGCGCCGTGGGGTGGGGCTTGAACACCACCTGCTTGTGGCCCAGTTCGGCCGCGCCGCGCACCATGCGGATGTGCAGCTCCTCCTCTTCCTCGGGGGTGAGGATGGAGAGCGCGGAGAGGTACTGGCCGAGGACGAGGGCGGGGCCTTCGAGGCCGGGGCTTGCGAGGGCGGGGCCTTCGAGGCCGGGGCTTGCGAGGGCGGGGCCTTCGAGGTCGGGGAGCAGGCCCGCCGACCCGGCCTCGTCGTCCGCGAGTTCGGCCAGGACCCGTACGAACGCGTCGGTCGGCACGACCTCCGGCCGCACCCCGAACTCGGTGAGGAGCAGCGGCGTGAGCCCCGGCACCAGGTCCAGGTGGAGCAGGCGGCGCACCCGGGTGCCGACCAGCGGGTCGATCTTGTTGCGGGTGGGGCCGTAGCTCATCAGGCCGTCGGCGTAGACGTCCACCGGGACGCCGGTGAAGATCTGCGCGAGCGCGAGCGCGGGATTGACCTGGATGGACTCGACGGCCAGTTCGACGTCGTCGTCACCGAGGTCCCAGAGCAGCCGGATGTACCGCTCCCACAGCACGACGTCGTCGCCGCGCGGCGCCCAACCACCGGGATGGAAGGGGGAGATGGTCTCGTTCCAGGACCGCACGTCGTCGAACCGGCCGCGCAGCCGCGCGAACCCCGGCATCTCGTCCAGCGGCGGCGTCGTCTCGGGCGTCGCCGCGTTGTTGCTGACCAGCAGGATGCGCCGGTCGGCGGCGCCGAAGCGGCCGGCGTCCAGGGCGGCGGCGAGGGTCGCGGCACCGTACAGCGTGGACGCGAAGAAGATCTGCGTCGTGCGGCGCGCGCTCACGCGGCCACCTCCGCCGTCACCGGGCGCCGCCGCAGCCTGCGCAGCCGGGTCGCCCGCGGGACGTCCATGGAGTCGAGCGCGTCGTCCAGCACGCCCTGCGGCATCCGCTTCAGCGCGGCCGCACTCATTGACTTCAATTTCCGCGCCACGGATGGCTCGAACCTTTCGATGGATCCCAAATGGTGGGAGATGATCGCACAATACGTACGGACGGCCTTCGGCAGGAGTTCGTCCGCGTCCCGGTCCGCCGCGGTCTCCCGCACCACCTGGTCGAATGCCTTGATGAAATCGAGCTGGCGGACATCGCCGATCTGCGTCAGCGACGAGGCGACCCCGCGCCGGTAGAACACCCCGAGCAGGCTCACCGCCGCGAAGGACTCCGCCTCGCGGTGCAGCCGCCAGATCCACGGCCGGTCCTCCGCGGTGCGCAGCCCGTCGGTGAAGTGCAGCAGTCCCCGGTCGGCGAGCCGGCGGTGGTAGATGCCCGCCCAGGCGTACGCGTAGTCGACGGACGTCGAGCGGTCGGCGGGCAGGATCACCTCGCGCGGGTCCATCACGACGTCGCGCCTGCCGTGCGGCACACGGTGCACGGTGCGGGCCCGCGCCGTGCACTGCACATGGTCGGTGCGCACGAAGTCGCAACCCAACTCCTCGATGGCGTCGACGAGTTGACCGTAGTAACCGGGGGCGAGCCAGTCGTCGCCGTCCAGGAAGGTGAGGTACTCGCCGCGCGCCGCGTCGAGGCCCGTGTTGCGGGCGGTCGCGAGGCCGCCGTTCGTCTCATGTCTGAGGTGGACGGCGCCGGGAAGCTCGCGCGCCGCACGCTCCAGGATGTCCGGGGTCTCGTCGCGCGAGCAGTCGTCGACGAAGATGAATTCGAAGTCGTCACGTGCGTTCGCACGCAGACTCCGCAAGGTGTCGGGGGCGTATTGCTGCACGTTGTAGAACGGCACGATGACGGAGAGCTTAACCACGTGGGTGACGTTAAGTGTCGGCACGTCATTCGGGTCGACCCGCGGTGGGATGACAGGTGAACGACGTATGGCGGAATGGTTAACCAGGACGCCGGAAAGGCCGTCCCTGGGCCGATTCGCCATTCGTCGGCGTGCTGTTAACCGTTTGTTGCACCTGAGTTGGGCCGCGAATCGAATTGCCTTCCTAGCGTCTGGGACGTGCCAGCAAGCAACCAGAACCCGCTGCGGGTCGCCGTCCTCGCCGACTCCGATACGCGATGGAAATGGGGCGCCCTCACGGCGGACCGCATCGTATCGGGAGCCAGGGCCGAGGGCCTCCGGCTCGACGGGTACCTGCTCCGCGGCCGGGCCACTCCCACCCCCCGGCAGCTCGACGAGGTGGGCGTGCGCGCGGACTCCCTGCGCGAGGTCACCGCCGTGGAGTTCCTGCGCGAGACGGAGCGGGACGCGCCCGACGTGATCGTGCTCGCCCTGGTGGGCGGCGCGGTCCAGGCGGTGCTGCACGGACTCGCCCGTGTCACCCGCGACGCCCGCCTCAGCGGCGGCCCGGCGCGCCGCCCCGTGGTCGTCACCGGCTACGTCGGCGTCGTCTACGAGAAGCTCGCCGACGGCCTCCTCCTGCGGCACGGCGCGGACGTCGTCCTCGCCAACTCCCGCCAGGACGCCGAACGCTTCCGCGCGGTGTACGAGGGGGTGGGCGCCGACGCCTCCGCGGTCACGGAGGCCGCGCTGCCGTTCCTCGGCGGCGCCCCGTACGAGAAGAAGAACGACCCGTACACCGTCGTCTTCGCCGCCCAGCCCTCCGTGCCCGAGACCGCGGCGCACCGCGGCTACCTGCTGCGCAGGCTCGCCGAGCACGCCCGCCGCCACCCCGACCGCGAGGTCCTGCTCAAACTGCGCAGCAGGCCCGGCGAACACACCACCCACATCGAGGAACTGCCCTACCAGAAGCTGGCGCAGCGCCTCGACGGCGGCCTTCCCGCCAACTGCCGCCTCGTCTACGGGCACATGGGCGAGGTCCTGGACCGCACCGACCTGCTGGTCACCGTCTCCTCCACGGCCGCCCTGGAGTCCCTGCACCGCCGCATCCCCACCGCCGTCCTCACCGACCTCGGGGTGCGCGAGGCGCTCGGCAACCACCACTTCACCGGCTCCGGGTGCCTCGCCTCCTGGGACCAGCTGGACGCGGGCCATCTGCCCGTGCCCGACGAGCGCTGGCTGGCCCGGCAGGGCGTCGCCGCCGACGGGGCGTACGAGAGCGCCTTCGACGCGGCCCGCGAGCGCGTCGCCGAGCTGCTCACCGGGGCGGCCGCCGGCGGTCTGGCGCCCCTCGCCCCCTACTACGGCCTCACCACGGCCCGCGGCTATCTGCCCGGCATCCTCGCCCGCCACCACCTCGGCCCGGACGGCGAACCGCTGCCGGGCGCCCCCGCGGCCGACCGGGACCCCGGCCCCGTACGGCAGATCGTGCGCCGCGCGGCCCGCGGGGCCTACCGCCACGGAGTGCAGCGCGTGGCCCCCGTCATCCGGCGGATGGGCGAGCTGTGAGCACCCACCCCCTCCAAGGAGCCCCCATGTCCCACCCCGGCCCGGCCGGTACGCCCGGCACGACCGGTACACCCGGCACGACCGGTACGCCCGCTGCGCCCCGCCGCGTGCTCGCCGTCATCCCCGCCCGCGGCGGCTCCAAGGGTGTGCCCGCCAAGAACCTCGCCCCGGTCGGCGGCGTACCGATGGTGGCCCGCGCCATCCGCGCCTGCACCGCCGCCCGGCACGTCACCGACGTCGTCGTCTCCACCGACGACCACGTGATCGCCGAGACGGCCCGCGCCGCGGGCGCCGAAGTGGTCCTGCGCCCCGCCGCCATCGCCGGCGACACCGCGACCAGCGAGGCCGCCGTCCTGCACGCCATGGACGCCCACGAGGCGCTGCACGGCGCCCGCGTGGACGTCGTCCTGCTCGTCCAGTGCACCAGCCCCTTCCTCACCCCCGAGGACGTCGACGGGGTGGCCGCCGCCGTCACCGAGCACGGCGCGGACACGGCCGTCACGGTGGCGCCCTTCCACGGCTTCATCTGGCGCGACGCGGCCGACGACGCCACCGACGCCGCCACCGGGCTCCCCGCCCAGCGCACGGACGCCCGCGGCGGCACCGCGACCCTCGCCAACTCGGCCCGCACGCGCGGCGGTTACGGCGTCAACCACGACAAGTCGTTCCGCCCGCGCCGCCAGGACCGCCCCCAGGACCTCCTGGAGACCGGCGCCGCCTACGCCATGGACGCGGCCGGCTTCCGCACCCAGAAGCACCGCTTCTTCGGCCGCACCGAGCCCGTCCGCACCGACCCGGCGCGGGTCCTCGAGGTCGACGACCCGCACGACCTGGCCCGCGCCCGCGCGCTCGCCCCCCTCTTCGACGCGGCCCGTCCCGGGGACGAGGCCGCCCTCCCGACCGCCGCCGACATCGACGCGGTCGTCCTCGACTTCGACGGCACCCAGACCGACGACAGGGTGCTGATCGACTCCGAGGGACGGGAGTTCGTCTCCGTGCACCGCGGCGACGGACTCGGCATCGCGGCCCTCCGCAGGAGCGGCCTGGACATGCTGATCCTGTCCACGGAACAGAACCCGGTCGTCGCCGCGCGCGCCAGGAAGCTCAAGCTCCCGGTCCTGCACGGCATCGACCGGAAAGACCTCGCACTGAAGCAGTGGTGCGAGGAACAGGGCATCGCGCCCGAGCGCGTGCTCTACGTCGGCAACGACGTCAACGACCTCCCGTGCTTCGCCCTCGTGGGCTGGCCCGTGGCGGTCGCGAGCGCCCACGACGTCGTACGCGGCGCCGCACGCGCGGTCACCACCTCCCCCGGTGGTGAGGGCGCGATCCGAGAGATCGCCACCTGGATCCTCGGCCCCTCTCTCGACTCCCTCCACAGTTAAGGACTGTTCCTGCCATGAGCTCCAACAGCACCGTCACCTCCATCGGCGCCGACTCCCGCCTGCGCCGCTTCGGTTCGAAGACGGCCGGTCCCGGTCAGCCCGTGTACATCACCGGCGAGATCGGCATCAACCACAACGGCGACCTGGAGAACGCGTTCGCGCTCATCGACGTGGCCGCCGACGCCGGCTGCGACGCGGTGAAGTTCCAGAAGCGCACCCCGGAGATCTGCACCCCGCGCGACCAGTGGGACATCGAGCGGGACACCCCCTGGGGCCGCATGACGTACATCGACTACCGCCACCGCGTCGAGTTCGGCGAGTCCGAGTACCAGGCCATCAGCGAGCACTGCGCCAAGCGCGGCATCGACTGGTTCGCGTCCCCGTGGGACACCGAGGCCGTCGCCTTCCTGGAGAAGTTCGACCTGCCCGCCCACAAGGTCGCCTCCGCGTCCCTCACCGACGACGAGCTGCTCCGCGCCCTGCGCGCCACGGGCCGCACGATCATCCTCTCCACCGGCATGTCGACGCCGAAGCAGATCCGCCACGCGGTCGAGGTGCTCGGCTCGGACAACATCCTGATGTGCCACGCCACGTCGACGTACCCGGCGCAGGCGGAGGAGCTCAACCTCCGCGTCATCAACACCCTGCAGGCCGAGTACCCGAACGTCCCAATCGGCTACTCCGGCCACGAGACCGGCCTCCAGACCACCCTCGCCGCGGTCGCCCTCGGCGCCACCTTCGTCGAGCGCCACATCACCCTCGACCGCGCCATGTGGGGCTCCGACCAGGCCGCGTCGGTGGAGCCGCAGGGCCTGACGAGGCTGGTGCGGGACATCCGCACCATCGAGGCGTCCCTCGGTGACGGCGTCAAGAAGGTCTACGCGTCGGAGCTCGGCCCGATGAAGAAGCTGCGCCGCGTGGCCGGTGTCGTCGCCGAGGCGGAGTCCGCCGAGGCCGAGCCGGTCGCGGTCTGACCGCGCGGACCGCGCTGACGGGAGACGGACACCCAACGATGAGCCCCCGAGTCGGCCGTGGCGCCGACACCACAGCCGCGCCGGCCGGTGCGGACTCCACGCTCGCCTTCGTGGAGAGCCCGGTCCAGCTCCTGAACGTCCTGGAATGGGCGCACGGGGCGGGCGCCACCGGCCCGGCCGGGGGCCTCACCGTCGTCGTCCTCTCCCCGAACGACCCGATGACGCGAGGCCAGTTGCGCCGGATGGCGCAGCTCGCCCGCGACGAGGGCGTCGCGGTCCGCTGGGAGGAGGCGCGCGGCGGTGCCACCGCGCCCTTCCACACCATCGGCGGGCTCACGGGCCCGCTGCGCAGGGCCGACCGGATCGTCATAGGTGACCCGTTCTCCCGCTACGTACAGCTCCTGCTCACCATCACCCGGGCCCGCTCCCTGGTCGTCGTCGACGACGGCACGGCCACCATGGAGTTCATCTCCCAGCTGGCCCGCGGTGAGCGGCTGCAGCGCTGGCACCGCAAGGGCGGCCGCCCCGGCCCCCGGGACCTGGTCTTCGCGCCGGTCTCCGCCTCGGCGCGGCGCCGCCTCACGCCCGGCGGGGCCCGCAGGGTGGAGGTCTTCTCCTCCATGCCGATCGACAGTGCGCCGGACGGCGTAGAGGTCACGGTCAACGCCTTCGCCTGGACCAGGGAACGCTTCGGTCCGCCGCGCGTCAGCAAGGGCGCCGACCTGGTCGGCACGTCCCTCGTCGAGACCGGCGTGGTCGACCTCGACCGGTACGTGGAGGCGGTCCGGGCGCTGTCCCGCACCCACGGCGCCACCCGCTACTTCGCCCACCGCCGCGAGAGCTCCGAGAAACTCCACCGGCTCGCGGTCGAGACCGGCCTCCAGGTGGTCCGCCCGGACCTCCCCCTCGAACTCATTGCCCGCCGCGGCCCCATCGGCCGTACGATCCTCAGCTTCCCCTCGACCGTCGTCCACACGCTGCCGCTCGCGCTGGCGGGTACGGAGGTGAAGGTGGCGGTCTGCGACATCGACCCGGCGTGGCTGACGGAGACGGCGTCGCCGCGCGCGCAGGGGTTCTTGTCCGGTGTCACGGGGACGGCGCGGGATGTGCACCGTCTGACGTCGGTACGGCACGTGGCGCCGGCGTGACCGCGGGGCCCTACGGGGTCCTATGCGGTGAACCGTGCCACGTACCGCCGCTGCCACGGGGTCTCCACGGCGTGCCGGTCATAGTGGGCACGTACGTACTCGACCGCCTCGTCGGCAGGCACCCCGTCGAGGACGGCGACACAGGCGAGCGCGGTCCCGGTCCGCCCGCGCCCCCCGCCACAGGCGACTTCGACGCGCTCGCCGGCGGCGCGCGTCCACACCTCGCGCAGCATGGTGCGCGCCTGCTCGCGGTCGCTGGGCAGCCGGAAGTCGGGCCAGCGCAGCCAGTGGGACTCCCACGGGACGTGGGGAGGCGGCTTCCCCAACAGATAAACCCCAAGCTGCGGCGACTCCCCCTCAGGCACCCCCCGCCGAAGCCCGCGCCCGCGCAGGAGTCGCCCGGAGGGCAGGGGGAGGATGCCGGGTGCGTCGGGTTGCCAGGTGCTCATGGGCGAGGGGGCTTGTTGCGTACGGGGACGTCCATGCGGGGGAGGATAGCGAGCCGGGCTCGACCCTTCGCTGGCCCGGCCCCTTCGATTCCGACCGGGGCCGCCGGGGTGTGAGCGGAGTGTGGCGTCTCCGGGCCGGCAGCGAAGGGCGCTCCCTGCGGTCGCGTCGGCTTCGCCGATTCCGCTGCGCTCCACCCTTGACTCCCACCCCTCCACCGCAGGCCGACGGACACTGCTGGGATGGGCCATCACGTTTCGCTGCCGGGTACGGCCCATCTCATCGTGGGCGGGGGCCACGGTAGGGGTGGGGCCTGGAGGTCACCCTTCGGTGGCCCGGTGCCTTCGATTCTTACCGGGGCCGCCCGGGGTTTTGCGGAGTGTGGCGCCTCCGGGCCGGGAGTAAAGGGCGCTCCGCTGCGCTACGCGTCGGCTGCGCCGATTCCGCTGCGCTCCACCCTTGACTCCCGTCCCTACACCGCGACTTGAACTTCGACCCGGACGGCCAGGGGTGAGGCGGCGGGCTCTGCTGGGATGGGTCATCACGTTTCGCTGCCGGGTGCGGCCCGGTCCATCGTGGGCGGGTGCCACGGTGTGAGCTCGGCCCACGGCCGGTGTGGTCGGGTCATCGGCTTTCGCTGCCGGGTGCGGTCCGGCTCATCGTGGGCGGGGGCCACGGTCGGGGCTCGGCCCGGATGTCACCCTTCGCTGGCCCGGTGTCTTCGATTCTTACTGGGGCCGCCCGGGGTTTTGCGGAGTGTGGCGCCTCCGGGCCGGCAGTAAAGGGCGCTCCGCTGCGCTACGCGTCGGCTTCGCCGATTCCGCTGCGCTCCACCCTTGACTCCCGTCCCTTCACCGCGACTTGACCTTCGACCCGGACGGCCAGGGGTGAGGCGGCGGACCTCTCTGCTCGGGTCATCACGTTTCGCTGCCGGGTGCGGCCCGGCCCAACGTGGGCGGGCGCCACGGTGCGAGCTCGGCCCACGGCCGGTGTGGTCGGGTCATCGGCTTTCGCTGCCGGGTGCGGACCGGTCCATCGTGGGCGGAGGCCACGGTGCGTGCTCTGCCAGCCGCGTGGCATCGCCGCTCGGGTCATCACCTTTCACCGCCGGGTGCGGCCCGGTTCAGCGTGAGCGAGTCCCACGGTGCGGGCTCGGCCCGTCGCTCGGTCGCGCCGCTCGGGCCATCGGCTCTCGATGCCGAGGGTGACCCGGCCCATTTTGGGTGCGGACTAGAGCTGCGGCTCGGCCGGCCACGCGGCGTCGCTGCCCCGGTCACTAGCTCTCGCCGCTGGGCGCGGACCGGCTCGTCGTGGGCGGGCATCAGGATCGCGGCTCGGTCCGCCATGCGGCCACGCCGCCCGGGACATCGGCTCTCCCGGTCGAGTGCCGACCATCCCGTCGTGGGCGGACGTCAGGATCCGAGCTCGGCCACCCACGCGGCCACGCTGCTCGGGTCATCGGCTTTGCGCTGCCGGGTGCGACCCGACCCCCTCGTGGGCGCGGGCTAGGGCTGTGGCTCCGGCTGTCCACGCAGGTCGCCGCTCGGGTCATCGGCTCTCGCAGCCGGGTGCGCGGGGCGGGTTGTCGTGGTCGGGCACCTCCTTCGGCGAAGTTGCGAATCGAGATGCCGCGCGCCCCCTCGCCAGGGCGAATGCGCCCCCGGGGACGTAAGCCCGCCTTCTGACGTCAGGCCCGTCGGCGTCCCACCCCTTCCCCTCGGTTACCTACTTTGGGAAAGTTGCGAAGCGGTTCCTCGCGCGCCCCCTTGCCACTCCCCGCGCGCCGTCCAGCGGGTGGTCGATCACAGGGTCCGGCCCCCTCCGCCCAGCCCGGTGGCCCCACCGACCCCATCCGCCCCACACACCTCATGTGCCACGAGAACCCACCAGTCCCACGATCCCCACGGCCCGCAGAGGACCCACCCACCCCATTCCCTTCGGCGGATGGAACGATCCCAAGGGCGCTCGGGTGGTGACAGGGGGGCGTGCGGCATATTCATTCGCAACTTTCGCAAAGTAGGTGCAGGCGCCGGGACGGCAGTCCCCTGCCCCGGGCAGCGCATTGACGGTGACACCTGCCGACGATGGGCCGGCCCGCACCCGGCAGTGCGAGCCGATGACCCGAGCGGGGATGCCGGACGGCGCCGACCAATGGTCCGCGCCCCACGATGGACCGGACCGCACCCGGCAGCGCGAGCGGATGACCCGAGCGGGGACGCCGTGCGGTGAGCCGAGCCCGCGCCGGGGACGACACGTGATGACCCGAGCGGCGAGGCCGCCAGGCTGGCCGCACCCGCATAGTGGGCCCCCACTCACGATGGACCGGACCGCGCCCGGCAGCGTGAGCCGATGACCCGAGCGGGGAGGCCGCGCGGCTGGCCGAGCTCGCACCGGGGCCTCCGCCTACGATGGATTGGTCCGCACCCGGCGGCGAAAGTCGATGACCCGCCCACACCGGCCGTGGGCCGAGCTCGCACCGTGGCGTCGGCACACGATGGACCGGTCCGCACCCGGCGATGAAAGGTGATGACCCGAGTGGGGATGCCGCCGGGGTGGCCTCCGCCCACGATGGACCGGTCCGCACCCGGCCGCGAAAGCCGATGACCCGCCCACACCGGCCGTGGGCCGAGCTCGCACCGTGGCGCCCGCCCACGTTGGGCCGGGCCGCACCCGGCAGCGAGACGTGATGACCCATCCCAGCAGAGCCCGCCGCCTCACCCCTGGCCGTCCGGGTCGAAGGTCAAGTCGCGGTGTAGGGACGGGAGTCAAGGGTGGAGCGGAGCGGAATCGGCGCAGCCGACGCGTAGCGCAGCGGAGCGCCCTTTACTCGCGGCCCGGAAGCGCCACACTCCGCAAAACCCCGGGCGGCCCCGGCCACCAGCAAAGGCACCGGGCCAGCGAAGGGTGACCTCCAGACCGCGCCCCCACCGTGACCCGCGCCCACGATGGCCCGGCCCGCACCCGGCCGCGAAACGTGATGACCCGGGCAGAGGCACCCGCCGGCCCGGAACCGCCACACTCCGCAAAACCCCGGGCGGCCCCGCCCACCCCCAACGTCACCGCCCCACCAACGTCCCCCTTCCCCACCCCACCCCACACAGCGCCGACTCGACGACCCGGTCCACGCGGGCCCTGTCCGCCTCCTCGTCCAACTGCCTCGTCACCGCCACATTCGCCGCCCGCCCATCCTCCGTGGCCCCGCCCCGCGTCTCGTAACCCGGAAAGCTCCCCCCATGACCCCAGTACAGGCCCCCGCACGGCAACGGCTTGCTCACGAGCCCCAGGCCGTAACGCGCGCCGGGGCCGAAGGTCTCCTCCGCGGGGACCGTCCTCCGCATCTGGGCGAGTTGCGCCCGCGGCAGGAGGTCCCCGTCCAGGAGCGCGGTGAAGAAGCGGTTCAGGTCCGAGTCGGTGGAGATGAGCTGACCCGCCGCCCACCCCCACGAGGGATCCGTCTCCGTGACGTCCAGCAGCGGCGCGTCCGCCGACGCCCGGTAGTAACCCTTCGGGTGGGGGCCCCGGATCGTCGCGTCACGGGGAGCGGGGAAGTACGTGTGGCGCAGGCCGGCCGGCCCGATGACGCGCCGCTCCATCTCCTCGGCGAGCGAGTGCCGCGTGACCTTCTCGACGATCAGGCCGGCCAGCACGTAATTCGTGTTGCTGTACTTCCACGTCTTGCCGGGCTCGGACTCGGACTCGTGCCGCAGCGCGATGTCGACGAGTTCGCGCGGCGTGAAGTACCGGACCTCCTCGCCCAGGTACGCGCTGTAGTTGGGGAGCCCGCTGGTCTGCTGGAGGAGATGGCGGACGGTGATGGCGCGCCCGTCGTTGCCGTGGCCGCGGACCAGGCCCGGCAGATACGTGTCCACCGGGGCGTCGAGGCGGACCCGCCCCTCGGCGACCAGTTGCAACACGACCACCGCGGTGAACGCCTTGGTGTTGCTGCCGACCCGCACCCGCCCGTCCCGCGGTACCCCCGCCCCACTCACCGCGTCACCGACCCCCGCCGTGTAATCACGGGTACGCCCGTCCCGGCCCACGACGGCGGCGAGCGCCCCGGGCGACCCGCCCGGCCCCACCAGCGCGCTCAGCCCCCGCTGCACCGGGTCGGCCCGCCCACCGCCCGCCGCTGCGGGGGGTGCGAACGCCCCCAGCGTCATGGCGCCGACGAGCAGGGCGACCGCAGCCTGCCCGGTTCGACGCCGACCACCGCGTCGCCGCTGAGGAGAACCGATCTTCTGAGATGCATGATCACGCACGGGTCAACTCCTGAAAAACCATGGACCGCCATCGGAAACGTGCCGATGACGTTCTGCCGGTCCCAGCGTGTCCCGCGCCGCCTCGGGTGATCGATCCCGCTACCCGGTGGGTCGAAGTGGGGTTAACCCTCCGAGCCGCCCGAGGCCGTACGCGCCGTACCGTTCAGGTACGCGGACATCTTCGCGATGTACGCGGACGTCCCGCAGCCCACTGAAGACGAGCTCGACCTGGACGGTGTCGTAGCCGTGAACTTGCCACTTCTTCGGCGCGACCGCTGGGTACTCGGGCAGATCGAGTCGCAGGCCGAGCCGTGGACCGTCACGGTCCAGGGAACTGCTGCGCGACCCCCATCCCCCGTAAGGGCGAAAGAGCTTACCCACCGCGACCAGCCGTCATGCGCCATGTCGCCAGAAAATCTTCCCCTAACGGGCTGAACTTTTGTTGATCGTGGGTCAGTTGGCCGGTTCGTCGCCTTACCCTTCAAAGGGTGAACCAACTGATGTCCCGTGCGTCCGAAGAGGTGTCCGACGACGTGTCCGAATCGGAGTCCGCACCGGCGGACACGCTCCCCGGCGCGCTGCCCGAAGCGCTCCGCGCCGAACTGGTCGCCTTCCGCCGCGACTTGCACATGCACCCCGAGCTCGGAAACCAGGAGTTCCGTACCACCGCGGCCATCAAGGCCCGGCTGGAGGAGGCGGGCCTCGCGCCCCATGTGCTCGCCGGGGGCACCGGGCTCATCTGCGACATCGGCACCGGCACCGGCACCGGCGCCGCCACCGGAACCGGCACCCGCAGCGGTACCGGCGCCGCCACCGGCACCCGCACCCCCACTTGGGACGGCGTGCGCCCCATGCTCGCCCTGCGCGCCGACATCGACGCGCTGCCCATCCCGGACACCAAGCTCGGCGTGCCCTACCGCTCCACCGTGCCCGACCGCGCCCACGCCTGCGGGCACGACGTGCACACCACCGTCGTCCTGGGCGCCGGCCTCGTCCTCGCGGAGCTGGCCGAGCGCGGGGAGCTGCCCCACCCCGTGCGGCTGGTGTTCCAGCCCGCCGAGGAGGTGCTGCCGGGCGGCGCCACCGACGCCATCGCGTCCGGCGCCCTCGACGGCGTCGGCAAGATCCTCGCCGTGCACTGCGACCCGCGCGTCGACGCGGGCCGCATCGGCGTCCGGCACGGCGCCATCACCTCCGCCTGCGACCGCCTGGAGGTCACCCTCGGCGGGCCCGGCGGCCACACCGCCCGGCCGCACCTCACCACCGACCTCGTCACCGCCGCCGCCAAGGTCGCCACCGAGGTCCCCGCCCTGGTCGGCCGCCGCGCCGACGCCCGCTCCGGGCTCTCGGTGACCTGGGGCCGCATCGAGTCGGGCCACGCGCCGAACGTGATCCCGCAGCGCGCCGAGCTCTCCGGGACGGTCCGCTGCCTGGACCTCAGGGCCTGGCGGGACGCGCCCGACCTGGTGCACGGCGCCGTCCAGGAGATCGCCGACCTCTACCGCGCCAAGTGCGAGATCAACTACATCCGCGGGGTGCCGCCGGTCGTCAACGACCCGCTGGTCGCCGAGCTGCTGCGCGACTCCATGTCGGCGCGGCGCGGCCCGCAGTCCGTCGAGGACACCGAGCAGAGCCTGGGCGGCGAGGACTTCTCCTGGTATCTGGAGCGGGTCCCCGGCGCCATGGCCCGGCTCGGCGTGCGCAGGCCGGGGGAGCGCACCGTCCGCGACCTCCACCAGGGCGACTTCGACGTGGACGAGTCGGCGATCACCGCGGGCGTCGAACTCTTCACCGCCGCGGCCCTGTTGGACGCGGGGCGCTGACGTAGCGAGGTGCCGGAGGGCCGGGTGCGTACGACCGTTCACGCGGACGCACCCGACCCTCCAGGCCCTCCAAGGCCCTCCAAGCCCTCCAAGGTTCTCCACGGTCCTCCCAAGCCCTCCGCGCCCATCGGCACGAACCCCCGCACACAGCAGCACGAAGAGGTAACAGCACCGCGAAAACCCGTTCCCCTCCCTTTCTACGCGCGTTAATGTGCGCCGAAATCAGCGCCGTACACGGCGCGTTGACGATCAAGGGGTGCTCCTGTGCGTCGTCTCTCTTCACGGAAATCTCGCGCCACTCACATCACCGCCACCCTCGCCGTGCTCGCCCTCGCCGCGGCCGGCTGCGGCAAGACCAGCGACGAGGCCTCGCAGGACGACGGCAAGGACAAGGGCTCCGCGGGCTCGTCCTCGTACAAGGGCAAGGGCATCGGCCTCGCGTACGACATCGGCGGCAAGGGCGACCAGTCCTTCAACGACGCCGCCTACGCGGGGTACGCGAAGGCCCGCAAGGAGTTCAAGGTCGGCGGCGTCGACATGGAACCCGGTGACGGCGAGTCCAGCGCCGACAAGATCCAGCGCCTCGAACAGCTCGCCAAGCAGGGCTACGACCCGGTCGTCGGCGTCGGCTTCGTCTACGCGCCCGCCGTGGAGGCCGCCGCCAAGAAGTTCCCGAAGACCACCTTCGGGATCATCGACGACAACACCGTGAAGGCGGACAACGTCGTCGACCTGGTCTTCCACGAGGAGCAGGGCTCCTATCTCGCGGGGGTCGCCGCCGCGAAGACGAGCAAGGCCAAACACGTGGGATTCGTCGGAGGAGTGGACATTCCGCTCATCCACAAATTCGAGGCCGGATTCGTGCAGGGCGTGAAGTCCGTCGACCCCAAGATCGAAATCGAGAAGCGGTATTTGACGGAAAAGCCCGAGGAGGGCGGATTCTCCAGTCCGGACCGCGGCCAGAACGCCGCGAGCGGACAGATCGAGGCCGGCGCCGACGTCATCTACCACGCGGCGGGGCTCTCGGGGCAGGGCGTCATCCAGGAAGTCGGCTCGCAGAAGAAGTGGGCCATCGGCGTCGACTCCGACCAGTACCGGCAAAAGGCCCTCGCCAAGTACAAGCAGTACATCCTCGGCTCCGCCTTCAAGGACGTCGGCGGCGCGGTGTACGACCTGACCAAGTCGGTCGTCCAGGGCAAGCCCATGAAGGGCGAGCAGCGCTACGACCTGAAATCCGGCCGCGTCGGCTTCTCGGACTCCAATCCGAAGTACCGGGCGATGAAGGACGTCGTCGCCGCCGTCGAGAAGGCCAGGAAGGACATCGTCAGCGGGAAGGTCGAGGTCAAGATCGTTCCATAGCGCACGGTCCGGGACGTTTTACGTAGTACTGCGTGTGGCTACTGGGCGCCCCCATGAGGGGGGCGCCCACCCGTCGTTCGGGTCCCCGACACCCCGTGGCCACAGCTCGATAACGGACCGGACAGAAGGGTTCTTATGTCAGGTCTACGCGCGTTACGCTGCGGCGAAATCAGCGCCAGGTGAGGTGCTGACGCTTCGGGCGCGATCCCACGCCTGTGCTTGTACGTGCTTGTGCTTGCTTGACTCAAGGAGTTCGTCTCTATGCGCCGGGTGTCTCGAATAGCTGTCGCGGGCGCCGCGACCGCCGCTCTTGCCGTTTCCGTCTCCGCCTGTGGTGGCACGTCCAGCGACGCCGCCGCGAGCAAGGACGACAAGAACAAGGGCGTCGCCATCGCCTACGACGTCGGCGGCGCCGGCGACCAGTCCTTCAACGACGCCGCGACCGTCGGCATGAAGAAGGCCGCCAAGGAGTTCAAGACCGGCGAGAAGGCCGTCGAGCCGGTCGACGGCGAGTCGGACGCCGACAAGGCGCAGCGCCTGACGCAGCTCGCGAAGCAGGGCTACAACCCGGTCGTCGGTATCGGCTACGCGTACGCGCCCGCCATCAAGGAGGTCGCGGCGAAGTACCCGAAGACCACCTTCGGCATCGTCGACGACGAGACGGTCAAGGCCGACAACGTCTCCGACCTGGTCTTCAGCGAGCAGGAGGCGTCCTACCTCGCGGGCGTCGCGGCCGCCAAGGCCACCAAGTCCAAGACCGTCGGCTTCGTCGGCGGCGTCGACGTCCCGCTGATCCACAAGTTCGAGGCGGGCTTCGCGCAGGGCATCAAGGACACCGACCCCAAGGTCAAGCTGGTCAAGCAGTACCTGACCGAGAAGGCCGAGGACGGCGGGTTCTCCAGTCCCGACAAGGGCAAGACCGCCGCGCAGGGCCAGATCGAGAAGGGCGCCGACGTGGTCTACCACGCCGCCGGCCTCTCCGGTCAGGGCGTCATCGAGGCCGCCGCCGCCAAGAAGGTCTGGGCGATCGGCGTCGACTCCGACCAGTACAAGCAGGACGCCCTCAAGAAGTACAAGAAGTACATCCTGACCTCGGCGACCAAGGACGTCGCGGGTTCGGTCTACAACCTCGCGAAGGCCGTCGAGGACGGCTCGGCGAAGGGCGGCGTCGTCCGCGCCGACCTCAAGTCCGGCGGTGTCGCGCTCGCGGCCTCCAACCCCGAGTTCCAGAACATGAAGGATGTCCAGGCCGCGCTGAAGAAGGCCGAAGCGGGCATCAAGGGCGGCAAGATCAAGGTCAAGACCACGCCGTGACGGCGCGGCGGCCGTGCGGGCCGCCCTGCCCGCTGCCGTGACGGCAGCGTGATTCTCGTGCGACGGGGTGTGGGGGACGATGGTTCACCCGCGCCCCGTTCGCGCGGACCCGAAGTGGAGCCACCTCACATCCACAGCGGACCCAAGCTCGAACGCCCGCGCCGGCGTGGGTCGTTCGAGACCGGGGAGCCCCGACCCGGGGACCCCCACGAGCAGGGGCACTGCGCGCGTAGGCGGCCCCTTTCCCTCCGGCCCTTTTCAGGCCTTCCGGCCCCCGAGGAGAGTGCGCCATCGACGCGTCCACCAACCCTCCGCCCATCACCAAGGCGTCAACCGCCCCCGATGGCACCGCCGTTGAGCTCAACGGCATCACCAAACGCTTCCCGGGCGTCGTGGCCAACCACGACATCCACCTGACCGTCCGCAGAGGCACCGTGCACGCCCTCGTCGGCGAGAACGGCGCGGGCAAGTCGACCCTGATGAAGATCCTCTACGGCATGCAGAAGCCGGACGAGGGCACCATCGGCGTCGACGGCGAGCAGGTCGCCTTCGCCAGCCCCGCCGACGCGATCGCGCGCGGCATCGGCATGGTGCACCAGCACTTCATGCTCGCCGACCAGCTGACCGTCCTGGAGAACATCGTCCTCGGCAGCGAGAAGCTGCACGGCATCGGCGGCGCGGCCCGCCGCAAGATCGCCGAGATATCCGAGCGGTACGGGCTCGGGGTGCGCCCCGACGCGTACGTGGAGGACCTCGGCGTCGCCGACCGGCAGCGCGTGGAGATCCTCAAGGTCCTCTACCGCGGCGCCACCACGCTCATCCTCGACGAGCCGACGGCCGTGCTCGTGCCGCAGGAGGTCGACGCGCTCTTCGACAACCTGCGCGAGCTGAAGTCCGAGGGCCTCGCGGTCATCTTCATCTCCCACAAGCTGGGCGAAGTCCTCTCCGTGGCCGACGACATCACCGTCATCCGGCGCGGTACGACGGTCGGCACGGCGATCCCGTCCGAGACGACGCCGCGCCAGCTCGCCGAGCTGATGGTGGGCAGCGAACTGCCCACCCCCGAGACGGCGGAGTCGACGGTCACCGACCGGCCGATGGTCCAGGTGGAGAGCCTCAAGCTGCTCGCCGACGGTGAGTCGGGCCGCGCGCTGCTCGACGACATCTCCTTCACGATCCACGAGGGGGAGGTCCTCGGCATCGCGGGCGTGGAGGGCAACGGGCAGACCGAACTGATCGACGCGCTCATCGGCCTCAAGCACGCCGACTCCGGCGTGATCCGCATGGCGGGCGACGACATCACCGCCGTCCCCACCCGCAAGCGCCGCGAGGACGGCATCGGGTACATCCCCGAGGACCGCCACCGCCACGGACTCCTCCTGGAGTCCCCGCTGTGGGAGAACCGCATCCTCGGCCACGTCACCGAGAAGCCCAACGCCCGCGGCTTCTGGCTGGACCCGAAGGCCGCGCAGGCCGACACCCGCCGCATCGTGGCGGAGTACGACGTCCGTACGCCCGGCATCGACGTGACCGCCGCCTCGCTGTCCGGCGGCAACCAGCAGAAGCTGATCGTCGGCCGCGAGATGAGCCACAAGCCGCGGTTCCTGATCGCCGCCCACCCCACCCGCGGTGTGGACGTCGGCGCGCAGGCGCAGATCTGGGACCAGATCCGCGAGGCCCGTCGCGAGGGCCTCGCCGTCCTGCTGATCTCCGCCGACCTGGACGAGCTGATCGGCCTCTCCGACACCCTGCGGGTGATCTACCGCGGGCGGCTCGTCGCCGACGCCGACCCGGCCACCATCACGCCGGAGGAGCTGGGGTCGGCGATGACGGGTGCCGCCTCCGGACACCTGGAACACACCGAGTCCGGTGACGGCTCCGAGGAGGACGAGACCCGATGAAGAAGTTCGACAAGGAGCGGGTGCTCCTCGCGGTGGCCGGACCGGTCATCGCGCTCGTCGTGGCCGTGGCGCTGACCTCGGTCGTGCTGCTCGCCTCGGGCAAGAACCCGATCGAGCCGTACACCCTGATGCTGGAGCAGATCTCCTACTCCGACGTGCAGGTCCTGACGATCAACCAGGCCGGCATGTACTACCTGGCGGCGCTCGCGGTGGCCATCGGCTTCCGCATGAACCTGTTCAACATCGGCGTGGACGGCCAGTACCGCCTCGCCGCGATGATCACCGCGGTCGTCGGCACGCACGTCGCGCTCCCCGCGCCGCTGCAGATCCCGCTGCTGATCGCCGTCGCCATGCTCACCGGCGCCTTCTGGGCCGGCATCGCGGGCATCCTGAAGACCACCCGCGGAGTGAGCGAGGTGGTCGCCACGATCATGCTCAACTCCATCGCGACGAGCGTCATCGGCTACCTCACCCTCACCGACAACTTCGGCGTCCCGGTCGGCAACAACCAGACCACCGGCGTGATGGAGAAGTCCGGCTGGTTCCCCGGCATCGGCATGGGCGCGTCCGGCGAGATCTACGGCTTCGTGTTCGTCGCCGTCCTCGCGGGCGTCCTGTACTGGCTGGTCCTCAACCGCACCCGGTTCGGCTTCGACCTGCGCGCCACCGGCGCCTCCCAGTCGGCCGCCGCGGCCTCCGGCGTGAACGCCAAGCGGATGGTGCTCACCGCCATGCTGCTCTCCGGCGCCATCGCCGGGCTCTCCGGCCTGCCGATCCTGCTCGGCGACACCCACACCTACAGCCTCAGCTTCCCGGCGGGGCTCGGCTTCACCGCCATCGGCATCGCGCTGCTCGGCCGCAACAACCCGGTGGGCATCGCGCTCGCCGCGCTGCTGTGGGCCTTCCTGGACAAGGCCTCGCCCGCCCTCGACTACGCGACCCCGGTCTCGTACGACAAGGAGATCGCGGTGATCATGCAGGGCCTCATCGTGATCGCGGTCGTCGTCTCCTCCGAGTCCGTACGCCGCTGGGGTCTGCGCCGCCAGCAGCGCCGCGTCGGTGAGGAACTGGCCGCCGCCGCCCGCGCGAACGGCAAGAACGGCAACAACGACTCCGTGAAGGAGGTGGCTGCCCGATGAGTACGGCATCCGTGGCCAAGCCCCCGGCCAAGCAGCCCGCTCCGGCCGGCCGCAGCCGCATCTCGCTCCCCGTCCTCCTGCTGATCATCGCCGGCGTCCTGGTGCTGACCTCCGTGGTCCGCATCATCACCGGCGCCGACGGCATCACGTCCACCGGGCAGATGTCGACGGCCCTCAAGCTCGCCGTGCCGATCGGCCTCGCCGGACTCGGCGGCCTGTGGGCCGAGCGCGCGGGCGTCGTCAACATCGGTCTGGAGGGCATGCTGATCCTCGGCACCTGGTTCGGTGCCTGGGCCGGCTTCCAGTGGGGCCCGTGGGTCGGTGTCCTGTTCGGCGTCCTCGGCGGCGCGCTCGGCGGTCTGCTGCACGCGATCGTGACGGTCACCTTCAACGTCAACCACATCGTCTCCGGTGTGGCCCTGAACATCCTCGCCCTCGGCGTCACCCGCTACCTCGCCACCTTCGCCTTCGAGGGCGAGGAGGGCGGTACGTCGAAGCAGTCGCCGCCCGTCGAATCGCTCGGGGACTTCTCCGTGCCGGGGCTCTCCGACTGGCTGATGGACCTCAACGGCAAGCACTGGTTCCTGGTCTCCGACCTCGCGGGTCTGCTCGGCGGCCTCTTCACCAACCTGTCGCCGCTGACCGTGGTCGCCGTCGCGATGGTGCCGCTGAGCTGGTGGGTCCTGTGGCGCACCGCGTTCGGCCTGCGCCTTCGCTCCTGCGGCGAGAACCCGGTCGCGGCGGAGTCGCTCGGCGTCAACGTCTACAAGTACAAGTACCTGGCCGTCGTCATCTCCGGCGGTCTCGCGGGCCTCGGCGGCGCGTTCCTGTCCCTGGTCGCCTCCAACATCTACCTGGAGGGCCAGACCGGCGGCCGCGGCTACATCGGCCTCGCCGCGATGATCTTCGGCAACTGGATGCCGGGCGGACTCGCGCTCGGCGCGGGCCTGTTCGGTTACACCGACAGCCTGAAGCTCCGGGGTGGCGGCACCAACGTCCACGCGCTCCTGCTGCTGCTCGCGATCCTGCTGGTCATCGGCGCGGCCTACCTCGCCTGGCGCAAGCGGTACGTGCCCGCGGTGATCACCGCGGCCGTCTCCGCGCTGATGTTCCTGTGGTACGGCTTGACCGACGAGGTGCCCAACCAGGTCGTCACCGCCACGCCGTACGTGGTGACCCTGCTGGTCCTCTCGCTCTCCGCCCAGCGGCTCCGGATGCCGAAGGCGGACGGAATGCCCTACCGAAGGGGACAAGGCAAGTGACGGTTCCGCCCTCCGAAACCGAAGCCGACGCCGAGACCGACTGGGACGCCCTGCGGGAGGCGGCGCGCGAGGCCATGTCCCGCGCGTACGCCCCGTACTCGGGGTTCCCGGTCGGGGCCGCGGCCCTGGTCGACGACGGCAGGACGGTCTCCGGCTGCAACGTGGAGAACGCGTCCTACGGCCTCGGGCTGTGCGCCGAGTGCGGCCTCGTCTCCCGGCTCCAGATGACGGGCGGCGGCCGCCTCACGCACTTCACCTGCGTGGACGGCAAGGGCGACATCCTGATGCCGTGCGGCCGCTGCCGCCAGCTGCTGTACGAGTTCGGCGGCGCGGACCTGCTCCTGGAGACCTCATCGGGTGTACGGCCGCTGGGCGACCTGCTGCCGGACGCGTTCGGGCCCGAGCACCTCAACTGAGGCCAGGCCCCGCCCCCTTGGAGATCCTGGGTGCGGGGCCGCCTTCAGCTCCCGGCTCTATGCGCGTAGAGTCGCGGCATATCTACGTACGTACGCCGTTGTACTACTGGAAGGACCGCCATGGACGTCATCTCTGTCATCCGGACCAAGCGCGACCGGGGCGAGCTCAGCGACGAACAGATCGACTGGGTCATCGACGCGTACACGCGCGGCGCGGTCGCCGACGAGCAGATGTCGTCCCTGGCGATGGCGATCCTCCTGAACGGCATGAACCGCAAGGAGATCGCCCGCTGGACGGCGGCGATGATCGCGTCCGGCGAGCGCATGGACTTCTCCTCGCTCTCCCGCCCCACCGCCGACAAGCACTCCACGGGCGGCGTCGGCGACAAGATCACGCTGCCGCTCGCCCCGCTGGTCGCCGCGTGCGGCGCGGCCGTACCGCAGCTGTCGGGTCGCGGGCTCGGCCACACCGGCGGCACCCTGGACAAGCTGGAGGCCATCCCCGGCTGGCGCGCGCTGCTCTCCAACGAGGAGATGCTGAACGTCCTGGAGGGCGTCGGTTCGGTCATCTGCGCGGCGGGCGACGGACTGGCCCCCGCCGACAAGAAGCTCTACGCGCTGCGCGACGTGACCGGCACGGTGGAGGCGATCCCGCTGATCGCCTCCTCCATCATGTCGAAGAAGATCGCCGAGGGCACGGGCTCGCTCGTCCTCGACGTGAAGGTCGGCACCGGCGCCTTCATGAAGAACCTCGACGACGCCCGCGAACTGGCCTCCACGATGGTCGAGTTGGGCACCGACAGCGGGGTGCGCACGGTGGCCCTGCTCACGGACATGTCGACCCCGCTGGGCCTGACGGCCGGCAACGCGCTGGAGGTCCGCGAGTCGGTGGAGGTCCTCGCGGGCGGCGGCCCGGCCGACGTCGTCGAGCTGACCCTCGCCCTGGCCCGCGAGATGCTGGACGCGGCGGGCCTGCCGGACGCCGACCCGGCGAAGGCGCTGGCCGACGGCTCCGCGATGGACGTGTGGCGCCGCATGATCGCGGCGCAGGGCGGCGACCCGGACGCGGCGCTCCCGGTGGCCCGCGAGCAGCACGTGGTGCGGGCCCCGTCGTCCGGCGTCCTGACCCGCCTCGACGCGTACGACATCGGCGTCGCGGCGTGGCGCCTCGGCGCGGGCCGGGCCCGCAAGGAGGACGTGGTGCAGGCGGGCGCGGGCGTCGAACTCCACGCCAAGCCGGGCGACTCCGTCGAGGCGGGCGCGCCGCTGATGACCCTCCACACGGACACGCCGGACCGCTTCGCGTACGCGCTGGAGTCGGTGGAGGGGTCGTACGACGTCGCTCCCGCCGGCACGGGTTTCGCGCCCGAGCCGATCGTGCTGGACCGGATCGGCTGAGGGCCGGGCGCGGCCCGCCTAGGCAGGGCTCTGGCCAGGGCTTTCTCGTACGGGTGAACGGGATCGGTGGACCGCCGCCGGTCCCGTTCGGCATGCTGGGATCGGTGACGTACCGAAAGAGGAGACCGCCATGAGCGCACTCGCCGTCAGCCGTTGGCCTGGCCAGAGCTGGGAGGACTTGCTCCGGCTCCGGGAGGAGATGGAGTGGCCCGAGGGCAGCAAGGTGGAGATCATTGATGGGGTCATCACCGTGTCACCCAGCCCGGCCAACCAGCACAATGTCATCGCGGAGAAGGTGCAACGTCGCCTGTATTCCGTGCTTCCGGAGGACTGGGGCATCTACCAGACGCTGTCCGTATCGGTACCGCTGAGTCTCGGAATGTTCATTCCGGATCTTGTCGTAGTGCCTGTCGCTGAAGCGGGAGCGCCTGGTACCTCCATCTCAGCGAGCGCCGCCGAACTGGTCGTCGAGGTGACCTCGCCGTCCAATGCCCACCACGATCGCGTCGGTAAGCTCGCGGGCTACGCGGCAGCAGGGGTCCCTCTCTACCTCCTCATCGACCGCTGGGCCCCAGGTGGCCCCAAGGTCACCCTCTACGGCGAGCCCCAGGACCGCGTCTACCGCGTCCTGCGCGCCTGCAAGTTCGGCGAGCCCATCACGCTTCCCGAGCCCTTCTCCCTGGAGATCGACACCAGCGCCTTCCCCGTGGACTGACGCGCGCATGCCGGGTCCCGGGCGCGATCACCGATGAATTCCGCCCGCCCCGCCGGTCAACCCTGCGTGGCCGAATCAGAAGAGCACCTCATCCGCGTCGAGGGCCCCCTGCGCCCGGGCGACATACCGCGCCTGTGCGAGCAGGTGGCCGCCGCCCGGCACGGGCCCGGTGGGGGAGGGGGCGGTGACATCGTCTGCGATGTCGGAGGTGTCACCACCGCCGACCTCACCACCGTCGACGCCATCGCCCGGCTGCACCTCGCCGCCCGCAGGGCCGGGCGGCGGATCCGGCTCAGGAACCCCGCCCCCGCCCTGCAGACGCTGCTGCGCCTCGTCGGCCTCGTCGAACTCCTCGGGCTAGTCGTCGAGACGGGGGGCCAGGCCGAAGAGCGGGAACCACCGCTGGGTGTCCAGGAAGCAGTGGAAGCCGGCGATACGGCCCTCTGAGATCTCGATGACCTGGATCGCCCACGGCGTGTAACCGCCGTTGTCGGGATCGGGCTTGTAGTGCGCGAAGCCCGGCGTGCCGTTCACGTTCACCGGGAACAGGCGGCTGTTGGCGCAGCCCGCGCCGATCGTGGTCATGAAGCCCGTGATGTCCGCGGTGCCGCGCAGCCACAGGTCGAACGGCGGCATCGTCATGACGGCGTCCTCGGCGAGCAGCGCCGTCAGCGCCGCCATGTCGTACCCCTCGAAGGCCGCGACATAGCGGTCCAGGAGCTTCTGCTGTTCCTCGTCCAGCGGATCGGAGACGGCCGTGTCGTCCGCGGGCCGCTCGGCGAGGGTGGCGCGGGCCCGCTGCAGCGCGCTGTTGACCGAGGCGACGGAGGTGTCGATCAGCTCGGCGACCTCGTTGGCCTTCCACGCGAGCACCTCGCGCAGGATCAGCACCGCCCGCTGCTTCGGCGGCAGGGACTGCAGCGCGGCGACGAAGGCCAGCCGCACCGACTCCTTGGCGACCGCGGCCTCCGCGGGGTCGCCGGGCAGCGGCAGGACGCGGGCGTCCGGCACCGGCTCCAGCCAGGTGTTGTCGGGGCGCGGATTGAGCGCGGCCTGCGCCAGCGGGGCGGCCGCGGTCAGGTCCATGGGGCGGGCCCGGCGGTTGCCGGCGTGCAACATGTCCAGGCAGACGTTGGTCGCGATGCGGTACAGCCACGAGCGGACGCTGGAGCGGCCCTCGAACTTCTCGAAGCTCCGCCAGGCCCGCACCATCGTGTCCTGCACGGCGTCCTCGGCCTCGAAGGCCGAGCCCAGCATCCGGTAGCAGTACCCGGTCAGCTCGACGCGGTGTTTCTCCAGCGTGACGTCCAGATCGGTCGTCGTCCCTGCGATGTCGCTCATCCCAACCCACCCCTGGCTTCCGAGCGCGCGGCCCCCTGTGAGGCCCAACACATCGGAAGCTACCGCAGCCCACTGACAACGGCCCCCGGAGTGGGAAAACCCGCAGGTGAAAAGGGGCGACAACAACCAGGCGCCCGGCGCATCAGCGCGCCGCCTCAGTCACCCCTCGGCCGGACCCGCCTCAGCGCGCCGCCGCCACCAGCCCGCGCCGCTCCTGGGTCCGCGCCGCGTGCGAGCCCCACACCGTGACCGACACGACGCCGAGCACCGCGAGGATCCCGAGGCCCACCGTCCCGGCCCAGCCGCCCGCGTGGAAGGCGACCGCGCCGAGCGTGCCGCCCGCGCTGGAGCCCAGGTAGTACGCGGACTGGTACAGGGCCGAGGCCTGCGCACGCCCCTCGGTGGCCGTCCGGCTCACGGACGAGGAGGCGACGGCGTGCCCCGCGAAGAACCCCGCGGTGATCAGCACCAGGCCAAGCAGCACCAGGACCAGCGACGGCGACAGGGAGAGCAGCAGCCCGCCGGCCGTCGTGCTCACTGCCAGATACAGCGCCCCGCGCCGCCCGAGCCGGGCCACCAGACGCCCGGCGGCCGCCGAGGAGACCGTACCGACGAGGTAGACGAGGAAGATCGAGCCGATGACGCCCTGCGGGAGCGAGAAGGGCGCCTCGGTCAGGCGGTAGCCGATCACCGTGTAGACCGCACCGAAGACGGTCATGAAGAGCGCGCCGATCGCGTACAGGCGGCACAGGAGCGGGTTCGACAGATGCGTACGGACCGTACGGGCAAGGGACTTGGGGCTCAGCGTGCCCGCGGTGAAGTGCCGCGGCGCGGGCAGCAGCACGCGGAACGCGACCGCGCACACCACCGCGACGACACCGACCACGCCGACCGCCGCGCGCCAGCCCCACGCCTGCGCGACCCAGCCGGTGACGATGCGCCCGCTCATCCCGCCGATGGAGTTGCCCGCCACGAACATGCCGATCGCGGCGACCAGCGCTTTGGGCCGCACCTCCTCGGCGAGGAATGCCATCGCGGAGGCGGGCAGACCGGCGAGCGCGGCGCCCTGCACCGCGCGCAGCACGATCAGGACCTCGACGGAGGGCGCGAACGGGACGACGAGGCCGACGACGACGGCGACGGCCAGCGAGGCGGTCATCACCGCGCGCCGCCCGAACCGTTCGCTGAGCGCGCTCAACGGGAGGACGAAGAGGGCCAGGGCGCCGGTGGCGCCGGACACCGTCCAGCTCGCGGTGCTCGCGCTCACGCCGAAGTCGGCGGAGACGAGCGGGAGGAGGGCCTGCGTGGAGTAGAGGAGGGCGAAGGTGGCGACGCCGGCGAGGAAGAGCGCGAAGCTCATCCGGCGGTAGCCGGGCCCGCCCGGGGTCAGCCGGGTGTCGGTGGCAGGGGACGACGGGGCAGGGGCGACCGCGAGGGTGGCGGACGCCCCACTACTGGCAGCAGGCATGCCTCGAACCTACGACCGGACTTTTGATGCGTCCAATGCATGGAAACCCCATAATCGATCCCATGCAGCATCAGCAGAGGTCACAGCCGCGCCCGTCACACGACAGTGACGCGGAGGACATCGTCACGCTGCTCGCTCCTCGCCTCGCGTACTTCGCGGGCGTCGCCCGCACCGAGCACGTCACGCGCGCCGCGCACCAGCTGGGGATGCCCCAGTCGACGCTCTCCCGCGCGCTCGTCCGGCTCGAACGGGACCTGGGCGTCGACCTGTTCGTACGCCGCGGCCGCACCGTCTCGCTCACCCCGGCGGGCCGCACCTTCCTCGGCTCGGTCGAGCGGGCCCTCGGCGAGGTGGAGCGGGCCGCGGAGTCGGTGCGCGCGGACGCGGACCCGGAGACCGGCAAGGTCGCCTTCGGCTTCCTGCACACCATGGGTTCGGAGACGGTGCCGGGCCTGATCCGCGCCTTCCGCGCCGACCATCCGCGCGTCCGCTTCAGCCTCGTGCAGAACTACGGCGAGGCGATGATCGAACGGCTCCGCGCCGGCGAGCTCGACCTCTGCCTCACCTCACCCGTGCCGGACGCCCCCGACCTCGTCGCCCGCCGCCTCGACGAGCAGCGCCTGCGCCTGGTCGTCCCCGACGACCACCGTCTCGCCGCCCGCAAACGGGTCCGGCTCGGCGAGGCGGCCGACGAGGCGTTCGTGACCCTGGAGCCCGGTTACGGTCTGCGCCGCATCACGGACGACCTCTGCCGGGACGCGGGCTTCCGCCCCCGGATCGCCTTCGAGGGCGAGGAGGCGGAGACCCTGCGCGGCCTGGTAGCGGCAGGCCTGGGCGTGGCCCTGCTGCCACCCCCGGCCGTGCCGCGGCCGGGCGTCGTGGAACTGACGGTGACGGGCCAACGAGCGGTCCGAGAAATCGGCGTGGCCTGGCTGGACGGCCACGCGGACACACCACCGGTGGCGGCGTTCAAGGCGTTCCTGCTGAGCCGCAAGGGCAACCTGGTGGCGGGCGACAGCCCGCACGGCGGGTGAGGGCGTACGGGGGCCGCGACATCAGCCCGCACAGCGCGTGCGCGTGAGGCCGTACGCGGCAGGGGGATACAGCCCGTCCGGCGTTTGAGGACGAACTCGGCGGAGCCGGTGATGGCAGAGCCACGTCGCCGGGTCACCGCAATGACCGCCCGAAGCCGGAGGCGAGCGGCATACGGAGCCCCAACGGCGGCGGAGCCGCCAACGCGTCCTCCAGGGGCCGGGCGAACCCCGCCCCGAACAGCGTGCCCATCACGAAGTCCGAGGCCAGCGCGAGGACTTCGGAATGATGCTGGTGCAGCCGATGCCCATCGGAGTGCACCTCGAACCGGCACACGTCCCGGTTCGCCTTCTTCGCCCGCTCGGCGAGCCGGAACGACAACTCGGGGTCGGTCCGCTCGTCATTCGTGCCGTGCACGATCAGCACACGCCGCCCCGCGAGCTGCTTCACCGGCTCCGGCGGCGCGGCCACGTCGTCCTCGGGCAGCCAAGGCGCCACCGCGAGCACGGAGTCGACGGCATCGTGGCCTCCCGCGCGCAACGCCGCCCGGCCGCCCATGTCCACTCCGGCCAGACACACGGGAACGTCGCCGTAGAGCCGTACGACCTCGTCCACCGCCCACGTCGTGTCGTGCGCGAGCTGCGCCTGCGCGCCGTTCCAGCCCCGGCAGCGGTAGTGCACGACATGCGTGGCGAGGCCCGCCCCGCGCCCGTCGTGGGCGAGTCTGCGGCCCAGCGCCCGCACCCCCGCGCCGGCCAGCGGCGAGGGCTTGCGGGTGGAGGTCTCGGCGCCACCGGGCAGCAGCAGCACCGCCCCGCCCACCGCCGACGGCGCCGTCCCGATCACGCGCCCGAGCCTGGCCGCGCCCGCCGGCCCCGCGGTCCCTTCCTCTGCCATGACAGAACAGTGTCAGAAGCGATGGTGTACGCGACCCGTCCGCAGGGTCACTGTTACGTATCGACCAGTGAGTTCTACGCGCGTAGGCGCTAGAGTGCCGAAATGACGAGCCAGACACACACGACCGGTCACACGGACCGTGAAACGCCCAGTGCCGAACAGATCCGCCGCGCCCCCAAGGTGCTCCTGCACGACCACCTCGACGGCGGCCTGCGTCCCGGCACGATCGTCGACCTCGCCCGCGACTGCGGGTACGAGGGCCTGCCCGAGACCGACCCCGACAAGCTCGGGATCTGGTTCCGCGAGGCGGCCGACTCCGGCTCCCTCGAGCGCTACCTGGAGACCTTCGCCCACACCTGCGCGGTGATGCAGACGAAGGACGCCCTGCGCCGCGTCGCCGCCGAGTGCGCCGAGGACCTCGCCGAGGACGGCGTCGTCTACGCCGAGATCCGGTACGCCCCCGAGCAGCACCTGGAGAGCGGCCTCACCCTCGAAGAGGTCGTCGAGGCGGTGAACGAGGGCTTCCGCGAGGGCGAACGCCGCGCCAAGGAGAACGGCCACCGCATCCGGGTGGGCGCGCTGCTCACCGCCATGCGGCACGCGGCCCGCGCCCTGGAGATCGCCGAACTCGCCAACCGCCACCGCGATCTGGGGGTCGTCGGCTTCGACATCGCGGGCGCCGAGGCGGGCTTCCCGCCCACCCGCCACCTCGACGCCTTCGAGTTCCTCAAGCGCGAGAACAACCACTTCACGATCCACGCGGGCGAGGCCTTCGGCCTGCCGTCGATCTGGCAGGCCCTGCAGTGGTGCGGCGCCGACCGGCTCGGCCACGGCGTGCGCATCATCGACGACATCGAGATCGCCGACGACGGCACCGTCCGCCTCGGCCGCCTCGCGTCGTACGTACGGGACAAGCGCATCCCGCTGGAGCTCTGCCCGACCTCCAACCTGCAGACCGGCGCCGCCACCTCCTACGCCGAGCACCCCATCGGGCTGCTGCGCAAGCTGCACTTCCGGGCGACGGTGAACACCGACAACCGGCTGATGTCGGGCACCAGCATGAGCCGCGAATTCGAGCACCTGGTCGGCACGTTCGGCTACTCGCTCGACGACATGCAGTGGTTCACCGTCAATGCGATGAAATCAGCATTCATTCCTTTCGATGAGCGTCTCGCCATGATCAACGACGTGATCAAGCCGGGCTACGCCGAGCTGAAGTCCGAGTGGCTGTTCCGTCAGACCGTGTCCACCAGCGGTTCTGTCGCGAGCTGACGCACCGCGTCCGTCCGTGTGTGACGCGGCGGCGGCCGGGAGCATCCGCTCCCGGCCGCTTTGATTTCCCCGCCGCCCGTGATCGGGGCTCCCGACGGTCGTTGAACCGCGAGAACCCCCGTCGTAAGCACAGTCGCACAGACACAAGGACGCATTGAAGATGAAGCAGTCTGCCGCCAAGACCCTCGGTGTCGCCGCGCTCGGCGCCGCCTTCGCCGCCGCCGGTGCCGGTGCCGCGAACGCCGCCCCCGCCGGTGTCCCCGACCCCGCGGCCGCTCTGGGCCCGGTCTCCTCGGTGGTGCCCGTCGGCGGTCTGACCGGTGCCACCGAGTCGCTGAGCGCCGGACAGAGCGCCCTCGACAGCGGTGTGAAGGCCGCGGCGCCGACCGTCGCCCAGGCCGCCCCCCAGCTCCTCGGCGACAAGACGTCCCGCGCGGCCGCCGCCAAGCCGAAGCCCAAGAAGCCCGCCTCCCCGGTCGCGGGCCTGCTCGGCGGCCTGCCCCTCGGCGGCACCGGCGTGAACGGCCTGCCGCTCGGCTGATCCGGCGCAGCGCGTACGCCGATGGGGCGCCCCTCGTGTCGAGGGGCGCCCCATCGCGTTGCGCGGCCGTGCCCGCCGGGTCGTGCCCGCCGGGCCGCGGTCACCAGGCCTGGCGGACCTTGTCCTCGTCGGGCAGCAGGATCCACAGCGCGATGTAGAGCAGGAACTGCGGTCCCGGCAGCAGGCAGGAGACCACGAAGATCACCCGCATCGTCGTTGCGGAGGTGCCGAAGCGCCGGGCCAGGGCTGCGCACACTCCGCCGATCATCCGGCCGTGGTTGGGGCGGGCAAGGGCGGTCATGTCGGGCTCCTTCGCGAACGTGGGTTCTCGGTGCTGTCGGGTGCCGGGGTCCTTCTTTTCCTGTGCCCCGATACCTCGACGGTACGTTCGCGAAGCGGGTCAAAGCATCGCTCTACGGTGCGATGCCGACCCTGGGAATCGTCGGGGTCGGCCCCTGAGGGGTGTCCTCCCGCAGGAGGGGCACGCGGTCCTCCCCGTCCTGGCCGCGCCGCAGCCGGGCCCGCGCCGCGGGCACCACCGCGAGGTGCGCGACGGCGACCCCGAGGGTGTTGAGCAGCAGCGAGTCGATGTCGACGACCTGACCGGGCACCCCGGTCTGCCACAGCTCGATGCCGAGCGAGAGCAGGGCGCCCGCGGCGACCGTACGGACCAGTGACCCCCAGGGCGAGACCGCGAGCCGGCCGCCGGCCAGCGGCAGCAGCACCCCCAGCGGGGCCAGGAGCAGCACGCTCTCACCGATCCGGCGGGCCGCCTGGAGGCCGCCCAGCGCCAGATCCGCCTTGATCCCGGCGAGTGGCTGCAGATTCGCGGCGCTCACCCAGGGCACGTCCAGGGGACGCAGCGTGATCCACCCGACGAGCAGGAGGTGTGCGGCGAGGAGGAATCCCCCCGCCGCACGGAAGCGGATGGCGGCAATGCGGCCGCCCGAGCCTTGACGCACGCCCCCCAAGACGTCAGGGGCGGCAGGATCGGTTCCGCGAGCCCGGGCCGAGCAGAACGAAGGGCTCTACTCGACGCTCTTCATGGGCGGTGCCACCGTCCCGGGACGGGCGCGGACCTCGGTGGTGCACTCGTAGCGCCGCAGCGGGCTCCTGCCCGGGCCGCCCATGACCACCGCGCCGTCGTCCGCCGTGGCGTTGTCGGCGAGCGTGCACACGATCTGGGCGAGCGCGAACGCGGACAGGCCCTCCGGCGGCGTACTCATCCGCAGCGCGTCGGCCGGGTCGCCCTTGCGCGGCCCGGAGACGGTGGTGGCGCCGCGCACGTCCGTCGCGAAGCCCGCCTCCTTCTCGGCGCCCGACGGGGGATCGGCCAGCTCGTCCAGGAGCGCCTGGGCGATGCGCACCCGGTCTGTGGTGGCCTTGTCGTCACGGATCTCCAGGTTCCGGTCGACCGTCACCAGCTGCGACGCGCAGACCAGGAACACCTCCACCGGCACCCCGCCGCCCGTCCGCGAGGCCATGCCGGCGCCGGACAGCACGCACGGCACCCGGGACGGCGCCGCGCCGTAGTCGGTCGGCACCTCCGTCGACCTGATGCCGCACCCGGCGAGCAGGGCGGCGAGCCCCACGGCGGCGGCCACGGCACGCATCCGTCGCCCGTTCATGCCTCGTCCCCCTCGGCGCGGTCGTCCTCGGTGTCGTCCACGCCCTCGTCGTGGCGCGGCAGCCACAGCGTGAAGACGGCGCCGCCGTCCGGGGAGTTGGCGGCGGTGATCTCGCCGCCGTGGATGTGCGCGTTCTCCAGGGCGATGGAGAGGCCGAGGCCGCTGCCCTCGGACCGGGGGCGGGACGCGCTCGCCTTGTAGAAGCGGTCGAAGACGTGCGGCAGGACCTCTTCGGGGATGCCGGGGCCGTGGTCGCGTACGGAGATCACCAGCTTGTCGTCCTCAAGGCGGACCGAGACCCCCACCGGCGAACCGCCGTGCTTGAGGGCGTTGCCGATGAGGTTGGCCAGGATCACGTCGAGGCGGCGCGGGTCGAGCCGGACCGTGATGCCGCGCTCGGCGTCCAGGTCGACCGCGTCCAGCCAGGCGCGCGCGTCGATGCACGCGGTGATCTGGTCGGCGATGTCGACGTCGTCGAGGACCAGGCGCGCGGTGCCCGCGTCGAAGCGGGTGACCTCCATGAGGTTCTCCACCAGGTCGTTCAGGCGGCGGGTCTCGCTCACCACGAGCCGTACCGCGGGCTCGATCATCGGGTCCACCGAACCGGTCTCCGCGTCGAGTTCCTCCTCAAGGACCTCCGTCACGGCCGTGATCGCGGTCAGCGGGGTGCGCAGCTCGTGCGACATGTCGGCGACGAAGCGCCGGGACGCCTCCTCGCGGGCGCTCATGTCGGCGACCTTCTTCTCCAGGTTCTCCGCGGTCCTGTTGAACGTCCGCGAAAGATCGGCGAGTTCATCGGTCCCGGACACCCGGAGCCGGGTGTCGAGCTTGCCCTCGCCGAGCCGCCGCGCGGCAACTCCCAGGCGGTGCACGGGTTTCAGCACCGTCGTCGCCGCGGCCTGCGCGAGCAGCGCGGAGCCGATCAGCGCCAGTCCCGTCGCGATGGCGAGGGACCAGCCCAGCGAACTGAGGTCCTTCGCCTCCGGCTCAAGGGACTTGAGCATGTAGCCGGTCGGGCCGTCGCCGATCACGGTGGCGCCGCCCACCAGGTACGGGGTGCCGTGATCGGCGATCCGCTGCCAGTACAGGTGGTACGGGCTCTTGTTGCCCGAGGTGAGCGGCTGCTTCTCGCTCACCGCCTTCTGCAGCGAGCCCGGCACCTTGGCGAGCGTGAAGGCGTCCAGGTCGCTGTAGCCGACGATCTGGCCGCCGTTCTTCTTCTCGGCGACCAGCAGCACGCTGTAGCGCTGGCTGCTGGTCGCCATCTGCTCGGCGGTGGACTGCAGATCCTCCTGCGAGGGGTCGGCGGGCAGCGCCCCCGCGCGGTTCTGCATCTGCTGCCGGAAGTCCTTGAGCGCCGCGTCCTGCGCGCGCGTCAGCACGGCCTCGCGGTTCAGCCAGTACGCGATGCCGGAAGCGGAGACGGCGGCGGTGAGCGCCACCAGGCCGAACACCACGACGAGCCGCAGTCGCAGACTCGTGAAGCGGAGTCCGGCCAGCATCGCCCTGCGCGCCGCGGGCAAGGCCCGGAGCTTGTCCTGCGGTTTGGTCACTGAGGCGTGTCCAGCCGGTATCCGACGCCGCGCACCGTACGGATCAGGGTCGGCGACGAGGGCACGTCCTCGACCTTGGCGCGCAGCCGCTGCACACACGCGTCGACGAGGCGCGAGTCGCCGAGGTAGTCGTGCTCCCACACCAGGCGCAGCAACTGCTGGCGCGACAGGGCCTGGCCGGGCCTGCGGCTCAGCTCCAGGAGCAGCCGCAGCTCGGTCGGGGTGAGCTGCAGGTCCTCGCCGTTCTTCGTCACGGTCATCGCGGCGCGGTCGATGACGAGCGAACCGAACGTCGCCGCGTCGTTGGCCTCGCGCTCACCGCGCCGCAGCACGGCCCGGATCCGGGCGTCGAGGACCCGCCCCTGCACGGGTTTGACCACGTAGTCGTCGGCGCCGGACTCCAGGCCCACGACCACGTCGATGTCGTCGTTGCGTGCGGTCAGCAGGATGATCGGCAGTTGGTCGGTGCGCCGGATGCGACGGCACACCTCGAACCCGTCGATGCCCGGCAGCATCACATCCAGCACGATCAGGTCCGGCCGCTGCTCACCGAGCAGTTTCAGGCCGTCCTCGCCGGTGGCAGCAGTGGCCACCCGGTGCCCCTGGCGCGTGAGCGAAAGCTCCAGGGCCGTCCGGATGGCGTCGTCGTCCTCGATCAGCAACAGGGAAGGCACGGACGTCATTCTGTCCCATGCCACGGCCCCAGTTCGACTGCCTGCCCCTCCCCGTGCCCCTAAAGGGCAGGTAGGTGCCCGCACTCACACGTGACCTTCACAGGTGGAAGGCCCCTGAACCCCTGTTGCAGGCCTGTGACAGTCGGCGGACACCGTCATGAAGTGGGCCGGGCAGAGTTCAGGTCACAAGCAGGAAGCACGGAAGCAAGACGGAACAGGACCGGACTCCACCGACGGGGGGCGCAAGATGAATACGCTGCACAGCACCAGCTCACGCGCAGTTGTCACGCGTCTCCACGATGTCGGGCGGGGCTCTGAGAAGTCCGGTGCCGTGAGCGGGCGGGGGTGCGCTCGCGGCGCCGGGCGTCAGCACACCGGGTTCATGACGGTGGTTGACACGGTGGTTGACAAGGCTCACGGGGGAGCGTCGTACGGGGAGGGCTCGGGGGAGCGGACGTCCCTGTCGGAGGCGGAGTTCACCGCCTACGTCCAGGAGCGCCGTGCCTCCCTGTACGCAACCGCCTACCACCTGACCGGTGACCGCTTCGAGGCCGAGGACCTGCTGCAGAGCGCCCTCTTCTCGACGTACCGGGCCTGGGACAGGATCAGCGACAAGGCCGCGGTCGGGGGCTACCTCCGCCGCACCATGACCAATCTGCACATCAGCGCGTGGCGCCGCCGCAAGCTGAACGAGTACCCGACCGAGGAGCTGCCGGAGACGGTGGGCGACACGGACGCGATGCGCGGCACCGAGCTGCGCGCCGTGCTGTGGCAGGCCCTGGCCCGGCTGCCCGAACTCCAGCGCACGATGCTGGTCCTCCGTTACTACGAGGGCCGCACCGACCCGGAGATCGCGGACATCCTCGACATCAGCGTGGGCACGGTGAAGTCCAGCATCTGGCGCTCGCTGCGCCGACTGCGCGAGGACGAGGTCCTCAGCTTCGGCCGTGACCAGGAGGGATCCTTCGGCGAGTTGGTCGCCTGAGGATCGGGGGAACACGGGGGCGCCGCTCCGGGGGGATGCGGCGGGCACGGGGGAAAGCACGGGGGGCACCAAGTGGCGGGACCGGAAGGCCGGGGGGTCTTTCCGGTCCTTCTGCTTTTCCGCCGCGCGGTGCCGGCGGCTTCCGTTACGCGGCCTCGGCGCGGGCCTTCACGCAGCGGCCCGCCGCCGCGGCGGCCACCCGGCCCAGCGCCTCGTCCTTGCCGCAGGCGTACGCGCCCAGCGCCGTCTGCCGGGCCACGATGGCGCGTTCGGCCCGCATCAGCCGCCAGCCGCGCCGCAGCAGGAACGGCACGGACTTGCGGCCCTCCCGCAGATCCCGCAGCAGCCGCCGCCGGAACGTGGTCGACGGCCGGCCGCGCAGGCAGAGCGCGTCGGCGAGCACGCCGAGCTCACCGCACCGCCGCACGATGTCCGCCGCGAAGATGCCCTCCGCGATGAAGAGCGGGGTGCGCTCGATGTCCAGCGTCTCCTGGCCGACGCGGGCGCTGGTCGCGATGTCGTACACGGGGACGTTCGTACGTCCCGTACGGCAGAGCTCCTCGATCGCGGCGATGGCCACATCCGCGTCCCAGGAGTCGGCGGAGTCCCAGTCGATGTCCGAACTGCCGGGGACCTGCGGGAGCGTGGGGTCGCCGGCCTCCTTGTAGAAGTCGTCCAGGCACAGGACGGGCAGCCCGGAGCGGGCGGCGAAGGAGGACTTGCCCGAGCCGGAGGGGCCCGCGAGCAGCACGACGCGGGTCGGTATCGGGGAGTGGGAGCTCAATTCCGGGCCTTTTCACCAGGGGTGGACCGCATCTCCCGACACGGCTCGTCAGCGTGGACGGGAGTCATTATCAACCGTGCCGCCCGGGGAGCCCAGCCCGGCGTCCCGACATGATGCCCCGTCAGCTCCGGGCCTGGCGAGTCGGCCTTTGGTCCCCGCGTCACCACTCAACTACGCTACGTGCTCGCTCGGTCACCCACTACGCACGGATATGGGCGGTACCCATGGCACGACACACAGCAACCCCGTCACCCCGGCCCGCGGCGCGCGCACTGCTGCGCGCGGGCCTCACCGTCACCGCCGCGGGCGCCGCCCTCGGCGTGGGCGGGGTGGGTGCCGCCGCCGCGGTGGAGCCGGCCCCCGCCGCGCCGCTCGAGGCCATCGACCCGGGGATGCCGGTGCAGGCCCTCACGACGGCCCTGCACCACTCGACGGCGGGCAGCGTCGGCGCGGTCAAGAAGCTCCAGCTCGACCCGCTGGCGAACACCACCGCCGACCCGCTCGACAACACGCTCGGCACCCAGGTCGCCGACTTCAAGCCGGTCAGCACGGCGTTCGCCACCGGCCCGCTCACCGAGGGCGGCTCCCTCACCGACCTGCCCGCGGTGGGCGGGGTGACCAAGATGCTGCCCGGCTAGGCCGGGTCCGCCGCGTCGGGCGCGCTCGCCGTGGTCACCGTGTCCGCGCGGGAGCGTAGCGGCACCTCGCGGATCAGCCAGGCGGCCGCGAACGTGGCGGCGCACAGGACGGCTGTGCCGGCCATGACGCCGTGCAGCCCGCCTGTGACCCCCGACCGGAAGGCGTCGCGGACCGGCTCGGGGAGGCCGCGCAGGAGCGCGGGGGCCAGCTGGTGGCCGCCCGTGAGGCGCTCGCCGTCCGGGCCGAGCCGGTCCGTGACGGTGTCGGTGACGCGGCCGGTGTAGACCGAGCCCAGCACCGCGACGCCGAGCGAGCCGCCGATGGTGCGCAGCAGCGTGTTGGTGCCGCTCGCCGCGCCCATGTCGCGGAGCTCCGCGCTGTTCATGGTGATCAGCAGCGACGGCTGCAACAGGCAGCCGAGCCCCGCGCCGAGCACGAACGTCAGGGCGGACGCGAGCGCCGTCGGCGTGTTCACGCCGACCGTCAGGAGGGCGAGCGCGCCCGCCGTGGCGACGGCGCTGCCCACGATCGGGTACACCCGGTACCCGCCGCCGTTGCCGACCGCCCGGCCGATGGACAGTTGCGCGCCCATCATGCCGAGCATCAGCGGGAGCAGCAGCAGACCGCTCTGCGTGGACGACATGCCGCGGACGAACTGCAGGTACTGCGGCAGATAGCTCGCCGCCCCCAGCATCGCCGCGCCCGCGAGGAAGGTGAGGACCTGGGCGAGGGTGAAGTTGCGGTCGCCGAACAGGCGGGGCGGGACGACCGGTTCGGGTGCGCGCCGCTCCACCCGGACGAAGGCGGCGAACGCCGCGGCCGCGAGGAGCGCGAGCCCGCAGGTCTGCGGGGAGAGCCAGGCGTACGTCGTGCCGGCCCAGGTGCCGAGCAGGGTCAGGGCCAGGATGCCGGCCGTGAGGAGGGCGGCGCCGGCGTAGTCGACGCGGGCCCTGCTGCGCTCGGTGCGCAGGTGGACGAGGAGGCCTACGAGCAGGAGCGCGGCGGCGCCGACGGGGACGTTGACGTAGAAGACCCAGCGCCAGTCGAGCCGGTCGGTGAGGAAGCCGCCCAGGAGCGGGCCGCCGATCATCGCGACGGGCAGCAGCACGCCGATCATCGACTGCGAACGCCCCGCCTGCGCGGGCGGCAGCAGCGTCCCGATGAGGGACATCGCCCCCACGAACAGACCGCCCGCGCCCAGCCCCTGCAGGGCGCGGAAGGCGATCAGCTGGGGCATGTCCTGGGCGAGCCCGCAGAGCACGGAGCCGACCAGGAAGACGGTGATGGAGGCCTGGTAGCCGCCCTTGCGGCCGTACAGGTCGCCCAGCTTGCCCCAGAGCGGGGTGGAGACGGCGGCGGTGAGCAGATAGGCCGTCACCACCCAGGAGAAGTGGTCGAGGCCGCCGAGGTCGCCGACGATCGTCGGGAGCGCGGTGCCGACGATCGTGCCGTCGAGCGTCGCGAGGACGATGCCGAGGAGTAACCCGAGGAGGGCGAGCCGGGAGGGTGGTTCCGGGGCCGTCGCCGGTGCCGGGGCCGGCTTCGGGAGGGTGGGTGCGGTGGTGTCCGTGCGCTGACTCATGGCGGCCTCGCGGGTGGGTGGCGTGGGGTCAGGCGGCGTACGGACGGGCTGCCCTGGCCTCGCGCAGCGCCAGCGCCCACCAGGCGAGCTGGTCGAGCATGGTCTTGACCGCGGCGTCGCTGGCCGGCTCCTTCATGTGGCCTTCCTCGTCGAAGAGGGTCCAGGCGTGGTGCAGGCTGACGGTGTTGCGGATCGTCGTCGCGTTCAGCTCGGCCATGACGACGCGGAGGTGTTCGACCGCGCGCAGGCCTCCGCTGATGGAGCCGTAGGAGACGAAGCCGATCGGCTTGGCGTGCCACTGCTCGTTGTGCCAGTCGATGGCGTTCTTCAGGGACGCCGGGTAGCTGTGGTTGTACTCCGGCGTGATGAAGACGAAGGCGTCGGCCGCGGCCAGGGTGGGGGTGACCCGGGCGAGGGCGTCGGTGGCGTCGGCCGCGAGCGGCTGTCCGAAGGCGGGCAGGACCGTGGGCAGCGGGGTCTCGGCGAGGTCGACGACGTCGACGCGCATGTCGTCGCGCTGGTCGAGGTGGCCCTTGATCCACCGGGTGACGACGGGCGCGAAGCGGCCCTCGCGGGTGCTGCCGACGAGGACGGCGACGCGGAGCTGTTGCGGCTGACTGGGCATGGGTTCCCCCTGGGATGGACCCGACGTACGTGTGTACGCCGTATCGGATGCGTACAACGTATACGTCGATGTGTACGGCGTCTACTGGGGATACGATGTACACGTAACGTTGGTCGAGAGGAGCCCCGTGGCAGCCCGGAAGAAGGACCAAGGCACCGAACCGTCGGTGCTGTGGGAACGGATGGAGCGCCCGGCCGCCGCCCCGCGCGCCTCGCTGACGCCTCAGAAGATCGCCGAGGTCGCCGTGCGGGTCGCCGACGCCGAGGGCTTCGCCGCCGTCACCATGCGCCGCCTCGCCACCGAACTGGGCGTCGCCCCCATGGCCGCCTACCGCCACGTCTCCGGCAAGGACGACCTGTGGGCGCTGATGGTCGACCGGGTGACGGCCGAGATCTCCGTCCCGAAGGAGCTGACCGGCTGGCGCGAGGTGCTGCGCGCGTACGCCGTCGCCAGCCGCGAACTGTTGCTGGCGCATCCCTGGCTCGCCCAGCTCCCCACGCCGCACTTCGCCCTGACGCCGAACCGGATGGCCGTGGCCGAACGGCAGTTGGCGGCGCTGGAGCGGCACGACCTCGACGCCGACACGATCATGACGGCCTTCCGCACCGTCGGCGCCTACGTGCACGGCGTCGGCCAGTCCGAGGTGGCGCTGCGCCAGTACATGGCGGACCAGGGCTGGACCAGCGGCGACGACACGCGGCGCGGGCTCGCGCCGCAGATGATGTACCTGATGGGTACCGGCCGTTACCCGGCCTACCAGCGCTACGCCCTCCAGGCGAGCCGCAAGGACGACGCCGCCTGGCAGTTCGAGACGGGACTCGACTGCGTCCTGGACGGCATCGCGGCCCGGCTCGGCCTCACGCCCTGAGAGCCCGTATCGGTACGTGACGAAGCCCCGGCCCTTCCTGGACGGAGGAGGGCCGGGGCTTCGCCGTGCGGAGGCCGCTCAGTAGGCGGAGCCCGACGCCCCCAGCGAACCCGTGGGGTGCCAGACCGTCTTGGTCTCCAGGAAGGCCGTGAGGCGGTGCGTGCCGGGGTCGGCCGCGAAGTCCACAGGCTGTGGACGCAGCATGCGCTTGAGGTTGTCCGCAGCCGCGACCTCCAGATCGCGGGCCAGCTCCGTGCCCGCCCCCGTGAGGTCGATCGCGTTGACGTCCTGGTGGGCGGCGAGCGGGGCCGCGATCTCGGCGGTCTTCCCGGTGAGGACGTTGACCACACCGCCCGGCACGTCGGAGGTCGCGAGGACCTCGCCCAGCGAGAGCGCGGGCAGCGGCGACGCCTCGGAGGCGATCACGACGGCCGTGTTGCCCGTCGCGATCACCGGGGCGAGCACCGAGACCAGGCCGAGGAGCGAGGACTCCTGGGGCGCGACGACGGCGACCACGCCCGTCGGCTCCGGCGTCGACAGGTTGAAGAACGGGCCCGCGACCGGGTTGGCGCCGCCCGCGATCTGGGCGATCTTGTCGGTCCAGCCCGCGTACCAGACCCAGCGGTCGATCGCCGCGTCGACCTGGACGGCGGCCTTGGCCTTGGAGATGCCCTCCGCGTCCGCCACCTCCCGTACGAACTGGTCCTTGCGGCCCTCCAGCATCTCCGCGACGCGGTAGAGCACCTGGCCCCGGTTGTACGCGGTCGCGCCCGACCAGCCGCCGAACGCCTTGCGCGCGGCCACGACCGCGTCCCGGGCGTCCTTGCGGGAGGCCAGCGGCGCGTTGGCCAGCCACGTGCCCTTCGAGTCCGTCACTTCGTACACCCGGCCGCTCTCGCTGCGGGGGAACTTGCCCCCCACGTACAGCTTGTAGGTCTTGAAGACGCCAAGTCGTGCGTCAGACATCGAGGTACGCCTCCAGACCGTGACGGCCGCCCTCGCGGCCGAAGCCCGACTCCTTGTAGCCGCCGAACGGCGAGGTCGGGTCGAACTTGTTGAACGTGTTGGCCCAGACGACGCCCGCGCGGAGCTTGTTCGCGACCGCGAGGATGCGCGAGCCCTTCTCCGTCCAGATGCCGGCGGAGAGCCCGTACTGGGTGTTGTTGGCCTTGGCGACCGCCTCGTCCGGCGTACGGAACGACAGGACCGAGAGGACCGGGCCGAAGATCTCGTCGCGGGCGACGGTGTGCGCCTGCGTGACGTTGGTGAAGAGCGTCGGCGCGAACCAGTAGCCGGAGGTGGGCAGTTCGCAGGAGGGCGACCAGCGCTCGGCGCCCTCCGCCTCACCGGTGTCGGCGAGGGCGGTGATGCGGGCCAGCTGCTCGGCGGAGTTGATGGCGCCGATGTCGGTGTTCTTGTCCAGCGGGTCGCCCAGGCGCAGCGTGGAGAGCCGCCGCTTCAGGCTGTCGAGCAGCTCCTCCTGGATCGACTCCTGCACGAGCAGGCGCGAACCGGCGCAGCAGACCTGGCCCTGGTTGAAGAAGATGCCGGTGACGACGCCCTCGACGGCCTGCTCGATCGGGGCGTCGTCGAAGACGATGTTCGCGCCCTTGCCGCCCAGTTCGAGCGTGACCTTCTTGTCGGTGCCGGCGATCTGGCGGGCGATCTGCTTGCCGACGGCGGTGGAGCCGGTGAAGGCCACCTTGTTCACGTCGGGGTGCGAGGTGAGCGCCGCGCCCGCGTCGCCGTACCCGGGAAGGATGTTGACGACGCCCTTGGGCAGGCCCGCCTGGCGGCAGATGTCCGCGAAGAAGAGCGCGGAGAGCGGGGTGGTCTCGGCGGGCTTCAGGACGACCGTGTTGCCGGTCGCGAGCGCCGGGGCGATCTTCCACGCGAGCATCAGGAGCGGGAAGTTCCACGGGATGACCTGGCCGGCGACGCCCAGGGGGCGCGGGTTCGCGCCGTACCCCGCGTGGTCGAGCTTGTCGGCCCAGCCCGCGTAGTAGAAGAAGTGCGCGGCGACGAGGGGGAGGTCGGCGTCCCGCGTCTCCTTGATGGGCTTTCCGTTGTCGAGGGTCTCCAGGACGGCCAGTTCGCGGCTGCGCTCCTGGATGATCCGCGCGATACGGAAGAGGTACTTGGCGCGCTCGGCGCCCGGCAGCGCCGACCACTTCTCGAAGGCCGCGCGCGCGGCGCGCACCGCGCGGTCGACGTCTTCGGCGGAGGCCTGCGCGACCTCCGAGAGGACCTCTTCGGTCGACGGCGAGACGGTCTTGAAGACCTTGCCGTCGGCCGCCTCCACGAACTCGCCGTCGATGAACAGGCCGTACGACGGCGCGATGTCCACGACGGAGCGGGACTCCGGTGCGGGTGCGTACTCAAAGGGCGAGGAAGTCATGGGTTCAGTCCACCGTGACGTAGTCGGGGCCGGAGTAGCGGCCCGTGGCCAGCTTCTGGCGCTGCATCAGCAGGTCGTTGAGGAGCGACGAGGCGCCGAAGCGGAACCAGTGGTTGTCGAGCCAGTCGGGGCCCGCCGTCTCGTTCACCAGGACGAGGAACTTCAGCGCGTCCTTGGTGGAGCGGATGCCGCCCGCGGGCTTCACGCCGATCTGCACCCCGGTCTGCGCGCGGAAGTCGCGGACGGCCTCCAGCATGAGCAGGGTGTTGGCCGGGGTGGCGTTGACGCCGACCTTGCCGGTCGAGGTCTTGATGAAGTCGGCGCCCGCGATCATGCCGATCCAGCTGGCGCGCTTGATGTTGTCGTACGTGGAGAGCTCACCGGTCTCGAAGATGACCTTCAGGCGGGCGGTGCCGCAGGCCTCCTTCACGGCGCGGATCTGCTCGAACACCGTCATGTAGTCGCCGGAGAGGAAGGCTCCGCGGTCGATGACCATGTCGATCTCGTCGGCGCCCGCGGCGACCGCCTCGCGCACGTCGCCGAGCTTCACGTCGATGGCGGCGCGGCCCGCGGGGAAGGCGGTCGCGACGGACGCGACCTTCACGCCGCTGTCCGCGACGGCCTCCTTGGCGGTGGCGACCATGTCCGGATAGACACAGACGGCGGCGGTGCGCGGGGTGCCGCGGTCGGTCGGGTCCGGGTTCACGGCCTTGGCGCCGAGCGCCCGGACCTTGCCCGGGGTGTCGGCGCCTTCCAGCGTCGTCAGGTCGATCATCGAAATGGCCAGGTCGATGGCGTACGCCTTCGCCGTGGTCTTGATCGAACGGGTACCGAGCGAGGCGGCACGCGCCTCCAGGCCGACCGTGTCGACGCCGGGCAGCCCGTGGAGGAAGCGGCGGAGCGTGCTCTCGGACGCGGTCACGTCAGCGAATGCAGTGGGCATGGTCACGAGGGGAGCATATCTACGCGCGTAGCTGCTGTACAGGGGCTGGCCCCTGGGCCTTGGGGGGTTTCGGGGTGGGGCGGCGTGTTGGGGTGCTGTCGTACGGGGCTGGGTGCGCGGTTCCTCGCGCCCCTGGTGGGTTGCTGCCCCCGTCATGGGGGGCGTTTCGGGGTGGGGCGGCGCGTTGGGTTGCTGTCGTACGGGGTTGGTTGCGCAGTTCCCCGCGCCCCTGGTGTGTTGCTGGATGCGTTTCAGGGGTGGACCCGGTAGGGGCCCGCGGGGCGTCAGGCAGAATCAGGGTATGAGTGACCCCCAGAACCCCGTCGCGGAGCCCGCGTACAAGGACCGCACCTTCCGGTCCCCCGCCGGCATCGCCGGTGGCGTCCTGCTGCTCGGCCTCGGCGCCTGGCTCGGCATCGACGCGGTCATCCGGGGCGAGGGCCGCACCCCGTGGCTCGCCCTCGCCGGGCTGCTCTTCGCGGTGCCGCTCGTCGTCGCGTACACCGTGCGGCCCGTCGTGTACGCCAACGACGACCGGCTCCGGATCCGCAACCCGTTCCGGACGATCACGCTGCCGTGGGGGTCCGTCGCGACGCTCCGCTCCGGGTACTCCAACGAGGTGCGCACCAACGCCGGCGCCAAGTTCCAGCTCTGGGCCATCCCCGTCTCGCTGCGCGGCCGCAAGAAGGCGTCGCGCCGGCAGGCGCAGGCCGCCGCGTCCGGCGACCCGACGAGCGGCGGCCGCCCCTTCCTCGACCCCACCGCGTCGTCCACACGCGCCTCGGGCGACCAGGCCATGGACGAGCTGCGCAGCCTCGCCGAACAGCGTGCCGCGGAGGAGTCCGCGCAGGGCGATCCCGTGGTGCGCTGGGCGTACGAGGTCGTCGTGCCGTGTGGGGTGGGTGCGGTGTTGCTCGCCGTGCTGCTTGCGGTGACCTGAGGGGCGGGCGGCTTTACGGGTGGGGGCGTCGGGTTCGGCTGTACGGGGTGGGAGGCTCGGGTTCGGGTTCAGGTTCGGGACCCGCTTCGGTTACGGCGGGCCGTGCCAGCCCAGGAGCATGTGGCCGCCGAAGACGGACGAGCCGAACGCCGCCGCCGTCAGCACCGTCACCGTCACCCGCGTCCTCGCCCGCGCGAGCGCCACGGCGAGCGGCAGCAGCAGCGGGAACCCCGGCAGCAGGAAGCGCGCCCGCGGGAAGTAGACCCCGCTGCTGCCCAGGACGATCAGCACCAGCAGGCCGCTGAAGACGAGCAGCGGCAGAGGCTGGCGGTCACACGCGGAGAGCACGTAGAGGATCACCGCGCCGAGGAGTGTCGCGGTCACCATCGCGAGGAACAGCGGCGGGCGCTCCGTCATGAACAGGTCGCGCATGCGGCGCAGCGTCCCCACGCCGCCGTCCCACTCGTTGCGCCACAGCTTCTGTACGGCGAAGTAGCCGTCCCAGCGGCCCAGGCGCAGGCCCACCCACCCGACGTACGCGAGCCAGCCGAAGGGGGCGAGGAGGGCGCCCAGGAGGGCGCGCGGGGGGAGGCGGGTGGCCTTGTCCCTGAAGGTGCGGTCGGCGGCCTGGGCCTTGAGGGTGAGCAGGGCCGTCACCGAGACCGCTGCCGCGAGGGCGACGCCGGTGGGGCGGGTGAGGCCCGCCAATGAGGCGAGGGAGCCCGCCCAGAGCCAGCGGCCGGTGAGCACGGCGTACAGGGACCATGCGGTGAGCGCCGTGAACAGCGACTCCGTGTAGCCCATCCACTGGACGAGGGCGACCGGCAGGCTGCCCCAGAGGACCGCGAGGACGACTCCCGCCCGGCGCCCGTACAGCCGGTCGCCCACCGCGAAGATGCCCCACGCCGCGAGGAGCGAGCAGACCAGCGTGATGCCCAGGCCCGCCGCGCCGCGCGGCAGCCAGGGCAGCAGGGTGTCGGCCGCCCGGACGAGCGCCGGGTACAGCGGGAAGAACGCGAGGTTGTTCGCGTCGAACTGGGTGCCGAGGGTGTGCGTGTACCCATGGTCGGCGATCCGCAGGTACCAGTCGCAGTCCCAGGACCGCATCAGCAGGTGCCGGACGCCGCGGTGCGTGCGGTGCGCCCACTCCGTGAGGACCAGCAGGCCCAGGGTGCGTACGGCCGCGTACGCGAGGAGGGCGGGGGCGGCGTGGCGCAGGGCCCGGATCACGCGTGCGCCGAGGCCTCGCAGGTTCCGGAGGCCTCGGGGCGGGTGCGGGGTCCTGTCGGGGGTCCTGGACGCGGGTACGCGGGAGGGCGCGGCGGCGGTCGAGGGCTCGGAGATTCCGTACGGCACTGCGGCAGCTCCCGGAACGTGGTCGTGCGCTACCGGTCCTCCCTTCCTGGGGGACCGGCAGCGCACCGGGCCGCTGCGGCATGTGCGGGAGCGGAACCACTCTTACGGGTGGTGCGGGGGCTGGCGGGGGCGCCTTGGGGTGGCCCCGCGCGGGGGTGGGCTGCTTTGTGTGGCCCCCGCGCGGGCCGGGTGGTGCGGGTTGGTCAGATGCCCGCTGCCGCCGACAGGTCCCGCTTGATCGTCGCCAGCGTCTCGGTCGCCTTCGTACGGGCCTGCGGCAGGTCCGCCCTGGACGACACCGGAACCACCACCTCCAGGTAGCACTTGAGCTTCGGCTCCGTGCCGCTCGGGCGGACGATCACCCGGGCGCCGTCGAGCGTGTAGCGCAGGCCGTCCGTGGGCGGCAGGGACTCCGTGCCCTGCGTCAGGTCCTCCGCCTTGGTCACCGGCAGGCCCGCGAGCTCCGTCGGCGGCTGCTCGCGCAGGCGGCGCATCGCGTCCGCGATCAGGGACAGGTCCTCCACGCGGACCGACAGCTGGTCGGTGGCGTGCAGGCCGTGCTCCAGGGCGAGGTCGTCGAGGAGGTCCAGGAAGGTGCGGCCCTGCTCCTTCAGCTCGGACGCGAGTTCGGTCAGCAGGAGGGCGGCGGTGATGCCGTCCTTGTCGCGTACGCCCTCGGGGTCCACGCAGTAACCGAGCGCCTCCTCGTAGCCGTACCGCAGGCCGTCCACGCGGGCGATCCACTTGAAGCCGGTCAGCGTCTCCTCGTACGGGAGGCCCGCCTTCTCGGCGATCCGGCCGAGCAGCGAGGAGGAGACGATCGACTCGGCGAAGGTGCCGTGGGCGCCGCGGGCGACCAGGTGGGCGGCGAGCAGGGCGCCGACCTCGTCGCCCCGGAGCATGCGCCAGTCCGCGCCGTCCGTTTCGTTCGTGCCGTCCTTGACGGCGGCGGCGCAGCGGTCCGCGTCCGGGTCGTTGGCGATGATCAGGTCGGGGGCGGGGGTGGTACGGGCCGCCGTCGCGAAGGCCAGGTCCATCGCGCCCGGCTCCTCCGGGTTCGGGAACGCGACCGTCGGGAAGTCCGGGTCCGGCTCGGCCTGCTCGGCGACGAGGGTGGGCGCGGGGAAGCCGGCGCGGTCGAAGGCGGCCAGGAGGGTGTCCTTGCCGACGCCGTGCATGGCCGTGTAGACGACGCGGGCGGTGCGGGGGGAGCCGGGGGCCAGGACGGCGTCCGTACGGGCCAGGTAGGCCGCCAGGACGTCGTCGTCGAGGGTTTCCCAGCCGGTCTCGGGGCGGGGCACGTCGTCGAGGCTGCGGATCGCGTCGATCTCGGCGGCGATCTCCGCGTCGGCGGGCGGGACGATCTGGGAGCCGTCGCCGAGGTAGACCTTGTAGCCGTTGTCGCGCGGGGGGTTGTGGCTGGCGGTGACCTCCACGCCCGCGACCGCGCCGAGGTGCCTTATGGCGAAGGCGAGGACGGGGGTGGGGAGGGGGCGGGGGAGGACGGCGGCGCGCAGGCCGGCGCCGGTCATGACGGCGGCGGTGTCGCGGGCGAAGTCGGCGGACTTGTGGCGGGCGTCGTAGCCGATGACGACGGGGCCGTCGGTCTGGCCCTTGGCCTTCAGGTACGCGGCGAGGCCGGCGGCGGCGCGGATGACCACGGCGCGGTTCATCCGCATGGGGCCGGCGCCGAGTTCGCCGCGGAGGCCGGCGGTGCCGAACTGGAGGGTGCCGGCGAAACGTGCGGTGAGCTCGGCGGTGTCCTCGGCGTCGATGAGCTTGGCGAGCTCTTCGCGGGTGTCGGGGTCCGGGTCCTCGGCGAGCCAGGTCTGGGCGCGGGCGATGAGTTCGGAGGTGTCCTGCGCGATCTGCACGGTTTCTTCAGCCTCTCCTGGGCGGATGGGTGGGTCGTTTTTGCTGCGAGCGGGAGCGTGGGGGCCGGGGTCTGCGCGTTCTGTCCGTTTGTGGGTGCGGGGCCGCGGGGGTATGTGCGTACTCGCTATCCACTGTTCGCCACGCCTGACGGATGGCGGGGCTATTGCTGGCTCGGTGCTCCGTGCGCACATACCCCCACGTCCCCTCGCGTCTCGTACGCGGGTGCGGCCCGGTCCGGGGACCGCCGGGGGGTGTGTGGGTGGCCGGCGACCGCGAGCCCGATACGGCTTGCACGCACCCACCACCGCCCCAGCTCCTTGTCCCGCACCAGGCCCCGACGCAAACGCCCGGAGCGTCCGGGTGCGGTCCCGGCCGGGCGTACGTACGACACGAGGCCCTCCGGCGGACCCGGCATACGGCGCGAGGCAAAGCCCACCCTGCGTCGGGTGTACGACAGGGGGCCTCTGGCGGGTCCGGCGTACGACGTGAGGCAAAGCCCCACCCTGCGTCGGGTGTACGACAGGGGGCCTCTGGCGGGTCCGGCGTACGACGTGAGGCAAAGCCCCACCCTGCGTCGGGTGTACGACACGAGGCCCTCCGGCGGGTCCGGCCTACGACGTGAGGCAAAGCCTTCACCCCTCCACAGGCGACGCGAGGCATAGCCCCACCCTCAGGTCCGGCGTTGGATGCGAGGCAAACCCCACTTCCCAACCCCGGCGTTGGACGCGAGGCAAACCCCACCTCCCACCCCCGGCGTTGGACGCGAGGCGACCTCCCAGCCCTGGTGTACGACGCGAGGCAAACCCCACCCCCCACCCCCGGTGTACGACGCGAGGCACCCCCCACCCCCTCCCGCCCGAGGTGCCGGCCGATCGGTCCCACCCGCCCCTACCCCCGCCATGCGTCGCGGGGTGAACGGGTGGGTGGGTGGGATACATCCGCCGCGGAGCGGCGGGCCTGTTCGTGCGGGGAGTGGCGGCGCAGGGCCACCAACGGTTCCGTACCCGGAACGGCGGCGCGGGGCCACGAACCGTTCCGTACCCCGGACGCGGCGGCGCGGGGCCACGAACCATGACGTACCCGGCAGGGCGGCGCGGGGCCACCGGCAGTGCGGGCCCCCGCCCCGGCGCCGGGCGCGAGGATCCGCGGGGGCCGACCCCGGCGCAAGCGAGGTAACCGTTCAGGGCGCCCCAGGCGCAGGCGCAGGCGAGGTAACCGTTCAGGCCGCCCCAGGCGTAGGCGCAGGCGAGGTAACCCGTTCAGGCCGCCCCCGGCCACCGCACCGTTACAGGCGGTCCAGCACCTTCCCCAGCAGCTCACCCATGCGCGTCGCGCTGTCGCGGCCCGCCTGGAGGACCTCCTCGTGGTTGAGGGGCTCACCCGTCATGCCCGCGGCAAGATTCGTGACCAGGGAGATGCCGAGCACCTCCGCACCCGCCTCGCGCGCGGCGATCGCCTCGAGGACCGTGGACATGCCGACCAGGTCCGCACCGATCGTGCGGGCCATGCGGATCTCCGCGGGCGTCTCGTAGTGCGGGCCGGGGAACTGCGCGTAGACGCCCTCCTCGAGCGAGGGGTCGACCTCCTTGCAGAGGGCCCGCAGCCGCGGCGAGTAGAGGTCCGTCAGGTCGACGAAGTTCGCGCCGACGATCGGCGACGTCGCCGTCAGGTTCAGGTGGTCGCTGATCAGCACCGGCTGCCCGGGCCGCATGCCCTCGCGCAGGCCACCGCAGCCGTTGGTCAGCACGATGGTCTTGCAGCCGGCGGCGACGGCGGTCCGCACGCCGTGCGCGACGGCGGCCACACCGCGGCCCTCGTAGTAGTGCGTGCGGCCCAGGAAGACCAGCGCGCGCTTGTCGCCGACCTTGAAGGAGCGGATGCGGCCCCCGTGGCCCTCGACGGCCGGCGGCGGGAAGCCCGGCAGCTCGGTGACGGGGAACTCGGCCTCGGGGGCGCCGAGCGCCTCGACGGCCGGCGCCCAGCCGGAGCCCATCACGAGGGCGACGTCGTGGGTCTCGGCGCCCGTCAGCTCACGCAGGCGCGCGGCGGCGGCGTCGGCGGCGGCGTAGGGGTCGCCCTGGATGCTGTCCGGAATAACTGAAGCGTTCACGCGGACGAGAGTAGCCGTTTATGGCCTACGCGCGTAGATGACGATGCTCACGGGATTCCGATCGTTGTCTTGTCGTTTCCGACGAGAGTGTGATCGGGTTCGGAGAGTGCCCGCCCCGTAGCCGGCCGTGCCCGCCCCGTAGCCGGCCGTGCCCGCCCCGTAGCCGGCCGTGCCCGCCCCGTCGCCGGAGAGCGCGCTGTCGGGCCGTCCTCAGCAGGGGCGCTTGCGCAGTTCCATCACGTAGTCGTGGGGCGCCCCGGCTGACTCCGCGGCGTCCGCGAGCTCGCCCAGATAGCGCGCCGAGGGCAGCCCGCCCTCGTACCCGTTGAGCACGTACACCCAGGCGGGTTCCTCGGCCTCCAGCGTGTGCACCCGCACCCGCATGCGCCGGTAGATGTCCATGCCGACGCCCTCCCACCGGTCCATGGACTCCTCGTCCATGGGAGCGATGTCGTAGAGCGTGACGAAGACCTGCGAACGGGGGGCCTCCACGATCGTGGCGAGGGCCCCTTCCCATCCCATGTGCTCGCCGCCGAAGGTGAGCCGCCAGCCGTTCAGCCAGCCGGTCGCGCGCAGCGGTGAGTGCGGGGCGCGGCGTGACATGAGCCGCGGATCCAGATTGCCGGCGTACGCGGCGTAGAGCGACATGTGGTCGAGGGTACGGCAGCAATCACGTAGGCCCCTCACGTAGCGGGAGGACCGCCCCGACGAGGGCCGTTCCACGGACGGCGGGCCCCGGCGCGTGAGCACCTTGAAGCGTGCGGGACAATGGAGTACGTGACTCGGATCGTGATCATTGGCGGCGGACCCGGCGGATACGAGGCGGCTCTTGTGGCCGCCCAGCTCGGCGCGGAGGTGACCGTCGTCGACTGCGACGGTCTGGGCGGGGCGTCGGTGCTCACCGACTGCGTGCCGTCCAAGACTCTGATCGCGACGGCCGAGGTGATGACCACCTTCGACTCGTCGTACGAAGAGCTGGGGATCATCGTCGCCGACGACACCCCGCACATCGACACCCCCGCGCGGGTCGTCGGCGTGGACCTGGGGAAGGTCAACCGCCGGGTGAAGCGGCTCGCTCTCGCCCAGTCCCACGACATCACCGCGTCCGTCACGCGTGCGGGCGCGCGCGTGCTGCGCGGCCGGGGCCGGCTGGAGGGCCAGCAGGACACCGACGGCTCGCGCAAGGTGGTCGTGCGAGCCGCCGACGGGACCGAGGAGACCCTCGTCGCCGACGCCGTGCTCCTCGCGACCGGCGGCCACCCCCGCGAGGTCCCGGACGCCCAGCCCGACGGCGAGCGGATCCTGAACTGGACGCAGGTCTACGACCTCGACGAGCTGCCCGAGGAGCTCATCGTGGTCGGCTCGGGTGTGACCGGTGCCGAGTTCGCCGGCGCCTACCAGGCGCTCGGTTCCAACGTCACCCTGGTCTCCAGCCGCGACCGCGTGCTGCCCGGCGAGGACCCGGACGCCGCCGCCGTCCTGGAGGACGTCTTCCGCCGGCGCGGCATGAACGTCATGTCCCGCTCCCGCGCCGCCTCCGCCAAGCGCGTCGGGGACCGCGTCGAGGTCACGCTCGACGACGGCCGCGTCATCACCGGTTCGCACTGCCTGATGGCCGTCGGCGCCATCCCCAACAGCAGCGGCATGGGCCTGGAGGAGGCCGGGGTCAAGCTCAAGGACTCCGGGCACATCTGGACCGACAAGGTCTCGCGGACCTCGGCCCCCGGTGTCTACGCCGCCGGTGACGTCACCGGCATCTTCGCGCTCGCCTCCGTCGCCGCCATGCAGGGCCGCATCGCGATGTACCACTTCCTGGGCGACGCCGTGCAGCCGCTGAACCTGAAGGCCGTCTCCGCGAACGTCTTCACCGACCCGGAGATCGCGACCGTCGGCTACAGCCAGTCCGACGTCGACGCCGGAAAGATCGACGCCCGCGTCGTCAAGCTTCCGCTGCTGCGCAATCCGCGCGCGAAGATGCAGGGCATCCGGGACGGTTTCGTCAAGATCTTCTGCCGCCCCGGCACCGGAATCGTGGTCGGCGGTGTCGTCGTCGCACCGCGCGCCTCGGAACTGATCCACCCCATCTCGATCGCGGTCGACAACAATCTGACGGTCGAGCAGATCGCGAATGCGTTCACCGTGTACCCGTCGCTTTCGGGGTCGATCGCGGAGGTCGCGCGTCAGCTCCACACGCGCAAGACGGCGGGCGAGGCCTGATCGCCGCGGCGGCCGGGAACAACTCCCCGCAGGTCACGCACTGTTGTCGCCCATTCGTGCGGCATAGGCGGGGAGAGTAAGCACCTATACCACTTCCCACCCAGTCGTGCGAACAACTTCTGTAATTCGGCGCAAACTGCTGAAAGCAGACGGTCGTTGGGGTTACTGTCAGTTTCGTGTTCGCTGCAGAACGTCGCCAATTGATCCTCGAAATGGTGCGGGCCAACGGTGCGGTATCGCTCCGTGAGCTCGCCCGCGTCGTCCAGACCTCCGAAGTGACCGTACGGCGGGACGTGCGCGCGCTGGAGGCAGAAGGACTCCTCGACCGCCGACATGGCGGTGCGGTATTGCCGGGCGGATTCACGCGGGAGTCCGGCTTTCCGCAGAAATCACATCTCGCGACCGCCGAGAAGACGGCCATCGCCGATCTCGCGGCGGGCCTCGTCGAAGAGGGCGAAGCCATCGTCGTCGGGGCGGGTACGACCACGCAGGAGCTGGCCCGACGGCTCGCGCGGGTACCCGGCCTGACCGTCGTCACCAACTCCCTGCTGGTGGCACAGGCATTGGCCCACGCCAACCGGGTCGAAGTCGTCATGACCGGGGGCACCCTGCGCGGCTCGAACTACGCGCTGGTGGGCAGCGGTGCCGAACAGTCCCTCCAGGGGCTGCGGGTGACGCGCGCCTTCCTGTCGGGCAGTGGTCTGACCGCCGAGCGCGGCCTCTCCACGTCCAACATGCTCTCCGCGAGCGTGGACCGCGCGCTGGTCCAGGCGGCGGCCGAGGTCGTGGTCCTCGCGGACCACACCAAGCTCGGCACCGACACGATGTTCCAGACGGTGCCGACGGACGTCATCACCCGTCTCGTCACGGACGAGCCGCCGGGTCACGACGACCGGGCGGCCACCGAACTGCAGGCCCTGGCCGACCAGGGCGTGCAGATCACGGTGGCGGGCGGGGCGGCCGCCCCGGGCGCGGCTTCCGGTGCCGAGCCCGTCCAGGCGGCGCGCCAGCAGCCGCGCAGGGAGCGGGACGTGCCCCTGCCGGGCCAGCGCCGCAACCACGGGGCGGGGCCCGGCCAGCAACTGCGCAGCGCACTTCTCGGGGAGCAGCCGCCCGGGGAGCGGGCCGCGCGCGTCGCCGACCTGCGCCGCCGCTGAGCCCTGGGCGGCCGCGGGTCCGCGCGCGAGGCGCGGGGCCGCGGTCGGTCGTGAGCGATCGGGCGGTACGGGGCGGTGCGGGGTGGTGCGGGGTGGCTGGGGCGGCTCGGTGCGGTTGCGGTGTTACGTTGCCGGCTGCCCGTCGGCCTTAAGGCCCCGTAGCGTCAGCATGAGCAGCCGGTCGGCCAACTCCGGGTCGTCCGGGGTCTCCTCGGCCGCCAGCGAGATCGCGTTGGTCAGCTGCAACAGGTCGGCGATGGAGACGTCGGGGCGGATCGCCCCCGCCTCCTGCGCGCGGGCGAGCAGCGCCGCGCCCGCCTCGCGCATCGGCATGCTGCACCGCGCGAGCGCCGAAGTGGCGTCGTGCGACGCCGACATGAGCGCGCTCGACAGGCCGCGGTACTCACCCGCATGAGTGATGATGGCGCGCAGCCACGCCACCATCGCCGCGCAGGGCTGCGGGTCGTCGAGCAGGGCGTGCGAGCGGGCGAGCAGGTCGCTGACCGCGTCCTCCCAGACCGCGCTCATCAGCGCGTGCCGGTTGGGGAAGTGCCGGTAGAGCGTGCCGATGCCGACGCCTGCGCGGCGTGCGACGTCCTCCAGGGATGTGCCCGTGCCGTGCTCCGCGAAGGCCGAGCGGGCCTCGGCGAGCAGGCGGTCGTAGTTGCGGCGGGCGTCGGCGCGCATCGCTCGCGCGGATTGCGCGGGGTGCGCGGTTTGGGCCGACTGTGCCATCTGCGTCGACTGGGGCGTCCTCGCCTGGTGGCCCGTGCCGGTCGTCATCCCCGCACCTTTCGTGGACGTACGCGTACATCAAGGATGCCACTGCCTGGCCGGCGGCTTGGCGGTGCCGGGGCTCGGTTATCACCGGCTTCGCCGAGTTCGTCCTCAAGCGCCGGACGGGCTGAGATTCCGGCGGCGCCGGGGCTCGGTTATCACCGGCTTCGCCGAGTTCGTCCTCAAGCGCCGGACGGGCTGAGATCCCGGCCGGGCGGGCTGAAACGACCGCGGGGCGGGGCAAAAAATGTCGCCGGGGCCGTGCTGGAACGTCCAGCGCGGCCCCGGCGACCCCGTGGGTCAGTCCTTGATCTCGCAGATCACCGCGCCGGACGTCAGGCTTGCGCCCACCTCCGCGGTGAGGCCCTTGATCGTGCCCGAGCGGTGGGCGTTCAGGGGCTGTTCCATCTTCATGGCCTCCAGGACGACGATGAGGTCGCCCTCGTTGACCTCCTGGCCCTCCTCGACCGCGACCTTGACGATCGTGCCCTGCATGGGCGAGGCGAGGGTGTCGCCGGAGGCGGCCGGGCCGGACTTCTTGGCTGCGCGGCGCTTGGGACGGGCGCCGCCCGCCGCCGCGGTGCGCGCGATCGTCATGCCGAGGGAGGACGGCAGCGAGACCTCAAGGCGCTTGCCGCCGACCTCGACGACGACCGTCTCGCGGCCCGGCTCCTCGTCCGTCTCGGCGTCCGCGGAGGCCGTGAACGGGGGGATCTCGTTGACGAACTCGGTCTCGATCCACCGGGTGTGGACCGTGAACGGGTCGCTGGAGCCGGTCAGTTCCGGTGCGAACGCCGGGTCCTTGACGACGGCACGGTGGAACGGGATGGCCGTGGCCATGCCCTCCACCGTGAACTCCTCGAGGGCGCGGGAGGCGCGCTGCAGCGCCTGCTCACGCGTGGCGCCGGTGACGATCAGCTTGGCGAGGAGCGAGTCCCACGCCGGGCCGATGACCGAGCCGGACTCCACGCCCGCGTCCAGGCGGACGCCGGGGCCCGACGGCGGGGCGAAGGTGGTGACGGTGCCGGGCGCGGGCAGGAAGCCCCGGCCCGGGTCCTCGCCGTTGATGCGGAACTCGAAGGAGTGACCGCGCAGTTCGGGGTCGCCGTAGCCGAGCTCCTCGCCGTCGGCGATGCGGAACATCTCGCGTACGAGGTCGATGCCGGCGACTTCCTCGGTGACCGGGTGCTCCACCTGCAGACGGGTGTTGACCTCCAGGAAGGAGATCGTGCCGTCGACACCGACGAGGAACTCCACGGTGCCCGCGCCGACATAGCCGGCTTCCTTGAGGATCGCCTTGGAGGCGGTGTACAGCTGCGCGGTCTGCTCGGCGGACAGGAACGGCGCGGGCGCCTCCTCGACGAGCTTCTGGTGGCGGCGCTGCAGTGAGCAGTCACGGGTCGAGACGACCACCACGTTGCCGTGCTTGTCGGCCAGGCACTGGGTCTCCACGTGCCGCGGCTTGTCGAGGTAGCGCTCGACGAAGCACTCGCCGCGGCCGAAGGCCGCCACGGCCTCGCGCACCGCGGAGTCGTACAGCTCGGGGACCTCTTCGAGGGTGCGGGCCACCTTCAGACCGCGGCCGCCACCGCCGAACGCCGCCTTGATCGCGATCGGCAGGCCGTTGGCCTCGGCGAAGGCGACGACCTCGTCGGCGCCCGACACCGGGTCCGGCGTGCCCGCGACCAGCGGGGCGCCGGCGCGCTGCGCGATGTGCCGCGCGGCGACCTTGTCGCCCAGGTCACGGATGGCCTGCGGCGGCGGGCCGATCCAGTTCAGGCCCGCGTCGATGACGGCCTGCGCGAAGTCGGCGTTCTCCGAAAGGAAGCCGTATCCGGGGTGGATGGCGTCCGCCCCCGCGTCCTTGGCCGCGGCCAGCACCTTGGAGATGTCCAGGTAGCTGGTGGCCGGAGTGTCACCGCCCAGCGCGAACGCCTCATCGGCTGCCCGTACATGCAGAGCGTCCCGGTCCGGGTCTGCGTAGACGGCTACGCTCGCGATCCCTGCATCCCGGCATGCCCGAGCAACGCGGACAGCGATTTCGCCACGGTTGGCGATGAGCACCTTGCGCACGATGGCTCCCTCCTTGAAACAAGCCGAGTTTAGGGACTGCCGACACGGGCTTACGACCCGTCCCCAATGGTGAGCTTGCCCACACGGAGTGTGACTCGAGGTTGGCTAGGTCCGCGAAATCCCTTGTCGTACCGCGGTACACAGGGTCCCTCCACCGCAGCGTAGCCCTCCGATGTGGTCAAGGTCTCTGTGAGTCAGCGCTGCCGACGCGGGGCTTTCTTTGTGGAGTCCCTACGAATGGCCCAATGATTCTTTGCCTGCGGCACAGCTCTTGTCCTGGGGTTTACCGGTTAGTAGCGTTCACGGCGGCTCGAACGTACTAGGGGTAACAGCAGCGGAGAGTGGGTGGGGCGCCGTGGCGCGCAGACCGGTGGCCTGGCTGGGAGCGGTCGTTCTTCTCGCGGAGGCGGTCGGTATCGCGCTCCTCAACTGGTTCCTCGGCCTCGTCGTCGACAAGCAGGACATGTCCCTCGCCGGACTCGACCCGCACGCGATGACCGTCTCGACCTGGATCGCCGGCCTCCTCTTCGGCGGCTACCTCGCGCTGTGCGCCGTCGTGCTGGCCCGCACCGCCGCCCGCGACCGCGCCCCCGGCACCTTCGGCCGGGTGCTCCTGATCAGCTGCGCCGTCGTGCACGGCCTGCTCGGCGCCTTCTGCGTGGGCCTGGTGGGCTGGGTCGCGTTCGTCTTCATGATGGTCGTGCTCGGCCTGATCGTCCTGCCACTCGTGGCGTACGAGAAGAAGGCGCAGCGGGACGGCGGGGCGGGCGACGCGGTCGGGGTGCCTACCGCTGCCACAACTCCGTGATGCCGACGCCCAGTTCCGCCAGCAGGCGGCGCAGCAGGGGCAGCGAGAGGCCGATGACGTTGCCGTGGTCGCCCTCGATGCCCTCGACGAACGGCGCCGAACGGCCGTCCAGGGTGAACGCCCCCGCCACGTGCAGCGGTTCGCCGCTCGCGACGTACGCCGCGACCTCGGCGTCGGAGGGCTCGCCGAACCGCACCACGGTCGACGCCGTCGCCGACACGTACCGCCCGGAGACGGTGTCGTGGACGCAGTGGCCCGTCTGCAGGACGCCCGCGCGGCCGCGCATGGCCTTCCAGCGGGCGGTGGCCTCCTCGGCGTCGGCCGGCTTGCCGAGCGCCTGTCCGTCCAGTTCCAGGACCGAGTCGCAGCCGATCACCAGCGCGCCCTTGGCGTCCGGCCGCGCGGCGACCACGGAGGCCTTGGCCTCGGCCAGTGCGAGGGCGAGTTCGGCGGGGGTGGGCGCGGACACCTTGTCCTCGTCGACACCGCTGACGATCACCTCGGGGGCGAGGCCCGCCTGGCGGAGCAGGCCGAGCCGGGCGGGGGACTGGGAGGCGAGGACGAGACGGCGGGGCTGATCTGTCATGGGGGTCAGCGTAACGAGCGCCGCCCGGCAGCGGCCGGCTCCCTAGTGGATGCCCAGCACGAACATCGCCACGACCATGGCCAGGGCGAGTACGAGGCCCGCGCGGCGCATTTTCGCCTGCAGGTCCCGCATGTCCTTGGGAGGGTTGTTCTCGGGGTCCGACCACAGCATGCATTCGATGGTGCGACCGGACGGGCCGGGACACCTGAGTACGCGTACTCAAGTTCCCCGGCCCGCTGTGCCCATCGGCTGTGCTCATCGGCCCCCGTGCCTAGCCCGGCCAGTACGTGCGGCCCCACGCCGTCGGTGAGGGCGCGGGCAGCCGGTGGCGGGCCACCCGTGCGGGGTCGGCCCACGCGGCGGACGGCTCGGGCGCGCCGGGCGTGCCGGCGGCCAGCGCCGCGGCGCGCGCCTGGACCACCGCCAGGGCGGCGGCCAGCTCCTCCGGGGTCGGGTTGCCCCGTACGACCTTGATCATGAGCCCTCCCTGAGGGACTAGAGGACCTGAGGGACTAGAGGGGGATGTTGCCGTGCTTCTTCGGAGGCAGGGATTCCCGCTTCGTGCGCAGCTGACGCAGGCCGCGTACGAGATGGGACCGGGTCTCCGACGGCATGATCACCGCGTCCACGTAGCCGCGCTCGGCCGCCGTGTACGGGTTGAGCAGGGCGTCCTCGTACTCCTGGATCAGCCGGGCCCGGGTCTCCTCCTGGGCCGTCTCGTCGCCGGCCGCGGCGATGGTGCGGCGGTGCAGCACGTTCACCGCGCCCTGCGCGCCCATCACCGCGATCTGCGCGGTCGGCCACGCCAGGTTCAGGTCGGCGCCCAGGTGCTTGGAGCCCATCACGTCGTACGCGCCGCCGAAGGCCTTGCGCGTGATGACCGTGATCAGCGGCACGGTGGCCTCCGCGTACGCGTAGATGAGCTTCGCGCCGCGGCGGATGATGCCGGTGTGCTCCTGCTCGACGCCCGGCAGGAAGCCCGGCACGTCCACGAAGGTGATGACCGGGACGTTGAACGCGTCGCAGGTGCGGACGAAGCGGGCGCCCTTCTCGGACGCGTCGATGTTCAGACAACCGGCGAACTGGGTCGGCTGGTTGGCGACGATGCCCACCGGCCGGCCCTCGATACGGCCGAAGCCGGTGAGGATGTTCGGCGCGAACAGCGGCTGCGTCTCGAAGAACTCGCCGTCGTCCAGGACGTGTTCGATGACGCCGTGCATGTCGTACGGCTGGTTGGCGCTGTCCGGGATCAGCGTGTCCAGCGCCAGGTCCTCGTCCGTGGGCGCCAGGTCGGCCTCCTCGGGGAAGGCCGGCGGCTCGCTGAGGTTGTTCGAAGGCAGGTACGAGAGCAGGGACTTGACGTACTCGATCGCGTCCTTCTCGTCGCCCGCCATGTGGTGGGCCACGCCCGACGCCGAGTTGTGGGTGCGCGCGCCGCCCAGCTCCTCGAACCCGACGTCCTCACCGGTGACGGTCTTGATGACGTCGGGTCCGGTGATGAACATGTGCGACGTCTGGTCGACCATGACCGTGAAGTCGGTGATGGCGGGGGAGTAGACGGCGCCGCCCGCGCACGGGCCGACGACCAGGCTGATCTGCGGGATCACGCCGGACGCGTGGGTGTTGCGGCGGAAGATCTCGCCGTACATGCCGAGGGCCATGACGCCCTCCTGGATGCGGGCGCCGCCGGAGTCGTTGATGCCGATGACCGGACAGCCGGTCTTCAGGGCGAAGTCCATGACCTTGACGATCTTCTGGCCGAAGACCTCGCCGAGCGCGCCGCCGAAGACGGTGAAGTCCTGCGAGAACACGGCGACCGGGCGGCCGTCGACCGTGCCGTAGCCGGTCACCACGCCGTCGCCGTACGGCCGGTTCTTCTCCAGGCCGAAGTTGGTCGAGCGGTGCTGCGCGAACTCGTCGAGCTCGACGAAGGAGCCCTCGTCGAGCAGGAGTTCAATGCGCTCGCGGGCCGTCAGCTTCCCCTTGGCATGCTGCTTCTCGACCGCGCGGGCCGAACCCGCGTGCTTGGCCTCCTCGATGCGGCGCTGCAGGTCGGCGAGCTTTCCCGCGGTGGTATGGATGTCGATGGCGCCGTTGTCGGCGCGGTCGTCGGCGCGGTCGTCGGCGCTGCGGTCTTGCGCGGGCACGTTGGGCTCTTCCGGCTCGGACATCGGGATGCGGCTCCCTGCCTGCTCAAAGGGGCTTGTCTAACGGCGGTGCGGCTGGCTACTGACCCGTAGCGTATCGGCGCCGATACGGTTCGGCAGTGCGGCGTTTACCACACCTAAGGTGGCTTGCATGACGCCGCCAGATGCTGAAGACAACCGCTGGTCCGACCTGGACCGCCCGCCGCTGAACGCCGCTTCCCTGCGCAGGGCGCTGGTGCGGGAGGGCGGGCTGTGGTCCTCCCTGGACGTGGTGGCCGCCACCGGTTCCACCAACTCCGACCTCGCGGTGCGGGCCGACGAGCTCCCCGAGGGCGCGGTGCTCGTCGCCGAGGAGCAGAGCGCGGCCCGCGGGCGCCTGGACCGGCGGTGGTCCGCGCCCGCCCGCTCCGGGCTCTTCTTCTCGGTGCTGCTCAAGCCCGACGAGGTGCCCGTCGAACGGTGGGGGTGGCTGCCGCTGCTCACCGGCGTCGCCGTCGCCACGGGGCTGTCCCAGGTGGCCGGCGTGGACACCGCGCTCAAGTGGCCCAACGACCTCCTGGTGACCGTCGGCGATGAGGAGCGCAAGGCAGGCGGCATCCTCGTGGAGCGGGCGGGGGCGTCGTCGGCCGGCGGCGGGGGTGTCGTGGTCGGCGTCGGCATCAACGTCACCCTGCGCGCGGAGGAGTTGCCGGTGCCCACGGCCGGCTCCCTCGCCCTGGCCGGCGCGGGCACGACGGACCGCGATCCGCTGCTGCGGGCCGTGCTGCGCTCCCTGGAGCGGTGGTACGGGGACTGGCGCGAGGCGGCGGGCGACCCGGCCGCCTCCCGCCTCCAGGAGACCTACGCCGCCGGCTGCGCCACGCTCGGCCGCCGCGTCCGCGCGGAACTCCCCGGCGACCGCTCGATCGAGGGCGAGGCGGTAGCGGTGGACGCCGACGGCCGCCTGGTCCTGGCCACGGAAAAGGGAATGCAGGAGCCGGTAGGAGCGGGTGACATCATCCACCTACGCCCTGCGAGCACCCCGTAAGGGGCGCGGGGAACCGCGCGCCCAGCCAGGACGCGCCCGCAGCCGCCGGACGCGATGGCGGGGGCAGGACGGCACGGGTGACGGTGCGCCCCGTAAGGGGCGCGGGGAACTGCGCGATCAGCCAGGACGCGCCCGCAGCCGCGGACCGGCAGCACCCGGCAGACGCCAAAACCGCCAACGTCCCCCGCGGGGCAGCGCCCCCGTCAAGACACCGGTCCCGGGAGTCGTACGTGAGCTGCGGCACACCTGCCGTAAAGTTGGCGCCGGTCGAACCTGACCGCGGCAGATCGGAAGGGCAGCAGGCGTGACCGTCGACGACACGGGTTCCGGCGAGGGCGTACACCCCGCCCCCGACGGCGGGCCCGGGGTGCCCGAGGTACCCGAGGTGGTCGAGAAGGGTGAGGACGACGCGGCGAAGGACCCGCTCGCCCTCCGCCTCGAACAGCTCATCCTCGGCGCCGACCGCCGCTACACCCCCTTCCAGGCGGCCCGCAGCGCGGGCGTCTCCATGGAGCTGGCGTCCCGCTTCTGGCGGGCCATGGGCTTCCCCGACATCGGCCAGGCCAAGGCGCTGACCGAGGCGGACGTGCTCGCCCTGCGCCGGCTCGCAGGACTCGTCGAGGCGGGCCTGCTCAGCGAGGCGATGGCCGTGCAGGTGGCGCGGTCCACGGGACAGACCACCGCCCGGCTCGCCGAGTGGCAGATCGACTCCTTCCTGGAGGGGCTCACCGAGCCGCCCGAGCCCGGCATGACCCGCACCGAGGTCACGTATCCGCTGATAGAGCTGCTCCTGCCCGAGCTGGAGGAGTTCCTCGTCTACGTGTGGCGGCGCCAGCTCGCCGCCGCCACCGGCCGCGTGGTACAGGCCGCGGACGACGAGGAGATGGTCGACCGGCGCCTCGCCGTCGGCTTCGCCGACCTGGTCGGCTTCACCCGGCTGACCCGCCGCATGGAGGAGGAGGAGCTCGGCGAACTCGTCGAGGCCTTCGAGACCACCGCGGCCGACCTGGTCGCCGCGCACGGCGGGCGGCTCATCAAGACCCTCGGCGACGAGGTGCTCTACGCCGCCGACGACGCCGGCGTCGCCGCCGAGATCGCCCTGCGCCTCATCGAGACCATGGCCAACGACGAGACCATGCCGGAGCTCCGCGTCGGCATCGCCTTCGGCACGGTCACCACCCGCATGGGCGACGTCTTCGGCACGACCGTGAACCTCGCGAGCCGCCTCACCTCGATAGCGCCCCGGGACGCGGTCCTCGTCGACGGCGCGCTCGCCGAGGAGCTCACGCGCACCGGCGAGGCGCCCGCCTCCGAGGCGCAGGCCGCGGAGGACGCGGCGCGGGCCGAGAAGGACGGCGAGGCGCCGCCCTCGTACCGTTTCGCGCTGCAACCCATGTGGCAGCGGCCCGTGCGCGGCCTCGGCGTGGTCGAGCCGTGGCTGCTGGCCCGCCGGAGCGCTCCCCCCGCGTCCTGAGCGGACGCCGGACCCGGACGCCCTTCCCGCGGCCGGGTCCGGCTGACATGATCCCCGGGTAACGGTCGTTAACCGGAGGTGGAGGAGCGTCATGGGTGACGAGCAGCGGTACGGGGAGTACGTGGCGGCCAGGCGGCACGGCCACGTCGTCGAGCTCGTCCTGGACCGCCCCAAGGCGATGAACGCCGTCTCCACCGAGATGGCCCGCTCCCTCTCGGCCGCCTGCGCCGCCCTCGCCGAGGACGCGGAGGCCCGCGTGGTCGTCCTGACCTCCACCCACGAGCGGGCCTTCTGCGTGGGCGCCGACCTGAAGGAGCGCAACTCCTTCAGCGACGCCGACCTGCGCCGCCAGCGCCCCACCACGCGCGCCTCGTACACCGGCGTCCTGGAGCTGCCCATGCCCACCGTCGCCGCCGTGCACGGCTTCGCGCTCGGCGGCGGCTTCGAGCTCGCGCTCTCCTGCGACCTGATCGTCGCCGACCCGACCGCCGTGGTCGGGCTCCCCGAGGTCTCCGTCGGCGTCATCCCCGGCGGTGGCGGCACCCAGCTCCTGCCGCGCCGCGTGGGCGCCGCCCGCGCCGCCGAGCTGATCTTCTCGGCCCGCCGCGTGGAGGCGCCGGAGGCCCGGGAGCTGGGCCTGGTGGACATGCTCGTGGGGGAGGGCGAGGCGCGTACGGAGGCGCTCGCGCTCGGCGCCCGCATCGCGGCCAACTCGCCCGTCGGGCTGCGCGCCGCCAAGCGCGCCCTGCGCCTCGGGCACGGGCTCGACCTGCGGGCCGGCCTGGAGGTCGAGGACGCGGCATGGCGGACGGTGGCGTTCTCGGCGGACCGGGCGGAGGGTGTGGCGGCGTTCAACGAGAAGCGGAAGCCGCAGTGGCCGGGGGAGTAGGGGCCCGGCGAACGGGCGGGCCCGGCGGGCGGAAGGGCCCGGTCCTGGGCCGAGGTTCCAAAACCCCCCAAACCTCCTAATCTGGGGAAATGGGTGAGGACGTCCGGCTGCGGGCCGTGGTGGAGCTGGCGCAGGGAATGGCCGCCGCGCACACTCCGCGCGAGTCCTGGCGGGCCGCCGCCGCGGGGACCTGCCGCGCGCTGAACGGGAGCTTCGCCGCGCTCTCCGTGTGGGAGCGGGACCTGGGCCGGCTGCGGGTCCTGGTGAACGCGGGGCAGCGCGTCCGGGGCGAGGAGGAGTTCCCGGAGAACGAGGCGTACCCCGTCCATCAGTTCCCGGAGATCACCGAGTTCCTGCACGAGCACTGGGCGGGCGGCGGGGAGCCGCACGCCTGGGTCGAGACCGCGGAGGGCCCGGCGGACACCCGCGCGCCCGGCTACTGCCACCAGCGGGTGGCCGCGCTGCGGCGCCGGGGTCGTGGCTGCTGTGTGATCGCGCCGATCGTGCTGCACGGGCGGGCCTGGGGCGAGCTGTACGTGGCGCGTTCGCCGGGCGCGCCGGTGTTCGACCGGGGCGACGCGGACTTCGCGACGGTCCTCGCGGCGGTGGTGGCCGCCGGGATCGCGCAGACCGAACGGCTGGAGGAGGCCCGCAGGCTGGCGTTCACCGACGCGCTCACGGGGCTCGCCAACCGCCGCGCGGTCGACCTCAGGCTCGACGAGGCGGTGGAGCGGCATCTGGCCGACGGCTGTGTGGTCAGCCTGGTCGTCTGCGACGTGAACGGCCTGAAGCGGGTCAACGACACCCAGGGTCACGCGGTCGGCGACCGCCTCCTGGAGCGTTTCGGCTCGGTCCTCTCGCTCTGCGGCGCGATGCTGCCGGGGACGGTGGCGGCGCGGCTGGGCGGCGACGAGTTCTGCCTCCTCTCGCTGGGCCCGACGGCCGACGAGGTGGTGCGGATCGCGGACGAGCTCTGCGTACGGGCGACGGAGCTGGAGCTCGGCGACGGGGTGGCGTGCGGGGTGGCGTCGACGGGTGACCCGATCGGCCCGGTCCGCTCGGCCCGCCGCCTCTTCCGTCTGGCGGACGCGGCCCAGTACCGGGCGAAGGCGGCGCACGCCGCTAAGCCGGTGGTCGCGGGCCGTGAGGGGGGCAGGGGCGGGGCGGACCCGGTGATCAGCCTCGCCGACGCGCCGGAGGGGACGTCCCCGGCGGGGGAGCGGCGGAAGTTCCGGGGACGGGGGACACCACCAGGGCGGTGAGTGGTCCGCTCCTGCCGTAAGTGGTCCGCGCCGAATCCGCCCGTGACACTTGGCGATTCAATCCGTACGCTGCTGAATATGGATATGCACACCGTGGGCACCGTGGCCCTGGGCACCACAGGGACAACCGCGGCGGACGTCATCGCCGTCGCACGCGACAACGCCCGGATCGAACTGACGGATGACGCACGGGCCTCGCTCGCCGCCGCCCGCGAGATCGTCGACGCGCTCGCCGCCAAGCCCGACCCCGTCTACGGCGTCTCGACCGGCTTCGGCGCCCTGGCCAGCCGCCACATCGGCCCGGACCTCCGCGCCCAGCTGCAGCGCAACATCGTGCGCTCGCACGCGGCCGGGATGGGCCCGCGCGTGGAGCGCGAGGTGGTCCGCGCGCTGATGTTCCTGCGCCTGAAGACGGTCTGCTCCGGCCACACCGGCGTACGCCCCGAGGTCGCCCAGACCATGGCCGACGTCCTCAACGCCGGCATCACCCCGGTCGTCCACGAGTACGGCTCGCTCGGCTGCTCCGGCGACCTCGCCCCGCTCAGCCACTGCGCGCTGACGCTGATGGGCGAGGGCGACGCGGAGGGCCCCGACGGCGAGGTGCGGCCCGCCGGCGAGCTGCTCGCCGCGCACGGCATCACCCCCGTACAGCTCCGCGAGAAGGAGGGCCTCGCCCTCCTCAACGGCACCGACGGCATGCTCGGCATGCTGATCATGGCCCTCGCCGACCTGGAGAACCTCTACAAGTCCGCCGACGTCACCGCGGCCCTCACGCTGGAGGCCCTGCTCGGCACGGACAAGGTCCTCGCCCCCGAGCTGCACGCCATCCGCCCGCACCCGGGCCAGGCCGCCTCCGCCGCCAACATGCTGGCCGTCCTCGCGGGTTCGGGCCTCACCGGGCACCACCAGGACGACGCGCCGCGCGTGCAGGACGCGTACTCCGTGCGATGCGCCCCGCAGGTCGCGGGCGCCGGGCGGGACACGATGGCGCACGCGCGCCTCGTCGCCGAGCGCGAGCTGGCCGCCGCCGTCGACAACCCCGTGGTGCTGCCCGACGGACGGGTCGAGTCCAACGGCAACTTCCACGGCGCCCCGGTCGCGTACGTCCTGGACTTCCTCGCCATCGCCGCCGCCGACCTCGGCTCGATCGCCGAGCGCCGCACCGACCGCCTCCTCGACAAGAACCGCTCGCACGGCCTGCCGCCGTTCCTCGCGGACGACGCGGGCGTCGACTCGGGCCTGATGATCGCCCAGTACACGCAGGCGGCACTGGTCAGCGAGATGAAGCGGCTCGCCGTCCCGGCGTCGGCCGACTCGATCCCCTCCTCCGCGATGCAGGAGGACCACGTGTCGATGGGCTGGTCGGCGGCGCGCAAGCTCCGTACGGCGGTCGACAACCTCACCCGCATCGTGGCGATCGAGCTGTACGCGGCCACCCGCGCGGTCGAGCTGCGCGAGGGCCTCACCCCGGCGCCCGCGACGCGCGCGGTCATCGAGGCCGTCCGCAAGGCGGGCGTCGAGGGCCCGGGCCCGGACCGCTTCCTCGCGCCGGACCTGGCGGCGGCGGACGCGTTCGTACGGGCCGGGGCGCTGGTCGCGGCGGTGGAGCCGGTCACCGGGGCGCTGGCCTAGGCGATCGCTGTCCCGCACGCATGACAGAGGGTGCCGTCACGGCTGACGGCACCCTCTGTGCGTGCTGGTGGGGGCACGTCAGTCGCGGTCGACGTGCTCGCGGGTGATGTCGCCCTTGACCGCGTCGACGTCGAAGTCGGTCTTGTTCCAGTCGTCGGTGACGACGTCGACGGACCAGACGAGGGAGCCGCTGTCGGTGTCGTCCAGGCTGACCGAGGTGACGGTGCCCTTCTTCTTGTCCGTGGCCGTCTTGGCGGCGTCCTGCGGCGTCTGCTTCGCCTTGGCGAGCCAACCGGCCAGCTCGCGCTTGTCGTCGGCGTCCTGGTCCTTGTCCGGGTCGGAGCTGATCACCTTGCCGGAGACCGCGTCGATGTGGACCTTGTGGACGGTGCCGTCCTTCTCGGCGACCTCGGCGACCCACTGCGGGTTGCCGGAGCGGGCGCTGGCGCTGGCGCTGGCACTGGCGCTCGGGCTGCCGCTCGCGCTGGCACTGGCGCTGGGGCTCGCGCTGCCGTCGTCGTCATCGTTGTCGTCGCGGCCGTCGCGGTCGTCGTCGTCGACGCCCTCCAGGTCCAGCTCGGTCAGCTTGCCGCCCGAGACCTTGGCCAGCGCGGTGTCGGCGGCCTTGTCGTAGGTGACCTTGGTGACGCCGAGCAGCTTCTTCCGCTCCTGCTGGTCCTGCGTGAGGGACGCGCTGCCGGAGGGGCTGTCCGACGGGGCGGCCTTCTCCTTGGGAACGGACGCGCCGGAGGCCGAGGACGCGGACGTCTTGCTGTCGCTGTCCCCACACCCGGCGACCAGGGCGGCCGAGGCCACGATGGCGCACACGGTGCCGGCGATGCGGATGCGGCGGGCACGCGAGGTGCCGGAGTTCTTCTGGCGGAGCTCGTTACTCATACCCGCATGATGAGCCGCCGTCCCGCCGTGCCTCGGGCCCCACGCACGAGGGTCACCCGATCGACTGTGGTCCCGGCTCTTTTGGGGCTCGGTTTGGGCGGGGACGTTGGTGGGGCGGTGACGTTGGGGGTGGGCGGGGCCGCCCGGGGTTTTGCGGAGTGTGGCGGTTCCGGGCCGGCAGTAAAGGGCGCCCTTCGGGCGTCGGCTTCGCCGATTCCGCTGCGCTCCACCCTTGACTCCCGTCCCTACACCGCGACTTGACCTTCGACCCGGACGGCCAGGGGTGGGGCCGGCGGGGTCTGGGGGTTGGGTCATCACGTTTCGCTGCCGGGTGCGGCCCGGTCCAACGTGGGCGGAGGCCACGGTGCGAGCTCGGCCCACGGCCGGTGTGGTCGGGTCATCAGCTTTCGCCGCCGGGTGCGGCCCCGTCCATCGTGCGCCGAGGCCCCGGTGCGAGCTCGGCCAGCCGCGCGGCCTCCTCGCTAGGGTCATCGGCTCACGCTGCCGGGCGCGGTCCGGTCCATCGTGAGTGGGGGCCCACTATGCGGGTGCGGGCAGCCTGGCGGTCTCGCCGTTCGGGTCATCACGTGTCGTCCCCGGCGCGGGCTCGGCTCACCGCACGGCGTCCCCGCTCGGGTCATCGGCTCGCACTGCCGGGTGCGGTCCGGTCCATCGTCGGCAGGTGTCACCTTCGCTGCGCTGCCCGGGGGCAGGGGGCTGTGGCCTCGGGGTCTGTCACCTACTTTGGGAAAGTTGCGAATGAATATGCCGCGCGCCCCCCTGTCACCACCCAAGCGCCCCCGGAACCGTTCCATCCGCCGAAGGGAATGGGGCGGGTGGGTCCTCTGCGAGCCGGGGGAATTCTGGGACTGGTGGGTTCTCGTGGCGCATGAGGTGTGTGGGGTGGATGGGGTCGGTGGGGCCACCGGGCTGGGTGGAGGGGCCGGACCCTGTGATCGAGCACCCGCTGGGCGGCGCGCGGGGAGTGGCAGGGGGGCGCGCGGGGGTCTGATTCGCAACTTTCCCGAAGTAGGTGCCAGACCCCCAGCGCCACGGTCTGCATCGGTAGCTCGACACGCACTCCGACCCTGACGCCCACCCACCATGAGCCGCCCCGCACCCGGCAACGCGAGTCCACGACCCGAGCCGCGAGGCCGCCGGGTTGGCCGCGCACGCACGTGGCCCGCACCCACGATGGACCGGGCCGCACCCGGCCGCGAGAGGTGATGACCCGAGCGGCGAGGCAGCGTTGACGGCGGAGCTTCGCCCCTGGCATCCGCCCGCGATGGGCCGGGCCGCACCGGGCCGCGCGAGCTGATGACCCGAGCAGCGTGGCCGCGTGGACGGCCGAGCCTCGCCCCTGACGCCCGCCTACGATGGTCCGGGCCGCACCCGGCAGCGCGAGGTGATGACCCGAACAGCGAGGCCGCCGGGGTGGCCGGGCTCGCACCGTGGCCTCTGCCCACGATGGACCGGTCCGCACCCGGCGGCGAAAGTCGATGACCCGACCACACCGGCCGTGGGCCGAGCTCGCACCGTGGCCTCCGCCCACGTTGGACCGGTCCGCACCCGGCAGCGAGACGTGATGACCCGAGCAGAGAGGTCCGCCGCCTCACCCCTGGCCGTCCGGGTCGAAGGTCAAGTCGCGGTGTAGGGGCGGGAGTCAAGGGTGGAGCGGAGCGGAATCGGCGGAGCCGACGCCCGTAGGGCGCCCTTTACTGCCGGCCCGGAGGCGCCACACTCCGCAAAACCCCGGGCGGCCCCGGTGACCGTCGAAGTCACCGCGTACCCCCGCTCCGGGCACGTATCGCGGATATGAGCGCCCGCAGCTGCCGGGGCCCGGTGCTGAGGACGACCTCGGCGTGGTCCTCGCTCTCCCGGAGGGAGACCGTTCCGTCGCGGGACGCCTTGACGTACACGCAGGACGACCCTTCCTCGCTGTACGTGGACTTCTGCCAGTTCGACTCGCTCATGAGGGGTCCTTCACATGTCGTGAACAAGGCGGTGGACAAGTTCGCGAGAGGCCTCCGGGCCCAGGGTGACGCTCTCCATGCGGTCCAGGACCAGCCGGTATTTCTCCAACTGACCCCCCGCGTCGACGACCTCGATGCCATGGGTCGTGTCGAGCTGCACGGTGTCCAGCGCGGGCACGGGCCCGTGCGCGTAATCCACCCCATGGCCCGACGTGGGAAACGACGTGCCGTCGAAGGGGATCACCCGGATCGTCACGTTCGGCTCCTCGCCGGCCCGGACGAGGTGTTCGAGCTGCGCCTTCGCCACCTCCCGTCCGCCGAACTGCATGCGCAGCGCCGCCTCGTGAACGAGCGCCGTATACGGGACCCGCCGGTCGCCGTGGAGGACCGCCTGGCGCTTGATGCGATGGGAGACGCGGTACTCGATCTCGTGCGGACGCAACGCCGGGACCACTTCGCGGAACAGGGCACGCGCATGCTCGGGTGTCTGGAGCAGCCCGGGAATGTTGATGACCTGCGCGACGCGCAGCGACACGGCGTGGTGTTCCATCTCGGCCAGGTCCAGGAGCCGTGGCGGGAGGCTGTCGCGGTACTCCTCCCACCACCCGCGGGTCCGCTCGGCTGCCATGTCCGCCAGCGCGTCGACGAGCCGCTGATCAGTGCAGTCGTACATGTGGGCGAGGGTGCGCACGCGTTCGGCGCTCACGCCGAAGCGGTTGGCCTCGATGTTGCTGATCTGGGCCTGCGTGGTGCCCAGGGCGCGAGCGGACTCCGCGGCGGTCATGCCCGCGCGTTCGCGCAGCCGGCGCAGCTCCGCACCGATGCGCTGACGGCGCGCCGTCGGTGCGCTCCTCGTGGCCATGGCTCTCCCGCTCCATCCCGTACGCGTACGCCCGTCGTGGGCGTCACCCACACGAAGGAAAACCCTGAAGGTTTTGCTCGGTAGTGCAAAACCTTCAGCAACCGGAGCCTACGGTGAGGGGAAGCCGCTCAACTCGCCCCGCCAGTAAGCCGGAAGCGCACCGCAACCCCCGCGGCATGCCACCGCCCGGCGCAGCCGTGGAGCGGACAAGTCCCGTCACCGCAGGAGGCGTTCATGGTCACCGTATCCCCGCCGCAGGCCCCCGCGGCCCCGCACGACGAACCCGTCCCCTGGGCGTACGCCCTCCAGCTGCCGCACGACGCCCGCGCACCACGCGTGGCCCGCCGCACGCTGCGGACCGTGCTCGTCGCGCACGGCCTCACGGACCTGGTCGAGGTCGCCGAGCTCTTGACGTCGGAGCTGGTGAGCAACGCCTACCTGTACGCGGAGGGGGACGTGACCCTACGACTGCGCGCGTCGGACGGCGGGCGGCGGTTGCGGGTGAGTGTGTGGGACTCCAATCCGCACATCCCCCCTCCGTTCGACCGGGGACCCGGCGCCGCCGGGCTGTGGCCCGTGCCGGTGGAGGCGGGCGGCGGGCGCGGGCTGTTCCTCGTATGCCATTACGCGCGAGCGTGGGGAGGTCATCCGCTGGGTGACGACCTCTTCGGGCGTGGCGGCAAAGTGCTGTGGTGCGAGTTGGCGGGCTGAGGCTCAGTACGCCGCCCCTCTGCCCGCCCCGCCGGAGGCGCCCCGCTCCCTGCGTACCGAGAAGACCACGAAACCCGCGCCCAGGCTCAGGAACGCCGAACCGCCGATCACGTACGGCGTCGAATCGAAGCCGCCGGTCTCCGCCAGGTGGCCCGACGCGGCCGTGGTCGTGAAGTGGTCGTCGCGAGCAGGAGGAGTGTGTGACGCGTGTGACGACGCCTGCGGGGGCGCGTCGGCCGGCGGCGCCGTCGCGTTCGCGGAGGGGACGAAGCACAGGGCGCCGAGAAGGGCTCCCGCTGCGGCGGTGGTCAGCAGCGATCGACGTGCGGACACGGAATCGGATCCCCCTTGTGGAGCTGGCGAATTGGCCGTGTGGGGCGATGCTAATGAAAGGGGCGGGTCGCGGGAAAGTCGCGAGGGGGGAGGGCCGTACGCTCCGTCCCATGAGTGGAGACGAGACATCACGGTATGTGCGGCTGCGGGTCGAAATGGTCGTCGAGGTGGATGACGCCCAGAAGCTGACCGGAGCCGCCCTCGGGCACATCGCCGAGGACGAACAGATGCCCGCCGAGGAGCGCGCGCACGCCGAGGCCGCCGTCCAGGAGGACGTCGCCGAGGCGCTCGCCTACCTCGTGGACCCCTTCGACCTGGTCAGCCAGGTCCCCGGCACCGAGCTCACCCAGGCCTCCTGGAGCAGCGAAATGATCGACTACGACCCCGATTCGCCGGACTGGGAGACGGACGGGGATGATGACGACGAGGATGATGAGGGTGACGCGGACGGGGACACGAACCGCGACGCGTACAAGGACGACGTGCTGTAGACCGGATTGAAGAATCCGGAAACGGGAACCCCGGGCAGCAACCGCCGCCCGGGGTTCCGTCGTCCCACCGAGCACGGTGGCCGAGGCAGGACCGTCCAGTACCGCGAACGTGGTGTTCCCCACATTCGTCGCGGTAGTGGAACGGGACGAACCGGGCAGGACGTTATGCGGACGGGAAACCGGCCGGGAAACTGGGCGGGGAACGGGGACTCACGGGGTTGGTCCTGGGGATTCGGCAACTATGGAGATGCGTGTGATGACGGACAGTAGGCGTCGCGGTTTCGGGCGCCGGCGCAAGAGCGTCGCGGCCGTGTCCGCCCTCGTGGGCGGTGTGCTCGTGCTCTCGGCGTGCAGCGGTGACGACGGCGACAAGGCTTCGGGCGGCAAGGAGTCGCAGAACCAGGTCGACGAGGCGGCCGCCAAGAAGTCATCGGCAGCCCAGATCAAGATCGCGCCGAAGAACGGCTCCGACAACGCGAGCATCAACAGCGCGGCCAAGGTCACCGTCAGCGACGGCACCCTCACGGACGTGACGATGAAGCCGGCCGACGGCGGCGCCGCCGTGCAGGGGCAGATAGCCGCGGACAAGAAGAGCTGGAAGCCGAGCGGCCAGCTGGAGCGCGCCACCAAGTACAAGATCTCGGTCACCGCCCAGGACTCCGAGGGCCGCAAGGCGCACGAGAACTCGGCGTTCACGACGGTCTCGAAGGCCAACAGCTTCATCGCGAACTTCACGCCCGAGAACGGCTCCACCGTCGGCGTCGGTATGCCCGTGTCGCTCAACTTCGACAAGGGGATCACCAACAAGAAGGACGTCCAGTCCGCGATCAAGGTGTCGTCCAGCAGCGGCCAGGAGGTCGTCGGGCACTGGTTCGGGAACAATCGCCTGGACTTCCGCCCCGAGCAGTACTGGAAGGGCAACTCCACCGTCACGCTGAAGCTGAACCTCGACGGCGTCGAGGGCGCCGACGGCGTGACCGGCGTGCAGCAGAAGACCGTGCAGTTCAAGATCGGGCGCAACCAGGTCTCCGTCGTCGACGCCAAGACGAAGCAGATGAAGGTGATGCGCGACGGCAAGGTCGTGAAGACCATTCCGATCTCCGCGGGCTCGCCCCAGAACAAGACGTACAACGGCAAGATGGTGATCTCCGAGAAGTTCAAGGAGACCCGCATGGACGGCGCCACCGTCGGCTTCAAGGACGGTGACGGCAAGGGCGAGTACGACATCAAGGACGTGCCGCACGCCATGCGCCTGTCGAACTCCGGCACCTTCATCCACGGCAACTACTGGGGCTCGCCGTCCATCTTCGGCGGCGCCAACACCAGCCACGGCTGCATCGGCCTGCAGGACGCCAAGGGTGCGGGCGACAAGAGCACGCCGGGCTCCTGGTTCTACGAGAACTCCATCACCGGTGACGTCGTCGACGTCCGCAACACCGGCGACAAGGTCGTCGCCCCGGACAACGGCCTCAACGGCTGGAACATGGACTGGGCGCAGTGGAAGGCCGGCTCCGCCGTCTGACCCCCGGCCCACGGTCGTCGTACGCCAACGGCCCGCACCCCCGACGACGGGGTGCGGGCCGTTGGCCATTTCCCGTCGTGCCCCAACTGTGCACTCCTGTCGCACTGTTGAGCGGGAGGTCCCCCCTCGGCATACTTCGACCTCCAAGGGGCCACTGCCCCTTAACCTCCAGGGGGAGACTTGCACAGACAAGTGAAGAGAGCGTGCGGGGCCGGTATCGCCGCGGCGGTCGCCGTGGCCCTCGCGGCGGGCATGACCAGCCCGGCGGCCGCGAACCCGGTCACCGCGGGACAGGCCCGCACAGCGGGGGGCACGGGTACGGGTACGGGTCCAGGTACGGGTCCAGGTACGGGCGCCGCCGGAGTCACCGGCGCCGGCACCACCCACGTCACCCTGATCACCGGCGACCGGGCCGTCCTCGACGCCGAGGGCCGGGTGATCGGGCTCGACCGCGCCAAGGGGCGGGAGCACATCCCCGTACAGCTGCGGCGCAGCGGCGGGCACACGCTGCTGATACCCGCCGACGCCCGGCGTCTCATAGCCGACGGCACGGTGGACCAACGCCTGTTCGACGTCACCGAGTTGAACAAGAAGCGCAACCGTGCCGCCCAGAAGAAGGGCCTGCGCGTCATCGTCGGCTACAAGGGAGCCGCGGGCGGCGCCAGGGCCGAGGTGCGCTCGGCCGGTGACACCACGGTGCGCCGGAGCCTGACCTCGCTGAACGCCGACGCGCTCAGCACCCCGAAGCGCGACGCGGCCGACCTGTGGACCGCGCTCACCAGCGGCAAGGACGGTGCCCGCACCGCCGCGTCCGGCATCGGCCACGTCTGGCTGGACGGCATCCGCAAGGCGAGCCTCGACAAGAGCGTCAAGCAGATCGGCGCCGACAAGGCCTGGGCCGCCGGGTACGACGGCAAGGGCGTCAAGATCGCCGTCCTGGACACCGGCATCGACGCCACCCACCCGGACCTCAAGGACCAGGTGGTCGCCGAGAAGAACTTCTCCCAGGCGGCCGACGCCAAGGACCGCTACGGCCACGGCACCCACGTCGCGTCCATCGCGGCCGGCACCGGAGCCAAGTCCGGCGGCAAGTTCAAGGGCGTCGCGCCCGGCGCGAAGCTCCTCAACGGCAAGGTCCTCGGCGACGACGGCTACGGCGAGGACTCCGGCATCATCGCCGCCATGGACTGGGCGGCCGCCGAGGGCGCCGACGTCGTCAACCTCAGCCTCGGCGGCCCCGACAGCCCCGGCATCGACCCGCTCGAAGCCCAGGTCGACAAGGTCTCCGCGGAGAAGGGCATCCTCTTCGCGATCGCCGCGGGCAACGACGGCGAGCCCGGCACGATCGGCTCGCCCGGCAGCGCGGACGCCGCCCTCACCGTCGGCGCGGTCGACGACCACGACAAGCTGGCGGACTTCTCCAGCCAGGGCCCGCGGATCGGCGACGGCGCGATCAAGCCGGACGTGACCGCGCCCGGCGTGGACATCACGGCCGCGGCGGCACCGGGCAGCGTCATCGAGAAGGAGGTCGGCCAGAACCCCGAGGGCTATCTGACGATCTCCGGTACGTCGATGGCGACCCCGCACGTCGCGGGCGCCGCCGCCCTGCTCAAGCAGCAGCACCCCGACTGGAAGCAGGCCGAGCTCAAGGGCGCCCTCACCGGCTCCACCGCGCCCGGCGCGTACACGCCCTTCCAGCAGGGCTCGGGCCGCATCGCGGTCGACCGCGCCATCGAGCAGAGCGTCGTCGCCGAGCCCGTGTCGGTGGGCTTCGACCGGCAGCAGTGGCCGCACGCCGACGACAAGCCGGCCACCGAGAAGGTGACGTACCGGAACCTCGGCAAGACCGCGGTCACCCTCGATCTCACAGTGACGGCCACCGACCCGAAGGGCCGCCCGGCCCCGGCCGGCTTCTTCACGCTCGGCGCGAAGAAGGTCACCGTCCCGGCGGGCGGCACCGCCTCCGTCGACCTGACCGCCGACACCCGCCTGGGCGGCACCGTCGACGGCGCGTACTCCGCGTACGTCGTCGCGACCGGCGACGGCCAGAGCGTGCGCACCGCCGCCGCGGTCGAGCGCGAGGTGGAGTCGTACGACCTCACCCTGAAGTACCTCGGGCGTGACGGGCAGCCGACGAAGAACTTCGACGTCTCCCTGCTCGGCCTCACCGGCGCAGGACAGGGCGTCGACCTGTCGCCCTACGACGCCTCCGGCACCGTCAAGGTGCGGGTGCCCAAGGGGAGTTACGTCCTGAACTCCAACGTGGTGGCCGACCCGGCGGACTTCTCCAAGGGCGTCGACTGGCTGGCCCAGCCGAAGCTCGACGTCACCAGGAACACGACGGTGACGGTCGACGCGCGGACCGCGAAGCCGGTCGACGTCACCGTGCCGGACACCGGCGTCACGGGTGTGCTGGCCGCGCCCGAATACACGGTCGAGACCGCGGACTTCAGCGCCGGCTACGGCTGGCTCCTGGACGAGTACAAGAACTTCCGCACCGGCTCCGTCGGCGCCACCCCGACCGGCGTCACGCTCAACCAGCAGTGGGCGGCCGTCTGGACCAAGGGCGGCGACACCGAGTACAACACCCTCGCCGGCGGCCCGGTGAAGCAGGTCGCCACCGGCTACACCAAGCACTACAAGGCGAGCGACCTGGCCACGGTCAAGGCCGGACTCGGCGCCTCCGTGCGCGGCAAGACGGGCTCGCTGCGCGCGTACGGCGAGCTGCCCACCTCCCAGAGCGGCTGGTCCGTGGGCGTCCCGACGAAGCTGCCCACCACCCGCACGCTCCTCGTGTCCACCGCGGACAAGGTGAAGTGGGGCCTGGACTTCGAGCAGAACGGCCCGGTCGACCCGAACGGCTTCCCGACGGCGGAGGTGGGGTACTCGCTGGGCACCCCGCAGACGTTCACCGGGGGCAAGAGCTACGAGAAGACGTTCAACACGGCCGTCTTCGGCCCGCGCATCGGCGGCGGGTACGGCGTCTTCCGGGACGCCGACGAGATTTCGGGGTATCTGCCGCTGTACGCGGACGGCAAGACGCACGCCGGCTACTCGCTGTACTCGGCGGTGAAGACCACGCTGTACCGCAACGGCACCAAGGTCGCCGAGAACGACGACCCGCTGGTCGGCCAGAAGCCGTTCAAGGTGCCCTCGGGCGACGCCGCGTACAAGCTGACGACGTCCGTGAAGCGCAGCGTCAAGATCGGCGCGGCCACCACGCGCGTCGACGCGAGCTTCTCGTTCCGCTCCAAGAAGGCGGACCACGCGAGGCTGCCGGTCTCCGCGGCGCGGTTCAGCCCGGCGGTCGACCTGTGGAGCAGGGCGAAGGCGGGCGAGAAGCAGTCGGTGCCGGTGACGGTCCTCGGCTCGGCGGCGGGCGCCAACCTCAAGTCCCTCGCCGTGTACGTCTCCTACGACTACGGCCAGACCTGGAAGAAGACCACGGTCAGCCACGGGAAGATCTCCGTGACCAACCCGGCCAAGGACAAGGCGGTCTCGTTCCACGCCAAGATCGCGGACAAGAAGGGCAACAAGTCGACGCTGTCGATCTACAACGCGTACTACGGCAAGTGAGCACCGCGCACTGACACGCCGTCAGTGAGGTGAACGGACGCGGCGCCGACGGAGCAGATGGCCGTCGGCGCCGCGTCGCGTCGCAATCAGGGCCGCGTGGACATACGGGGGACGAAATACGGGGGACGGCCGGGCCCCGCCGTCGCTACCGTGCCCCCATGACGACGATCCCCCCGCAGGCGTACGAGGGCCTGCCCAAAGCCGAGTTCGCCTTCCCGGGCCCCCTGCGCGACCAGTTGGTGGGCGCTATTCTCGACGGGTCCAAGACCTCGACGACGGGCCTGGTCGTCGACTACGAACACGACGGCGACCCGCTGCCCGTGGTGGGCGCGCGCGCCGTCCTCGTCGACTCCGACGACCGGCCGGTGGGCGTCATCGAGACCACCGAGGTCCGCGTCGTGCCGCTCGCCGAAGTGGACCTCGCGCACGCCGTGGACGAGGGCGAGGGTTACACGACCGTCGCCCAATGGCGGGCGGGCCACGAGAGGTTCTGGCACAGCGAGGCGATGCGCGCCGCGCTCGAAGACCCCGGCTTCACCGTGGACGACACGACCGAACTCGTCCTGGAGCGCTTCCGGCTGGTGGCGGAGGTTCAGGCGCCGCTGCCGTAGGGCCGGGTGAGGATCTCCAGGTTGTGGCCGTCGGGGTCCTCCCAGTAGACGCCCCGACCGCCGTCGTTGGTGTTGATCTCGTCGGCCCGCTTGTGGTGCGGGTCGGCCCAGTGGGCGAGGCCGCGGCTCTTGATGCGCCCGAAGATGGCGTCGAAGTCGTCCTCGGAGACGAGGAAGGCGTAGTGCTGCGGCGAGTGCGGGCCGCCGTCGCCGTCGTAGAAGTCGAGGGTCACGCCGTTGGGGATCTCCACCGGGATGAACGGCCCGTACTGCGGGCCCACCTCCAGGCCGAGGATGTCCGCGAGGAAGCGGGCGGACGCGTGCTTGTCCGAGGCGGCGACGATGGTGTGGTTCAGCTCGACCGACATGATGTGACCTCCTGCTGCCCTTCGCTGATGGGGACAACGGTAGGTCCGGGCGCCCGGGCGCCGTATCGGCCGGGGGAACGAAACGGTGCGCCATGAGGCCTAGGCCCCACGACGCACCGGATTCAGGCCACGGCCCGCACCAGGGCCGGACCGCTCAGATCGTCGCGGTGTCGATCACGAAGCGGTAGCGCACGTCGCTGGCGAGCACCCGCTCGTACGCCTCGTTGATCTGGTCGGCGCGGATCAGCTCGATCTCCGAGCCGAGGCCGTGCTCGGCGCAGAAGTCCAGCATCTCCTGCGTCTCCTGGATGCCGCCGATCATCGATCCGGCGAGGGTCTTGCCGCCGCCGATCACCGAGAAGAGGTTGAGCGAGACGGGCTCCTCCGGGGCGCCGACGTTCACGAAGGCACCCTCCGAGCGCAGCAGGCCCAGGTACTTGTCCAGCGGCAGCGGCGCCGACACGGTCGACAGGATCATGTCGAAGGAGCCCGCGAGCTGCTCGAACGTGGCCTCGTCGCTGGTCGCGTAGTAGTGCTCGGCGCCGAGCCGCAGCCCGTCGTCCTTCTTGCGCAGCGACTGCGAAAGCACGGTCACCTCGGCGCCCATGGCGTGCGCGATCTTGACGGCCATGTGGCCGAGACCGCCGAGACCCACCACGGCGACCTTCTTGCCGGGGCCCGCGTTCCAGCGGTGCAGCGGGGAGTACGTGGTGATGCCGGCGCACAGCAGCGGCGCGGCCACGTCGAGCGAGATCCCCTCGGGGATGCGGACGGTGAACGCCTCGTCCACGACGATGTGCGTGGAGTAACCGCCGTACGTCGGCTCGCCGTCCTTGCCGATGCCGTTGTACGTCGGGACGTTGCCCTTGACGCAGTACTGCTCCAGGCCCGCCTTGCAGTTCTCGCACTCGCGGCAGGAGTCGACCATGCAGCCGACGCCGACGCGGTCACCCACGGTGAACTTGGTGACACCGGGGCCGACCTCGGTGACGACACCGGCGATCTCGTGGCCGGGCACCATCGGGTAGATGCCCTCGCCCCAGCCGTCGCGGGCCTGGTGAATGTCCGAGTGGCAGATACCGGCGTACTTGATGTCGATCAGGACGTCGTGCTCGCCGACGGCGCGGCGCGGCACGGTGGTCCGCTCCAGGGGCGCCTCGGGGGCGGGAGCGGCGTAGGCGGAAACGGTGGTGATCTGCTCAGTCATGCCTTCGAGGCTGCCACTGACCTGCGGTGTCACCCAGGCCTCCACTCTGCCTACGACCACTGTGCCTACCACTGGCAAGGTCAGGCTCCCGGTCGTACGACCCCTGGATGCCGGCGCCCGACCCTGGATACTGGAGTGCATGGACGAGAACCCCGCGGCCCCGGCGGGCCGCCCGCTGGACGGCAGGGCCGAGCTGAGCGAGTTCCTGCGCACCCGCAGGGCGCGGCTGCAGCCGCAGGACGTCGGCCTGCCGGACTTCGGGCGGCACCGCAGGGTGCCCGGCCTGCGCCGCGAGGAGCTCGCGCAGCTCGCCGGCGTCTCCGTGGCGTACTACACCCGGCTCGAACAGGGCAACGGCCGCAACGTCTCGGCCGAGGTCCTGGACGCCATCGCGCGCGCCCTGCGCCTCACCGACGCCGAGCACGCCCATCTGACACACCTCGCGAAGCCGAAGGCGCACAAGAAGAAGAAGGCCGTGCGCCCCCAGCACATGCGGCCCGCGCTGCAGCAGCTCCTGGACTCCGTCACGGGCGTGCCCGCGTACGTGGTGGGCCGCCGCACCGACATCCTCGGCTGGAACGCGATGGCCGCGGCGCTCTTCGGCGACTGGGGCGAGCTGGCGCCCAAGGAGCGCAACTGGGCGCGCATCTGCTTCCTCGACCCGCGCTCGCGCGAGCTCTTCACGGACTGGGAGCAGAAGGCGTCCGACATCGTCAGCTACCTCCGCATGGACGCCGGCTGCTACCCCAACGACCCCGAGCTCTCCTCGCTGGTCGGCGAACTCTCCGTGAAGAGCGAGGAGTTCCGGGGGCTGTGGGCCACGCACGACGTCCGGGAGAAGGGCCACGGCGTCAAGCAGATGCGGCACCCCCTGGTGGGCGAGCTGACCCTCTCGTACGAGACGCTGCGGCTGCCGGACGACTGCGACCAGCAGATGGTGATGTACCACGCGGAGCCGGACTCGGCGTCGGCGCAGGGCCTGCGGCTGCTGGCCAGCTGGGGGCGGGACGCGTCGTCGGTGGGTACGGCGGCGAAGTAGCCGGGACCCGCTGGCGAAGTAGCCCGGACCCGGTGGCGAAGTAGCCGGGACCCGGTGGCGGGCCGGGATTTCGCGGGCGGCGGAACGCCGCGTGCTGCCCCGGTGGCGGTCCCGCTCCTAGGCTGGGGGAGTGAGCAGCCACGAGGCACAAGAGCCGCAGAACGCGCCGAAGCAGCAGCCGAATCCGTACGGGGCGCGCGTCGTCCCCCTGCGCCCCGCGGGCCCCCTGCGCCCCACGGGCAAGGCGGCGAAGGAGGCGGGGGAGGCCGGGGAGGCCAGGGAGCCCCTCTGGCGGGACGTCGTCGGCGATGTCCTGCGCCGCGAACGCCTGGCCCAGGAACGCACCCTCAAGGACGTGGCGGACGCCGCCCGGATCTCCATGCCCTACCTCTCCGAGCTGGAGCGGGGCCGCAAGGAGGCCTCGTCCGAGGTCCTCGCGGCCGCCGCCCGCGCACTCGGCCTGGGCCTGCCCGACCTGCTGTCGCTGGCCCAGACGCGCCTGGCCGGCCTTCCCCGCGTGAGGCCGGCCAGGGCGTCGTACCGGTCGGAGGTCCGCCTGGCGGCCTGACCTCCGGGTCCCGCCCCCGTCGTCGTCAGGCGGCGACCGGCAGCGTCCGCCTGCTGAGCACCTGGTCGGCGAGGCCGTACGCGACCGCCTCCTGCGCCGTGAAGACCTTGTCGCGGTCCATGTCGGCGCGCAGGGTCGCCACGTCGTGGTGCGTGTGGTGGGCCAGGACCTCCTCGACCTGCGAGCGGATCCGCAGCATCTCCTTGGCCTGCAGGCTGAGGTCGGACACGGTCCCCTGCTGCCCCCGGCTCGCGGGCTGGCCGAGCAGCACGCGCGCGTGGTCGAGGATGAACCGCCGCCCCGGGTCGCCGCCCGCGAGCAGCACGGCGGCCGTGGAGGCGGCCTGGCCGACGCAGAAGGTCGAGATCGGCGCGGAGATGAAGCTCATGGTGTCGTAGATCGCCATGAGCGAGGTGAAGGAGCCTCCGGGCGAGTTGATGTAGACGGCGACCTCGCGCTCCGGGGCGGATGACTCCAGGTGGAGCAGTTGCGCGATGACGACGTTGGCGACGCCGTCGTCGATCTCCGTGCCGAGGAAGATGATGCGCTCGGAGAGCAGCCGGCTGTAGATGTCGTACGCGCGCTCGCCCTGCGGCGTGCGCTCGACGACGGTGGGAATGGTGTACTGACTCACCGCTGACGTCCCCTCAGATGCCGAGCCCGATACGGCGTTTCGACCCGGCGGGCCGCACGTCCTCCAGGGAGGCGACGACGTGGTCGACCATCCCGTACTCCTTGGCCTGCTCGGCGGTGAACCAGCGGTCGCGGTCGCCGTCCCGCGAGATCGTCTCCTCGCTCTGGCCGGTGTGCTCGGCGGTGATCCGCTCGATGGCCCGCTTGGTGAACTCCAGGTTCTCCGCCTGGATGGCGATGTCGGCGGTGGTGCCGCCGATGCCCGCCGACGGCTGGTGCATCATGATCCGCGCGTTGGGCAGCGCGAACCGCTTGCCGGCGGTGCCCACGCTCAGCAGGAACTGCCCCATGCTCGCGGCGAATCCCATGGCGAGCGTCGCCACGTCGTTGGGGATGAGCCGCATCGTGTCGTAGATGGCGAGCCCGGCGGTGACGGAGCCGCCGGGGCTGTTGATGTACAGACTGATGTCGGTCTTCGGGTCCTCCGCCGACAGCAGCAGCATCTGCGCGCAGACCCGGTTGGCGGACACCTCGTCGACCTGGGTCCCGAGGAACACGATCCGCTGGTTGAGCAACTGCGCGGCCAGATGGTCGTCGAACCGCGACGGGGTGGTCTCCCCGTCCTCGGCCCGCGGCCGCGCCGCCGCGCCCCAGCCGCTTTCGCGCCCTGTCATCGGGCCTCCCTGAAGTCCTGGGCGGCTCTCGACGCCGCGCCCTGACCTCACTGTTGACCCACGGGACGCTCGACGACAGAGATCTCTGCCGTCGGCAGATTCGCCGACGGCAGAGGTGGCAGGAGGCGGAGGGTCTCGGCAGGGCATGCCGTTTTTTCGGACAGATGGGCGGGGAAGCGCTCGGGCACCATTCCCACCGGGAGCGCGGTCGCTCTACCCTCACCGGAAACGGCCCGCTGGAGCCGTATCGCCGACGCCACGGCTCCAGCCACTGTCCTCCGCGTCGCCGAGTCAGGAAAATCCCGCGTCCTGACGAGCCGGGAGGACACCCGCGCGAGGTGGCGTCGGAGGGGAGCCGGCCACTTCGCGCACTCGACGGTCGCCGCCACACGTGAGGCGGGCGGCGGCCGTCACCCAAGGCGCGGGCACCGCTCAGCGAGGTGCGGAACGCCTTGCCATCGAGCGTACTCGCAGTCCGCCCGGTTGCTCTGGTTACCGCTGCGCGGCCTCGGGGGCGGGTGCGATCCCGGTCGGGCAGGACACGCCCCAGTTGGTCTCGAACGGGTCGGCCAGCTTCACACCGGTGCCGCCGATGCCGCAGTAGCCGTCGGGGTTCTTGTCCAGGTACTGCTGGTGGTATCCGTATCTTTCATGCAGTATTTGAACTGCCCGACAAACAGGGGGAGTTCGACATGATCAAAGGTGATCAGTTAGTCCCGGTGGTGGCCTACGCGAGGATCTCGGCCGACCTGGAGAGGGACGGCCACGGGGTCGAGGACCAGCACAACGTCAACGACGAAACCGCAGCCGCGTTCGGCCTGCGGATCGTTCACTACTACACAGACAACGATCTCTCGGCAGCCAAGGCCAATGTCGTACGGCCCGACTTCGAGGGGATGTTGAGGACCCTCAAGGCCGGGCAGCTCCCGTGCGGGCAAGAGGTGCGTGGTGCGATCGTCGTCGCGGACGATCGACTGGTGAGGCGGGTCGGCGACTACGAGCGGTTCGTGGATGCTCTGACGTACGAGGACGGACGGGTCTACGCGGACGCCAAGGGGCTCAAGGACCTCTACAACGAAGACGTTGAGTCCATGGGCCTGTTCGGAGTCGTCATCGCGAAGGCGGAAGTACGCAAGATCAAGCGGCGCACGCGTCGCTCGCACCGTCGCCGTGCAGAGCAGGGGATTCCTGTGGGCGGTACGCGGCCGTTCGGATGGAAGGCCGACAAGCTGACGCTTGAGCCGGATGAAGCCAGGATCTTGGCCAAGGCGGCGCGCGAAGTGATCGCGGGGAAGTCGCTCCACTCCATCCTTGCCGCGTGGAGTGACGAGGGTGTGCGGACCGTTCACGGGAACGTGTGGCGAAGTCGATCGCTGAAGCTCGCTCTCTGGAATCCTCGTTTGTGCGGGTGGCGAAAGCACAATGGAGATTTGGTCAGAGACGCTGGTGGTGTCCCGGTAGTGGGGCAGTGGGAGCCCATCATCACTCCGAAAGAGTGGATGGCCATTGATGCTCTCTTCTCCGCTCGGCTTGGCCCGAATATCAAGGCTGACGGCACGATCACCGACTACCGGACTCCCTCACATCTTCTGACGGGGATTCTCCGATGCGGAAAGCCAAAGGCTGATGGGCAGATCTGCAGCGCTCCGCTGAGGGCGAGCACCAGGGCAGACCTCTCAGGTGGATACCTCTATCAGTGCCCGAGTCGGTCCATGGGTGGTTGCGGGGGCAGTGCCCGTAACGGAACCAAGGTGGATGAGTGCATCACTGAGGCTGTACTCGCGAAGCTGGAGGAGCGTGCGGCCGTCAAGAGCGAGACGGACTCTGTGTGGGGTGGAGAGGATGAGCTCAACCGCTTGATGGCTAAGCAGCGGAAGATGTTGCAGGCGTGGCAGGACGACCAGATCTCGGATGAGCTGTTCTTCCCTGAGAACCACAAGATGGAGTCGCGCATCAAGGATCTGCGCAAGGAGCGCACGCAGCACGCTCTGCGTGTCCAGCGGGCTTCGGTGGTGACTGAGGACGTTCGGGAACAGTGGGAGTCAGGCAGGCTCGATATGGCACAAAAGCGTGCGCTCATTCGCGAGGCGCTTCACGCTGTGATCGTCCGTCCTGTGGGCGGAGGGGGTAGGCGGCCGTTCAATCCTGACCTGCTTGACCCCAAGTGGACCGAGAGGTAGAGCGGCACGCAGATGGAGGGGACGCGATTGTTAACGCCCCCATCTGTTATTTTAGTCGAGTTGTCGTGACCGATGGCCTTTATGATGGGTTCGCTTTCCGTCACATTCATTGATTAGGCCGCCGCTGAGAATCGTTGATATACAATGTCGGCGCTCTTTGCTCCAAGCTGGCGCTTTAGTCGTTTATGCCATCCCCAATTCTCGAGGATTCGGGTGTGTCATTCCGTCCACTCCGACCTCTCGCAGGGCCCGTCCTCCCTGCCCTCTTGTGCTAGTTGGCGGTCCAGTGCGGGATCGGCGGTGCTCTCCAGCGAATGAGAACGCGAGATCGTATCTGAGGGCGACAGGCAGGAAACCCGTGTTACGCGTGGCGGCTCGGAGCCGGCTGTTGATCCGCAGGGTTGTAATAGCGGTTACGGTCGCGAGGAGGTAGGTCCGGGTTCAACTTCCAGATGGAGTGGCCGTACCGACGGCAGAGATCACGATGGAGACGTAGCCTCGTGATCCATCGAGTCGGCTTCCGTGAAGTGTCTTGCACATAGAGGGGAGTAGCGACGATCAGACGCGGTACGTACTCGCCCTCCGGGATGTTGAGATCCACGCGTGCCAAACCCTGTACGCGGGCGCGGTGGGCAGGTGCATGGTGCCGGGCGATCACATCGAACACCCAACGTGCAACCTGGTTGGGCCGGTTCACGCGAGGTGCTGCCAGGGCCTGCCGATTCAGGTCCTCGGGAATTTCCGTGCTGCCCCGCGCGTCAGACCCGTTGATCTTGAGGATGAGACTGTGCAGCCACCCGGTTCCTGAACCCATCCTTCCGGCGGTCGCCGTCTTCTTTAGGAGATGTTCTGTCGAGCCGCACAGCATGAGATCGACAGGAGTGCCGCCGCGTCCGCGTTCGTTTGGCATGGAACCGAAGAACAGCAGGACGTCATCGAGGTCGGGTAGGGCGCTGTCCTCGTGAGAGGTGCTCCATCCCATCCTGAGATCGAAATAAATCCAGTCACCTGTAGTCAGATCGGGCGCATAGAAGTGAGCTGCTTTGTGCTCGATTTCCCGTCGCACCTGGCGCAATTTGTGTAACTCGGCTTCTGTGGGCGTTCGCTCGGCTGGAGGTGTCAGTTCTACCGCAGCGACTTGGAAGTCAACGGAGGCAGCTACGGTTGGCATGCGCCTAGACGGGCGGTCCGGAAAGAATGCCTCCAGCCGCCGCCGAGAGAAATAGATCATGTTGTTGAAGCGCATACCCCGTCCCCAGGTAGGTCATCCGATGGTCCGGCAACGTCGACGCTCAACGCGACCGAAAGCAAGAAGCCGCCCCTCGCGGTCACTGGTGTCTTCACTGGATGACGACACCAGGTACCAACGCGACCAGACCTGAAACGAAGCTGCCTGCCCCAGCCAGCGTGACGATCGCTGCCTTGCCGTCAGAGAACAACCCCGAGCAGAACGCGCGCACCTGCCGACGGACAATCAACATCTTCAGCTTCTGCCAACGGTGTTGGCGGATGTGACACCCCAACAGCAGGCCCGAGGCATTGTTGCGGCACCCGTCTACGCGCCCTCGGACCGCTGCGCCGCACGTCACAGGCGCTTGAAAGAAGCACCACAGGAGCATGACCGCAGACAGGATGACCACCACGGCCGGGCCGGCGGCAGAGTTGACCCACGCCGCGATCAGTAGGGCGCCAGCCAGCACGCCCCACCATTGACCCAGTCCGCCGAAGTGCTTCTTACTCGCCCCCGAAGTCGCCATGAACAACATCGTGGCGACTAGGAAGCGTGGTCATGCCGTCGAGGCCAACGTTGACTGAAAGTGACCTTCCGACGGCTGGCAGGTGGGGCTTGCCCGCTGTTGCTACCTCGTGGGCTTGGGCGCCGGAGCGATCCCCGTCGGGCAAGCCCGACCCCAGTTCGTCTCCGACGGGCTCTCCAGCTCAAGGCCGGTCCCGCCGATGCCGCAGTAGCCGTCCGGGTTTTTGCTGTCCGAAAGATACTGCTGGTGGTACGGCTCGGCCGGCCAGAAGGGGCGGTTCTCGGCGGGCAGGACCGTCGTCGTGATCGTGCCGTGGCCCGCCGCCGTCAGGACCTGCTGGTACGCCTGCAGGGACGCGGCCGCCACCTCCGCCTGGGCGGGGGAGTGGGTGTAGATCGCCGAGCGGTACTGCGTGCCGACGTCGTTGCCCTGGCGGAAGCCCTGCGTGGGGTTGTGGGACTCCCAGAAGAGCTTCAGGAGCGAGGCGTACGGGACGGTGGCCGGGTCGAAGACGACGCGCACCACCTCCGCGTGACCGGTCAGACCGGAGCACACCTCTTCGTAGGAGGGGTTCTCGGTGTAGCCGCCCTGGTAGCCGACGTACGTCGTCCAGACGCCCTCCGTCTGCCAGAACTTGCGCTCGGCGCCCCAGAAGCAGCCCAGGCCGAAGTCGGCGACCTCCAGGCCCTCGGGGTAGGGGCCGAGCAGCGGGTTGCCGAGGACCGTGTGGCGCGAGGGGACCTCGAATTCCGGGGTCGCCCGGCCCTTCAGGGCCTGCTCGGGGGTGGGGAGCTCGGGCGTGCGGCCGAAGATCATGGGGTCTCTCCTCGTGCGTGGCAGGGGTCTACGACGTGCGGCAGGGGTCTACGACGTCAACACGGCGGCACCGCGTCGCATTCCGGCGGCGCGGCGGCGGGCGGTCCGCGCGCGGGCGTCCGTGGCGCGGCCGTCGGTGCGGCAGCGTGACCGGTCAGTGCGGCAGCGTCGCCGGGCTGCCGCCGTTCGCCTCGTACCCGGCGACGGCCAGCGCGCGGTAGACCGCGTACCCCCCGGCGGGGTCGCCGGTGAGGGTCCAGGGCAGCGCCCCGACGTGGCCGTCCACGTGCACCAGCTGGCTCATGGCCTCGCCCCAGCGCTCGCAGTGCACCAGGAAGAAGACGAGGAGATGGCGGACGTGCGCCAGCATCGGGTCGTCCGCGCGCGCGGAGTGCACCGCGAAGAGGGCGCCCTCGACCGCCTTGGTGACGATCTCGCTCTGGTAGAAGCCGCGGACCAGGTTGACCTCGGGCAGGTGTTCGTAGACCGCGAAGAGGGGGAGCGCGGCGAGCAGCGAGCCCCGGGGCGCGCGGGCCGCGGCCGCCTCGGCGAAGTTGTACGCGAGGTCGCGCGAGCCGTGCCACTTCTCGCACCAGTAGTGCAGCGCCGCCAGGTGCGCGCCCATGTGCGCGGGCGCGCGGTCCAGGATCTTCAGCCAGAGCTGCTCGAACTCCTCGCGGGGATAGGCGAGGCCGCGCGCGATGGAGAGCTCGACGACGTACGGGACCGGGTCGCCGGGGGAGAGCAGCGCCGCCTGCGCGCACGCCTCCCTGGCCTCCTCCAGGATGATCCGGAACTCGTCCGTCCCCTGGACCGCCGTGCGCCACGCCTGCTGGACCAGGAACTCCGCGTGCACCGCCGCGCCGCCCGCGTCCTTGGGCGCCTCGGCGCGCCACACCCGCAGCCACTGCCCGCCGGGGCTGTCTCCCGCCCGTCGCCCGGCCACCGCCCCTGGCTGAAGCGCTGCGCGCTGCCCCTCCTGTCGGCCCGGCCGGTGCTGCAGTTCCAGGGAGGCCGCGCCCGCGAAGGCCTGCACGCGCTGCCAGCGCCGCTCGCCGTGCGTCTCCGTGCCCGCGAGGAGCTGTGAGGCCGCCTTCCACTCCTGGGTGCGCTGCACCAGGTCGAGGACCTCCAGGAGGTCCGCGTCCGGTCCCGGCATCCGGATGTCCAGCTCCTCCTGGCGCAGGAAGCCGTAGTTCTCCGGGTCCGCGGCGTCCGGCGAGCCGGGGGCGACCTGCCGGATCCCGCCGCGCCTGCGCAGCAGTACGGGCCCGAGGACCGCACCGATCATGATCACCGCGAACAGGACCCAGAGAATCTCCATGGCACAAGCGAACCAGACGGGTCCGACAATTGGCGAACCTGGCGGGACGTACCCGGACCGACCCGGCACGAGGGTCCGCGCGCGCACTACGCTCAGGCCGCATGAGTGACACGCACAGCACGCAGAGCTTCGAGACCGTGGCGATCCACGCGGGCAACACCGCCGACCCCCTCACCGGTGCCGTGGTCCCGCCCATCTACCAGGTCTCGACCTACAAGCAGGACGGCGTCGGGGGCCTGCGCGGCGGCTACGAGTACAGCCGCAGCGCCAACCCGACGAGGACCGCCCTCGAAGAGAACCTGGCCGCCCTGGAGGGCGGCAGCCGCGGACTCGCCTTCGCGTCCGGACTGGCGGCCGAGGACTGCCTGCTCCGCGCGCTGCTCTCGCCCGGCGACCACGTCGTCATCCCCAACGACGCCTACGGCGGCACCTTCCGGCTCTTCGCCAAGGTCGTCTCGCGGTGGGGCGTGGAGTGGTCGGTGGCCGACACCTCCGACCCGGAGGCCGTGCGGGGCGCGCTGACCGACCGTACGAAGGCGATCTGGGTGGAGACCCCCTCCAACCCGCTGCTCGGCATCACCGACATCGCCGCCGTCGCGCAGATCGCCCGCGAGGCCGGCGTGCGCCTCGTCGTCGACAACACCTTCGCGAGCCCCTACCTGCAGCAGCCGCTGGCGCTCGGTGCGGACGTCGTCGTGCACTCCATGACGAAGTACATGGGCGGCCACTCGGACGTCGTCGGCGGCGCGCTCGTCGTCAACGACGCGGCCCTCGGCGAGGAGCTGGCGTACCACCAGAACGCGATGGGTGCCGTCGCGGGCCCGTTCGACGCCTGGCTGGTGCTGCGCGGCATCAAGACCCTCGCGGTGCGCATGGACCGGCACAGCGAGAACGCCACGAAGGTCACCGAGATGCTGACCCGCCACCCGCGCGTGTCGCAGGTCCTCTACCCGGGCCTTCCGGAGCACCCCGGTCACGAGGTCGCCGCCAAGCAGATGAAGGCGTTCGGCGGGATGGTCTCCTTCCGTGTCGACGGCGGCGAGGAGGCGGCCGTCGAGGTCTGCAACCGCGCCGAGCTGTTCACGCTGGGCGAGTCCCTCGGCGGCGTCGAGTCGCTGATCGAGCACCCGGGCCGCATGACGCACGCCTCGGTCGTGGGCTCCGCCCTGGAGGTCCCCGCGGACCTGGTGCGCCTCTCCGTGGGCATCGAGTCGGCGGACGACCTGCTGGCCGACCTGCAGCAGGCGCTCGGCTAGGACCTGTGCGTCCCTCGGGGGCCCGCCGTCACCAGCGGGTCAGGGGTGGAGTCGTGTTCGACGGCGGCTCCACCCACGGCCGGGCGAGGGACGCCCACACGACGAACGCCACCGCGGCGGCGAACAGCAGCACCCAGAACAGCCGCCGCACCGCCGTACGGCGCCGCAGCATGCGGCTGCCGCGGCGCACCGCGTCGCCGCAGAGCTCGGGCGGCACCGGGGCCGGCGCACTCTCCAGGAGGCGCCGGATCGCCGCCTCCTTGCGCTCGTGCCGGCTCATGAAGGCACCGTCCGGCTCATGAGGCCACCCCCGGGTTCATGAAGGCACCGTCCCGGTCAGCGTGCGGGCCGGGGCCGGGCCGCGCGGCGGATGCAGGGCCGTCGCCGTCGCGCGGGCGCAGATCGCCGCGACCCGGTCGGCGGGCAGCCCGAGGAGCGCCGCCGTCTGCTCCTCGGCCACGCCCTCGTACATCCGCAGGACGAGAATCAGCCGCTCCTGGGGGCTGAGCCGGTCCAGGACCCCGCCGTGGCCGCGGTGGCGGCGCCAGGCGTCCCGGGCGAAGCGGACGGCGACCTGCTGGCGGGTGCGGTCGTAGGGGTCCTCGCCGCGCAGCCGGTCCCACGTCGCGTACGTGTGCGCGAGGGCCGCGGTCAGCAGGGCACGCGCGCGCGGGTTGTCGTCGGGGAGCTCCGCGGTGAGCAGCGTGGCGGCATGCAGCAGCCGCCCTGCCGCGCCCGCGACGAACGCCTCGAACTCCCGGGCACGGCGGGCGCTCTGGAGCGCCTGCCGTTCTCGCACCACGCCTCCCGGCCGGAAGGAAGGGGGATCCCGGTCTCATCCGATGCCAGATGCGGGGCCGGGGTCAAGACTCCGGAGTGGCCGGAACCTCTCCCGCCGGTGCCGCGTGGGACGTCTGTCGTGCCGAGAGGGCGGAGTTGAAGCGCGTGAGGAGCGCGCAGAAGCTCTCGCGCTCCTCCGCGTCCCAGTCGTGCGTCAGCTCGGCCATGAGTTCGCGGCGCGAGGAGCGCACCTCGTCGAGCCTGGCCTGGCCGCGCGGGGACAGCTGGAGCACCACGGCCCTGCCGTCCTCGGGGTGCGAGGTGCGCTTGACGAGCCCGGTGTCGACCAGCGGGGCGACCTGCCGGGTGACCGTCGAGGAGTCGATGCCCATGCTCGCGGCGAGCGCCTTGACGCCCATGGGGCCTTCCTTGTCGAGACGGTTGAGCAGCAGGTACGCGGCGCGGTCCATCGAGTTGCGGACCTGGCCTACGCCGCCGAGGCGGGTCTGCTCGGCTCGGCGGGCGAAGACGGCCACCTGGTGCTGGAGGCTGTCCAGGAGGCCGGGGTCGCCGGCGGTCGTCATGTCCGGAGTTGTGGGCATGGCCGGGGGCTCACTTCATGCGAGGGCGATGGGTTGGGGGACAGGGTACGCGGCCGCGGGGCATGCCGTACCTGCGCTGCGCAAACCTACGAGGAGAACGGTCTCGTCCCTTGGTCACCCGAGGAGGACTCAGGCGACGGCTGCAAGACTTGCCGGCATGAGTTATCGCACGCCTGACTCCTTGCCGACGGTGACGCTCGACGACGTCCGCGGCGCGCAGAAGATGCTCTCCGGAGTGGCCCGTACGACGGCGCTGGAGGGCAGCAGGCACCTGTCCGGGCTTGTCGGCGCCCCGGTGCACCTGAAGTGCGAGAACCTCCAGCGGACCGGTTCCTTCAAGCTGCGCGGCGCGTACGTGCGGATCGCGGGCCTGCTCCCCGAGGAACGGGCCGCCGGGGTCGTCGCCGCCAGCGCGGGCAACCACGCGCAGGGCGTGGCCCTGGCCTCCTCGCTGCTCGGCGTGCGCTCCACGGTCTTCATGCCCGCGGGGGCGCCGCTGCCCAAGGTCGCGGCGACCCGGGAGTACGGCGCCGAGGTGCGGCTGCACGGCCAGGTGGTCGACGAGACGCTGGCCGCCGCGCAGGAGTACGCGCGTGGCACGGGCGCCGTCTTCATCCACCCCTTCGACCACCCGGACATCATCGCGGGGCAGGGCACGGTGGGCCTGGAGATCCTGGAGCAGTGCCCGGAGGTGCGCACCATCGTGGTGGGCGTCGGGGGCGGCGGCCTCGCCGCGGGCATCGCGGTCGCGGTCAAGGCGCTGCGCCCGGACGTACGGGTGGTCGGCGTGCAGGCGGCGGGCGCCGCGTCGTACCCGCCCTCGCTGGCGGCCGGGCACCCGGTGGCGATCGGCAACCCGGTGACGATGGCCGACGGCATCAAGGTCGGCCGCCCCGGCGACGTGCCGTTCCAGCTGGTCGAGGAGTTGGTCGACGACGTGGTCACGGTCTCCGAGGACGCGCTCTCCAGCGCACTGCTGCTGTGCCTGGAGCGCGCCAAGATGGTGGTGGAGCCGGCCGGGGCCAGCCCGGTCGCCGCGCTCCTGAGCGACCCCGAGGGGTTCGAGGGGCCGGTGGTGGCGCTGCTGTCCGGCGGCAACGTGGACCCGCTCCTGATGCAGCGGATCCTGCGGCACGGCATGTCGGCCGCGGGCCGCTACCTGTCGCTGCGCCTGCGCCTGACGGACCGCCCCGGCGCCCTGGCCACGCTCCTGGCCATCCTCTCCGAGATGGACGCCAACGTCCTGGACGTGAGCCACGTCCGCACGGACCCCCGGCTCGGCCTCACGGAGGTCGAGGTCGAACTCCACCTGGAGATGAAGGGCCCGGCGCACTGCAGCGAGGTGGGCGCGGCCCTGGAGTCGGCGGGCTACACGGTCATCGACTGAGCACTCCTGAGCACTACAGGGTCATCGCCTGAGCCGGCCGACGGCCCCGCGGGACGGCGTGACCTCTTCGGAAAAATACCTGAGCCAACGCGATGTATCGCGTTATGATGTGTTCCACGTCATCGGTCGCCGGGCGTGTGCGGTCCGGCAAATCTAAGCTCATCCGTAGGAAGTCACCCATACCAGGGGAGAACCCACATGCCAGGCGCCATCTACGCCGAAGGTCTGGTCAAGACCTTCGGGGACGTGCGGGCTCTGGACGGCGTCGATCTGGATGTCCCGGAAGGAACCGTGCTCGGCCTCCTCGGGCCGAACGGCGCCGGGAAGACCACCGCGGTCCGCTGTCTGACGACCCTGCTGACGCCGGACAGCGGCAAGGCGGTCGTCGCGGGCATCGACGTCCTGAAGAACCCCGACGAGGTCCGGCGTTCGATCGGCCTCTCCGGCCAGTTCGCCGCCGTCGACGAGTATCTGACGGGCCGTGAGAATCTGCAGATGGTCGGCCGGCTCTACCAGATGCGGGCCAAGGAGGCCAAGGTCAGGGCCTCCGAGCTGCTCGAAAGGTTCCACCTCGCCGACGCCGCCGACCGCCCCTCCAAGACGTACTCCGGAGGCATGCGCCGCCGGCTCGACCTCGCCGCCGCACTCGTCGTCTCGCCGCCCGTGATGTTCATGGACGAGCCGACCACCGGCCTCGACCCGCGCAACCGCCAGCAGCTGTGGGAAGTCATCCAGGAACTCGTCGCGGGCGGCACGACGCTGCTCCTGACCACCCAGTACCTCGAAGAGGCCGACCACCTGGCGCACGACATCTGCGTCGTCGACCACGGCCGCGTCATCGCCCGCGGCACCTCCGACCAGCTCAAGGCGCAGACCGGCGGCGAGCGCGTGGAGGTCGTGGTGCACGACGGCGGCCACATCAGCGCCGCCGTCGAGGTGCTGCGCGGCTTCGGCAAGGGCGAGGTCGCCGTCGCCGAGCACACCCGCAAGCTGACCGTCCCCGTCACCGGTGGCGCCAAGCTCCTCGCCGAGGTCATCCGCGAGCTGGACGCCCGCGGCATCGAGATCGACGACATCGGCCTGCGCCGCCCCACCCTCGACGACGTCTTCATCTCCCTCACCGGCCACGTCGCCGCGGAGGCGGACGAGAACGGCAACGGCGACGGCGCCGCAGCCACGTCCGAGCGCAAGAAGGAGGCCGACAAGTGAGCACCGTCAGCGACGCCGTGCGCACGGCGGGGCCCCGGCCCGCCGGCGGCATCGGCCAGTCCGTCAGGGACTCCCTGGTCATGGCCAGGCGGAACCTCATCCGCATGAGCCGGATCCCGGAGATGGTCATCTTCGGGCTGCTCCAGCCGATCATGTTCGTGGTCCTGTTCACGTACGTCTTCGGCGGATCCATCCAGGTCGGCGGCTCGCTGTCCTCCCAGGACTACCGCGAGTTCCTCATGGCCGGCATCTTCGCCCAGACCGTCACGTTCGCCACGGCGGGCGCCGGCGCGGGCATCGCCGACGACATGCACAAGGGCCTCATCGACCGCTTCCGGTCACTGCCCATGGCGCGTGGCGCGGTGCTCACCGGCCGCACCATCGCCGACCTCGCGCAGACCGCGCTGACCCTGGTCGTGCTCGCCCTGGTCGCCCTGCTCATCGGCTGGCGCGCGCACGAGAACTTCGCCAAGGTCCTCGCCGGCTTCGGCCTGCTGCTCCTGCTCGGGTACGCGTTCTCCTGGATCGGCGCCCTCATCGGCCTCTCCGTGCGCACTCCGGAGGCGGCGACCTCCGGCGGGCTGATCTGGCTCTTCCCGCTGACGTTCATCTCGAACGCCTTCGTGGACTCCAGCAACCTGCCCACGTTCTTCCGGCACATCGCCGAGTGGAACCCGTTCAGCACCACCGTGCAGGCCTGCCGCGAACTGTTCGGCAATCTGCCGCCCGGCTTCCGGACCCCCGACGCCTGGCCGATGCAGCACCCGGTCATCGCGTCCGTCCTGTGGTCGGTGCTGATCCTCGTCGTCTTCCGCACGCTGGCGGTCCGCAAGTACCGCTCGGCGACCGCCTGAGCGGGAACGACCGGGCCCCCGGCACGCAGGGTGCCGGGGGCCCGGTCGTCGACGGAGCTCGAAGAGAGCGTCAGGCCTTGTAGGGCTTGGCCTCAAGGATCTTGACGGAGGCCAGCTTGCCGTTCGGCAGCTCGTACTGCGCGTTCTCACCGATCTTCTTGCCGTGCACGCCCGAGCCCAGCGGGGACTGCGGCGAGTACGTCTCGATGTCGCCGCTCGCGTACTCACGGGAGGCGAGCAGGAAGGTGAGGGTGTCGTCCTCGTCGCCGTCGAAGGCGATGGTGACGACCATGCCCGGCTCGACCACACCGTCGTCGGCCGGCGCCTCGCCGACCCGCGCGGTCTCCAGGAGCTGGGTCAGCTGGCGGACTCGGAGCTCCTGCTTGCCCTGCTCCTCCTTGGCCGCGTGGTACCCGCCGTTCTCGCGCAGGTCGCCCTCCTCACGCGCTGCCGCGATCTTCGCCGCGATCTCGGTGCGCGCGGGACCAGACAGGTACTCCAGCTCGCTCTTGAGCTGGTTGTACGCCTCCTGGGTCAGCCAGGTGACGTTCTCGCTGGTCTGGGTCACAGGTGCTCCTCGTAGGTACTGGGAATACAAAGCATCGCCCTACCCAGAAGGATGTTCCTTCACGGGTGGGCGAAACCACGAGCCTAACAATTCAGGCGCCCAAGGGGGAGGACATAAGCCGCCACGTTTACGTCGCCGCAGGTGGGCGCGGTAAAGCCCGGCGACGTCAGTCGGAGTGGCAGCCGAGCAGCTCGATGTTGGTGGCCTTGGCCTTCGTGCGCAGCGTGATGACCTGGTCGATACGGTCCGTGTGCCGGTCGAAGTGGAAGTCCGCGCGGCCGACCTCGTCGCCGGACTCGGCCTGCGAGCGCAGGGTGCAGTAGCCGCGCGTGCCGGCGTCCTTGCGTACTTCCAGGTGGGCCTTGACGGCGTGGTCCGAGACGACGTCGTACTTGATGACCTCGCCGCTGATCTTCGTACCGGCGATGTAGTCGTAGCCGAACCAGCCGACGACACCCAGCAGGAGCACGCCGAGCACCGCGCCGATGATCTTCAGCTTGCGGTCGGCGGCCTCGTCGGCCGTGCGCGAGCGGCCGTACCGGCCCTCGGGGACGTCCCCGGGACGCCCCTCGGGGAGCTTCGAGCCCACCGCCGCCATGATCGTCCTCCAGAAACAGGGGATGCCGGAATTTTCCGCCCCCCGGTTCCGTCACTATAGAAGCCGCCTGATGCGCCGGAATCACGAGGGCGCCCAATACCTTGAGGATCGAGTCTTGACTGAGCAGCTGCGACTGATGGCCGTGCACGCCCACCCCGACGACGAGTCGAGCAAGGGCGCGGCCACCATGGCCAAGTACGTGTCCGAGGGGGTGGACGTGCACGTCGTGACCTGCACGGGCGGCGAGCGCGGCGACATCCTCAACCCCAAGCTCCAGGGCGACGCCTACATCCAGGAGAACATCCACGAGGTGCGCAGGAAGGAGATGGACGAGGCGCGCGAGATCCTGGGCGTCAAGCAGGACTGGCTCGGCTTCGTCGACTCCGGCCTGCCCGAGGGCGACCCGCTGCCGCCGCTCCCCGAGGGCTGCTTCGCCCTGCAGGACGTCGACAAGGCGGCCGGTGAGCTGGTCCGGCAGATCCGCTCGTTCCGTCCGCAGGTCATCACGACGTACGACGAGAACGGCGGGTACCCGCACCCCGACCACATCATGACCCACAAGATCTCGATGGTGGCCTTCGACGGCGCGGCGGACGCCGAGAAGTACCCCGAGTCGGAGTTCGGCCCGGTCTTCCAGCCGCAGAAGCTCTACTACAACCAGGGCTTCAACCGGCCGCGCACCGAGGCGCTGCACCACGCCATGATCGACCGCGGCCTGGAGTCGCCGTACGGGGACTGGCTCAAGCGCTGGGACGAGTTCGGGCGGGTCGAGCGCACCCTGACCACGCATGTGCCGTGCGCCGACTTCTTCGAGATCCGCGACAAGGCCCTGATCGCGCACGCCACGCAGATCGACCCCGACGGCGGCTGGTTCCGCGTCCCGATGGAGATCCAGAAGGAGGTCTGGCCCACGGAGGAGTACGAGCTCGCGAAGTCGCTCGTCGATACTTCCCTCCCCGAGGACGACCTCTTTGCGGGCATCCGCGACAATGCCTAGCGTGAACGCACATCTGGCAATGACGCATCTCGTCCCTCTCGCCAAGGAGGTCGACGACGACAAGGTGACTCCCGGCGTGCTCGGCTTCATCGTCTTCGCGGTGATGGCCCTGGCCGTCTGGGGCCTGATGAAGTCGATGAACAAGCACATGCGGAAGGTCGACTTCAAGGAGCCCGAGACCTCGGAGAAGGAGCCCGTCTCCCAGGAGAAGTAGCCACCGCCCCCTCCTGCCTGCCGCCCCCGGTCGATCCCCCCTTCCACCGTCCTCCCCGGTCGCTCCCGCCGCCCCGCGAGCGCACGATGGAGACAGCGGAGCCGGTGCCGGCACGGGCCGGCGGATCCGGAACTCCGGACGAGGCGAGTCGGAAGGGGGTGCGACGCCATGTCCCGGTACATGGACGTCCACCACGGGATGGCGGGGATCACCGCCGAGCAGCTCAAGCAGGCCCACCAGGCGGACCTCGCCATCGAGAAGGACGAGGGCGTGCACTTCGAGAAGGCCTGGGCCGACCCGGAGTCGGGCACGATCTACTGCCTCTCCGAGGCCCCGTCGGCCGACGCGGTCCAGCGCGTCCACGAACGCGCCGGGCACCGCGCCGACGAGGTGCACGAGGTGCCCCTGAGCGTCTGAGCGGGGCCGTGCCGCGGGATCAGCTCGGCTGCGGCACGTCCACGCCCATCACCTCCCGCGCGTGCCGGTTCGGCACCATGCCCAGGCGCCAGGCCTGCCAGCCCGTCTCCAGGTCGGCGCCGCGCTCCAGGAGCAGGCCGTACGCCTCGACGTAGTCCGTGAGCTTGCCGTCGCGCGTCGGGTGGTCGGCGCGGGCGAGCTGGCTGAGTTCCTCCTGGGCGACCGCCGTGCCGATCTCCCAGCCGCCCGGCGACCCGTACGGCAGCAGGGTGCAGCGCAAAAAGCGCGCCCAGTCGCCGCCGCGCCGGTCCCCGTAGGAGTCGAAGAGCCCGATGGCCTCGTCGCACAGGGCCAGCGCCTGCTGGGCCCGCGTGTTGCCCGCGTCCACGACCGCGAGCTCCAGACAGGTCCAGGCCTCGCCGTGCGCGACACCGATGCGCTGGAAGTCGGCGCGGGCGTCCACCAGGAGCTGGCGGGCGAAACCGGAGTTGCGCAGCGAGCCGGTCTGCGCGGCGCGCTGGTCGCGGGTGACGCGCGCCGAGTGGTGCCGGGCGCACGCCAGGCCGTACACGTCCCGCATCCGGGAGAACATCGTGCGGGCCCGCTCCAGGTCGCGCACCGCGTCGTCGAGGTCGCCGGTCTCCTCCAGGGCCTGACCGAGGTAGTACAGGGACCACGCCTCGCCGCGCGCATCGTCGTTGTCGCGGTGCCGGGACACCGCCTGGCGCAGGCCGTCCACCGCGGGGGACGGGTCGCCGTCCACGAGCCTGGCCCGCGCCAGCTGGGTGAGGGCCCAGGCCTCGCCGCGCGCGTCGTGGGTACGGCCGTACAGGTCGAGGGCGTCCCGCAGTTCCTGCTCCGCGCGCGGTACGTCGCCCATCCGCAGGCAGAGCTGGCCGAGCTGGAAGTGCGTCCAGGCCTCGCCGTGCACCGAACCGCTGTCGCGGTGCAGGGCGAGCGCGGTGCGCAGCATGTCCAGGGCGTGCGCCAGGTGGGCGCGGTCCCGCTCGACGGCCGCGAGCGCGTGCAGCGTCCACGCGCGGTCGCCGGCCAGCTCCTCGGCGGTCTGCAGCTCCAGCGCCTCGGTGAGCCGGGCCGCGGCCTCCGTCAGGTTGCCCTGGTGGTGCAGGGTGATGCCGAGGGAGCCGAGCGCGCGGGCGGCGGCCGCGTCCTGGTGGGCCTCGAAGTACAGGTCGACGACGGAGTTCAGCGTCGTACGGGACTGGTCGAGCTCGCCGAGCTGGCGGGCCGCGATGCCGGTGCGCCACTGGACGCTGCGGCCGAGCAGCCCCTGGTCGATGGCCTGGGTGAGTTCGTTGATCTCACCGAGGCGGTAGAGGTCGCCGCGCAGCAGGCAGTAGTCGCACAGGGCGCCCAGGAGGTTGAGGACCGCCCGCTGGTCGACGCCCTCCGCGTGCCGCAGCGCCGCCGTGATGAACGTCGACTCGTCGTCCAGCCAGCGCAGCGCCGCGTCGAGGGAGGTGAAGCCGTGCTGCCCGAACTGATCGGCCCGCGTGGACGTCTTGCCGTCGACCAGCCGGATCACCGTGTCGGCGAGCTCGCCGTAGCTGGCGATGAGGCGCTCCTGCGCGGCCGTCCGCTCGGCGGGTTCCTCCTCGTCGAGGAGCCGGGCGCGGGCGAAGGACCGTACGAGATCGTGCAGACGGTAGCGGCTGGCCGAGGGCGACGCGGCGTCCGTGTGCCCGCGGGGCCTCGGCCGGTCGACCAGGCCCGCGCGGGACAGCGCGGTGAGCTGCCGGGCCGCCTCCTGTTCGTCCGTGCCGAGCAGCGCCGCGGCGGCGGACGTGCCGAGCGAGGCGCGCCCGGCGAGCGCGAGGCGGCGCAGCAGCCGCCGGGCCGGCTCCGACTGGTCGCTGTAGCGCAGCCACAGGACCCGCTCGACGTGGCCGACCTTCTCTGCGGGCCCGTAGGCCGCGAGGTCGGCGGCGAGCGTGCGCGGTGTGCGCGGCCCGAGCGCGGAGCCCGCGGCGCGCAGCGCCAGCGGCAGCCCGCCGCACAACTCCCGTACGGCGTCGCCGGATTCGGCGTCGTAGGGCCCGGAGAGGTCCTCAGCGGCCTCCCGCAGCAGCTGCTCCGCGGCGGCCTCGTCCAGCGCCTCGACCGGCAGCAGGTGGACCCAGGCGGGCAGGTCGTCGGGGAGTTCGAGGGGCTCGCGGGCGGTGACCAGGACGAGACTGTCGGAGCGCTCCGGGATCAGCGTGCGGATCTGCTCGATGTCGCCGGCGTCGTCGAGCACGATGGTGACCGGCAGGCCGGTCAGATACTGGTGGTAGAGCTCGCTGAGCCGCTTGACCTGCTGCTCGGGCGAGGAACGCTCCCGGAACAGCAGCTGCTCGCGCGGGGCGCCCAGTCGGTTCAGCAGATGCAGCAGGGCGTCCCGGGTGGACAGCGGGGTGTCCTCGGGGGCGGCGCCGCGCAGATCCACGACGCACGCGCCGCGGAACTGGTCCCGCAGATCGTGCGCGGCCCGCACCGCGAGCGAGGTGCGGCCCGAGCCCGGCACGCCGTGCAGCACGACGACGGTGGGCCGGGTGTCGGTGCTGGCGCGCGCCGCGTGCACCCACTGCGCGATCCGGCCGAGCTCCGCCCGCCGGCCGACGAACGGCGCGGCGGTCTCCGGGAGTTGGGTGAAGGACTGCTGCAGTACGTTGCGCCGGCGCGCGGCCGCGCTCTTGTCCGTGCCGCGCAACTGGGGCGCGGACTTGCTCGCCGACCGTGTGCCGGTGGAGGCGGCGAGGACGCGCTGCTGGTCGAGAAAGGGCCGGATGCCGCGCACCTCAAGGGCCGTCAGCCACTGCAGCCGCAGCTGCTCGGCGCCGCCCGGTCGGCTCAGCTCGCCCGCGCGCCGGCTGGCGGCCGGGACGTGCGAGGCCGTCACCTTCAGGACGGTCGCCGCGGCGCCCGCCACCGCGACGACCACGCCGGTGCCGAGTGCGGTGCCCGCGCTGGTGCCGAACGACAGATCGGACACGCCGGCCGCGAGCGCGGCAACCGCCGCCACCAGTAAGGGAGTTCCGGCCCCCTCGCGGGCGAAGCGCTGCCCGAAGGTGAGCTGCCCCGCCTGCGCCGCGTCCAGCGCCCCCGTGTACGTCGCGTACTCCTCGGCCGCCGTCTGCGCCATGGCGTCCAGCGCGCCGCGCGCCCGCGAGAGCAGTACGCCCCCGTCGACGCGCCCACCCGAACGCCGCACCTCCTCCTCGACGGCCCGCACCAACAGCCCCTCGGCCTCGGCCCGATGGCTGTCCCGCATATGGCTCCCCCTCCGAGATCAACGGTTCCCCTGCGGTGCCAAGTGTCCTGCGGACGGGGCGCGGGCGCGAGGGCGTCCGTGGATCGGGGGGTGGTGTGCGCGAGGATGGGGGTATGGCGAACCGACTGGCCCATGAGACGTCCCCCTACCTCCTGCAGCACGCCGACAACCCCGTCGACTGGTGGCCCTGGTCGGCCGAGGCCTTCGACGCGGCGCGTGAGCGGGGTGTGCCGGTGCTGCTCAGCGTCGGATACAGCAGCTGTCACTGGTGCCACGTCATGGCCCACGAGTCCTTCGAGGACGCCGCGACGGCCGCGCTCATGAACGAGAAGTTCGTGAACATCAAGGTCGACCGCGAGGAGCGGCCCGACGTCGACGCCGTCTACATGGAGGCCGTGCAGGCCGCGACGGGGCAGGGCGGGTGGCCCATGACCGTCTTCCTCACCGCCGACGCCGAGCCGTTCTACTTCGGCACGTACTTCCCGCCGGAGCCCCGCCACGGCATGCCCTCCTTCGCTCAGGTCCTGGACGGCGTGCACCGGGCGTGGACGGACCGGCGCGGCGAGGTCGCCGAGGTCGCGGGCAAGATCGTGCGTGACCTCGGGGAGCGGCAGCTCACCCACAACACCGACGAGCGGCCCGGCGAGGACGAGCTGGCGCAGGCGCTGCTCGGTCTGACCCGCGACTACGACGCGGCGCACGGCGGCTTCGGCGGCGCGCCCAAGTTCCCGCCGTCCATGGCGGTCGAGTTCCTGCTGCGGCACTACGCCCGCACCGGCGCCGAGGGCGCCCTGCAGATGGCCGCCGACACCTGCGAGCGGATGGCCCGCGGCGGCATCTACGACCAGCTCGGCGGCGGCTTCGCGCGCTACTCCGTGGACCGCGAGTGGACCGTGCCGCACTTCGAGAAGATGCTCTACGACAACGCGCTGCTGTGCCGCGCTTACGCCCACCTGTGGCGGGCCACCGGATCGGACCTCGCCCGGCGCGTCGCCCTGGAGACCGCGGACTTCATGGTCCGTGAACTGCGCACGAACGAGGGCGGGTTCGCCTCCGCGCTCGACGCGGACAGCGAGGACCCGGCGACCGGCGAGCACGTCGAGGGCGCGTACTACGTGTGGACGCCGCAGCAGTTGCGGGAGGTCCTCGGCGAGGACGACGCGGAGCTCGCGATGGACTGCTTCGGCGTGACGGAGGAGGGCACCTTCGAGAAGGGTGCCTCCGTGCTGCGGCTGCCGGGGTCGGAGGGCCCCACGGCGGACGCCGCACGGCTCTCGGCGATCCGCGAGCGGCTCCTCGCGGCGCGCGCGGAGCGGCCCGCGCCGGGGCGGGACGACAAGGTGGTCGCCGCGTGGAACGGCCTCGCGGTCGCCGCGCTCGCCGAGGTCGGCGCGTACTTCGACCGGCCGGACCTGATCGCGGCCGCGGTCGGCGCGGGCGACCTCCTCGTACGGCTCCACATGGACGAGCGCGCGCGGCTCGCCCGCACCTCCAAGGACGGCCGGGCCGGCGCCAACGCGGGGGTCCTGGAGGACTACGCCGACGTCGCCGAGGGCTTCCTCGCGCTCGCCTCGGTGACCGGCGAGGGCGTGTGGCTGGAGTTCGCGGGCTTCCTCCTCGACCACGTCCTGGCGCAGTTCGTGGACGCGGAGAGCGGCGCGTTGTACGACACGGCGACCGACGCGGAGCGGCTCATCCGCCGCCCGCAGGACCCCACGGACAACGCGGCGCCCTCCGGCTGGACGGCGGCCGCGGGCGCGCTCCTGTCGTACGCCGCCCAGACGGGCGCCGCCCCGCACCGCACCGCGGCGGAGCGGGCGCTCGGCATCGTCAAGGCGCTCGGCCCGCGCGTGCCGCGCTTCATCGGCCACGGCCTCGCCGTCGCGGAGGCGGCGCTCGACGGCCCCCGCGAGGTCGCGGTGGTCGGCGAGGTCCTGGGCGACCTGCACCGCACGGCGCTCCTGGGCACGGCACCGGGCGCGGTGGTCGCGGCGGGCCCGGAGGGCGGCGAAGAACTCCCGCTCCTCGCCGACCGGCCGCTGGTCGAGGGGCGCCCGGCGGCGTATGTCTGCCGCAACTTCGTCTGCGACGCGCCCACCACGGACCCGGCGGTGCTCGCGGGATTGCTTTCCTAGGCAGGCGCGGAAGGGGGTGCCGGGCGATTACCCGCGAGGTAATCGCCCCGGCCGGCCCGCGCCGGAGAGACTGCGGTTCTGCCCGCGCCGCCCGGACGCGGGCCGGGACCGAGAGGCCAGCCATGTCCGCCGCCGCACCTGAGCACACCCGTACCGTCGTCGAGGAACTGCTGCGGCGGATCGGCGAGGGCGACCCCGAGCGCATCGCCGAGCTGTACGCCGAGCGGGGCGACTGGAAGCTCGACTGGCCGGAGTCCGAGCACGGCCGAGCGGCCACACCGTGGATCCGGCACCGGACCACCAGGGCCGACGCTGCCGCGCACTACCGCGAGCTCACCGAGCACCACGTGCCGCAGGAGGCGGCGACCGAGATCGAGTGCGTCCTCGTCGACGGTTCCCACGCGGTGGTGCTCGGCGAGATCCGCCAGACCGCCCGCGCCACCGGACGCGCCTACCGGGCCCGATTCGCCCTGCATCTCACGGTCGAGGGCGGGCTCGTCACTCGCCACCACGTCTATGAGGACAGCTTGGCGGTGGCTCAGGCGTTCGCGTCGGAGGGTGCGGCCGCCGCGGCGTAGGAGCCGCCGAACTCCGCCACCGCCCCCTCCACGATCGCCTCAAGCCGGTCGTGGTGGGCGCCCCGCCAGAACACGCGGTCGCAGGACCCGCACTGCGCGAACACGTCGTACGTGCCGCGGGTGCCGCCCTCCAAGAGGTCCGCCACCTCGTCCTTCGTGGCGGCGCGCAGCGTGCCGTTGCAGGCGCTGCAGCGGGTCCAGGGGCGCAGTTCGGGGGCGAACCGGCCGAGGACGTCGCGGAGTTGGTCGTCGGGGCGGTCGCTGTAGACGTACGCGCCCGCCCACAGCTCGCGGCGGCGCAGCAGGCCCCGGTCGCGGCTGAGCAGGACGCGCCGTTCGGCGGCCGAGCGGGCGGCGAGGGCCGGGTCGCCGATGTCGGTGCTCTCGTACGCCGCGTCGACGCCGAGCAGCCGCAGCCGGCGGGCGAGCGTGCCGAGGTGGACGTCGAGGAGGAAGCGGAGCGGGGCGCCCGGCACCCGCTGCGGGCGCGGGACCGCGCGGACGGTGACGTGCTCGCCCGCCGCGGGGACGTGGGCGGCGGGGACCTCGCCGCCGTCCACCACCAGCGCGCCGACCTCGGTGAGCGGGACGCCCAGCGACTCGACGACGTGCCCGAGCGTGGACGCGCCGTCCGTCACCGCGGTGGTGGGGCCGCCCCGGCGCTCGTGCGGGACGAAAATCCCCAGTTCGGGGGCGAATTCGACGAGGATCTGCGGACCGTTCATGCCGTCAGGATGGCATGACGGGGCCGGTGTCACCGGAGATTTTCGTGCCCGCGAAGCCGCCCGCCAGCATGTCGAGGGTCCGGTCCACGAGGGCGGGCAGGTCGTCTCGGTGGTCGTGCTCCGCCCAGTACGCCGCGGTCTCGGTGAGCGCGCCGATCAGGGCCATGGAGAAGGCCCGCACCTCCAGGCCGTCGGGGTCGCGGCCGGTGCGCTCGGCGATGACGCGGCACACGATGCGGCCGGTGACCGACATGCTCTCCAGCATCCGCGCCCGCACGGCGGGCACCTCGATCATCAGCTTCGTCCGCAGCCGCGAGACCTCGGGCTCCTCCGCGAAGCCGAGGCCCACGGCCCGCCGCAGCACGTGCCGCAGCGACTCCACGATCGGTTCGTCGGCCGGCCGCGCCCGCAACTCGCTCTCCATGAGCGGGTCGTACTCGTCGGTGAGGACGATGTCCTCCTTGGTCGGGAAGTAGCGGAAGACCGTGGACGGGGAGACCTCCGCGGCCTCCGCGATCTGCTCGACGGTCGTCCCCTCGTACCCCTGCTCCCGGATCAGCCGGTACGTGGCGTCCCGGATGGCGAGGCGGGTCTTGAGCTTCTTCCGCTCACGCAGTCCCAGGGGAGGCGTGGCGGTGGGAGCGGGGGTACGTGCGGCCGTCATGCGGCTCATTGTCGGTCATCGGTACGGGCCTTGCCCAGGTCAGGCAGGTCCGCGAGCGCGTCGTCGCGCGGGGGCGCCGCCTCCTCCCGCCGCGGCAGCAGGGCGGCCACGAGCAGCTCCGTCACCAGGGCGGCGACGCCGCTGACCAGGAGCACGAGGTCCATGCCGTGGAGGTACGCGGCGTCCGCGGAGCCGGCCAGGCGCGGCGAGCCCAGCCGGTCGGCGACACCGTGGGCGGCGACCACGGAGTCCCCGGCCGCGTCGGCCGCCGGGCCGGGCAGCCCGCGCGTGTCGATCCGGTCCGCGTAGGCGCCGGCGAGGAGCGAGCCGAGCAGCGCGATCCCGAGGGCGCTGCCCACCTGTCGTACCGTCATCAGCAGGCCCGTGCCGGAGCCCGCGCGCTCCACGGGCAGGGCGCCGAGCGCCGAGTCCATGGCGGGTACGACGGCGAAGCCGAAGCCGAGGCCGGCCACCGAGAGCCACAGCGCGGTGTGGCCGTAGCCGCTGTGGACGTCGGTGCGGCTGCCGAGGATCGCGGCGAAGGCGAGCACGACGAGTCCGCCGCTGATCACCGCGCGCGGCCCGAAGCGCCGTACGACGGGTTCGGCGCCCTTCGCTGCCACCAGGAGGCCGCCCATCATCGGCAGCATCCGCACGCCGGTGCCGAAGGCGTCGTTGCCGAGGACGGCCTGGAGGTACTGCGGCAGCACGAAGAGCAGGCCCGAGAGCACGAACAGCACCAGGGTCGACGCCATCGTGTTGAGGAAGAAGGCGCGGTCGCGCAGCAGCGTCATGTCGAGCATCGGACGCACCATGCGCCGCTCGCGCAGCACGAGGGCGGCGACGAGGACGACCGCGCCGGCGAGCATCGCGATCACGAGGGGGTCGCCCCAGCCGCGGACGGGGGCCTCGATGATGCCGTAGATCAGCGCGCCGAGCGCGGAGGCGGCCGAGACGAGCCCGACGGCCTTGGTCCGCTCGCCCGGCCCGAACAGCGCGGGGACGACGGCGAGGGCGAGCGGCATGACGAACGCGCCGCCCAGCCCCATGGGGGCGCGGGCCGCGACGACGAGGGCCCCGACGAGCGAGCCCGCGAGGAAGATCCCGAGCCCGGCCATCAACATCCTGCGCCGCCCGAACCGGTCGCCGAGCGGCAGGACCCCCGTCACTGCGGCAGGACCCCCGTCACTGGTGGGTGCTGGGCGCCCTGGTCGCGAGCTGCTCGTGCCCGGTTTCGACTTCTCGATCCTCGACGTCGCGCTGCCGACGACGGCCCGGCAACTGGGCGCGGGCCCCGGTGGGCAGCAATGGATGGCGGACGCCTGCGTCATGGTCTTCGCCACGCTGATGCTCCCGGCCGGACAGGCACGCAGAAGTGGCCGCGGCTGAAAGAGCCGCGGCCACGGAAGGAGACCGGAGGAGACGGAGCGGCGGGTCAGCCGTGGCGGTAGGCCACCAGGGAGATGCCCACGTAGTGCGCGACGAAGGCCGCCAGGGTCAGCGAGTGGAAGACCTCGTGGAAGCCGAAGAAGCGGGGGGAGGGGTTGGGGCGCTTGAGGCCGTAGATCACGCCGCCCGCGCTGTAGAGCAACCCGCCGACGACGACCAGGACGAGCACCGCGACGCCGCCCGCGCGCATGAAGTCCGGCAGGAAGAAGACCGCGGCCCAGCCCATCGCGATGTAGCACGGGGTGTAGAGCCAGCGGGGCGCGCCGACCCAGAAGACGCGGAAGGCGATGCCCGCGAGGGCGGCGCCCCAGATGCCCCAGAGCAGCCACTGTCCCTTCGCCTCGGGAAGCAGCAGCATCGTCAGCGGCGTGTAGGTGCCCGCGATGATCAGGAAGATGTTCGAGTGGTCCAGGCGGCGCAGGATGCGGTCCGCTCTGGGGCCCCAGTCGCCCCGGTGGTACAGCGCGCTCACGCCGAACAGCAGACAGGCGGTCAGGGCGAAGATGCCGCAGGCGAGCCGGCCGCGCGGCGTGTCCGCGAGCGCGGTGAGCACCAGTCCGGCGATCACCACCGCGGGGAACATGCCGGCGTGCAGCCAGCCGCGCATCTTCGGTTTGACGGGGAGCGGCATCTCGTCCGGGGACGGGACGATCGAGGGGTTGTCCGCGGGCTGCGAGCTCGCTGCGGGGACAGGGGCGGTCATCCCGGCATCGTACCTACGGGCCCGTAAGTCACGCATCAAGTGAGCGGACGCGCACCCGGGCCGGCGAGTGGTGGATCAAGCGGGCGGACCGGGGCCGTCGTACCCGTACCCGTACAAGTGGCGATGCTCACGCCGCTCAGGTGTGAAGCCCTCTGGACAGATGGGCAAACGCGTCGGATGATCAAATGAGTGCGGTCGGCACCGGATGAGCGCCAAAGTTCGTACACGTGAAGCGTCCGGGTCGCAGCCCCCACGGGGCATACATCCCAAAAACCCCTCGATTAGGAGCAATCGTGGCGCGCGACATCGCGGCTCCCCTGTCCCTGGGCACTGCCCCGACCAACCACCGGGAGCTCGCCTCCTGGGTCGACGAGATCGCCGAACTGACGCAGCCGGACCGGGTGGTCTGGTGCGACGGATCCGAGGCCGAGTACGAGCGCCTGTGCGAGGAGCTCGTCGCCAAGGGGACGTTCAAGAAGCTCGACCCGATCAAGCGGCCCAACTCGTACTACGCGGCCTCCGACCCCACCGACGTCGCGCGCGTCGAGGACCGCACCTTCATCTGCTCCGCGAAGGAGGAGGACGCGGGCCCGACCAACCACTGGAAGGACCCCGCCGAGATGCGGGAGATCTTCGCCGGCGAGAAGGGCGTCTTCCGCGGCTCGATGCGCGGCCGCACCATGTACGTCGTGCCCTTCTGCATGGGCCCGCTCGGCTCCCCGCTCTCCGCGATCGGCGTCGAGATCACCGACTCCGCGTACGTCGCCGTGTCCATGCGCACGATGACCCGCATGGGCCGGGCCGTCCTGGACGAGCTCGGCGAGGACGGCTTCTTCGTGAAGGCCGTCCACACGCTCGGCGCCCCGCTCGAAGCGGGCGAGGCCGACGTGCCGTGGCCCTGCAACTCCACCAAGTACATCTCGCACTTCCCCGAGGACCGCGAGATCTGGTCGTACGGCTCGGGCTACGGCGGCAACGCCCTGCTCGGCAAGAAGTGCTACGCCCTGCGCATCGCCTCCGTCATGGCCCGCGACGAGGGCTGGCTCGCCGAGCACATGCTGATCCTGAAGCTCACGCCCCCGAAGGGCGAGAGCAAGTACGTCGCCGCCGCCTTCCCGAGCGCCTGCGGCAAGACCAACCTCGCGATGCTGGAGCCGACGGTCCGCGGCTGGACCGTGGAGACCATCGGCGACGACATCGCCTGGATGCGCTTCGGCGAGGACGGTCGGCTCTACGCGATCAACCCCGAGGCCGGCTTCTTCGGCGTCGCGCCCGGCACCGGCGAGCACACCAACGCCAACGCCATGAAGACCCTGTGGGGCAACTCGGTCTTCACCAACGTCGCGCTCACCGACGACAACGACGTCTGGTGGGAGGGCATGACGGAGGAGACTCCGGCCCACCTCACCGACTGGAAGGGCAACGACTGGACCCCCGAGTCCGGCGTCCCTGCGGCCCACCCCAACGCCCGCTTCACCACGCCCGCCTCGCAGTGCCCGATCATCGCGCCCGAGTGGGAGGACCCCAAGGGCGTGCCGATCTCGGCGATCCTCTTCGGCGGCCGGCGCGCGAGCGCGGTGCCGCTGGTGACCGAGTCCTTCGACTGGCAGCACGGCGTCTTCCTCGGCGCGAACGTGGCGAGCGAGAAGACCGCGGCGGCCGAGGGCAAGGTCGGCGAGCTGCGCCGCGACCCGTTCGCGATGCTGCCGTTCTGCGGCTACAACATGGGCGACTACATGGCCCACTGGGTCAAGGTCGGCGCCGACAAGGACCAGTCCAAGCTCCCGAAGATCTACTACGTGAACTGGTTCCGGAAGAACGCGGACGGCAAGTTCGTGTGGCCCGGCTTCGGTGAGAACTCCCGCGTCCTGAAGTGGATCGTGGACCGCCTCGACGGCAAGGCCGACGGCGTCGAGACCCCCATCGGCATCCTGCCGACGGTCGACTCCCTGGACACCGAGGGCCTCGACCTGGCCAAGGACGACCTGGAGTTCCTGCTCACGGTCGACAAGGAGGTCTGGCGCGAGGAGGCCTCCCTGGTCCCCGAGCACCTCAACACCTTCGGCGACCACGCGCCCAAGGAACTGTGGGACGAGTACCGCGCGCTGGTACAGCGCCTGGGCTGACCTCGGCCGTTCCGCTTGGTAGGTGGCACCCGGTCCGTGGCCTCCCCGGCCGCGGACCGGGGCCGATCAGGGGGCGCCGACCAGGCGCGTGGCGTCCGCGTGGGCGTCCATGCGCTCGGCGGCCAGGATCGCCGCCGCGGTGTCGGCGCGGGAGGCCGCCACGACCAGGGCGCGGCCCGCGAGGGCGTGGGCGCGCTGGTGCAGGGCGGCGGAGTGCGGTTCGTGGATGGCCGACGCGACGGCCGAGCGCACCGGACGTACGCCGCCGCGCAGCCGGGCGACCTGGAGCGCGAGCCGCTCGGCCGCGGTGTCGAGGTCGGCGCTGGGGGCCAGCGCGCGCAGCTCGTCGGTGACGGCGAGGAGCGCGGCGAGGTGCCCGGCGAGCTGGATGTCCAGCTCTTCCTCGCGGGAGCGATGGGGGAAGCCCGCGTCGTCGGCCACCGTGTGGACCGACTTGGTGCGGATCGGCTCGTACATGGGATGGCCTCCAGACGGTTGCTTGAATGCCATCCTAGCTTAGATTCTGTCTAAAGTTGAGCCGAGGCCAAGGTGTGGCCCGCGCGGTGTGCCGTCACGGCTGGCTGTAGCCGTCCAGGAAGTTCCCGATCCGGGTGACCGCCTCCGCCAGGTCCGTCGCGGTCGGCAGCGTCACCACCCGGAAGTGGTCCGGTTCCGGCCAGTTGAACCCCGTACCGTGCACCACCATGATCTTCTCGGCGCGCAGCAGGTCGAGGACCATCTGCCGGTCGTCCTTGATCTTGAAGACCTTCGGGTCGAGCCGCGGGAAGAGGTACAGCGACCCCTTCGGCTTCACACAGCTCACCCCGGGGATCTGGGTCAGCAGGTCGTACGCGGTGTCGCGCTGCTCCAGGAGCCGTCCGCCCGGCAGGACGAGGTCGTTGATCGTCTGACGTCCGCTCAGCGCGGCGACCACCCCGTGCTGGCCCGGCATGTTCGCGCACAGGCGCATGTTGGCCAGGATCGTCAGGCCTTCGATGTACGAGGAGGCGTGCGCCTTCGGGCCCGAGATCGCCATCCAGCCGACCCGGTAGCCCGCCACCCGGTACGCCTTCGACATGCCGTTGAAGGTGAGGGTCAGCAGGTCGGGGGCGATGGCGGCGGTCGGCGTGTGCGTCGCGCCGTCGTAGAGGATCTTGTCGTAGATCTCGTCCGAACAGACCAGCAGGTTGTGGCGGCGCGCGATGTCCGTGAGCCCGCGCAGCATCTCGTCGCTGTAGACGGCGCCGGTCGGGTTGTTCGGGTTGATGATCACGAGCGCCTTGGTGCGGTCGGTGACCTTGCGCTCGATGTCGGCGAGGTCCGGCATCCAGTCGGCCTGCTCGTCGCAGCGGTAGTGCACGGCGGTGCCGCCGGACAGTGAGACGGCCGCGGTCCACAGCGGATAGTCCGGCGCAGGTACGAGGACCTCGTCGCCGTCGTCGAGCAGGCCCTGCATGGCCATCACGATGAGCTCGGAGACGCCGTTGCCGATGAAGACGTGCTCGACGTCGGTCTCGATGCCGAGGGTCTGGTTGTGCATGACGACCGCGCGGCGGGCGGCCAGGAGGCCCTTCGCGTCGCCGTAGCCGTGGGCGTCGCCGACGTTGCGGAGGATGTCCTCCAGGATCTCGGGCGGGCACTCGAAGCCGAAGGCGGCGGGGTTGCCGGTGTTGAGCTTGAGGATGCGGTGTCCGGCCGCCTCCAGCCGCATCGCCTCATCGAGCACCGGGCCCCGGATCTCGTAACAGACGTTGGAGAGCTTCGTCGACTGGATGACCTGCATGTCCGCGAGCTTACGGCCGGGTCGTGCGGGCCGCTCCGTGTTTTCGGACACAAGGGGGACGGCGGGGGAGCGGAGGGCGGCTGAGGGGCAGTGTTCTGTCAGCGGTCAGTTGTGTCCGTTTACGGTCTTGTCCTGGCGCCCTGGGGCCCCAACAATGCGCATGACAACTCTGAACTCACGTCCGTCACCGTGTCATCAAGAGGGGACCCCCACATGAACAAGCCTCTCGTCGGTGCGTGCTTCGCCGCTCTGCTCCTGGGAGCGACCGCCGCGCCTGCGACAGCCGTCAGCAACGAACGCCCCGCCGTGCCGAAGGCCCAGGCGGTCAACTTCGCGGGAACCGTCGCGCTCAGCAACTGTTCCGGTTCCGTGGTCCGCGTGCCCGACTCCAAGCCCGGCGACCCCGCGCTCGTCCTGTCCAACGGCCACTGCCTGGAGAGCGGCTTCCCCGCGCCCGGACAGGTCATCGTCAACAAGGCGTCGACCCGGAGCTTCACGCTGCTCAACGCCTCCGGCGGCAACGCGGGCACCGTCCGGGCCAGCAAGATCGCGTACGGCACGATGACCGACACCGACATCTCGCTCTACCAACTCACCAGCACCTACAGCGACATCGAGAGCCGCTACGGGATCAAGGCGCTGGAGCTGAACAGTGCGCGGCCCCAGCAGGGCAGGGCGATCACCGTCGCCTCCGGGTACTGGAAGCGGCTGTACAAGTGCAACGTCGACGGCTTCGCCTACCGCCTGAAGGAGGGGAGCTGGACCTGGAAGGACTCGGTCCGCTACACCCCCGCCTGCCAGACGATCGGCGGCACCTCCGGCTCGCCGGTGATCGACGACGCGACCGGCAAGGTCGTCGCCGTCAACAACACCGGCAACGAGGACGGCGCCCGGTGCACGGACAACAACCCGTGCGAGGTCGACGAGAACGGCACGGTCACGGTCCGCAAGGGCATCAACTACGCCCAGCAGACCTACTGGATCGTGCCGTGCGTCGGCGCCGGCAACAAGATCGACCTGAGCCGCGCGGGCTGTGAGCTGCCCAAGCCGTCCGGGGCCAGGTAACACGGTCGGCTGACAGGGTCGGGGGGGGCCGGTGGCCCCCGCTCGGCTCGGGCCGGGAGCGGCGCCCGTCGGCGCCGGTCCCGGCCCGTCTTCTGTACCGGCCCGTGCGGGGCCGGTGTCCGGATGGGTCAGCCGCTGATCTGCCGCGGGCCGCCGCCGTCGCCGCCGCTGATCCGGATCTTGCGCGGCTTGGCCTGTTCGGCGACCGGGATGCGCAGGGTCAGGACGCCGGCGTCGTACGACGCGTCGATCCGCTCGGTGTCGAGGGTGTCGCCGAGGAAGAGCTGGCGGGTGAAGGTGCCGGCGGGGCGCTCGGCCACGACCATCTCGACGTTCTCGGGGGCGGGGGAGCGGCGCTCGGCCTGCACGCTCAGGATGTTCCGCTCGACGTCCAGGTCGATCGATTCGGGGTCGACGCCCGGCAGGTCGAAGTGGACCACGAAGTCGTCGCCTGCGCGGTACGCGTCCATCTGCATCCCCGAAGGCCGTCCGGATCCGAAGACCTGCTGGGTGAGGCGGTCGAACTCGCGGAACGGGTCGGTACGCATGAGCATCACGGGGCTCCTCTCGTCAGGTGTTGGGTGCGATGCCCTACGCTTTATGTATATAGCTCGCCGACAGAAAATTGACAAGCCCCGACTCAAGGCTGGGCGGACGGGGCTCACTGGCGGCCCGCTGACCGGCGCAACCTGTCGGGCTGACCGGCGATACCTGTCGTGGCCGAGGCAGACATGCGCGCACGCCGGTTGGTAGCGTTCCGTCGGTGACCTCCTCGCACAGCCCCGACCGGCTCGATGACGACGACTACCCCGCCTACACGATGGGCCGGGCCGCCGAGCTGATCGGTGCCACGCCGGCCTTCCTCCGCGCGGTCGGCGAGGCCCGGCTCATCGCCCCGCTCCGGTCCGAGGGCGGCCACCGCCGCTACTCCCGCTACCAGCTGCGCATCGCGGCCCGCGCCCGCGAGCTCGTCGACCAGGGCACGCCCGTCGACGCGGCCTGCCGCATCGTCATCCTGGAGGACCAGCTCGAAGAGGCGCTCCGCCTCAACGAGGGGCTGCGCCAGGACACCGAGCCCGACGAGCCGTCGTCGTCCTGAGGGCGCCGTACGCGAAACGCTGCCCCCCGCGCCTGCGCATATCTGCGGCGGCAAAGGCAGAATTTCGCGTGAAGAGCGCGGCGGTTATTCGCCCGCCGGCGACGCGATTTGCAAAGCCGCGCGCCGACGCCGGTCCCGTGCTACTGTCGATTTCAGTTGCAGTTGTGGTTCCCAGAGACTTCAAGTGCTCCAGTTGGCGTTAGGTGCCGACGGGGGCACTTTGTATTGCCGGTCATTTCCGGACGGGGTAATCATCGCGGCGACGCGGAGTGCGCACAGTGCGGGCTCCCGGGCACTGCCCCGAAGGAGATATGACATGGCTACTGGCACCGTGAAGTGGTTCAACGCGGAAAAGGGCTTCGGCTTCATCGAGCAGGAGGGCGGCGGCGCCGACGTCTTCGCTCACTACTCGAACATCGCCACCCAGGGCTTCCGTGAGCTGCAGGAGGGCCAGAAGGTGACCTTCGACGTCACGCAGGGCCAGAAGGGCCCGCAGGCCGAGAACATCGTTCCCGCCTGACGCTGACGCTCACGCGTACTTCGTGGCTGGGGCCCGCACCTTGGGTGCGGGCCCCAGCCCGTTGTGTTTTCCGGGGAGACCTTTCGCGTTTCCCCGCTTTTCACCGGCCGGCCACGGAATAATTCCGCCGCGGCCGGGAATGTGATTCATTTTCCCCGGCCGTTCCTGCGATTCTCGGCACCGGTCGGTGCCGCCCAGAATTCCTCGATACGCGCCGCATCGAGGAAGGTTCTCCATGAACCGCTCTGCTCACCGCCCCACGCGCACGAACAGCCGGCGCCCCCAGAGCGCGGGCCGCCGCCCCGCGCCGCTCCAGGGAGAGTTCGCGCTGCCGGTCACCGTCACCCCGGCCCTCCCGCCCGTCGAGGACTTCGCCGCGCTCGGCCTGCCCGACGGGGTGCTCACGACCCTCACCGGGCTCGGCGTCACCGCCCCCTTCCCGATCCAGGCGGCCACGCTGCCCAACTCCCTCGCGGGCCGGGACGTCCTGGGCCGCGGCCGCACCGGCTCCGGCAAGACCCTCGCCTTCGGCCTCGCGGTGCTCGCCCGCACCGCGGGACAGCGCGCCGAACCGCGCCGCCCGCTCGCCCTGATCCTCGTGCCCACCCGCGAGCTCGCCCAGCAGGTGACGGACGCGCTCACCCCGTACGCCAGGGCGCAGCGGCTGCGCATGGCCACCGTCGTCGGCGGCATGTCGATCGGACGGCAGGCCGGCGCCCTGCGCTCCGGCGCCGAGGTCGTCGTCGCGACGCCGGGCCGGCTCAAGGACCTCATCGAGCGCCGTGACTGCCACCTGGACCGGGTCGCGATCACCGTCCTCGACGAGGCCGACCAGATGGCCGACATGGGCTTCCTGCCGCAGGTCACCGAGCTTCTCGACCAGGTGCGCCCGGACGGCCAGCGGATGCTGTTCTCGGCCACGCTCGACCGCAACGTCGACCTGCTGGTCCGCCGCTACCTCAGCGACCCCGTCGTCCACTCGGTCGACCCCTCGGCGGGCGCGGTCACCACGATGGAGCACCACGTGCTGCACATCCACGGGGCCGACAAGTACGCCGCCACCACGGAGATCGCCGCCCGCGACGGCCGCGTGATCCTCTTCCTCGACACCAAGCACGCGGTCGACCGGCTCACCACGCACCTGCTGAACAGCGGGGTGCGCGCCGCGGCGCTGCACGGCGGCAAGTCCCAGCCCCAACGCACCCGTACGCTCGCCCAGTTCAAGTCCGGCCAGGTCACCGCGCTCGTCGCCACGAACGTCGCGGCGCGCGGCATCCACGTCGACGACCTCGACCTCGTCGTCAACGTCGACCCGCCCGCCGACCACAAGGACTACCTGCACCGCGGCGGCCGTACCGCCCGGGCCGGCGGTTCGGGCAGCGTCGTCACCCTGGTCACCTCGGCGCAGCGGCGCGACATGAACCGGCTGATGGCGGCTGCGGGTATCCGGCCGCACACCGCCCAAGTCCGTTCGGGCGAGGCGGAGTTGACGCGCATCACCGGCGCCAAGGCGCCCTCGGGCATCCCGGTGACCATCCCGGCGCCGCCGAAGGAGAGCCCCCGCCGCAGCGCCTCGTCCGGTGGCCGCCGCCCCCGCGACGGCCGCGCGCGCCGTGCCTACGCCGCCCGCACCCGGACCGACACCGCGGCCTGACCGGGCCGCGGGGCCCCGGCCCGCTCGTGCGATCATGCGGGCGGTTTCGAACGGCTGAGCGTGGCAGGGGAGTGCGGCGTGGGCGGGAGTGGTGGGGGCGCGGACGGGTCGTCCGTGTCCGACGAGGAGTGGGAGCGGTTCCTCCGTGACTCGGTGAACGGCGCGGCCGGGGCGCCGGTCGAGCCGTCGGCGCGCGAACGTGCCGTGCGGCGGCCGACGCCGAAGGGGTCAGCGCCGAAGGGGTCGGCGGCGAAAGGCTCCGGGCAACCGGAGGGGTGGCGTACGTACACACCGGCGCGGCCCCGGCGCAGGACGGGCCGGTACGTGGCCGGTCTCGTGGTCGCCGTCGCCCTGCTGGGCGTGGCGCTCTTCCCGCACCGGGTCGCCGACTGGTTCGGCGGCGGCGGGCAGGACGACACTCCGTTGGCCGCCGAGTCCGCGCGGCCGAGCGGGGCGCCCGACGACGGCCCTGCCCGGCGCCCGACCCGCGACGAACCGTTCCGGGGCTCGCCCGCGGCACGCTGGGCGGACGGGGCGGCGGGGATCACGGTGCCGCGGGCCGAGGCGACCGGATGGATGGACGCGGCGCAGGTCGAGCGGGCGCTGCGGCGGAGCCGGGACTTCTTGGTGGCCGCGGAGCTCGACCCGCGCGTCCTGCGCGGCGAGCGCCCCACGAAGGCGATCGCGCTCCTGAATCCGCATCAGAAGGGCGTCCAGGCCTATCTGCGCCGCGCCCTGTCCTCGGCGAGGCCCACCCCCGAGACCGACCCGCTGCTGCTGTTCAGCCGCTTCCGGCCGGAGCAGGCCCGGCTGGTCGGCGACGTGGTCAAGACGCGCGGTCGGCTCACGTACCGGGAGGGCGAGCTCGGCGCGGTCGAGGTGACGGCGGACGTCACCTTCGTCTACCCGGTCACCCCGGCGGCCGACGGCGGGCGGAGCGACGAGGTCGTCCGGACGATCGCGCGCCGCACGGTGGTGATGAGCTGGGACGACCCGTCCAGGATCGCCACCGAACCGGGCACGATGTCCCTCGTCTCGTACAAGCTGGACATGACCAACGGCGGCTGTTCCGCCCCGACCGGCTACTTCGTGCCGCCCTTCGGCGGGGACCGCGACCGGCCCACCGACGCGGAGCACCGGCTCGACCCGTACGACCGCAGCAAGCCGCTCGACGCGGGTGGCGGCGGGACGGATGCGGACGACGACTGCGCGACGGCCACGCGCTCGTAGCGCCGAGCCCGCGGGCGGACCCGCGGGACTCCGGCCACGGGGCCCCGGGGGAAAGGGCAAGAGCCCCGACCCCTTGTCCGTCCGTGCGGCGTCCGCCAAGAATGCCCCTGACATCCGCACGACCGGCGTACGTCACAAGGGGGGCTCCACAGATGGGACAGATGAGCAGAGCGGTCGCGGGCGGTGTGCTCGCCCTCGCGCTGGCCGGTGCCGGGGCGGTACCCGCGTTCGCGGGCTCCGCCGACCGGACCGGGCAGGACCGGCCCTCGCACGGCCGGGCCAAGGCGGTCGACTTCGCGGGGACGGTGGCGCTCAGCAACTGCTCCGGCTCGGTCGTCCGCACGCCGCACTCCAAGCCCGGTGATCCGGCGCTCGTCCTCACCAACGGCCACTGCATAGAGTCCGGTTTCCCCGCGGCCGGCGAGGTGATCGTCGACCAGCCGTCCACCCGCACCTTCAAGCTGCTCGACGCGAAGTCGAACGAGGTCGCCACGCTCAAGGCATCCAAGGTGTCGTACGCGACGATGACGGACACCGACATCACGATCTACCGGCTGACCAGCAGCTACCGCGACATCACGAAGAAGTACAAGATCAAGCCGCTGGAGCTGGCGGCCGACCATCCGGTGAAGGGGCGGGCGATCACCGTCGTCTCCGGATACTGGAAGAAGACGTACAGCTGCAACATCGACGGGTTCGTCCACCGCATCAAGGAGGGCGAGTGGACCTGGAAGGACTCGGTCCGCTACACCCCCGCGTGCCAGACGATCGGCGGCACCTCCGGTTCGCCGGTGATCGACCACAAGACCGGCAAGGTCACCGCGATCAACAACACGGGCAACGAGGACGGCGAGCGCTGCACCCTCAACAACCCCTGTGAGATCGACCGGAAGGGCCGGGTGACCGTGCGCAAGGGCATCAACTACGCCCAGGAGACGTACGGGATCGTGCCGTGCGTCGGCAAGAAGAGCGCGATCGACCTGGACCGCAAGGGGTGCAGGCTGCCTCGGCCGGCCGCCGCGCAGAGGTAGCGACAGGTAGCGAGCGGCTTTCGTCGTTCGGCGTACGCGGCCCCCTCCCCGGCACACGACGGGGAGGGGGCTTCTCGTCGGTCCTGCAGGGTCTCGCCGAAGCGCGATCCGCCCAGGCCACCGCCGCGGTCGTGCTCGACGGACGCCGTCACCGCCGTTCACGAGAAGTCCCCGCGTCCCGAAGGTCGGGCGTGCAGCGGGTCCCGTCCGGGACGCCGAGAATCAGAACAGCGGGATGCTCGCGGCGGCGTGGCGGGCGTCCTGAAGAGGGCCCTTCCGCGTCCCGCGTCTCGGGGTCACCGCTCCCCGGCGCGGAGGCCGGCAGGCGGACCGGAGGTCGGGTCGACCAGGTCCGCCACGGCGCAGGCCTGTGACATATGCGGTCCGCGGCGGGCGGCCGGTGCCGGTCACCGTCGGAGGTCCGAGGTCCCGTCGGGCAACTGCCGCAAACACGCAAGGGTGCCATTTCCGTCTTGCCTGCCTTGTCCGGAAGTTAGGGGCACCGTCACGGGGGTAAGGCGGTTAGGCTCCCCGTGCTCCTGAGCGTGCGCCCTCGCTCCCGAGCGTTCCGCCCGCGTCGACGAGGCTTCGCAGAACAGCTGAGACCCCTCTTCGGGCGTCGTCTCATCTCGCCGTGCAGCACCCCACCCGTGGACAAGGAGCAGCCATGACCGAGATCAGCCAGTCCCAGGCCCGCCGAGAGGCCGCGGAGCTCGCGCTGTGGGAGACGCCCTCCCCCGAGCCGGACGCCGCCGCCCTGTCCCTGCTCTCGCGGTTCGACTCCGGGAGCGACGACCAAGGAGTGGGCAACAACGCGGTGGGAGACGGCAGCAGGCTGCCCGACCTGGGCGCGCTGTCGGACTTCGGCTCGTGGGAGTCCGTCGCCGCCACCATCGTGCACAAGGCCGAGAGCGTCAGCGGCTTCGACCCGGGAGGCACGACCTTCGATCTGAAGTCCTGGAACAACTTCCTCACGAAATTCGCCTCGATCCCGTTATGCCTGCAATACACCTACGACTACCGCGAGGCGAGCATCTCCTCGCTCTCCCTGAAGAGCGCCCTCGACGCGGTGGACGACCTGCTCAAGAGCTTCATGTCGCCGGAGAACTACCTGGCCATCGTGGAGTCCATCAAGAAGGTCGGCCAGCTGGCGCTCTCCACCGAGAGGCAGACGCAGAAGAACAGCAACCAGCAGATCGGGTGCCTGTCGGTCCACGCCAGCAAGCTCTACCTCGGAGTCGTCAGGACCACGGTGTCGATGGAGCACAAGAAGGGCAAGGGGTACGAGCAGCTGACCCAGTCCCTCCAGGTCTACCGGGGCTACGGCGTGCTCGACTTCGACAAGTGCCGGCGCTCCGCCGACAAGCTGCTCGACTGGGACGGCAAGGACGTGGACGACTGGGCGAACGGTACGGCCAGTGCCTCGCAGCAGCCCAACCAGAGCCCCGCCTGGGACAACTGAGCCCCGCCCGGGACGACTGAGCCTGCCGTGTCCGCCGCCGGAGTGCCGCCGCCCGAGGGAGTACCGCCCTCGACCTTCGCCGTGTCGCCCTCGACCTTCGCCCAGGTCCTCGCCGACAACCTCGGCCATGCGGACAGTGGCTTCACCTTCGTCCAGGAGGACGGGCGCGAGCACTTCGTGAGCTGGGCGGAGCTGTCGCGGGAGGCCCTGCGCCGGGGGCGCCGGCTGCTCCGGAGCGGACTGCGCAGGGGAGAGCGCATCGCGCTCATCGTCCCCGAGCAGCGGGAGTTCGTCCTCTCCTTCCTGGGCGCGGTCTCGGTGGGCGTCGTCCCGGTCCCCATGTATCCGCCCATGAGCCTCGGCAGGCTCGACGCGTACCGCGAGGACGCCGCCGGCATCCTCCGGGCGGCGGGAGCCCGCGCGCTCCTGGTGTCCCGGAGCCTGGCGGACCTGCTGGCCGTCGAGGGGTTACGGGTCGTCGTCCCGGAGGAGTTCTTCGCCGAGCCCCTGGTGGGCAGTGCGCCCGGGGCCGAGGCGATCCTCCCGGAGGACGTGATGTTCCTGCAGTTCACCTCGGGGAGCACGGCGGCCCCCAAGGGGGTGCGGGTCACGCACGCCAACGTGCTCGCCAACTGCTCGGCCATCATCAGCGCCCTTCGCCTGGAACGCGGCCGGGACCGGGGCGTGAGCTGGTTGCCCATGTACCACGACATGGGGCTGGTCGGCTTCGTACTGGCGCCGCTGGTCGCGCGCTGCCCGGTGACCTTCCTCCCGACGCTGCGCTTCGCGCTCTCCCCGGGGCTCTGGCTGGAAACGGTGAGCCGCCACCGTGCGAGCGTGACCTTCGCGCCCAACTTCGGCCTGGCGCTGGCCCTCAAGCACACCTCCGCGCAGGAGGTGGAGCGGCTGGACCTGTCCTGCCTGAGGGTCGTGGGCTGCGGCGCCGAGCCCAACCACCCGGAGACGCTGCGCACCTTCGCGGCACACTTCGCGGCGGCAGGGTTGCGGCCCGGGACGGTGGTGCCCTGCTACGGCATGGCGGAGGCGACCCTCGCGATCTCGTTCGGCGAGATCGGAGTTCCGCTCGCCCCGGACGTCATCCAGAAGGAGCCCTACCACGCGAGCGGCCTCGCGCGGCCCGCGGCGGCGGAGGTCCCCGGGCCGCGGGTGGCGTTCGTGCCCTGCGGGCGCCCCATCGCGGGTCATCGCATCCTCATCGTGGACGACGCGGGGAACGTCCTCCCGGAACGGCACATCGGCGAGGTGGTCCTCCAGGGGCCGAGCGTGGCCGCGGGCTACCACGGTGACGCGGAGGCGACCCGGCGGAGCTTCACGGCCGGTGGCCTGCGCACGGGGGACTGCGGATACCTGGCGGAAGGCGTCCTCCACGTGACGAGCCGCAAGAAGGACCTGCTGATCATCAACGGGCGCAATCACGACCCCCAGACGGTGGAGTGGGCCGCGGCCGAGGTGCCCGGCCTGCGCGAGGGCAACGCCGTGGCCTTCACCCGGCAGGGCCGGGCCACCGAGGAGGTGGTGATCGTCGCCGAGCTGCGCGGCGGGGACGCCGCCACGGTGGCGCGGCAGGTCCGCGGCCACATCCAGGCGCGGCTGTCCCTGCCCGTGGCGGATGTCCTCCTGCTGGCGCCGGGGGAACTGCCCAAGACCTCCAGCGGAAAGGTGAGGCGAAGCAGAACAAGGCAGCGCTATCTGGAGGGAACTCTTCCCAAGCCCTCTCCGCGCACCCTTACCGAGGAGCGGCCATGAACACCCATCTGTCCCTGAAGGAGCGAGAGCAGCTGTACTCCCTGATCCGCGAGACATTGGATTCCGGCGGCGCGGAGTGCCCCGGGGAGATCGAGAGCACCACCATGGTGAGAGAGCTGCCCGGAGTCGACTCCATGATTCTCCTCCGGCTGCTGGGCGCGGTGGAGTTGGGCTTCCGGGTCAACCTGGGATTCGAGGCCGTCATTCAGGTGCAGACGGTGCGGGACATCGAGCGCTTGATCTGTGCGTCGCGTGAACGGTACGCCGACCGCGTCCCGAGTGCCGGAGGACGGCAGTGAGTACGCCGACGCAAGAGCAGTCGCGGCGGGAAGCGCTGGAGATCGCCATGTGGGCGCAGGGCAGGCCGGCGCCCCTGCGGGAGGCGTGGGCGAGGCTTGCGCGGCTGAGCGCCGACAGCGGCTCGCTCGACCACGGAAGCCAGGAGAAAGGGGTGGGCAATTCCTACGGCACGGACGACAGCGAGCTGCCGGACCTGGGGCCGCTGGCGTCCTTCGGCTCGTGGCAGTCCGTGGCCGCCACCATTTTGCGCAAGGCCGAGGAATCCGCGGGATTCGATCCGTCTTCCACGGAATTCGACCTGGGTGAGTGGGTCAGCCTCGAATGGCAGTTCAGATATATGCCGTTCCTCACCGACATCGTGGACGACAGCAGGAGTGCGTCCATCTCATCCCTCTCCCTGCTGCCGGCCATCGAGGCGGTCTACTACTCGATCGAATTCGACGGGGTGGTGCCGATGGACGCGTTCGACGGCATCGTCACCTCCATCAAAAAAATCGGCCAACTGGCGGTCGAGCACGAGGGGCAGCCGGAGAAGAACAGCAATGTCCAGCAGGGGGTCCTGACCGTGGTGCGCGGGGATCTGCGCCTCGGGCTGCTCCGGACGACGGTGCGGATGGAATACCGGACGGGCAAGGGATACCACCACCTCAACCAGGACATCACCGTCAGCAGACTCAACGGAAGCCTCGACTACGACAAGTGCAAGCGGAACGCCGATGAACTGCTGGAGTGGGACGGGCAGGACGTGGACGACTGGGTGAACGGCGCCTGTAGCTCCCGCTACCCGCCCAACACGAGCCCCGCCTGGGACACCTGAGCCGCTGGGCGTCCCCGGCGCAACCGGACGGGACGCCTCCCGGTGACGACCGGTCCCGGGGGTGAGACGTTGCCCGCGGCACGCACCGCCGGACGGGCCGGCGGGGAGCGAGGGGGCATCGTGACCAAGACGATCGGGCACGTCGAGTACGCGAACGACGAGACGGAAGCGACCGAACTGCTCACGGAGTACAGCGCGTCGATCGGCCTGCCCTGGGGACTGATCCCGCAGCGCAAGCGGGACGCCTCCGTCCGCGTCGCGACCTACGAGGACAAGGACAACGGCCTGGCCGCGGCCAAGAAGACCCTCGACGACGACGTGCGCGAGCAGCGGCACGCGGACCGGGTGAAGGAACGCAAGGCGGTCATCCAGAAGCAGGCCGACTCGCTGCTGAAGGAGGTCGGACAGAAGAGCGACGCCGGTCTGCTCCTCGACCTGTGCAGGCACCACTACGAGGAGGCCAACCACCCCAACTTCACGTTCGGTTCGGGCATGACGGAGTCCGAGTACGCCGCCTTCCAGGAGGAGTGGGCGGAGGCGGCCGAGCTGGCCGAGCAGCGCTACAGCCAGTTCACGAACCTCCGCGCGGGCAAGATCCAGGACAAGGAGGCCGTCGGCAAGGGCAGGTCGGGGACACGCTGGCCACGCGCGGGCGGCAGGGCAACGTGTTCGTGACGATCGTGGGCGCGAAGTTCAACGCCCACATCGACATCAAGGGCAAGAAGAAGTGAGGACGTAGCGGCCCGGGGCCCGGGTCACGCGGGCCCCCCGGTCATGGGGTGCGGCGTACGGAGCGGCCCGCCAGGACGTCCGTGCGCCGGCCGTCCCGCATCACGAACCTGCCGTCGATCAGGACGTGCGGGATGCCGGTGGGCAGGGTGCGGGGCGCCTCGAACGTCGAGCCCGCCGCGACCGTCTCCGGGTCGAAGAGGACCAGGTCGGCGCGGTAGCCCTCGCGGACGAGGCCCCGGTCGGGCAGGCGCAGACGGGCGGCGGGGCGCGAGGTGAGGTGGGCGACCGTCTCCTCCAGCGACATGACGCCCAACTCCCGTGCGTAGCGCCCGAGATACTGCGGGAACGTGCCGTACGCGCGCGGGTGCGGCTTGAAGCCCTGCAGGATGCCGTCGCTGCCACCGGTGTGCACGCGGTGGCGCATGATCGCCCGGACGTTCTCCTCGTGCCCGACGTGCTGCAAAATCGTCGAACCCAGCTTGTCGTCGATGAGCAGCCGGCGCGCGGTGACCCACGGCTCCTCGCCGCGCTGGGCGGCGGACCGCGCGATCGTCTTGCCGACGCAGGAGGCAAGCCCGGGGTCGCTCACGCCGGAGATCTCGATGGTGTCCCACTCGATGGGCACGCCGTGGCACCCGTCGGCGCCGATGACCTCCATGTGGTGGCGGATCTTCTCGGCGCTCGCGTCGTCCTGGAGCCGGGCGAGGATGGCGTCCGGGCCGCCCTCACTGGCCCAGCTCGGCAGCATCGCCACGAGCGTGGTGCAGCCGGGGGTGTACGGATACGTGTCCAGGGTGATGTCGGCGCCGCCGGCCAGGGCGTCGTCGAGGAGGGCGAGGAGGTCCGGCGCCTTGCCCTTGTTCACGCCGAAGTTCATCGTGGCGTGCGCGAGATGGAGGGGGCAGTTCGCGATCCGGGTGAGGTCCACCATCTCCTCGTACGCCTGGAGGGCGCCGGCGCCGTAACTGCGGTGGTGGGGGCAGTAGTAGCCGTTGAACCCGGCCACGACCTTGCAGAGCTCGGTGAGCTCGGAGTCGTCGGCGTACATGCCGGGCGTGTACGTGAGCCCCGACGACATGCCGACGGCGCCCTCCCGCAGCCCCTCCGCGACGAGCTGCTTCATCCGGTCGATCTCGGCGGGGCCGGCCGGCCGGTCGTCCCAGCCGAGCGCGTACATGCGGACGGTGCCCTGGGGGATGAGGTAGGCGGCGTTCACGGCGATGCCGCGGCCGCCGTGGGCGGTGTCCAGGGCGTCGAGATAACCGCCGACGGTGCGCCACGAGAAGTCGATGTCGCTGCCGTCGCCGTTCCATCCCGTGATGGCCCGGCGGACCTGGGCGAGCGTGCGGTCGTCCACGGGGGCGTAGCTGAGGCCGTCCTGGCCGATGACCTCCAGGGTGACGCCCTGGGCCGCCTTCGCGGTGTGTTCGGGGTCCCTGAGCAGGGCGAGGTCGCTGTGGGCGTGCATGTCGATGAAACCGGGCGCCAGCGCGAGGCCCTGGGCGTCGAGGGTGGCCATCCCCGCGGGGCGGGGCCGGGCCGTTCCCTCCGGGTGGATCTCCGTGATCCTGCCGTCGTGTACGGCGACGTCGGCGCGGTAGGAGGCACCTCCGGTGCCGTCTATGACGCGTGCGTCGCGGATCACCAGGTCCATGGTGGTGCCTTTCCTCTGCGTTCGGCTTCAGGTGTGGGGTGGTGCACCCGGCCTCCGGCCGGGTTGAGTGTTCCCACCCGCACCACCCGTGCGGCTCTCGCGGCCGGGTGCGGGTGGCCGCGGTGGGAGGGGACCGCCGTTGGCGGCGAACGGTAGGGGGTGGGGGGTCCTCCTACGCCCGCGCTGCGTCGCGGGGCAAACGGGCGGGCGGGTGGGGATGGCTCCGCCGCGGAGCGGCGGTATGGGGCTGTCACCGACGGCGGTTCAGCCGACAGGTGACGGACGGTTGGGGGCTCCTACGCTCGCCCTGCGTTGCGGGGTGAACGGGTGGGTGGGTGGGGATGGTTCCGCCGCGGAGCGGCGGTATAGGGCTGCCACCGACGGCGGTTCAGCCGACAGGTGACGGAAGGCTCCGCCGCGCAGCGGCGGGACGGGGCTGCCGCCCACCGCGGGGCCGGCCGACGGGCGGCCGGGGGCGACGCGGACGCCTCCGCCGCGCAGCGGCGGTCCAGGGATCCGTCCGAGACCCAGGGGTCAGAAATACGTTCGGATGTAGTCCACGACCACCCCATCCCCCTCCACCACCGGAATCAACTCCCACTTGTCGAAGGCCGTGCACGGGTGCGACAGCCCCATCCCCAGCCAGTCGCCCACGGCGAGTTCCGCCTCCGGTGACGTCGTGAGCCACCCGTGCTGGTCGGAGAGGCCGGTGACCGCGACCCCGGTCGCCGGCCACTCCGCCCCGCCGCGCCGTACGACCTGCGCCTCGGGCAGGTCGAGGTCGTACGCCGCGTCCCGCTTGCCCGCGTTGGTGAACGCCTGCTCCGCGGAGGGCCGCGACACCACCTGGGCCCACAGCCGGAACGCGGGCTCCAGCGCGCCCTCCTGCGGCACCCGGTTGAACGGCGTCAGATGCTTGTAGTGGCCGTCGTCGTGCGACACGTACGCACCGGAGCGCAGCAACTTCAGTACCGGGCGCGAGAGTTCGCCGATCTCCGCGAAGACCGACGCCACCGCGTCGAACCACGCGCTGCCGCCCGCGCTGACCACGATCTCCGGCAGGTCCGCGAAGAGCCCCGCCGCGTCGAACTCGCCGACCAGCGCGACCAGCCCGCGCAGCCACGCCGTCACCGTCTCCGTGGACGCCTGCGGCACCTCCCCCTCGTACCCGGCGACGCCCACGAGCCGCAGGGTGTCCGCGGCCGCGACGGCGTGGGCGATCTCGAAGCACTCCGCCCCGGTCCGTACACCGGTGCGCGCGCCGTCGCCCGCGGCCAGCTCCACGACCACGTCCACGGGGCGGCTCGCGCCGGCCGCGCTCAGGGCGGCGTGCATCAGCTCGACGCCGCGCACGGAGTCCACGTAACAGATGAAGCGGAAGGAGGGGTCCGCGCCCAGCTCGGCCGCGAGCCAGCGCAGCGCCGCCGCGTCGACCAGTTCGTTGGCGAGAAAGATCCGCTCCACGCCGAACCGCCGTGCCACGCGCACCTGGTGGGGGACGGCGAGGGTGATGCCCCAGGCGCCGCGCTCCAGCTGGCGGGCGAAGAGCTGCGGGGCCATCGACGTCTTGCCGTGCGGCGCGAAGGCCAGGCCGTGCCGTTCGGCGTATGTCTCCATGAGGGCGAGGTTGTGCTCCAGGCGCTCGGCGGAGAGCGCGAGGACCGGGGTGGTGAAGCCGCCGGTGAAGAGGTTGCGCCGCTGCGCCGCGAGCTCGCCCACCGTCAGCCCCTCGGCGTCCGGCGGCAGTCCCTTGAAGCGGTGGTCGACCCGCTCCTGAGCGAGGCCGGCCAGCCGTTCGGCGGCTGAATCGGCGGGACGTTCGACGGCGTTGTCGGCGGCCATGGGCGCCTCCTCCAGGAGTGCGTTGCATCATGTGCAACAGTCATTGCGTATGTCGCTTACTGCTGTCTAACATCCGAGCCAACGCCGGGTCAACGGATCCGGAGAGTCGGTTGAGGGGCTGGAAGAACGTGACCGCACAGGCAGCCGCAGCGACAGCCGCACAGGCAGCCGCGCAGAGGGCCGCAGAGGCAGTGGTGGACGTCGTGGCACTCGGCGAGTCCATGGTCACCTTCCTGCCCGCGCGGCCCGGCCGCCTCGCCGACGTGCCCTCCTTCGACCGCGGGATCGGCGGCGCCGAGTCCAACGTCGCCTGCGCGCTGGCCGCCGCCGGGCACACCGCCCGCTGGGTCAGCCGGGTCGGCGCCGACGGCTTCGGCGACCACCTGATCGAGACGATCGGCGGCTACGGAGTGGACACCTCCGCCGTCGGCCGCGACCCGCACCGCCCCACCGGCATCTACTTCCGCACCGCCGACGACCGCGACACCGACACCCACGAGGTCGTCTACTACCGCGCGGGCTCCGCCGCCTCCGCCATGTCACCGGGCTCGGTGGACGAGGACGCCCTCGCCGCGGGACGCGTCCTGCACCTGTCCGGCATCACCCCCGCCCTCTCCGCCGACTGCCTCGCCCTCGTACGCCACCTCTGCACCCGGCGTGCGGACCGCGCCCCGCTCGTCTCCTTCGACGTCAACCACCGCCCCGGACTGTGGAAGGACGCGGCGGACGGCCCCGGCGTCCTGCTCGACCTCGCCCGCGGCGCCGACCTCGTCTTCGTCGGCGAGGACGAGGCCGCGGCCGCCTGGGGCGTCACCGGCGGGCCCGACGCGATCCGCGCCGCCCTGCCCGAGCCCGCCACCCTCGTGGTGAAGCAGGGCAGCCGCGGCGCCACCGTCCACCGGCACGGCGAGGCCCCCGTCTTCCGGGCCGCCCTGCGCGTCGACGTCGTCGCGCCCGTCGGTGCCGGCGACGCCTTCGCCGCCGGTTTCCTCTCCGCCACCCTGCGCGGCCTACCCGCCGACCGGTGCCTGCGCCACGGCCACCTCATGGCCGCCGCCGCGCTCACCGTCCCCGGCGACCTCGCCACGCCCCCCGCCCGCACGCACGCCGACCGCCTCGCCGCCCTGGACGACGCCGCCTGGGAGACACTTCGTCTCGGCCCCGGCTGGACGGACCACGTCCCACAGGACACCGAGGCCGAGGAGGAGGTACGTACCCCATGAGCCAGACCGTCGACCGAGCGCTCTCCATCCTGCCGCTGCTCGCCGAGGGCCCCGCCGACCTCGGCCAGGTCGCCGACCGCCTCGACGTGCACAAGTCCACGGCCCTGCGGCTCCTGCGCACCCTCCACGAACACGGCCTGGTCTTCCGCCAGTCCGACCAGCGCTACCGGCTCGGCGCCCGCCTCTTCGCCCTCGCCCAGCAGGCCGTCGAGAGCCTCGACGTCCGCGAGATCGCCCACCCCCACCTCCTCGCCCTCAACGAGAAGTGCGGCCACACGGTCCACCTCGCCGTCTACGAGGAGCAGGAGGTCCTCTACATCGACAAGGTCGAGAGCCGCTATCCGGTGCGGATGTACTCCCGTATCGGCAAGCCGGTGGCGATCACCGTCGCCGCCGTCGCCAAGCTGCTGCTCTCCGACTTCCCGGAGGCCGAGCGCCGCGCCATCGCGGAGAAGCTCGACTACCCCACCTACACGTCCCGTTCGACGCCCAACGCCGCCGCGTTCCTGCGCGAGTTGGAGAAGGTGCGCGAACAGGGCTGGGCCACCGACCTCGGTGGCCACGAGGAGTCCATCAACTGCATCGGGGCCCCCATCCGCGGTGCGGACGGGCGTGTCGTCGCCGCCATGTCGGTGTCCGCACCGAACGTCGTCGTCACCGCCGAGGAACTCCTCACCCTGCTCCCGCTGGTCCGCCGTACCGCGGACGCCATCAGCCGGGAGTACTCCGGAGCCGCTCCGGAGGCGAAAACCGCCCCTCTGAAGGAAGCCTGAACAGCATGACCGAGAAGACCGCACTCACCCCGGCCACCCACACCACCCCGCCCGCGAAGTTCTCCCACGGCGTGAAGAAGGGCAACATCCTTCAGGTCGCCGGTCAGGTCGGCTTCCTCCCCGCCGAGGAGGGCAAGGCCCCCACCCCCGCGGGCCCGACCCTGCGCGAGCAGACCCTCCAGACCTTCGCCAACGTCAAGGCGATCCTCGAAGAGGGCGGCGCGAGCTGGGACGACGTGATGATGATGCGCGTCTACCTCACGGACGTGGACCACTTCGCGGAGATGAACGAGATCTACAACGCCTACTTCGAGGAGCAGGGCCTGAAGGCCCCCGCCTCCGCCCGCACCACCGTCTACGTGGGCCTGCCCAAGGGCCTGCTCATCGAGATCGACGCGCTCGCCGTCCTCGGCTGAGCCACATCCGCACCCAGCAAGCCGTTCGTCGTCACGGCGCGGCGCCCCTCTCGCAGGGGGCGCCGTGCCGCGATCCCCCCTGCCCCGGCTGTGTCTTCTGGGGGAGGCCCCCAGACCCCCTCCCCATGCACTTACGAGGTCAACGATGTCCCCGTTCCACACCGCCGTGCTCGCGGCCGCCCCCGCCCCCGAGACGCCACCGCACACCGGCGGCCTGCTCGCCCTGATCGACGGCACCCCCGGCCTGCTGACCGTCGCCGCGCTCGGCATCCTGCTGCTGCTCTTCCTGATCATCAAGGTCAGGCTGCAGCCCTTCGTGGCGCTCCTCGCGGTCTCCATAGCCGTCGGCCTCGCGGCCGGCCTCTCCGTCACCGAACTCTTCGGCACCGTCCAGAAGTCCGACGCCGTCTCGGTCATCGAGACCGGCATGGGCGGCATCCTCGGCCATGTGGCGATCATCATCGGGCTCGGCACGATGCTCGGCGCGATCCTGGAGGTCTCCGGCGGCGCCGAGGTCCTCGCCTCCCGCCTCCTCGGCCTCTTCGGCGAGAAGCGCGCGCCCCTCGCGATGGGCCTGACGGGTCTGATCTTCGGCGTCCCCGTCTTCTTCGACGTGGGCATCTTCGTCCTCGCGCCGATCGTGTACGCCGCCGCCAAGCGCAGCGGCAAGTCGATCCTCCTCTACTGCCTCCCGCTGCTCGCGGGTCTCTCCATGACCCACGCCTTCCTGCCGCCGCACCCCGGCCCGGTCGCCGCCGCCGGTCTGCTGAAGGTGGACCTCGGCTGGATCATCCTGATGGGCATCGTCTGCGGCATCCCCGCGGTCCTCGCCGCCTGGGCGTACGCGGCGTGGATCGGCAAGCGCATCTTCGTACCCGTGCCGCAGGACATGGTCGAGGCCGCCGAGGAGGCGCGGGCCGCGGTCCTCGCCGAGCAGAGCGCGGCCGGTGTGGCCCCGCGGGAGAAGCCGGTGTCGCTGGGCACGGTCTTCACCATCATCGGCACGCCGCTGGTGCTCATCCTGCTCGCGACCTTCTCCTCGATCGCCTTCGACCCGTCGACCTTCCGGTCCGTCATCGAGTTCTTCGGCAGCCCCTTCGTCGCCCTGACGATCGCGCTGCTCATGGCGTACTACCTGCTGGGCATCCGGCGCGGCTGGTCCCGCAAGTCCCTGGAGACCGTCTCGACCGCCTCCCTCAAGCCGGTCGGCAACATCCTCCTGGTGGTCGGCGCGGGCGGCATCTTCGGCGCGGTCCTCAAGGGCAGCGGCGTGGCCGGCGCCATCTCGGACACCTTCCAGGACGTGGGCCTGCCCATCATCGTCCTCGCCTACCTGCTCTCGCTGATCCTGCGCGTCGCCCAGGGCTCGGCGACGGTCGCCATCGTCACCACGGCGGGCATCGTCGCCCCGCTGCTCTCCGAGGGCGACTACTCGCAGGCCTTCACCGCCCTGGTCATCATGGCCATCTCGGCGGGCTCCATCTTCGCCTCGCACGTCAACGACGGCGGCTTCTGGATGGTGGCGAAGTACTTCGGCATCAGCGAGCGGGACACGCTCAAGACGTGGACGGTGCTTGAGTCGGTCCTCTCGGTGGCCGGATTCGCCGTGGCGGGCGTGGTCAGCCTCTTCGTCTAGCGCGTACGACGACCCGTAACTGCCCTGCGGGCAACCGGAGTTCGACCGGGCCGTGGTGTGCAATGGAGGGTGCGGGCAGGCCCGAACGGGCTTGTGGTGCTGCGGGCCCGGTGCGATCCTTTCCGCCATGTCAGCAGCTCCGCGCCCGCCCGACCACGGGACAGTACTCGCGGAGGTGAGGAAGGTGCGGCGAGCCGGCGTCGTCAGGCTGCGGGAGATCGACACGCCCGAGCTGAGCCGCATCGCCACGCAACTGTCCAGCTCCGAGGGCGAGTTGCCCGGGACGGCCGTCGAGCGGCTGCTGCGGACCGCCGTCTTCGGGATCGGCGGCGGCAGCCTGCAGACCGCCGCCGAGTACACCCTGGGCCTCGCCCAGGGCACCCGCGACTGGCCGCCCGCCGACCGCCGCCGGCGCGCCGCCCAGGTGTACGGGGTCAGCGTCGAACGCTTCCGCAAGCACCACGAGCTGATGGTGCTCGGACAGATCGCCGAGCAGGTCGTCGGCATAGCCGTCCGGCCGCCCGGGGCCGCGGGGGAGCCCGGTCCCGGAGCGGCCGGACTTCCCGCCGCCCACCGCGGACTCCGGCTCGCCCTGCACGGCCGCACCGTCCCCGTCACCGTGCACGTCCACTCGGTGGACCTGCTGCGCGACATCGACGTCGTCGTCTCGCCGACCAACACGTACTTCGCGCTGCCCGCCCCCTACAAGTCGTCGGTCTCGGCGACCCTGCGCCGGGCGGGCGCCCACAAGGACCCCACGGGGGGAGTCGTCGAGGACCAGGTCCACGACGAGCTACGGGGATGGGTCGCCCGGCACGGGACACCGGGCCGGGCGGCCCTGCCGGGCACGGTCGTCGCCACCTCCGCGGGCGCCCTCGCCGAGCAGGGCCTGCGGCGGATCTACCACGTGGCCGTCGCCATGCCCCGCCCCGAGACCAACGACTACGACGTGCAGGCCGCCGACGTCACTCGCGGCGTGGCCCGCGTCTTCGCGCTGCTCGCCGAGGAGTCCCGGGCGAGCGATCCGCCGCTCACCTCGGTCTGTCTGCCGCTGCTCGGCGCGGGCCGGGGCGGCCTGCCGCCGCTGGAGAGCTTCGGCGCGCTGTGGGCTGCGGTGGAGGCGGAGCTCGCCCGGGGCGCCGATTGGGACATCCACTTCGTCGTACGCCGCCACGCGCGGGCCGACCTCGTCGAGAGGCTGCTCGCCGGGCTCGCCGACCGGGGGACGCCATGAACCCGTACGCCGTGCTCGCGGCCGCCGCCGCGTTCTGGGACCGCATCGCCGACCGGCTCGACCAGCCGCTGCGCGACCGGCTCGCCGCGCTCCTCGGGGTGGTGCGCGGCCGGGGCGAGGACGAGTCCGTGCGCCGGGACGCGGCCGACCGGGCGGCCTGGCTGCTGCGGGAGCGGCTGCCCGAGGAGTTCGGCGCGGCGGGCGAGGCGCGGCTCACCGCCGACGCCGGGCCGGACACGGCCACCGGTGGCGGCGTCGGCTACCAGGGCTTTCGTGTGGAGGACCTCGCCGTGCTGCTCATCGACGGGCACCGCATGGTCGGCCCGGTGCTCGGCCCGGTCCGCGAACGGCTGCTCGCCGCGCCCGCGCTGGACGCCGACGCGGTGCTGCGGCACGGCGGCAACCCGTTCGCGCCCGAGCTGATCAGGCTGCCCGGCGCGGGCGGCCTGCCGCGGCTGCCGCGCTTCCAGTTCTCCGAGGACGCGATGCCCTGGCGGATCGTCCTGGAGGTCAACACCCTGCTGGAGGCCGACCGCGACCCGTGGGGCGCCGCGGACTGGTGGCTGTCCGACAACGCCTGGCTCGGCACCCGCCCCGCCCGGCTGCTCGGCACCGGCCGCGACCGCCAACTCGCCGACACCGCACGGTTCCTGATGGGGGGTGAGTAGCCGTGCCGAACTACCGGCCGCCCGACCGGCTGAGCGCCACCCCCGTCAAGACCACCCTGCCCCGGGGCACCGTCCTGTACCGCGTGCACTCCGCACGCCGGGACGCCACCGCGTTCAACCCCAACCCCGCGCACTGCCTGTACGGCGGCGGGCGCTTCGACGGCACGGGCTGCGACCCGTACGGCTATCTCTACGCGGGACTGAGCCCGGTGGCCGCGGTCTGCGAGACGCTGCTTCGGTCGCTGCCGTTCGACCCGGCGGGCGGCCCGCGCCTGGTGCCGCGGGTGAGCGTGCGCGGGCGGCGGCTGACCACGCTGCGGCTCGCCGCCGACGTGACCGTCGTGTCGCTGATGACCGCGCAGGATCTGGCCGGCGTCCACCAGGACACCTGGCTGGTGCAGGCCGAGGCGATCGACTACGCGTACACGCGTGACTGGGCGCACTGGATCCGCGACCACACCGACCCGTGGGCGCAGGGCTTCGTGTGGCGCTCCAAGCGCGAGCCGGAGGACCGTACGGTGCTGCTCTTCGGCGACCGGTGTCCGCGGGGCGCGGTCGAGACGGTGGACGAGGTGCCGGTCGACTTCGGCACCGAGGACGGCGACCGGTGGCTCAGCTCCGTCCTGGAGCCGTACTACGCGCGGCTCGCGCCCTGATCCAGCTCCCCGCCCGGGACCACCGTCCGCACCGCGATCGTGCGCGCCGTCCACCGCCCCGGTGAGCCCGCGCCGGCCCGGCCGAAGTCCCGTGTCGTGTGCGGCCGGATCCGCAGCACCCCGTCGCCGCCGTCCGCCGGGCCGAAGCGGGAGGCGCTGGAGTGCGCGCCCCACGCGGGCAGTTGGAACGGCAGCGTGTTGAGCTCCGACTCGGCCACCACGAGCTTGAGCCAGTCCCGCACCTCGGCCCCCGGCACGGCGGGACGGCCCGGCGGCAGCGAAAGCCGCACCGGCTCGCCGTCCAGGGCGTGGCCGGTGCCGCCGGGCGCGATGAAGTGGCCCGGGTACAGCGCCGGGTCGGCGGCGTAGCTGTCGGTCAGGTCGAGCAGGAGGCACCACAGCGCACGGCTGGGGGAGCGGTTGTGCAGCCGGACGGAGACCCAGGGCGGCCGCGGTCCTTCGGGCCCGGTCGTGTAGGGGCAGGTGATCTCGCCGCTGCCGTCCGGCAGGAGCGGTCCGTCCTCCGGCGCGTCCCAGGGCGTGATCTCCACGCGGACCAGGCCGTCCAGGGGTGAGGGGCGTGCGGTGAGGTCGCGCAGCTGGTGCCAGCGTGCCAGATGGGCCAGGCAGTCGGCGACGCGCCGGGCGTCGCCGGGCCCGGCCAGCGGCAGCGGTTCGACGAACGGGCTGCCGTCCCGCCGCAGTACCTGCGCCGACGACCCGCCCACGACGACCCGGAAGTGCAGGTCCGCCGCCTCCTGCGGGGTGGCCACCACACGTACCAGTGGGGAAGCGGTGGCCAGGACGTCGCCCAACTCGCTTGCGGCCGCGTGCCGTTCGGGCGCCTCGGGTGCTTCGGGCCTTTCGGGAACGGTGAGGGTCACCGTCGCCGGGGCCGCGGCGAGCGCGGAGAGCGTCACCGGGTAGGCCCGGCCGGTCGACGGCGTGCCGTCGGCGAGGTCGACGAGCGTGCGGTGGCCGTGCACGGCGCGGGCGCGGACGACGGTGCCCTCCGGCAGCGCCTCCGTGCCGGGCGCGAGCACCGTGAACTCCGTGCCGAAGGCTCCCGCGCCCTCCCGCAGCCCGTGCCCGCTGCCGCAGTCCACCTCCCAGCCGTCCACGCCGTACCGCAGCAGATAGGGACCGGGCGCCCGCGCGACGGCGCCGCCCAGGAACGGCAGGTCGGCCACGCCACCGGCGTCCGCCGGATACAGCACCGGCTGCTGACCGCCCCCGTTGCGCTGCAGCCTGGCGTCGGCCGCGGCGAGCAGCTCCCGGTACGTGGCGCCCGGCCCCGCCTCCCGTACGACGCCGAGCAGCGCGTGCGTGAACGCGCCGTGCCTGCGGCCCCCGAACTCCCCCTCGTAGGAGAGCTGGTCGAGCCGGCTGGCGGCGAGGAGCACATGGCGCGGGGAGCCGTCGGGGACGGGCAGGTCACGGGCGCCGGTGAGCGCGGTGCGCGGCCACTCGGCGGTGCGCGGCCACTCGGCGGCGGGCGGCGTCCAGCGGGCGGTGAGCTCCGCGTCGCGGGTCGCGCCCCCGGAGTAGCAGCAGTCCAGGACGGCCGCGGTGTGCGGGCCGCGGGCGGCGACCGAGGCGAGCAGGGCGCCGAGCCGCTTGTCGGGCAGCGGGCCGTCCGCGCAGACCAGGGCCTGGTTGCGGCCGGTGGCCTCGATCAGCAGATCCGCGCCGGTCGCCCGCCACTCGGTGCCGTGCCCGGAGAACCAGAGCAGCGCCGTGTCGCCGGGGCCCGCCGAGCCCAGATGCCGCTCGACGGCGTCGACGACGGCCGCCACGGTCGCCTCGGCGTCCAGCAGCACCCGGATCCGCGCCGCGCCGCCCGTGCGGTCGGCGAGCAGCCGCCGGGCCGCGGTGATGTCGTTGACGCAGCCGGTGAGCGGCGTCGCCGTTCGGCGCGGGTAGTCGTTGATGCCGACCATGAGCGCGTAGATCGTCCCCATGCCAGAGAGTCTGACAGCGCCGCCGGCCGCTCGGTCGCGATCCGCGGGTCGTCAACTGGGCGTGTTCCGGCGGCGTTCGGGAGGCACCGACCCCTTGTGCCGAGCGCGGCGATGCGCTTTCTTGATCGGCATGGCTGAAACGACAGGCAGTGGCACCGCCGCCGGCGAAGCGGGCCCCCCGCTGCGCAAGGCGAGCTGGAAGTACGTGGGCCCCGGCATCGTCGTCGCGGCCACCGGCGTCGGCGCGGGCGACCTGGTGGCGACGCTCATCGCGGGCAGCAAGTTCGGCTACACCCTGCTGTGGGCCGCGATCATCGGCTGTCTGGTGAAGATCTCGCTCGCCGAGGCGACCGGACGCTGGCACCTGGCCACCGGGCGCACGCTCTTCGAGGGCTGGCGCACCCTGGGGCGGTGGACCACCTACTACTTCGCGGTCTACGTGGTCATCTGGGGCTTCGTGTACGGCGCCACGGCCATGTCGTCCAGCGCCCTGCCGCTGGTCGCGCTCTTCCCGGACGGTCCTGGCCTGAAGACGTGGGCGGTCATCTGCGGCCTGCTGGGGCTCGCCTTCGTCTGGTTCAACCGGTACGCCGTGTTCGAGAAGGCCATGACGATCGTCATCGGCATGAAGTTCCTGATCGTCGTGTACGTCGCCATCCGCGTCGCCCCCGACCTCGGCAACGCCCTCGCCGGCCTCGCCCCGGTCCTGCCGGACGGCTCCCTGCTCTACACCCTCGGCCTGATCGGCGGCGTCGGCGGCACCATCACCATGGCCGCGTACGGGTACTGGGTGAACTCCAAGGGCTGGACCGACATCAGCTGGCTCAAGGTGATGCGCCTGGACAACCGCGTCGCCTACCTCACGACCGGCGTCTTCGTCGTCGCCATGATGATCATCGGCGCCGAGCTCCTGCACTCCACGAACATCGCCCTCACCTCCGGCGACCGGGGCCTGATCGACCTCGGCGACGTCCTGGCGGACAAGTTCGGCGTGGTCACCGCGAAGCTCTTCCTGTTCGGCTTCTTCGCCACGTCCTTCGGCGCCCTGATGGGTGTCTGGCACGGCGTGAGCCTGATGTTCGCGGACTTCGTGGAGCGGCTGCGGCGCGAGCGCGACGGCGGGGCGGCCGAGGCGGCCGGGGACGGTACGGCGGCCGGGGGCGGCACTGCCGAAGCCGGCGCGGCCGAGGGCGGCATGGTCGAGGAGGTCGCGGCCGGCAAGCGCGAGAAGTCCCTGCCGTTCCGGGCATATCTGCTCTGGCTGACCTTCCCGCCGATGGGCCTGCTCTTCCTGGACGAGCCGTTCGGCCTCGTCATCGCGTACGGCGTGCTCGGCGCGTTCTTCATGCCGTTCCTCGCCCTCACGCTGCTCTGGCTGCTCAACTCCTCGCGCACGCCCCCGCAGTGGCGCAACGGCATCGTCAGCAACGTCATGCTCGCGGGCGCGGGCCTGCTCTTCCTCGTCCTCTGCGTGCAACAGGTGCGCGACCTGCCCTGGTGAGACACGGCCGGTGAGACACGGCAGCGCCGCCGGGGGAGCGGCGGCGCTGCGGTCTTTTCCGGTGACGTACGAGGTGACGTACGGGTAGGGCCTACATGCCGTGGACGTGCGCGCCCACCGAGGAGGACCACGCGTTGCCCGCCGTCGCGTCCCAGTTGGTCGACCAGGCCATCGCGCCCCGTATGCCCGGGTACGTCTTGGACGGCTTGAAGGAGCCGCAGCCCGTGCCCTTGGCCAGACAGTCCAGGGCGTCGTTGACGACCTCCGGCGCGACATAACCGCCGCCCGCCGCCCGCGAGGAGGCCGGGACGCCGATGCCGACCTGCGAGGGCGCGAGTCCGTTCTCCAGCTGGATGCAGGCGAGCCCGGTGAGGAAGTCGACCGTGCCCTGGCTGTAGACCTTGCCGTCACAGCCCAGCATCGAACCGCTGTTGTAGTACTGCATGTTGACCACCGTGAGGATGTCCTTCACGGCGAGCGCGGTCTTGAAGTACTCGTTCGACGGGGACTGCATGTCGATGGTCTGCGGCGCCATGGTGAGCACGAAGCCCGAACCCGCCTTGCTCGCCAGGGACTTCAGGGCCTGGGACATGTACGTGGAGTTGAGGCCGTTCTCCAGGTCGATGTCGACGCCGTCGAAGCCGTACTCCTGCATGAGGCCGTACACGGAGTCGGCGAAGGCCGAGGCGGACGCCGCCGAGTCGACCGCCACCGCGCCCTTCTCGCCGCCGACCGAGATGATCACCGACTTGCCGGCCGCCTGCTTCGCCTTGATGTCGGCCTTGAACTGGTCGACGGTGTAGCCGCCGAGACCGGCCGAGTCGAGGTTGAAGGTGACCTGCCCGGGCGTGCCGGTCGCGTCCGCGAAGGCCACGGCGACGATGTCGTACGCGTCCTGCACATCGGCCAGTTTCTGCACCTGGGCGCCGTTGTCGAAGTTCTGCCAGTACCCGGTCACCGCGTGCGCGGGCACCGCGCGGGGTGCGGCGTCCGCCGGGGCGGCACCGCCGGTGAAGAGGCCGGTGAGGGCGAGGGCCAGGGCGGCGAGGGCGCCGACGGCGGCTCCCGTCCTGCTGCGTGTACGGACCACTGCTGCCTCCGTGGGGGGAGTGGGGTGGGGGGATGGGGGGGGGTGCAGCCGGGGATGAGGGGTCCGGCTGGGGGTCAAAGCTGGTCCAGACCAATGAGGTTGTCAAGGGATCAAACATCACTTGGTGCACAGCGGAATCCCCCACCTCCACATGAACAGTGGGAAGTTGGGTGTCGAGTCGACCATGACGTGGATATGGTGCTGAGGCAGGAGTGCACGAGGACCGGGGGTGTACGCGTTGCCGACCGCCATAGCCGTCACCGGACCCGATCTCGTGCTGCCGTCGCCCGACCGGCACACCCCGTCGGCCACCGTGCTCCAGTCGGCGCTGGAGCCGGCGCGGACGTACTCCTTCGACCGGGCGCTCACCGAGATGCACACCCTCATCGAGCACCACGGCTACGTCATCGCCCTGTGCCCCGCCTCGGCGCCCCCGGCGGTCGTCCAGCGGCTGCACGCGGTGCGTTCCGTCCTGGAGAGCGACCGCATCGCCGTCGTCCGCACCGACCTGCCGCCGCTCGGCCTCGCCGTACTCGCCCTGCAATTACGGCAGTTGTCGGTCTGCGACTTCAGCCCCGGCGTGCTCGCCTCCGCCGCCCGGCTGCTCTCCCACTACATCTACGCGGGCGCCCTGCTCGGCTCCGTCGCCCGGCTCGACCGGGTGCCCGTCACCCTCCAGTCGCACGCCAAGTCCTGGGTTCCCGGCAGCCAGTTCGCGGTCCTCGCCACGCCCCGCCCCTCACTGATGAAGGTCTCCAGCGGCGACGAGGCGTACCTGCCAGGGCCCGGATTCGGCACCCGGATGCTCTACGCCCCCGGCCGGCTCGCCCACGACTGGGTCACCGCCACCCTCGCCCCCGCCTGGCACTGTCAGGAGACCACCGAGACACGGCTGCCCGGCGAGTCCGGGCGCTGGTGGGCCACCGGCAAGCTCGTCGAGTTCGCCGCGGCCATCCCGGACATCTCCGTCCTCTACCAACTGGTGTCGTCCGTCCGGCGCGACGACTGCCACTGGTGCGGCCTCGAACTCATCGGGGACCGCTGCGCGTTCTGCGCCGCGCCCCTGCCGCCGCCATCCGACCGCCTCGCGCCGCCGGTGCGCGCCCTGATCCCGCCGGGCTCCCGGCTCCGCCCGGCCGCACCGCACCACGCCCGCCCCACGACCGCCCTGCCCCGCGGCGCCACCTAGGGCAGGACCGCCCCCGCCCGCACCTCGTACGCGACCGACGACCGCACGCGCGCCACCCCGCTCACCGTCCGTAGCCACCCGCATTCGATCGAGGTAGTCCGGCCCATGAACTCACGCCAGCGCCGCGGCATCATCCTGCTGGTCCTGTCGGTCCTGTGCGCGATCGGCGCGTTCGCCGGCGTCCTCTCGGTGATCCGCGACGTGAACGCGAAGGTGGGCCCCGAAGTCCCCGCGTACAAGCTCAAGGGCGACATCGCGCCCTACAAGGAGCTGACCGCCGACCAGTTCGAGAAGGTCGAGATGCCCGAGCGGTGGCTGTCCGACAACGCCGTCACCGACCTCGGCGAGATCCGCGGCAAGATCGCCGTCACCCAGCTGCGCAAGGGCTCGCTGCTGCAGTCCGACATGATCGTACGGCGGCCCGAACTCGCCCCCGGGCAACAGGAGATCGCCATCATGATCGACGCGGCGACCGGAGTTGCGGGCAAGATCACACCCGGCTCGAAGGTCAACATCTACGCCACCTTCAAGGGTGCGACCGACAAGGCGAAGGACCAGTCCAAAGTCATCGTGGAGGGCGCCAAGGTGCTCGACGTCGGCAAGCTGACCCCGCTCGAACCCAACCAGGACGACCGCACCCGGCGCAGGGCCACCGAAGCGGTGCCCATCACGTTCGCCCTCGACACCGCAGACGCCCAACGCGTCGCCTACGCCGAGTCGTTCGCCACCCACGTCCGGCTCGCCCTGGTCGGAGCGGGCGGCGAGGCGACCGTACCGCCGCGCGACCGGACGTACACCCTCGACGAGGACAAGTAGGAGGTCGGGCATGACCACTCGGATCCTCCCCGCTGTCGGCGACATCGACGCGGCCCGCGCGCTGTCCACGCTCACCGGCCAGCTGCCCGACACCGAACCCGCGCTCCCCGTGGGCGACTCCACGGTGCTCCTCGACACCCTCGCGCACCTCGCCGCCGAGTCCGTCGACGAACTGCCCGAGGTCGTCCTCGTGCACGAGCGGATCGGACCCGTCCCGGCCCTCGACCTCATCCGCGACCTGGTGCTGCGCTTCCCCGCGGTCGGCGTCGTCCTCATCACCGCCGACACCAGCCCCGGCCTGCTGACCGCCGCCATGGACTCCGGGGCGCGCGGCATCGTCGGCCTCCCGCTCGCCTACGACGCCCTCGCCGAACGCGTCCAGGCCGCCGCCGCCTGGTCCACCGGGATGCGGCGCCACCTGGGCAGCGGCAGCGGCATCGAGCTGTACGCGGGCGGGGGCGGCGGACCCGGCGGCGCGGGCACCGTCGTCACGGTCAGCGGGGCCAAGGGCGGCGTCGGCACGACCGTCACCGCCGTCCAGCTCGCCCTCGCCGCCGGCGCGTCCGGCCGCACCGTCGCCCTCCTCGACCTCGACCTGCAGTCCGGGGACGTCGCCTCCTACCTCGACGTGCAGTTCCGCCGCTCGGTCGCCGACCTCGCCGCGATCAACGACATCACCCCGCGCGTCCTCCAGGACGCCGTCTACACCCACGAGAGCGGCATCGGCCTGCTCCTCGCCCCCGCCGAGGGCGAGCGCGGCGAAGAGGTCACCGACCGCGTCGCGCGCCAGACCATCGGTGCCCTGCGCGCCCGCTACGACGTGGTGATCGTCGACTGCGGCGCCTACGTCACCGCGGCGAGTGCCACCGCGATCGAACTCGCCGACCAGGCGCTGCTGCTCGTCACCCCCGACGTGGTGGCCGTGCGCGCCGCCAAACGCGTCGTGCGGCTCTGGGACCGGCTGCAGATCCGCAAGGCCGAGGAGACCGTCACCGTCGTCAACCGGCACGGCAGGACCGCGGAGATCCAGCCCTCCCTGGTGGAGCGCGTCACCGGCACGCGCACGGCCCGCACCACCGTGCCCGCCTGCTTCAAGGAGCTGCAGGGCGCGGTCGACGCGGGCCGCATGCAGGACCTGGACAGCCGCTCCACGGTGAAGCAGGCGCTGTGGGCCCTCGCGGGCGAACTGGGCCTCGTCGACCCGGAAGCGGCGGGCTCCGGCACCAGGCGGGGCGCGCTGGCCCTGCGCAGAAAGGCGGCGGGCGGCGACCGGGGCGCGGTCACCCTCGAATTCGCCGGGATGTTCCCGCTGCTGCTCGTGGTCATGACGCTCCTCTGGCAGTGCGCGCTGTACGGATACTCGTACTCCCTGGCCGGGAACGCCGCGGACGAGGGGGCGCGGGCGGCCACGGCGGCGTACGCGGTGGGCGAGGACGCCCAGGGCGCCTGCGCGGCGGCGGCCCGGGAACACCTGCCGGACGCCTGGCAGGGGGCGGACGTGAGCTGCGCGCCCGAGGGCGCGGTGTACAAGGCGCACGTACGGGTCGACGTGCCCGTCTTCTTCCCCGGCTTCGACGCGGGGTGGCAGGTCCACGGCGAGGCGGGGGCGGCGCTGGAGGGGGATGACGGGTGATACGGCCCAAGTCCTTCGTGAGGTTCCGGGGGCGCCGGGGGCGGTCCCCCGAGTCCGGTGGCCGCCGCCGCTGGGGCGACCGCGGCGTATCCATGCTGGAGTTCGCCGGGTTCCTGCCCATCCTGCTGCTCGTCGGCCTCGCCGCGATCCAGCTGGGCCTGGTGGGTTACGCCGCCAACCAGGCAGGGTCCGGCGCCCGCGCCGCCGCCCGCGCGGCCTCGCAGGGCGACTCCGGGGAGGCGGCAGGGGCGGCGGCCATGGACGGCGACCTGAGCTCCTCCATCGACGTCGGCGACGGCGGCGACACCACGACCGCCACCGTCGAGGTGCAGGTCCCGACCCTGCTCCCGTTCATCGGCTCGGACTGGAGCGTCACCAAAGAGGCCACCATGCCCAACGACGACGCCCCGGACGACTGAGCCGTGCCCAACCCCCGTACGCCCGAAGGAGGTCGAAGGACGCCATGAGCCTGCGCGACCGCGTGGCCCCCACCCGCCAGACCGAGCCAAGCCGCGACGACGGGCTCGTCGCCGTCTACCGCGCCAAGCTCCTGGAGGAGATCGACCTCGCCGAGATGTCGTCGCTCGCGGCGGCGGACCGCCGGGTCCGCCTGGAGCGCGTGCTCGGCCACATCATCAGCCGCGAGGGGCCCGTCCTCTCCACCTCCGAGCGCGCCCAGCTGATCCGCCGGGTCGTCGACGAGGCCCTCGGACTCGGCGTACTCGAACCGCTCCTCGCCGACGCCTCCATCACGGAGATCATGGTCAACGGCCCCGACTCGATCTTCGTCGAGCGCGCCGGCCGGGTCGAACAGCTCCCCCTGCGCTTCGCCTCCAACGACCAGCTGATGCAGACCATCGAACGCATCGTCTCGACGGTCAACCGCCGCGTGGACGAGTCCAACCCCATGGTCGACGCCCGCCTGCCCACCGGTGAACGCGTCAACGTCATCATCCCGCCGCTCGCCCTCACCGGCGCCACCCTCACCATCCGCCGCTTCCCGCGCGCCTACACGCTCCCCGAACTCATCGCCCTCGGCTCCCTCGACGAGCACATGCTGATGCTGCTCGCCGCCTTCGTGCGGGCCCGCTTCAACCTCATCGTCAGCGGCGGCACGGGCACCGGCAAGACGACGCTCCTCAACGCCCTCTCCGGTCTGATCCCCGCCCACGAACGCATCATCACCATCGAGGACTCGGCCGAACTCCAGCTTCAGCAGGACCACGTGATCCGCCTGGAGTCCCGCCCCCCGAACGTCGAGGGCAAGGGCCAGATCACCATCCGCGACCTGGTCCGCAACAGCCTGCGCATGCGCCCCGACCGCATCATCGTCGGCGAGGTCCGCGGCGGCGAGACGCTCGACATGCTCCAGGCGATGTCCACCGGCCACGACGGCTCCCTCGCCACCGTCCACGCCAACTCCGCCGAGGACGCCCTGATGCGCCTGCAGACCCTCGGCTCCATGTCGGAGGTGCAGATCCCCTTCGAGGCGCTGAAGGACCAGATCAACTCGGCCGTCGACGTGGTCATCCAGCTGTCCCGGCACGGCGACGGCTCCCGCAAGGTCGCCGAGATCGTGCTGCTCGTCAGCCACGGCCGCCAGCACTTCCGCATCGTGCCGGTCACGCGCTTCGTGCCGCGGCCGCTCGGCGCCGACCGCGTCGTGCACGGTCACTACGAGCATCTGCCGCTGCCGCGCGAGATCGCCGACAAGCTGTACGTCGCCGACGAACCGGTGCCGCCCGCCTTCGGGGTGGCACAGGCCGTCGACGTACTGGACACGAGGGAGGCGATCGGATGACCGACCCCGCAGCCCTCGCGCTGGGCGCCACGATCCTCACCGGCACGCTCGCGGTCGCCGGCGTCCACACGTACGCCTCCGGCCGGGCCCAACGCCAGGCGCTGGTCGACCGGTTGGCGCTGGGACCCGGCTCGGGCGACGGCTCGCCAGGGCGCGTCCGCCGCTTCGCCGCCGTCGACCGCCGACTGCGCCGCACCCGCCTCGGCCGCTCCCTGCACCTGCGCCTCTCGGCGACGGGCCTGGACCTGACGCCCGGCGAGTTCTTCACGTACGTCGTCGCGGTGGTGGCCGCGCTCTGGCTGATCGCGGCGGCGACCCTGGCGCCCTTCTTCGGACCGATCGCGGGCGTGGTCGCGATATGGAGCGCGCTCGCCTTCCTCAACTGGCAGCGCCAGAAACGCATCGAGGCGTTCATCAACCAGCTCCCCGACGTGGCCCGCATCCTGGCCAACGCGACGGCGGCGGGCCTGGCGCTGCGCACCTCGCTGGCGATGGCGGCGGAGGAGCTGGAGGCCCCGGCGGGCGAGGAACTCTCGCACGTCGCCGACCAGTTGACGCTCGGCCGCTCGATCGACGACACCCTGGGCGAGCTGGCGGAACGCCTCCCGTCCCGCGAACTGATCGTCCTGGTCACCACGCTGGTCCTCTCCAACAAGGCGGGCGGCACGGTGGTCAACAGCCTGCGCAACCTGACGCAGACCCTGGAGGACAGGAAGGAGACCCGGCGCGAGGTCCGCACGATGCTGTCGGAGGTCCACGCGACGGCGTTCACGGTCCCCCTGCTCGGCCTCGGCTCCCTGCTCCTCATCAACTCCTCGAACGAGGGCGCGCTGGAGCGGGTGACGGGCTCACCGCTGGGCCAGACGCTGATCCTGATCTCGCTGGGCCTGTACGGGATCGGATTCTTCGTGATCAGACGCCTCGGAAAGATAGAGGTATAGAAGTGCCGCGCAGAGAGGGTGAGTGACGTTGCTGGGCTTGCTGTTGGCGCTGGTGATGGGCCTCGCCGTGGCGGGCGCCTGCCTGGGCATCCGCATGTACCGGGCGGACGCGAAGCTGCCGTCCGACCTGGCGGTGGCCCTGGAGGTCGGCGCGACGCGCGTCTCGGCCGCGGGCTCCGCGGTCGACCGGCTCGGCATGCGCTTCGCACCCTTCGTGCTGCGCGCCATGGGCCCCAAACGGGTCGACGCCAAGCGCCGCAGGATCGACATGGCGGGCAACCCGGGCGGCCTGACCATCGATCGGTACGCGGCCCGGCGCGCGGTCTACGGCGTCTTCGGCCTCGTCCTCGGCCTGGTCTTCCTGACCAACGGCTCCCCGCTCTTCGGCCTGCTCACGCTGGCCTTCGGCGCGGTGGCCGCGGACGCGCTGATCTGGCAGGCGATCCGCGAACGCCGCGAGGTCATCGACCGCACGCTCCCCGACTTCCTGGACGTCCTCGCCGTCGTGGTCTCGGCGGGCCTCGGCTTCCGTCAGGCGCTCGACCGGGTGGCGGAGCGGTACGAGGGTCCGTGGGCGGACGAACTCCGCATCACCCTGCGCCAGATGGACATGGGCGTCAGCCGCCGCCAGGCCTTCGACGAGCTGCGCCGGCGCAACGCGTCGGAGCAGGTGGCCCAGTTCGTCTCGGCCCTCCAGCAGGGCGAGGAACTGGGCTCCCCGATCGCCGACACGCTGATCCAACTGGCCACGGACATGCGGCGCACGGACGCGCAGAACTCCCGCCGCAGGGCGGCGAAGACGATCCCCAAGGCGACGATGGTGACCCTTGTCTTCATGCTCCCGGCCACGATGATCCTGATCGCGGCGGGGATGTTCCTGGGCTCGGGGTCGGACTTCGGCTCGATTCTGGGCCGTTAGAAGCAGCTTCGGGAAAGCCCTTCGCGGGTGCAACTCGATGTGGGACAGTCGGAATCGAGCTCACGGTTTGCGGGAGGGGACTTCGTGCATGGTGATCTCACCGAGGGGGAAGAGAACCCGCCAACTTGCGGGCCCGGTACGTGGGTTGCCGCATCCGTTGCGCAGAGTTGCTGCCGATGCACGCGTGGTGGCGTACGTTGCCTCTGACCGCAACGGGCCCGGTATCCGGTGGGAGAGAAGGAGCCGTCGTGCTGAAGGAACGCGTGCTCAGAGTCTGGGTGGACTGGACGGTTTCCGTGACGTCCCGGGTACGGGGGCGGGAGCGGGATGCGGGGGCGGGGTTTGTGGAGTATGCGGGGCTGATGATTCTTATTGCGGGGATCTTCGTCCTCATCGACGGCCTCGGGCTCGACGGTCAGATCTCCGGTGCGATCCAGGACGCCGTATCCGACGTGATCGGCGGCTGAGACGACGCCTCGTCGGCGGTGACAGCGGGCAGACGCTCCCCATCTACATCTGGCTGACGGGCATTCTGCTCTTCGTCGCCTTTGCGTTCTTCGCCTTCGCGCAAGGCGCTTCGGCGCGCAATGGGGCTCAGACCGCTGCGGACGCCGCCGCTCTGGCCGCCGCGCAGGACGCCAGGGATGAGCTCGTCGACGGCTTGGAGCTGGCCATCGGTGACGGGGACGACTGGCTCGACTGGCTCGTCGGAGACAGGTTCGAGGGTCTCGGAGCTCAGGCCGCGGCGAACGCGCTCGCAGCCGAGAACGACTCCACCGTCAGCGTGACGCGCGACGAAGTGAACGGATACCCGGGCTTCCGCGCGGACGTCGAGACCAATTACACCGTGGGCGATTCGATCATTCCGGGTACGGAGTCGCAGCACGCCAAGGCCCACGCCACCGCGGTCATCAAACCCCGCTGTGATTTCGATCCTTCGGCCGACCCCGAGAAACCCGTGGAACTGGTGTGTGACGGTGAGGATCCCGTCGAGATCGATCCGGACGACTTCGAACCGGGTGACCTCCCGGATGCATCCGTCCTCTTCTCTGTCCTCCTGGCCGACTGACACGCGATCGACGAGAGAAGGAAGCCGTGGCGATGAGTATTCGGCGTACCGCGACGACCCGCAGGGCAATGAGCGCTGCGGCGATCACCACCGGGCTGGTCTTGGCGGTGGCCGGCTGCGGCGGTGGAGACGACGGGGGCGACAAGACCGACAAGGACTCGTCGCCGTCGACGGCATCGTCCAAGCAGGGCGGAGATGATGACCAGAAGGACGAGGGCAGCCAGGACTCCTCGTCGGACAAGGTGCTGGCCGAGGTCAAGGGCGAGGAGAGCATCACGCTGACGGTCACCTCCGCTGTTCGCGACGGCGGTGGTTTCGTGACGGTATCCGGCACCGTGACGAACAATGGCGGCAGGTTCTGGGCGGCCGCCAACTGGCGTGGTGAGGAACGGGAGCTGAACAAGAACGGCTCCTCCGTTGCGGGAGCCAACCTGATCGACAACTCCGGGAAGAAGAAGTACCTGGTGCTCCGGGACACCGAGGGACGGTGCTTGTGCACCAAGTTCACCGGCGGAGTGAAGCCGAGCCAAACGGCCGAGTGGTACGCGCAGTTTCCCGCGCCGCCCGAGGGCACCACCAAGGTCGACTTCCAGGTGGGCGGCATGCCCCCCGCCCCCATCGAGCTCTCCGAGGGCGAATGACCATGCCCCGCCACCACCACCTCACCGGCGCCGCCCTCACCGCCCTCGTCCTCGTCCTCGGCCCCACGTCCGCGTGGGCCGACGACGACCCCACCGCACCCCCCGGCAGCTCCACCACCTCCCCGCCCCCCGAAGTCGACGCCAACAGCCCGGGGCTGAAGCTCGCCGACGGGGCCACGCTCGCGCCCGCCAAGGTGCTCGACATCAAGTCCGTCGTCGAGGACCTCGGCGGCGAGGAGCGGCGCGAGGACACCAACACGGACGTGAAGTTCGCCCTGCAGGCGGAGGTCCTCTTCCCCAAGGACAGCTCCAAGCTGAACCCCGAGGCGAAGTCCCGGATCAAGGCGATCGCCGAAGAGGCCAAGAACCAGAAGGCCACGGACGTACGCGTCTTCGGGTTCACGGACAACCTCGGCTCCTACGGCCACGGCAAGAAGCTCTCCCGCCAACGCGCCGAAACCGTGCACGACACGCTCGCGGGCTTCCTCGGCCCCGAAGTCACGTACTCCGTACGCGGCTACAGCGAGGACTACCCCATCGCGGACAACGGCTCCGAGGAGGGCCGCCGCAAGAACCGCCGCGTGGAGGTCTCCTTCCCGCGGGGCGAGACGGGTACCAAGACGGCCACCGGGGGCAGCGCGCCCGGGACCGCGGACTGAGCCACGGGTACCGCCCCACCCGCCCCATCCGGCCGAGGCAGCCCCCGTCGACGCCGAAACCTGCGTGCCCCCGCGCACCCCCAATGCCAGGATTGCCCCATGAACAGCAGGGACACCACGAACGACCCGGCCCCGGACGGCAAGAGGGACCGCGCCCCGGACCGACCCACCGGCACCAGCTCCACCCCCCGCCCCGCCACCGGCACCAGCTCCACCCCCCGCCCCCGCCCCTTCGACGACCTCGTCGCCGAGGCCGATGCCGCGCCCACCGAAGGGTGGGACTTCTCCTGGTTCGAGGGGCGGGCCACCGAGGAACGCCCCTCCTGGCGGTACGCCGAGTCCATGGCGCGACGCCTCGCCCACGCGTCCGCGAGCCTCGACATCCAGACCGGCGGCGGCGAGGTGCTCGCCTCCGCCGCCACGCTGCCCCCGCTCGCCGTCGCCACGGAGGGCTGGCCCGCGAACGTCGCCAAGGCCACCGCCCTGCTCCACCCCCGCGGCGTGGCCGTCGTCGCCGCGCCCGAGGACGCCCCGCTGCCGTTCGCGGACGGCGCCTTCGACCTCGTCACCAGCCGGCACCCGGTGAAGGCCGACTTCGCCGAGATCGCCCGCGTGCTGCGCCCCGGCGGCACGTACTTCGCGCAGCACGTCGGGCCCGCCAGCGTCTTCGAACTCGTCGAGTACTTCCTCGGACCGCAGCCCGCGGAGGTCAGGAACGGCCGCCACCCCGACCTGGAGCGCGCCGAGGCCGAGGCCGCGGGCCTGGAGGTCGTCGACCTGCGGGCCGAACGGCTGCGGATCGAGTTCCTCGACATCGGCGCCGTCATCCACTTCCTGCGCAAGGTCGTGTGGATGGTCCCCGGCTTCGACGTGGCGACGTACCGGCCGCGCCTGCGCGAGCTGCACGACCGCATCCAGGCCGAGGGCCCGTTCGTCGCCCACAGCGCCCGGCACCTCTTCGAGTTGCGCAAACCGGTCAGTCGGGGCGGTAAGTGACGTACGGGAGGGCCTGATTCCGCATCGTTACCGAGACTGGCTCGATCCGCCCGCGAACGTCACGTAAGTTCAGACCAGGGCTAATTCGCGTGAGCAAATCGACGCGGGCGGTGCCGCGCGGTGGAGGGGGCCGCACGGCACCGCGAGCCGTCACCCGCCCCCCCCGGGCCCCCGGGGCCTCGCCCTTGCGCTCCGCCCCCAAGCCCCGCGGCCTGCACGGCTACAGGCGCTCCGCCTCCCGCACAACGACACGCGCGCCCCGGCACACGCCCCACCCGGCCATCGCCCCGGCCTCCGCCTCGATCACATGCCGGGCCCGCGGCCGCGGCAGCCCGATCCGCCCCGGCCGCATCGTCCGGACGGCCAGCACGCGGAACCCCCGGTCGAGGTAGGCCACATCGACCGCGAACCTCATCCCCACCGTGTGCACACTGCTCGCCGGCGACAGCAGGAGCGCCCCCGTGATCCCCGTCCGGCCGAGCAGCCCACGCCGCCGGGCCCGCGCCGAGTCCGCGATCTCCAGGGGGATCTCCTGGGGCATCTCCAAGGGGATCTCCAGGGGGACGGGGAGAAGGGGAGCGGAGACCGTCATCGTCGCCATGCCGCGAACGTAGCCGCAGGGCGGTCCGGAACGTCAAGCGCGCGAACCTCCCGGGGGTCCCTCTTGGGGGGTACCGGCGCGCCCGGCCGAAAATCGCCTTCAAACCCGTGAATCCGCCGGTAGAACGGGACCGCGCAGTCGTCGGGCGGTCTCGGAGAGTAGTTGTGGCACGCCGATGCACCCAGCAGCACTTACGAAGGGTTATGGTGGAAACCCCCCCTCGGGCCGGTCCATCTCCCCCCCATGGACCGGCCCGATTTTTTGTGCCACGGAGCGGGCGGGGCGCGGACCCGGCGAGCAGCCGTCGGAAGATCTTCGTCCGGATATCGTCAGGGACATGTCGAACGCATTCCCTCCGCCGCAGCATCCGCAGGATCCCCAGGCCAACCCTCAGGCCAACCCGCAGGTCAACCCGCAGGTCAACCCCCAGGCCGGCCTGCCCACGTACAACGGACCCGCCCAGGACCCCGGCTACGGCCAGGGCCAGCAGTACGGCCAGGGCTACGGCTACGGCTATGCCCCCGGGCCGATGGCCCCCACGCAGATGCCCGGCACCGTCCGCGCCGCGCAGATCGTCCTCTGGGTCCTCGCCGGACTCACCGTCATCGGCAGCGTCATCCTGATCGGCGCGGTGAACCCGGAGACGGGCGGCGCGGCCCTCGGCGTGAACATCTGCCTCCTGGTCGCCGCCGGCATGGCCTTCCGCTTCGGCAGCGCGGGCCACGGCATCCGCGTCACCTGCATCGTCCTGACGAGCGTGCAGATCGTGCTCGGGCTCGGCGGCACGGCCGCGGGCAACCCGGGCGGCCTGCTGCCGCTGCTCGGCTCCATAGCCGTGGTGATCCTGCTCTCCCAGGGCACGGCCGGCGCGTGGTTCAAGAGGCCCCGCGCCTGAAGCCGCCGGCGCCCCTGACACCCCGGAAACCCCGGAGCCCCGGACCGGAACCACTCCGGTCCGGGGCTCCCGTACGTACGAGCTCCCGTACGGGCGGGCGCCCCCGCCCGCGCACCTCAGCCCCGTCCGGCCCAGATGTTGGTGCCCGGCGTCGACACCGCGAACGTGTCGATCGCGGACAGCTCGTCCTCCGTCAGCTTCGGACCCGTCAGCGCCGCCACGTTCTCCTCCAGCTGCTTGACGCTGGACGCGCCGATCAGCGCGGAGGTCATCCGCTCGTCGCGCAGCACCCAGTTCAGGGCGAGCTGGGCGAGCGACTGGCCGCGGGCGGCCGCGATGTCGTTCAGGCCGTTCAGGCGGCGCACCACCTCGTCGCTCAGGAGCTCCGGGTCGAGCGACTTGCCCTGCGTGGCGCGCGAACCCTCCGGGATGCCCTTCAGGTACTTGTTCGTCAGCAGCCCCTGGGCGAGCGGCACGAAGGAGATGCAGCCCATGCCGGCCTGCTCCAGCGTGTCGAGCAGCCCGTCCTCCTCCGTCCAGCGGTTGATCATCGAGTAGGACGGCTGGTGGATGAGGGCCGGCACGCCCATCTCCCGCAGCAGGCGCGCCGCCTGGGCGGTCTGCTCGCTGTTGTACGAGGAGACGCCCGCGTACAGCGCCTTGCCCTGCTGGACCGCGGAGGCCAGGGCGCCCATCGTCTCCTCCAGCGGAGTCTCCGGGTCGAAGCGGTGGGAGTAGAAGATGTCCACGTAGTCGACGCCCATCCGCTTGAGCGACGCGTCCAACGACGAAAGCAGATATTTCCGGCTGCCCCACTCGCCGTACGGGCCGGGGTGCATGAGGTAGCCGGCCTTGGTCGACAGGACCAGCTCGTCGCGGTACGCGGCGAAGTCCTGCGCGAAGATCTTGCCGAAGTTGAGCTCCGCGGAACCGGCCGGCGGACCGTAGTTGTTGGCCAGGTCGAAGTGGGTGACGCCCAGGTCGAAGGCGCGGCGCAGGATCGCGCGCTGGGATTCGAGGGCCTTGTCGTCACCGAAGTTGTGCCACAGACCGAGGGAGACCGCGGGCAGCTTCAGGCCGCTGCGGCCCGTCCGCCGGTACTCCATCGAGTCGTATCGGTCCGATGCCGCGCGGTACAGAGACGTGTCGTTCATGGGGACGAAGCTACTTGAGCGCCATGCGCCCCGACTGTGGAGGGACGCTCGAGCGGCGGTAGGGTGTCGCCCTCGGGGTTGCTCTGGGCGCGCCCCTTGAGGACCGCCATCTGCTGGAGGCTGACACACGTGAACCTGCGCGACCTGGTGTACGGACTTTACGCACGCCGGGTGGAAGGCCGCCTCGACCACGACCAGGTGCCCAAGCACATCGGGGTCATCCTCGACGGCAACCGCCGCTGGGCGAAGGCCGCGGGCGGGACCACCGCGGAGGGCCACCAGGCGGGCGCACACAAGATCGAGGAGTTCCTCGGCTGGTGCGCGGAGACGGACGTCGAGGTCGTCACCCTGTGGATGCTCTCCACCGACAACTTCGACCGGCCCGAGGACGAGCTGACCCCGCTCCTCGGCATCATCGAGGCCACCGTCCGCTCGCTCGTCGCCGACGGCCGCTGGCGGGTGCACCACGTCGGCGCGCTCGACCTGCTGCCGGGCCACACCCAGCGGGTGATGAAGGAAGCCGAAGAGGCGACCCGCCACAACACCGGGATACTGGTCAACGTCGCCGTCGGCTACGGCGGCCGCCAGGAGATCGCCGACGCGGTCCGCTCGCTGCTCCTCGACCACGCGGACAAGGGCACCAGCCTGGAGGACATCGCCGAGAGCGTCGACGTCGACCTCATCTCCAAGCACCTCTACACCAGCGGCCAGCCGGACCCCGACCTGGTGATCCGAACGAGTGGTGAGCAGCGTCTGTCCGGATTCATGCTCTGGCAGTCGGCCCACTCCGAGTACTACTTCTGCGAAGTCTTCTGGCCGGCCTTCCGCAAGGTCGACTTCCTGCGCGCACTGCGCGACTACGCGGCCCGCCACCGGCGCTACGGCGGCTGACCCGCACCACCCCCTGAGGTCGGGGTCACCCGGAGTTAACCAACGCGTCGTCATATGCCCTGGCATGGCCGCGCTTGTTCGAGGGAATAAGCCTTCCAGGTCGACGTCTCAGCAGTATCCGACAGGGACGTCGTATCTCAGCGGACGGCATGGGTCGTCCGCCCGGGAGGCCCTTTGCACCAGGACGACCGTGTGAGCAGCACGGGCGACGTGGAGGGCCGGCGCTCGGCCCGCGCATCGCGGCCCGTGACCGGTCCGGCTCACACCCGCCGGATCGCACCCGGCATCCCTCCCGTCGCTCCCCGACCTCATCCGAGGGGGTACGTCCTTCCGTGGTGACCAGCACAAAGCGCCGCATGCCCGACAGGCGCACCTATGTTCTCGACACCAGCGTCCTGCTGGCCGACCCGAACGCCCTGACCCGCTTCGACGAGCACGAAGTCGTGCTGCCCGTCGTCGTGGTGACGGAGCTGGAGGCCAAGCGGCACCACCCGGAGCTCGGCTACTTCGCCCGGCAGGCGCTGCGCCTGCTGGACGACTTCCGCATCCGGCACGGACGCCTCGACGCCCCGATTCCGATCGGGGACCTGGGCGGTTCGCTGCGCGTCGAGCTCAACCACTCCGATCCCGGCGTGCTCCCGGCCGGCTACCGGTTGGGGGACAACGACTCGCGGATTCTCGCCGTGGCGCGCAACCTGCAGGCGGAGGGGTACGACGTCACCGTCGTCTCCAAGGACCTGCCGCTCAGGATCAAGGCCTCGTCGGTGGGGCTGCTCGCCGAGGAGTACCGCGCCGAACTCGCCATCACGGACTCCGGCTGGACCGGGATGTCCGAACTGACCCTTTCGGCCGAACAGGTGGACCTCCTCTTCGAGGAGGAGACCCTGTACGTGCCCGAGGCGGCCGACCTGCCCGTGCACACGGGCCTCACCATCCAGTCGGAGCGCGGCAAGGCGCTCGGCCGGGTGACGGCCGAGGGCAACGTCCGGCTGGTGCGCGGGGACCGCGAGGCCTTCGGCATCAAGGGCCGCAGCGCCGAGCAGCGGATCGCGCTCGATCTGCTCCTCGACCCGGACGTCGGCATCGTCTCGATGGGCGGCCGGGCCGGCACCGGCAAGTCGGCGCTCGCGCTCTGCGCGGGCCTTGAGGCGGTCCTGGAGCGCCGCCAGCACCAGAAGGTGATGGTCTTCCGGCCGCTGTACGCGGTGGGCGGGCAGGAGCTCGGCTATCTGCCCGGCACCGAGGCCGAGAAGATGGGCCCCTGGGCGCAGGCGGTCTTCGACACGCTCGGTTCGGTGGCCGGGAAAGAGGTCATCGAGGAGATCACGGCGCGCGGGATGCTCGAGGTGCTGCCGCTCACCCATATCCGCGGACGCTCGCTGCACGACGCGTTCGTGATCGTGGACGAGGCGCAATCCCTGGAGCGGAACGTCCTGTTGACCGTGTTGTCCCGGATCGGGGCGAACTCCCGTGTCGTCCTGACCCATGACGTGGCCCAGCGCGACAACCTCCGCGTCGGGCGGTACGACGGAGTGGTCGCCGTCGTCGAGAAGCTGAAGGGCCATCCGCTCTTCGCGCACGTCACGCTGACGCGGTCGGAGCGTTCGCAGATCGCGGCCCTGGTGACCGAAATGCTGGAGGACGGCCACCTCTGAGTCAGATCACGGCAATTGCACCGTAGTTGGCGCCGCCCGGCAAAGCGAAGGAGCCTAGCCGGGCGGCGTCGCGGTGTGCGCCTCTTTCCGAAAAACTCCTGGGGCAAACGGGGTGTGAGCTTTCCCACGCAACGGAGAATTGCCTTGCGGTGTCCGGCTGGGGCAGAGTCTGGGTCCTGTCAGGCCCCGCATGCGACACACGTGTACCCCCAGCGGTACGAAACCTCAGAACTTCATAGTGGCCGTCGCATGCCGCCCGAAGCACCACGCGGCGCTCCCTGCACGGGAGTTGTCCACCGGGTCCGTGCCTCCCGTGACCGATCGCAAGCGGAGGCCAGTGCCAGGGGCACGATTGCGTCCGCGAGGTCACCTATGCGGGCGATGCTGGAAGGAAAACCGTGTGAGCCGGATTTCGGTCCGGGGATTCGCCGTGGCTTCTGCCACCGCGGTCACCACCGTCGGCGCTGTCGTGGGTGTTGCCTCGGGCAACGCCCAGCCCTCGAGCTCGAACGACATCGAGGCAGCGGCAAGCGACGCGACGCTCCTCGCAGACATCCCCGCGGGTCAGCAGGCCCAGGTCCAGACCGCGTCCCTGACGCAGCAGGCCGACGCGCAGGCCATGGCCGCCGACAACACCGCGAAGAAGACCGCCGCGGAGGAGGCCCGCAAGCAGGCCGCCGCCTCGGCGATCGAGAAGCAGAAGGCCGCGGAGAAGGAAGAGGCGGCCAAGAAGGCCGCGCTCAAGAAGGAGCGTGAGGAGAAGGCCGAGACGAAGGCCAGCCGCTCCTCCGCCCGCGACGCCTCCAGCTTCAAGCCCCAGGGCTCCTACACGGTCGCTCAGGTCCAGGCGATGGCACGGCAGATGGTCCCCGGTGACCAGTTCCAGTGCTTCAGCAACATCGTCAACCACGAGTCCACGTGGAACTACAAGGCCACCAACGCCGGTTCGGGCGCCTACGGGCTCGTCCAGGCGCTGCCCGGTTCCAAGATGGCCTCGGCGGGCGCCGACTGGCAGACCAACCCGGCCACGCAGATCAAGTGGGGCCTCGGGTACATGAACGACCGCTACGGCAGCCCGTGCGGAGCCTGGAACTTCTGGCAGGCGAACAGCTGGTACTAGGCCGCGTCGGGCCGTACCCGCAGGCAACCTTGAGAGGCCCCTCACCGTCCTTCGGTGGGGGGCTTCGCCGTGTACGGTCGGTCCGGACGGCTCCAGGGGGGAGTGGTGAGGAAAGACGGGGGTAGAGGACGGATCATGTCGCGAGTGCCAGGGTGGCTCGGCCGGCTCGGAGCCGGACTGAGCAGTATGGGTGAGCGGTTGGACGAGAAGCGCCGCGACCGGGACGCCGACTCGGACACCGACGAGTCGAACGACCCCTCTCACAGAGACCACAGGGGCCACGGGGATCACGGAGACCTCGGGGATCACGCGGAGTACGGCGACCACGAGCACGTGCCGGCGCCGCCCGCGTACGCCCCGGCCATAGCGGCCCGCCCCGACCCCGTCGCCTCCATCCCGTGGGGCATGCGGGTCGCGGCCGAGGCCGGCTGGCGCCTCCTCGTCCTCGCGGGCACCCTCTGGGTCCTGATGAAGGTCATCAGCGCGGTCCAGCTGGTCGTGCTCGCCTTCGTGGCCGCGCTCCTGATCACCGCGCTGCTGCAGCCCACCGTGGCCCGGCTGCGACGGCTCGGTCTGCCCCGGGGCCTCGCGACGGCGGTCACCGCGATCCTCGGCTTCGTCATCATGGGCCTGGTCGGCTGGTTCGTGGTCTGGCAGGTCATGGAGAACGCCGACGAACTGTCCCGGCAGGTCCAGGACGGCATCGAGGATCTGCGCAAGTGGCTCCTCAACAGCCCGTTCCACGTGACCGAGGACCAGATCAACGACATCGCCAAGAGTCTGCGCGACGCGGTCGGCTCCAACACCGAGGAGCTCACCTCCGCGGGCCTGGAAGGCGTCACGGTCATCGTCGAGTTGCTGACCGGCATCCTGCTCGCGATGTTCTCGACGCTCTTCCTGCTGTACGACGGCAAGCGCATCTGGCAGTGGTTCCTGAAACTGATGCCCGCTCAGGCGCGGCCCGGCATCGCGGGCGCGGGCCCGCGGGCCTGGCGCACGCTCACCGCCTATGTGCGCGGCACGGTGATAGTGGCCCTGATCGACGCCATCTTCATCGGCCTCGGCATCTACTTCCTCGGCGTGCCGATGGCGGTGCCGCTCGCCGTCATCATCTTCCTCGCCGCGTTCGTGCCGCTGGTCGGCGCCGTCGTCTCCGGCGCCCTCGCGGTGGTCGTCGCGCTGGTCACGCAGGGCGTGTTCACGGCCGTGATGGCGCTGGTGGTGGTCCTCGCGGTGCAGCAGATCGAGGGGCACATCCTGCAGCCGTTCATCCTCGGCCGCGCGGTGCGGGTGCATCCGCTGGCGGTGATCCTGTCCGTCGCCGCGGGCGGCATGGTCGCCGGCGTGGGCGGCGCGGTCGTGGCGGTGCCGCTGGTCGCCGTCACCAACACGGTCGTCGGCTATCTGCGGTCCTACGCGCGGGAGGCGGCCCTCAAGCAGGCGCCGCAGCCGCGGGGCGCGACGGCGCTGGACTCCTCGGCGGCGCACTCCTCCGCCACGGCTGCCCCGGCCGCCGCTCCAGACCGTGCCGCTTCCCCCGAGGGGGCCGCCTCCCCGGAGCGGACCGCCTCCCCGGCCACAGCGCAGGACGCCACCCCCGCCCCGGCCGCCCCCGAGCCGCCCGCCGACCCGCGGGAGTGATCCGTACACACGCGTGTGGGGCCCGGAACCAACAGGTTCCGGGCCCCACACACGTATGAGCTACGAGCGCTACGCGAGGTGCGCCTCGGAGTCCAGGGTGACGCCCACGGCCTGGATGACCGCGGCGACCTTGAAGGCCTCCTGGATCGTCTCGCGGTCGACGCCGGCCTTGCGCAGGACCTGCTCGTGCGAGTCCAGGCACTGGCCGCAGCCGTTGATCGCGGAGACCGCGAGGGACCACAGCTCGAAGTCGACCTTCTCGACGCCCGGGTTGCCGATGACGTTCATCCGCAGGCCGGCGCGCATCGTCCCGTACTCCGGGTCGGAGAGCAGGTGGCGCGTGCGGTAGAAGACGTTGTTCATCGCCATGACGGCGGCGGCCGACTTGGCGGCGGTGTACGCCTCGGGGGAGAGGTTCGCCTTCGCCTCGGGCTCCAGCTCGCGCAGCACCTTCGGGGAGCGGGACGCGATGGCGCAGGCCAGCACGGTGCCCCACAGCTGCTGCTGCGGCAGGTCGCTGTTGCCGATGACCGAGCCCAGGTTCAGGCGGAGGTCCTTGGCGTAGTCCGGAACGGCGGACTTCAGTTCGTCGAGTGCCATGTCAGAGGCTCCTGTTCACTCGCCGGAGAGCAGCGCGACCGGGTCGAGGGTCTCGTCGCCCTTGCTCCAGTTGCACGGGCACAGCTCGTCGGTCTGCAGGGCGTCGAGGACCCGCAGGACCTCCTTGGGGTTACGGCCCACGGAACCGGCGGTCACCATCGTGAACTGGATCTCGTTGTTCTGGTCGACGATGAAGACGGCGCGCTGCGCGAAGCCGTCCTCGCCCTCGATGCCGAGGTCACGCATGAGCTCGTGCTTCGAGTCGGCCAGCATCGGGAAGGGCAGGTCCGTCAGGTCCGGGTGGTCCTTGCGCCAGGCGTGGTGCACGAACTCGGAGTCACCGGAGAAGCCGAGGATCTGGGCGTCACGGTCGGCGAACTCGTCGTTCAGCTTGCCGAAGGCCGCGATCTCGGTCGGGCACACGAAGGTGAAGTCCTTGGGCCACGCGAAGACGATCTTCCACTTGCCCTCGTAGGTCTTGTGGTTGATCTGCTCGAACTCCTGGCCCTGCTCCAGCGAGACACAGGCGGTCAGGTCGAACTCGGGGAACTTGTCACCGACAGTGAGCACACGTACTCCTTGCGACGAAGAAAATCCCTTTTGGGGAGTTTCCTGTGGGGTTGGACTGATGTCGATGGTGGCACAGGGTGCATTGATTAGGGAAATAGCTAGAGTGGGTCGTGTTGATCGGAGGTAGTTATCAGTGCGAGCCATAAATAGGGGCAAGCAGACCAACGGCAAGCAGCCGAGCCTGGCGCAGCTGCGGGCCTTCGCCGCGGTGGCCGAGCATCTGCACTTCCGGGACGCCGCGTCCTCGATCGGGATGAGCCAGCCGGCCCTCTCCGGGGCCGTCGCCGCGCTGGAGGAGGCACTGGGTGTCAAGCTCCTGGAGCGGACCACCCGCAAGGTGCTGCTCTCGCCGGCCGGGGAGCGGCTCGCCCTGCGGGTCAGGGCGGTCCTCGACGAGGTCGAGGCGCTCATGGAGGAGGCCGACGCGGTCAAGGCGCCGTTCACCGGCGCGCTGCGGCTCGGCGTGATCCCGACCGTCGCGCCCTATCTGCTGCCGACGGTGATCACACTGGTCCACGAGAAGTACCCGGACCTCGATCTCCAGGTGCACGAGGAGCAGACCGCCACCCTCCTGGAGGGGCTCACCGCCGGACGGCTCGACCTGCTGTTGCTCGCCGTGCCGCTCGGTGTGCCCGGGGTGAGCGAACTGCCGCTCTTCGACGAGGACTTCGTGCTCGTCACCCCGCTCGACCACTGGCTCGGCGGCCGCGAGGGCATCCCCCGCGAGGCGCTGAAGGAGCTCAATCTGCTGCTTCTGGACGAGGGGCACTGCCTGCGCGACCAGGCACTCGACATCTGCCGGGAGGCGGGCCGCGCGGACGCGCCCGTCACCACGACCGCCGCCGGGCTCTCCACCCTCGTCCAGCTGGTCGCGGGCGGGCTCGGCGTGACGCTGCTTCCGCGCACCGCCGTCCGCGTGGAGACCAGCCGCAGCAACCAGCTCCTGACCGGGTACTTCGCCGACCCCGCCCCTACCCGGCGGATCGCGCTCGCGATGCGCACGGGGGCTGCGCGGGCCGCCGAGTACGAGGAGTTGGCCGCCGCCCTGCAGGAGGCGGTGCGGCCCCTGCCGGTGCGGGTGGTGTGACGACCCGCACCGGCGTTCCGGAACCCGGAGCTACTCCGTACGCAGCCCGTCCGGCCGCATCATCCGCCGCAGCGGCGGCAGGCTGAGCAGCGTGACGACGGCGACCATCACCGCTCCCGCGCCCGTCAGGGGCAGGAACGACCACCAGTCGGTGACCGACTTGTCGATCATGTGGGTCATCACCACGCCCAGGCCGAGGCCGCCGACGATCGCGAGGCCGAGGCCCAGGACGACCGGGATCGCCGTCTGCCACAGCAGCGACCACGCCATCGACGAGCGGCGCGTGCCGAACGCGGTGAGGATCGCGAGCAGCCGCTTGCGCTCCCGCAGTTGCTCGATCATCGACACCAGCATGGACGCCGCGATCAGCGCCATCGTGGCGCTCGCGCCGATCTGCAGGCCGCGCGCGATGGACGCGTACTGCTTGTCGCGGTCGACCGACTTCAGGGTGTCCACCCCGACGAACGGACCGATGCGGGCCGCCGTGTTGCGCACGTACTCCTCGGCGTCCGCCACCTTCGGGTCGGTCTTGACCCAGGAGGTCGTCGAGGCATCGGCCAGCTTCTTGATGTCGATGGCCCCCGGCGTCGCGAGGATTCCGTCGATCTTCCTGCCGGACGGGTTGTTCCGCGCCCGGACGGTGGGCGTGCCCTTGGGCAGCGTCCACAGGACCGGCTCGGCGTTCTCGTGGAAGTCGGGGTCGGGTCCGATGTTGACCGGCTTGCCGGGGCGTGCCGTCTCGTCCACCCAGCCGTTCTGCTCCTTGCTCGCGGTGTGCGAGACGAAGGTGTCGCCGTCCTTGCAGGAGCCGAGGTCCGCCAGTTCGCGCAGGGTGGCGCAGGTGCCGATGGTCACCTCCGTGGTCGGCGTCAGGTCGTTGACCTTCTTGCCGCCGGGCCGGGTGACGTACGCCTGCACGGTACCGATGACCTTGGTGACGCCCTTGGTCGCGGTGAAGTCGTCGATCATCCGCTGGGCGAGGGGGCCGCTCGCGGTCCCGCTGCTGACCGTGAGCTGGGCGCGCGTGGTGTCCTGGCCCGTGATCTCGTTGAAGTCGTCGTGCATGGACGCGAACATCATCTGCAGCGCCACCGCGCCCGCCACCGCCACGGTGATCCCGCTGACCGCCCGGGACGCGGTGCCGGTGGTCAACTGCAGCCTGCGGACGGCGAGTTGCCAGGGCACGGGCCCGCCGCGCAGCCGTCCCACGACGGCCTCGACGAGCCAGGGGAGCAGCGCGCTGAGCCCGATCAGGGAGAGCGCCGAACCCACCGCGATCGCGGTCACGTTGACGGAGGCGCTGCCCAGGGAGCGGTCGATGCGGCCCGAGTAGAGCAGGATGCCGATGCCGAGGACCGGCAGTACGAGCCGCCACCACAGGCGGCGCTTGCGCTGCTTGCCGCCCCGGACCACCCCGAGGGGTTCGATGGCGACCGAGCGCAGCGAGACGAGGGTCACCAGGACCGCCGACACCGGCACGGCCACCGCGACCAGCGCGGCCAGGCCGGCCGACGGCACCATGTCGGACGGGTACGCGCTGACGTTCGTCAGGTCGACCACGCCCACCAGTTCCCGTAGGAGCAGGAAGAGCACGGCGCCCGCGACGAGCCCGAGGAGTGCGCCGAACAGCGCCTCGCCCGCGGCGATCCTGCGCACCGCGCGGGCGTCCGCGCCGATCAGGCGCAGGGCCGCGAGCCGCCGGTCCCGCCGGTCGCCGCCGAACCGCACGGCCGTACCGATGAAGATCGCCACCGGGGTGAGCAGCACGACGCAGATCAGGACGACGAGCGCCATCAGGAACGGGTCGAGCGGCAGGGAGTCGTCCTGTCCGAAGCTCTGGACGCGGTAGTTGTTGCCCGTCGCGGTGATCTTGTCGCTGCCCACGTAGTAGTAGAGCTCCACCGGGGAGAGGAGGCCCGCCTCGCCGATGGTGCCGGTCACGCGGAAGTCCCGGAAGCGCTCCTTGAGCAGCTTGTTCGCCGGGTCGTCGAGCAGGTCGCGCAGCGCGGGCGAGACGACCATCTCGCCGGGTGCGGGGAGCTTGTCGAGCCCCGGCGGCAGCACCGGGTTCTTGCCGTCGGCGCGCAGGAAGAGGCCGTTGAGGCTCTTGTCGCGGAAGGTGGTGCCGGTGTTGCGTATGACGACCGTCGAGTCGCCCGCCTTGGCCGGCTTGCCGTCGAAGGAGGAGTGCGGTGTGCGCGCGATGGACCGGTCGTCGCGGTTCTGGAGCATGTTCGGCACCGATGCGGCGCCGAGCAGCAGCGCGACGCCGAGGCCGACGCCGACGGCGGTCAGGATCGTGCGGATCCAGCCCTCGCGGCCGCCGCTCGTCGCGAACCGCATGCCCATGCCCAGGTCGCGCGTCCAAGCGGCGACGCCGGTCGGGGCCACGGCGGCCGGCGCCTCGGTCGCGGGCCGGGGGCGTACTCGGGTGTCGCTCATGAGGCCCGCTCCATGTCACGCGACTTGCCGTCCCGCACGACGATCTCGCGGTCCGAGTACGCGGCGACACGGGTCTCGTGGGTGACCAGGACGACGGCGGCGTTGGTGGAGCGTGCGGCGTCGGTGAGCATCTCCATGACGCGCTCGCCGTTGAGCGAGTCGAGCGCGCCGGTCGGCTCGTCGGCGAAGATCACGCGCGGGCCCGGGGCGAGGGAGCGGGCCACGGCGACGCGCTGGCCCTGGCCGCCGGAGACCTCGCCGGGCCGTTTGTCGCGCACGTCGGCGACGTCGAGCCGCTCCATCCAGGTGAGCGCGACGGACTCGGCCTCCTTGCGCTTGACGCCGTTCATGCGCAGCGGAAGCGCCACGTTCTCCACACAGGTGAGCTCGGGCACCAGCTGCCCGAACTGGAAGACGAAGCCGAACTCGCTGCGGCGCAGGGCGCTCAGCTCGCCGTCCGACATGCCGGTCAGCGAGCGGCCGCCGTACGAGATGGAGCCCTCGTCGGGCCGGACGATCCCGGCGAGGCAGTGCAGCAGGGTCGACTTTCCGGAGCCGGAAGGACCCATGACCGCGACGACCTCGCCCGGGTGGATGGAGAATTCCGCGCCGTCCAGCGCGGTGGTCGGGCCGTACGCCTTGCGGAGTCCGTGGGCCACGAGAAGGGAACCTGCGGGGGTCATGCGGAGCGCACCTCCTGGGCGAGCTTGCCGAGGCGCGCGGCGGCCAGTTCCAGCCAGCGCAGATCGGCTTCGAGATGGAACAGCGCGTGGTCGCAGACGAGTTGGTCGGCGAGGTCGCCCTTGCGCTTGCGGTCGGTGAGGATGCGCATCAGGCGCAGGTGCTCGGCGCGCTGCACGTCGAGGAGTTCGGCGGCGTCCCGGCCGGTGAGCAGGGCGAGGACGACCTTGGTGTAGAGGGTCGACTGGAGGTAGGGCTCCGGCTTCTCGGGGGTGGCCAGCCATCGCTGGACGTCCGTGACGCCGGCGTCGGTGATCGCGTACCGCTTGCGCTCGGGACCGCCGCCCGCCTCTATGCCGTCGACCTCGACGAGGCCGTTCTTCAGCAGCCGGGACATGGTCGAGTAGACCTGCCCGTAGTGCAGGGGCTTGTCGTGCCCGAACTTCTCGTCGAAGGCGCGCTTGAGGTCGTAGCCGTGCCGGGGGCCGGACTCCAGGAGACCCAGAAGGGTGTGGCCAATGGACATGATGAGCACTCTACACGCCGTGTATACCCACGGTGTATACGTGCGATGTGACGCTCATTTGTGCGAGCTCCGGGCAACCTTCCCGGCCGGAGAATCGTCGGTTCCTTAGGGGCAGGTGCTCATTGTCACGTCCGCAAAAGACGGGATGGGCAGGAGTTTGTCCCACGCTGCGGTGTTAGCTTCATGAGCTGACTCGACGTACGCATGAGAACTAGACGGAAGCGGAGCACTCTCAGTCATGGGCCGAGCCGAAGAACGACAAGCGCGGCAGCGCGGTGCCCGCCGGGCAGCGCGTGGGCGCCCGTCAGGCCGGAGCAAGCCCAAGCGCACCGGCATACGCCGCTTCTTCACCTGGAAGAAGATCCTCGGCACGTTCTTCGGGTTCTGCCTGCTCGGCATGGTCGGCTTCGTGGTCCTGTACCTCGTGGTGGACATACCCAAGGGCAACGCCGCGGCACGGATGCAGAGCAACGTCTACAAGTACAGCAATGGCGACGTCATCGCCCGCACCGGAGACGTGAACCGCGAGATCGTCGACCTGGACAAGGTCCCCGAGGACGTCCAGAAGACCTTCGTCGCCGCGGAGAACAAGTCCTTCTACAAGGACGAGGGCGTCGACTTCAAGGGCACGGCCCGCGGTCTGATCAACACGGTGACGGGCAAAGGCAAGCAGGGTGGCTCGACGATCACCCAGCAGTACGTGAAGAACTACTACCTCAGCCAGGACCAGACCGTCAGCCGCAAGCTGAAGGAACTGGTCGTCTCGCTGAAGGTCGACCGCGAGAAGAGCAAGGACGACATCCTCGCGGGCTACATCAACACCAGCTACTACGGCCGCGGCGCCTACGGCATCCAGGCAGCCGCCCAGGCCTACTACGGCGTCGACGCCGAGAAGCTGAGCGTGTCGCAGGGCGCCTACCTGGCCGCGCTGCTGCAGGCCCCCAGCCAGTACGACTGGACGTCCGCGACGCCGACCGGCAGGAAGCTGGTCAAGGCGCGCTGGAACTACGTCCTCGACAACATGGTCGAGGAGGACTGGCTGGACTCGGGGACGCGGGAAGGCCTGACGTTCCCCAAGCCGCACACCCCCAAGGCGCCGCCAGGCCGTGAGGGCCAGATCGGCTACCTCGTGGAGGAGGCCAAGCGCGAGGTCCTGCGCAACAGCGACCTGAGCGAGGCCGAGTTCGAGGCGGGCGGTTACACCGTCACGCTGAACATCGACCCCAAGAAGCAGAAGCAGCTCGAGAAGGCCGTCGACAAGAAGCTCAACGACCGGCTCGACCGCAAGAAGAACAAGGCCGACGCGCGGGTCCAGGCGGGCGCCGCGTCCGTCGACCCGAAGACCGGCAAGGTCCTCGCCATGTACGGCGGCGAGGACTACGTGAAGCACTACACGAACAACGCCACCCGGCGGGACTACCAGTCGGCGTCCACGTTCAAGCCGCTGATCCTCGCCGCCGCGCTGGAGGACGGCGCCACGACGCAGGACGGCAAGCCGATCACGGCGGGCACGATCTACGACGGCACCAGCAGGCGCCCGGTCCGGGGCAGCGAGGTGAGCTTCGCGCCGCCGAACGAGGACGGCCGCAGCTACGGGCCCGTCACCGTCCAGAAGGCGATGAACAAGTCCATCAACTCCGTCTTCGCGCAGATGGGCGTCGACGTGGGGATGCCCAAGGTCATGGAGATGGCCGGCAAGCTCGGCATGAACGTCGAGGGCCTGCCCGCGGTGCCCGCACAGACGCTGGGCTCCATGGGCGCGAGCCCGCTGGAGATGGCGGGCGTGTACGCCACGCTCGACAACCACGGCAAGAAGGTCACCCCGGCGCTGGTCGGTTCCGTCGAGCACAAGGACCGCACCGTCGACCTGCCCGACCCGGTCGGCGATGAGGTCATCAAGCGCGGCACCGCCGACTCGCTGACCTCGGTGCTCACCGGCGTGGTCGACGACGGTACGGGTGGTGCGGTGCGCAACCCCTCGCAGGACGTGGCCGGCAAGACCGGTACGTCCGACGACAACAAGTCGGCCTGGTTCACGGGTTACACGCCGAAGCTGGTCACCTCCGTCGGCCTGTTCGGCGAGGGCGCCCCGGGCACCCCGGAGAAGAACAAGCAGGTCTCCATGAAGGGCGCCGGCGGCAGGGCCCGCGTCGACGGCGGCAGCTTCCCCGCAGACATCTGGGCGGCGTACACCTTCGACGCCATGGGCTCGCCGAGCGAGTTCGACCTCGACACGGACATGGGCGCGGCCGTCGCGCCGCCCCCGGACCCGACGTCGAAGGCCCCGAAGGAGCCGTCGGGCACCCCGTCGACGCCGGACACGGATCCGACCAAGACGCCGACGAAGACCCCGACGAAGACGCCGACCAAGTCGCCCACGAAGTCGCCGACCAAGTCACCGACGGTCCCGCCGCCGACGACCGAGCCGGATCCGACGACCTCGCCGGATCTCCCGCCGGATCCGGACGACGACCTGTTCGACAGGGACTGACCCCGCGAGGCGACCGCATGCGAAGGCGCCCCGGACCACAAAGGTCCGGGGCGCCTTCGTACGTGCCGTGGCGGGCCGCTCAGTTCCGGTTCAGCTCGAACCAGACCACCTTGCCCGTGCTCAGCCGTGTCGCTCCCCAGCGGCGTGCCATCTTGTTGACCAGGTACAGGCCGCGGCCGCCCTCGTCCGTGGCGCGGGCGTTGCGCAGGCGGGGGAGTTGCGGGACGTCGTCGCCGACCTCGCAGCGCAGCACGTCGGTGCGCAGCAGCCGCAGGGTGATCGGCCGCGACGCGTACCGCACGGCGTTGGTCACGACCTCGCTGACGAGGAGCTCCACCGAGTCGCTCAGCTCCTCCAGGCCCCAGCGGACCAGGGCGCTGCGGGCCAGGCGGCGGGCGCGGGAGGGTGTCGCGTTCTCCGGCTCCAGGAACCAGTACGCGACGTCGCTCGGCGCGATCCCGTCGAAGCGGGCGGCGAGCAGCGCGATGTCGTCGTCCCGGTCGCCGGGGCCGAGCATGTCGAGCACCTCGTCGCAGAGCGCCTCCAAGGGCGGCGGGTGGTCGGGGCCGGTCAACTGGGCGGTCGCGGCGAGGCGTTCGCGCAGCTGCTCTATGCCGGTCCACACGTCGCGCAGCCGGGACTCGACGAGCCCGTCCGTGTACAGGAGCAGCGTCGCGCCCGCGGGGGCGTCCAGCTCCACCGCCTCGAAGTCGACGCCGCCGACGCCGATGGGGGCGCCCGGCGGGACCCTGAGCACCTCCGCGCGGCCGCCCAGGTGCAGCAGGACGGGCGGCGGGTGGCCCGCGTTGGCGATGGTGATGCGGTGCGCGACCGGGTCGTAGACCGCGTACAGGCAGGTCGCCATGCGGTCGGAGCCGAGCCGTTGGGCCTGCTCGTCGAGGTGGTGCAGGACCTCCTGGGGCGGCAGGTCGAGCCCGGCGAGGGTCTGTGCGGTCGTCCGGAGCTGGCCCATGATCGCGGCGGAGGTCATGGAGTGGCCCATGACGTCGCCCACGACCAGGGCGACGCGGCTGCCGGGCAGCGGGATCGCGTCGTACCAGTCGCCGCCGACCCGGGCCGTCTCGGCGGCCGGCAGATAGCGCGAGGCGAGCCGCACGCCGGTCGGGCGGGGCAGGGTCTCGGGGAGCATGGTGCGCTGCAGCTCGTCGGCGATGTACGCCTCGCGGCCGTACAGGACGGCCTTGTCGATGCCGAGCGCGCTGTGCGTGGCCAGCTGGGCGGCGACCAGCAGGTCGTCCGCCTCGAAGGCGGGCCGGTCGGGCCGGCGCAGGAACACGGCCGCGCCGATCACCCGGCGCCGGCCCCGCAGCGGCGCGAGGATCGCCCGCTGTCCGCCGGGCAGGGTGCGCCCCTCGCCGAGCAGTTCGGGCAGCGCGGCGCGCGCCGCCGCCGAGTCCGCGAAGACCGGACGCACCCCGCGCAGCACCTCGGCGAGCGCGCCGCCGGGCCGCACCTCGCACAGTTCGGCGCTGCCCATCACATCGGCGATGTCGGGCTGCACCACTTGGAGGGCGGGCGGGGTGGCGCCGTCGGTGTCCGGCTCGTCGGCGCCCTCTTCGAGGGAGCGCAGCCGGTCGGAGCGGCGCAGCCGCAGGACCAGCGGGCCGGTCGGCCGCTCGTCGCCGACGGGCAGCGGGTCGCGCAGATAGACCAGGATCGCGTCGGAGAACGTCGGCACGGTCGCCCGGCACAGCCCCATCACGATCTCGTCGAGGTCGATGCCGCGGGCGATGCGCCGGGTCGCGGCGCCCACGAAGCGCAGCCGGTCGCCGTCGCGCCGCATCGCCACCGGAGCCGCACCCGGCGGCCTGGGCAGCCCGGAGCGCCGCTCCTCGCCGTCCGGCGGCCCCGCGGAACCGTCCGGGGCGGGACCGGGCTGTGCCGGTACGCCGCTGTCGGGCGCGGGGCGCGGCCGGTGCGGGTCGGGCTCGGCGGCCGGGGACTGGGAGTGCTCGCCGGACGGCACGGGCGCCTCCGAACGCGTGTCGCCGGCCGGGGTGCGGGCGGCGGATGCCTGTGCGGTGGGTGTCTGCGGTGCGGGCGTCTGCGGGTTGGGGGTCTGGGGTGCGGGCGTCTGCGGATGGGGTGGCTGCGCGGCGGCGGGTGTCCGCGCGGCCGTCGGTGCCGTCGACCCGGCGCCCGCGCCGGTGCCCTCCCGCGGTTCGGGGGAACGCAGCAGCGCCCCGCGGGGATCCGCGGGGGCGGTCGGCCGGGCAGCTGGTGCCTTGCGACCCTCGTGGGGGGTGAGGTGCTCCGTCACGCGTTTTGAATCCGTCCGTCCGGGGCTGCGCGCCGTGCGCGCCGTCCAGCGTTGCACGTTGCTCAGCCGCGTCGGCAGTGCGGAAAGACCTGGTGTTCGGGGTCGGGGCCTCCCCTGCTCTCGTCCACCAGGTAACCGGATACCCGGATTGGCTGTCCCAGGAACGGAATCGCCGCGTCATCCGGATCGGCCGCGGCCATGGACCGCCGGAACCCGGCTGCCGGGACGTTCTTTCCGGCCAGGTCCAGCATGCCCGCCGAGCCAACCGCGCCGAGCGCCGTACGGCCGGATCCGGTCAGCCGGCGGGCGGTCGGATCCGGGTGCGGGAAGGCGTCGTCGTCGTGCTGCCCGATGGTGTCACAGGCCGTTGCCCGGCCTCTGCGGTGCTCGCTCACGTTCTGCCGCCCCTCGATGACTTCCTGTCAGGCACCGCGCGGACGCACGGAGTTGCTGCTGTGCGCCCTTGCGGAGGACGATCCTACGTTTGAACCACGGGGGCGCATCAAGGGTCTCATGAGGACACATGCGCGGGCGTACGGTCCCAGTCATCCGGAAGGGAGGGTACGACCCAGGACGGATCGGGGCGCCAGTGCTGCCAGTTGTCCGAAAACGGCGCCCCCCACGCCGCGATCACGTCAAGTGCGGCCTGCCCGGCGGCGCGTACGTCGGCGGCCTTGTCGGCGCCCATCAGACCCACCCGGAGGGCCTGCTCGAACTCGTCCTCGTCGTGCCAGCGCCAGCTGCGGTCCGGGCGCACGGAGATGTCCAGAAAGTGGTCCTCGGAGTCGACGCCGCCGGCCCACCGGGTGCGCGGCTCCTCCAGGTTCACGTACCAGTTCTTGAACCGCCAGCCCGGGTCCCAGAAGAGCCAGACCGACCAGGGGTCGCGGGGCCGCGCGAGCTTGAGGACGCCGGTGCCGGACCAGCGGCCGGTGCGGACGGCGCGCGGCTTGGTGTAGCGGGTGGCGAGCGGCTCGCGGTGCAGCGGCGTCCCGTCGGCGATGACCGGTTTCACGCACTCGGTGCCGGGCGCCATCCACACGGCGAGCAGTTCGTCGGTGTCCCGTACGACGGTGACGGGGCGACAGATGTGCACGCGGGGCCCGGAGTTCTCCCGGTACCGCCACAGGATGTGGTCCCCGGGCGCCCACCGCACCGCCCCGCCACCGGCCGCCGTCTTCCCGTCGAGGTCTGTCATGGACAGATACTAGACGCCCCCCAAGCCCCCCGCTGTGGGCAGGCGTGCCGCGAACACGCCGAGGGACCGCCCCTCCGCTGTGGGCAGGCGTGCGGCGAACACGCCGAGGGACCGCCCCTCCGCTGTGGGCAGGCGTGCCGCAGGGCGGCACGGGTGGGCACAGCCCCCGGTGCCGGGCGCAGCGACGTCCGACCTGAGCCGAAGACACGGCACACCCCCACCGGACGGTGCCGCGCGCAGCGACGTGGTCCAGGGGAAGACCCCGGTCAGGCCCGCGTCATACCCAGCACATCCAACGCCTCGTCCAACTGCTCCAGCGTGAGGTCGCCCCGCTCGACATACCCGGACTCCAGGACCACCTCACGGATGGTCTTCCGTTCGGCGAGGGACTTCTTGGCGACCTTCGCCGCCTCCTCGTACCCGATGTACTTGTTGAGCGGCGTCACGACCGACGGCGACGACTCGGCGTACTCTCGCGCGCGCTCGCGGTTCGCGGTGATCCCGTCGACCGTCCGGTCGGCGAGCAGCCGGGAGACGTTGGCGAGCAGCCGGATCGACTCCAGGACGTTCTTGGCGATGACCGGCAGCATGACGTTCAGCTCGAAGTTGCCGGCGGCCCCCGCCGCCGCGACCGTCGCGTCGTTCCCGGTGACCTGCGCGGCGACCATCAGCGCGGCCTCCGGGATCACCGGGTTGACCTTGCCGGGCATGATCGACGAACCGGGCTGGAGGTCGGGAAGGTTGATCTCGGCGAGCCCCGTGCGCGGGCCCGACGCCATCCACCGCAGATCGTTGGCGATCTTCGTCAGGCCGACGCCGACGGTCCGCAGCTGGCCGCTGGTCTCGACGATGCCGTCCCGGGCGCCCTGCGCCTCGAAGTGGTCGCGGGCCTCGGTGAGCGGAAGGCCGGTGGCCCGCGCGACCTCGGCGATGACGGCGGCGGCGAAACCGGGCGGAGTGTTGATGCCGGTGCCCACCGCGGTGCCGCCCAGCGGCAGTTCGGCGAGGCGGGGCAGCGAGGCGCGCAGCCGCTCGACGCCGTACCGCACCTGCGCCGCGTACCCGCCGAACTCCTGGCCGAGCGTCACAGGCGTCGCGTCCATCAGGTGCGTACGACCGGACTTCACGACGTCCGCGAACTCCTCGGCCTTGCGCTCGAGGGCGGCGGCGAGGTGCTCCAGGGCGGGGATCAGATCGCCGGTGACGGCGGCCGTCGCCGCGATGTGGATCGAGGAGGGGAAGACGTCGTTGGACGACTGCGAGGCGTTGACGTGGTCGTTGGGGTGGACGTCGCGGCCGAGGCGTTCCGTCGCGAGCGTGGCGAGGACCTCGTTGGTGTTCATGTTGGACGAGGTGCCGGAGCCGGTCTGGAAGACGTCGACCGGGAAGTGGTCGTCCCAGCGGCCGTCGACGACCTCGGCGGCCGCGGCGGCGATGGCCTCGGCGACGTCCTTGTCGACCACGCCCAGCTCGGCGTTGACCTGGGCGGCGGCCGCCTTGATCCGGGCCAGGGCGGCGATGTGGGCGCGTTCGAGCACCTGCCCGGAGACGGGGAAGTTCTCCACCGCGCGCTGGGTCTGGGCCCGCCACTTGGCGTGCGCGGGGACCTTCACCTCGCCCATGGAGTCGTGCTCGATCCGGTACGCGCCGGTGCGGTCGTCGCTGGCGTCACTGGTCATGCCCTGAACCTACCTCTCCGTTCAAACCCCGTAAAAAGTTGAGCACTTGTCTTGTTCCAGGTATTCCCAAGCCTGCTACCCACCAGTAAAAACCCTGGGTAACACCACACCGGGGAGGCGCAATGAAGCGCATCAGGCGCAGTGGACGAGGCAGCGGCCGGAGCCGCCTGCGATGTTCGTTCGCGGCGGCGGCCGCGATGACCGTCGTGCTCGGTACGGCCGCGGCCGTACCCGCCCAGGCGGCCGACGGCGACGGGGCGAGGGCGACCGCCGCCACGCCCCTGCCGCCCGAGCTGGAGAAGATCCGGGCGCAGGAGGCGACGAAGCTGTACGGCGGCCCGGCCGAGCGCCCGATGGCCGAGCGCAAGACCGGCCTGATCTCGCTCGGCGACAGCGAGATCTCCGGCGAGGGCGTCGGGACGTACGAACCCGGCACGGACGGCCCCGACAACTGGTGCCACCGATCGCCGGACGCCGCGATCCACCGCACCGGCATCCCGGCCGACGTGACGTACAACGTCGCCTGCTCGGGGGCGCAGACCGTGAACATCCGGATCGGCGGCCAGAAGCAGTACGCCGACGAGCTGGTGCAGAGCGACAACCTGGCGATCAAGGCGCGCAACACGAAGATCAAGACGATCCTGCTCGTCATCGGCGCCAACGACGACCTCCAGTTCGCCCCGGTCATGACGGACTGCGTCACCCGCTTCCTGCTCAGCCAGGGCGCCTGCGCGGGCAAGTACAACGACGGCTGGCAGGCGCGCGTGGACGCCCTCGTGCCCAAGGTCGAGCAGTCCATCCGCGACCTGAAGACCGTCATGAAGGACGCCGGTTACCAGGACGGCGACTACAAGCTCGTCGCCATGGGCTACCCGAGTCCGATCGGCCCGGACTTCCGCGACAACCCCGAGTTCCCCGGCAAGCTGGTCTGCGGCGGCCTCGGCTACGACTCCGACACCGAGTGGGGCCGCAACGTCGCGGTGCCCGCCTTCGAGACCGGCATGCGCAAGGCGGCCAGGAACGCGGGCGCGGTCTACCTCGACAACTCCCGGCTCTTCCACGGCCACGAGGTCTGCACGGAGAACACCTGGGCGCGCGGCCTCTACGTCGACCTGTCCAACCCGTTCCCGCCGGACTCCAACTCGGTGCGCCAGTCCTTCCACCCCAACGCCCGCGGCCACGCCGCCTTCGCGTCCTGCCTCACGCAGATCTACAACTCCGCCAAGCGCGAGGGCAGTTGCGCGGACCCGGCGAGCACGGGCAGCCCGCGGCTGTACGAGGGCGCCTGGGACGACGCGTACGAGCCGCTGAAGAACGAGGCCACCGGCACCTGCGTCGACGTCGACGCCTCCAAGAGCCGCAACGGCACCAAGGTCCAGGGCTGGGACTGCACCGGCAACCGCAACCAGACCTGGTGGTACGACGGCGCGTCCGGCGGGCAGCAGTCGCTGCACACCGGGCTGACCCAGGACCGCTGCCTCGACGTGCCCGACGGCGCCTACAAGGAGGGCGCCGCCGTCACCCTCTGGGACTGCCACGGCGGTACGAACCAGAAGTTCGTACGTGCGTCCGGGACGGTACGGCCCGCTGCCGCGGAGGGGCTCTGTCTCACCCTTGCGGGGCCGAAGGAGCCGGTGCGGCTGCAGAAGTGTTCGGGGGCCGCGAATCAGCGGTTCGCCTGAGGGTTCGTCGAGTGTGCGGGTGCGCCCTGGCTGGTCGCGCAGTTCACCGCGCCCCTGACAGGGCGCACCCGTACCTCCGTACTACGCCAGACCCGGGCCCCGTACCGGAATGTGCGTGAACGTCGGCTCGGGGGCCGGGTTCTGGAAGAAGTCGTTGCCCTTGTCGTCGACGACGATGAAGGCCGGGAAGTCCTCGACCTCGATCTTCCAGACCGCCTCCATGCCGAGCTCCTCGTACTCGACGACCTCGACCTTCTTGATGCAGTCCTGGGCGAGCCGCGCGGCCGGGCCGCCGATCGAGCCGAGGTAGAAGCCGCCGTGCGCGTCGCACGCGTCGGTGACCTGCTGGGAGCGGTTGCCCTTGGCCAGCATCACCTTGGAGCCGCCCGCCGCCTGGAACTGCTCCACGTAGGAGTCCATGCGGCCGGCGGTGGTGGGCCCGAAGGAACCGGACGCGTAGCCCTCGGGGGTCTTCGCGGGGCCCGCGTAGTACACCGGGTGGTCCTTCAGGTACTGCGGCATCTCCTCGCCCGCGTCGAGCCGCTCCTTGATCTTGGCGTGCGAGATGTCGCGGGCCACGACGAGGGGGCCGGTGAGGGAGAGACGGGTCTTCACCGGGTGCTTGGTGAGCTCGGCGAGGATGGCGTCCATCGGCTGGTTGAGGTCGATCTTGACGACGTCAGCGGACTCGTCCAGGTGGGAGTCCTCGGTGTCCGGCAGGAAGCGCGCCGGGTCCGTCTCCAGCTGCTCCAGGAAGACGCCCTCGGCGGTGATCTTCGCGGTGGCCTGGCGGTCGGCCGAGCAGGAGACGGCGATGGCGACGGGCAGCGAGGCGCCGTGCCGGGGCAGGCGCACCACGCGCACGTCGTGGCAGAAGTACTTGCCGCCGAACTGCGCGCCGATGCCGATCTTCTGGGTCAGCTCGAAGACCTTCTCCTCCAGCTCCTTGTCCCGGAAGCCGTGGCCGGTCGGCGAGCCCTCGGCGGGCAGCTCGTCCAGGTAGTGCGCGGAGGCGTACTTGGCGGTCTTCAGGGCGAACTCGGCGGACGTGCCGCCCACGACGATCGCCAGGTGGTACGGCGGGCACGCGGCCGTGCCCAGCGAACGGATCTTCTCCTCCAGGAACTTCATCATGGAGGCCTCGTTCAGGACCGCCTTCGTCTCCTGGTAGAGGAACGACTTGTTGGCCGAGCCGCCGCCCTTGGCCATGAAGAGGAACTTGTAGGCGCCGCCGTCGGTCGCGTACAGCTCGATCTGGGCGGGGAGGTTGGAGCCGGTGTTCTTCTCCTCCCACATGTTCAGCGGGGCCATCTGCGAGTAGCGCAGGTTCAGCTTCGTGTACGCGTCGAAGATGCCCTTGGAGAGCGCCTTCTCGTCCTCACCTTCGGTGAGGACGTTCTGGCCGCGCTTGCCCATGACGATCGCGGTGCCGGTGTCCTGGCACATGGGCAGCACGCCGGCCGCCGCGATGTTGGCGTTCTTGAGCAGGTCGAGCGCCACGAACTTGTCGTTGCCGGAGGCCTCGGGGTCGTCGACGATGCGGCGCAGCTGGGCCAGGTGGGCCGGGCGCAGATAGTGCTGGATGTCGTGGATCGCCTCGGCGGCCAGCGTGCGCAGCGCCTCCGGGTCGACCTTGAGGAACGTCCGCCCGTCGGCCTCGAAGGTGGCGACACCCTCGGCGGTCACCAGCCGGTACGGGGTGGTGTCCTCTCCCAGGGGGAGCAGATCGGAGTACTCAAACTCTGGCATTACGGCCATTCCTCACTCGGCAGACAGCGGCGCGGCCTCCATTGGCGACGCGCCATCCAGCGTAGAACGACGCCGACGGCCCGATCCTGTGAGGTAAGGCTCAGTGCGGGCGGTCACGGCGCCCCGGCGACGGGACCCGGCCGCCGATCGTCGCGATACAGGGGCTGGTCGCGATCTATCGCGTCTGGGTACGCTGCTTCCGTGGACCTCGAAAAGCAGCCCCCGGCGCTCCGCGCCTCCGACACCGACCGGGACCGTACGGCGGACATCCTGCGCGAGGCGCTGGCCGAGGGCCGGCTGACCGCGGAGGAGCACGCGGAGCGGATCGACGGGGTCTACCGCGCCAAGACGATGGCCGACCTGGAGCCGCTGGTCCACGACCTGCCCGCGGCCCACGACGCGGCGCACACCGCGCGGGGCCACGCTCCCGAGCCGGCGCCCGCCCGGCCGTCGCCGGGTGTCGTCCCGCCGTTCGCCGACGAGAACCTCGTCGCGGTGCTCAGCAGCTCGGCGCGGCGTGGTCGCTGGCGGGTGGGCCGCCGCACGCATGCGTACGCGGTGTTCGGCAGCGTCGAGATCGACCTGAGCGAGGCGATCTTCGAGCAGCGGCAGGTGGTCATCAAGGCCATCTCGGTCTTCGGCTCGGTCGACATCCGCGTCCCGGAGAACGTGTCGCTGCGCGGCAGCGGCGGAGGCGTCCTCGGCAGCTTCGAGGTGGACACGCTCGACTCGCCCGACCAGGACGCCCCCGTGGTGTACGTGGACGGTTTCGCGATCCTGGGCAGCATCGAGGCGCGGCCCAAGCGGGGCAAGCTCGTCCACGATCTGCACCGGCAGCTGCGCAAGCATCTGGGTCGCTGACGACGACGCCGATGACGACGCGCACGGCCGCCATGAGGAGGCCACACGTCCGTACATCGGAACTCAGTGCATAGGCGCGCACACAGCGGGTAGAGCTTGCAGCATCGTCTCTCGCTCGCGAAGCCGTCGTCAGGAGTAGACCAGTGCTGCAACCGTCGCATCAGTCTCTGCAGGTCGCCGCAGTTCCGGGCGGTGGGGCGTCCCCTGCACGAGCGCAGTCGAGCGCTTGGGGAGGGGCGCCGGCGCGAGATCGGGACGACGACGCCCCGTGGCACACCGAGGCGGTGTGCCGTCGTGACGAGGCCGGCCTGTTCTTCGCCCCCTCCAAGGAGCCCACGGCGGCACGGCTCTCCCGCGAGGAGGCCGCCAAGCGCGTCTGCGCCCGCTGCCCCGTGATGGTCGAGTGCCGCGAGCACGCCCTCCTGCAGCCCGAGCCGTACGGCGTGTGGGGCGGCCTCACCGCCGCCGAGCGCCGGGTGGTCCTGGCCCGCCGTCGCCGGCGCGACCTGGAGCTGAAGAAGACGACGCACGCCACGGGCATAGCGGCCGCGGGGTAGGACCTGGCTGGCGGACACACGCCGAAGGGGGCGTCCCCCGCACGGGACGCCCCCTTCGGCATGCGTATGGCCCTACTTGGCGCGGTCGAAGTCGACGGCGCTGTAGGCGCGCAGCTTCGACAGCCGGTGGTCGGAGTCGATCTTGCGGATCGTGCCCGACTTGGAGCGCATCACCAGGGACGAGGTCGAGGCGTTCGCCGCCCGGTAGCGCACGCCCTGGAGCAGCTCGCCGTCGGTGATGCCGGTGGCGACGAAGAAGACGTTGTCGCCCTTGACCAGGTCGTCGGTGGAGAGCGTGCGGTCCAGGTCGTGGCCGGCGTCGATGGCGCGCCGGCGCTCCGCGTCGTCCTTCGGCCACAGCTTGCCCTGGATGGTGCCGCCCAGGCACTTGATCGCGCAGGCCGAGATGATGCCCTCGGGGGTGCCGCCGATGCCCATGAGCAGGTCGACGCCGGTGCCCTCACGCACGGCCATGACCGAGCCTGCGACGTCGCCGTCGGAGATGAACTTGATCCGGGCGCCGGTCTCGCGGATCTCCTTGACGATGCCCTCGTGGCGGGGGCGGTCCAGGATCATGACCGTGACGTCCTCGGGCGAGGAGTTCTTGGCCTTGGCGACGCGGCGGATGTTGACGGAGGCGGGTGCGTTGATGTCGACGTAGTCGGCGGCTTCGGGGCCCGTGACGAGCTTGTCCATGTAGAAGACGGCGGAGGGGTCGAACATGGCGCCGCGGTCGGCGGCGGCCAGGACGGCGATGGCGTTGGGCTGGCCCTTGGCGGTGAGGGTGGTGCCGTCGATGGGGTCGACGGCGATGTCGACCTCGGCGCCGGTGCCGTCGCCGATGCGCTCTCCGTTGAAGAGCATCGGGGCCTCGTCCTTCTCGCCCTCGCCGATGACGACGACGCCGTTCATCGAGACGGTGGAGACGAGGGTGCGCATGGCGCGCACGGCGGCGCCGTCCGCGCCGTTCTTGTCGCCGCGGCCGACCCAGCGGCCCGCGGCCATCGCGGCGGCCTCGGTGACCCGGACGAGCTCCAGGGCGAGGTTGCGGTCGGGGGCCTCGGGGGAGACCTCGAGCTCGGACGGGAGATGATGCTCGGTCATCGGAGCGCACCTTTCTGCTGATGCGTTAAAAAACGGCGCGCCCGTAGGGCGTCCTGGGAAGGGCGGCGGTCGGAGACGGGAGGGCGAACCGGATGAGGGTCGCTGATGACTCTATCCGCAGGCCGACAAAATGAGCAGAGGACCCCACGCATGAGCGGACCGGACGGCTCCGCGGGCCGCGACCCGGACACCGGGGGCGGGAGCGCGTCCGGAGCCTGAGACCATGGGGTCGTGGCAGGAAGACAAGGCACCCAGACCGTCAAGAACATGCTGTGGTCGTTGGTGGTGATCGCCCTCGCAGCGGGCGTGATCTACATCTTCGTCCCGCATGACGAGTCCAAGAACCCCGCCAAGCGGGTCGACTACCGCGTGGAGCTCCTGACGGCCCAGCGGGCCGCGAAGTACCCGGTGGCGGCCCCCGAGGGCCTGTCGGAGAAGTGGACGCCGACGTCGGTGCGGTTCAAGGGCGAGGAGAACGACTCCTGGCACCTGGGCTTCCTCGACCCGCACGACGAGTACGTGGCCATCGAGCAGTCCACCGCCAAGCCGGCGGCGTACATCAAGCGGGTCACGCACGACGCCAAGAAGACCGATGCCGTCGAGGACATCAAGGGCCGCACCTGGCACCGGTACGAGGGCGCGAAGTACGACGCCCTGGTGATGAGCGAGAAGGGTGCGACGACGGTGGTCACCGGCACGGCCTCCCCGAAGCAGCTGGCGAAGATGGCCGAGTCGCTGAAGATGTCCTGAACGCGCCGGCCGCGGAGGCCGCGGACGCCGCAGACGCATGGAGCAGACGCACGAAGGGCCCCCGGCGGTGTGCCGGGGGCCCTTCGCGTGCCGTGTCAGACCGTGGTGATGACGTCGTCGTAGGCCAGGCGCGGGGAGCGCGGGAACCAGGCGTCCTCGCCCGGCTTGCCGATGTTGACGACCATCAGCGGGGTGTGGTCGTCGTCCAGGAACTCCTTCTGGACGCCCGCGAAGTCGAAGCCCGTCATCGGGCCCGCGGCCAGACCGGCGGCGCGGACGCCGACGATGAAGTAGGCGGCCTGCAGCGTGGCGTTCACCAGCGCGGCCTGCTCGCGGACCGGGCGCTCCGAGAAGAAGGCGTCCTTGGCCTGCGGGAAGTGCGGGAACAGGGCCGGGAGCTCCTCGTGGAACTCGTTGTCCGCGGAGAGGATCGCGACGAGCGGCGCGGCCGACGTCTTGGGGCGGTTGCCCTCGGCCATGTGCTGGACCAGGCGCTCGCGGGCCTCGGGGGAGCGGACCAGCGTGACGCGCAGCGGCGACTGGTTGAAGGCGGTCGGGCCGTACTTGACCAGGTCGTAGATCGCCTGGACCTGCTCCTCGGTGACCGGCTCGTCGGTGAAGGTGTTCGCGGTGCGGGCCTCGCGGAAGAGCAGGTCCTGGGCGGCGGGGTCAAGTACGAGAGACATGGATCAACCTTCTTGAACGTACGGGGGTGTCGACCGAACCCGTCACCGGGCTCGCGACTACGACAGTACGTCTCTACTGTTCAACTTTCAATCAAAACTGGACCTGCGTGATCCGGTTCACAGCCCGCGGAGGGGAGCGGTTCCGCGGCGGCGCGCCCCGGTCTCGCCCCCGGGGCCTCAGACGTCCGGGTCGTCGCCGGCCGTGTCCGGGCCGGCGAGGGCCGCGTCGAGCCGGGCCCGCGCGCCGTCCAGCCAGCGGCGGCAGATCTTCGCGAGCTCCTCGCCGCGCTCCCAGAGCGCGAGCGACTCCTCCAGGGTCGTCCCGCCGGTCTCCAGGCGGCGTACGACCTCGATGAGCTCGTCGCGCGCCTGCTCGTAGCCGAGCGCGTCCGTGGAGACCGCGGCCTCATCCGTCTTGCTGGTCATGCGCCCACCCTAATTCTCGCCGTTGTCAGAGTTTTGTACGGTTCCTGGTCGTGCGGCACCCGGCTGTGCGGTTCCCGGTCGCACGGCCTCCGCCGTCGGCTGGGCCGCCCCCACCGCTCGTACGGTGAAGTCGCCCTCGGCGACGCGGGCCCGCAGCTCCTCGTCGGCGGCCACCTCCGCCGGCGCCCGCACCACCGTGCCGTCCGGCTTCTGCAGCACCGCGTACCCCCGCTGGAGGGTCGCGGCGGGGGAGAGGGCCACCACGCGCGCGTGGGTGTGCGTCAGCTCCGATCCCGCCCGGTCGAGCAGGTGCCCGAGGGTGCGGCGGCTGCGGTCGACGAGCGCGGCGACCTGCTCCTCGCGCTCCTCGACCATGCGGTGCGGGTGTTCCATGGCGGGGCGGCCCAGGGCGTGCGCCAGGCCGCGGGTCTCCCGCTCCAGGAAGGCGTCGATGCTGCGGCGGGCGCGGTCGCGGAGCCACTGCACGCGCTCGTACTCCTCGCCGACGTCCGGCACGACCTTCTTGGCGGCGTCGGTGGGGGTGGAGGCGCGCAGGTCCGCCACGTGGTCGAGCAGGGGGTTGTCCGGCTCGTGCCCGATCGCGGAGACGACGGGCGTACGGCAGGAGGCGACGGCCCGCACGAGCTGCTCGTCCGAGAAGGGCAGCAGGTCCTCCACGCTGCCGCCGCCGCGCGCCACGATGATCACGTCGACCTCGCCGTGCGCGTCGAGGTCCTTCACGGCCTGGACGACCTGCGGCACGGCGTGCACGCCCTGGACGGGGACGTTGCGCACCTCGAAGCGGACGGCCGGCCAGCGGTGCCGGGCGTTCTCCAGGACGTCGCGCTCGGCGGCGGAGGCGCGGCCGGTGACGAGTCCGATGAGCTGCGGCAGGAACGGCAGGGTCTTCTTGCGCTCGGGCGAGAAGAGCCCCTCCGCGGCGAGGCTCTTCTTCAGCTGCTCGATCCGCGCGAGCAGCTCGCCGACGCCGACCGGCTTTATCTCGGCGGCCCGCAACGACAGCTGGCCGCGCCGTTCGTACCACTCGGGCTTGGCCCGTACGACGACACGGGCGCCCTCGGAGACGACGTCCGCCACGGCGTCGAAGACCTGGCGATAACAGGTGACGCTCACGGAGATGTCGTGCGAGGGGTCGCGCAGCGTCATGAAGACGACGCCGGCGCCGGGCCTGCGGGACAGCTGCGTGATCTGCCCCTCGACCCAGATCGCGCCGAGCCGATCGATCCATCCACCGATGAGCCGCGACACCTCCCCCACGGGGAGGGGGGCGTCCGCGGAGGTGTTGAGAGCCATGCGGAGAGGGTAGTCGTGAACGGTGACATCGCCCCGGTGCGGTGGCGGGTCCGTGTGCAGTTCCTTGCAGGGGGCTTGGGCGTTGATCGTTGTCTTCCGCGCCCCGGTGGGGGCTGGTCGCGCAGTTCCCCGCGCCCCTGGGGGTAGGGGGCGGATGTGCGTTGTCTTCCGCGCCCCGACGGTGGCTGGTCGCGCAGTTCCCCGCGCCCCTGAGGCAACCGGGTGCGCACGCCACCCGCCACGCGCCCATTCAGGGGTGCGGGGAACTACGCAAACACCCCACCGGGTCGCGGACAACGACGAACGCCCGGCCTACTCAGGGGTGCGGGGAACTGCGCAAACACCCCACCGGGTCGCGGACAACGACGAACGCCCGGCCTACTCAGGGGCGCGGGGAACTGCGCAATCAACCCACGGGGCCGCGGACAACGACGAACGCCCGGCCTACTCAGGGGCGCGGGGAACTGCGCAAATCACCCCACGGCGCCGCGGACAACAGCGAACGCCCGGCCCATTCAGGGGCGCGGGGAACTGCGCAAACACCCCACCGGCCCGCGGACAACAACGAACGCCCGGCCTACTCAGGGGCGCGGGGAACTGCGCAAATCAACCCGCCGGGCCGCGGACGACAGTGAACGCCCAAGCCCCCTGCAAGGGACCCGCACAAGACAGCACCCCCAACCCCTCACCGCCGCCCCTCACTCCCACCCCCCACCCCCTGAACACCCAAAACCACCAACCCCGCCCCCAACCAGACCGCCCCCACCACCTGCGCCGTGCCCGAGGCCTCCCAGATGACCGCCACCACGATCGCCGCGCCGAGCGCGGGGATCAGGACGTGGCGCCACCAGCTGAACCCGTCCTCCCGGTGCCGCACGGCGAACCACCCCACCACGCTCGCGTGCAACAGCAGGAAGGCCGTGAGCGCACCGATGTCGACCACCGACACGAGGTGGTCCATCCCGTCGTCCCGCCGAGCCGCCCACACCGCCGCCACCATCGTCACGACCGCCGCACACAGCAGCGCGACCCGCGGCGTACCGGAGTCCGTCCGTGACAGAGCCTTCGGCAGCCGCCGATCACGTGCCATCGCGAAGAGCAATCGTCCCGCCGCCGCCTGCCCCGCCAGCGCAGCGAACGCCGCACCGATCGCCTTGCTCGCCGCCACCAGGTCGTGCAGCCACGTCCCCGCCGCCGAGTCCACCGCGTCGTAGAACGCCGTCCCCTGCTTGCCCGGATCCGCCGCGAGCTCCGCCGACGACATCGGCTCCAGGAGCGCCACCAGATACGTCTGGGCGACGAACAGCACGCCCGCGAGCGCCAGACAGAACAGCACCGCCCGCGCGACCTTCGCCGACCCGCCCGTCACCTCCTCCGCGAACGCGGCGATCGCGTCGAAGCCCAGATAGGACAGGACGGCGATCGACACCGCGCCCACCACCGCCGACAGCGCGAACGCGCCCTGCGAGCCGTCCCCCGTCAACGGCGACAGCCAGTCGCGCTGTGCCCCGTCCCGTACGAGTACGACCACCGCCGCCACGACGAAGACCAACAGGACCACGACCTCCATGGCGAGCACCGCGAAGCCGACCCGCGCCGCCGCCCGCACGCCCCACAGGTTCAGCGCGGTCGTGATGAGCACCGCGAGGGCCGTCCACACCCATCGCGACACCGAGGGCACCAGGGAGTTCATGGCGATCCCGGAGAAGAGGTACGCCACCGCGGGGATGAGGAGGTAGTCCAGCATCGCCATCCACCCGGCGATGAAACCGGGCCCCTTGCCGAGCCCCGCGCGCGCGTAGGCGAAGACGGACCCCGCCTGGGGAACGACGCGGACCATCTGGGCGTAGCTGAATGCGGTGAACGCCATCGCGACCGTGGCGACCAGATAGACCAGGGCGACGGCGCCGTGCGACTTCGCGTCGAGCGTCCCGAAGACGCCGACCGGCGCCATGGGGGCGATGAAGAGCAGCCCGTAGACGACGAGGTCGCGGAAGCCGAGACTGCGCCGCAGCCCCTCACCCCCGGCGCCCCCGGCGGGTTCGGCACCCGGGGTGTGGGCTCCCGTACTTGCGGACTGACCGGACATCGTGCCTCCGTCTGCCTCCGTAGATCAACGCAGCCTCCAGTCTCCCCAACCGCGCGATCTTTGACGCGCTGGACGGGGCCCGACGCGCGCCGGACGCGGCCGTACGATGGTGGGCATGACTGCTACGCCTGGCTCCCGCCGTGTCCTGCTCGCCGCTCCCCGTGGCTACTGCGCGGGCGTGGACCGTGCCGTGATCGCCGTCGAGAAGGCCCTGGAGCAGTACGGGGCCCCGATCTACGTACGCCACGAGATCGTCCACAACAAATACGTGGTGCAGACCCTGGAGAAGAAGGGCGCGATCTTCGTCGACCAGACGGCGGAGGTCCCCGAGGGGTCCATCGTGATGTTCTCGGCGCACGGCGTCGCCCCGACCGTCCACGCGGAGGCCGCCGAGCGCGGGCTCGCGACCATCGACGCGACGTGCCCGCTGGTCACGAAGGTGCACAAGGAAGCGGTCAGGTTCGCCAAGGAGGACTACGACATCCTCCTGATCGGCCACGAGGGCCACGAGGAGGTCATCGGCACGTCCGGCGAGGCGCCCGACCACATCACGCTGGTGGACGGCCCCGAGGACGTGGCGAACGTCGAGGTGCGCGACCCGGACAAGGTCGTCTGGCTCTCCCAGACCACGCTCTCCGTGGACGAGACGATGGAGACGGTCGACGCCCTGAAGGGCAAGTACCCGAACCTCCTCTCGCCGCCCAGCGACGACATCTGCTACGCCACGCAGAACCGCCAGACCGCGGTGAAGAAGCTGGCCGAGGACGCCGAGCTGGTCATCGTCGTCGGCTCCAAGAACTCCTCGAACTCCATCCGCATGGTCGAGGTCGCCCTGGACGCGGGCGCCGCCGCCTCGTACCTGGTGGACGGCGCCGACGAGATCGACGAGGCCTGGCTGGAGGGCGTCACCACGGTCGGCCTGACCTCGGGCGCCTCCGTGCCGGACGTCCTGGTGGACGGCGTCATCGAGTGGCTGGCCGAGCGGGGGTACGGCGACGTGGAGACGGTGAAGACGGCCGAGGAGTCCATCACCTTCTCGCTGCCCAAGGAGCTGCGCAGGGACCTGCGTGCCGAGGCGGCGGAGCTCTCGCAGCGCTGAGCGCGCGCGGGTCGTACGGTGGGGTCCATGCAGATCTTCGGTGTGGACATCGGCGGATCAGGGATCAAGGGCGCTCCCGTGGACCTGGACCGTGGAGACCTGACGCAAGAGCGGCACAAGGTGCTGACCCCGCATCCGGCGACGCCGGACGCGGTGGTCGACGGTGTGTGCGAGGTGGTGAAGCACTTCGACTGGAAGGGCGCCGTCGGCGCGACCTTCCCCGGAGTGATCACCGACGGCACCGCGCGGACCGCGGCCAACGTGGACAAGAGCTGGATCGGCACGGACATCCGCAGACTGGTCTCCGAGCGCCTCGGCGGAGTCCCGGTGACGGTCCTGAACGACGCGGACGCGGCGGGCGTCGCCGAGATGCACTTCGGCGCGGGCCGCGACCGCAAGGGCACGGTCATCCTGCTCACCCTCGGCACGGGCATCGGCAGCGCGCTCTTCACGGGCGGCCGCCTGGTCCCCAACTCGGAACTCGGCCACCTCGAACTGCGCGGCCACGACGCGGAGAAGAAGGCATCCTCCAAGGCCCGTGAGGACGAGGGCCTGAGCTGGGAGCACTGGGCGCGCCGCGTACAGAAGTACCTGGCGCACGTGGAGATGCTGTTCTCGCCGGAGCTGTTCATCATCGGCGGCGGCGTGAGCCGCAAGGCGCACAAGTTCCTGCCGCTGATCGAGGGCATCGAGGCGGAGATCGTACCGGCGCAGCTGCAGAACAACGCGGGGATCGTGGGGGCGGCGATGGCGGCGGCGGAGGCGTAGAGATACGTAGCTGTACGTAGAGGTACGCGGAAGGCGGAGGGGGCGGCCCGAGCTGGTGGGCCGCCCCCTCTCACGTCACGAGCCGGACACCACGAGACGGCCCACCGCACGGGGCGTCACGAGACGGGCAGGCGCTTCCCGGGGGCGGGGCGTTGCGGGGGGCGGGCCTCGCGCCGCCGGGTCATGAGCTTGATCCGTCGGACGGTCACGATGAGGCCGGCGAGGAGCGTCCCGCCGTAGAGCCAGCCGGCGTAGAAGGCGAGCGTCGTGACGAGCCCCATGAACTGGCCGCCGAGGCCGCCCGTGCCCCCGGCGATGGGCAGCACCCCGGCCGCGAAGGCGATCGGTACGCCGACGGGCGCGCTGACCAGGTCGGCCGGGCGCACCCAGAGCGCGGTGAGCGCGGCCACGGGCACGAAGAGCACGCCGTACGCGACGACGGAACCGTCCGCGATCAGGCGCAGCAGACAGGCGAACAGGAACATCACCGCGGCGCAGAAGAGTCCGCTGCCGAGCCCGGTGAGGCGGGGGTTCGGGATGCGCCGCAGCGTGCGGTAGAGCGGGCGCACCCTGCGGTAGAGCGGGGAGCGGCGCACGGCCCGTACCAACGGCGGTGCGGGGCGGCGCGGACGCGGCGCGGCACGGTAGGCCGCACCCGCGGCGGCGGGCCGGCCCTGTGGGGGCAGCCGGGCGGGCCGGCGCGGCCGCGCCGGTGAGGGGGCCCTGGGGGCGGACTGAGGGGGACGCGTCCTGGGTTGCTCCACTGGACCAACCTAGGACGGAGACCGCGCCGAAGCGGTCGCGGGACACGCCTTTGATACGACCTTGGCCATCCGTTCGAGGGCACTCGCCCCGGTCCCTTCCGCCCCGTCGCCGGGTCCCTCACCCGAGCCCGACGGGGCAGGCGGGGGCGTCGACGGCACGCCGTAGACTGGGGGATCGCCCCACGGTCGCTCCGGCCCTCCGGGCCGTCCACCCACTGCCCTCACGTACGGGAAGTCGCAACGTGTCGCTCACGATCGGAATCGTCGGTCTGCCCAATGTCGGCAAGTCGACCCTGTTCAACGCCCTGACCAAGAACGACGTGCTGGCGGCCAACTACCCGTTCGCCACGATCGAGCCGAACGTCGGCGTGGTGGGCGTCCCGGACCCCCGCCTCACGAAACTGGCGGAAATCTTCAGCTCCCAGAAGGTCCTGCCGGCGACGGTCGACTTCGTCGACATCGCGGGCATCGTGCGCGGCGCGAGCGAGGGCGAGGGCCTGGGCAACAAGTTCCTCGCGAACATCCGCGAGTCGGACGCGATCTGCCAGGTCATCCGCGCCTTCAAGGACGAGAACGTCGTGCACGTCGACGGCAAGGTCTCGCCCAAGGACGACATCGAGACGATCAACACCGAGCTGATCCTCGCGGACCTCCAGACCATCGAGAAGGTCCTGCCGCGCCTCCAGAAGGAGTCGCGCATCAAGAAGGACATCGCGCCGAAGGTGAAGGCGGTGGAGGCGGCCAAGGAGATCCTGGAGAAGGGCGACACGCTCTTCTCTGCGGGCATCGTCCAGGGCTCGGGCAACGAGGAGCCCCTGCACGACCTGCACCTCCTGACGACCAAGCCCTTCCTCTACGTCTTCAACGTGGACGAGGACGAGCTGACGGACGACGACTTCAAGGCGGACCAGCGCGCGCTGGTCGCCCCCGCGGAGGCGATCTTCCTCAACGCGAAGCTGGAGTCGGACCTCGCGGAGCTGGACGAGGACGAGGCCCTCGAACTCCTCCAGTCGGTGGGCCAGGAGGAGCCGGGCCTGGCCACCCTGGCCCACGTGGGCTTCCGCACGCTGGGCCTGCAGACCTACCTGACGGCGGGCCCGAAGGAATCCCGAGCCTGGACGATCAAGCAGGGAGCGACCGCCCCCGAGGCGGCGGGCGTCATCCACACGGACTTCCAGAAGGGCTTCATCAAGGCGGAGGTCATCTCCTTCGAGGACCTGGTGGAAACGGGCTCGGTGGCGGACGCCAGGGCGGCGGGCAAGGCGCGCATGGAGGGCAAGGAGTATGTGATGCAGGACGGGGATGTGGTGGAGTTTCGCTTCAATTTGTAGCGGCTGACATAACACCACGTCGCTGATCTGGCAAACGTGCAGCTCAGATGGGGTCCGACTCTTCGGAGTCGGGCCCTTTGTTTTTTCCCGTGCTGGGATAGCTGATCCCTCGTCACCTGTCGTCATCCCTGGTCATCCGTACGGTGCTGGGATTGTGCTGGGACGTGGATGCCCTGCCGGTGCTGGGCCCCACTCCGGAGAGTGGCTGAACCGTGGGACGGTGGCTGCTGGCTCTGGCAAAGTGATCGGCACTGCTAGACGATTCTCGTGAGGAACTTGTGAGCGCGCTCGGTAGCTTCATCTGGTCTATCGCTGACCAACTTCGGGGCCCCTATCGCCCCAACCAGTACGGGACCGTGATCCTTCCGTTCACGATCCTGAGGCGGCTCGACTGCATCCTCGAGCCTGATCGCGCGATGGTGCGAGAGCTGGCTGCGCGGTACGAGAACCCGAACCGGCTCAAGGTCGAGGTCAAGAAGGCCACGGGGCGGACGTTTTACAACACCTCCAACTACGAGTTCGCGAACCTGCTGGCCGATGCGGACGGGCTGGCGGACAACCTCGCTGACTACATCGACCGGTTCTCCGCCGACGTGGACGTGTTCGAGTACTTCGACTTCAAGAAGGAGATCCTGGCTCTGGAGAAGGCCGGGCTCCTGCGCGAGATCGTCAAGTCCTTCGGTGCCGTCGACCTGCATCCCGACGTGGTGTCCAACGCAGACATGGGGGATGCGTTCGAGTACATCATCCGCAAGTTCAACGAGGCCGCGAACGAGACTTCCGGAGACCACTACACGCCGCGTGATGCCATCCGGCTGCTGGTCGATTTGCTCTTCGCGGAGAAGGACGTCGACCTTACAGAGGGCGGCATCATCCGGTCGCTGTACGACCCCACCGCCGGCACCGGCGGAATGCTCTCCCTTGCAGAGGAGCATCTTCTCGCCCAGAACCCCGAGGCCAAGCTGAGCCTGTACGGCCAGGAGTACAACCCCCAGTCGTACGCCATCTGTAAGTCAGACCTACTCGCCAAGGGCCACGACGCGACCAACATCGCCTTCGGTAACACGCTTACTGACGACGCTTTCAAGGGCCGCCAGTTCGACTTCTGCATGTCCAACCCTCCCTACGGGGTGGACTGGAAGCAGTACGCCAAGGCTGTCAAGGAGGAACGAGACTCTGCTGGCCCCTACGGTCGTTTCGCGCCGGGCCTCCCGGCGATCTCGGACGGGCAGATGCTCTTCCTGCTCCATCTGGCCCACAAGATGCGTGCACCCGAGGATGGCGGCGGTCGCGTCGGCATCGTCATGAACGGCTCTCCGCTCTTCAACGGCGGCGCCGAATCCGGTCCTTCCAACATCCGCCGGTGGCTGCTGGAGAACGACCTCGTCGAGGCGATCGTTGGGTTGCCGACCAACATGTTCTTCAACACCGGCATCGCCACCTACATCTGGATCCTAGACAACACCAAGCATCCTGACCGCCACGGCAAGGTCCAACTCATTGACGGTGCATCGTTCTGGACCAAGATGCGTAAGAGCCTCGGATCAAAGAACCGTGAGATCAGCGACGATGACCGCGCCAAGATCGTGCAGTTGTACGCCGACTCCTGGGAGGCCGATCCTGACCTTTCCAAGATGCTGCGCAACGACGAGTTCGGCTACTGGACCGTTACCGTCGAACGCCCGCAGCTGGATGATGACGGTAGGCCCGTCGTCGACCGTAAGGGCAACCCGAAGCCTGATGCGAAGAAGCGCGACACCGAAAACGTTCCCTTCTCCTATGGCGACTCGACGGCTGGTGCAGCGGGGGAGCGTGAGGTCATCCAGGCGTACTTCGACGCCGAAGTGAAGCCACATGTACCCGATGCCTGGATCGACTGGGGCAAGATCAAGATCGGATACGAGATCCCCTTCACCCGCCATTTCTTCAAGCACGCTTCACCCCGCTCGCTTGCCGAGATCGACGCTGATCTGGAGAAGCAGATCAGCAAGATTATGGAATTGCTGCGTGAGGTTGAGAAATGAGTCGGGCGAACTGGCGAAACATTGCACTCAAGCGAATCGTCAGCTCTGTTCAGAGTGGGACCAGCGTGAACGGTGCACCCTGGCCAGCCCAGGGTGGTGAGCTAGGTGTGCTTAAAACAAGCGCAGTTTACGGCGGAGTCTTCAGGCCGGCAGAGAACAAGCAGGTTGAAAGCTACGACGTGGATCGGGTCTCGTGTCCAGTGCGGGCTGGCTCGCTAATTGTGAGCAGGATGAACACAAAGCAGCACTTGGGCGTTGCTGCCGCGGTGCTACAGAACTGCCCGGACCTCTATCTGCCAGACAGATTGTGGGCGGTGACCTTTCGTGGGGCTGATCCGCGGTTCATCGATTGGTGGACGAAGACGCCAGCCTACCGAACCCAGGTGGAGGCTGTATGCGTCGGAACGAGTTCATCAATGCAGAACATCAGCCAGGGTGACTTCCTGGAGCTTCGGATCGATCTTCCGGATCCAGAAACACAGGGCGCCATCGCTGACTACCTCGACCGTGAGACGTATTACATCGACATGCTCATCGAGGAGCAGAAGCGACTGATCGAGATGCTCCGTGAGCGCCGCGTGGCGACGGTTGCTGAGGCGCTGGACGGTTACGAGCAGACCCAGGTGCGCCGACTGGTCGATCATGATCGGCCAATGACCTATGGCATTCTGCAGTGCGGTGAGCCGGTCGACGGTGGGGTCGTCTACATCGGACCGTCGGACATCCAAGGCGAAGGCGTATCCCCGGATAGGGATACTTTGCGAACTACTGCACCTGAGATCGCAAGCGCGTATAAGCGGTCGGTCCTCAAAGAGGGTGACGTCGTCGTTTCGATTGGCCCTGCGTACGGGAAGGTGGCAGTCGTGTCACAGGACTTGGCTGGTGCGAATCTGACGCAAGATACGGTTCGAGTTGCGCTGCGGCCGGACTTGGTCGCCACGAGGTTTATGGTGTGGGTGCTGCTGTCACGGCAGACGGCTGAGTATTGGGACTACCAGATCACGGGTGCGACGTTCCGCCGACTGAACCTCGGCACCTTGGCTCGGACTCCTATCCCTTTCCCGGAGATCCATGAGCAGCGGCGGATCGCTGCGTATTTGGATGAGCAAACCACAAAGGTTGACACGCTCATCGCCGAGGCCGAGCGGTTCATCGAGCTGTCCGAAGAGCGTCGGTCGGCGTTGATCACGGCTGCGGTGACGGGGGAGATCGACGTGCGAGAGGCGGCGTGATGGCCGACCATAACGAGGCGGTCTTCGAGAAGGAGATCTGCGAGTACCTCAAGGCCCGCGGCTGGCTGTACTCGGCGAACGACCACGACGGCGGCGAGTACGACCGTGAGCGGGCGTTGTTCCCGTCGGATCTGTTCGAGTGGCTGAAGGACACGCAGAAGCGGGCGTACGAGAAGGCGCTGAAGGCAGCGGGGTCACAGGCGAAGTTCCTCGACGTGCTGACCGCGGCGCTGGACAAGCCGCTGGAGCACGGTGGCGGGACGCTGAATATTCTGCGCAACGGCGTGCAGTACATCGGCGGCGGCCGGTTGAAGACGGCGCAGTTCCGCCCCGAGACCTCGCTCAATGCGACCACCGTGTCGCAATACGAGGCGATGCGGGTGCGGGTGGTGCGGCAGGTGAACTTCTCGACCGCCGACCAGCGCACCATCGACCTGGTGTTCTTCGTCAACGGGATCCCGGTGGCCACGGTGGAGCTGAAGACCGACTTCACCCAGTCGCTGGACGAGGCGATCAACCAGTACAAGCAACACCGCAACCCGCTCACGAACGGGCGCCCGGAGCCGCTGCTTTCGTTCGGTCACCGTGCGCTGGTGCACTTCGCGGTCTCCAACGACCTAGCGGCCATGACCACGAAGCTGGAAGGGGACAAGACCCACTTCCTTCCGTTCAACATCGGCTTCGATAGCGGTGCTGGCAACCCTCCCGGAGCGGACGACGGGTCGGCGACGGCCTACCTATGGAAACGCGTCTGGGAGAAGCACGCTTGGCTGAACGTCATCGGGCGCCTGATGATCGTGCAGACCAGGGAGGAGTGGGACGTCACCACCGGCACCTCAGTGCGGCGTACGAGCATGCTCTTCCCGCGCTTCCACCAGTGGGAGGCCGTCACGAGCATCGTCGACGCGGTGAAGGAGGAGGGCGTCGGGCAGCGGTACTTGATCGAGCACTCGGCCGGGTCGGGAAAGACGAACACCATTGCATGGACCGCCCACGGGCTGGCCCGACTGCATGATGCCGACGATAAGAAGGTCTTCGACTCCGTCATCGTGGTCGTGGACCGTACTGTGCTCGACTCCCAACTGCAGGATGCGATCCGGCAGATCGACGGCAACAAGAAGATTGTCGCGACGATCAGCCCCGAGGACGTCCGCAAGGCCGGCGCGAAGTCGAAGTCGGGTCTACTGGCGCAGGCGTTGAAAAACGGCGAGCTCATCATCGCGGTGACGGTGCAGACCTTCCCGCATGCGCTGGAAGAGATCCGGACCGACGCCGGCCTCAAGGGCAAGCGGTTCGCCGTGATCGCCGATGAGGCGCACTCCTCCCAGTCAGGGCAGATCTCCTCGAAGCTGAAGCAGGTACTGACGGCCGAGGAGCTCAAGGAGATCGAGGAGGGCGGAGATGTCGATGTGGAGTCGGTACTGGCCTCGGAGATGACCGAGCGGGCCGAATCGGAGAACATCTCCTACTTCGCCTTCACTGCGACGCCGAAGAACAAGACCCTCGAACTGTTCGGCCGCAAGGGCCCCGATGGCAAGCCGCGTGAGTTCCACCGGTACTCGATGAAGCAGGCGATCGAGGAGGGATACATCCTCGACGTCCTCAAGGGCTACCAGTCCTACGACACCGCGTTGCAGATCGCCGGCAAGGCCGAGGCCGGTGACGGCGGCGAGGTCGAGGAGGCCGCCGCCCGCAAGGGGCTGATGAGGTGGGTTCAGCTCCACCCGACGAACGTCAGCCAGAAGGTGCAGATCGTCGTCGAGCACTTCCACGCCAACGTCGCCTACCTCCTCGAAGGCAAGGCGAAGGCCATGGTGGTGACCGACTCCCGCAAGTCCGCGGTGAAGTACAAGCTGGCGATAGACGCTTACATCGACAAGCGTCGAGCGGAGGACGCCTCGTACAACTACCGCACCCTGGTCGCCTTTTCGGGCGGGGTGACGATGAACGAAGACGAGACCTGGCACAGCGACTGGGGCCCGCAGCCGTCGAAGGACGACGAGTTCTCCGAAGCCAACATGAACCCGGGCGCCGGAGCTGATCTGGCGGCCGCGTTCAAGGGCGACACATACAAGATCATGCTGGTCGCCAACAAATTCCAGACCGGCTTCGACCAGCCCTTACTGACGGCGATGTACGTCGACAAGAAACTCTCGGGCGTCACCGCCGTACAGACACTCTCGCGCCTCAACCGCACCCACCGCACCGCTGGTGGGGAACAGAAGCGCAAGACGTTCGTCATCGACTTCGCCAACAAGCCCGAGGACATCAAGACGGCCTTCGAGCCGTACTTCAAGAACGCGACCCTGGAGACCGAAACCGACCCGTACGTCGTCGTCCACCTGGCCAACAAGCTCGCCCAGGCCGGGATCTACACCGAGGACAACGTCCGCAAGGTCGCCGAACTGTGGGTGACACGGAAGGGCAACAACGCTCTCTCGGCGGCGATCAGCCCAGCGCAGCACGACTTCCGGCGCCGCTACGCAAGGGCGATCGAGGAGGAAGACAAGGTCAAGCTCCAGGAACTCGACCTGTTCCGCAAGGACGTCTCCACCTACGTGCGGCTCTACGACTTCATGTCCCAGATCGTCGACTACGGCGATCCGTACATGGAGATGCTCTCGATCTTCCTGCGCCTGCTGGAGAAGGTGATCGCCGAGTCCGCTTGGGCAGCCGACGTGGACCTCTCCGACGTGGTGCTGGTTGGTGTCAAGCACAACAAGGCGATCGCGGTCGACATCTCACTGGTCGGAGACGGGCAGCTCAAGGGCATCAGCGCCGCTGGCACAGGTGAGAAGAAGGACCCGAAGTACGTCGCCCTCCAGGTCGTCATAGACAAGATGAATGACCTCTTCGGCGCCGAAACGTTCGCCGTCTCCCAGATCAGGGAGTTCGTACAGGGCCTCGTGCAGCGGCTGCTCGCCGACCCGAACCTGGTCCAGCAGACCAAGGTGAACACCAAGAAGCAGTTCCTGGAGTCGCAGGACTTCCAAGCCGCCGTCACGGAGGCGGTCGCAGAAAACCAGGACGCCCACAACACGATGGCCGACTACTTCTTCACCGACGGGCCGGCCATCAACGCGATCATCGTCGCCCTCGCGGATGCCTTCTACGAAGCAGCGGTTGATCAGCAGGTGGATACCTGAGTGGACGCCGAGGTCAGACGTCCTTGATCTGTACGCGGTCGCCGCACTGTTTCGACCAGTCGTCGCGGTCCGAGGTCAGCACGAGGACGGGTGGCGGGGAACGGAGCGCCATTGCGGCGACGAGGGCGTCGATGGCGTACTTGTGACCGTGCAGGCCGCCGGCGTCGCTGAGCAGCTGTACCGCGGTGAGGCTGTCGGCGTGGGTGACGTCCTGGACCTGAAGGCGAGAGAGCACCCAATGGAGCCGAGCGGTGTCCGTCTTCCCGTAGACGGCCTCCACCACCGTCAGGGCCGACACGAGGACGGGCACGCCCACGCGCCGAGCGGCCTCGATCCGGGTGATCATCTGGCGGTCGTTACGCAACAACAGCGACAGCGCCTGGGAGTCGAGCACCAGGGACCTGGCCGCGGGCTCCTTCATGCGGCGCTGTCGTTCGACGCGTAGGGCGCCGGTGCATCACCGAACAGTTCGCTCTGTGCGGCCTGGACTTCGGCGTCGCTCAGCGGCTCGTGCTCGGCTTCGTAGGCGGCCACGATCTCGGCGAGGCCGTCCATTGCGAGCTGATGCCGAACCGCTGCCGTCACATACGCGGACACGCCGCGCTTGCCAGTACGTGTGCGCAGAGCACCGAGGAGTTCCGAGGGCATCGAGACGGAGATATTCTCCGTGCCGCCGGGGCGGGGTGACTTCATGGCTACAAGTCTAGTACAGAAACTATTACAGTGCCTGAAGTGCCGGTCGGCCTGTATCCAGGGTGGGCGGTGATGCGTAGTCTCGGCGCTTCCGGATCTTTTTGTGCGTTGCAGTGAATCCCGTGCTGGGATGGTGCTGGGATGCGCTCACATAACCGCAGGTCAGGGCGGTTGTGGTGGAGTTCCGATGCAACGTGCAGTCGCTGACCTGTCACCACGCCGCTGGTCTCGCGAAGGTTCAGGTCCGACGAGGTCCGACTCCTCGGGGGCGGTGGGGCCCTTGGCTTCGCGAGGCGTCACGATCTTCCGGCTGCCGTCCGTGATCCACAGACTGTTGAACGTGTGCTGATCAGTCTGACAAGTGAGGCAGCGTCAGAGTCAGCCGCTACGCACCTCCTCGGCCATTGCCCAGGTGAGTGCCTGGGTGCCCGGGCTAGGCTTGACCAGCGCGGACATCAGGGTTGAACGAGTGTCACCGGGGAGCGGGATGAGCGGGGCGGGGCAGAAGCCTGTTAAGACGACGCCGTTGGAGTTGCATCAGATGCGGGCGGCGCTGACCCAGGCCTACAGAGGGCTGATCGACGAAAGCGATCTGCAGCGAAACTCCGAGGCCGAGCGTGAAAAGGCCTTTCTGTCCCGGGCCGTGGCAGCCACAGCGATCCGGCGGGTCACAGGTTGGGAGCACAAGGCCTGCGCTGAAGCCGTGATCGACGGCAGTGACGACAATGGGATCGACGCTGTTGCCGTAGTGGACGGTGCTCAGGTGTGGCTAGTCCAAGCCAAATGGAGCGACAAGGGAACGGCTGGATTCCACACGGATGCTGCTCGCGGCTTCGTGGATGGACTGCGGTTGTTGGAGCAGCGGCAGTTCGACGCCTTCAACGCCAAGCTCCAGCCATTCGCCCCTCTTCTCGCTTCGGCCATGGGGGACACCAACCTCAAGATCAACCTGATCATCGCGGTCGTCGGGAACGACCCGCTCAGCTCGCACACCGTGCACATTCTCGACCGCGCCGTCGACGATCATCACGGCCACGGGCCGATGCTGAGCTATCAGCTCATGGGGACCGGGGAACTGCTGCGGCAGCTGCGTGAGGACCGCACTCCGGATCTCGTGAACGTCAAGGTGAAGATGCCGAAGTGGATCCACCGTGACATCCCCTTCCCCGCGTACCAGGGCAGTGTGGCGGCCAGGGAGATCGCCCGGTGGTACGAGGAGCATGGTGCCCGTCTCTTCTCGCAGAACATCCGCCAGGCGCTTGGGCTTACCCGTATCAACTCCGGCATCGAGAAGACTCTGACGGACGAGCCGGAGAACTTCTGGTACTTCAACAATGGCATCACGATCCTGTGCGACAAGATTGAGCCGTACTACCCGGACAGGCGCCACCCTGCCTATCCGGTAGAACTTCAGCTCACCCATGTCAGCGTGGTCAACGGAGCTCAGACCGTCACCTCCATCCACAAGGCGATGCAGGTGACGCCGGACACTGTCGAGGACGCCGATGTGATGGTTCGCGTGATTTCCCTGGGCGACGAGCGTGTCGACTACGCCTTGAGGATCACCGAGACCACGAACACCCAGAACGACGTCTCTCGGAGAGACTTCATCGCTCTGGACGAATCTCAGGCCCTGATTCGGGAGGACTTCGACCTCACTCTGGACAAGACGTACGTGTACAAACGCGGCGAAGCCGATCCGGCACCGGATTCCGGCTGCTCGGTGGTACATGCAGCCATAGCCCTCGCTTGCGCCCGGCGTACGCCTGAGCTTGCCGTGCGGGCCAAGAGGGACACCGATCTGCTCTGGGAACGGGGAAATGGAGGAGCGTATTCGCGGCTCTTCGGTGAGGTTCCGAGTGCCTTCCGGGTCTGGCGATGCGTCCAGATCCAGCGAGAGGTCGGCAAGGCGCTCGATGCCCTACGCAAGCGCCTCCAGGGACGCGCCCAGGACATGGCTCAGCGCGGAGACCTGCTGATCACCCATCTGGTCTTCCAACTGCTCGACCTGGCAGACATTGATGAGCCGGGCTACCCGCTGGATTCGGTGCTGGAATCCGTCCCGAAGCTGACTGAATCCGTGTTGTCGTGGCTGATCTACCGAGTGGACGAGACCTACGGCACCACCTCGTTCCTTGGGAGCACCTTCACCAACGAGACGCGCTGCCGGGAGCTGTCCCGGGTTGTACCGGAAGACGTGCGGGGTGGGACCGCGGTGCCGCAACTGCCGGACAATTACCAGCCGCCCGCTCAACAGAAACGCCGTCGTCGCCGCCCCAACGTCGTTCCGACTCTGGTCACCGCCGGGATCATCGCGGATGGGACGCCGCTGACTTACGTTCCGTACAACGCTCCGGAAACAAGAGCAACGCGTAAGTGGCTCGAGGCGGACGAACGCCGAGCGCAGGTCCGCTGGCAGAACGATCGGATCAAGCCGCTCATCTGGTCCTACGACGGTGTGGCGTACTCGGCCAGCGGACTCGTGACTCGTATCTGGGAACTCGCAGGCTGGGAGGAGGCTCCCGTCGCGGTGCAGGGACCTGCGCGTTGGGTACTCGATGGCAAGCGCAATCTATGGCAGGTAGCCAAGGAATGGCTGGATGCCCAGGAGGAAGAGGGCTGACGCGGTCCACGTCCCGTTCGGTTGTGAGGGGTGTAGGAGCCCTCGGCGGCCCTTGTTATTGGGGGCAGGGCCGGGCCCGCTTCGTGCTCGCTGAGCATGTGTTGCGCGTCCAGCGAGTCGAGGGGGCCGACGCGACCCGTGTCGGCGAGAACAACGTGCCGAAACTGCCGGTGGTGCGCGCATCTAAAACGCCCGGGGGTCGGCACCGCCCATAAGGGCCCCGCCGGGGACGGGCGGCGGGAGTCGCCGCTCGTTCTGTGAGGGGAGAGCGCGTGCTTACGGGTGCGGAGTCAGCCCGTCGCCAGCCCCGTCTTCGCCCCCGCCCCGCACAGCGGCACCACCGTCGTGCGTTCGCCCAGCGTGCCGTCGCGGACCGCCGCCCAGCAGGCCACGCCCGTCGACTCCACGTACAAGCCCCTTGCCGCGAGGTCGAGTTGGGCCGCTGTGATCTGGTCCTCGGTCACCGTGAGGAAGTCGCCGCCCGATTCCCGTACCGCTTGCAGGATCTGGCGGGCGCGGGGTGGGCGCGGGATCGCGATGCCCTCCGCGAACGTGGGTGCCATCGGGGTCTCGGCGAGCAGGTCGTCCGCGCCGGCCCGCCACGCCGCGGCGAGCGGGGCCACGGCTGCGGACTGCACCGCGTACAGCTGGGGCGACCGTTCGATGAGCCCCGCTGCCCGCAGTTCGCGTACCGCGAGCGCCGCGCCGAGCAGCAGCGTGCCGTTGCCGACCGGCACCACCAGTGCGTCCGGCAGTCGGCCGCCGAGGTCCTCCCAGAGTTCGTGGACGTACGTCTTGGTGCCGTGGAGGAAGTAGGGGTTGTGGACGTGGGAGGCGTAGAACGTGCCGGGGTCGTCGGCGGCGGCGCGGGCCGCGCGGGCGGTCGCCTCGCGGTCGCCGTCGACGACTTCGAGCCGCGCCCCGTGCGCGCCGATCTGCTCCAGCTTCTTGGGTGAGGTGCGGGCGGGGACGTAGACGGTGCAGGGGAGTTGGGCCCGTGCGCAGTACGCGGCGACGGCGGTGCCCGCGTTGCCGCTGCTGTCGGCGATGACCCGGTCCGGGCCCAGCCGTCGGGCGAGGGCGGCGAGGACGACCGCGCCGCGGTCCTTGAAGGAGAGCGTCGGCATCAGGAAGTCCAGCTTGGCCGAGACCGTACCGGCCAGCTCCACGAGGGGCGTGCGGCCCTCGCCGAGGGAGATCGCGGGCGCGGGCAGCGGAAGGCACTCGGCGTACCGCCAGAGGGAGTTGACGCGTCCGCTCAGCGCGTCGAATGGCGCCGGCGTGGGGGAGAAGTCCAGGTCGAGTGGGCCTCGGCAGGTGGGACACGACCAGTCGAGCGAGTCCGACGCGACGCGCGTCCCGTCGGTCGGGCAGAGGTAGTCCGGCAGGCCGTCCGGCAGGCCGTCCGGCGTCGTCACAGAAGTCATGGGCGCAGGTTAGAGGGTCTCGGGGGGCGGCCCTTGGCCTACCCGTCACCACTTTCCCGTGGGTCGCCCCGGCGGATGCGTGGCCTGTCCTGACGGGTCATCATGACGCCGTTATGGCAGTCGTGTTACGGCCGGTCCTGACCCTTGTCACTTCCCCATGAGTCCGCCAATCTTTCGTCTCGACGGAGGAAAACGCTGGCGTGTCAGCTTGACATGACCTTGCCATCGACCTCCGTGCGTGTGGGTTCCACGGCACCAATCCCCCACCAGCGCACCACCAATTGAGGAGGACCCCTCAGATGGCAGTGATGCGTCACCACCGCCGAAGACTGGCCGGGATCGGCGCGACCGCGGTCGCGACCCTCGCCCTCGGCGTCGCCTCCGCCCTCCCGGCGAACGCCCTCCCGGCAGACGTCCACCCAACGAACGCCCGACCCGACACCGCCGAAGGCCGGATCGAGAACGCCGGCGCCCCCGGCACCATCAAGAACAGCTACATCGTGAGCCTCGACAAGCACGCGCCGAAGGCCCGTTCCGCCGCCGGCAAGGCCCTCGCCAAGGAGTACGGCGCCACCATCGAGCGGACCTATGACAAGGCCCTCAACGGCTACGCGGTCGAGCTCTCCGAGGCCGGGGCGAAGAAGTTCGCGGCCGACCCTGCGGTCGACCTGGTCGTCCAGAACCGGACGTTCACCGCCTCCGCCACGCAGAACAACCCGCCGTCCTGGGGCCTGGACCGCATCGACCAGAAGAACCTTCCGCTGGACCAGAAGTACACCTACCCGGACTCCGCGGGGCAGGGCGTCACGGCGTACATCATCGACACCGGCGTCCGCATCAGCCACACCGACTTCGGCGGCCGCGCCTCCTACGGCTACGACGCCATCGACAACGACAACACCGCGCAGGACGGTCACGGTCACGGCACCCACGTCGCGGGCACCGTCGCCGGCACCCTGCACGGCGTCGCCAAGAAGGCCAAGATCGTCGGCGTCCGCGTCCTGAACAACCAGGGCTCCGGCACCACCGCGCAGGTCGTCGCCGGCATCGACTGGGTCACCCGGAACGCGGTCAAGCCGGCCGTCGCCAACATGTCGCTCGGCGGCGGCGCCGACAGCGCGCTCGACACGGCCGTGCGCAACTCCATCGCGTCCGGCGTCACGTACGCCGTGGCGGCGGGCAACGAGTCCACCGACGCGTCGACCAAGTCGCCCGCGCGCGTGGCGGAGGCCATCACCGTCGGCGCCACGACCAACACCGACGCGCGGGCCAGTTACTCCAACTACGGCAGCATCCTCGACCTCTTCGCCCCGGGCTCCTCGATCACCTCGTCCTGGAACACCGGCGACACGGCGACCAACACCATCTCCGGTACGTCGATGGCCTCCCCGCACGTCGCGGGCGCCGCCGCCATCTACCTCGGCCAGAACCCCGCGTCGAGCCCGGCGCAGGTCTCCGCCGCCCTGGTCGCCGCCGCCTCACCCGGCGTCGTCGGCAGCCCCGGCTCCGGCTCGCCCAACCGGCTCCTCAACGTCACGGGCGGCACCACCAACCCGCCGGGCAAGTCGTTCAGCAACACCGACGACTACGCGGTCGGCGACAACGCCACCGTCGACTCGCCCATCAACGTCACGGGCGTCGACGGCTCCGCCCCGGCCGCGCTCTCCGTGCCGGTCGTCATCCAGCACACCTACATCGGCGACCTGCGCGTCCAGCTGATCGCCCCCGACGGCACCGCGTACACCCTCAAGGATTACGGCACCGGCGGGAGTTCGGACGACATCAACACCACGTACACCGTGAACGCCTCCTCGGAGACGGCCAACGGCACGTGGAAGCTGCGGGTCAGCGACAACGCCGCGCAGGACACCGGGAAGATCGACTCCTGGGGTCTGCAGTTCTAGGACGGCTCCCGGTTCCCCCTCACTCCGCACCCTCGTCCTCGCGGTACGGCTTCGGGTCGGTGACCCAGCCCGCCGCGAGGACGAGCCGCGAGGTGCGGTGGACGGCGAGGAAGCCGAAGGGGCGGTCGAAGGTGGCGTCCACCTCGGTGGTGAAGTAACGCTCCTCGGGCATCCCCGCACCGGCCGCAGGGAACGCCGTGACGGCGGCGGCCCGGAAGCCCAGCGCGCCGAACGTGGCCGTCGCCGTCTGCGCACCCCGCTCGATCGCCATCGGCTCGGCGGCGATCCCCGGGAAGTGTCCCTCGCCCGCGTCCCGGGCCGTGGTCAGCCCGAACAGGGCGTGCTCCCGCAGCAGATCGTGGTCGGCCGTCAGCGCGAACGGCACCGTCTTCACGTACAGCGTCGGCGGGCGGGGGCTGATGGCGCGCACCCTGCTGACACGCAGGCCCGGACCCACCTCCCCGTACGGCAACTGGGGCCCCGGAACCACCGGCAGCCGGCCCGCGAGGAGGTCCACGCCCGCGCCAAGCACCTGCCCCGGGCCCATCCGTTCCTCGCCGAGCAGCAGATGGACGTCGATCCCGGTGTTCCCGAGCACCTTCAGCTCGGTCACCGTCCCGGCCGGGGCTTGGGCGACGCCCACGCGGTCGAGCAGTGACGTCGAGCGGTACAGGGAGGCGAGCATCCGTGCCTTCCACGGCCCCGCCTCGGGCCACATCACGCCTTCGGTGAAGGGCCGGAACCAGTCCGTCCGCAGCGCGAGGGCGCTCGCCAGGACGAACTCGGTGTCCTCGCCGGGACGGACCGGCATCCGTTCGATCTGCCCGCCCGTGCGCCGTGCCGCCCATGCGTCGAGGGCCGCGGCGTCCGCGTCGACGTCCCCGGTGAGCACACCGATCGCCGGTGCCGGTACGCCCTGCCGCCACGCGTCCCGCAGCGTCAGCGTGCGCCTGGTCCACAGGCCCACCGCCGCGTCCACGCCCCGCATGGCCTCCAGCGCGGCCAGCAACACGCGGGCCCCGGCGGCCGTTTCGTGCGCCGGCAGCCCCACCGCGTCCGCGAGTTCGCCGCGGGCCGCCCCGCCCGCGCCGTCCGCGAGGAGGGCCAGCAGGGGCCAGACGCCGGGCGCCGAGAAGACGGTGCCGCGGTCGGGGGCGGCCGTCGCCGCCCAGCGGGAGGCCAGACCGTTGACGGCCTGGAGTACGGCCCCAGTCGTCGATATGTGCCGTCGCATTACCTGCTCGCTCCCATCGCCCATTCCTGCGGCGCTCCCATTCCCACGGCGCTCCCGTCCCGATGACGGCCCCGCCCTGATGGCGACCCCGTCCCGAGGACGACCTCGCCCAGATGAGGCTCCCCTCCGGATGGCGATCCCGCCCCGTTTACGATGCGCCAGGCCGTCCGCACGGCTCGCCCCACCCCACGTGACCGTCCCCGGCGCCCGCAACCCGCCCCCGAAACCCAGGAGAACGCTACCCGTGGACATACCGCCGCCGCCCGGCCCGGCCCCGTACCAGCGGTGGCCCGGACCGCACTCCCCGTACTCCCGCCCGCCGGTGAACGGCTTCGCGATCGCCTCCCTGGTGCTCGGGCTGCTCTGCTTCCTGCCCGGCGTCGGTCTGGTCCTCGGTCTGATCGCGCTCGCGCAGATCAAGCGGAAGGGCGAGCGCGGCAAGGGGATGGCGGTCGCCGGCAGCATCCTCTCCGTGCTCGCCGTCGTCGCGGGCGGCGCGCGCGACTTCATGGACGGCTTCCGGGAGGCGGCGCGCGCGTCACGGCAGGACACCGGCGCCTTCCCGGTCGACGAGGGCGGCTGTCTGAACGCCCCCGAGGGCAGGCTCGACTCCATGAAGTTCGGCTACCAGGTCGACGAGGTGCCCTGCGCGGGGCCGCACGACGCCGAGGTCTTCGCGTCGTACCGGGTGCACCACGCCACGTATCCGGGTGACGGCGTGCTCACCGGGGTCGCCGAGACCAAGTGCGCCGACCTGCAGTTCGCCTATGTCATGGACCGCTGGCAGGACTTCGGCGACGCCGACCTCTACTACTTCGTGCCCGACCGGACGACCTGGCGCCGGGGCGACCGGCACGTCACCTGCCTCTTCGGCGCCCCGGACCCCGACCACCCGCTCAAGGGCACGCTGCGCAGCGACCGGACGACGCTCGACGCCGACCAGCTCGCGTACGTGACGGCGGAACAGTCCTTCGAGCGGGCGTACGGGAAGGAGCCGGACGCGGCGCGGGTCGAGGACGACCTGCCGGGTCACAAGGAGTGGGCCGCCGGCGTCGTCAAGGGCCTCGACGAACGGGTCCGGCTGCTGCGGGCGCACGACTGGCCTGCGGGTACGCGCAAGCGCGTCGACGCGCTCGTCGCCGCGATCGGCAAGGGGCGGACGGAGTGGCGGAAGGCGGCCGAGGCCACGGACGCCGACAGCTACATCGACCACTATGAGGCGGCGCTTGCGGGGATCGGCGACGAGCAGGCCGTCGCGGTCCGCAAGTCCCTCGGCCTGGCGACGACTTCACCGCGCGAGGCGGCCCCCGGGGACGGCGCGGGGTCGGGTCCGGACGGGGACCACGACGTGACGTCCGCGGTGTGAGCGACCGAGCGACCGTGCGGCAGCTGTCGCGGTCAACCCCCTAAGACGATTTTGTCCGCTTCTGTGATAGTTCTTCGGTGTGACGTCCGCCGTGCCACCGCCCACCGTGGCCAGGATCGTGGCCAGGACTCTGCTGCTGGCCGCCGGGCTCCTGAACGCGGCGCTCGCCGTCCTCGTCGCCGCCCCGCTGCCCCGCCTCCCGCTCCTGGTGCTCGTCGCGGGCGCGATCACGTCGTGGGGCCTCGTGCTGCTGCCGCCCGGACTGCTCGGACTCGCCGCCGCCGCGCTGGCCGGCCGCCGTCACCCCTGGTGTGCGGGGCTCGCCGCGCTCGCCTCCTTCGCCGCCCTCGTGTACGGGGTGATGCCGTACGCGGCGGCGTACGGCACGGCGGTGCGGCAGGGCCAACCGCTCGCCCCCGCGCGGTACTTCGACGGCGTCAACTACGCCAAGGTGCCCGACCGCGCCCGCACCCTCACGTACGCGCGCGTGCCCGGCCCGCACGGCACCCGCAGCCCACATGGCACCGGCGGCACTCGGGGCCCGCACCACGCTCGTGGCGCACACCGCGCGAAGACGCAGAAGCTGCGGCTCGACCTGTGGGCGCTGCCCAGGCGGGCTGCGGTGCGCAGGCCCGCCGTCGTCTGGGTGCACGGCGGCGGCTGGAACAAGGGGCACCGCAGCCAGACCCCCGAGTGGAACCGGTGGTTCAACGCCCGTGGGTGGTCGGTCTTCGACGTCGACTACCGGCTCGCCCCCGGAGCCACCCAACTCGACCAGATCGGCGACGTGAAGTGCGCGGTCGGCTGGGTCAGGCGGCACGCGCGCGTGTATGGGCTCGACCCCGAACGCCTGCTCCTCGCGGGCAGTTCGGCGGGCGGCAACCTCGCGCTCGCCGCCGCCTACACGGAGGGCGACGCCCGCGTCCCCGCCTCCTGCGGCGCGGCGCCCGACACCTCCGTATCAGGGGTCGTCTCGCTCTACGGGCCCACCGACATGGGGCGGCTGATCGCCGGCACCGCGCTGCGCGGGGACCCCATGATCCCCCGGCTGATGGGCGGTTCGGCGGCGAGCGCCCCCGCCCGCTACCGCCTGGGATCGCCGGCCCGGCTCGTCCGCGGCGACGTACCCCCGACGCTGTTGCTGCACGGGAGCGCGGACCGCGCGGTTCCGGTGGCGCAGGCGCGCGAGCTGGCACGCCGGCTGAAAGCGGTCGGGGCCCCGGCGACGTACGTCGAACTCCCGTGGGCCGACCACTGTTTCGACGTCAACTGGGGCGGCTGGGGGAGTCAGATCGCGCGGGCGGCGACGGAGCACTTTCTGGGTACCCTTGATCGTTCGCCATATCCGCGGAAAGGCCCTGCGTAAAGACCTGCACGGGCAGAAATCATCACTTCGAGTGATTCCTTGGCCTTGGGTTGCACCCAACAACCCACGGTTGCCAGGCTGTTGCTGTCTGTCAACCTGATGGGAGTGGCCAGTGACTTTCGGTGAGCAGCCGGCGTATCTGCGCGTCGCGGGGGATCTCCGCAAGAAGATCGTCGACGGTTCGCTGCCGCCGCACACCCGGCTCCCCTCGCAGGCCAGAATCCGCGAGGAGTACGGGGTGTCGGACACGGTCGCCCTGGAGGCGCGCAAGGTCCTGATGGCCGAAGGTCTGGTCGAGGGCCGCTCCGGGTCGGGCACGTACGTGCGGGAGCGCCCCGTCCCGCGCAAGGTCGCCCGCACCGGCTACCGCGCGGTGAACGGCGGGTCGACCCCCTTCCGTCAGGAGCAGGCCGCCGACACCGCGCGCGGCACCTGGGAGTCCCGCAGCGAGCAGATCGAGGCGAGCGCCGCCATCGCCGAGCGGCTCGCCATCCGTACCGGCGACCGCGTGATGTGCACGAAGTACGTCTTCCGGGACGCCGGCGAGGCCATGATGCTCTCGACCTCCTGGGAGCCCCTCGCCGTCACCGGCCGCACCCCCGTGATGCTCCCCGAGGAGGGTCCGCTGGGCGGCTGCGGGGTGGTCGAGCGGATGGCGGCGATCGACGTCGTCGTGGACAACGTCGCGGAGGAGGTCGGCGCCCGCCCGGGCCTGGCCGAGGAGCTCACGGCCCTCGGCGGCGTCCCGGGCCATGTGGTCCTGGTCGTCCACCGGACGTACTACGCGTCGGGCCGCCCCGTGGAGACGGCCGACGTCGTGGTCCCGGCGGACCGCTACCGCATCGCGTACCACCTTCCGGTGAAGTAGCCCGCCCCGTAGGCGCTTTGGCCGACCGCGCCGTCTCCGCTCTCCCCTCGTGGCCGAGAGCGGCCCCCCTGCGTATCTCTTTGTGCAAAGCCGTATCCGCTGAGTAAAGGTCGGGCGTAGGCTCGGGCATATGCGGATTGCGGTTTCCTTACTGATCGAGGCGTGGGGCGCGCCGGGGGTGGCGAGCGGAGGGGCGCGATGAACGACGGGACGGGCCTGCTGCCCTGGTTGGTGATACGCCAGGACGACAACGGCAACCGCTACCGCGTGGGCAGGTATGCGACGAAGGCCGAGGCCCAGCGGATCGCGGACAGCCTCGACGACCGCGGGCACCGTCAGCTCTACTCCGTCGAGCGGCTGAGCCAGAACGGCAGCGGCCGCTGACCCGGACGCCCGCAGCCCCGCCGCCCCTGCCCGCTCGCGCAGCCCGGCTCGGCCCGGCCGGGACGAGAGGCCCTAGGCTCCGCCGTATGAACGAAGACTCCGCCGCGGCCGCCCGCATCGTGGTCGGCGCCGCCCTGTACGACGCCGGACGCCTGCTCGCCGCACGGCGCAGCGCACCCCCCGAACTCGCGGGCGGCTGGGAGCTGCCCGGCGGCAAGGTCGAGCCCGGCGAGCGGTGCGAGGACGCGCTGGTGCGCGAGCTCCGCGAGGAACTGGGCGTCGAGGCCGAGCTGACCGCCCGGGTCCCCGGCCAGTGGCCGCTGGCCAAGGGGTACGCCCTGCGGGTGTGGACGGCCCGGCTCGTCGCGGGCGAACCGCGCCCCCTGGAGGACCACGACGAGCTGCGCTGGCTCGCTCCCGATGCCGTCTGGTCCGTCGAATGGCTGACCGCGGACGTGCCCGCCGTCGAGGCGGCGCTCGCCGTCCTGCCGCACGCCGCGCACTGACCCCGTCTACGCCGTTCGTGCCACAGTGCGACCCGTTACGCGGTAAACCCACCTGGATATCGGGTATGTGCCCATTAACCCCATGAAACCGGACAGGTTCAGCCACTGGTCTGGAAGTGATCGGCGTGATCGACATCGAAGGCGACTGCGCCGAGTGGGCGTTCCCCGCGGACCCGGGCGCCGTCCGCACCGCGCGCACCGTCGTCCGCAAACAGCTCGCCGACTGGGGCCTCGCATCCCTGGGCGACATCACCGTGCTGCTCGTCAGCGAGTTGGTGACCAACTCGCTGCGGCATGCCTCCGGGCCCATCGGCGTACGAATGGTACGGCCCACCGACCTCACGGACCCCACGGGATCCCTCCTCGTGGAGGTGTCCGACCCGCTCCCCGACCCGCCCCTGGAGCGGGCGGCCGCACCCGACGACGAGGGCGGCCGGGGGCTCCAGCTGCTGTCCCGCTCGTCGCGGCGGTGGGGAACACGTCCGGGTCGTACGGGCAGGACGGGGAAGACGGTGTGGTTCGAGCTGGCGTTGCCGGGTTAGAAGACTGGCAGTGTGCGAAAGGCGTTCGGCACAAGGGCGGCACGGGCCAAAAAGCGTCGAGTACGTGCTGTGATCGTGAACGCCGTGTGGCGCGGCACCGTAGTGCTGGATACTGCGGTCAGCCGTACGCGGTGACCGGTGCCGGGCGCGGTGAGCTGGAGGGGACGGTTCGCGTGAGCGAGATACCAGCGAAGGCGACGGAGCTCGACGGGCCGTCGGACGACGCGAAGGCCCACGGGGCCACGGACGACGCGACGGGCGACGCCGCCCCGGCCGACAGGGGGCCCGGCGACGTGCCGGTGGACGAGACGTGGCAGAGCGACCCACCCGGTTCGATCTACGACTACATCAAGGTCGCCTCCTTCTCGATCGGGCCCGACGGCCTGGTCGACCAGTGGAGCGTGCGCGCCGAGCGGCTGTTCGGCGTGGCCGCGCGGGACGCCGTGGGCAAGGACCCCATCGAGGCGTTCGTGCCGCCCGAGCTGCGCGCCGGGGGACACCGCAAGATGGCGGAGATCCTCGACGGGCGGGAGTGGACGGGGTCGGTCCCCTTCCGGCTGCCGGAGGGTGCCCTGCCGGTGCCGGAGGCCGCCCTGCCGGCCCAGCGCCGGGGCGGGGAAGGCCCCGGCGGCCTCGAAGGCGTCGCCGAGGTCTACGTCATGCCGACCGAGACGGAGGACGGTGAGCGGGCCGCGGTCTGCATCGTCGTCGACGTCCGCGCGCTCCGGCAGATCGAGACGGACCTCGCCGCCTCGCAGGCCATTTTCGGCCAATCCCCCGTCGGCTTCCTGCTCTTCGGCACGGACCTGAAGGTGCAGCGCGCCAACCGCCGGTTCGCCGACGTGTTCGGCGGCGGCGTCGAGGAGCACCGCGGCCGCACCGTCCACGACTATCTGCCGCGCCACGAGGCCGACCGCATGGCCGCCGCCCTCAAGCGGGTCCTGGAGACCGGCGAGCCCGTGACGGACCTGCAGATCGTCGGCCCCGCGCCGGGCAGCAACGACCGCAGGCACTGGTCGATCGACCTCTACCGGGTGCACAGCGGTTCGGGCCGGCCCATCGGCGTCGCGGGTCTCGGCACCGACGTCACCCGGCGGCACGCCGCCGCCCGCGAGGCCGCCCACGCACGGCGCAACCTGGCCCTCCTGAACGAGGCGGGGGCCCGCATCGGCAACTCCCTCGACCTGGAGACCACCGCGAGGGAACTGCTCGACGTGGCCGTCCCCGGCTTCTGCGACCTCGCATCCGTCGACCTCTACCAAGGGCTCCTCGACGGCGACGAGACCCCGCCCGGACTCGCCGACGGCAGCGCGGACCTGCGCAGGGTGGCCTTCGCGAGCGCCGTGGCCGACGCCCCGTTCCCGGCCGGCACCGGGCCCGTCGACGTCGGCGCCGTGCACCGCTTCGGGTTCACCTCGCCCTGCGCCGACGCCCTGCGCGCCGCCCGGCCCCGGCTGATCACCGGCGACGACGACGATTCGGCGAGCCGGCGCACCGGCGGCCTCGTCCAGTCGACGCTCGCGGTGCCGATGGTCGCCCACGACACGGTGGTCGGCCTCGCCCAGTTCTCCCGTACGAAGGGCAGCGAACCCTTCGGCGAGCGGGACCGGGCGCTCGCCGTCGAACTGGCCGCGCGCGCCGCCGTCTGCATCGACAACGCCCGCCTCTACCGGCGCGAGCACGAGCGCGCGCTGATACTGCAGCGCTCCCTGCTGCCGCCCGGCGACCCCGAGGCGTCCGGGCTCGACATCGCCTGCCGCTATCTGCCGGGCAACGCCGCCACGGAGGTCGGCGGCGACTGGTTCGACGTCATCGAGCTGCCGGGCCACCGCACGGCGCTGGTCGTCGGCGACGTCATGGGCCGCGGCCTCCGGGCCGCCGTCGCCATGGGCGAACTGCGCACCGCCGTACGCACCCTGGCCCTCCTCGACCTGGAGCCGGCCGAGGTGCTCTCCGCCCTCGACGAGATCGCCCGCGGCCTCGGCAACCCGGCAGGGCCCCAGCAGTCCACCCGCGCGGCGCGCAAGGGGGCCGGTGCGGACCTCGGCGAGGTGTACCTCGCCACCTGCGTGTACGCGGTCTACGACGCCGTCACCCGCCGCGTCACCTTCGCCAACGCCGGCCATCTGCCGCCCGTCCTGGTCGAGCCCGGCGAATCCGCGCTGATGCTCGACGTGCCGCCGGGCATGCCGCTCGGCGTCGGCGGCGAACCCTTCGAGGACGTCCAGGTCGAGCTCCCCGAGGGCGCCCTCCTCGCGCTCTACACCGACGGCCTCGTCGAATCCCGCCACCACCCGCTCGACGAGGGGCTCAACGCCCTGGTGAGCTCCCTCAACGACGCGCCGTCCGCCCTGGAGGACGCCTGCGACCACGTCCTGAACACCCTCGACACCCATCACGGCGAGGACGACATCGCGCTGCTGATGGCGCGCGTCGAGGGGCTGCCCGCCGAGCACGTCGGCGACTGGACGCTGCCGCGCGACCCCAAGTCGGTCGGCCGCGCCCGCGAACTGGCCTGCGACCAGCTGCGCGCCTGGGACCTGGAGCGTCTCTGCGACACGGCGGAGCTGCTGGTCAGCGAGCTCGTCACCAACGCCCTGCGGTACGGCGAGGGCGACATCAGGCTCCGGCTCCTCCTGGACCGCACGCTGGTGTGCGAGGTGTGGGACGGCGGCTTCGTCCAGCCGCGCCGCCGCCGGGCCAGGGACACCGACGAGGGCGGGCGCGGGTTGCAGCTGGTCGGCCTGCTCAGCGCGGCGTGGGGCTCGCGCAGGACGCCGCAGGGCAAGACCGTGTGGTTCGAACTCCCGCTGCCCGGTGACGCGGAGCCGAAGGACGCGGCGGAGGCGCTGCTCAGCCTGTTCTGAGTGGGTTCCTTGGAGGGCGCGGGGGCGAGGGTGGGTGCGGCTCGGGTTGGCGCGGTTCGGGTGAGCGCGGTTCAGGTGGTCGCCTTCAGGGCGGCGAGGCGGGCCGCGATCTCCGCCTCGTCGCCGAGGCCCTCCAGCTCCTCGAACTGTGCGTCGAGCGAGGACGCGGCGAGTTCCTGCCGGCCGAGCGCCCGCGCCTCCTCGCGCCGCACCTTGTCCTCGAAGCGGCTCAACTCGCTCGTCGGATCCATGACGTCGATGCTCCCGGCGGCATCCATCATCCGGTTCTGCGCCTCCGCGGTCTTCGCCCGCGCCACCAACTGATCACGCCTCGACTGCAGTTCGGTCAGCTTCGACTTCATCCGGTCGAGTCCGGACCTCAGCTTGTCGACGACCTCGGTCTGCGAGGCGATCGTCGGCTCGGCCTCCTTCGCCTCCCGCTCGGACTGCAGCTGCCGCCCGAGCGCCACCTTGGCGAGCCGGTCGAACGTGTCGGCCTCCGCGGCGTTCCCGTCCGTCCGCAGCTCGTCCGCCTTCCTGCTCGCCGCGAGCGCCTTCCCGCCCCATTCGGCGGCCGCGTCCTGGTCCTCCCGGTGATCCTGCTCCAGCATCCGCAGCTGCCCGATGGTGGTCGCGACGGCCTCCTCCGCCTCCCTGATGTTGTTCGAGTAGTCGCGGATCAGCTGGTTGATCATCTTCTGCGGGTCCTCGGCCTGGTCGAGGAGCGCGCTGATGTTGGCCTTGGCGAGCTGGGCGACACGGCCGAGGATGGTCTGCTTCGTCATGACCTGCATCTCCTTGTACGAGGGGGCGTCCGGGCGCGGACTACGGGGCTGCGGGAGGCGGCTCACGTCCTCCGGGGTGCCGCCTGTGGGCTGTGGTCGGCCGGGATGTGGACGGCGGGCCTTCGGGTCAGAACCTGCCGCCCCCGCCCCGGCGCCCCCGCGTGCCGCCACCGCCGAAGCTGCCGGGACCGCCGCCGCCGAACCCGCCTCCGAAGCCGCCGCCCCCGGGACCGCCTCCGCCATGACCGCCGCCCCGGCGCCCGCCGCCGCCGAAGAGTTCGCCCAGGATGATGCCGCCGAGCACCGCGCCGCCCATCCCGCCGCCCCGTCCGCCCCCGCCGCCGAGCCCTCCGTACGGGTTGCCGAACCCTCGTACATCGCGCTCGGCGAGCTGCTGCGCCTGCCGGGCCAGCGCGTCCGCCTGCCGTGCGTCGGCGAGCGCGGCGGCCGGGTCGCCGTCCTGCGCCGCCTCGGCCCGCGCCGCCTCAGCCTGGGCCAGGTGCCGTGCGGCCTCGGCCAGCCGGGTCCGCGCCTCGCTGCCGACGGCCCCGCGGTGCGTGGTGACGAAGTCCGTCGCCGCCGCCACGGTGCTGCGCGCGGTGAGCAGCGCGGGGGAGAGCAGGGAACGCGAGCGGCGGTCGCCGGCCTCACGTTCGCGGGCGCCCGCGAGGGCCTGGTCGAGGGCGGCGTCGGCCTCCTCGACCCGGCGCAGCGCGTCGATCGGGTCGTACGGACCCGCGGCGACCTGGCCCCGCACCGCGGCGACCACCGACTCCGCGCGGGCGACCCGGCCGCGCAGATCGGCCGTGGAGACGCCCTCCGCGGTGCCTTCGATGAGGCCGCGCGCGTCGGCGAGGTCGGCCTCGGACTCGGTGAGTGCGCCCGGCAGTTTCTCGGCGGCCTCGGCGAGCTCGCCGGCCAGCCGGTCGACGGCGTCCACGAACGTGCCGGCCTGGTCCACGGCGCCCTCGGCGGCCCGCAGATGGACGGCGGCCCTGCCGTTGTCACCCGCGTCGGCACTCTGCCGGGCCTGGGCCAGATGAGTGGAGGCGAAGACCAGCCGGTCCTTGGCCTGCTCGACGTGGCCGAGCACGGGGGCATACGCGGTCGCCGCGTACGTCCGACGCAGCCCGGCGAGGGTCCCCTCGGCACCCTCCGTACGCCCCGCGACCCGCTGATACGCCGTCTCGACGTGGTCGAGGGCCTGCGGCGCGTTCTTCTCCAGGGCGCGCAGCCGGTCGAAGCCCGCCGTCTCCGCGTCAAGCCGGCGGCCCGCCTCCGTGCAGCGCGCGACGATCTCGTCCAGCATGCGCCGCCGGGTGGCATCGTCCTCGGGGAACGCGTCGTCCAACTCCTGCCGCAACCGGAACGCCGCCGTCAGCTCCCCCTGCGCGTACGCGAGCGCCGCCCCGAACGGCCGCACCGCCTCCTCCCCGAACTGCGCGGTGGCGAAGCCCAGCTCCTCGGTGCTGGTGCGGACGGCGTCGTCGGTCTCCACGAGGAGCCGCCGGGCCCGCGCTTCGAGCTCGGGGAGCGGCGTGGGACTCCGGCCGGCCCCCGCCCTCTGTCCCCAGCCACCGACCGGCGTCGTCCGGGTGGTGGCGCGCTTCCTGCGCCGCTTGTACGCGACCGTCGCGGCGACCCCTGCCGCGCATGCCGCCGCCACGGGCAGCACCAGGTCCCCGGTGACGGACTCGTCCGCGCTACGGCCGGGGTCGGCCGGGCCGGGGGTGACCGACGGGGTGGGCACGGGCCGCCCGGCGAGCACGGCGCGGTAGCCGTCCGCCGCGCCGACGGCCGCCCCCGCCCAGTCGTTGTGGCGCAGGGCGGGCCTGATCGCGGTGGTGGCCACGGAGCGCAGCTGCGCGTCGGTCAGCCGCGACCCGTCGTCCACGGAGTACGCGAACTGCCGGTCGTGGGTGGCCACGGCGAGCAGCACGTCGTCCAGCCCGAGTCCGCCCCGCTCGGCGGTGGTGTCCGCCCAGTCCTGCGGGGAACGCCCGGAGAAGTCCCGCACATAGACGACGAAGAGCTGCACGCCGTCCTCGTCGTAGAGCCGGTCGAGGGCCCGCTGCACCTCACCCGCGCGGTCCCCGAGGGCCTCCGTCCGGTCGGTGACCTGCCCGCTCCGCGAGAGCGTGACGGGGTCGTCGGCCACGGCGGGGGAGGGGCTCAGCAGCACGCACCACCCGAGCAGCACGGCCACCCCGGCCGCGGCTGCCCGCGCGGCCAGGTACGAGGGCGGCTTCACATCTCGGAGCGTAGGGCGGCATTCGGGGCGCCGCGACCTGGGAGACGCCGCCCTGCGAGACGCCACCCTGAAGTGCGCCGATGCCGCGCACCGGACGCGTCGGCGCGGGCCGCCCGGCCTGTGCGCCCGTGGGCCCGAGCGGATCGCGCACGTACGGCAGACGGGTACGCGTCGAGTGCGACCGCCGTACTCAGCCGCGTCCCAACACCAGCACCGCCGGCAGTTCCGATGTGCGGTCGTTGTCGCTGGGGCGCAGGCCCGATTCCGTGCTGTTCTTCCAGGTCATCGTGACCATGGGGGTGTCGCCCTCGCCGACGGTCACCTTCGAGCCCGCGTAGCGCCGGCCCGGGGCCGTCTTCTTTCCGAGCCGGGCCGCCGTGGCGTCGGCCGCCTTACGTGAGGCGGTGCGGGCGCAGAGCGTCTCCGAAGAGGACGTGCCGTCCTTGCCGAGCCGCCCGCCGATCGCGAAGAGGACGACGTCCGCGTCCTCCCGCTTCGCGTAGAACGACGCCTCGTACACGTCGCCCAGGCAGTCGGCCACCGCCGTGTACGCCTCGTCGTCCCGCAACGACGTGCCCGGCTCGGCGAGGCCCAGTGCGATGTCCGAGCGCTTGGCGGCACGAGCCGTGTCGGAGACCTCGAACGTCCCGTCCCCGCCGCCCTTCTCGTACCGCGTGCCGTGGTCGGTGCGGGTGGCCCGGTACCCCTGCTTCTTCATCGCGCGCCCGACCGCGTCCGTGTCGAACTCCCCGGTGAGCAGCGAGCTGTTGCCGACCATCACGGACGTCTCCACGTCCTTCGCGTCGAACCCCCAGTCCGCGCGGACACTTCCGCCCGTGTAGCCGTGCTGGACGACTTCGAGGATGCCGAAGCCGTCCAGGCCGCGGTAGAGCTCGGGGTCCTTGGCGACCAGCCTGCGCGCGGTGCGCACGTCTCGGTACATCATTCCCTGGTCGGCCGCCGAGGCCGGCACAGCGTCGAGGGCGCGCTCGAGCCCCGTACCGCCGTCGTCGCCATCACTGCCGCCCGGCAGGGAGCAGCCGGCGGCGCCCACGCTCAGCGCGCCCGCGAGCAACAGGGTCGGGAGGGGGCGAAAGCGGCGGGGTATGCGCATGCGCGGCAGTGTGGCACGGGAGCCCTCCCGGGCACGGGGGAACGGGACTTCCCGGGAACTCCTGACCCGGTCCCTCATCACCAGGCCCCTCATTACCTGCGACGTAATCGACCCCTGTGCGGCCGACCGACAGTCTTGAGTCATCGCCCCACAAGACGAGAACCACTCCACAGGAGGCTGACCAGCCATGACCGCACACGAGACCACCGCACACGACATCACCGCGTACGAGACCGCCGTCGCCCGCTACTTCGAGGCCTGGAACGTGGAGGGCGCCGAGAACATCGACAAGGCCGTCGCCGCTGCTTGGACCGAGGACGGCAGTTACACGGACCCGCTGGCAGACGTCTCCGGGCACGAGGGGATCGCCGCCGTCATCAAGGGAGCTCACGAGCAGTTCCCCGGCTTCGAGTTCCGCCGGACCGGCGCCGTCGACGGGCACCACGACATCGCGCGCTTCACCTGGGAGCTCGTCTCGTCGGCGGACGGGTCCGCGCCCGTCGCCGGATCCGACGTCATCACGCTGGCCGACGACGGCCGGATCCGCACGGTGCACGGCTTCCTGGACCGCGTACCGACGGCCTGACCGAGCGAACCCACAGGGGACCCGGAGGGGACCCAGAGGGGACCCACAGGTCGAGGCGTGTCGGCCTCAGTCCCTGAACTCCACCTCCGGGTACCGCCCGGACGGCGCGTCGAGCAGGGTGTCGTCCCTTCCCTTCAGCCAGCGGTCGAAGAACGAGGTCACGTACGCCCGTTGGGCCGCTATCGCGCGTGCTGGGGTGACCGTTCCTATGTTCTCCTCCAGGACCTTCCGGGTCACGCCCGTCTGCGGCAGCAGTGCGGACAGGTCGGTGTACGCCTGGTGTTCCGAGCCCCGCAGGGTCAGGTTCCGTTTCCAGCCGGAGCCGTGGGACAGGAACGAACGCCAGGCCGGCTCCGTCGGCCGGTCGCTGCCCATCAGAAGGAACGGCCGGTCCAGGCCGTGCCGCGCGACCGGCATCAGATGTGTGCCCTCGGGCTCCGCGTTGTACTCGAGGGTGCCGTCCAGATCGACCCCGGCGCTCACCCTGCGGTCCTCGTACATCGTCTCGGCCGCCGCGATCCCGCCCGCCGAGTGGCCGACCATGCCCACCCGTCGCCGGTCGACGATCCGGGACAGGCCGTGCGGCAGTGAGCCGAGGCGGTCCAGGACGAAATCCCGCCTGGGGGATGTCCCCCAGAAACCCTGATTCCTACTACTACTACTACTACTACTACGCGCGCCTACGCCGTCTTTCCACGCCGTCCCTTCCCACGCCGTCCACCTACTCCGCCCGCCGCCGGATCTTGTTGCCCAGCCACACCAGCGGATCGTACTTGCGGTCAACTGCCCGCTCCTTCAAGGGAATCAGCGCGTTGTCCGTGATCTTGATGCCCTCGGGGCACACCTCCGTACAGCACTTGGTGATGTTGCAGTAGCCGAGCCCGTGCTCGTCCTGCGCGGTCCGTTTGCGGTCGAGGCCGGACTCGGCCGCCGCGTCCAGCGGGTGCATGTCCAGCTCGGCGACCCGCATGAGGAAGCGCGGGCCGGCGAACGCGGTCTTGTTCTCCTCGTGGTCGCGCACCACATGGCAGGTGTCCTGGCACAGGAAGCACTCGATGCACTTGCGGAACTCCTGCGGGCGGTCCACGTCCTCCTGCTGCATCCGGTACTCGCCGGGCCCGAGATCGGCGGGCGGCACGAACGCCGGGACCTCGCGCGCCTTCGTGTAGTTGAAGCCGACGTCCGTCACCAGGTCCCGCACCACGGGGAAGGCACGCAGCGGCGTCACCGTGATGACCTCGCCGGGGTCGAAGACCGACATCCGCGTCATGCACATCAGCCGCGGCCTGCCGTTGATCTCCGCCGAACACGAACCGCACTTGCCCGCCTTGCAGTTCCAGCGCACGGCGAGATCGGGTGCCTGGGTGGCCTGGAGGCGATGGATGATGTCGAGCACCACCTCGCCCTCGTTGACCTCGACCTTGTAGTCCTCGAGGCCGCCGCCCCCCGGGTCCCCGCGCCAGACCTTGAATCGCGCATCGTACGAACTCACTCGTACAGCTCCTCTTCAGCCAGGTACTTGACCAGCTCTTCCTTCTCGAAGAGGGCGAGCAGGTCCGGGCGGATGGGCTCGGTCTCCACGCGGTCCAGGTCGATCTGGCCGCGTACGGCACCGGTGGCCGCGAGCCCGCCGGTCGGGTCGGCGAGCCGGCAGAGCAGATTGGCGCGGCGCCACTCGCGGCTCATCGTCGGGTGGTCCTCACGGGTGTGGCCGCCGCGGCTCTCCGTGCGCTCCAGTGCGGCCCGCGCGACGCACTCGCTGACCAGGAGCATGTTGCGCAGGTCAAGGGCGAGATGCCAGCCCGGGTTGAACTGGCGGTGGCCCTCGACGCCGGCCCGCCGCGCCCGCACCCGCAGCTCGGCGAGCTTCTCCAGGGCCTGCGCCATCTCGGCCTCGCGGCGGATGATGCCGACCAGGTCGTTCATGGTCTGCTGCAGTTCCTGATGGAGGGTGTACGGGTTCTCCGGCGTCGCCCCGTCCTCGGGACCCTCCGCGCTGAACGGCCGCAGCGCCTCGGCCGCCGCCGTGTCGACCTGCACCTCGTCCACCGGCGGCCGCGCGGCGAGGCCCGCCGCGTACCGGGCCGCGTGCAGCCCCGCGCGCCGCCCGAAGACCAGCAGGTCGGAGAGGGAGTTGCCGCCGAGGCGGTTGGAGCCGTGCATGCCGCCCGCGACCTCGCCCGCGGCGTAGAGACCGGCCACCCGGCGCGCGGCGGCGGTGTCGGAGTCGACCGCGACGCCGCCCATCACGTAGTGACAGGTCGGCCCGACCTCCATCGCCTCGGCCGTGATGTCGACGTCCGCCAGCTCCTTGAACTGGTGGTACATGGACGGCAGTCGGCGCTTGATGACCTCGGCGGGCATCCGTGTCGACACGTCCAGGAAAACCCCGCCGTGCGGCGAGCCGCGGCCCGCCTTCACCTCGGCGTTGATGGCACGGGCGACCTCGTCGCGGGGCAGCAGCTCGGGGGGACGGCGGTTGTGGTCCGGGTCGTCGTACCAGCGGTCGCCCTCCTCCTCCGACTGCGCGTACTTCTCCTTGAAGACGTCGGGCACGTAGTCGAACATGAACCGCTTGCCCTCGGAGTTCCTGAGCACCCCGCCGTCGCCGCGCACCGACTCGGTGACGAGGATGCCCTTGACCGACGGCGGCCAGACCATGCCCGTCGGGTGGAACTGCACGAACTCCATGTTCAGGAGCGGGGCCCCGGCAAGCAGCGCCAGCGCGTGCCCGTCGCCCGTGTACTCCCAGGAGTTGGACGTCACCTTGAAGGACTTGCCGATGCCGCCGGTCGCCAGGACCACGGAGGGTGCCTCCAGGACGAAGAAGCGGCCCGACTCCCGGTCGTAGCAGAACGTCCCGCAGACCCGGCCGCCCTCACTGAGCCCGCCCTCCTCGTCCTTGAGGACCCGGGTGACCGTGCACTCCTGGAAGACCTTGAGGCGCGCCTCGTAGTCCCCGAACTCCTTGTAGTCCTCCTGCTGCAGGGCGACGATCTTCTGCTGGAGCGTGCGGATCAGCTCCAGGCCGGTGCGGTCGCCGACGTGCGCGAGGCGCGGATACTCGTGTCCGCCGAAGTTGCGCTGCGAGATCCGGCCGTCCGGCGTGCGGTCGAACAGGGCGCCCCAGGTCTCCAACTCCCAGACGCGGTCCGGGGCTTCGCGCGCGTGCAGCTCCGCCATGCGCCACTGGTTGAGGAACTTGCCGCCGCGCAGGGTGTCACGGAAGTGGACCTGCCAGTTGTCGCCGGAGTTCACATTGCCCATGGAGGCGGCGATGCCGCCCTCGGCCATCACCGTGTGCGCCTTGCCGAACAGCGACTTGCAGATCACGGCCGTACGGGCACCCTGTTCCCGCGCCTCGATCGCGGCGCGCAGACCCGCGCCGCCGGCCCCCACCACGACGACATCCCACTGCTGCCGCTCCACTTGAGACATCACAAGGTCCCGTCCACTAGAAGAAGCGCGGATCGTCGAAGGCGCCGCTCGCGACCAGGTAGACGTAGAGGTCGGCGAGCGCCACGCTCGCCAACGACGTCCAGGCGAGCAGCATGTGATGGTTGGTCAGCTTTCCGGTCCACCGCCACATGCGGTACCGCACCGGGTGCTTGGAGAAGTGCTTGAGCTTGCCGCCCATGACGTGCCGGCAGGAGTGGCAGGAGAGCGTGTAGATCCAGATGAGGACGACGTTGACGAGCAGGACGAGCGTGCCGAGCCCCATGTGGCCCCACTCGTAGTGCTCGTCGCGGAAGCCGAGGACGGCGTCGTACGTGAGGATGCCCGCCACCGGCACGGCGAAGTAGAAGAAGTACCGGTGGATGTTCTGCAGGATCAGCGGGAAACGGGTCTCGCCCGTGTACTTCTTGTGCGGCTCGGCGACCGCGCACGCGGGTGGTGACGCCCAGAAACCGCGGTAGTAGGCCTTGCGGTAGTAGTAGCAGGTGAGCCGGAAGCCGAGCGGGAAGACGAGGATGAGCACCGAGGGGGACAGGCCCCACCAGCTGCCGAAGATCTCCCAGTTGGGGCCCGAGCGCATCGGCTCGCAGTTCTCGGCCACGCACGGCGAGTAGAACGGCGAGACGTAGGGCGCCGCGTAGTAGTCGGCGTTCGCGAACGCCCGCCAGGTCGAGTAGACGACGAAGGCGAGCAGTCCCGCGGCGGTCGCCGCCGGGGCGAGCCACCAGCGGTCGGTCCGCAGATGGGCAGCCGAGATGGCGGCGCGCGTGCCGTCGCGCACGCCGCCGCCGGGGGCCGTTCCGCTCTTCGGTTGGGGTTCCGTGCCGGTGGCCAACGAGGCTCCACTCCTTCGTCCTCGGATCAATGGAGAGGCTCTGCGAGTGCGAGTGCGAGTGCGAGTGCGGGTGTGGGGCGGCGTGTGCGGTGGGCGTGCGCGTGTGCGTCAGGGCGCGTGGCGGTCGCAGCCGCCGAGGCCCTCGTCGTCGAGGTCTCCGGTGTTCGCCCACAACGCGCTGTCGTACGGCGTATCGGGGATGGTCACGAATTCGCGCGCGTGCGGTTCGGTACGGGGAACGGGGGAGGGGGCCGCGGCGCGCAGCAGCGCCACGCTCTCGCGCAGGCGGTCGGTGTCGGCACGCACCCGGCGCACGTCGACCCCCGCGAGGTGGTCGCCGGCCTGCTGTTCCAGCCTGCCGACGGTGCGGACCAAGTCGTCCACGCATTGTTGGACAGCCGTCAATTCATCGTGCAGAGCCATGACTTGCCCTCACTTCGGGTGTGCGGTGGCAACGCTCATGCGCCTGCGAGTGTCGCGCGTCACATCCCGGCTTGTGAAGGGATCTGCAGCGATTGCCGGATCAGGAGCGGTGAATGCGCCGGATCGCGCGCCGATCACGCCGAACCTCGACCGGTCCCGACTGTTCGGCGACCGGGCGGGGCGAGCGGGCCGGGCGGCGGGCCCCCTCCAGGACCGCCCCGTTGGGCCGCACGAGTGGCATATCGGGGCCGCCGCGCCGTGTCGCCCCCGCGGGGCGTGTCCCGTCCCCTTCAGTGGGGCGATAGATGTGATCAGCTCCATATACCGCCAAACGTGATCAAACCCGGCCCGGTCCTGGTAGCGGGCGGCCGGGCGAGCCCCGGACCCCGGAGGTACCAGTCATGTCCCACGACCGCGCCAGAGCCAGATCTGTCGTGTTCCTCGCGACGGGGGTGCTGGCCCTGCCCGCCCTCGCCGGATGCAGCTCGAACGACGAGGCAGGACGGCCGACCGCGGGCCAGGACGTCGCTCCCGCCGCCCGGGACCTGGTCGCCGACGGCGGGACCATGAACTGGGCGGTCGACGCGCTGCCCGAGACGTTCAACTCCTTCCAGTCCGACGCCGACGAGGCCACATCACGGGTGGCGGGCGCCGTCCTGCCGTCCCTGTTCCGCCTCGACGCGCAGGGCAGGGCGCAGCGCAACGCCGACTTCCTGGAGTCGGCGAAGGTCGTCGAGCGCGAGCCCCAGCAGGTCGTCCTGTACAAGCTCAACCAGCAGGCGGTCTGGAGCGACGGCCGGGAGATCGGCGCCGACGACTTCGCCGCGCAGTGGCGGGCCCTGTCCGGCAAGGACACCGCGTACTGGACGGCGCGCAACGCCGGCTACGACCGCATCCAGAAGATCGAGCGCGGCGCGAACAACCTGGAGGTGCGGGTCACCTTCGCCAAGCCGTACGCGGACTGGCGCTCGCTCTTCTCGCCGCTGTACCCCAAGCAGGTCATGGGCGCCCCCGACTCCTTCAACGACGGCGCGCGCCGCAAGCTGAAGGTGACGGCAGGACCGTTCGCCCTCGCGCAGGTCGACCACAAGGCCGGCGCCGTGACGCTGGAGCGCAGCCCGCGCTGGTGGGGCCGCCCGGCCAAGCTCGACAAGCTGGTGCTGCGCGAGGTGAAGCGTTCCCAGCGCGCCGAGGCGCTGGCCAAGGGCCGGGTCGACCTCGCCGCGATCGACGCGGCGGAGGCCGGGCGGATCGGCCTTGCCGCACGCGACAAGGGCGCGCAGGGCCCGCTCACCCACGGCCCGGCCGCCGAACTGACCGCCGCCAGGGCGCTGCGCTCCTGGGCCGTCGCGCACGGCTCCGACGAGGAGGCCGCCGACGCCGAGACCGCGGTCCGCGCCAAGACCCAGAAGGCCGTCAAGAAGTACGAGACCGAACAGGCGGGCCTGCGCGGCTACGTGGTCCGCAAGTCCCTGGAGCCCGCCTACACCCAGCTCGCCCTCAACGGGGCCGAGGGCCCCCTCGCGGACGACCGGGTGCGCCGCGCGGTGGCCCGCGCCCTGAACCGCGAGGAGCTGGCGAAGACGGTCCTCAAGCCCCTCGGCCTGCCCGCGGCGCCGGTCGGCAGCCACCTCGCCCTCGCCGGCCAGGAGGCGTACGCGGACAACAGCGGGGCCCTCGGCGAGCAGGACACCGCCGAGGCGCGGGCCCTGCTCGCGGACGCGGGCTGGACGCCGGGCGCCCTGCGCAAGGGCAAGAAGGACAAGGACGCGAAGACGGCGGGCGGCGAGTCCGACCGCGACAAGGGCACGGAGAAGGACTCGGCGAAGGAGTCCGACTCCGGCGACGGCACGTACATCGTCGGCGAGGACGACGGCAAGCCCGCCGACTCCGGCACCGCGGTGCTCGCCCCGGCGCCCGCGGCCGCCTACCAGCGGGCCGCCCTGAACCGGCAGGCCGACGCCCTCGCCCCGTCCCGCGAAACGGACAAGGAGAAGAAGCACGCGAAGCACTCCAAGGCGGAGGACAAGCCCAAGAGCAAGAGCAAGGGCAAGTCCGAGAGCAAGGGCAAGTCCGAGAGCAAGGGCAAGTCCGAGGGCAAGGCCAAGTCCAAGGACCAGGCCAAGGGCGGCGCCCCCGGCGCGTACGCCCCCAAGGGCACCGCCGCACCCGCCGCGGCCGCCGGGCCGATGGCCAAGGACGGCAAGCCGCTCACCCTCCGCTTCGTGCTGCCCTCCGGCGACGGCTCGGAGCCGCTGCGCGCGGTGGCCGACCGGATCTCCCGGATGCTGGACAAGATCGGCGTGCACACCGAGACGTCCAAGGTCGCCGACGACAGCTACTTCAAGGACCACATCGCGTCCGGCCAGTACGACCTGGCCCTCTACTCGTGGCCCGCGTCGGCCTTCCCGGCCACCGACGCCCGTCCGATCTTCGCCAAGCCGGTGCCGGCCGCCGACGGCTCCCTCAACGTCGAGCAGAACTACACCCGCGTCGGCACCGACCACATCGACCAGCTCTTCGAGCAGGCGCTCGGCGAGCTCGATGAAGAAACGTCACGCTCCCTGGTGCGCAAGGCCGACGCACGCATCTGGGCCGAGGCGGGATCCATCCCCCTCTACCAGCGCCCCCAGCTGATGGCGGCCCGCCCCAACCTGGCGAACGCGGGGGCCTTCGGCTTCCAGGCCCCGGCCTTCGAGGACATCGGGTTCCTGAAGCCGGGCGCCAAGCCGGCGGGCAAGCCGGCCGCCCAGTAGCCCCGGCTCAGATTCCGCTCAACTCTCTTGCCCGCCGGCCACCCCGGCGGGCAAGCTCGTATCCACCCATTGACCTGCTGTTTCCATGGACTTCCCCAAGCTTTCCCGGCCCCCGCGCAGCCCCCGCGGAGGCTCCCTCCGTGCGAGACACGTAGACTGGGGTGAGGCCGTGGCGTGTCCAGCCCGGCAGGGTTCGCGTACTTCAGAGGTGCGTGTGACCATCCACTCACTCCAGGAGTACGCCGCACTATGGCCACGCGCCACGACATCCGCAACGTCGCCATCGTCGCTCACGTCGACCATGGCAAGACGACCATCGTCGACGCCATGCTCAAGCAGGCCGGTTCCTTCGCCGCGCACGCCGCCGAGTCCCTCGACGACCGCATGATGGACTCGAACGACCTGGAACGTGAGAAGGGCATCACGATCCTCGCCAAGAACACGGCGGTGAAGTATCACCCCAAGGACGGCGGGGACCCGATCACGATCAACATCATCGACACCCCCGGCCACGCCGACTTCGGTGGTGAGGTCGAGCGCGGCCTGTCGATGGTGGACGCGGTCGTCCTGCTCGTGGACGCCTCCGAGGGCCCGCTCCCGCAGACCCGCTTCGTGCTGCGCAAGGCCCTCCAGCAGCGCCTCCCCGTCATCCTGTGCATCAACAAGACGGACCGTCCCGACTCGCGGATCGACGAGGTCGTCAACGAGACGTACGACCTGTTCCTCGACCTGGACGCGGACGAGGACCAGATCGAGTTCCCGATCGTCTACGCCTGTGGCCGTGACGGCATCGCCTCGCTGACCAAGCCCGACGACGGCACGGTCCCGGCGGACTCCACCAACCTGCAGCCGTTCTTCTCCACGATCCTGGAGCACGTCCCGGCCCCGACGTACGACGAGTCGGCCCCCCTCCAGGCCCACGTCACCAACCTCGACGCGGACAACTTCCTCGGCCGCATCGCGCTGCTCCGCGTCGAGCAGGGCGAGCTGCGCAAGGGCCAGACCGTCGCGTGGATCAAGCGGGACGGCACCATCGCCAACGTCCGCATCACCGAGCTGATGATGACCGAGGCGCTCACCCGCAAGCCCGCCGAGATGGCGGGCCCCGGTGACATCTGCGCCGTGGCCGGTATCCCCGACATCATGATCGGCGAGACCCTGGCCGACCCGGAGAACCCGATCGCGCTGCCGCTGATCACGGTCGACGAGCCGGCGATCTCGATGACCATCGGCACCAACACCTCGCCGCTGGTCGGCCGGGGCGGCACCGGCAAGGGCGCGGACGCCAAGGCCGCGGTCAAGGACCGCAAGGTCACCGCCCGCCAGGTGAAGGACCGCCTGGAGCGCGAGCTGATCGGCAACGTCTCGCTGCGTGTCCTGGAGACCGAGCGTCCCGACGCCTGGGAGGTGCAGGGCCGCGGTGAGCTGGCGCTGGCCATCCTGGTCGAGCAGATGCGCCGCGAGGGCTTCGAGATGACCATCGGCAAGCCGCAGGTGGTCACCCGCCAGGTCGACGGCAAGACCCACGAGCCGGTCGAGCGCATGACGATCGACGTGCCCGAGGAGCACATGGGCGCCGTCACGCAGCTCATGGGCGTCCGCAAGGGCCGCATGGACAACATGTCGAACCACGGCTCCGGCTGGGTCCGTCTGGAGTTCGTCGTGCCCTCCCGCGGCCTCATCGGCTTCCGTACGGAGTTCCTGACGCAGACCCGCGGCACGGGTATCGCGCACTCCATCCACGAGGGCCACGAGCCGTGGTTCGGCGAGCTGAAGACCCGTAACAACGGCTCCCTGGTCGCCGACCGCTCCGGCGCCGTCACCGCCTTCGCGATGACGAACCTCCAGGAGCGCGGCGTGCTGTTCACCGAGCCCGGCACCGAGGTGTACGAGGGCATGATCGTCGGCGAGAACTCCCGCGCCGACGACATGGACGTGAACATCACCAAGGAGAAGAAGCTCACCAACATGCGCTCCGCCTCCGCCGACTCCTTCGAGGCGATCGTGCCGCCGCGCAAGCTCTCCCTGGAGCAGTCCCTGGAGTTCTGCCGCGACGACGAGTGCGTCGAGGTGACCCCGGAGGCCGTGCGCATCCGCAAGGTCGTCCTGGACCAGAAGGAGCGCGGCCGTTCCGCGTCCCGCGCCAAGCACAACTGATCCGCTGACGTAGGCAGTTGCGGCACACAGCCGCGCACGAGGCCGATTTCCGCCGCCCCGCGAGGGGTTCGGCGGAAGTCGGCCTCGTGCGTTTTCGCTGGCAGGTACGGTGTGGCCGCGGCCGGTCGAGGCTCTCCCGGCAACCGGTTTTTGTCCGCCAAGTGTCCGGTATGCGGACGTCACTGACCGTTAGATGTGTAACACGTCCGTTTCGCAACCATCTATCTAGGATCGGTTTGTCCGGATTTTGGAAGTTGTACGGGGCAGGTGTGATTGAACCGAGACCAAAAGGGTGTGGTCGACCGGTACCTCATGGCTAATAGTTGACCGCGTATAGCTCGGGTCAATGGGTCACGCGCTGTGGGGAGCGCCGACTCACGAGCACACTGGGGTACTCGATCTTCGCCGTCAGGGGTGTCGGCGCGGTTGCACGTACCCCCTCTTGTAGTGAACAAGTGGACTCATGAGGAGGAACCCCATGCGTGGTGCCAAGAGCGCCAAGTGGGTCGCGATAGCCGGTGTTGTGGCGCTGACGGCCACCGCTTGTGGCGGCGGCGACAGCGACAGCGGCGACGACAACCGTGCCGTCGACAAGAACGGCATCTTCGTGTACTCGGGCGGTGAGCCGCAGAACCCGCTGCAGCCCGCCAACACGAAGGAGGCGTACGGCAGCGACGTCATTCGCTCCCTCTTCTCGCAGCTGGTCGGCTACAAGAACGACACGGGCGAACTGACCTATGTGAACGCCGAGTCGGTCACCCCCGACAAGGCCAACAAGGTCTGGACCGTGAAGCTCAAGCCGGGCTGGAAGTTCCACAACGGTGAGACGGTCACCGCCAAGTCGTACGTCGACGCCTGGAACTGGGCCGCCGATGTCAAGAACAACCAGGTCAACAGCTCCTGGTTCGCCGACATCGCCGGCTACGACGACGTCCACCCCGCCAAGGGGAAGCCCAAGGGCTCCAAGATGTCCGGCCTGAAGGTCGTGGACGACAACACCTTCAAGATCACGCTGAACACGGGCATCCCGTACTTCGCGTTCAAGCTCGGCTACGACGTGTTCTCGCCGCTGCCCTCGGGCTTCTTCAAGGACCCGAAGGGCTACGGCGAGAAGCCGGTCGGCAACGGCGCCTACAAGTTCGCCTCGTGGGACCACAAGAAGTCCATCAAGGTCACGCGCTACGACGGCTACAAGGGCCCGGACAAGGCGAAGAACGGCGGTGTGACGTTCAAGAACTACGCGTCGCCCGACGGTGCCTACAAGGACCTGGTGTCCAACAACGTCGACTCGATGCCGCAGATTCCGGACGGCGAGCTCGCGAACTACCAGAGCGACCTGGGTGATCGTGCGATCAACCAGGACTACGCGATGATCCAGACGATCAACCCCGCCTTCTACTCGAAGCAGTGGAAGAACATCGACAACAAGGTCATCCAGGGCCTGTCGATGGCGATCGACCGCGACACGATCATCAAGACCGTCCTCAGCAACACCCGTGAGCCCGCGACGGGCTGGGTCGCCAAGAACGTCGAGGGCTACAAGGCCGGCGCCTGCGGTGAGTACTGCAAGTTCGACGCCAAGAAGGCCAAGGCCCTCATCAAGGAGGGTGGCGGCGTCCCGGACAACAAGATCTCCATCCAGTACAACGCCGACCAGCCGCACAAGGGCTGGGTCACCGCCGTCTGCAACAGCATCACGCAGTCGACCGGTGTGAAGTGCGTGGGCGACCCGAAGACCGACTTCCAGGCCGACACGCAGACGCGTGACGCCAAGAAGGTCAAGTCGTTCTACCGCTCCGGCTGGGTGCTCGACTACCCGTTCAACGGCAACTTCCTGCGCGACCTCTACGGCACCGGCGTCGCCGGCAACCAGGGCGGCTACTCGAACAAGAAGTTCGACCAGCTGACGAAGCAGGCGGACGCGGCTCCGACCACGGAGGAGTCCGCGAAGCTGTACCAGCAGGCCGAGGAGTCCCTCCAGGACAACATGCCCGGCATCCCGCTGTGGTACGGCAAGCTCCAGGCCGGTCGTTCGGAGAACGTGAAGAACGTTCACTTCGACCAGCAGGGCAGCCCGATCTTCACCGACGTCGAGGTGTTCAAGAAGTAGTCGCGCGGCTCGACCCGCGGGGGCGGCCGACGATCTCGGCCGCCCCCGCGGGCAGCTCCGCTCAGGACGGAGGCACCCATGGGGCGCTATGTCGCGCGGCGACTGCTCCAGATGATCCCGGTCTTCATCGGGACCACTCTTCTCATTTTCCTTATGGTCAACGTGCTCCCCGGCGACCCCGTGCGGGCGCTGTGGGGTGACAAGCCGCCGGACCCGACGCAGATGGCGGCCATCCGCCACCAGCGCGGCCTGGACCTTCCGCTGTGGCAGCAGTACCTCCACTACATGAAGGACCTGCTGACCGGCGACCTCGGCACCAACATGGGCGGCAGGCCCGTCAGTGACATTCTCGGACAGGCCTTCCCGGTCACCGTGCGTCTCGCGCTGATCGCCTTCGTCATCGAGCTCGTTCTCGGCATCGGTCTCGGCATGCTCGCGGGCGTGCGCCGCGGCCGCGTCGTGGACACCCTGATCCTCGTCTTCACGCTGCTGGTCATCTCGGTGCCGGTCTTCGTGCTCGGCTTCGTCTTCCAGACGGTCTTCGGACTACAACTGGAATGGGTGTCGCCAACGGTCCAGGACGCCACCGATCCCACCCAGCTCATCCTTCCGGCAGCCGTACTCGGGTCGTTGTCACTCGCCTACGTCGCCCGGCTGACCCGTACGAGCATCGCGGAGAACCTGCGCGCCGACTACATCCGCACGGCGGTGGCCAAGGGGCTGCCGAAGAGCCGGATCATGACGCGCCACCTGCTGCGCAACTCGCTGATCCCGGTGGTGACCTTCCTCGGCACCGACATCGGGACCCTGATGGGCGGCGCCGTCGTCACCGAGGGCATCTTCAACGTGCCGGGCGTCGGCAACACCCTCTTCGACGCGCTCGCCCGCCGCGAGGGCCAGGTCATCGTCGGCACCGTGACCATCCTCGTACTCGTCTACCTGGCCGCGAGCCTGATCGTCGACCTGCTCTACGCGGTCCTGGACCCGAGGATCCGTTATGCCTGACGCTGACGTCACCAAGACCACCAACCCGCTCGCCGTGACCGAGGCGGCGCCGCCCGCGGGGACGGCCCCCACGGACCTCGCCAGCCCCGCTCCGGGCAAGCCCCGCTCGCTTGCCGGGGACGCCTGGCGGGATCTGCGCCGCAACCCGTTCTTCGTGGTCTCCGGGCTGCTCATCCTGCTTGTCATCGCGGTCTCGCTGTGGCCGGGTCTGTTCACCGGAGCCGACCCGACCAAGGGCGATCTGCGCAATCACTTCCTGCAGAAGCCGAGCTACAGCCACGTCTTCCAGGACGACTGGTTCGGCTACGACCGGCAGGGCCGCTCCATCTACGCGCGCGTGATGTACGGGGCCCGCAACTCCGTCACCGTCGGCGTCTGCGTCACGCTGGCCGTGACCGTCATCGGCTCCGTCATGGGCATGCTCGCCGGCTACTTCGGCGGCTTCTGGGACGCGGTCATCTCGCGTCTGACCGATGTCTTCTTCGGCATCCCGTTCCTGCTCGGCACGATGGTCGTGCTGAACTCGGTGACGGACCGCTCGGTGTGGACCGTGGTGGGCGCCCTGACCCTGCTCGGCTGGACGCAGATCACCCGCGTCATGCGCGGCGCGGTCATCACCACCAAACAGTCCGACTACGTGGTGGCGGCCAAGGCGCTGGGCGCGGGCACCCGGAGAATCCTGTTCCGGCACATCCTGCCGAACGCGGCCGCGCCCGTGATCGTCGTCGCGACGATCGCCCTCGGCGGCTACATCACGGCCGAGGCGACCCTCTCCTTCCTCGGCATGGGTCTCTCGGACGACGCGATCTCCTGGGGCAGCGACATCTCGGACGCCTCCAAGGAGCTCCGCAACAACCCGTACACGCTGTTCTTCCCGGCCGGCATGCTCAGCCTGACGGTTCTGGCCTTCATCATGCTCGGCGACGCGGTGCGCGACGCCCTCGATCCCAAATTGCGCTGAGGGAGGCGTACGTGACCACCATTGAGAAATCGGCCGACGTCCCTGCCCCGCGCGACGCGGGCGACACCGGGCCGCTGCTCGAAGTCCGTGACCTGCACGTGGAGTTCCACACCCGCGAGGGCGTGGCCAAGGCCGTCAACGGCGTCAACTACACGGTGTCCGCCGGCGAGACGCTCGCGGTGCTCGGCGAGTCCGGGTCCGGCAAGTCCGTGACGGCGCAGGCCATCATGGGCATCCTCGACATGCCTCCGGGGCGCATTCCCCAGGGAGAGGTGCTCTTCCGCGGCGAGGACATGCTCAAGATGTCCGCGGAGCAGCGCAGGAAGATCCGCGGCCGCAAGATCGCGATGATCTTCCAGGACGCGCTGAGCTCGCTGAACCCGGTGCTCAGCGTCGGCTACCAGTTGGGCGAGATGTTCCGCGTCCACCAGGGCCTCGGCCGCAAGGCCGCCCAGGCCAAGGCGATCGAGCTGATGGACCGGGTGAAGATCCCGGCCGCCAAGGAGCGGGTGAACGACTACCCGCACCAGTTCTCCGGCGGTATGCGCCAGCGCATCATGATCGCGATGGCGCTCGCCCTGGAGCCCGACCTGATCATCGCGGACGAGCCCACCACGGCGCTCGACGTGACGGTCCAGGCACAGGTCATGGACCTGCTGGCGGAGCTGCAGCGCGAGTACAACATGGGTCTGATCCTGATCACCCACGACCTCGGCGTGGTCGCCGACGTCGCGGACAAGATCGCGGTCATGTACGCGGGCCGGATCGTCGAGACGGCTCCGGTGCACGAGCTCTACAAGCGCCCCGCGCACCCGTACACCCGGGGTCTGCTCGACTCGATCCCGCGCCTGGACCAGAAGGGCCACGAGCTCTACGCGATCAAGGGGCTGCCGCCCAACCTGCTCGCGATCCCCGGCGGTTGCGCGTTCAACCCGCGCTGCCCCAAGGCGCAGGACATCTGCCGCACGGAGGTCCCGCCGCTCATGCAGGTCACCGAGCGGGACGGCGCGGAGCTGCCCGGCCGCGGCAGCGCGTGCCACTTCTGGAAGGAGACGATCCATGGCTGAGCCGACGAAGGCTTCGAAGCTCTCCAAGGTCGCGAAGACGGAGCCCTCCAAGGTCGCGAAGACGGCCGAGCCCGCCGACGCCACCCCGAACGTCTCCGACGTCGAGACGGTCGACGCGGCCACCGCCGAGGAGGCCGTCGCGGCCATCGAGGCGCCGGTGGAGCGCGGCGAGCCGATCCTCCAGGTCCGCAACCTGGTCAAGCACTTCCCGCTCACCCAGGGGATCCTGCTCAAGAAGCAGGTCGGCGCGGTCAAGGCGGTCGACGGCATCTCCTTCGACCTGTACCAGGGCGAGACGCTGGGCATCGTGGGCGAGTCCGGCTGCGGCAAGTCCACGGTCGCCAAGCTCCTGATGACCCTGGAGCGGGCCACGGCCGGCGAGGTCTTCTACAAGGGCCAGGACATCACCAAGCTGTCCGGGCGCGCGTTGAAGGCGGTGCGCCGCAACATCCAGATGGTGTTCCAGGACCCCTACACGTCCCTGAACCCCCGGATGACGGTCGGCGACATCATCGGGGAGCCCTTCGAGATCCACCCCGAGGTGGCCCCGAAGGGTTCGCGCCGCCAGAAGGTCCAGGAACTCCTGGACGTCGTCGGTCTGAACCCCGAGTACATCAACCGCTACCCGCACCAGTTCTCGGGCGGTCAGCGCCAGCGCATCGGCATCGCCCGCGGCCTGGCCCTGAACCCCGAGATCATCATCTGCGACGAGCCGGTCTCGGCCCTGGACGTCTCCGTCCAGGCCCAGGTCATCAACCTGATGGAGAAGCTCCAGGACGAGTTCAACCTCTCCTACCTCTTCATCGCGCACGACCTGTCGATCGTCCGGCACATCTCGGACCGGGTCGGGGTGATGTACCTCGGGAAGATGGCGGAGATCGGCTCGGACGAGCAGATCTACGAGCACCCGACGCACCCGTACACCCAGGCGCTGCTCTCCGCGGTGCCGGTCCCGGACCCCGAGGCCCGTGAGGGCCGCGAGCGCATCATCCTCACCGGCGACGTCCCGTCCCCGGCCAACCCGCCCTCGGGCTGCCGCTTCCGCACCCGCTGCTGGAAGGCGGAGGACAAGTGCGCGAAGGAGACCCCGCTCCTTGCGGTCCCCGAGCGCTTCAAGGGCAAGGACACCCCGGCGGCCCACGAGTCGGCGTGCCACTTCGCGGAGGAAAAGGACGTCGTCCACGCGGCGTGACCTCGCGCGGATCCGTCCGCGCGCGAACGCCTGTGCCCTGTGAACGTATGTGTTCACGGGGCACAGGCGTTTTTCGTGCGGCCGGGGCCACGCGGCCCGACGGGCTGGCCGTAACATCCGGCCCGCCCCGGGCGTGTAGTGAGCGAGGCCGCGCACGAGGACCGGAAGCGCGGCGACACCTCACGAGGGCAGGCGGGGACAGTGGCGAGGAAGCAGCAGCACCAGGGGCGGGACCCCGGCGGGGGAGCGGCGGAGTTCGACGCGTTCTACGCCGCCACGGCCAAGCGGCTGGTCTCCACCGTGTACGCGATGACCGGCGACCTGGCGGAGGCGGAGGACGCCGTCCAGGAGGCCTACGTACGGGCCTGGCAGCGGTGGGGGCGGCTGACCGCGCAAGGGGACCCGCTGCCGTGGGTACGGACGGTGGCCTCGCGGCTGGCCGTCAGCACATGGCGGCGTACGCGGAACAGGGTGCTGGCCCACCGCCGGCACGGCCCCTCCGTCGACGTGCCGGAACTCTCCCCCGACCGCGTGGCGTTGGTGGACGCCCTGCGTGAACTGACGCCCCAGCAGCGGCAGGCCGTCGTCCTGTTCCACCTTCTGGACCTCCCGGTGGAGCAGGTGGCCCGGGAGACGGGCGTCTCCAGCGGCACCGTCCGCACCCGGCTGAGCCGGGCCAGGAAGGTCCTGGGCGAGCGGCTCTCCGAGACATCCGAGACAGCGGCACGCGCCGCGGAGGGGGTGGCCAGTCATGGCTGAGGTCAAGATCGAGGAACTCCTGGACGAGGTCACCGTGCGGATGCCGAGCGGGGCCCGGCTGCGGGAGCGGGGCCGGCGGCGCACGGCACGCCGGCGCACCGCACTGGCGCTCGTGGCGGTGGTGGCCCTGGGCGGGGCGGCGGTGGTGGCGACGGCGGCGGGCGGCGACGGCGACCGCGGCCGCGACGTACGCCCCGCGGCGACACCGTCGACGAACCCGTTCCTGGTGGAGGGCATGGTGCGGCTGCTGCCGCCGGAGCGCATGCCGGGCCACGCGAGGTGGCGGTGGCAGGGCGACGAGGAGGAGACCACCGAGAACCTGCCGCTGCCGGCGGTGGGCGAGGCCACCAGCTGCCCGAAGTCGTACGCGCGGCGCACGGCCCCCGACCAGATCCAGTACGGCACGGACTACTACAGCGACAGGGGCGCCACGGCCCGCCAGCGGGTCACGAAGTACGACAAGGGCGCGGTCGCCGCGGACGAAGTGGCGCTGCTGAACGAGGCGTTGACCGAGTGCGGGCTGCGACGGCACGGCCACGGTCCTGACGCCTACTGGTCCGGCAGGACCGCCGACGCCTCCTGGCTCAGGGTGAGCGTCGAGCGCTGGGGCAGGTGGGTGTCGGTCGTCGAGGTGGAGGCGGAGGAGGGGAGCGGGGCGGGGCCCGGCTCCTGAGGCTCCCTCAGCGCACGTGGGTCCGCGGTTCTTCGTAGCGCCGGAAGGCGGCGGTCTCCACGGTCCAGGGTCCGAACGGCACGACGTCCCCAAAGATGTACGGCTCTTTGGACCGGTAGCGGTCCGCACAGGGTTCGGAGTGCACTTCGACCGTCCCGGTGCGAGGGTCGACGATCAGGTAATGGCCGATGCCCATGGCCGGATACTCGGAGAGCTTCGCTCCGTAGTCGTTGCTGGGATTGGACGGGGACACGACCTCGATGACGGCCAGCACCTGGGTGGCGTCGACGGCGAGCCCCTCTTCGTCGAGCACTTCCTCGGGGATGACGAGGGCGTCGGGCCGGCGCATGCGACCGATCGAGGGGTGCTCGATCTCGGGACCGTTCGCGCAGATGTAGCCCGGGTGAGTGGCGGCGAGCTGCTTGTCCAGTTGCTTACAGATGCGACGGACCGTGCCTTCGTGCCGTTTGGACGGGCACATCATGGCCAGTATCGGGCCCGACGGCCCGATCTCCACGTGCCAGGTTCCCTCGAGACGCTCGGCGTAGGCTCCGAGCTCCTCGGCGATCGCACGCATCTTGGCGTAGTCCATGGGGCCAGGGTAGTCACGCCGGCCCGGGAGAGCCTGGGCGCGAGGCCACGGGCCGATCCGCGGTGACGGCGTTCGCCCCGCCTCCCGGCCAGGGCCCCACCCGGAACCGGCCGCGCCCCGCTCGGGTCAAGGGGGAGGGCGGGCCGGTTCCGGTGAGCGGGGCCGGTCCGGAGGGGTGGCCGGGCCCCGGTCCACACAGCTGTTGGCTTCGGTCAGAGCGACTTGCGTGCCCCCGGCAGGGCCAGTTCCGCCGGTGTCTCCGGGTAGTGGCACGCCGTCAGGTGGCCCTCGCGGTTGCCGTCGATCCGGACCAGCGGCGGCGTGTCCGTCGCGCACTTGTCCGTCGCCTTCCAGCAGCGCGTGCGGAAGCGGCAGCCGGAGGGCGGGTTGACGGGGGAGGGCACGTCGCCCGTCAGCAGGATGCGCTCGCGGCGCGGGACGTCGTCCGGCGTCGCCTCGGGCACCGCCGACAGGAGCGCCTTCGTGTAGGGGTGGCGCGGGTTCCCGTACAGGCTCTCGCGGTCGGCGATCTCCACGATCCGGCCCAGGTACATCACGGCGACCCGCTGCGAGAAGTGCCGTACCACCGCCAGGTCGTGGGCGATGAACAGGAACGCGATCCCCAGGTCCTTCTGGAGCTGCTGGAGCAGGTTCACCACCTGCGCCTGGATCGACACGTCGAGCGCGGAGACCGGCTCGTCCGCCACGATCAGCTTCGGCTCCAGGGCCAGCGCGCGGGCCACCCCGATGCGCTGGCGCTGGCCGCCGGAGAACTCGTGCGGGAAGCGGTTGTAGTGCTCCGGGTTGAGGCCGACGGTCTCCAGGAGCTCGCGGACCCGGGCCTCCCGGCCACCCGCCGGGGTGATGCCGTTGACCTCCATCGGCCCCGAGATGATCTTGCCCACCGTCTGGCGCGGGTTCAGCGACGCGTACGGGTCCTGGAAGATCATCTGGATCTCCGAGCGGACCGGCGCCAGCTGCTTGCGCGAGGCGTGCGAGATGTCCTGGCCGCGGTAGGAGATCCGGCCGCCGGTCGGCTCCAGGAGACGCGTGATCAGCCGGCCCGTCGTCGACTTGCCGCAGCCGGACTCGCCGACCAGACCCAGGCTCTCGCCCTCGGCGACGGTGAAGTCGAGCCCGTCCACCGCCTGCACGGCGCCGATCCTGCGCTTGAACGGGAAGCCCCCCATGATCGGGAAGTGCTTGGTCAGCCCGCTGACGTCCAGGAGGGGAGTGCTGTCGCTCATAGTGGTCAAGTCCAGTCTCTTGTACGTCAGTCGGTGCGCGTCGTGGCGAAGTCCGCGAAGAACTCCGTGCGCTGCTCCGCCGTCAGGTGACACGCCGCGCCCCGGCCGTCGGTCAGTTCGAGGAGCGGCTGCTCGCCGGAGCAGCGCTCGCCCTCGACCTGCTCGGTGAAGGCGCACCGCGGGTGGAAGCGGCACCCGGAGGGCGGGTTCAGCAGGCTGGGCGGCGTCCCCGGAATGGGCGAGAGCGGCACGTCGACCGGCCCTTCGAGCGACGGCATCGAGCCCAACAGGCCCCAGGTGTACGGGTGCTGAGGCGCCCGCAGCACCTCCTTCTTGGTGCCGCGCTCCACGCACCGCCCGCCGTACATCACCAGGACGTCGTCCGCGATGTCCGCGATCACACCCAGGTCGTGGGTGATGAAGATGATCGCCGTGCCGAACTCCTGCTGCAGGTCCTTCAGGAGGTCCATGATCTGCGCCTGGACCGTCACGTCGAGCGCCGTGGTCGGCTCGTCGGCGATCAGCAGCGCCGGGTTGCAGACCAGCGACATCGCGATCATCGCGCGCTGGCGCATGCCGCCGGAGAACTGGTGCGGGTAGTCGTCCACGCGCAGGTCCGGCTGCGGGATGCCGACCTTCGTCAGCATCTCGATCGAGCGGTCCCTGGCCTCCTTCTTGGAGGCACCGGTGTGCTTGCGGAACGTCTCGCCGATCTGCCGGCCGATGGTGTGGTACGGCGACAGCGAGGCGAGCGCGTCCTGGAAGATCATCGCCATCTTGTTGCCGCGCAGCCGCTCCAGCTCCCGCTCGGTGGCGGTGAGCAGCTCCTGGCCGTCGAGCAGGATCTCGCCGTCGATGGCGGTGCTGTCCTTGTGGTGCAGGCCCAGGATGGCGAGGTTGGTGACCGACTTGCCGGAGCCGGACTCGCCCACGATGCCGAGGGTCTCGCCCTTCTCCAGCTCGAAGTCGAGGCCGTCGACGGCCTTGACCATGCCGTCCTCGGTGGAGAAGTGGACGCGCAGATCGCGTACGGACAGGAAGGGGGTGGCGCTCATCAGATCTCTCTCCCTGAGCCCTAGGCGAGCCGTACGCGCGGGTCGATCAGCGCGTACACGGCGTCGACGATGATGTTGAAGACGACGATCGCCGTGGCGGCGACCAGGACGACACCGAGCAGCATCGGCAGGTCGCTGGTGTTGACCGCGCGGACCGACAGATCGCCGATGCCGTGCAGGGCGAACGTCTTCTCGGTGATGATCGCGCCGCCCAGGAGTACTCCCAGGTCGAGGCCGAAGATCGTGACGATCGGTCCCATCGCGCCCCGCCAGGCGAACCGGAAGAAGACCGCGCGGGCGGAGAGGCCCTTGGCCCGCGCCGTGCGGACGTAGTCCTCGCTGAGCGTCTCGACCAGCTGGGAGCGCGTCATCCGGGTGTAGTTCGCGGTGAAGATCAGCGAGAGGACGAGCCAGGGGATCAGCAGCCCGGAGAACCAGTCGCCGGGCTCCTCGGTGAGCGGCGTGTACTGGGGCCGGTCCATCCACTGCAGCTGGTACGTGAAGAGGTACACGGCGAAGACGCCGACGACGTAGATCTGCAGCGAGGAGGCGATCAGCGAGGCGGAGGAGGCGATCTTGTCGACCAGCTTGCCCTGCTTGACGGCGGCCAGCATGCCGGTGCCGACGCCGAAGATGACGAAGACGAAGGCCGCGCCCAGCGAGAGGGAGAGGGTGGTGGGGAAGCGGTCCAGGATGGTGCCGAGCACCGGCTCACGGTTGCGGAAGGAGTAACCGAGGCACGGCGCGGGGCAGTTGCCGAAGCTGGCGTAGTCACGGCCCACGAACAGGCCCTCGAACCAGTGCCAGTACTGCACCGGCAGCGGATCGGCGATCCCCAGGTTGTGCCGCACCAGGTCCAGGGTCTGGGGCGAGCAGACCTTGCCGCAGGCCAGCCGGGCCGGGTCGCGCGGAGCGGCGTAGAAGAGTACGAAGACGAGAACGCTGATGATCAGCAGGATCACCGCGCCACCGACGATGCGGCGAAGGAGGAAGCGGAGCATGGCAGTTGGGTTTCCTGACGGATGCCGTGGGTGAGGAGGGGACGGGGCGGTCCTCCGTGCGGAGGGGCCGCCCCGTCACTGGGGCCGCTCGTCAGGCCTTGATGTAGGTCTTGTAGATCAGCGTCGCGGCGAACTGCGGGTCGTGCTGCGCCCCGCCGACCTTGGAGCCGTGCAGGTAGAAGCGGCGCTGGTAGGTCTCAGGGATGATCGGCACGACCTCGGTCATGATCTTCTTGTCGAGCTCGGCCCAGGCCTTGCCGGCCTCCTTCTGGTCCGAGATGACCGCGTTCTTCTTGATCGCCTCGTTGATCCAGGGGATGTCGGTCTGCGAGATGTTGTTCTGGCCGTCGCCGATCGCGTCGCCGTCGAAGAGCGGCTGGATCAGGGTGTAGGCGGTCGGCCAGTCCGGGGACCAGCCGAACCACATGACGTCGAACTTGTTGTCGATGCGCTGCGCCTGGTCGTAGTAGTCCGTCGAGTTGAGCGGCTTGATGACCGGGTCGAAGCCCGCGGCCTTCAGCGCGTTCTCGATGACGACCTTGGTCTTGTCGTACGTGGGGCGCTGCGGGAAGGCGTAGACGATCTTCTGGCCGAGCTTGCCGGCCTTCTTCAGGATGGCCTTGGCCCGCTGCGGGTCGCCGGCCGGCTTCTTCAGCTTGCCGAAGACGTCGAACTTCTCGCGGCCGATGATGTCGGGGCTGAGGATGGTGGTCGCCAGGTCGCCCGCCGACTCGCCGCCGTAGATCCGGCGGATCTGCTCCAGCGGCCACGCGACGTTGAGGGCCTTGCGCACCTCGACGTCGGTGATGCGCTTGCAGTTGATGGCGTAGTAGTACGTGCCGGAGGAGAGGCCGTTGAAGGACCGCTTCTTGACCGCCGGGTTGGTGAGCACCTTCTGCATGCGCTCGGCCGGGATGTTCTCGTAGAGCGCGATCATCTGCTTGTCCTTGCCCTGGTCCGCTATGAAGCGGTCGCAGGAGTCAAGGCCCGTCGGTCCGAACTCGAACTCGAAGCTGTCCGGGTAGGCGTTGCGGATCGGGTCGGTCTTCGCGTCCCAGTGCTTGTTGCGCGTCAGCGTCATCGACTTGTCGATGGAGCGGTGCTTGACGATGTAGGGGCCGCAGGAGAAGGGGGCCTTGTCGTACTTCTCCTTGGTGTCGTGCTTGACGGGCACGGGAGAGTACGAGGTCATCGCCAGCGTGAAGTTGAAGTCCGGGCGGGCTTCCTTCAGCTTGAAGGTGATCGTCTTCTTCGCCTTGTCGATGGTGATCGAGTCGAGGTGGTCACCGCCGTACGGGCCCTTGTACCCCTCACGCCACTTGGAGCCCTTGCCGGTCAGCGCCATCTGGACGTACGCGGCGCCCTCGGTGATGAACGACGCCCAGGAGCGCTCGAAGCCGTGCCGGACGTCCTCGACGGTCAGTTCGCTGCCGTCCTGCCACTTCAGGCCGTCCTTCAGCGTGAACGTCCAGGTCTTGTTGCCGTCCGACGCCTTGCCCGCGTCGGTGGCCAGGTCGCCGACCAGGGTCATGTGGCCCTTGTCGTCGACGTAGTAACCGGTGAGGGCACGCGCGTAGAGGTTGGCCACCGAGGAGTTGTACGCGAAGTAGATGCGCTGCGGGTCCATGTGCGACACGTCGTCCTCGGCGACGCCGTAGATCGTGCCGCCCTTCTTCGCGCCGGGGGTCTCGGGCGCGGGTCCCTTGGAGTCGTCGGCGGTGCCGATCTTGACGGAGGCGCCCGTGTACTCGGTGGCGCCACCGTGGTTCCCGGAGCCGCCGTCGCCCGAGCCGCCGCTGCTGCAGGCGGACAGGACCATCGAGCCGCCCGCCGCGACCGATGTGGCGATGACGAAGTTTCTGCGGGAGAGAGACATGTGGCTACCAACCCTGATTGTCGAAGTAGAGGAGCGGAGGGAGCGGCCCGGCACTGCCCCGTCGTGGGCGCCGGGCGTGGGGAGTGTCAGCGTTTGGTCTTCGGGTCCAGCGCGTCGCGCACGGAGTCGCCGAGGAGGTTGAAGGCGACCACGAAGATCACCATCGCGATGCCCGGGAAGGCCATGTACGTGATGTCCTGCTCGTACACCTCGGAGGCGCGCTGGATCATCACGCCCCAGTCGGGAGTGGGCTCCTGAAGTCCCACGCCGAGGAAGGCGAGTCCGGCCTCCGCGGTGACGAACATGGGCAGGGCGAGGGTGGCCTGGATGAGGATCGGCGTCCACAGGTTGGGGAGCAGTTCCTTGAAGATGATCCGGGCCGGCGAGGCTCCGGTGACCTTCGCCGCCTCCACGAACTCCCGCTCGCGCAGGGCCAGCACCTCACCGCGCAGCAGGCGGGCGATGGACGCCCAGCCGAAGGCCGTCATCACCGCGATCAGGCTGGTGACCGTCAGCCAGGTCGGCGTCTTGTCCTCCGGGGCGACCACCACGGAGATCATCACGGGCCAGAAGGCGATGAAGAAGAGCGTGGAGGGGAAGGCCAGAAGGATGTCGATGACCCGGCCGATGAAGTAGTCGGTCTTGCCGCCGATATAACCGGCCGTGATGCCGACCGTGATGCCGATGAGCGTCACCAGGATCGTCGTCGCCGCGGCGATCAGCAGCGAGTTGCGCATGCCGTACAGCAGGAAGGTCAGCACGTCGCGGCCCAGCTGGGGCTCGATGCCGAACCAGAACTCGGCGTCCATGCCGCCGTTCGGCTTGATCGGGTAGCTGAACTCGTTCATCAGGCTCGGGTCGTTCACGCCGTACGTCGTGTACGGGTCCTTGCCGTAGATCTTCGAGATCAACGGCGCACCCAGCGCCACCACGAAGAAGAAGATCACGACACCCGCCGCGATCACGCCGGACTTGTCCCGCTTGAACCGCGTCCAGGCGAGCCGCCCCGGCGAACGGCCCTTGCTGCCCTGGTCCTTGGGCGAAGGAGGAATGCCGTCGATCTTGTCCGTCACTTCAAGCGTGGCGGCAGCGGCGGGAGTTGGCGAGGTCATGGCGCTCCAGGCCCGGAGGGGTCATCAGGAATCCGCAGGACAACCAGCACCTACGGGGCTAGCCGCGACTTTCGCAAGGCGTTTCCTACGCGGTCAATGAATCGTCAGGCGCTTTGGGCCGCTCTTGGGATCCTTGAGCAAGACTTGAGGAAAACATGGGCATGACATTGCCTTCGCGTAATCAAGCGTGATGGACAAGGTGGGGCGCTCTCCGGCAAGCCGGGCAATGAGTCCGATATGCGGGCGCGGACGTCTCGGAATGCGTACATCCGGATGGGCTCGGACTCATACGGGTGGGGTAAATGTGCGGTTCATGTCGCTTGCGGCGATATTTGGCGGTACGTGTGTCGGACCGCCGCGGCGGTCGCCGGCGCGGAAGGCCGGGACGGCACGGACAGCAAGAAGGCCGGGACGGCAGGAACAGCACAGGACTGGAGGACTCCATGCGTGGAGCCACGCACGCCAAGTGGGCCGCATGCGCGGTGGCGGTCGCCCTCGCGGCGACGGCCTGTGGTGGCGGGGGGAGCGGCGGCGGCGGTGGCGGCGACGGCACCGGCATCGTGAGCTCCTCCTGGGGCGACCCGCAGAACCCGCTGGAGCCGGCCAACACCAACGAGGTCCAGGGCGGCAAGATCCTCGACATGCTCTTCCGGGGTCTCAAGCGGTACGACCCGAAGACCGGCGAGGCCAAGAACATGATCGCCGAGTCCATCGACACCAAGGACGCGCAGAACTTCACGGTCAAGATCAAGAAGGACTGGACGTTCAGCGACGGCGAGAAGATCACCGCCAAGTCCTTCGTGGACGCCTGGAACTACGGCGCGAACCTGAAGAACAACCAGAAGAACGCCTACTTCTTCGGCTACATCGACGGCTACGACAAGGTCCACCCCGAGAAGGGCGAGCCGAGCGCAAAGACCCTCTCCGGGCTCAAGGTCGTCGACGACACGACCTTCACCGTCAAGCTCGGCCAGAAGTTCTCCACCTGGCCCGACACCCTCGGCTACCCGGCCTTCGCGCCGCTGCCCAAGGCGTTCTACGACCACCACGACGCCTGGCTCTCCAAGCCGGTCGGCAACGGCCCGTACACCGTGGACTCGTACACCAAGGGCTCCAAGATGTCCCTGCGCAAGTGGGACAAGTACGCCGGCCCGGACAAGGCGAAGAACGGCGGTGTGGACATGAAGGTCTACACCGACAACAACACCGCCTACACCGACCTGATGGCCGGCAACCTCGACCTCGTCGACGACGTCCCCGCCTCGCAGCTCAAGAACGCCAAGAACGACCTCGGCGACCGCTACATCAACACCCCCGCCGGCATCATCCAGACCCTGGCCTTCCCCTTCTACGACAGCAAGTGGACCAAGCCGGGCATGGAGAAGGTCCGCCAGGGCCTGTCCATGGCGATCAACCGCGAGCAGATCACCGAGACGATCTTCCAGAAGACCCGGACCCCCGCCACCGACTGGACCTCGCCGGTGCTCGGCAAGGACGGCGGCTACCAGGACGGGCTCTGCGGCGACGCCTGCGAGTACGACGCCGCGAAGGCCAAGAAGATGGTCGAGGACGGCGGCGGCATCCCCGGCGGCACCCTGAAGATCTCGTACAACGCGGACACCGGCTCGCACAAGGAGTGGGTCGACGCGGTCTGCAACTCCATCAACAAGGCGCTCGGCAAGGACAAGGCCTGCGTCGCCAGCCCGGTCGGCACCTTCGCGGACTTCCGCAGCAAGGCCTCCAAGCAGGAGCTCGACGGGGCCTGGCGGGCGGGCTGGCAGATGGACTACCCGCTGATCCAGAACTTCCTGGAGCCGGTCTACTTCACCGACGCCCCGTCCAATGACGGCAAGTTCTCCGACGACAAGTTCGACAAGCTCGTCAACGAGGCCAACGCCGAGACCGACACCGGCAAGGCCGTCTCGACGTTCCAGGACGCCGAGAAGATCCTCGCCCAGAAGATGCCCTCCATCCCGCTCTGGTACCAGAACGGCAGCGCCGGCTACTCCGACAAGGTCTCCGACGTCTCGCTGAACCAGTTCAGCGTGCCCGTCTACAACGAGATCAAGGTCAACTGAGACGCCGGGAGCGGTCGTACGGGTCCCGCGAGGGCGCCCGGCGGCCGCTCCCCCCGATTTCCGGAGCCCCCATGGGACGTTATGTGATCCGGCGTCTGCTGCAGATGATCCCGGTCTTCTTCGGCGCCACTCTGCTGATCTTCCTGATGGTGAACGTGATGGGCGACCCCGTCGCGGGCCTGTGCGGCGACCGCAAGTGCGACCCCGCCACGGCCGCCCAGCTGAAGAAGGAGTTCGGCCTCGACAAGCCGGTGTGGCAGCAATACCTGACGTACATGGGCAACGTCTTCACCGGCGACTTCGGCACCGCCTTCAACGGCCAGAAGGTCACCGAGCTGATGTCGGCGGCCTTCCCCGTCACGATCCGGCTCACCCTCGTCGCCATCGTCTTCGAGATCGTCATCGGCATCTCGCTCGGCGTCCTCACGGGGCTGCGGCGCGGGCGTCCCGTCGACACCGTGGTGCTGCTGCTCACCCTCGTGGTGATCTCCATCCCCACCTTCGTCACCGGCCTCGTCCTGCAACTCCTTCTCGGCGTCCAGTGGGGCACCATCAAACCCTCCGTCTCCAGCGAGGCCCCCTTCAACGAACTCCTCATCCCCGGCCTCGTCCTCGCCTCGGTCTCCCTCGCGTACGTGACCCGGCTGACCCGCACCTCCATCGCGGAGAACCGGCGCGCCGACTACGTCCGCACCGCCGTCGCCAAGGGCCTGCCCCGGCGCCGCGTCATCGTCCGGCACCTGCTGCGCAACTCGCTCATCCCGGTGGTCACCTTCATCGGCACCGACGTGGGCGCGCTGATGGGCGGCGCGATCGTCACCGAGCGGATCTTCAACATCCACGGCGTCGGCTTCCAGCTCTACCAGGGGATCCTCCGCCAGAGCACCCAGACCGTCGTCGGCTTCGTGACCGTCCTCGTCCTGGTCTTCCTGGCGGCCAACCTCATCGTCGACCTCCTGTACGCCGTACTCGACCCGAGGATCCGCTATGCCTGAACCCCAGCAGCCCGAGCGCGCGATCGCCGCGACCGGCATGGGCGGCGCGATGGACCTGGCCACCAGCGAGGCGACGACGCTGGAGAAGACGCCGGGCGGGCCCGAGGGCGGCGGCCCCTCGGCGCCGGCCCGCAGCCTGTGGTCCGACGCCTGGCGGGACCTGCGGCGCAACCCGGTCTTCATCGTCTCGGGCCTGATCATCCTCTTCCTCGTCGTCATCTCCCTGTGGCCCTCGCTCATCGCCTCCCGCAACCCGCTGGACTGCGACCTCGCCAACGCGCAGAAGAGCTCGGCGCCCGGCCACCCCTTCGGCTTCAACGAGCAGGGCTGCGACGTCTACACCCGGGTCGTCTACGGCACCCGGGTCTCGGTCACCGTCGGCGTCTGCGCCACCCTCGGCGTCGCGCTCATCGGCAGCGTGCTCGGCGGGCTCGCCGGGTTCTTCGGCGGGACCTGGGACGCGATCCTCTCCCGCATCACCGACATCTTCTTCGCCATCCCCGTCGTCCTCGGCGGCCTGGTGCTCCTGTCGGTGGTCACCAGCTCCACGGTCTGGCCGGTGGTCGGCTTCATGGTGCTGCTCGGCTGGCCGCAGATCTCCCGCATCGCGCGCGGCTCCGTCATCACCGCCAAACAGAACGACTACGTGCAGGCGGCGCGGGCGCTCGGCGCCTCCAACTCCCGGATGCTGCTGCGCCACATCACCCCGAACGCCGTCGCCCCGGTCATCGTGGTCGCCACCATCGCGCTCGGCACGTACATCGCCCTGGAGGCGACCCTCTCCTACCTCGGCGTCGGCCTGAAGCCGCCGACCGTCAGCTGGGGCATCGACATCTCGGCCGCCTCCCAGTACATCCGCAACGCCCCGCACATGCTGCTCTGGCCCGCCGGGGCGCTCGCGATCACCGTGCTCGCGTTCATCATGCTCGGCGACGCGGTGCGCGACGCCCTCGACCCGAAGCTGAGGTAGGCGCCCATGGCAACCGTGGCATCGAAGGCACCCGCCCCCGGGGAGCCGCAGGCGGCGAAGCTGCTCGACGTGCGCGATCTGCACGTGGAGTTCCGCACCAGGGACGGGGTCGCCAAGGCCGTCAACGGCGTGGACTACAGCGTCGCCGCGGGCGAGACGCTCGCCGTGCTCGGCGAGTCCGGCTCCGGCAAGTCCGTGACCGCCCAGGCCGTCATGGGCATCCTCGACACCCCGCCCGGAAAGATCACCAAGGGCGAGATCCTCTTCCGCGGCCAGGACCTGCTGAAGCTGAAGGAGGACGAGCGGCGCAAGGTCCGCGGCGCCGGGATGGCGATGATCTTCCAGGACGCGCTCTCCTCGCTGAACCCGGTGCTCAGCGTCGGCGACCAGCTCGGCGAGATGTTCGTCGTCCACCGGGGCCTGTCGAGGAAGGATGCGCGGACCAAGGCCGTCGAGCTGATGGACCGGGTGCGCATCCCGGCGGCCAAGGAGCGCGTCGGACAGTACCCGCACCAGTTCAGCGGCGGCATGCGCCAGCGCATCATGATCGCCATGGCGATGGCGCTCGAACCCTCGCTGATCATCGCCGACGAGCCGACCACCGCCCTCGACGTGACGGTCCAGGCCCAGGTGATGGACCTGCTCGCGGAGTTGCAGCGCGAGATGAACATGGGCCTGATCCTCATCACCCACGACCTGGGCGTGGTCGCGGACGTCGCCGACACCATCGCCGTGATGTACGCGGGCCGCATCGTCGAGCGGGCCCCCGTCCACGAGATCTATCGGGCCCCCGCCCACCCGTACACGCTCGGGCTGCTCCGCTCGATCCCGCGCCTGGACCAGAAGGGCCGGGACCTCTACGCGATCAAGGGCCTGCCGCCGAACCTCATGAACATCCCGCCCGGCTGCCCCTTCCACCCCCGCTGCCCGATGGCCCAGGACATCTGCGTGAGCGACGATCCACCGCTCGCGAGGGTGACGTACGAGGGGCTCGTCGCCGAACGCAGGAGCGCCTGCCACTTCTGGAAGGAGACGCTCGATGCGGCACGGTGACAGTGGTGCGCACGTCAGCAGGAAGGATCTGGAGGACGAGGGCGAGACCGCGCGGCAGCTGATGGACAAGGCCCGCGGCGAGATGGACTTCGCCGCGCACGGCTCGGAGTCCGGGCACGAGCCGATCCTCCAGGTCCGCGGCCTGGTCAAGCACTACCCGCTCACCCAGGGCGTCGTCATCCGCAAACAGGTCGGCGCGGTCAAGGCCGTGGACGGCGTCGACTTCGACCTGGGGCAGGGCGAGACGCTCGGCATCGTGGGGGAGTCCGGCTGCGGCAAGTCCACGGTCGCGAAGATGCTCGTCAACCTGGAGCGGCCGACCGCCGGCGAGATCCGCTACAAGGGCGAGGACATCAGCAAGCTGTCCGGGCGTGCCCTCAAAGCGGTGCGGCGCAACATCCAGATGGTGTTCCAGGACCCCTACACATCCCTGAACCCCCGGATGACCGTGGGCGACATCATCGGCGAGCCGTACGAGATCCACCCCGAGGTGGCCCCCAAGGGTTCGCGACGTCAGAAGGTCCAGGAACTCCTGGACGTGGTGGGGCTCAACCCCGAGTACATCAACCGCTACCCGCACCAGTTCTCGGGCGGCCAGCGTCAGCGCATCGGCATCGCCCGCGGTCTGGCGCTGCGCCCCGAGATCATCGTCGCCGACGAGCCGGTCTCGGCCCTGGACGTCTCCGTCCAGGCCCAGGTCATCAACCTGATGGAGAAGCTCCAGGACGAGTTCGACCTCTCCTACCTCTTCATCGCGCACGACCTGTCGATCGTCCGGCACATCTCGGACCGGGTCGGGGTGATGTACCTCGGCCGGATCGTCGAGATCGGCACCGACGAGGAGATCTACGAGCACCCGACGCACCCCTACACCCAGGCGCTGCTCTCCGCCGTCCCGGTCCCCGACCCCGACGCGCGCGAGCACCGGGAGCGGATCATCCTCACCGGAGACGTGCCCTCGCCCGCCAACCCCCCGTCCGGCTGCCGCTTCCGCACCCGCTGCTGGAAGGCGCGGGAGCGGTGCGCCCTTGAGGTGCCCGCGCTCGCGGTGCCCGCGGAGTTCCGCTACGAGGACGGGCCCGCGGCGCACGACTCGGCCTGCCACTTCGCCGAGGAGAAGCAGGTCGTGCCGTAGTCCGCGGGCCCGCGCCCGGTCACAGCCCCAGCGACCGCTTCAGGAAGTCGACCTGGAGCAGCAGGAGGTTCTCCGCGACCTGCTCCTGCGGGGTCATGTGGGTGACCCCGGACAGCGGCAGGACCTCGTGCGGGCGGCCCGCGGCGAGCAGCGCGGAGGAGAGCCGCAGCGAGTGCGCCACCACCACGTTGTCGTCCGCCAGGCCGTGCACGATCAGCATCGGGCGGTGCGGCTCTGCGGCCTCCACGAGACCGTCGTCCCAGATCAGGGAGTTGTGACGGTACGTCTCCGGCGAGCGGTTCGGATCGCCCAGGTACCGCTCCTCGTAGTGCGTGTCGTAGAGCCGCAGATCCGTCACCGGGGCGCCGACCACCGCCGCGTGGAACACGTCCGGGCGGCGCAGCGCGGCCATGCCGGCCAGGAAGCCGCCGTAGGACCAGCCGCGGATCGCCACCCGCTCCAGGTCGAAGGGGAACGTTTCGGCGAGCGCGTGCAGCGCCTCGACCTGGTCGTCCAGGGTCAGGGTGACGTCGTTCTTGATCGACTTCTCCCAGCCGGGGGAGCGGCCCGGGGTGCCGCGGCCGTCCGCGACGAGCACCGCGAACCCTTGGTCGGCGAACCACTGGGAGGTCAGGAAGACGTTGTGCGCACGCTGGACGCGCTGCCCGTGCGGGCCGCCGTACGGATCGAGCAGGACCGGAAGAGGCCCGTCCGTCTCCTTGTAATCCGTGGGGAGCAGGACGGCGCACGGAATCCTGCGCGTGCCCCCTTCGGTGAGCGTCACGCGCGGCGTGAGCCCCGGGCGCTCGGCGTGTGAGGCGACGGTCGCCACCTGCTTGCCCTCGCGCAGCACCTGGACCTGAGCGCCGGGCCGGTCGAGGGTGGCCGACACCAGGACGGTGAGGCCGCCCGCGCGCACCGCCGCGTGCACGCCGGGCTCCTGCGAGACGCGCTCCACGCCCAGTTCGTTGACCCGGTAGACATGGATCTCGCCGGTCTCCGGGTCGGCCGCGGCCGGGCCCGCCGACGCCGAGATCAGGACATCCTGCTCGGTCACGTCGAGCACCGCGCGCACATGCAACTGCGGCCCGGTCAGCGGCCGTTCGCCCCAGGCCAGGACGCGGGCGCCGGCCTCGTCCGCGATCCGCACCATCTTGCCGCTGGGCGACCAGCACGGGGAGCCGGGAAAGAGTTCCAGCCAGTCCGGGTCCTCCTCCGCGTGCACCATCCGCGTCGACCCGTCGTCCGGATTCACCGCGAGGTACAGCTGGCTGCCCTGGTCACGGGACTGCACGAGCAGCAGCGGCGCGCCGTCCGTCGACCAGTGCACCCGCGCGAGATAGGGGAAACGCGCCCGGTCCCAGACCACCTCGGTGCGCGAGCCGTCCAGGCCGAGCACGAAGAGGCGCACGTCCGCGTTGGGCGTGCCCGCCGCCGGGTACGCGACCTGCTGGGGCGCGCGGTCCGGGTGCGCGGGGTCGGCGATCCACCACCGCTGCACCGGGGCGTCGTCCACCCGCGCGACCAGTAGCCGGTCGGACTCGGGAGACCACCAGAAGCCCCGTGAACGGGCCATCTCCTCGGCCGCGATGAATTCCGCCAGACCGTAGGTGACGGTCTCCTCCCGGCCCGTCTCCGGCTCCGCGAGGGCCCGGTCGCCCGTGCCGTCGGCGCCCGTCACGCGCAGGGCGCCGCGCGCCACGTACGCGATGTGCCGGCCGTCGGGCGAGGGCCGCGGGTCGATCACCGGGCCGGGGACGGGCAGTTCGCGCGCGGTGTCCGCCCGCAGCCCGGCCGTGAAGAGGCGGCCGGAGAGCGCGAACGCCGCGAGCTCCACCGCCGCGTCCGTCGCGTAGCCGACGATGCCCCCGCCGCCCTCACGGCTGCGCTCGCGCCGCGCGCGCTCCTCGGCGGACAACTGTTCGTCCGCGCCGCCCAGAAGCCGGTGCGGGTCGGCGGCCACGCGCTCGGTGCCCCCGTCCGACACGTCCAGGACCCACAGTTGGCCGACTCGATCGACGCTGGAGGACGAACGGAGAAACGCGACGCGCGAGCCGTCCGGCGCCGGAGTGAACGCGCGCGGCGCGCCGAGGGTGAAACGCTGGGTGCGGGCGTGCTGACGCGGGAAGGAGAGCCGCTGTGCCGGGCTCTCGTCGGGCCTGGGAATTCCGGGGTTCTCGGTGGTCATCCTCCGAGCCTATGGCGCATGCGCCCCCCTGTGCTGCCGTGCTCCGAGTCATGCGTCCACACGGATAGTTATGATCCGTAGCGCTTGGTGGGTATGAACCTGCTGGCGTCCGCACTGGGTTACGGCAACGACTTGGAGGTGACCGCCGTGGCACTCTCGATCTCGGCGGTGGTGCTGCTGGCGATCATCGTCTTCCTGTTGGTCAAGAAGTCCGGTCTCAAAGCGGGGCACGCGGTCGTCTGCACGCTGCTCGGCTTCTACCTGGCGAGCTCGTCCGTCGCGCCGACCATCAACGAGCTGACGACCAACGTGGCGGGGATGATCGGCGACATCAAGTTCTGAGCCGGGGGCTCGTAGGGTGGTCCCATGACGGAACTGCCCGCCCGGCGCCTGCTGCTCGTACACGCGCATCCCGACGACGAGTCGATCAACAACGGCGCGACCATGGCCAAGTACACGGCCGAGGGCGCCCATGTCACGTTGGTCACCTGCACGCTGGGCGAGGAGGGCGAGGTCATCCCGGCCGAGCTCGCCCACCTCGCCGCCGACCGCGAGGACTCCCTGGGCGCCCAGCGCATCGGGGAGCTCTCGGCCGCCATGAAGGCGCTGGGCGTCACCGACCACCGCTTCCTCGGCGGCACCGGGCGCTACCGCGACTCCGGGATGATGGGCGTCGAGCAGAACCACCGCCCCGGCGCCTTCTGGTCCGCCGACCTCGACGAGGCGGCCGCGTACCTCGTCGAGGTGATCCGCGAGGTGCGCCCGCAGGTCCTCGTCACGTACGACCCCGACGGCGGGTACGGCCACCCCGACCACATCCAGGCGCACCGCGTCGCCATGCGCGCCGCCGAGCTCGCCTCCGAACCGGCCTTCCGCGCCGACCTCGGCGAGCCCCACGCCCTCGCCAAGATCTACTGGAACCGCGCCCCGCGCTCCGTGGTCGAGGAGCGCTTCTCGCGGCTGCCGGACGCGCTGCGGTTCTCGCCGTTCACCGCGCCGGCCGCCGTCGCCGACGTGCCGGGCGTCACGGACGACGAGCGGATCACCACGGAGATCGACGGCAGCGCCCACGCCTGTGCCAAGGCGGCCGCGATGCGCGCCCACGCCACCCAGATCACGGTGAGCGAGCCGCTCTTCGTCCTCTCCAACCAGCTCGCCCAGCCGATCTTCGACGTGGAGTATTACGAGCTGGTTCGGGGGGAAGTGTCCGCAGAGGGATCGTCCCGGGAGACGGATCTCTTCGCGGGACTCGAAAGGGTGACGGATGTGGCTGAGGTGACCGTGCTGTGAGTACGCGATCCCGTGCGTCGTCGGGGGCGGGTTCCGCGAAGCCCGCCGGTGCGAAGCCCGCCGCCAAGAAGCCGGCCGCCGCGAAGTCCGTCACCCGGAATCCCGGCGCCGCGCCCCCGGGCAGCTTCCTCGCACAGCCCCTGCGGGCGGGGCGACTTGCCGCTTATGCCGGACTCTTCGTGCTCGGCGCCGCCATCGGTGTCGCCGGGGCGCTCGTCCAAGGCGGCTTCTTCCCCGCCGGGTTGCTGCTCGCGCTCCTCGGCGCGGCAGGCCTCTTCTACGGGGGGTCGCGGGCGACCGGCACCAGAGCCGGGGCGGTGGCGCCCGCCGCGGGCTGGCTGGTGGCGGTCATGCTGCTCACCGCCACCAGACCGGAGGGTGACTTCCTCTTCGGCGCGGGTCTCGGCTCGTACGGCTTCCTGCTCGGCGGAATGGCCGTGGCTGTGATGTGCGCCACGCTCGGGCAGGGGCCGCAACCGAGCGGTCCCGCCGCCCGACTTGGCAAGTGACGTACCACTTCGGCCCGTGTCCCGCACGGGTTTGACGCCGGTCACAGGATGAGTGCCGACGGCGGCCAGTATGGTGGTGCGGCCGCCGAGCCTCCCCAACCTCCGGCCGGGGGGACCCCGGATGAGGTCGAGACGGGCGGCGGAGTCAACCAGGAGAACCTGCCTTGAGTCGTGAAACTGACAGTTCGTCCTCCGGCCCCCAGGGGCGCGGTGGAGCCGCATACCCCTCGGGGACGCCGCCCTACGGCTCCCCGGCCCAGGGCGCCGGCGCCGACGGCGCGGACGGAGCGCGGCGGCAGGCCGCCGAGGAGCGGCCCGACGAACCCGAGACCCAGACCACGCTGACCACCCGCATCCGGATCAACATCCCCGGCTCGCGGCCCATCCCGCCGGTCGTCATGCGCACGCCCGTCGGAGACGACGACGCGCGCGGGATCTCCCCGATCGCGGACGGCGAGGGCCGCGGCGACGCCGGCGCTCCGGGCGCCCCGGGCGCTCCCGGCGCGGGCGGCACCATGGGGTCCGGATCGCCGCTCGCCGGAGGGCCGGGGTCCGGTTCCGCTTCCGGTGCCGGCGCGGGTGCGGGCGGTGGCTCGGGCGACGGCGGTACGGGAGCTTCCGCGGCGGCCGACGAGAAGACGAGCGACTGGTTCGCCCCGCGCAAGCCGGCCCGGCCCGAGGGGGGCCAGGGCATGGGCTCCGGGGCGTCCGGCGCGAACGGCTCCGGTGGCGCGGGCAGTTCCGGCGGCCCGGGTGGTTCCGGTCATTCCGGTACGGGCTCCTTCGACGTGTCCGGCGCCGTGGCGTCGGGTCCGCTCGGCACGGGTGGTGCCCCGCAGGGCGGTGACGCGCAGCGCGGCGACCTGCCGTACTTCTCGGCCGGTTCGGGCTCCCGGGACGCGCTGGACTCCCGCAACCCCTCCGGCCCGACCGGCGGTCCCGTCACCGGTGACAGCCCCCTGGCGCCCCCCGGCTCCGGGCCCCGCCCCGCCGCGCCCGGCGGATCGGGCATTCCCGGCGCCCCTGGTGCCCCCGGCGGGCCCGGTGCCCCCGGCGCCCCCGCCAACTCCGGGGTGCGCCCGCCCCGTTCCGGTGCCATGGGTGACGACACCGCGATCCTGACGCCGCAGAAGGCCGGGCCGGTCTCCCCGACCGGTGGCCCGACCGGGCCCGGTGGCCCGGCCGGGCCCGGGGGTCCTGTTCCCGGAGGCAACGTCTCCGGCGAGACCCTCACCAGCGGCATCCCCGTGGTGCCGCCCGCGCAGGACAACTCCCCGTTCGGGCAGGGCCCGCAGGGTGACGGGCCGGTCCCGCACACCCCGCCGAAGCTGCCCGACCCGGTGCGCTCGGACGTGCCGCCCGCCGCCCCCGCGCCGAAGACGAAGAAGGCCAAGAAGAAGGGCCGCAGCAAGCTGGTCCTGCTCGCGGTCGCCGTGGTCGTCGTGGCCTGCGGCGCGTACGGCGCGGGCCTGTTGATGAACCACGCCGACGTCCCGAAGGGCACCACCGTGCTCGGCGTCGACATCGGCGGCGGCACCCGCGACGAGGCCGTCAAGAAGCTCGACGACGCCATCGGCGCCCGCGTCACCAAGCCCCTGAAGCTCTCGGTGGACGGCTCGCCCGTCGCACTCAAGCCGGACCAGGCGGGCCTGACCGTCGACAGCCAGGCCACCGTCCGCGAGGCCGCGGGCAGCGACTACAACCCCGTCTCCGTGATCGGTTCGCTCTTCGGCGGCCAGCGGGTCGTCGAGCCCGTGATGCCGGTCGACGAGGAGAAGCTGGCGGCCGCCCTGGAGCGCGCCGCGGGCGGCTCGGGCACGGCGAAGGAGGGCACGGTCAAGTTCGAGCCCGGCAAGGCCGTGCCGGTCTACGGCAAGGTCGGCAAGGGCATCGACCCGAAGGCGTCGACCACGGCCGTCGCTGACGCGTACAAGAAGCAGGTCGAGACGGGCAGCGCGGGCACGGTCCAGGTGCCGACCACCACCCGCAGGCCGACGGTCTCCAAGGCCGAGGTCGACAAGTTCATGACCCGGTTCGCCGAGCCGGCCATGTCCGCCAACGTCACCATCAAGGCGGGGACCAGGTCGATCCCGTTCGGCCCGGCCAAGTCGCTGCCGAAGATCTTGGAGACCCAGGTCGTCAACGGCGGCACCCTGGAGGTGCACTACAACCTCGAGGAGCTCAAGAAGCTGTACGGCAACGTCTTCGACGGCGTGCTGATCCAGCGCGGCAACGGCGACAAGACGCCGGTCCAGCCCACCGACGTCGCCCAGGCGATGGGCAAGGCGCTGGTCGGCAAGACGCCCGCCGCCCGGATCGGCGTGATCGAGACGAACGCCAGCTGACGCGCTGACGTGAGCTGATCCTCGTACGCGGGCTGATCCTCGTACGCGAGCTGATTCTCGTACGACCACGGAGGCCGGACGGCCTTCCCGGGTGACCGGGAGAACCGTCCGGCCTTCGGCATGACATCTGTCATCCCGGAGACACCACATCCGACACTGCCGCCGCCACCTGCGGTTTTGTGACGATGGTGGACATGAAGACGACGACAGCACCGCCCGCCGCCGCCGGGGCCACGGCCCCGGCCACCGCCGCGGTGAGCTTCGAGCGGGTGACCAAGAGCTACGGGGAGGTCCGCGCCGTCGACGGCCTGACCCTCGACCTCCACCCGGGCGAGACGGTGGCCCTGCTCGGGCCGAACGGCGCGGGCAAGTCCTCCACCCTCGACCTGCTGCTCGGGCTGCGGCGCGCGGACAGCGGGACGGTACGGGTCTTCGGCACGGCACCGCGCGAGGCGATCGCGGCGGGGCGGGTCGGCGCGATGCTGCAGAGCGGCGGCCTGATGGGCGAGGTCACCGTGCGCGAACTGGTCACGCTCGCCTGCGACCTGCACCCCAGGCCGCACCGCGTGAACGACGTGCTCGCCCACGCGGGCATCACCCAGATCGCGGAGCGCAAGGTCGACAAGCTCTCCGGCGGCCAGGAGCAGCGCGTCCGCTTCGCGCTCGCCACGGCCGGCGCGGGCGACCTGATCGTCCTCGACGAGCCGACCACGGGCATGGACGTCACCGCCCGCCAGGCGTTCTGGGCCACCATGCGCGAGCAGGCGGACCAGGGCCGCGCGGTGCTGTTCGCCACGCACTACCTGGAGGAGGCCGACGCGATCGCCGACCGCGTCCTGGTCCTGCACCGCGGCCGCCTCCTCGCGGACGGCACCGCCGCCGAGATCAAGGCCAGGGCGGGCGCCCGCAAGGTCGCCTTCGACCTGGAGGGGCCGGTCGACACGGCCGCCCTGAAGGGACTGCCGTTCCTGACCACACTGGATGTCTCCGGGCGGTCCGTCCGCATCCAGTCCACCGACGCCGACGCCACCGTGCACGCGCTGTACGGGCTCGGCCTCTACCCCCGCAACCTCGAAGTCGCCGGGCTCGGTCTCGAGCAGGCCTTCGTGGCCATCACCGAGGCCGAGGAGGCCAGGACCCGATGACGAACGCCTTCGCCTCGCGCAGTCTCATCAAGCTGGAGATCGTCCGCGCGCTGCGCAACCGCAAGTTCCTGTTCTTCTCCGTCATCTACCCCTCGGTGCTCTTCGTGATCATCGCGGGCAGCCAGAGCACCGCCGACAAGGTCCCCGAGACCAATCTGTCCGTGCCCGCCTTCATGATGGTCTCGATGGCGTCCTTCGGCGCCCTCACCGCGGTCCTCATGGGCAACAGCGAGCGCATCGCCAAGGAGCGCGAGAGCGGCTGGGTGCGGCAGCTGCGCCTGACGGCGCTGCCCGGGCGCGGCTACGTCCTCGCCAAGACCGCCAGCGCGGCGGTGGTGAGCCTGCCGTCGATCGTCGTGGTGTTCGCGGTCGCCGGGATCTTCAAGGGCATCCGGTTCGACGCCTGGCAGTGGCTGGCGCTGACCGGCGCCATCTGGGCCGGCAGCCTCTGCTTCGCCGCGCTCGGTGTGGCCATCGGCTACCTGGCGAGCGGTGACGCGGTCCGCCCGATCACGATGATCATCTACTTCGGGCTCTCCATCCTGGGCGGCCTGTGGATGCCGGTGACGACGTTCCCGCACTGGCTGCGGGAGACCGCGTCCTGGCTGCCCACCCACGCGTACGCTGCCCTCGGGCAGGCCATCGAGCTGGGCGAGGCACCGCACGCGAAGGACATCACGCTTCTGGTGGCCTACTTCCTCCTCTTCGCGGGCGGCGCGGCCTGGCTGTACCGGAAGGACACCTTGAAGGCGTGAGCGAGACCGAGACCGGGACCCCGGGCGAAAAGGCCGCCGCGGGCCATGAGTTCCACCCCGTGTACACGTTCGGGCGGCCGCCCCAGGGCCGCCGCCAGTTCCTGGCCAAGTCGGCCTGGATCGGCGTCTGGCTGGTATTCCTGAGCGCCCCCGTCAAGGATCTGGCCGACGGCCACCATACGGCCCTCGCCACGGTGCTCGGCTCGCTCGGCCTCGCGCTCTTCGTGGGCTGCTATCTGACCCTCGTCTTCCGCTACACCACCAAGATCCTCCAGTGGGGCCCGGTCGCCGCCTCCTTCGGGGTCCTCGTGGCGCTCGCGACGGTGCTCGGCCTCAGTCTCGGCGACCACTGGCTCGGACTCTTCGTGTACGTCTCGGTCTCGGCGGGCGCCGTCCTGCCGATCCGGTACGCGCTCTGGGTCATCCCCGCGGTCACCCTCCTGATGATCGTGGTCGGCCTGCGCGACGACGGCCTCGGCGACCTGATCACCAACCTCGGGGTGATCACCCTCCTGGTGGGGTTCGCGATGTCGGGCGTGCGCGAGTTGATCCGTACGACGGTGCAGTTGCGGCAGGCCCGCGCCACCGTCGCCCAACTGGCCGCGAACGAGGAGCGGTTGCGCCTCGCCCGCGACCTGCACGACCTGCTCGGTCACTCGCTCTCGCTGATCACCCTCAAGAGCGAGCTCGCCGGGCGGATGCTCCCCACCGACCCCGACAAGGCCGCGCAACAGGTCGCGGACATCGAACAGGTCAGCCGCCAGGCCCTGGTGGACGTGCGCGAGGCCGTCTCCGGCTACCGCAGGCGCACCCTCGCCGGTGAACTGGCCGGCGCCCGCACCGCGTTGACCGCCGCGGGCATCGACCCGGAGGTCCCGCTGGAGCCGCCCGCCGACCTGCCGGGCGAGGAGGCGGAGGCGGTGCTCGCCTGGGCGCTGCGGGAGGCGGTGACCAATGTCGTGCGGCACAGCGGGGCGCGGCGCTGCACGGTGCAGTTCACGGCACGTCAGACGCTGGCGGGGCGCCTTCTTGAGCTCTCCGTGGAGGACGACGGGGCGGGCGGCGCGGGGGCGCTCGCGGGCAACGGCCTGACGGGCCTCGGCGAACGCGTGGAGGCGGTCGGCGGGGTCCTGGAGACGGGTCCCGCGGGCCGCCGCGGCTTCCGCCTTGCGGCACGGGTGCCGATGCGGGACGCGGCCGTAGGATCCCCCTCATGAGCAGCGGGAACAGCGGGAACAGCGGAAACAGCGGGAGCAGCGAGGCCGGCGCGAGCGGTGCGGGCGGCTCGGACGGTACGGACGGTACGGGCGGTTCGGGGGACGTCATCAGGATTCTGCTCGCCGAGGACCAGGCGATGGTCCGTGAGGCGCTCGCCGCGCTGCTCGGCCTCGAACCGGACATCGAGGTCGTCGCCCAGGTGTCCCGCGGCGACGAGGTGCTCGCTGCGGTGCGCGCGCACGCCGTGGACGTCGCCCTGCTCGACATCGAGATGCCCGGCATGACGGGCATCGAGGCGGCGGCCCAACTCCGCGCGGAGTTCCCCGCGTTGAAGGTGGTCGTGCTCACCACCTTCGGCCGCCCCGGCTATCTGCGCACCGCCATGGAGGCGGGCGCGCAGGCGTTCCTGGTCAAGGACGCCCCCGCGGCGCAGCTCGCCGCCGCGGTGCGCAAGGTGCTCGCGGGGGAGCGGGTCATCGACCCCACGCTGGCGGCGGCGGCGCTCGCCGAGGGCGCCAACCCGCTGACGGACCGCGAGCGCGAGGTGCTGCGCGCGGCGGCCGACGGCGCCGGCAACGCGGAGCTCGCCAAGGCCCTGCACCTCTCCCAGGGCACCGTCCGCAACTACCTCTCGACGGCGATCCAGAAGCTCGCCGTCCGCAACCGCGCGGAGGCGGTCAGGACGGCACGGGACAAGGGCTGGCTCTGAGCCGCGGAAGGCTCCGGTCGTGCGGAAACCGCCCGACCAATGGCTGCCCCGGCGCCGTCAGTTGAGCATTGCCCGTGCCGCCCGCGCCTGCTGCCGCACCCGTTCCGCCGTGGTCGGCTCGACCGTGGAGACCACGTCGGCGTACGCGTCGAGCTCCTTCGCGCCGCCGAGGAAGTCGCCGCGCTGGACGAGGAGTTGGGCTCGTTCGTAGCGCAGCCGGGCGGGGTGGGCGGGCAGCAGGAGCGACAGTTCCAGGGCCCAGAGCGCGACTTCGGAGCGTTCGGGGCGGGCGGCGGCCCAGGCGCGGATGTTGTTGAGGATGCGCTGCACGATGTTGAGCGGATCGGCGGGCGTCAGCATCGACGGCTGGATGCCCGTGCCCGCCGCGCCGGCGACGAGGTGCTCCGCGTCGGCGCCGGTCAGCAGCCGTCCGCCGTCGAAGGGATCGGCGAGCACCTGCTCCTCGCGGGGGCCGAAGCCCACGACGAAGTGCCCCGGCAGCGCCACCCCGTAGACGGGCGCGCCCGCCCGCCGCGCGACCTCCATCCACACCACGGAGAGCAGGATCGGCAGCCCCCTGCGACGCCGCAGGACCTGGTGCAGGAGCGAGGAGTCGAGCCGCTGGTAATCACCCGGCGTCCCCTCGAACCCGCACTGCTCACCGAGGAGTTCGGCGAGCGCGAGCGCCCACGCGCGGGGTCCGCCGGGGCGGAACGGCAGCAGCCCCGCGAGACGGTCGAGCTCGATCCCGGCGGCGTCGAGGCCCTGCTCGTCGAGCGAGGGGTCCGCCTCGGCGCCGATCAGCAGGCACAGCAGCGCGAGATCGGGCCGCTGTGACCTCGCCTCTTCGGCGAACCGCCGCCGCCATTCGCCGGACTCCGCGTGCATACGTGCCTCGTGTCTGCCCTCGCCGGGCGCTGTCTCCGTGCCGTGCTCTGCTCTGTCGTGCCGTTCTCGGTGTGCCGTGTTCCGCCGTGCCGCTGCCCGGTGCGCGCTCCCGTGCTCCGCCGCGCCCCGCCGGGCCGGTGCATCCCGCTCAGGCGGGGCCGTACCGATAGTGGTGGTAGGCGTGATGCGCGGTGAAACCCATCCCGCCGTACAGCGCCCGCGCGCCGTCGTTGGCCTCCTCGACCTGCAGCCAGGCCGCCGACGCGCCCTCGGCCAGGGCCTGCCGGGCCAGCGCGGTCATCACCATGGTGGCGAGCCCCTGGCGCCGGTGCTCCTCGGCCACCTCGACCGCCATGAAACCCGCCCAGCGACCGTCCACCACACACCGCCCGATCGCGGCCGGGGCCGCACCGCTCCCGGGCACGGAAGCGAACCATACCGAGGGCCCGCTCGCCAGCACCTTGCGCACATGCGCCCCGGGCTCCGTGGACCGCTGGTACCGGCGCAGCCAGGCGTCGTCGCAGGCCCGCGAGAGCTCCACGCGCGTCACGTCCGCGGCCAGATCCCCGACCGGCGCGAGCCCCCCGATGTGCAGCTCCGCGCTCACCTCGCGCTCCCAGCCGCGCTCCACCAGGCCGGCGCAGAGCAGCTCCTGGGTGCCCTCCGCGCCCGTCGCGGTCTGCACGTACGGGGGCAGGCCGCGCTCCGCGTACCAGGCGCGCACGGCCGAAAGCGCCTCGTCGAGCGGGCGCCCCGGATCGCCGAGCGGCAGCACGGAGTTGGCCCGCCGGGTGAACCCGCCCGCGGCCCGCAGCTCCCAGTCGCCGAGCCGCTCGCTCTCCACCGGACGCCAGGCCCGCGCGGACACCCGCGCCAGCTCCTCGTAGGAGGCGGCGGGTCCGCGCCGGCGGGCGGGCGCGGCCGGCACGACCTTGCCCGCCACGAGGGACCGTTCCGGAATCCGGACGCTCTCGCCGTTCCGTCGTGTGATGTGCATTACACCGTCGTCCCACGATGCGAGAACACCCACCGTGTCGGTGAACTTCTCCGTCGCGCCCACAGCATCGCTCAAGCGCCGGACGGACACTCGTTTGCCCACGTCAGCTGGGGTGATGCGGACTTCGAGACGTCCGCCGGCAATGAATTCCACGACTCTGTGAGCCCCTCCTGTTCGGATCATGCCCGGGAACGGAGATACTAGGGGCGGGCATCGACGACGCCGCGCTCCCGCGCGCCAGGCGAGCGGAGCCTGAGGACGGCCCGCCAACGCCCGTATCGAGGAGGAACGACAGCGTGACCTACGTCATCGCGCAGCCTTGTGTCGACGTCAAGGACAAGGCGTGCATCGAGGAGTGCCCGGTCGATTGCATTTACGAGGGCTCCCGGTCCTTGTACATCCACCCGGACGAATGCGTCGACTGTGGAGCCTGTGAACCGGTCTGCCCGGTCGAGGCGATCTTCTACGAGGACGACACTCCTGAGGAGTGGAAGGACTACTACAAGGCGAACGTCGAGTTCTTCGACGAGCTCGGTTCGCCGGGTGGCGCGAGCAAGCTCGGCCTGATCGAGCGCGACCACGCCTTCATCGCCGCCCTGCCGCCGCAGAACCAGTAACCGGCGGTCCGAGCGTTGCCCCGGTCCCGTACGGCGTCCCGCCGCACGGGACCGCGGCGTTTGTAAAGACCAGCACCAGCACGGGAGTCACCACGTGTCCGCAGTCTCCGACCGGCTTCCCACCTTCCCCTGGGACAAGCTCGAGCCGTACAAGGCCACCGCGGCCGCCCACCCCGGCGGCATCGTCGACCTGTCGGTGGGCACCCCCGTGGACCCGGTGCCCGAGCTGATCCAGAAAGCGCTGATCGCGGCCGCGGACTCGCCGGGCTATCCCACGGTGTGGGGCACGCCGGAGCTGCGCGACGCGATCACCGGCTGGTGCGAACGGCGCCTGGGCGCACGGGAGATCACGCACCGCAACGTCCTGCCGATCGTGGGCTCCAAGGAGCTGGTGGCCTGGCTGCCGACGCAGCTGGGCCTCGGCCCGGGCGACGTGGTCGCCTACCCGCGGCTCGCCTACCCGACGTACGAGGTCGGCGCCCGCCTGGCCCGCGCCGAGTACGTCGCGTACGACGAGCCCGCCGAGCTCGACCCGACCCGCCTCAGGCTCCTCTGGCTCAACTCGCCCTCGAACCCGACGGGCCGGGTCCTCACCCGCGAGGAGCTGACCCGCACCGTCGCCTGGGCCCGCGAGCACGGCGTGCTCCTGGTCAGCGACGAGTGCTACCTGGAGCTCGGCTGGGAGGCCGAGCCGGTCTCGGTCCTGCACCCGGACGTGTGCGGCGGTTCGTACGAGGGGATCGTCGCCGTCCACTCGCTCTCCAAGCGGTCCAACCTGGCGGGCTACCGGGCGGCGTTCCTCGCCGGTGACGCGGCCGTCCTCGGCGATCTGCTGCAGATCCGCAAGCACGGCGGCATGATGACCTCCGCGCCGACCCAGGCGGCCGTCGTGGCGGCGCTCGGCGACGACCAGCACGTGCGCGAGCAACGCGAGCGGTACGCGGCCCGCCGCACCGCCCTGCGCGCCGCCCTGCTCGGGCACGGCTTCCGGATCGAGCACAGCGAGGCGAGCCTGTACCTGTGGGCGACCCGCGAGGAGTCCTGCTGGGACACCGTGGCCCACCTCGCGGACCTCGGCATCCTGGTGGCGCCCGGCGACTTCTACGGCCCGGCGGGCGACCGCTTCGTCCGGGTGGCGCTGACGGCGAGCGACGAGCGGATCGCTGCGGCGGTCGCGCGCCTGGCCTGAGCCGCGCGGACCCGGTGACGGGCGCGACGACGGACATGGCGAAGGGCCCGGAGCCACTGGCTCCGGGCCCTTCGCCATGCGTGCCGCGGGATCAGCCGAGCGGCAGGCTTCCGACCGGCAGGTTCCCGGTGGGCAGGCCGCCCCCGGTGAGCGAGTCGGTGGGGAGGTTGTCGGTGGGCAGACCGCCGTCGGTGGCCGTCTCGGCGGTCTCGCCGAGCACCTTGCCCGCGCTGCCCGCGACATCGCCCGCGGCCTGCTGCGCGGCGGGGGTCGCCGTCTTGCCCGCCCTGCCGACGGCCTTGCCCGCGGCCGGCACGGTCTGCTTCACGGCCTTGCTGCCGGTCTCGCCGGCGAGGTTGGTGACGTTCTGAGCCGCACCGTCGACGGTGTCGCCCAGCTCGGCGCCGTCCAGGGCGCTCACTCCGCCCAGGTCGGGGGCGGCCGGAAGGTCAACGGCGCTCGCGGAGCCGGCCGCACCGACCACGGAAGCTGCACCCGCTGCGCTCAGCAGCGCGGCACGGGCGATCCGGCGGGTCAGGGGGAGGGACATGATGCTCCTTCAGACGGGAGAGAACGTTGGGGTGTCCGGCCGGATTGGCTCCGGCGCCCCGCCGGACGGCTTCCGGCGATCGGACGCAGTGACTACCGCTCGAAGCCCGCGAAGGTTGCGGTGGACCAACGTAAAGAATTCGCAATGCGTCGCATTATCTGCTGCGGATAAAAACGGTCAAAGTGATCGTGCGACGATTGGCTGCCGAAACCTTAATTCCCGTACCGTGCAAGGGAATTGCATGGGGGGTACAGGGGTGCGGAAAGGCGTGCGCGGTGTCGTCCCGCCGCGTCCGGCGCACCCCGATCGAGGGACCGCCCGAACGCATGCGTGATGCGGTGAGGGACGCGGCGAGGGATGCGGCGTCCTACGGTCCGGTGACGATCCGGACCGCGCCCGCGGCGGCGTCCCGTCCCGCGCCGTCCGCCGTCGACCTCCGCCACCCGCCCGGCTCTCCGGCGCGCCATTCCCGGCCACCGTAGGCAACCTTCTCGATGTGCAGCGCCGAGGAGTACGCCACGGCCCAGTGCGCCAGCTCCCAGCCGCGCTGCGGGGGCCGGTCGGCAACCGGCCGGGCGGGCACGGGGACCGTCACCGTGCGTCCGGCGGCCGTGCCGGGGCGCACCTCGCGGCCGAAGTCGCGGGTGAGGGCGGCCCGCACCCGCGCGGGGCCGCCGGGGTCGGTGCCGGGGCGGCCCTCGCAGCTGAAGGTGGCGGGCGTCCGGCCGGTGAGCGCGGCGGCCAGCAGCGCGGCGTCCGGCTCGTGCTTGGCGTACGCCTGCGGGAAACCGGAGCGCTGCACCCGCTGCGCGGCGACGGTCAGCGGCAGCCGCGAGTAGCCCGGGACCTCGGCCAGGTGCGCGTAGAAGCGGCCCGCCGAGTACGCCGGGTCCATGATGTGCCGCGCGTCGCCCCAGCCCTGCGAGGGGCGCTGCTGGAAGAGGCCGAGCGAATCCCGGTCGCCGTGGGTGATGTTGCGCAGCCCGGACTCCTGCAGCGCGGTGGCCAAGGCGATGGTCACCGCGCGCTCGGGCATCCCGCGCGAGGTGCCGGCCACGGCGACCGTCGCGGCGTTCTCCGCCTGCTCCGCGGTGAACGTGTACGAGGCGCCGTCGCCGTTCCCGGAGACGACCGTGCACCGGGGCGCGGGCTTGGCGCCGTAGACCCACTGCAGCGCCACATAGCCCACGACCGCGAGGAACGCGGCGGCCGCGGCCGCGTGACGCAGGAGACGGCCGCGCCGGACGGGGCTGGAGGGCTCGGGCACGCGACCAAGGTACTAGTCCTGGAAGAGGCCGCGCGGGGCGACGGCGTTAGGGTCGTGCGCATGCCTCAGACACCGCTTGACCTCACGCTCGACGCCGCGGAGCTCACCGCGCGGCTGGTCGATTTCCCGTCCCCGAGCGGCGAGGAGAAGGCGCTCGCCGACGCCATCGAGACGGCCCTGCGCGGGCTGCCGCACCTCACGGTCGACCGGCACGGCAACAACGTCGTGGCCCGCACGAACCTCGGCCGCGCCGAGCGAGTCATCCTCGCCGGGCACATCGACACGGTCCCGATCGCGGACAACGTGCCCTCCCGCCTCGACGAAAACGGCGTCCTGTGGGGCTGCGGCACCTGCGACATGAAGTCGGGCGTCGCCGTCCAGCTGCGCATCGCGCAGACGGTGACAGAGCCCAACCGCGACCTCACCTTCGTCTTCTACGACAACGAAGAGGTGGCCGCGCACCTCAACGGCCTGGGGCACGTCGCCGAGGCCCACCCCGAGTGGCTCGCGGGCGACTTCGCCGTACTCCTGGAGCCGACCGACGGCCAGGTCGAGGGCGGCTGCCAGGGCACCCTGCGGGTCCTGCTGAGGACCCGGGGCGTACGGGCGCACTCCGCGCGCGCGTGGATGGGCTCCAACGCCATCCACGCGGCCACCCCGATCCTGGAGAGGCTCGCCGCGTACGAGCCCCGCAAGCCGGTCGTGGAGGGCCTGGAGTTCCACGAGGGGCTCAACGCCGTCCGCATCGAGGGCGGCGTCGCCACCAACGTCATCCCCGACGAGTGCACCGTCACCGTCAACTTCCGCTACGCCCCGGACCGCACCGAGGAGGAGGCCGTCGCCTTCGTGCGCGACTACTTCGCCGACTGCGGCGTCGACGAGTTCGTGGTGGACGACCACACGGGCGCGGCCCGCCCCGGCCTCACCCATCCGGCCGCGGCGGCGTTCATGGCGGCCGTCGGCGGCGAGGCGCGCCCCAAGTTCGGCTGGACGGACGTCTCCCGGTTCAGCGCGCTCGGCGTGCCCGCGGTCAACTACAGCCCGGGTGACCCGCTGCTCGCCCACAAGATCGACGAGCGCGTGCAGGCCTCGCTGATCCCGGTGGCTGAGGAGAAGCTGCGTGCCTGGCTGACGTCGTAGCGGCGCCCGCGGCCGCACGAGGCTCCCGGTACCGGACATCCCGAGGTCCCTCTGCCGTAACCCGCGTGGATCTACGCTGTGGGTCACGTACGCATGGAGGGAGCAGACGATGAGCAATCCCGACAACGGCACCGACAGCGCTGCCCGCGCCGCACGGAAGGGCCCCGAGCAGCGGCTCGGCCCGGTGCTTCGCCGGCGGGACAAGGTGCAGCCCGGCACCACCGATCAGCGTCTCCTCGACTCCGACGGCCCTTCGGAGTGGGTGCACACGGACCCCTGGAGAGTCCTGCGCATCCAGTCCGAGTTCATCGAGGGCTTCGGCACGCTGGCCGAACTCCCGCCCGCGATCAGCGTGTTCGGTTCGGCGCGCACCGCAGAGGGCTCGCCGGAGTACGCGGCGGGCGTGGAGATCGGCAAGGCGCTCGTGGAGGCCGGCTTCGCGGTGATCACGGGCGGCGGCCCCGGCGCCATGCAGGCCGCCAACCAGGGCGCCGTCGAGGCGAAGGGCACCTCGGTCGGCCTCGGCATCGAGCTCCCCTTCGAGCAGGGCCTCAACCCCTACGTCGACATCGGCGTGAACTTCCGCTACTTCTTCGTCCGCAAGACGATGTTCGTGAAGTACGCGCAGGGCTTCGTGGTCCTGCCCGGCGGCCTCGGCACCCTCGACGAGCTCTTCGAGGCGCTCACCCTCGTCCAGACCCGCAAGGTCACCCGGTTCCCGATCGTCCTGTTCGGCACGGAGTACTGGGGCGGCCTCGTCGACTGGCTGAGGAACACGGTCATCGCCCAGGGCAAGGCGTCCGAGGCCGACCTGCTGCTCTTCCACGTCACCGACGACGTGGAGGAGGCCATCTCCCTGGTGACCAAGGAAGTCGGCAAGTAGTACCCCGGTAGGGGGTCACGCGAGTCCCCGGCGGGCGACCGCCGGGGGCCGGTGGCCCGCGATCGTCGCCACCATGTCGACGACCTGCCTGGTCTCGGCGACCTCGTGCACGCGGTAGACCTGCGCGCCCAGCCACGCCGAGACCGCCGTCGTCGCCAGGGTGCCGATGACGCGCTCCTTGACGGGCTTGTCGAGGGTCTCGCCCACGAAGTCCTTGTTGGACAGCGAGACCAGCACGGGCCAGCCGGTGTCCACCATCTCGCCGAGCCTGCGGGTCGCTTCCAGGCTGTGCCGGGTGTTCTTGCCGAAGTCGTGCCCCGGGTCGATCAGCACGGACTCGCGCGGCACACCGAGCTCCACCGCGCGCTCGGCCAGGCCGACCGTCACCCGCAGGATGTCCGCCATCACGTCCTCGTACGTGACCCGGTGCGGCCGGGTGCGCGGCTCGGCGCCGCCCGCGTGCGTGCACACCAGGCCCACCTGGTACCGCGCTGCGACCTCCGCGAGCTTCGGGTCGACGCCGCCCCAGGCGTCGTTGAGCAGGTCGGCGCCGGCCTCGCAGACCGCGGCGCCGACGTCGTGGCGCCAGGTGTCGACGCTGATCACCACGTCGGGGAAGCGCCTGCGGACCTCGGCGACGAACCCCACCGTGCGACGCGCCTCCTCCTCGGCGGTGACCTCCTCGCCCGGGCCCGCCTTGACCCCGCCGATGTCCACGATGGCGGCGCCCTCGGCCACGGCCTGCTCCACGCGCGCGAGCGCCGGCTCGTCGCGGAACGTGGCCCCCTGGTCGTAGAAGGAATCCGGGGTCCGGTTCACGATCGCCATGATCACCGGCTCGTGCGCGTCGAACTCGCGCCTGCCAAGCCTGAGCATCCCCTGTGGTCCTCCTGGGTCCTTGTCGCGGTTCGGCCGCCTGCGACCTTAACTGTCAGAGGCGCATGGCACGATCGGACCCGAGAAGTTTCAGCACGGGCAGTCGAGCGTGAGGGCCGGAAGCCATGGTCTTGTTCTTGTTCCTGGTCATCGCCCTTGTCGTGGTGGTCGGCGCGGTGTCCCTCGCCGTGGTCGGCGGCGGCGAGAGCGGTGCGCTGGCCGACGTCGCGCCCGAGCGGTTCACCGATCCGCTGCCCCCGGACCGCCCGCTGCGCCGCGCCGACGTCGACGCGGTGCGCTTCCCGATGACGCTACGCGGCTACCACATGGACGAGGTCGACGACGTGCTCACCCGGCTCGGCGCCGAGCTGGCCGAGCGGGACGCCCGCATCGCCGAGCTGGAGGCGGCTCTGGCCGGCGCGCAGGCCACCGCGGTCGCAGGGCCCGCCCTCTTCGAGGGGTACGCACCGCGCACGGCCGACAGGGCCGACAGGGCCGACAGGGCCGACAGGGCCGACAGGGCCGACAGGGCCGACAGGACTGACAGGACTGACAGGGCTGACAGCGCCGAGAAGGACGAGAAGGGCGACGACCAGTGAGCAGCATCGAAGGCGGCGCGGTCGCGGGCCCGGACGGCGGTCTCCGCTGCCCCTGGGGCCTGTCCACCGAGGACTACGTGGCGTATCACGACGACGAGTGGGGCCGCCCGGTCCACGGCGACGACGCGCTGTACGAGCGGCTCTGCCTGGAGGCCTTCCAGTCCGGCCTCTCCTGGATCACGATCCTGCGCCGCCGCGAGGGTTTCCGCGCCGCGTTCGCCGGTTTCAAGATCCCGGCGGTCGCGGAGTTCACCGACGAGGACCGCGCGCGGCTCCTCGCCGACCCGGGCATCATCCGCAACCGCGCGAAAATCGACGCGACGCTCGCCAACGCGCGCGTGCTGGCCGACTGGTCCGCGGGCGAACTGGACGAGCTGATCTGGTCGTTCGCGCCGGACCCGGCGACCCGCGCGGCCCCGCGGACGCTCGCCGACGTGCCCGCGATCACCGACGAGTCCACCGCCCTGTCCAAGGCGCTCAAGAAGCGCGGCATCCGCTTCGTCGGCCCCACCACGGCGTACGCCCTGATGCAGGCCTGCGGCCTGGTCGACGACCACCTCGCGGACTGCGTGGCCCGCGAGGCCGCCCCCGGCCCGGACGAACGGCCCTAGCGCCCGAGGTACTTCGGCTTCTCCTTGGCGATGAAGGCCCGCACCGCGATCGTGTGGTCCTCGGAGGCGCCGGCCCTGGCCTGCAGCTCGTCCTCCTTGTCCAGCGCCTCGTCCAGGGTGTGCCCCGCCGCGTAGGCGAGGGACTCCTTGAGCGCGGCGTACGCGAGGGTCGGCCCGTCGGCGAGGGCGCGGGCCACCTGTGCGGCCTCGGCGGCGAGGTCGGCCGCGGGCACGATCTTGTTGACGATCCCCAGCTCGTACGCCTCCTGTGCGGAGATGTTGCGCGGGAAGAGCAGCAGGTCGGCGGCGCGCGCGGGGCCGATCAGGCGCGGCAGCGTCCAGGAGACGCCCGAGTCGGCGGTCAGCGCGACCCCGGCGAACGAGGTGTTGAACTTGGCGGTGTCCGCGACCACCCGGTAGTCGGCGGCGAGCGCGAAGCCGAGGCCCGCACCGGCGGCGGCGCCGTTGACGCCCGCGACGACCGGCTTGGGCATGCCCGTCAGCGCCCGCACGATGGGGTTGTAGTGCTCCCTGACGGTGCTCATGGTCTCCCCGGTGCCGGCCTCGCGGTCCGCCGTGAGGGAGCCGATGTGCTCCTTGAGGTCCTGGCCCACACAGAAGGCGCGCCCGTTGGCGGTGAGCAGCACCGCGCGCACGGCCTCGTCCGCGGCGGCCGACCGGGCGGCCTCCCGCAGGGCGACCTTGGCCTCGGTGTTCATGGCGTTCATCGCCTCGGGACGGTTGATCGTGATCGTCGCGAGTCCGTCGCTCACCTCGTAGAGCACGCTGTCGGCCATGGGATCCCCTCCGCTGGTCCAGTAGGTAGGAGCTCAGCATGACGGAGATCATCGGAGTCCGGCATGCGGACGGTCATGTGACCTGCGTCAAAGAATTTCTGGCCCGTGAGGCGTATGGGGCGGCGAAGTATCGCAGTCACATCGCCGAATTGAGTGGTTTTGCGGGCGCGCGTTGCGCAGTCGATGCCGACCGATGTTGGTCATCGGGTCCTGCCATGCGGGATAATGGCCTGGAAGCAATGTGTTCGATGCCGGTGACACCTGGGTTGTCGGCTGCGATGAGCTGGTTTCAGGAAGGGGAACGAGCATGGCGGCCATGAAGCCGCGGACGGGCGACGGCCCGCTCGAGGTGACCAAGGAGGGGCGGGGCATCGTCATGCGCGTTCCGCTCGAAGGCGGCGGACGACTTGTCGTCGAACTGACTCCGGACGAGGCCGACGCGCTCGGCGACGCCCTGAAGAAGGTCGTCGGCTGACGCGGAAGCGCGCGCCCATACTTTTCCACTGCCCCGGCATCGTACGACGGTGCCGGGGCAGTGGTGTGTCCGGGCGTTGAAGAGGCGCGAGAACCGCCTGACCAGCCACGACGGGCCGTGAGCGGGGTGTGAGGGCGCCCGGCGGACGCGCTCGTCCGGGCGGGCCGGCGCTACCGTTTGACGGCGCAGAGCAGCCCGTCGCCGACCGGAAGCAGCGACGGAACCAGATCCGGGCTCTCCCGTACGGTGCGCAACAGATCGCGCAGGTGCAGGACCTCGACCGGCTGGGGCCCCGAGTCCACCGTCCTGCCGTCCGCGAAGACGCCCTCGAAGCAGACGAGGCCGCCGGGCCGCAGCAGACGCAACGATTCAGCGAGGTAGTCGAGGGACTCGAGCCGGTCGCCGTCGCAGAACACGAGGTCGTAGCCGCCGTCGGCGAGACGCGGCAGGACGTCGAGGGCGCGCCCCGGGATGAACCGCGCGCGGTTGCCCGCGAAGCCGGCCGCGCGGAAGGCCTGACGGGCGAAGGCCTGCCGCTCCGGCTCGGGATCGACCGTGGTCAGCACGCCGTCGGGCCGCATGCCGTGCAGCAGGTGGATGCCCGACACCCCGGTCCCGGTACCGATTTCGGCCACCGCTTTCGCGTCAGCCGTGGCGGCGAGCATGCGCAGCGCGGCGCCGGTGCCGGGCGACACCGAGGGCAGGCCTGCCTCCCGGGCCCGGTCCCGGGCCCAGCGCAGCGCCTCGTCCTCGGCGACAAAGGCGTCGGCGAACGCCCAGCTCGTCTGCCGGTTGCCGGTAATGGCCCTCTCCTGTCCCCGTGGTTGCCTGGCCGTGACTGTATCCGTTGGGGCCGGGAACCCGCAGATGAGGCCGGGCGTTTATAGGGGGTGGGAGAACAGCGGGGGTGGATGGATGGATCAAGACCGGAAGCGGGCGGCTCGAAGCGGCAGGACACCTGCAGCGAAGCCCGTACCAAATTCACGTAAAAACGCTTATCCGGAGCTAACGGGCGAGGTGGTTATGGTAGGGGCTCCACTGGACACCACCAGAGCCGACAGGGGAGGTGCGGCTGCGTCCGCGGATCGGGGAGGAGTGCTGCGGCGCTTTCTCGGATTGGCGGGTGAGCCGAAATCCGTGACCGACACCGCTGACCGCATCCGTGCCAACGACTCCGCTCAGACCGCGACCTTTGCCGCTGACGCGGAATCGCAGGCGTGGACTCCGCCCACCTGGGAGGAGATCGTCAGCACGCACAGCGGCCGCGTGTACCGCCTGGCGTACCGCCTGACCGGCAATCAGCACGACGCCGAGGACCTCACGCAAGAGGTCTTCGTCCGTGTCTTCCGGTCGCTCTCGACCTACACCCCCGGCACGTTCGAGGGCTGGCTGCACCGCATCACCACGAACCTCTTCCTGGACATGGTGCGCCGCAAGCAGCGCATCCGTTTCGACGCGCTCGGGGACGACGCCGCGGAGCGGCTGCCGAGCCGCGAGCCCTCGCCCCAGCAGGTGTTCAACGACACGCACTTCGACGCGGACGTCCAGCAGGCGCTCGACACCCTCGCGCCCGAGTTCCGTGCCGCCGTGGTCCTCTGCGACATCGAGGGCCTTTCGTACGAAGAGATCGCCGCAACACTCGGCGTCAAGCTCGGTACGGTCCGCAGCCGTATCCACCGGGGTCGCTCGCAGCTGCGCAAGGCCCTCCAGCACCGGTCTCCCGAGGCCCGCGCGGAGCGCCGCTCGCTGGCGGTGACCGGAGCCATGGCGCTGGGAGGAGGGGGTGCGACCGCGTGAGTGGATCACGGTCGAATCCTGCCGAACGGCACCTAGCCGAGGCCGAGCAGCATCTGGGGGACCGGCTCGCCGCCCTTGTGGACGGCGAGTTGGGCCATGACGCGCGCGAGCGCGTCCTCGCGCATCTGGCGACCTGCCCGATGTGCAAGACCGAGGCGGACGCCCAGCGTCGCCTGAAGAACGTCTTCGCGCAGGCGGCCCCGCCGCCGCCCACCGAGAGTTTCCTCGCCCGCCTCCAAGGGCTTCCGGGAGGCGGCTCCGACCCGTCGGGAGGACCCGGCGCGCCCGGCGGCGAGGGTTTCGCCACCGGGTCCACCGACTCCGCGGGGCTGCCGCGGGGCGGGATCTTCGGGGGGAGCCCCGACCCCTTCGTGGAGTACGTGCCCGCGGGCGCCCACGCCGCGGTCCTGCCCAGTGACCGCCAGGGCTTCCGCATCCACGAGATGCCCCGTCACGACGGCGCCCATCGGCACGACGCGGACCGCTCGCTCTGGCGCGGGCGCCGCTTCGCGTTCGCCGCGGCGGGCGCGGTGTCGCTGGCCGCCATCGCCCTCGGCGGTGTCACGGTCGGCGCCCCCGGCGACTCGGGCGACACCCGTGCGGGCGGCTCGGGCAGCAATGTGACCCCGCAGCGCAGCCAGGGTTCGGGGAACGCCACGACGCCCGACCCCGCGCGGCGCCGGGGCGGCGGCAGTCCGCTGTCGGTGCAGGGCCTGCGCCCCGGCGCGCTGTCGGCGCCCGTCGCGCCCACCGAGGTCACCGGGCCGCTGCTGCCCGGCCCTCCCACGCAGCCGTTGCGCCCCCGCGGTTCCGTGTACGAGCTCACCGCCCCGATGGTGGCGGGCGCCGCGACCATCTCGCCCCTGATACGCCCGGTGCCGCCCGGCCGGCATGGAGCGCTGCCGCCCGGCATGGAGCCGCCGCCACAGACGGACGAGTCCGTCGTGGCGGGAGAGGCGAATCCGGTGCGGACCACCGCGACGGCTCAGGGCGGGGGGCCGCTGAGGGGTACGTCGCGGATGCGCTGACGCGACGGTGCCCTGCGCTTTTCCTGGGGGACCTGGTTGAATCCTCGGTGGGCCGTGCCCGCCGAGGATTTCTGGTGGGTACGGGGTTGAGCATCCAAACGGCGTCCGCCGCGGGCCAGTTGTGGGGAGAACATGGACGAGGGGAAGCCCACGAAGGCGCACTGGTGGAGTGGGGCGGCCCGGCCGGGGGCGGAAGCGTTGCACTCCGGCTCGGACGACTCTCCGGCCGGCCCGGACGACGCGCAGGACGGGACGTCGGTTCCGGCCTCCGTCCCCGTCGACCCCCGCGACTCGGTGCCCGGTGGGTTCATACCGGGCGACGGCTCCCCGCACGGGGCGTCGGCCGATGGCGTGGCCGCTCCGATTGCCGCCCAGGGCGCGACGGGCCAAGTCCCCGTAGCCCCGCAGGCCCAGGAGGCGCCCTCGGCCCAGGGAAGCCCCGTGGACGTCCAGGACGCCGTACCCACGGCCCCCACGGACCGCCCCCGCCCCCTGCACGACCCCGACCCCTACAGCACCCCTCCCTACGGCGAACCGGGCCCCTGGGCGCCCGCGCCCCCCGTGCAGCACCCCGCGGCGACCCCGGCGCACGGCACCTCCCTGCCGACGCCCCCGCAGGGAACCCCGACACCCGGCGCCCCCGCGCCCCAAATCCCGGTGGCACCCCCCGCCTACGACGCCCCCCACCCGGCACCCTCGTACGGCGGCACCCCGCCCCACGGCACCCCGGCACCGGGCGCCCCCGCGCCCCACGTCCCGGCCCAGGCGCCCCCCGCCTACGACGCCGGCCACCCGGCGCCCTCGTACGGCGGCACCCCGCCCCACGGCACCTCCGCACCGGGCGCTCCCGGCGCCCCCGCGCCCCACGTCCCGGCGGCCCAGGCGCCCCCCGCCTACGACGCCGGCCACCCGGCGCCCCCGTACAACACCACCCCCCACCCTCAGCCCCACCCCAACCCCCGCCACCCGGGCCCGGAAGTTCGGCCCGTCTACGATCCCTGGAACGCGCCCCTTCAGCAGATCGGGTCGTTGCCGCCGGAAGCGCCGGAGGCGCGGCGTAAGCGGGGGCGGCGGGTTCTCGTCGGCGGGGCCGTCGCGCTCGCGCTCGTGTCCAGCTTCGTCGGCGGCGCCATCGGCTCGTACCTGGAGCGCAACGGCAGCGACGACATCCAGCTGCGGCAGGCGGACACCGAGTCCGCGGAGCGGCCCAAGGGCAGCGTCGCCGGCATCGCCTCCGCTGCCCTGCCCGGCGTCGTGACCCTGCACGTCAGCGGCGACTCCGCGCAGGGCACCGGCACCGGGTTCGTCCTCGACGGCAAGGGCCACATCCTCACCAACAACCACGTCGTCGAGCCCGCGGGCACCGGCGGCCACGTCTCGGTGACCTTCAGCGGCGGCGAGACCGCCGAGGCGAAGGTCGTCGGCCGCGACTCCGGCTACGACCTCGCGGTCGTCAAGGTGTCCAACGTGCACGGCCTGAAGCCGCTGCCCCTCGGCAACTCCGAGAACGTCCAGGTCGGCGACCCCGTCGTGGCCATCGGCGCCCCCTTCGACCTGGAGAACACCGTCACCTCGGGCATCATCAGCGCCAAGGAGCGGCCCATCACCGCGGGCGGCGAGAAAGGCGACGGCAGCGACATCTCGTACGTGGACGCCCTGCAGACCGACGCGCCCATCAACCCGGGCAACTCCGGCGGGCCCCTCGTCGACTCCAAGGCCCGCGTCATCGGCATCAACAGCGCCATACGCTCCGCGGACGAGGGCTCGGCGCCGACCGGCGGGCAGGCCGGCTCCATCGGCCTCGGCTTCGCCATCCCCATCAACCAGGGCAAGCGCGTCGCCGAAGAGCTGATCAACTTCGGCCGGGCGACGCACCCCGTGATCGGCGTCACGCTCGACACCGAGTTCACCGGGGACGGCGCCCGCATCGCGGACAAGGGCAAGAGCAGCGGACCTTCGGTCAACAGGAACGGCCCCGGCGACCGGGCGGGCCTCAAGCCGGGTGATGTGATCACCGAGGTCGACGGGCACGCCGTGCACTCCAGTGACGAACTCATCGTCAAGGTCCGCGCGCACCGCCCGAAGGACCGGCTCCGGCTCACCGTCGAGCGGGGCGGCGACGACCGCGAGGTGACCCTGGTGCTCGGTTCGGCCGACGGGAACTGAGCGGTCGGAACAGAGCGGTTCGGGTAAAGGACTGGCCAGGTCTGCTCCGCGTTGTCGTGCAGCGGCTACCGGACGGACACGGGCGGCGGGTACCGTGGTCCCGGTCCGGACCACGCAAAACCTGCTGGGCACCACTTTCCGGACAGGTACGGACGCACGCACGACACGTACGGACGACACGCCCAGACGACGACGCCCAGACGACGACGCACGGACGACCTGCTGCGGGCTGAGGACATCGCAAGGAGCTCAAGGTGTTCAATGACATTGGCGCACTCGAGATAGTGGCGCTGGTCGTCCTCGCCGTGCTCATCTTCGGTCCGGACAAGCTGCCGAAGGTCATCCAGGACATCTCCCGCACGATCCGCAAGATCCGCGAGTTCTCCGACAGCGCGAAGGCGGACATCCGCGACGAGCTGGGCCCGGAGTTCAAGGACTTCGAGTTCGAGGACCTGAACCCCAAGAAGTTCATCCGCAAGCAGCTCGACAACGACGAACTCGGGCTCAAGGAGATCCGCAACGGCTTCGACCTCAAGAAGGAGATGAACGAGGTCACGGACGCCGTGCACGGCCGCGAGAGCGACTCGTCCGACACCGGTTCCGGCGCCTCGGCCGCCCCGTCCGGCGGAGCCCGGATCGACATGCGGAAGAGGACGACCGAGCCCGCGAAGCCGGCCGCGGGAGACCCTCCGCCCTTCGACGCGGACGCCACCTGAGGCCCGCCTGAACCGCCGCCGCCAACAGGTGTGGCTATCCTGCCTTGTTGTCCGGCGTGAGGACGCCCGAGGGGGGCGGGCCGCTCCGGACACTCGAGAGCGAGGAGGCGGCCGGGTACATGGAGACGACAAGTGCGGTGGGCGCGAAGGCGTCGACCGGGGACGGCACCGCACAAGCGGTGCCCTCCGCCCGACGCACGGTCGACGGCTACCTGCTGGCGCCCTTCCCCTGGTACGGCCTGGACGAGGCCTTCACGGGGCAGCGCTGGCTGATGCAGGTCGGCGCGACGTCGGACGGTGCCGTGGAGCACGGTTCGATCGGACACGGTGACGAGCCGTCCGTCCGCGCCGAGGGCAGCCTCGGCAACAGCGACAAGGAGCGCTTCGCGGTCGTGGTGACTGTGGCCGCCAACCCCGTACGGCGCAGCGCCGACGGCACGGGCCTGCTGGAGGCCACCTCGGTCTCCTCCGCGGCCTGGCTCGCCGGGGTCGGCCTGCTGTCCCTCACCTGGCCCGGCCAGATGGACCACACCCTGCGCGACGACTGGCTCGACCAGCAGACGGAGACGGCCTGGGTCCTCGCCGACGACCTGGAGGGCTCCGACTGGTCCTCGCTGTCGCTGCCGGTGGACGGGGAACCGACCCCGTTCCACTACCGCGAGTCCGAGTACGGCTGGGTCCTCGCCGGCTCCACGAAGGAGGGCGTGCACCTGGGCGCGTACGGGCGCGGCATGAGCGCGTACGGCCTGGGCTTCTCGGTGATCAAGGACATCGGCGCGTACGCCTAGGGCGGCGGGCCGGACGGATGGGGCGCCGTCGGTGTGACGGTGCCCCCACCCTTCGTCCAGCTCGGCCCCGTGTCGTTTTCGTCTGCGGGTCCCGTTGTGGCTGGTCGCGCAGTTCCCCGCGCCCCCTATGGGGCGCTGCCCCATCGGGGCGGGGGTCAGAACTTGTTGCGGGGGGTCAGGCCCAGGGTCATGCCGGACAGGCCCCGCTGGCGGCCGCCCAGCTTGCCCGCGATCGTGCGCAGCGCAGAGCCCGCCGGGGACTCCGGGTCGCTCAGGACGACCGGCTTGCCCTCGTCGCCGCCCTCGCGCAGCCGGACGTCGATCGGGATGGAGCCGAGGACCGGCACCGTCGCGCCCGTCGTCCTGGTGAGCCCCTCGGCGACCTTCTGGCCGCCGCCCGTGCCGAACACGTCGACCATCTCGTCGCAGTGCGGGCAGGGCAGGCCCGACATGTTCTCGACGACGCCGACGATCTTCTGGTGGGTCTGCACCGCGATGGAGCCGGCCCGCTCGGCGACCTCGGCGGCCGCCTGCTGAGGCGTCGTCACGACCAGGATCTCGGCGTTCGGGACGAGCTGGGCGACGGAGATCGCGATGTCACCCGTGCCCGGCGGCAGGTCGAGCAGGAGGACGTCCAGGTCGCCCCAGAAGACGTCCGCGAGGAACTGCTGGAGCGCGCGGTGCAGCATCGGCCCGCGCCAGACCACCGGGGCGTTGCCGGGGGTGAACATGCCGATCGAGATGACCTTCACGCCGTTCGCCGACGGCGGCATGATCATGTTCTCGACCTGGGTGGGCTTGCCGTCGGCGCCCAGCATGCGCGGCACGGAGTGACCGTAGATGTCGGCGTCGACGACGCCGACCTTGAGGCCGTCGGCGGCCATCGCGGCCGCGAGGTTCACCGTCACCGAGGACTTGCCGACGCCGCCCTTGCCGGACGCCACCGCGTAGACACGGGTGAGTGAGCCGGGCTTGGCGAAGGGCACCTCGCGCTCGGCGGTGCCGCCGCGCAGCGCCGACGCCAGCTCCTTGCGCTGCTCGTCGCTCATCACGTCGAGGGTGACGTCGACGCGCGTGACGCCCTCGACCGCGGCGACCGCGTCCGTCACGTTCTTGGTGATGGTCTCGCGCATCGGGCAGCCGGAGACCGTCAGGTACACGGTGACCGCTACCGCCCCATCAGCGGCGATATCCACCGATTTGACCATCCCCAACTCGGTGATGGGTCGCTGGATCTCGGGGTCGTTCACCGTCGCCAGTGCTGCACGCACCGCGTCTTCCGTAGCCATACGACCGATAGTACGGCGCGGTAACCCCGGCACGGAAAGGGTTGTCAGCGGTCGCCTACATCACTCCCGCGCGAGCCCTCCCGCGGGAATACCGCGCGCTGCTCCTCCAACTCCTTGACCAGGTCCTGGAGCTCGGAGCGGATCCAGTCGCGGGTCGCCACCTCGCCGAGGCCCATGCGCAGCGAGGCGATCTCGCGGGTGAGGTACTCGGTGTCCGCGATCGACCGCTCGTTCTGCTTGCGGTCCTGTTCGAGGTTGACGCGGTCGCGGTCGTCCTGGCGGTTCTGCGCGAGGAGGATCAGCGGAGCGGCGTACGACGCCTGCAGCGACAGCATCAGGGTGAGGAAGATGAACGGGTACTGGTCGAAGCGCAGGTGGTCGGGCGCCGCGATGTTCCACACCACCCACATGATGATGACGACCGTCATCCAGACGATGAACCGGCCGGTGCCGAGGAACCGCGCGATGCGCTCCGAGAGCCGTCCGAACGCCTCCGGGTCGTACTCGGGCAGCAGCTTGGGGCGCGGGGTCCTCGGCTGGTCGAGGCGGAAGCGCGGGCTGCGGGGCTCGGCGCGGTTGTCGCGCTCACGGTCAGCCATGGCCCGCTCCCTCCTCCTCCAGATGGAACTCCGTCTCGCGCCAGTCGTCGGGCAGCATGTGGTCCAGTACGTCGTCGACGGTGACCGCCCCGAGCAGCGCGCCGCCCTCGTCGACGACCGGCGCCGCCACCATGTCGTACGTGGCGAAGAACCCGGCGACGGCGGGCAGTGTCGCGTCCGGCGCGAGCGGCTGCAGGTCGTCGTCGAGGATCGAGCCGACCAGGGTGTACGGGGGGTCGCGCAGCAGCCGCTGGAAGTGCACGGTGCCCAGGTACTTGCCGGTCGGTGTCTCGTCCGGCGGCCGGCACACGTACACCTGCGCGGCGAGCGCGGGGGAGAGGTCCTCCATGCGCACGCGCGCGAGGGCGTCGGCGACGGTCGCGTCCGGGCGCAGCACGATCGGCTCGGTCGTCATCAGACCGCCGGCCGTGCGCTCCTCGTACGCCATCAGACGCCGCACGTCGGCCGCGTCGTCCGGCTTCATCAGCGCCAGCAGGCGCTCCTTGTCCTCCTCGGGCAGCTCGGCGAGGAGGTCGGCGGCGTCGTCGGGGTCCATGGCCTCCAGGACGTCGGCGGCGCGCTCCTCCTTGAGCTTGCCGAGGATCTCGATCTGGTCGTCCTCGGGCAGCTCCTCCAGGACGTCGGCGAGCCGGTCGTCGTCGAGGGCGGCGGCCACCTCGGTGCGCCGCTTGGGGGAGAGGTGGTGCAGGACGTTGGCGAGGTCGGCGGGGCGCAGCTGCTCGAAGGTGGCGAGCAGGCTCTCGGCGCCCTGGCCGTGCTCCTCCAGGGAGAAACCGTCGACGGCGGCCCAGTCGACGGTCAGGGTCTCGCCCTTGCGCCGGAAGGTGCCGCTCTTGCCCTTGCGCACGAAGACCCGGTCGATCTCCCAGTCGCGGCGGGCGGGGAGCTGCTGGACGGAGACGTCCAGGACGGTGACCTCCTCGCCGGACTCGACCAGGTGCACCCGCCGGTCCAGCATCTCGCCGAGCACGAGCCGCTCGGTGGGGCGCTGCTCGAAGCGCCGTACGTTGAGCACGCCGGTGGTGATGACCTGGCCCGACTCGATGCCGGTGACCCGGGTCATCGGCAGGAAGATCCGGCGCCGGGTGGAGAGCTCGACGACGAGGCCGAGCAGCCGGGGCGGCCGCCTGCCGACCCGGACCATCGCCACCAGGTCGCGCACCCGGCCGACCTGGTCGCCGTTCGGGTCGAAGACGGCGGTGCCGGAGAGATGCGAGACGAAGACCCTGGGGGCGCCTGCCGCCATGCGTCACGCCTCCTTCCGGCCGGGGGGTTCATGCCGTTTGGTCCGTCATTACGGGTCAATACGGGCTTCAGGCTAGCCCGTCCCGGTCGGATACGCGTCGGCGGAGGGTCCGGACGGACTGCCTCCGATCGGCCCGCCCGATCCGGGTACGCTGCCGTACTGCCGAAGCCGTAGAGGTCGTCCGCACGAGAGGCAGCGCCACCTGTGACCGCACTTCCCCTGGCCAGCCGCGCCCGCAGAGCGGCGTTCGTGAGCGCGATGTGCGCGGGCCTGGTCGCGGCGGCCACGAGTCTGACGGCCTGCAGTGGCGAGGACCCGGATGCGGGGACGAACGGCGTGGGCAAGCTCTCCCCGGCGAAGATCCAGGCCAAGGCGGACTCGGCGGCCGACGCGGCGTCGGCGGTACGGCTCTCCGGCACGGTGGTGAGCAAGAACCACACGTACACCCTCGACATGCGCCTCAAGGGCGAGGGCGGCACGGGTTCGGTCACCTCCAAGGGGCAGACCTTCCAGCTGCTGCGGGTCGGCGAGGAGCTCTGGCTCAAGGCAGGATCGGAGTTCTGGACGCACGACGGCGGCAAGGGCGACGGCGCGTCGGCGGACGGGACGGCGGCGGCCAAGCTCGACGACAAGTACGTGAAGGTCCCCCAGGGCGACCCCGCCTACCAGCAGCTGAGCGGCTTCACGGACAAGGACAAGCTCCTGGCCGGCATGCTGACGCTGCACGGCGAGCTCGCCAAGGGTGACCGCGGCGAGACGGGCTCCGTGAGCTCCATCAAGATCACCGGCGACGAGGGTGCGGGCGGCACCCTGGCCGTCTCCCTGGAGGGCAAGCCCTACCCGCTCCGCCTGGAGCGCGGCGGCCACGCGGGCACGCTGAAGCTCACGGACTGGAACCGAGACTTCCCCCTGCAGGAGCCGGGCAAGAACGAGATGGTCGACTACGGAAAGCAGCTGCCGACATCCTGACCGGGGCCGAGACCGCATGAGGCGAGCCCCGAAGGGGCAGCCTCAGGGGCGCGGGGAACTGCGCGACCAGCCACGACGCACCCGCAGACGAGACCCGCCCCCAACCTCAGCGGCGCTTGCGCCGGAAGAGCAGCCGAGGAAGCCCCCCGGGCAACGGCTCACGCGTGGTCGCCCCCGTAGGCAGCGGCGCAGCCGCGAGAGACCCGCCGGGCAACTCCGGCATCACCTCACACGGCGTGAGCCGGACCACCCGGCACTGCTCAGCCCACCGCAGGTTCACCGCATTCAACCGCTTCGGCTTCAGCTCGGCGACACCCGCCTCCCACTCCTGCGACCCCGGCGCCATCTCATCCACCCGCGCCGTCCAGGCGACGAGCCGCCCGCCCTTGTCCTTGCTGCGGACGGTCACCTCGGCGGAGCCCCCGTCCACGAGGCCGGGCAGCGGCTGCTCGCCGGGGCCGTCCCCGACGACGTACACGGCGCCCTCGTGCCAGACGTGCCACAGCGCCCGCGCGGGCGAGTTCTCGCCCTGGACCCAGATGAGGCCGGACTTCTTCGTGGCCTCCTCGACGAGGGCGCGATCGAGCAGCGGGTCAGCAGTCATGGGCGGCAGCCTATCGAGTGGAGCCCCGCGGCCCGCCGGGACCGTCACAGCCAGCCGTTGCGCTTCAGGGTGCGGTGGATCGCGAGGCAGACGCCGCCGATGAGGGCGAGCACCATCCCGTACCCGTACCGCCAGTGCAGTTCGGGCATGTGGTCGAAGTTCATGCCGTAGACGCCGCAGACGGCCGTCGGCACGGCGATGATCGCCGCCCACGAGGTGATCTTGCGCATGTCCTCGTTCTGCGCGACGGCGGCCTGCGCGAGGTTGGCCTGGAGGATCGAGTTGAGCAGTTCGTCGAAGCCGATGACCTGCTCCTGGACGCGCGTGAGGTGGTCGGCGACGTCACGGAAGTACTTCTGGATGTCGGGGTCGACGAGCCGCATCGGCCGCTCGCTGAGCAACAGCATGGGACGGAGCAGCGGCGACACGGCCCGCTTGAACTCCAGGACCTCGCGCTTGAGCTGGTAGATCCGTCCGGCGTCGACGCCGCGCGAGGTGCCCTTGCCCTTGCTCGGCGCGGAGAAGACCTCGCTCTCCACGTCGTCGATGTCGTCCTGCATGGCGTCGGCGACCGCGATGTAGCCGTCGACGACGTGGTCGGCGATGGTGTGCAGCACCGCCGAGGGGCCCTTGGCGAGCAGCTCGGGGTCCTCCTGGAGGCGGCGGCGCAGGGCGCGCAGCGAACCGTGGCCGCCGTGCCGCACGGTGATGAAGAAGTCGGGACCGGTGAAGCACATCACCTCGCCGGTCTCCACGACCTCGCTGGTGGCGGTGAGTTCGGTGTGCTCGACGTAGTGGATCGTCTTGAAGACGGTGAACAGCGTGTCGTCGTAGCGCTCCAGCTTGGGGCGCTGGTGGGCGTGGACGGCGTCCTCGACGGCGAGCGGGTGCAGCCCGAACTCGGCGGCGATACCGGCGAATTCGGCCTCCGTCGGCTCGTGCAGGCCGATCCAGGCGAAGCCGCCCCGGCGGCGCACCTCCAGCATCGCCTCGTGCGGGGTGAGGGCGTCGGCGCAGGCCAGCCGGCTGCCGTCGCGGTAGACGGCGCAGTCGACCACGGCGGACGCGGCGTCACGGGTGGCGTCGTAGGTGTCGTACGACGCGGGGGAGGAAGGGTAGGAGGTGCCGTCCTTGCGCAGCGAGGGACGGACGGCGGCACGAAGGTCGCGGATCATCGACATGGGCAGGCTCCTTCGAAGGAGGCCGCCTGCGACGGTTGGAACTGCCCGGAATGGGGACGTCCTGGGTGCGGGATGTTTGGCACGTCCACAAAGCGGGGAGCACCGCACCGTCGCGGTGGCAGCTTCGCTACTGACACAGATCAGGAAACTCAGACAGATCAGGTGGGAACGAAGTGCTCTTCCGCCGCACACGGCACGAAGAGTGCGCGCGGTGCGTGGGGGTACGTGCGCAGCTACAGGGCTGCGTGCATCACCGGGCGGAAGAGCGGGTGGTACTGCACGGTCGACTTCGGTCCATTGCAGCCCCACCTCCTCCGGCCGGTCCCCCGTAAGGGAAGTCCCATGCGCCCCTCACGCCAGTGGCGCGAAGTCAGTGTCTGTCTGCAGGGCTTGAAAGCGACGCTTCTGCGTGCTGCCCTGAGCCAGCGGCCAACACTATCAGCCGACTGAAGTGTCAAGCCCCCGCTTTGCCCGCAGCTGACGAGTTCTATGCTCGCGGCATGTCTGATGTTCTTGCGCTGGTCGAGGCCCGTCTCCGTACCGGCCTGGGAGAACCCGACGCGCGCGCCGCGGTGACCTTCCTCGGCACCGACCGGATCGAAGTGCTGCGGTTCACGGCCGGGAACGACGGCAACCTCGTGCGCTACGCCACGCTCGGCATGTCCGCCCAGCCGATGGCCGACCCGACCGCCGCCCTTGCCGACCCGGTGAAGGGCCCGCGCGCCGAACTGGTGCTCTCGGTACGAGGGGGGCTCGCCGACACCGACAAGGCGCTGCGGCCGCTCGCCGTACTGGCCGCGTCGCCCCAGGTCGAGGGCCTGGTCGTGGCACCCGGCGCCTCGCTGGACGTGGGCGAACCGCTGTGGCCCGGAGCGCCGTTCACCTCGGTGCTGGTGGCGGAGCCCGGCGGTCTGGTCGAGGACCTCGAACTCGACGCGCCCATGGAGCCCGTACGGTTCCTGCCGCTGCTCCCCATGACGCCGAACGAGGCGGCGTGGAAGCGGGTGCACGGCGCGGCGGCGCTGCAGGAGCGGTGGCTGAACAGCGGCACGGACCTGCGCGATCCGCTGCGCAAGTCCGTGGCCCTCGACTGACGTCCGGCCGCTGAAGTCCGGCCGCCGACAGGTCAGTTGGCGAAGACCGTGACGCCGTCCTCGGCCGCGTGCTTCGGCTCCAGCTCCTCGGCCTCGTGCGTCAGGGAGTTCCTGCGCACCCAGACCACGACCGCGCCGAGCACCGCCGTGACGGCCGCGACCACGAACGGGATGTGGATGTCGCTCCACTCCTCGATCTTCGGCGCGAAGAACGGCGCTGCGGCGGCCGCGAACCAGCGCACGAAGTTGTAGCCGGCGCTGGCCACCGGGCGCGGCGCGTCGGAGACGCCGAGGGCCAGCTCGGTGTAGACGGTGTTGTTCACGCCGATGAAGGCGCCGGACAGGATCGTGCAGACGACGGCGGTGGTGTGGTCGCCGTACCCGAGCACCAGCACGTCGACGGCGAGCAGCACGAGTGAGCCGCCGAGCACCTTGAGCGAGCCGAACCGGGCCTGCAGCCGGGGCGCGACGAGCACCGAGAAGACGGCGAGCAGCACACCCCAGGCGAAGAACACCGCGCCCGACTTGTACGGGGACATGTTCAGCACGAACGGCGTGAAGGCCAGCACCGTGAAGAACGTGTAGTTGTAGAAGAACGCCGAGGCCGCCGCGGAGGCGAGCCCGCCGTGGCCGAGCGCCTTGATCGGGTCGAGCAGTGACGTCTTGCGCGCGGGCTTCGGCTGCTCCTTGAGGAACGCCGTGATGCACAGGAAGCCGATCGCCATCAGCGCGGCGGTGCCGAAGAACGGATAGCGCCAGCTGGCGTCGCCGAGCAGCGCGCCGACCAGCGGGCCGCACGCCATGCCGAGGCCGAGCGCCGACTCGTACAGCAGGATCGCGGCCGCGCTGCCGCCGGCCGCGGCGCCGACGATGACGGCGAGCGCGGTCGAGACGAAGAGCGCGTTGCCGAGCCCCCAGCCCGCGCGGAACCCGACGAGCTCACCGACCGAACCGGAGGTGCCGGAGAGGGCCGCGAAGACCACGACGAGCGCGAGGCCGAGCAGCAGGGTCTTCTTGCCGCCGATACGGCTGGAGACGAAGCCGGTGACCAGCATGGCGACCGCGGTGATCAGGAAGTACGAGGTGAAGAGGAGGGAGACCTGGCTGGCGCTCGCGTCCAGGCCCTTGGCGATGGAGGGCAGGATCGGGTCGACGAGTCCGATGCCCATGAAGGCCACCACGGACGCGCCGGCCGTGGCCCACACGGCCTTCGGCTGCCGCAGGAGGCTGCCCGCCCCGGCGTCGAATGGGTCCCCTTCGGCGGGGCCCCCTGTGCTGCTGTTCATACAGCCGCTCCTTCACTGCTGCCACAGGGATCGTTGAAGATCGTTGATGTATACATATATTAAGTTAGCAAGGCTAAATGATGCAAGTTACACGTAGTTTTCCCTGGTGACAGGGCCACCGGACGGGTGATCGTCCTTGACGGGGCGGCGACCGGGGAGGACCGTTGGGCGCTATGAGGGGCGAACCCAGTTGCCCGAAGTGTGGTGGCCGGGTCAGGGCTCCCGGTCTCTTTGCCGACTCCTGGCAGTGTGACGTGCACGGCACCGTGCACCCGCTGCAGCCCGTGATCCCGCCCAGCGTCGAGGCCCTCCAGGTCGTGGTGCACCGCGCACAGGTGCCGGTGTGGATGCCGTGGCCCCTGCCGGTCGGCTGGCTGTTCACGGGTGTGGCCTGCGCCGGCGACGACCGCAGCGGCGGCCGCGCGACGGCCGTGGCCTGCTCGGGGCCCGCGCCGCTCGGCGGTGTCGGGGAGCTCGTGCTCGTCGCCGAGGAGCTGGGCGTCGGCCTCGGCGCGCGGTACGCGGGCATCGACGGCCCCGACCCCGGCCCGCACATGAGCGTCGAGAAGCCGCCGCAGTCCAAGGTGCTCGCCGCCGGACGGCCGACCCCGATGTGGCACGTGTCCGGGACACCGGACGACCGCGCCGTCTTCGCGGGCGAGGCGCGCGGGCTCTGGCTGTGGGCCATCGCATGGCCCGAGCAGTCGGGTCTCCTGATGTACGACGAGCTGGTGCTGACGGATCTGCGGGACGCGGGCGCGGAGGTGGATCTGCTGCCGTGCGGGGCGCTGTCGCCGCGGCTGCTCATGTCGTGAGGCGGGGCCCCGTCCGCGTACCCGCGTGAACCGTTCCTCGTGAGGCGGGGCCCCGCCCTCGTACCCGCGTGAGCGATGCCTCGTGATCGGCCCCGCGTGAGCGATGCCTCGCCGCGGGCGGGCCGCGGGGCGCCCCGTGCCCGTTATCCTTGAGCGTCCCCGTATCCGCCCGTCAGAGCACTGGAGCCAGCGTCGTGCGCATCGATCTGCACACCCACTCCACCGCGTCCGACGGTACGGACACCCCGGCCGAGCTGGTCCGCAACGCGGCGGCCGCCGGACTCGACGTCGTCGCGCTCACCGACCACGACACCACCCGGGGACACGCCGAGGCGAAGAAGGCCCTGAGCGAGCTGTCGACCGGACTGACCCTGGTGACCGGCGCCGAACTCTCCTTCAAGCTCGACGGCATGGGCCTGCACATGCTGGCCTACCTCTTCGACCCCGACGAGCCCGAGCTCGCCCGCGAGTGCGAACTGGTCCGCGACGACCGGGTGCCGCGCGCCAAGGCGATGATCGGCAAGCTCCGGGGGCTCGGCGTGGACGTGACCTGGGAGCAGGTCGCGCGGATCGCGGGCGACGGCTCGGTCGGCCGCCCGCACATCGCGGAGGCCCTCGTCGAACTCGGCGTCGTGCCCACCGTCTCCGACGCCTTCACGCCCGAGTGGCTCGCCGACGGTGGCCGCGCGTTCGCCGACAAGCACGAACTCGACCCGTTCGAGGCGATCCGCCTGGTCAAGGCGGCCGGCGGCGTCACCGTCTTCGCGCACCCCGGTGCCGCCAAGCGCGGCAAGATCGTCTCCGAGGCCGTGATCGCGGAGCTCGCCGCGGCGGGCCTCGACGGCATCGAGGTCGACCACATGGACCACACGCCCGAGACCCGCACCCGGCTGCGCGCCCTCGCGGGCGAGCTCGGCCTCCTGGTCACCGGCTCCAGCGACTACCACGGCAGCCGCAAGACGTGTGTCCTCGGCGAGTACACCACCGACCCCGAGATCTACGGCGAGATCACGCGCCGGGCCACGGGAGCGTTCCCGGTGCCCGGGGCGGGCGGACACTCCGCCGCCTGACGGCTCGCGCCCGCGCGCCTTCGCGCCGCCGGGTCCTTCCTCCACCGCACGTCATGTGCGGAGCCACCCCGCACTCCCGTGCGGGCCTCACCGCATCCATCACGTTCCGTGGCGGCGGCCGCCGTGCCCTGTGCCCGGTGGCGTCCGGCGCGGAACTTTCGTACGACTCTCTGCAAGGCCATCACTGTGTTCGACGTCGCCGTCTTCGGCTCCCTCTTCCTCACCCTGTTCGTCATCATGGATCCCCCCGGGATCACCCCGATCTTCCTCGGCCTGACCGCGGGCCGGCCCGCCAAGGTGCAGCAGCGGATGGCCTTCCAGGCCGTGTGCGTCGCCTTCGGCGTGATCTCGGTCTTCGGCCTCGTGGGCCACCAGATCCTCGACTACCTGCATGTCTCCGTGCCCGCGCTGATGATCGCGGGCGGACTGCTGCTGCTCCTCATCGCGCTCGACCTGCTCACCGGCAAGACGGACGAGCCGAAGCAGACCAAGGACGTCAACGTCGCCCTGGTGCCGCTCGGCATGCCGCTGCTCGCCGGGCCCGGCGCGATCGTGTCGGTCATCCTGGCCGTGCAGGACGCCGACAGCGTCGGTACGCAGATCTCCGTCTGGGCGGCGATCGTGGCGATGCACGTGGTGCTGTGGCTGGTCATGCGGTACTCGCTGCTGATCATCCGGGTCATCAAGGACGGCGGTGTGGTGCTCGTGACGCGGCTCGCGGGCATGATGCTGTCCGCCATCGCGGTACAGCAGATCATCAACGGCGTGACGCAGGTGATCCAGGGCGCTTGAAGCCCCGCGCGCCGCCGCGCCGCCGCGGCCCCGCACCCCGAACGCACGAAGGGCCCCCGTACGGAATCGATCCGATTCCGTACGGGGGCCCTGCGACGTCTGCGTTATGAGGCCGAGGAGTCGGCCGGGCGGATGTAGATGCGCTGGCCGATCGATGCGGCCTGCTGCACGATCCGGTTGACGGAGGCGGCGTCCACGACGGTACTGTCCACGGCCGCGCCGTCGACGTCGTCGAGTCGCATGATTTCGAAGCGCAAGGGCTTCTCCCTTCGTCTGGTCATCCTCCTGAAGGAGAACTGCTGGGTGGGAACCGTTGTGTTCCTGATGGGTACAACGAGTTGTCCCGTGCAAACATTCCCTACGCTAAGGAAATTTTTCGCGAACCTAATTACCTGTGGGTAGCGAGAGCAGTTGTGTCCGCTGTGTGACCGGCGGGAGACTGGTGTCGATGAACGACGCCGATCTCAGCGCAGTCGACCCCGATGCCGTCGACCCGGGCCCCGCCGCACCCGGCGCGGCCGACATCAGCGCGCAGCTGGAGCGCACCAACGCCCTCCTTGTACGAGTGCTCGCGGAAGTGGCGAAGACACCTTCCACGCACGCGATCTTTGTCGATGCCGGGTATCTGTACGCGGCGGCGGGCCGGCTCGCCGCCGGGACCGAGGACCGGCGGGCCTTCGACCTGGACGCGGAGGGCCTCATCGACGCGCTCATCGACAAGGCCAGGACGATCTTCGCGGACAGCCGGCTGCTGCGCGTCTACTGGTACGACGGGGCGAGGCGCCGGATCCACACGACCGAGCAGCAGTCGATCGCCGAGCTGCCCGACGTCAAGGTCAGGCTCGGCAACCTCAACGCCAACAACCAGCAGAAGGGCGTCGACTCCCTGATCCGCAGCGACCTGGAGTCACTGGCCCGTTACCGCGCGATCAGCGACGCGGCGCTGATCGGCGGCGACGAGGACCTGGTCTCCGCGGTCGAGGCGGCGCAGGGGTACGGGGCGCGGGTCCACCTGTGGGGCATCGAGGCGCCCGACGGCCGCAATCAGGCGGAGGCGCTGCTGTGGGAGGTCGACAGCCAGCGCACGTTCGACCTCGACTTCTGCAAGCCGTACGTCACGCGGCGCGCGGTCGTGGCGTACGAGCCGGGCGGAGGCGCCGCCGCGCACCGGCCCACGCGGGAGGAGGTGCGCTTCGTCGGCGCGCAGATCGCCGCGAAGTGGCTGGCGTCGCGGGGCCGCGAGGCACTGGTGGGCCTGCTGCCGGGCCACCCCTACCTGCCGGGTTCGGTGGACCAGGACCTGCTGGTGGAGGCGGAGGGGCTGCTGCAGTACTCCCTGCGCGGCCAGGCGGACCTGCGCAGGGCGCTGCGGGACGGCTTCTGGGAGCACCTGCAGGCGCAGTACTGAGGTATCGCTGCCCGGCTCCGAATGCCCGGCTGACGCATCACCGGGAGGTCAGTGGCGGTCCCAGAAGCCGGTCAGGGCCGCGGCCGTCTCGGCGGGCCGGTCGGTGTTGGGGGAGTGCTCGGCGCCGTGGATGACGGTGCGGTGGGCGTGCAGGCGCTCCGCCATGTCGTCGAGGAGCGGCAGGGGCCAGGTGTCGTCGCGCTCGCCGGAGAGGACGTGCTTGGGCAGCGGCAGGGCGGCGAGCTCGGCGACGCGGTCGGGCTCGGTGGAGAGCTGTTCGGCGGTGGCGATGAGCTGGGCGGGACTGTGCAGCAGCCAGCGGGCGCGGAGGGCGGCTTCGTGGGCGGCGGCTGCGGAGGCGTGGGCGGGGGCGGGCGGCGAGTCCAGCGACTCCTGGCCGTCATCCGGCGACTCCCGGGCGTCGTCCTGCGAGTCCTGGGCGTCCTGGGCGTCCTGTGGGGGCGGTGGCTCCATGGCCTGCATGGCCTGCCACACCTCGTCCATGGACAGGGTGGTGAGGGCGTCCGCGAGCATCATGGCGCGGGTCTGCTGTTCGGGGACGACGGCGGCGGGCCCCGACGACATGAGCGTGAGGGTGGCGAAGGGGTGCGGGTCGAGGAGTACGGCGGCGCGGGCGATCTGGCCGCCGAGGGAGTGCCCGAGCAGATGGAGCGGCACGGAGTCGTCGAGGGCGGCGGCCTGCGCCAGCACGTCGAGGGCCAACTCGCCCTGGGCGTAAGGGGATTGGTCGTCGCGGGACCCCGAGGTCTCGTACTGCCCACGCCCGTCCACGGCCACGGCGCGATACCCGGCGCCGGCCAGCGGCTCAAGGAGGGCGATGAAGTCCTCCTTGCTCCCGGTGAACCCGGGAAGAAGCAGAACGATCCCTCTCCGGTCGACGCCCGCCCCCGGCACCGCATCAAGAACGGCGAAGTCCCCACGGGAGGTACGGAGGGTCCGCGCGCTGGCGCAAGGGGGCGGAAGAAAGGTCGGAGGCCTGCTCATGAGCTGAGGCTAACGGGTGAGGGGCGCGGGGCGCCGCGGGGGAGGGGCGGCACGGAGGCGGCGGGGCGGCTCGGTGGGGTTCCGTGGACCCCGGGTTCCGGGTTCCGGGGATCCGGCCGGTCGGGCCTGCCCGTTGGGGGCGTTGTCAGTGGTGGGTGCCAGGGTGTGCGGTGGCGGGGATCGCTCCGCCGGCAGCGAGCGATGGGGTGGGTTTTCGATGTCCGATGAACGATCCGGGTCCATACCGTCCTCGGCCGGCTTCGAGGCCGCGTGGTGCGCCACCGATCTCGGCGAATATCGTGCGTGCCGGTACACCTATGCGACCTACCCGTACGAGAGCCTGCCGCCGCTCGACTCAAGCCGGTTCACCGGAGCTTTTCAGTGGCTCGGTGGCGGCGGAAGCCTTGAGCCCGCGCAGGTCGAGCTGGTCGACGACGTGGCGGGGGAGCTGGCGGCCAGGGGTCTTGCTCTCCCGCAGGACTTCGTCACGTTCATGACCAGCGCGAATTTGTACGGCTCCCTGGACAAGGTCTCGGTGACCGGGTGCTGGAGCGACCTCTCCGGACCACTGCCCAGCCCGGTCGAGCCCGGTTCCTTTCTCGTGCGATTCCTGCGCGACCAGCAGGACTGCGTCATGTGGTACCTCTACCTCCGCCCCTCCGGTGAAGCGTTCGTGGTGTACTCCCCCCTCGACTACGAGTACGAGTACGAGGACGACTACGAGTACGAGGCCCGGCGGGACGGTATGAAGGCGGAGACCGACCTCGATGAAGCGGGGGAACAGCGGACCGCGATCCGCTGGTGCGCACCGTCGTTCGAGGAGTTCGCCCATCGCTACTGGGTCGAGAACCGTCTGTGGAGCGTGCTGGAGGCCGGCGATCTGTCAGGGCTCGAACCGCAGTTGCGCGACTACTTGCGTCACTATGCTCCGGATGTCGCGTGGTAGGTCCGTAGGGGGCGCGGTCGGGGCGTTATGCGTGAAGGCCCGCCCCGGGTGGGGGCGGGCCTTCACGTTTGTGGGTGGAGGGCTGGGGGTCAGCTCTCCGTCGCTTCTGCCGGTTCCGCCTTCTTGCGGGTGCGGCGGCGCGGGGCCGCGATCGGTGCCTCGGCCTCGGTCGCGTCCGCCGGGGCGGCAGCGGCCTTGCGCGGACGACGGCGGGGCTTGGCCTCGTCCGTCGCCTGGGCCGGGATCTCGGCCTCGACGGTCTCGGTGGCCTCCACCGTCTTGGCCGCGGTCTTGCGGGTGCGGCGCTTGGGCTTTTCGGCATCGGCGTCCGCGTCCGGTGTGGCGGCGTCGGCGATCGTCTCGGCTGCCTTGCGGGTGCGGCGGCGGGGCTTGGTGGCCGGGGCTTCCGTCTCCGCCTCCGGGGCGGGTGCCTCGGTGGCCTCGACCTTCTTGGCCGTGGCCTTGCGGGTGCGGCGCTTGGGCTTTTCGGCCTCGGCGTCGGCGTCCGTGTCGGGTGCGGTGACCTCGGAGGTCGCGGCCTCGGCCACCGTCTCGGCTGCCTTGCGGGTGCGGCGGCGCGGCTTGGTGGCCGGGGCTTCCGTCTCCGCCTCCGGGGCGGGTGCCTCGGTGGCCTCGACCTTCTTGGCCGTGGCCTTGCGGGTGCGGCGCTTGGGCT
>NZ_JBIAII010000001.1:46271-743731 GCF_042871345.1 Streptomyces sp. NPDC005863 | reverse complement strand
GCTTTTCGGCCTCCGCGTCGGCGTCCGCGTCCGGTGCGGTGACCTCGGGGGTCACGGCTTCGGCGACCGTCTCCGCTGCCTTGCGGGTGCGGCGACGCGGCTTCGTGACCGGTGCCTCCGCCTCAGTGACCTCCGCGGGGGCGGCCTCGGCGGGGGCGGCCTCGGCCACCGTCTCGGCGGTCTTGCGGGTGCGGCGGCGCGGCTTCGACGCCGGTGCCTCCGCCTCGGCTACGGGAGCCTCCGCCTGCGCGACCGGCGCGGGCGCCTCGGTCTCGACGGTCGTGCCCTCGGCCGTGGCCAGGGCCTCCGACCCCGCACCGGCACGGGTGCGCCGACGGCGGCGCGGCGTGCGCGCCTCGGTCACCTCGGCGGCGGCCGGAGCAGTGGCCTCGGCCACCGGCGCGGCGGCGCTCTCCGTCACCGCGGCGGCCGGAGCCGTCGCCGTGGCGTCGAGCGGGCTGCCGGCGCGCGTACGACGGCGGCGACGCGGCGTACGCGCCGGACGCTCGCGCTCCGCGGACGCCGGGCCGGAGCCCCCGCGGTCGGAGCGGTCCGAACGGTCGGAGCGGTCCGAACGGTTGCGGTCACGGTCCTGGCCGCGGCCACCGGAGCGACCGCCACGGCCGCGCCCACCGGTCTCGCCGAGGTCCTCGACCTCCTCCGCGCCCAGACCCGCACGGGTCCGCTCGGCACGCGGCAGCACACCCTTGGTGCCCGCCGGGATGTTCAGCTCCTCGTACAGGTGCGGGGAGCTGGAGTACGTCTCGACCGGGTCGTTGAAGCCCAGGTCCAGCGCCTTGTTGATCAGCTGCCAGCGCGGGATGTCGTCCCAGTCGACCAGCGTGACCGCGATGCCCTTGGCGCCCGCGCGGCCGGTGCGGCCGATGCGGTGCAGATAGGTCTTCTCGTCCTCGGGGGACTGGTAGTTGATGACGTGCGTCACACCGCTGACGTCGATGCCGCGCGCGGCCACGTCGGTGCAGACGAGCACGTCCACCTTGCCGTTGCGGAACGCCCGCAGCGCCTGCTCGCGCGCGCCCTGGCCGAGGTCGCCGTGGACGGCGCCCGAGGCGAAGCCGCGCTTCTCCAGCTGCTCCGCGATGTCGGCGGCCGTCCGCTTCGTACGGCAGAAGATCATCGCGAGTCCGCGGCCCTCGGCCTGCAGGATGCGCGAGACCATCTCGGGCTTGTCCATGTTGTGCGCGCGGAACACGTGCTGCTTGGTGTTCGCGACGGTCTGGCCCTCGTCGTCCGGCGCGGTGGCGCGGATGTGCGTGGGCTGCGACATGTAGCGGCGGGCGAGGCCGATGACGGCGCCCGGCATGGTCGCCGAGAACAGCATCGTCTGGCGCTTCGCCGGAAGCATGTTGATGATCTTCTCGACGTCGGGCAGGAAGCCCAGGTCGAGCATCTCGTCGGCCTCGTCGAGGACCAGGCACTTGACGTGCTTGAGGTCCAGCTTGCGCTGGCCCGCCAGGTCGAGGAGGCGGCCGGGGGTGCCGACCACGATGTCGATGCCCTTCTTGAGGGCCTCCACCTGCGGCTCGTAGGCACGGCCGCCGTATATGGCGAGGACGCGGACATTACGCGCCTTGCCGGCGGTCAGCAGGTCGTTCGTCACCTGCTGGCAGAGCTCACGGGTGGGAACGACGATGAGGGCCTGCGGCGCCTCGGTCAGCTGTTCGGGCTTGGCGCGGCCCGCCTCGACGTCGGCGGGGACGATCACGCGCTCCAGGAGCGGGAGGCCGAAGCCCAGCGTCTTGCCGGTGCCGGTCTTGGCCTGGCCGATGACGTCCGAGCCCGAAAGGGCGACGGGGAGCGTCATCTCCTGGATGGGAAAGGGATTGATGATGCCGACGGCTTCAAGGGCTTCGGCTGTCTCGGAAAGGATCCCGAGCTCTCGGAAAGTCGTAGTCAGGGCTATGCCTCTTCTGTGAGACGCGGCGTGAGGCGAACGCATGGGGGTCGTGACCGTGCCACTACCGCCGGCTGCTTGGGGGGCTGGCCGGGGGCGCGGGACCACTGCCTGCGCTCGAGCGCTCTTACCGCTGAGGTTCCCTCCTCATGCCGTACGCAGCTGCGCGTACCGCCCGGAGGGCTGTCGGGTCGGAGCCGATCGGGCCACCGACCGGGCATCCTCATTCATACGGCCCGACGAATATTCGGCGGGTGCATTACCACTCTACCTCGTAATCTCGCATGCGTGTCCGGCGAATACGTCACATGGTCGTCGTCACAGTCACTGACCAGGGCCTTACGCACTCCGGCGGGCGGGCTATTGTGCGCTTCATGGAGACGCCTGACACCCCTGCCGAATCCGCCCCCGAGCCTGCCGCAGCGCCCGCCGCGCCCGCCGAGTCCGCCGCCGGGTCCTCCCCCGCACCCACCTCGATCGCCGCCCAGGACTGGGCGAAGGCTGCGGCTGCGCCCGAGTACCGGGCCGCGGTGGTCGACCTGCTCGGCGCGCTCGCCTACGGGGAGCTCGCGGCGTTCGAGCGGCTCGCGGAGGACGCGAAGCTGGCGCCGACGCTCGGCGACAAGGCGGAGCTGGCGAAGATGGCGTCGGCGGAGTTCCACCACTTCGAGCAGTTGCGGGACCGGCTCTCGGCGATCGGTGCGGAGCCGACCGCAGCGATGGAGCCGTTCGTCGCCGCGCTCGACGGCTTCCACCGGCAGACCGCGCCGTCCGACTGGCTGGAGGGCCTGGTCAAGGCGTACGTCGGCGACTCGATCGCCAGCGACTTCTACCGCGAGGTCGCGGCCCGCCTCGACGGCGACACCCGCGCGCTGGTCCTCGCGGTGCTCGACGACACGGGACACGCGAGCTTCGCCGTGGAGAAGGTGCGGGCCGCGATCGACGCGGACCCGCGCGTGGGCGGGCGGCTCGCGCTCTGGGCGCGGCGGCTGATGGGGGAGGCGCTCTCGCAGTCGCAGCGGGTGGTCGCCGACCGGGACGCGCTGTCGACCATGCTGGTCGGGGGAGTGGCCGATGGGTTCGACCTCGCCGAGGTCGGGCGGATGTTCTCTCGGATCACTGAGGCGCACACGAAGCGGATGGCGGCGCTTGGCCTGGCGGCCTAGCTTGGCGGTGAGGTTCGTTTTCGGGTGCGGGCTTGTTGTGGTTGCTCGCTCCGTTCCCCGCGCCCCTTGATCCGCGTCCCTTACGGTTCGTATTCGTGCGCGGCCGCGTTGTGGTTGTTTGCGCCGTTCCCCGCGCCCCTTCACCCGCGTCCCTTACGGGGCGTTGTCGGGTGCCGGTTCGGTGGGTTGTTTGCGTCGTTCCCCGCGCCCCTAGACGTGCCGTTCCCCGCGCCCCTTACGGGGCGCTGGGCTTGGCTTCAGGCTGTTGCTGAGTGGCGCAGTCTGGCGCCGGTCGGGCGGATCAGCAGGGACAGCAAGGCCGCCGAGACGGCCACCGCCCCTGTGAGTGTCGCCGTCGTGTGGCCGGAGCCCAGCGCCATGTGTGTGATGAAGGCGCCGATGAGCGCGCCGACGGGGCCCGTCGACAGGACGAGGCTGCGCGCGGGCAGCCGGTGCCCGAGCCGGTGCGCGGTGGCCCAGGCCAGGGCGAGGCCGAGCAGTGCGGAGCCGAGTGCTTCCAGAATCACGGTGGTGCCCTCCCTTGCGGCCAGGTGCAAATCGGTCGTAGCCGGTCTACCCCCGGGGGCCGGAATGCAACCCTCCATGATCGGCGGGTCTCGGCCGAGGCCGGGCAACACGGAGGAAAGGCCCGGTGGTTGGGACCACCGGGCCTTTCCTGTCTGCACGATGCGGCAGGAGCGTCCTACAGGGCGCTGAAGCCCACCTTGCGCGCGGTCGGCTCGCCGAGCTCGACGTACGCGAGGCGGTCGGCGGGGACCAGGACCTTGCGGCCGTGGTCGTCCACGAGGCTCAGCAGCGGCGACTTGCCGGTCAGCGCCTCGGACACCGCGTTCTCGACTTCCTCGGCGCTCTGGCCGCTCTCCAGCACGATCTCGCGGGGCGCGTACTGCACGCCGATCTTGACCTCCACGGCTTTGTCCCTCCGACGGTCAGTCTGTGCGCGGCCGTCCGCGCCGTACCCAGCACACATTAGCCCGGTGAGGGGACGGGGAATGCCGCGGCCGTGCACGCCGGTAGCGAACACGGAACGGGAACAGAACCGGCGGGCGGTCAGTGGCCTTCCGTGCCGTGCAGCGGGAAGCCGGCGATGCCGCGCCAGGCGAGCGAGGTGATCAGCTCGACCGCCTTGTCGCGCGGGACCGTGCTGCCGCTGGCCAGCCAGTACCGGGCGACCACCTGGGAGTACCCGCCGAGACCCACGGCGAGGAGCATCGCCTCGTCCCTGGGCAGTCCGGTGTCCTCCGCGATGACCTCGCAGATCGCCTCCGCGCACTGCAGCGTGACGCGGTCGACCCGCTCGCGGACCGCGGACTCGTTCGTCAGGTCCGACTCGAAGACCAGCCGGAAGGCGCCGCCCTCGTTCTCGACGTACGCGAAGTAGGCGTCCATCGTCGCGGCGACGCGCAGCTTGTTGTCCGTGGTGGACGCCAGCGCCGTGCGCACCGACTGCAGCAGTGACTCGCAGTGCTGGTCGAGCAGGGCCAGGTAGAGGTCGAGCTTGCCCGGGAAGTGCTGGTAGAGCACCGGCTTGCTGACGCCGGCGCGCTCGGCGATGTCGTCCATCGCCGCCGCGTGGTAGCCCTGGGCGACGAAGACTTCCTGTGCCGCCCCGAGAAGCTGGTTGCGTCGGGCACGGCGCGGCAGGCGTGTGCCCCGCGGGCGTGCCGCCTCTGTCTGCTCGATGGCTGTCACGCCGCCTCCCAAATCGTCCGATGTGCGGTGAGCGCCGCGCCGCCATCGTACTTTTCGGTAACTGTGATGTGCGCGGTGCGAGCGCAGAATTTCACGGACTGGACGAGCACAGAAGGGCTGCCCCGCGGTGCGTAGCAGGGCAAACACGGGCAGGTCCGTGCCCGGGGCCGCCGGTGGCCGTCCGGCCGTTCAGCGGTAGTCGTCCTCGTCCAGACTGACGACGCGGGCCTGTTCGGCCAGGTCGGCCTCGTTGGCGGAGTCCGCGTCGACCCCCTCCAGGGAGTCGTCGCGGCTGGGGGCGAGGTCGGTCTGCTGCTCGGCCGCGTCCGCCTCCGGCGCCTCGACGTCGGCCGTGACCTGGGGCTCCGTCGTCTCGAAGGTGTCGGGATCGGTCGGGTCGACACTCATGTGCTGGCTCTCTTCCCTCGCGGTACGTGGTGGTCCGTGGTGGACCTGGTCGTGCGAGTGCCCGCTCCGCCCTCTTTCCATGACTGTTCCCTGGCGGTTTCCGCCGGAATTCGCGTTCCGCCGGGATTCGAACGGCTGCTTCGAGCGTAGAAGAGACCCGGACGAGGCGCTACGCGATCCGTGGGCATCTGTGGTCGAGCTGTGACGCCGAACACGTGAACTACCGCGTGATCGTCTCGTAACATTGCCGCATGTCTGCGACCGACTTGCCGAACCTGCTGGCCACCGCCGCCGCCCCCAAACCGGGTGCCGTGGCGGTCGCGGAGGGGGAGCGGCTCGACTCGGTCGGCCTGCCCGGGCTCTCGCTGACCGTGCGCTCCCGGCCCTCGGTCCGCCCCGGACTGCCGCTCGCGCTGTACGTGCACGGGCTCGGCGGCTCCTCGCAGAACTGGTCGGCCCTGATGCCGCAGCTGGAGGACGTCGTCGACTGCGAGGCCGTCGATCTGCCGGGGTTCGGGGATTCCCCGCCGCCGGACGACGGGGACTACTCCGTCACCGGGCACGCCCGCGCGGTCATCCGCTATCTCGACGCGCGCGGCCGCGGGCCCGTCCACCTCATCGGGAACTCGCTGGGCGGCGCGATCACGACGCGCGTCGCCGCGGTCCGGCCCGATCTCGTCCGTACGTTGACGCTGGTCTCGCCCGCCCTGCCGGAGCTGCGCGTGCAGCGCACCGCGGTGCCGACCGCGCTGCTCGCGGTGCCGGGCGTCACCGGGCTCTTCACCCGGCTCACCAGGGAGTGGACGGCCGAGCAGCGGGTGCGGGGGGTGCTGGGGCTCTGTTACGGGGATCCGGGCAGAGTGACGCCGGAAGGGTACGGCGCGGCGGTGCGGGAGATGGAGCGCAGGCTCCAGCTCCCTTATTTCTGGGACGCGATGACCCGTACGGCTCGCGGCATCGTGAACGCGTACACGCTCGGCGGCCAGCACGGGCTGTGGCGGCAGGCCGAGCGGGTGCTCGCGCCGACCCTGCTCGTGTACGGGGGGCGCGACCTGCTCGTCTCCTTCCGCATGGCGCGCAGGGCGGCGGCCGCGTTCCGCGACTCACGGCTGCTGACACTGCCGGACGCCGGGCACGTGGCGATGATGGAGTACCCCGAGACGGTGGCCACGGCCTTCCGCGAACTCCTCGTGGATACGGGCGAGTTGGACGGCACCGCGGTCGAGGGCGGTGCGGGCTCGCCGGGTGGGTCGCACCGTGGCGGTTCGCGTACGGATTCGGGGAGCTGAGGGGGCGCGTGGGACGTCACAGCCGCCGCGGTCCGGCAGATCAGACTGACACCACAGGTACCTCGCGCACCCCGCGGTCACGCACCGCGGACGCGCCGTCCGACCTCGCGACCGGTTCGGCCGCCGCGCCGTCGCCCTCGCTGTCACCCACGGCCGGTACGGGCCGGCGCAGGCGCGCGGCGGAGGCGCAGGGGGACGGGGCGCAGGGTGCCCCGGCGAAGGGGACGCCCACGCGTGGGGCGCCGTCGGACGGCACCCCCGCCCACGGTGTCCCCGCCCAAGGAACCCCGCCCCACGGCACCCCGGCCCACGGAGCCCTTCCCCACGGCACCCCTCCCCACGGCACCCCCCACGTCCGCGGCGGGCACCCCGAGCAGCGGGAGCCCGGCGGCGGGTGGGGGGACGGTGGCCCCGGAGCCGGAGCCGGAGCCGGAGCCGGAGCCGGAGCCGGAGCCGGCGTCCGGCGTGGACGTGCCGTTCCCGGGCCCCGGCAGGATTACGTCGCCGCCTTTCCCGACGAGCTCCCCGAAGGGTTCGAGCCCGCGGTCGAGGCCGGCGACGGGCCTCCCGCGCCCCGTGACCCGTACGCCTCCGTCACCGACTGGAGCGACGCGGACGGGCTGCACCCCGACGACCCGGGCGGCGACGGACCGGACACCGGTGCCCGCGGCGGCCGGCGGCGCGGTCGCGTCCTGGCCGTCGTCGCGGCCGTCGCCGTGACCGCCGTCGTCGCGGTCGTCGTGGCGGGCCAGCTCACCGGCGGGTCGAAGGGCTCCGCGGCGGGGGCCAAGGCGTCCCCGGGCGGCGCCCGCGACACCGAGGACCCCGCCTCCCGCTCGGACCGCAGGCCGCCGCCGGCCAAGGCGCCGGAGACGTACGACGACAAGATGCGCAAGACGTTTCCGATGGACCCCAAGCTCAAGGCGTCCGGCGACTTCGAGGCGATGTCCGGGTTCGACAAGGCGCCCGGCAAGGGGCAGTTGTTCCGCTATCGCGTCGACGTCGAGAAGGGGCTCGGCCTGGACGGCGAACTCTTCGCGCAGGCCGTCCAGAAGACCCTGAACGACGACCGCAGCTGGGCGCACGGCCACGCCCGCACCTTCGAGCGGATCTCGTCCGGCAGGCCCGACTTCGTCGTCACGCTGGCGAGCCCCGGGACCACCGGGACCTGGTGCGCCAAGTCCGGTCTCGACACCACCCAGGACAATGTGTCGTGCGACTCCGCCGCGACGGACCGCGTGATGATCAACGCCTATCGGTGGGCGCAGGGCGCCAAGACCTACGGCGACGCGGTCAAGAAGGAGTTCGGCAGCGCGATCCTGCCGTACCGGCAGATGCTGATCAACCACGAGGTCGGGCACCGGCTCGGCCACAACCACACGGACTGCACCAAGAGCGGCGACCTCGCGCCCGTCATGCAGCAGCAGACGAAGTTCCTGGAGCACGACGGCATCAAGTGCAAGGCCAACCCCTGGGTGTTCCCGAAGAGTTGAGGTCACGGGGCCGCCCGGGGGCGATGGCGCTTTGACATCCGTCGGAAATTCGTTCATATTTCTCCGCATGTCGAACCGTCACGCCCCGTCGAGCGCAGCCATCGAGCTCGCGCTGTTCGGCGTGACCGCGCTCTGCGTGGCCGACGTCCACTGTTGCTGACGTCCGCCCCGGCGAGTGCGTCGCTCCTTCCCAGCTGTACCGGTCCCGGCCGGACCGTAGCCGCCTTCGGCTGCCGGTAGTCGGGCTCAGCTGTTCTCCGCTGCCTCAGTGCCGCGTATTCCGCGCCTTCTCCGGGGCGAGCTCCGCTCGGTCTCCGCTCGCATCCCGTTGCCCCGCTGCCCTCTTCGCAGCGGCCCCCGAGAGGTCTTCTTCCCATGCGCCAACCGTCCGTCACAGCCCGCCGCACGGCAGCGGCATCCGTCAGCCTCGTCCTGGCCGCGAGCGTCGCCGCCTGCGCGGGCCCGAAGGACAACGACGCCGGGAGCGGCGGCGACGGCAAGCCCGCCAAGGGCGGCACGCTCTCCGTCCTCAACCGCGACCCGCAGACCGACTTCGATCCCGCGCGCCTCTACACCTCCGGCGGCGGCAACGTGCCGAGCCTCGTCTTCCGCACGCTGACCACCCGCAACCGCGAGGACGGCGCCAAGGGCGCGGAGGTCGTCCCCGACCTCGCCACGGACCTCGGCAAGCCGAGCAAGAACGCCACCGTGTGGACGTACACCCTGAAGAAGGGGCTCAAGTACGAGGACGGCACGCCGATCACCTCCGCCGACGTGAAGTACGGCATCGAGCGCTCCTTCGCCGCCGAACTCAGCGGTGGCGCGCCCTACTTGAGGGACTGGCTCGTCGGGGGCGACACGTACCAGGGGCCGTACAAGGACAAGGGCGGCAAGGGGCTCGCATCCATCGAGACGCCCGACGCGCGCACCATCGTCTTCCATCTGGACAAGCCCGAGGGCGAGTTCCCCTATCTGGCGACGCAGACGCAGTTCACGCCGGTGCCCAAGAGCAAGGACAAGGGGACCAAGTACGAGGAGCACCCGGTCTCTTCCGGCCCCTACAAGGTCGTGAGCAACGAGAACGACGGTGAGCGGCTGCGCCTGGAGCGCAACCCGCACTGGTCCGCGAAGACCGACCCGGAGCGCAAGGCCTACCCGGACGTCATCGACGTACGCTCCGGACTCGACTCGTCCGTCATCAACCAGCGGCTCTCCGCGGGCCAGGGCGCGGACGCCGCCGCAGTCACCACCGACACCAACCTCGGCCCGGCCGAACTCGCCAAGGTCACCGGCGACAAGGAGCTCGCCTCGCATGTCGGCACCGGGCACTTCGGTTACACGAACTACCTGGCCTTCAACCCGAAGGTGAAGCCGTTCGACGACCCCAAGGTGCGCCAGGCCGTCTCGTACGCCGTGGACCGCTCCTCGGTCGTCAACGCCGCCGGCGGCTCCTCGCTCGCCGAGCCCGCCACCACGTATCTGCCGAACCAGAAGTCCTTCGGATACACGAAGTACGACCACTTCCCGGCGGGCCCGAACGGCGATCCGAAGAAGGTGAAGGAGCTCCTGAAGGAGGCCGGCCACAAGAACGGGCTCACCATCACGCTCACCCACTCCAACGCCAAGGACTTCGAGACCAGCCCCGAGATCGCCACCGCCATCCAGGACGCCCTGAAGAAGGCCGGAATCACCGTCAAGCTGCGCGGCCTTGAGGACAACGACTACAAGGACACGGTGCACAGCGCCAAGGACGAGCCCGGTCTCTTCCTCGCGCACTGGGGTGCCGACTGGCCCTCCGGCGGCCCCTTCCTCGCCCCGATCTTCGACGGCCGGCAGATCGTGCAGGACGGCGCCAACTTCAACTCCGGCTTCCTGGACGACAAGTCCGTCAACGACGAGATCGACGAGATCAACAAGCTCACCGACCTGAAGGCCGCCGCCGAGCGGTGGGGCGCGCTCGACAAGAAGACCGGTGAGCGGGCGCTGACCGTGCCGCTCTTCCACCCTGTCTACAAGCGCCTGTACGGCAAGGACGTCAAGAACGTCGTCATCAGCGACTGGACCGGTGTGCTCGACATCTCCCAGGTCGCGGTGGAGCAGTCGTGACGACCCTCTGGCGGCGGCTGCGCGAGCAGCGCGCCGCCCTCGTCGCGGCGGGCGTCGTCGCGCTGCTCGTCCTCGTGGCGCTCGCCGCGCCGCTGCTCACCGCACTGGAGGGGCAGGACCCCACCACGTACCACCCGGACCTCGTCGACTCGGCGCGCGGCGGCGTGCCGGTCGGGTCGTTCGGCGGGATCAGCGGCGAGCACTGGCTCGGCGTCGAGCCGCAGACCGGCCGTGACCTCTTCGCCCGCCTGGTGTACGGGGCGCGCGTCTCGCTCGGCGTCGCGCTCGCCGCGACCGTCGTGCAGCTCGTCATCGGGGTCGCGGTGGGGATCGCCGCCGGCTTCGGCAGCCGCTGGCTGGACCAGGTGCTCAGCCGCGCCACCGACGTGATCGTGGCGCTGCCCCTGACGGTCTTCGCGCTCGCGCTGATGGCAGTCGTGCCGAGCGGCTTTCCCCGGCCGGTGCTCGTCGCCCTCGTCATCGGGCTCGTCGCCTGGGGCAGCGTGGCCAAGATCGTGCGCGCGCAGACCGTCACGCTCAAGGAGCTCGACCACGTGGCCGCCGCCCGGCTCAGCGGCTGGGGCGGTGTGCGGATCGCCCGGCGCGAGCTGCTGCCCGCGCTCGCCGCGCCCGTCCTCACCTACGCCGCGCTGCTCGTCCCCACGAACATCACCGTCGAGGCCGCGCTGTCCTTCCTCGGCGTGGGCGTGAAGCCGCCCACCCCGTCCTGGGGACAGATGCTCACCGCCGCGGACGTCTGGTACCAGGCGGCCCCGCAGTACCTGCTGTTCCCGGCGGGCGCGCTGTTCGTCACCGTCCTCGCGCTCACCGTCCTCGGCGACGGCGTGCGCACCGCCCTCGACCCGCGGGCCGCGTCCCGGCTGCGGATCGGGACGGGCCGCAAGCGGGAGGTCAGCGCGTGACCGGCTTCCTCGCGCGGCGCCTGGCGGGCGCCGCCCTCACCCTGTTCGCCCTCTCCGTGATCGTCTACGCGGTGTTCTACGCGGCGCCGGGCGACGTCGCCCAGATCACCTGCGGGCCCCGTTGCTCACCGGCCCAAGTGCACCAGGTAGCGGAGCAGTTGAGGCTCGACGGCCCCTTGTACGTGCGCTACTGGGACTTCCTTCAGGGCCTCTTCGTCGGCCGGGACTACTCCACCGGTACGGGCACCGAGCACTGCGGCGCGCCCTGCCTCGGCGTCTCGTACCAGAGCGACCAGCAGGTCACCGCGCTGATCGCGGCGAAGCTCCCGGTCACCGGGTCGCTCGCGCTCGGCGCCATGGTCCTTTGGCTGCTCCTCGGCGTCGGCACCGGCGTGCTCTCCGCCTGGCGGCGCGGCCGGCTCGGCGAGCGGGTCCTCACCGCCGTCACCCTCGCGGGCACCGCCACGCCCGTCTTCGTCATCGGGCTGCTCCTGATGATCGTGGTCTGCGGTCAGCTGCGGTGGCTGCCCTTCCCGCAGTACGTGCCCTTCGCCGACGACCCGACGCAGTGGGCGTGGAACCTGCTCTTGCCCTGGCTGTCCCTCGCGCTGATCGAGGCCGCCAAGTACGCGCGTCTGACCCGCTCCGCGATGCTGGAGACGCTCGCCGACGACCATGTGCGGACCTTCCGCGCGTACGGCGTGGGGGAGCGGTCGATCATCGGCAGGCACGCGCTGCGGGGCGCCGTCGCGCCCGTCATCGCGCTGACCGCCAACGACTTCGGGTCGATGTTCGGGGGCGCGGTGCTCAGCGAGACGCTGTTCGGGCTGCCCGGTCTCGGCCGTGAACTCGTGCACGCGGTCGAGGTCGTCGACCTGCCGGTGGTGGTCGGGCTCGTCATGGTCACCGGCTTCTTCGTGGTGCTCGCCAATGCCGTCGCGGACGTCCTGTACGCGGTGGCCGACCGACGGGTGGTGCTGTCGTGAGTCTGGTCCAAGTCAGCGACCTGAGTGTCGAGTTCGGGACCGACAAGGGTGTCGTCCATGCCGTCGACGGGGTGTCCTTCAGCCTGGCGGAGGGCGGCGCGCTCGCCCTCGTCGGCGAGTCCGGATCGGGGAAGTCCACGGTGGCGTCCGCGCTCCTCGGACTCCACCGGGGCACGGGCGCGCGCGTCAGCGGAACGGTGCTGGTCGACGGCGTCGACGTACAGGCGGCGTCCGACCCCGAACTCCGGCGGCTGCGCGGCGGGAAGGCGGCGATGGTCTTCCAGGATCCGCTGTCCTCCCTCGACCCGTACTACGCGGTCGGCGACCAGATCGCCGAGGTGTACCGGGTGCACACCGGGGCGTCCCGGCGGGCGGCACGCGCGCGTGCCGTGGCGGTGCTCGACCGGGTCGGCATCCCCGACGCCCCCCGCCGATCGCGGTCGCGCCCGCACGAGTTCAGCGGCGGCATGCGCCAACGCGCCCTCACCGCCATGGCGTTGGCCTGCGAGCCCGCGCTCCTCGTCGCCGACGAACCGACCACCGCGCTCGACGTCACCGTGCAGGCCCAGATCCTCGACCTGCTGCACACGCTGCGGCACGAGACCGGCATGGGGCTGCTCCTGGTCACCCACGACGTGGGCGTCGCCGCGGAGAGCGTCGACGAGGTCCTGGTCATGCGGGACGGTCGCGCGGTGGAGCGCGGGGCGGTACGGGAGGTCCTCGGGGCGCCCCGGGAGGCGTACACGCAGGAGCTCCTGAAGGCCGTCCCGCGGGTGGACTCGCCGTTGGTGCCGGCCGCCGGTGACGTGGGCGAGGTCGTGCTCGAAGCCATCGGTCTGCGACGGGAGTTCGGGCGCGGCCGGCGTGCGGTCACCGCCGTCGATGACGTCTCGCTCACCGTCCGCCGCGGGGAGACCCTCGGCATCGTGGGCGAGAGCGGCAGCGGCAAGACCACGCTCGGCCGGATGCTGGTGGGCCTCCTGGAGCCGACCGCGGGGGTGCTCCGCCACGGGGGTGTGGAGCAGCCCGGCGGCCGGGTGGTCCCCGGGGTGCAGATGGTGTTCCAGGACCCCGTCTCCTCGCTCAACCCGCGCCGCTCCATCGGCGAGTCCATCGCGGACCCGCTGCGCGCGCGGGGCGAGGACGACTCCTTCGTACGGGGGAGGGTGCGCGAACTCCTGGGGCGCGTCGGGCTCGAACCGGCGCACTACGACCGCTACCCGCACGAGTTCAGCGGCGGGCAGCGCCAGCGCGTCGGCATCGCGCGGGCGCTCGCCGCCGAGCCCAGGATCATCGTCTGCGACGAACCGGTGTCGGCCCTGGACGTGACGACACAGGCCCAAGTGACCGCGCTCCTCGCCGAGTTGCAGCGCGAGCTCGGACTCGCGCTGGTCTTCGTCGCGCACGATCTCGCGGTGGTACGCCAGGTCAGCGACCGGGTCGCCGTGATGCGGCAGGGCCGGATCGTCGAGCAGGGCACCGTGGCGGAGGTCTACGGGGCGCCCCGGGACCCGTACACCGAACGGCTCCTCGCGGCCGTCCCGGCGCTCGACCCGGAGGCGGCGGCGGTGCGCAGAGCGGTGCGCAGGGAGGCGCGGAGGGAGCCGGTGGGGGTCTGACCGGCGGCGTACGGGGATGAGCGGCCGCCCGGCACCCGCTGGCCGCAGCCTGACTCTCCGTGGCGGAATCGGGCGCCCGGGCCGCCATAGCGCGACAGAACGCTACCGGCGCGGGAAAGTTACTGCCGTTCACCCCTTTTGGTGGTGCGACGGACAACCGTCCGTCGCACCACCCGCATGACCGCATACGTTCGTCCCGCTGCGAGCCGCCGGCCCAACGGCGGCTCCCCAGACGGGAGATCGGGGGTGCGCTCGTGCGCGTCGGACTGCTTACGGAGGGTGGCTATCCGTATGTGAGCGGTGAGGCCAGACTCTGGTGCGACCGGCTCGTACGGGGGCTCGGGCAGCACGAGTTCGACGTCTACGCCCTCAGCCGCAGCGAGCAGCAGGAGGCCCAGGGCTGGGTCGAACTGCCGCCCCAGATCGGCCGGGTGCGCACCGCCCCGCTGTGGAACGCCGACGACGAGGCGCTGCGTGCGGCGGGGCCCCGCGGCGGGCGCGGACGGCGGGCCAGGCGCCGGTTCGCCGAGTGCTTCGGGGAGCTGGCCGACGTGGTGTGCCGGGGTGGCGGGGCCGGGGCCGACGGTCCCCGTTCGGGTGAGGCGGACGGCTCCCACGACGACTCGTCGGCCGGCTCCCACGACGGTCGGTCGGGGGACGAGCGCGACGCGGTGGCGGACCGTTTCAGCAACGCTCTGTACGGGCTCGCCGAACTGGCCCGCGACGAGGGCGGACTGGTGGGCGCGCTGCGCTCGGAGTCCGCCGTCCGCGCCCTGGAACGCGCCTGCCGCGCCCCCGGCGCACTGCGCCCCGCCCACGCCGCGCGCGTGCCCGACCTGCTCACCGCCGCCGGTCTGATGGAGCGCGCGCTGCGGCCGCTCTCCCTGGACTGGTACGACGCCGAAGGCCTCGGCGCCGTCGACCTCTGCCACGCCGCCTCCGGCGGACCCGCGGCGCTGCCGGGGCTGCTGGCCGGGCACTTCGCCGGGGTCCCGCTGCTCGTGACCGAGTACGGCGTACAGCTGCGGGCCCACCACCTCGCCACCGGCGACATGGACCTGAGCGCACCGGCGCGGGCACTCCTCGCCTCCTTCCACGGGCTGCTCGCGGCCGAGGTGTACCGCGGGGCCACCCTCATCACCCCCGGCAACACCCACGCCCGGCGCTGGCAGGAACGGTGCGGAGCCGACCGCGCCAAGCTGCGCACGGTCCACCCCGGCATGGCCGCCGACCGCTTCACGGAGATCGGCGAGGGCGGTTACGACGAGTTCGCCGCCGACCCCGACACCCTCCTGTGGGTCGGCCGCATCGAGCCCGCCAAGGACCTGATCTCGCTGCTCCACGCCTTCGCGGAGATCCGCGCGGAGGTGCCGGGGGCGCGGCTGCGGATCGTCGGGGCGCCGGCCGATGGGCCCGAGGCGCGGGCGTATCTCGCGCACTGCCGGGCCCTCGCCGCGCAGCTCTTCCCCGACGAGGCGGCGGGCGCGCATGCCGTCGGCGACAACCCCGTCTCCTTCGAGGAGATCGGCGGCCCGGACGTGCCCGAACTCGCCGACGCGTACGCCTGCGGCGGCATCGTCGTCCTCTCCAGCGTCGTCGAGGGCTTTCCCATCAGCCTGGTCGAGGCCATGTTCTGCGGGCGCGCGACCGTCTCCACGGACGTCGGCGCGGTGGTGGAGGTCATCGGCGGCACGGGGCTCGTGGTGCCGCCGCGCAATCCGCGGGCGCTCGCGGAGGCGTGCGTGGCGCTGCTGCGCGACCCCGAACGGCGTGCGCGCCTGGGGGCGGCGGCGCGGGCGCGGGCGCTCGAACTCTTCACGGTCGAGCAGAACGTGGCGGCATTTCGAAGCATTTACCTGGAGATCGTCTCGCACTGCCCGGTGCGCAGGGACGCGGTCGACGCGACGGGCGAACCGGTGCCGTTCGCACACCCCGCGGAGGCGTGCCTCCCCGGCCGGTGGGCGGTCGCGGTGGGCCCCGCGTCGACCACCCCGGAGCCGGGGACGGAGGCCGCCGGCGTACCGAGCTGGGCGGCGCCGGAAGGGCCCCCGACAGAGGTGGCGGAGGCGACAGGGGCGACACGGGCGACACAGGTGTCGTCGGCAGAGGCGTCGGTGCGGAGAGAGGGGGCGGCGGCATGAAGCGACCCGAGGGAACCACCGACGCGGTGGACGCGCCCCGGGCCCCGCGCGGTGCGGACGGCTGGGACGCACGCTCCGAAGAACTCCTCACGGACCGGGCCGACCCCCCGCACTCCGACCCCCCGCACTCCGACCCCCCGCGCCCCGAAGACCCCCGCCCCCCGCGCCCCGGAGACGCCCGCCCCAAGCTCCGCCGTCGCGGCGCAGGCGACCCCGTCAAGGCCCTCATGCACCGCCACCGAGCGCTCTGCGCGCGTGCCGTCGACCCGTTGGAGATCGCGGCGGGGCTGGAGGCCCACGGCCTCACCGACCGTGCGGCCGCTCGCTTCCGGCACCGGGACGTGTTCGCGCTGGCCGAGGAGATGTACGCGCGCGTGCCCCGCGACGGCGTCGACGACGGCACGCCCCCGGACCCGCCCCCGCACCGCGGTGTCCGTACCGACATACCCGGCGTGCCCGCCGGCTGGGCCCTCTTCGCGCTGCTGCCGGGCGCCGTGTGCGCGGCGGGCGTGGCCGGGACGGCCCTCGCCGCGGGGACCACGCGGCTCGTGGCCGGCCTGGCCGGCGCGCTCGCCGTGGCCGTGGCCCTGCACGTCGCCCTGCGGTACGGACCGCTGCGCGCCACCGGCCACCCGGTGCCCGCCACCCGCGCGTGGACGTGCTGGCTCCTCGCGTACGCCCTGCTCGGCGACGGCCTGCTGCGCGGCGTCGTCGCGGGCGGCCCGGACGGCCCCGGCGACCTCTGGGACCCCGCGCTCGCCCCCGCGCTCGGCCTCGCCCTCGCCGTGGCGCCCGCCGCCTGGTGCGCCCGCCTCTTCGCCGTACGGGCCGGTGCCCGCGTCACCGCCAGCCGCGGCCTCGACGAATTCGCCTCCTCCGTACGGCCGTTGCTCCTCGGCGTGGTCGCGCTGTTCCTGGCGGCGCTCGGGGCGCTGCTCGCCGCCTCCGACGCCCTTGCCGCACCGATCGCCGACCGGGCGGGCCTCGCCGACCACCCCGCCGGCGGCCCACCCGCACTCCTCGGCGCCGCCGCCCTCGGCGCGCTCCTGCTGCTCGCCCGGCTCCTCGGCGCGTACGGCTTCACGCGCGCCCCCGCCCTGCTCCTCGGCGCCGCCGGCGCCTGCGAAGCCACCGCCCTCGCCCTGGTGTTCGCGGGCCGGCTGCCCACCTGCGACCCGCTGGCCGTGCCCGTCACCGCCGCCGTCGACGCCTGGGGCCCCGGCGTCGTACCGGCAGCCGCGTGCGGCACCGCCGCCCTCGTCCTCCTGGTCCACGCGGCCAGGACCCTGACCCTCGCCTCGGCCCACGCCGGTCCCCGTGACGCGCCGTGACACCGCAGGCGGCCCGACCACTCTCCCGCGGGGCCGACACCGCGGGCGTCATCCCCGTGCACCACGGCACCATCCCGAAGGAGAAAGACAGATGACCACCCGCAGCCGTCTCCGCCGCCGAGCGGCCACCCCCGGAGGCGCCCGATGAGGGTGCTGCTGATCGGAGCCAACGGATACCTCGGCCGGTTCGTCGCCGACCGGCTGCTCGCCGACCCGGCCGTGCAGCTCACCGCCCTCGGCCGCGGCGACGACTCGGACGTACGGTTCGACCTCGCCAGCGGAAGCCCCGGCGCGCTCACCCGCTTCCTCGACGCCGTCCACCCGGGCGTCGTCATCAACTGCGCCGGCGCCACCCGCGGCGGCGCCCGCGAACTGACCCGGCACAACACCGTCGCCGTCGCCACCATCTGCGAGGCGCTGCGCCGCAGCAGCTGCGGGGCGCGCCTCGTGCAGCTCGGCTGCGGCGCCGAGTACGGGCCGAGCCAGCCGGGCTCCTCGACCGCCGAGGACGCGGTGCCGCGCCCCGGCGGGCCGTACGGCGTCAGCAAGCTGGCGGCCACCGAACTGGTGCTCGGCTCGGGTCTCGACGCCGTCGTCCTGCGGGTCTTCTCGCCCGCGGGACCCGGCACCCCCGCCGGATCGCCGCTCGGCCGGCTCGCCGAGGCCATGCGGCGCGCGATGCAGGCCGGGGACGGCGAGCTCAAGCTCGGCGGGCTCGGAGTGCAGCGCGACTTCGTCGACGTACGCGACGTGGCGCGCGCCGTGCACGCCGCCTCGCTCTCCGCCGCCCAGGGCGTCGTCAACATCGGCGCGGGACGCGCGGTGCGGCTGCGCGACGCGGCCGCCGTCCTGGCCCGCGTCGCGGGGTACGGCGGCGCGCTGCACGAGCTCGACCAGGTGCCCGTGCGCGCGGCCATCGGCCACCCGCGCGGCGAGGACGGGCACGGCGCTCCGGCCGCCGCGTACCCCTACCCGGACGGCTGCGGCAGCTGGCAGCAGGCCGACGTGCGCACCGCGCGCGACCGGCTCGGCTGGCGGCCCCGCATCAACCTGGAGGAGTCGCTCGCCGACATCTGGATGGAGGCCGCATGCCGCATCTGACAAGGTCCACGACGGGCGCCGCGAGCACCGAGGTACGCGTCGGCTTCGGCGTCCCCGGCTTCGCCCACCCGCTCGTCGCCCCCGTCGAGTGGTCCGAACTCACCCGCCCCGGCACCCCTTTGAAGTGGGTTGTCCTGAATGTCGCCAACGGTCCCGGCGAGCGGCCCGACCCGCACTGCCTGGAGGCGGCGGGCCGGCTGCGCAACGCCGGCGTCCGGGTCCTCGGCCACCTCGACACGACGTACGGGGCCCGCTCCTTCGGGGAGCTGGTCTCCGACGCGCACCGCTACCACGACTGGTACCGGGTCGACGGCTTCCTCCTGGACCGCTGCCCCACCGAACGGGCCGCGCTGCCGGAGGTGCGCAGGACGGTGGCCACGCTGCGCGCGCTCGTCGACGACGCGCACATCGTGCTCGGCCACGGCACCCATCCGTACCCCGGATACGCCGAGTCGGGCGACCAGTTGGTGACCTTCGCCGGGGCGTGGAGCGACTACCGCTGGTCACAGGTGGCCGAGTGGACCGCCGACTATCCGCCCGAGCGCTTCTGCCACCTGGTGCACGGCATGCCGCACGGCCACCTCGACGAGGCGCTGCGCATCGCCCGCTGGCAGGGCGCGTCGACGATCTACTTCACCGACCGCGGGGACGGGGGCGGCCACGGCGACCCCTGGGAGTCGCTGCCCGGCTACTGGGACGACATCGTCTCGCGGGTCGGGACGGGTATCTCGGAATGAAAAAGGGCGTGGCAGTGTTACAGGCAGAACAACCGTTCCGCACAACCGACCAACGGAGTCCCCGTGTCGCTGCCACCCCTGGTCGAGCCGGCCGCCGAGCTCACCGTCGACGAGGTCCGCAGGTACTCCCGCCACCTGATCATCCCCGACGTCGGGATGGACGGGCAGAAGCGGCTGAAGAACGCCAAGGTGCTGTGCGTCGGCGCCGGCGGCCTCGGGTCCCCGGCCCTGATGTACCTGGCGGCGGCCGGTGTCGGCACGCTCGGCATCGTCGAGTTCGACGAGGTCGACGAGTCCAACCTGCAGCGCCAGATCATCCACAGCCAGGCCGACATCGGCCGCTCCAAGGCGGAGTCCGCGAAGGACTCGGTCCTCGGCATCAACCCGTACGTGAACGTGATCCTGCACGAAGAGCGGCTCGAGGCCGACAACGTGATGGACATCTTCGCCCAGTACGACCTGATCGTCGACGGCACGGACAACTTCGCCACCCGTTACCTGGTCAACGACGCGTGCGTGCTGCTCAACAAGCCGTACGTGTGGGGATCCATCTACCGCTTCGACGGCCAGGCGTCCGTCTTCTGGAGCGAGCACGGCCCGTGCTACCGCTGCCTCTACCCGGAGCCCCCGCCCCCCGGCATGGTCCCGTCCTGCGCCGAGGGCGGCGTGCTCGGCGTGCTGTGCGCCTCGATCGGCTCCATCCAGGTCAACGAGGCGATCAAGCTCCTCGCGGGCATCGGTGAGCCGCTGGTCGGCCGCCTGATGATCTACGACGCCCTGGAGATGCAGTACCGCCAGGTCAAGGTCCGCAAGGACCCCGACTGCGCGGTCTGCGGCGAGAACCCCACCGTCACCGAGCTCATCGACTACGAGGCCTTCTGCGGCGTCGTCTCCGAGGAGGCCCAGGAGGCGGCGGCCGGTTCGACGATCACTCCCAAGCAGCTCAAGGAGTGGATCGACGGCGACGAGAAGATCGAGATCATCGACGTCCGCGAGCCGAACGAGTACGAGATCGTCTCGATCCCCGGCGCCAAGCTGATCCCGAAGAACGAGTTCCTCATGGGCACCGCCCTCCAGGACCTCCCGCAGGACAAGAGGATCGTCTTGCATTGCAAGACGGGTGTCCGGTCCGCGGAAGTCCTGGCCGTGCTGAAGTCGGCGGGCTTCGCCGACGCGGTGCACGTGGGCGGCGGCGTGATCGGCTGGGTCCACCAGATCGAGCCCGACAAGCCGGTGTACTAGGCGTAGGGCCTGAACGGTCACAAGGGGGCCCGCACCAATGTGGTGCGGGCCCCCTTTTTCGCCTTGAGGGCTCGTCCTCAAACGCCGGACGGGCTGACACGGCTCACGAGGAACAGACCTTGCCGTCCTTCGGGGGCGTGCCCTCCAGCAGGTACGTGTTGATCGTGTCGTCCACGCAGTCGCTGCCGTTGCCGTACGCCCCGTGGCCCTCGCCCTTCCAGGTCAGGTGGACGCCGACGTCCTTGCCGAGCTCGTCCGCCATCTTGCGGGCGCCCTCGTAGGGGGTGGCCGGGTCGCCGGTGTTGCCGACGACGAGGATCGGGGCGGCACCGGGCGCGCTCACCTCGGGGGAGTCGGAAAGCCCGGGGACCGGCCACTCGTGGCACCAGCCCGCCGTGTCCCAGCCGAGGAACTCCCCGAAGACCGGCGAGATCTCCCGGAACCGGCTCAGCCGCTTCTTCGCCTCCTGCGGCGTGGTCCGCTCCTTCGCGTCCCGGCAGGAGATGGCCCGCTGCGAGTGGCTCTGGGTGCTGTAGTGACCGGACGGGTCGCGTTCGTTGTAGGCGTCGGCGAGCTGGAGCAGCGGCGAACCGTCGCCCTTCTCCGCCGCCTCCAGGGCGCGGGTCAGCGTGGGCCAGGTCTGCTTGCTGTACAGCGTGATCAGGATGCCGGTGCTCGCCAGGGACTCGGTCAGTTCGCGGTCGCCCGAGGCGCGCATCGGCTCGGCGTCCAGGCGCCGGAAGAGCTTCGCGACCTTCGCCGTGCCCGCCTTCGGGTCCTGGCCGCGGGAGCGGAAGTAGTTGTCGAGGGCGCGCTGGAAGCCCTTCGCCTGGTTCTCCGCGTGGCCGATCGAGTCCGCGCTCGGGTCGACGACCGCGTCGAACGTGAGGCGGCCGACGCGGCGGGGGAACAAGTGGGCGTACGTCCCGCCCAGTTCGGTGCCGTAGGAGATCCCGAAGTAGTGCAGCTTGTCGTCGCCGAGGACCTGGCGCATGACGTCCATGTCGCGGGCCGCCTCGACCGTCGAGACGTGCTCGATGAGCTTCTTCGCGTCCCGCGCGCAGCCCGCGCCGAAGTCCGCCGCGTCCTCGAAGTACGCCCGCTCCTCGGCCGCGGTGTCCGGCGTGAGGTCGACCTTCTTCTCGGCGGCCTGCGTCGCCTCGTCGTCCCGGCAGCGCACGCCCCCGCTCGCCGCGACCCCGCGCGGGTCGAAGCTGACCAGGTCGTACCGCTCGCGCAGCTTGGTGTACGAGTCGGCGAAGGAGGGCAGCCCGGAGACGCCCGAGCCGCCCGGGCCGCCGAAGTTGAAGAGGAGGGAGCCGATGCGGTCGCCCTTGCCCGTGCTCCTGGCGCGGATCAGGGCGATCCCGATCGTCTCGCCGTCCGGCTTCGCGTAGTCCAGCGGGACCTTGAGGGTCGAGCACTGCCACTGGGCGCCCGGCGCGCTGCCGCCCTCGGGCGCCTTGCAGCCCTTCCAGTCCAGCTTCTGGCCGGTCAGCGAGGCCGGCAGGGTCGAGGAGGGGTCGGGCTTCGGGTGGGGAGCGCTCGACGAGGGACCCTTGTCGTCGCTCCCGCCGTCGTCGTCGGACGAGCCGCAGCCGGCGGCGAGACCCGCCACGAGCACTGCTGCGGCGGCCAGAGCCGTGGACCGTACGAAACGCTGCATGGACGCGCTTCCCCCCTCGGAAAGTCAGTCAGGCCATAGTAGGCGGGGCCACCGACAGCGGCCCCGGGGCCCACCGTGGCGTCAGGAGCAGACCGTGTCCGCCTTCGGGACCGTCCCCTCCAGCAGATAGCCGTCGACGGCGCCGCGCACGCAGGCGTTCTTGCTGTCGTACGCGCCGTGCCCCTGGCCCTTGTACGTCATCTCGACGCCGACGCCCTTGCCGAGCGCCTGCGCCATCTTGCGCGCCCCTTCGTACGGGGTGGCCGGGTCGCCGGTGTTGCCGATGACGACGATGGGCGGCGCGCCCGCGGCGCTCACGTCGGGGTGGTCGGCCTGGCCGTCGACGGCCCAGTCGGTGCAGCTGACCATGCCCCACGCCAGGTAGTCGCCGAACAGCGGCGAGGCCTTGCGGAACTCGGGGAGCTTCTGCTCCACGTACCGCGGGGTGTAACGCGCCTTGTCGTCCGCGCAGTTGATCGAGACGTTGGCCGACTGGATGTTGCTGTACTGACCGTCTTCGTTGCGCCCGTTCATGGAGTCGGAGAGGGCCATGAGGATCTTGCCGTCGCCCTCGTAGGCCTCGTCGAGGCCCTGGGTGAGGTAGGGCCAGAAGTCCTTGGAGTACAGGGCCTGCGCGATGCCGTTGGTCGCGGCGGTCTGCGTCAGTTCACGCGGCGGCAGGCCGCGGATCGGCTTGCGGTCCAGGTCCTTCAGAAGCTTCGCGATCTTCTCCTTGACCTGCGCCTCGGTGTCTCCGACGGGGCAGTCGTCCGCCTGCGACGTGCAGTCCTTCGCGAAGTTGTCGAGCGCCAGCTGGAAGCCCTCGGCCTGGCCGAGCGAGCCCTGTTCGGCGTTCTCGGTGGGGTCGACGACGGCGTCGAACACGGCCCGTCCCACCCTCTTGGGGAACAAGTGTGCGTAGACACCGCCGAGTTCGGTGCCGTACGAGATCCCGAAGTAGTGCAGCTTGTCGTCGCCGAGGACCTGGCGCATCAGGTCCATGTCGCGGGCCGCGTCGGTGGTGCGCACGTGCGGGAGGGTGGAGCCGGCGTTCTTCTCGCAGCCGCCGTTGAACGACTTCACGTTCTCGACGAGCTTCTTCTTCTCGGTGTCGTCGTCGGGCGTGGCGTCCTGCTGGAAGTACGTGTCGAGCTGCTCGTCGTCCTCACAGCGGATGCCCGCGCTGGCGCCGACGCCGCGCGGGTCGAAGCTCACCAGGTCGTAGCGGGTGCGCAGCTTGGCGTAGTCCTCGCCGAAGGCGGGCAGCGTGGTGACGCCCGAGCCGCCGGGGCCGCCGAAGTTGAAGACGAGGGAGCCGATGCGCTTCTTCTTGTCACCGCTCGCGGCCGCCTTGATCAACGCGATGTCGAGGGTGTCGCCCTTGGGCTTCGACCAGTCGAGGGGGGCCTTCATGGTGGCGCACTGCCACTCGGCGCCGCCCGGCAGCGGGGACGGGGCGCCGCCACCGCCCTCGGCGGCGTCGGGCGCGGGGCAGTCCTTCCAGCTCAGCTTCTGGGTCGGCAGATCCTCGTCCTTGGCGTCGCTGCTGCCGCACGCCGAGAGCGTGGCGGACAGGAGCAGGGCGGCGGCGGCCAGCGCGGTGACGCGTGGCTGGGACTGTGTGGGCATGTCCCCATCCTGCGGGGGCCCCTGACGGGGCGCTCGGGGCGCGGGCCGTGTGGGTGAGGATCCGGCCACGGAAATCGGGCGTCGCGCCCCGCTCAGCGGCGGGCAGCCGGGCTCACAGGAAGCGACGGATGGGCTGTACGGCCACCTCCCGGACCCGCTGGACGGCGGAGCGCCTGCGCCACCGGTCGCGCCGGATCAGTTCGCTTACCGCGGTGTCGGCCTCGAAGTGCTCGTCCAGGGTGGCGGTGAACTCCTGGTCCAGGACGGCGAGCATGACTTCCTCGTCATGGTCGAGGGAGCGGCGGTTGAAGTTGGTGGAGCCGATCAGCGAGGCGACACCGTCGACGGTGATGATCTTGGCGTGCATCATCGTCGGCTGGTACTGGTAGATCTTCACCCCGCACGCGGTGAGTTCCTCGTAGTGGTGCTGGCCCGCCAGCCGGCACACCCGCTTGTCGGTGTGCGGACCGGGCAGCACGATCTCCACCTCCACACCGCGCCGCGCGGCGGCACACAGGAGCTCGACGAAGTACGCGTCGGGGGAGAAGTAGGCGGTGGACAGCCGGAAGCGTTCCTCGGCCGACTCCAGCATCACCCGCAGCAGCGTCTGCATGTCCTGCCAGCCGAAGCTCGCCGACCCCCGCACGACCTGCACGATGGCGCCGCCCCGCGGACGATGGTCGATGAACCGGTCCCTGGCGTCGAAGAGCTCGTCGTGGCACTCGGCCCAGTTCTGGGCGAACGCCGCCGCGAGACCGTCCACCGCGGGCCCGCGGACCTCGACGTGCGTGTCGCGCCACTCGTTCTCGTCGCGGGCGTCCCCGCACCACTCCTCGGCGATGCCCACCCCGCCGGTGAACGCGGTCGTCTCGTCGACGACCAGGACCTTGCGATGGCAGCGGTGGTTCTGCTTGAGCGGCGAGAGGTACAGCGGCTTGCGGAACCACGCCACCTGCACCCCCGCCTGCTCCATCGCGGCCAGCTGCTCGGTCTCGATCAACCGGCTGCCGAACCCGTCCAGGAGCAGCCGCACCCGCACCCCGGCACGGGCCCGCTCGGCGAGCGTCTCGGCGAACTGCAGGGCGATGTCGCCCTTCCAGTACACGAACGTCATCATGTCCACGGTGTGCTCGGCACGGCGGATCCCCGCGAGCATGGCCGCGAAGATCTCGTCGCCGTTGCGCAGGGGGGTGAGCGCGTTGCCCTCCGTCGCCGCGATCCCGATCAGCCGCTCCAGGCGACGCCGTATGCGTGCGACACGGGCCTCGCAGTCGGGTCCCTCCGCCGCACCGGATATCGGCGCGCTCAGCCCGGCGGTTTCCTGCGTACTGGTCATGGTTCTCCGGGCCGGCACACAACGCGAATGTCTGAGGGCCGCGGCGCCCGGTCCGGCGCGGGCTGAGCAGCCAGCAGACCCTACCGGTCCTCAGCCCTCCGCGAGCTGCCGGGCCGCCGTCGTCCCCGTGGCCACGCACGCGGCGACGCCCACGCCGTCGTACGCGGCCCCGCACAGCGCGATCCCCGGCAGCCCGCCGACCGCCTCGCGGACCCGGGCGATGCGCTCGATATGGCCGACCCCGTACTGCGGAAGGCCACGTTCCCATCGGCGGACGCGGGCCGCGACGGGCTCCCCGATGGGGCCGAGGGCCTCGTGCAGCTCGCGGACCGAGGTGCGGATCAGATGGCGGTCCGGCGGGGCGAGCCGGTGCTCCTCGGCGACCCGGCCGATCGAGGTGCGCAGCAGGAAGAGGTCGGGCGCGGCCTCGCCCTGCCAGCGCCACTTGTTGCTGAGGAACGTGGCGGCCTTGAGGGCGCGCCCGTCGACGGCCGGCACCAGGAAGCCGTTGCCCCCGGGCAGCGGGTCCCCGTGCCCGGCGCTCCCCTGCCCCCGGACGAGGGCTTCCGTGCGCGGGAACGCCATGGTCACCACGGCCGTACTGGCGTGCTGGATCGCCCCCAGGTCGGCGTCCGCGAGCGGCGCGTGCGGGCGCAGCAGCTCCGCGGCCTCGTACGCGGGCACGGCGAGCACCACCGCGTCCGCCTCAAGGAGGAGCGGGCCGTCACCGGTCACGGCGAGCACCCGCCACCGTCCCGCGGGGGTGCGCTGCAGTTCACGCGCGCGCGTGCCGGTCAGGATCCGGGCGCCGCTCGCCGCGGCCACGGCGTGCGGGAGCCGGCCGTTGCCGCCGCGCAGGCTCCGTACGGGGACGGGCCGCGGGCTCCCGGACTTCGGGCTCCCCGCGCGCGGGGCGGCGGCCCCGGGCTGCGTCCGCATCTCCCGCAGCGCGGCGAGCAGCGGCTCACCTCGCTCGGCGACCGCCGCCACGCGCGGGAGCACGGCCCGCAGCGAGAGCCGGTCGGGGCGGCCCGCGTAGACCCCGCCGAGCAGCGGCTCCACGAGCCGGTCCACGGCCTCCTGGCCCAGCCGCCCGCCGAGGTACTCGGCGACGGACACGTCGTCGGCCTGCGGCTCCGCGGGCAGCGTCTCGTCCAGGCGCAGCCGGGCCGCCGCCTCGTCCGACAGCAGCCCGGTGCCGGCCAGGGCGTCGGGGTCGGTGGGGATGCCCATGACGTGACCGGGCGGCAGCGGGCGCAGCGCGCCGTGGGACCACAGGGTGGTGGGTGCCGGGGCCGGGTCGCACAGGTCGTCGCCGAGGCCGACGTCCTCGGCGAGGTGCACGGCCTCGGGGCGCAGCGCCATCAGGGACTCGGCGCCCTCGTCGACGGGGACGCCCGCGAGGGTGCCGGTGCGGAGCTTGCCGCCGATGACGGGGGCGCCCTCCAGGACGGTGACCTCCGCGTCGGCGCGCAGCCGCAGGGCCGCCGTCAGTCCGCTGATGCCGCCGCCGACGACGATCACTGAACGCGTCATGCCGCGCTCCCTTCGTTCGGTGCCGGGGTGCCCGGCGCGAGCAGCTCGCGCAGCTCGTCCTGGTGGGGGAAGCTCCCCGGCTCGTACGCACACCAGGGGTCGGCGGCGAGGACCCGCCCCGTCGCCCCGTACGCGCGCGAACGGGAGCCGCCGCAGACGGTGTTGAACTCGCAGCGGCCGCACGCCCCGCCGAGCAGCGCCGGGTCGCGCAGCGTGGTGAAGAGCGCGGAGCCCCGGTAGATGTCGATGAGCGGATGGTGTCTGACGTTTCCGGCCGACAGCGGCAGGAAGCCGCTGGGATGGACCTCTCCGGTGTGCGAGACGAAGACGAAGCCGCGTCCGGAGCCGACGTCCATGGGCGGCCTGCGCACCGCGCGCCGCTCCCCGTCGTGCAGACCGAGCGCACGCGCGCGTGCCGTGAGCCGCGCGTACAGGGGCCCTGTCACGGGTGTCCCGCCGTGCCGCTCCAGGATGGTCCGCTGGAGCATGACGCGGCGGAAGTGGTGCCCCTCCGTGGTCTTGGTGGCCATGACGGCGCCCGTGTCGTACAGGAAGTGCAGGACGTCCTCGACCTCGGCGGGGGTGAGCGCGGCGAGCTGTTCGCCGCGGCCCGTCGGCACCAGCACGAAGCCGCTCCACAGCATCGCGCCCTCGCGCCGCACCAGGGCGGCGATGTCCGCGAGGTCCTCCAGGCTGTCGCGTGTGACGGTGGTGTTGATCTGCACCTTCAGGCCGAGCTCACGGGCGGTCCGCCAGCCGTCGAGGGTCCACTCGAAGACGCCGTCCACGCCACGGAAGGCGTCGTGCCGCGCGGCCGTGGAGCCGTCGACGCTCAGCGAGAGGGCGACGGCGCCCGCGTCGCGCACCGCCGTGAGGTTCGCCCGGTCCAGCGTCGGCGTGCCCGAGGGGGAGACGGCGACGCGGAGCCCGCGGGAGGTGCCGTACGCGACGAGGTCGGTGAGGTCGGGGCGCTGGAAGGGATCGCCGCCCGTGATCACGAAGAGCGGGCTCGGCCGCCCGAAGGCCGCGATCTGGTCCATCAGACGGCGGGCGTCGGCGCCGTCCAGCTCGCCGGGGTCCCGCGCGGGCTGCGCCTCGGCCCTGCAGTGCACACAGGCCAGCGGGCACGCGCGCGTGGCCTCCCAGATGACGATGAAGGGGCGCTCGCCGACGTCGTGCCGCGGGCGCCTGACGACCCGGCTCACGAGACGCGCTCCCAGCCCCGCTCCGGCTCCCGGTTCGCGAGCTGCCCCGGGTCGCGCCTGCGGTAGACCACGTACGGCCTGAAGAGGTACTTGAAGGGCGCGCTGACGATATGGGCGAGCCGCGAGAAGGGGATCAGCGCGAACAGCGCGAAGCCGAAGGCGACGTGCAGCTTGAAGGCGAGGGGCGCGGCGCCCATCAGCGCGTAGTCGGGCCGGAGCGTGAACAGGCTGCGGAACCAGACGGAGACGCCCTCGCGGTAGTTGTAGTCGACCGCCCCGGAGGAGTTGAGGACGGTCGCGACCAGGCCGAGCAGCAGCGCGCCGAGCAGCACCGTGTACATCAGGTGGTCGCTGCGCAGGGTGGCCTTGCGGACGGCGGGCACGGTCAGCCGCCGGTACACCAGGACGCCGATCCCGCCGGCCGCCGCAAGGCCCGCGACGGCGCCCGTGGAGACGGCGAGCAGGTGGTACGTGTGGTCGCTGACGCCCACCGCGGCGGTCCAGTCGTCCGGGATCAGCAGCCCCACCACGTGGCCGAGCACGACGAACGCCATCCCGAAGTGGAACAGCGGCGAGCCGATGCGCAGCAACCGCGACTCCCGCAGCTGGGAGGAGTGCGTGGTGAGGCCGAACCGGTCGTACCTGGCCCGCCAGGCGAGGCCCGCGATCAGGAGGGTGACGGCGACATAGGGCAGGACGCCCCACAGGATGAGGTCCATCACGCCGGGGTCCTTTCCCGTCCGGGGCGGGCGGGCAGCGTGGGCCAGGGGAGCTCCACGCCGGGCCCGAGGGGTTCCATGCCGGGCCCGAAGGGTTCCAGGCCGACGCTCTCGCGGGGCGGCCCGCTGCGGGCCAGCGCCTTGGCCTCGGCGCGTGTCCGCGGGGAGGGGCCGGGCAGTGTCCCGCAGACCGCTTCGAGCACGCGCGCGTACGGGGTGTCCGCGTCGGTGACGGCGAGCCGCAGCAGTTCGAGCCCGGCCCGGTGCTCCTCCAGGAGTGCGGTGCCCGCGGCCTCCTCGCGGGCGGCGAACTCCAGCATCACCGGCAGGAAGTCGGGCAGCTCCGCGGAGGCGAACTCCAGGCCGTGCTCCCGGTACACGTGCTTGACGCGCACGAGGGAGAGCCCGCGGTTGCGGGTGTCGCCGTCCGACCACCAGGTCAGGTACAGACAGCGGCGGTTGCGGGTGTCGAAGACGTCCGTGTAGTGCGCGGCGAGGTCCAGGGGGCGGCGCACGCGCGCGTGGGCGACGAATTCCCGCAGCAGGGGGTGGTCGCACGCTTTGTGGAGGCGGTCCAGGTCGGCGTGGAGCCGCTCGTCGGGGTACTGCAGGAGCCGTCCGGCGACGAGGCGGACGACGGCGTCGGGGCTCATGCGCTCCTCCGGGTGGGGCTGAGATTGAGCAGCACGCGCTCTTCGGGGACGGCGGGTGCGGCATCGCCCACCGGGCAGCCGTCGTCGAGGGGATGCGTGCCGGCGAGGGCGTCCGCGTCGGCCCGTGCGGCGGTCGGTATCACGTACCGGTCCTCGTACTTGGCGACGGCGAGCAGCCGGAACATGTCCCGCAGCTCCTCGCCGGTGAGCCCGACGGCGCCCGCCACGGCCTCGTCCGGCGTCTGGCCGAGGTTGACGGCCCGCATGTAGGACCGCATCGCCGCCATCCGGCGCAGCACCGCGTCGACGGCGAACGCGTCGCCCGCGGTGAGCAGTTCGGCCAGATACTCGACGGGGATGCGCAGCGAGTCGATCGCTCCGAAGAGGTTGCCCGCCTCCTCCCCGTCGCGGCCCGCGGCGGCCACCGCCTCGACGACGGGGGAGAGCGGCGGCACGTACCAGACCATCGGCATCGTGCGGTACTCCGGATGCAGCGGCAGCGCCACCTGGTACGTCCTGATCAGGTCGTACACGGGGGAGCGGCGGGCCGCGTCGAGCCACTCGTCGGTGATGCCGGACGCGCGGGCGGCGGCCGCGACCGCCGGATCGTGCGGGTCGAGGAAGCACTCCAACTGCGCCGGGTAGAGGTCCTGTTCATCCGCCACGGAGGCGGCCTCGGTCACCTTGTCGGCGTCGTACAGCATCACCCCCAGGTAGCGCATGCGCCCGACACAGGTCTCCGAGCAGATGGTCGGCATCCCCACCTCCACGCGCGGGAAGCAGAACGTGCACTTCTCCGCCTTGCCGGTGGCGTGGTTGAAGTAGACCTTCTTGTACGGGCAGCCGGTGACGCACATCCGCCAGCCGCGGCACTGGTCCTGGTCGACGAGGACGATGCCGTCCTCCTCGCGCTTGTACATCGCCCCCGACGGGCACGACGAGACGCACGCGGGGTTGAGGCAGTGCTCGCAGACCCGCGGCAGATAGAACATGAAGCTCTGCTCGAACTCGAAGCGGATCCTCTCGCCGACCTCGTCGCGGATCTTCTCCACGAGGGGGTCCCGGGGCCCGTGCTCCGGGGCGCCGCCGAGGTTGTCGTCCCAGTTGGGGCCCCACTCGATGGTGCCGATCGGCTCGCCCGTCACCTGCGAGACCGGCCTCGCGACCGGCATGTCGTCGCCCGCCGGGGCGTCGGTCAGGTTCTTGTACTCGTACGTCCAGGGCTGGTAGTAGTCCGAGAGCTCCGGCAGCTCGGGGTTGGCGAAGATCTGGCCGAGCCGCTTGAGGCGCCCTCCGGCCCGCAGCCGCAGCCGGCCGGACCTGGTCCGCTCCCAGCCGCCCTTCCACCGCTCCTGGTCCTCCCAGCGGCGCGGATAGCCCTGTCCCGGGAGGGTCTCGACGTTGTTGAACCAGACGTACTCGGTGCCCTTGCGGTTCGTCCACGCCTGCTTGCAGGTGACCGAACACGTGTGGCAGCCGATGCACTTGTCGAGGTTCATGACCATGGCGATCTGGGCCATGACGCGCATGATCAGTACTCCACATCCTGCGAGCGGCGACGGATGACCGTCACCTCGTCGCGCTGGTTGCCGGTCGGCCCCAGGTAGTTGAAGGCCCAGGTCAACTGCGCGTAGCCGCCCACGAGATGGGTGGGCTTGAGCATGATCCGGGTGAGCGAGTTGTGGATGCCGCCGCGCCGTCCGGTCCGCTCCGTCTTCGGGACGCCGACGGTCCGCTCCTGGGCGTGGTTCATGTAGACCGTTCCCGGCGGCATCTTGTGGGAGACGATCGCGCGGGCCGTGACGACGCCGTTGCGGTTCACGGCCTCGATCCACTCGTTGTCGCGCACACCGATGGCCTCCGCGTCCTGCGGGGACATCCACACCGTCTGACCGCCGCGACCGAGCGTCATCATGTAGAGGTTGTCCTGGTACTGGGAGTGGATCGCCCACTTGTTGTGCGGGGTCAGGAAGCGCACGGCCACCTCCCGGCCACCGCCGTCACCCGTCCGGGAGCCCAACTCGGGCTCTCCGTAGAGGCGGTGCATGTTCAGCGGCGGCTTGTAGACGGGCAGTGCCTCGCCGACCTCGTGGATCCAGTCGTGGTCGAGGAAGAAGTGCTGGCGCCCGGTGAGCGTGTGCCAGGGCTTGAGGTGCTCGGTGTTGACGGTGAACGCCGTGTAGCGGCGCCCGCCGGACTCGCTGCCCGACCACTCCGGGGAGGTGATGACCGGCACCGGCCGCGCCTGGGTGCCCGCGAACGTGATCCGCTTCCCCTCGGCCTCCGCGGCCAGGTGCGCCAGCTCGGTCCCGACGCGCTTCTCCAGCGTCTCGAAGCCCTGGGTGGCCAGCCGGCCGTTGGAGGTCCCGGAGAGCGACAGGATCGCCTCACAGGCCCGCTGGGCGGTGTCCAGGCGCGGCCTGCCGTCGGCCGTGCCGCCGCGCACCGTGCCGTTCTTGGCCTTCAGGTACGCGATCTCCTCGGCGACGTCGAACGTGACCGCCTTCGTGGTGACCCCGAGCCGGTCGACCAGCGGGCCGAGCGCCGCGAACTTCTCGCCGACCGCCCCGTAGTCGCGCTCCACGACGGTCAGGTCGTACATCGTGCGCCCCGGTACCGGCTCGCACTCGCCCTTCGACCAGTCGAGCGCGACGCCGCCGGGCTGGGCCATCTCGCCGCCCGGGGTGTCGTGCTGCAGGGCGGTGGCGACGAGGTCGCGGCGCACGCCCAGGTGCTCGCCCGCCAGCTCGCCGAAGCGGCGCGCGAGCGCCAGGAACGCGTCGTAGTCGGTGCGCGCTTGCCAGGGCGGGTCCACGGCCGGCGTGAAGGCGTGCAGGAAGGGGTGCATGTCGGTCGAGGACAGGTCGTGCTTCTCGTACCAGGTCGCGGCCGGCAGGACGACGTCGGAGAGCAGCGTCGTGGACGTCATCCGGAAGTCCAGGCAGAGCAGCAGATCGAGCTTCCCCTCGACGTCCTCCGGCCGCCACCGCACGTCGCGCGGCACACAACGCGGCCCGTCGTCGGGCAGGTTGGAGTGCGTGCCGAGCAGATGCTTCAGGAAGTACTCGTTGCCCTTGGAGGACGAGCCGAGCAGATTGGCCCGCCATACGTTGAGCACGCGCGGCCAGTTGCCGGGCGCGTCCGGGTCCTCGCCGGCGAAGCCCAGCGTGCCCTCCGCCAGCTCCTTGACGGCGCTCGCCACCGGGTCGTCGGCGGCCCCCAGGTCCAGCGGGTTGCGGTCGAAGGTCGGATACGAGGGCATCCAGCCCATCCGCGCGGAGGCGGCCAGACAGTCGGCGCCCGACATGCCGTCGAAGCGGCCCTCGCCCAGCGGCGAGGCGAGGGCCTCGGCGGGCAGGCTGTCGTAGCGCCACTGGTCGGTGTGGAGGTAGAACCAGCCCGCGCCGATCATGTGGCGCGGCGGGCGCCCCCAGTCCGACGCGCTCGCGAGCGTCGCCCAGCCGGTCACCGGCCGGCACTTCTCCTGGCCCACGTAGTGGCCCCAGCCGCCGCCGTTGCGCCCCTGGCAGCCGGTGAGCGTGAGCAGCGCGAGGAAGGCCCGGTAGGTGGTCTCCGCGTGGAACCAGTGGTTGGTCCCCGCGCCCATGAGGATCATGCAGCGCCCCTGGGAGTCCTCGGCCGTACCCGCGAACTCCCGCGCCACACGCGCGGCCTGCGCGGCCGGCACGGAGGTGAGGGTCTCCTGCCAGGCCGGGGTGCCCGGCTGGGAGGCGTCTTCGTAGGAGGCGGGCCACTCGCCGGGCAGCCCCGCGCGCGGGACGCCGTACTGGGCGAGCATCAGGTCGTAGACGGTGGTGACGAGCCGGTCGCCGAGGCGCCGGACGGGCACGCCCCGGCGTACGACACCGTTGTCACCCCCGCTCCCGGCGGCGTCCTGAGCGCCCTGACCGCCCTCGAAGCGGGGCAGCACGATCTCCGCGCTGTCCTCGCCGTACAGGGTGAGCCGGGGCACGGTGTCGCCGAGGTCGAGGTTCCAGTCGGGGGTCTCGGAGGTGCCCCAGCGGTGGCCGAGCGTGCCGTTCGGGACGGTCGGCTCGCCCGTCGCGTCGTCGATCAGGACGGTCTTCCAGCGGGCGTTCTCGGCCGCTTTCCGGTCGTCGTCGAGGTCGGCCGCGGTGAGGAACTTGTGCGGGACGAGTCCGTGCTCGGTCTCGTTGAGGGTGACAAGGAACGGCAGGTCCGTGTAGCGGCGCACGTAATCCAGGAAGAACGGGGTCTGCCGTTCGACGAAGAACTCACGGAGAATGACGTGCCCCATCGCGAGGGCGAGCGCGCCGTCCGTCCCGGGGTGCGGATGCATCCACTCGTCGGCGAATTTCGTGTTGTCCGCGAAATCCGGCGATACGGTGACGACTTTCTGCCCCCGGTACCGCGCCTCCGTCATCCAGTGCGCGTCGGGCGTCCGCGTCACCGGCACATTGGAGCCCCACATCATCAAATAGGCGGCGTCCCACCAGTCGCCCGACTCCGGTACGTCGGTCTGGTCGCCGAAGACCTGCGGGGAGGCGACGGGAAGATCCGCGTACCAGTCGTAGAAGGAGAGCATCGGGGCGCCGATGAGGGAATGGAAACGGGCGCCCGCCGCGTGCGACGCCATCGACATCGCGGGAATGGGGGAGAATCCGGCGACCCGGTCGGGGCCGTGCTCCTTGATGGTGTGGACGTGCGCCGCCGCGACGATCTCGACGGCCTCGTCCCAGCTCGCCCGCACCAGACCGCCCTTGCCGCGGGCGCGCTGGTAGCGGCGGCGGCGCCCGGGGTCGCCCTGGATGTCGGCCCAGGCGAGGACGGGGTCCTTCAGCCGCGCCTTCGCCTCCCGGTACATCTCAAGGAGCACGCCGCGCACATGCGGATACCGCACGCGCGTCGGCGAATACGTGTACCAGGAGAAAGAAGCGCCGCGCGGGCATCCGCGGGGTTCGTATTCGGGACGGTCGGGTCCCACCGAGGGATAGTCCGTGGCCTGGGTCTCCCAGGTGATGATGCCGTCCTTGACGTACACCTTCCAGCGGCACGATCCGGTGCAATTCACGCCGTGCGTGGAATGCACGACCTTGTCGTGGCTCCAGCGGTCGCGATAGAAGGCTTCCCCGTCCCGGCCGCCGGTGCGCCGCACGCTGTGCAGATCGGCGGAGGTCTCCGCGGTCCGGGTGAAGAAACTCCCGGCCTTCACGAGCGTCTCAGCGATGTCTTTCCTCTGCTGCAACGTCATATCTCCCGGCCGTCCCGAAGAAAAGGCCACACCATATGTGCCGCCGACAACGACCCTAAGCCTGGCGGTGGTTGGGATCCCGGGGTCCAAGGTCCCGTCAAGGGGTGACTTACAGCAGGAATTGTTCGGGCCCTGATGCTGCGAGGCTGAAAGCACCGGGCAGCGGGCCGAGGTGCTGAGAGGCTGAACGCATGGGCAGGAAGAGACGGGGCGGACTCCACACGTGGCTGCCGAACCAGCACGGGGCGTGGGCGATGCTCGCGGTGCCGTTCACGGCGGGCGTGTTCCTCGGCGACGGTCCCGGCGCCGGACCGCGCTGGGCCCATCTGCCGCTGTTTGTCGCCTGGTTGACGGGATACGTCACCGCCTTCCACGTCCAGCAGTGGCTCCGGCTGCGCTGCCTCTCCCGCAACCCGCGCGCCCCGCGCCGCCATGTGCGGCCCGCCCTGGTGTCGGCGGCGGGGTGCGCGGTCTGCGGGGTGCCGCTCCTGTTCGCGTACCCCTGGCTGCTGTTCGCGGCCTGCTGCGCGGCGCCCTTCGTGGCCGTGAACACGCTCTACGCGTGGCGCAACAAGGAGCGGGCCCTGCTCAACGGCCTGGCGGCGGTGGTCCCCGCCTGCGGCATGCTCCTCGTCACACTGCGGCTGGGCGGCGGGTCCCTCGCGGACGGCTGGCGCCCGGCCCTCGCCTGCCTGCTGTTCTTCGCGGGCACGGTGCCGTACGTGAAGACGATGATCCGGGAGCGTGACTCACGCGCGTACCACCGGGCGTCGGTGACGTACCACGTGCTCGCGGTGCCCGCGGCGTACGCGCTGAACCCGTGGCTCGCGCTCCTCTTCGCCGGCTACCTGGTCCGCGCGGCGCTGCTGCCCGGCAGGGGCGTGAAGGTGCCGGTGGTCGGGGCGGTGGAGGTGACGGGCGCCGTGCTGCTCCTGGCGGCGCTCCTGCTGGTGTTCTGACGGCGGCCTCGGAGGCGCCCCTCGTGCCGGGGTCGGATCAGAGCAGGCCCTTCCTCGTCAGGTGGTTGAAGAACAGCCACCCGGGTAGCACCGGCAGCCAGAGCGTGAGCAGCCGGAAGAGCAGCACGGCGGGCGCCGCCACGTCCTTGGGCACCCCCACCGCGATCAGACCGAAGGTCAGCGTCGCCTCGACCGCGCCCACACCGCCCGGTGTCGGCGCCGCAGAGCCCAGCGCGTTGCCCGCGAGGAAGACGACCGCGACGCTCGCCAGGCTCAGCGACGTCATCTCCTCGTTGCCGAAGGCCCGTACCGAGGCGTCCAGGCAGAGCACGAACATCAGGGTGAGGAGCAGCATCCCGCCGATGCCGGTGAGCAGCTTCTGCGGGCGCTGCAGCACGTCCAGCATGCGCGGCACGACACCGGCGAAAAGCGACCGCACGCGCGTGACGACGAATTTGCGCAGGAACGGGATCGCGGTCACCACGAGGACGAGCACCGCGACCGACAGCAGACCGGCGATGACGGTGCGGGACGGCGTGAACGAGGGTGTCTTCTCCGTCCCCGTCAGATAGCCGAAGATCAGCAGCAGCAGGATGTGCGAGCCGAGCCCGAAGAGCTGCGAGGCACCGACGCTCGCCACCGCGAGCCCCGAGCGCACCCCGGAGCGCTGCAGGAAGCGGGTGTTCAGCGCGACGCCGCCGACCGCCGCGGGCGCCACGATCTTCACGAACGACCCGGCGACCTGCGCCGCCACCGCCCGCAGGAACGGCACCCGCTCCGGCACGAAGCCGAGCAGGCTCATCGCCGCGGCGAAGTAGCTCAGCGCGGAGAAGCCCACCGCGGCCGCCACCCAGCCCCACTCCGCCTCCTGGAAGAGCGTGCCGAACTCGACGTGGGTGAGCTGCGACAGCAGGAAGTACGCGCCGATGGCACCGGCGATGAAACTGATCAGCGTGCGCGGCCTGATGCGCTCCAGCTGCGCCGGCTCGACCGGCGCCGCCGGGCGGATGAGCAGCACCTGGTGGCGGATCTGGGTGAGCAGGTCCTCCTCGCGGGCCTGGTCCAAGGCGTCGTCTATGGCCTGCTTCTCGGCCTGCCGCTCCTGCTTGGCCGCCTGCTTCTCCTGCTTCTGCGACGGCTTCGGCGCGGGCTCCTCCTCGGGCAGCTCCGCGCGCGCGGTCTGCTTGGTCCTGCGGGAGGCCTCCAGGACGGCCTCACGCTCGCGCTGGGAGCGTTCCCGGGCCAGCCTGCGCAGGGTGGAGCGGGTGGTGCGGGTGAGGGCGATGGGCTGGAGCAGCGGCAGACAGTCGGCCACCGCGTCCGGGCCGAGGATCTCGACGGCGGCGGCCACCGCGCGCTCGGCGCCCACCCGCAGGCCGAGGGCGGTCAGGAGCTGCGCGATGTCCATGCGAAGCACCAGGTCGCCCGCGGCGATCTCGCCGCCGCGCAGATCGGTGAGGATCACGTTGCCGGAACGATCCACCAGGACGGCGTCGCCCGCGAGCCTGCGGTGCGCGATCCGCCGCGACTGCAGGGCCTGCACCTGACGCCAGGTGTCGCGCAGCAGGTCACCGGTGATGGCGTCGTCCGGCAGCGAGTCCAGGGTGTGGCCGCCGGTGTGCTCGTAGACGAGGATCACGGCGTCGGGGCCGAGCTCGGACGTGGCGATCAGCTTCGGCGCGTTCGCCCCGGCCGCGATGGCCGCGTACGCGAGGAGCGCCTCCTGCTCCAGCGCCTGCCGCAGCGACTGCAGACTGCGCCGCTGGGTGATGCCCCGCAGGGTGAGCCGGCGCCAGACACGGTAGAAGAAGCCCTGCGCCTGTTGCTCGCGGTCGATGACCGTGACGTCCAGGGGCGGGCCGTCCTCCAGGGTGACGAAATAGCGGCGCCCGCGGTCACCGTGCTCGCTGTCCGGGGACTCCTCGCGGGCGGCGCTCACGGGGTGGAAGCCGACGTGCCGCAGGCCGGCGAGGAGCGTCTGGCCGGTCGGTCGTACGTTCGGCGAGCCGACGGCGTAGAGCGTGCCGTACGCCACCGCCCAGCCGATCAGCACCGTCAGGATGATCGAGAACGGCGTCGTGTAGCCGGTCACCAGCATGGTGAACGCGTCCAGTAGCAGCACCACGAAGAGCACCAGGCGCCAGCGCGGTCTGCGGGACATCCCGACGGCCGTCATGTACGCGATGACGGGGGCGAGGTAGCCGTGCACCGGATCGGTGAAGGCGTGCACGTCCGCCGGTGAGGGCTTGGTCAGCGCGTCCTGGATGGAGTCGGGGGCGCCCTTGGCGACCCACAGGTCGGTGGCGAGCGTCACGCCGTGCGCGAGGACGGCGGCCAGCACGCCGTCGGCGATGCGCAGCCCGTCCCGTTTGATCAGCCGTTCGATCGCGAACGCCACGGGGACGAGCAGCACGCCGATGCTGGCGACCAGACCCGCCACCTTGATCAGCAGGTCGGGGGCCTGCTCGGTGCCCTTGTCGATGTCCTGTTCGAGCCCGGAGGTGGTGCCGTGGGCGAACGCGGCGATGGCGAGCAGCACCGCGATGGCGAGCACGCCGACGAGGAGCCGCATGAGGTCGGAGGGACGGTGTACGCGCGCGGCGAGGAGCGGCTCGTCGCGTGCGACGCGGTCGGTGTGCGACTCGTCCTCGTCGCCGCAGCCGGGCTCGGTGGTCTCGGGCCCGTCGGTCTGTGTCTTCTCGGTCTTGTCGGTCTTCAGGGCGTTCTCACCGGTGTCCGGGTGTGACTCGGACGCAGAGGTGCCCGCCTTGTCATCGGGATGCACGCCCTGCCGCTCCGTCGTCTCTTCTTGATCTCGTATCACCAGTCACCGCCCGCACGATGGTGGCATGTCCGGCCCGCGGAGGGGGGCAGCAGGGGGCAACGCAAGGACGCGAAGTGGTCACGAAACGACACTTTGTGCCGTGTCACGGGGCCTGCGGCACCCTCCGTGCCGGGCCCGTCACCCTGTCGGTGGCGTACGGCAGGATGGTCCGGATGAGCGAGGAAAGCCAGGCGCTGCCGGAGTACGCGGAGCGGGTTCTCGAGGTCGCGGAGCTGATCCCGCCGGGTCGGGTGATGACGTACGGGGACGTCGCCGAGTGGCTCGAGGAGGGCGGCCCGCGACAGGTCGGACGCGTGATGGCCCTCTACGGAGGGGGCGTTCCGTGGTGGCGTGTGGTGCGCTCGGACGGCGTCCTGCTGCCGGGCCACGAACTGCGGGCCCTGGAGCGCTACCGGGCGGAGGGCACGCCCCTGCGGCAGGCCTCGCGCGCCGCCCAGGGCCACGTCCCGAAGCTCGACATGCGGCGGGCGCGGTGGGACGGCGAGGGGGCGGACGCGGCGAGCACCGAGGGAGGCGCGGCGGGCGGCGTCGCGGCGGGCGACGTCGCGGGTGACGCTCGCCCGTAGGCTCCGGAGGCTCACATCTGACAGCTTCCGGCATCGGGCGGCCCGGCGGGGGACCGGTGGCCCGTACGGGGGAAGCCACGCGTCCTCCTCGCCCACTGGCGTAGCGTCGACGTCACGCATCCCGTTCACCCCGCGGCCGTCGCGCAGCCGCTCTTCGACCAGCAGACCCACCAGGACCGGCGACCCACGTGAGTTCCCCTTCTTCCACTCGGCACATCCGGCACCCGTCGCACCAACCGGTACGACAGGGGGCCAGGGACGGCTACCGACTGGTTCGTACGCCGCCGACCCCGTCGGCTCCCCCTCGCTTGGACGCAGGTCAGCGCCGTGTGGTTGACCACGAGGGCGGGCCGCTGCTGGTCCTTGCCGGACCGGGCACGGGCAAGACGACCACGCTGGTGGAGGCCGTCGCCGAGCGCGTCGCACGGGGCGCGGACCCGGCGCGCGTCCTGGTGCTGACGTTCAGCCGCAAGGCCGCGGTGGAGCTGCGCGACCGCATGGCGCTGCGCGTCGGGGCGGCGCACGCCCCGCAGGCCACCACCTTCCACTCCTTCTGCTACGCCCTGGTCCGCGCCCACCAGGACGCCGAACTGTTCGTGGAGCCGCTGCGGCTCCTGTCCGGCCCCGAACAGGACGTGGCGGTACGTGAACTGCTCGCGGGCCAGATCGACCTCGCGCAGGAGGGCCACGGGCACATCCGCTGGCCCGACGAGCTGCGCGCCTGCCTGACCACCCGCGGCTTCGCCGACGAGGTCCGCGCGGTGCTCGCCCGCAGCCGTGAGCTGGGCCTCGGACCGAACGCCCTGGACGCCTTCGCGCGCCGCAGCGGACGGCCCGACTGGGGCGCGGCCGCGGCCTTCCTCGCCGAGTACCTGGACGTCCTCGACCTCCAGGGGGTCCTCGACTACGCGGAACTGGTGCACCGCGCGGTGCTGCTCGCCCGCCGCCCCGAGGTCGCGCGAACGCTCGGCGCGCAGTACGACGCCGTCTTCGTGGACGAGTACCAGGACACCGACCCGGCGCAGGTGCGGCTGCTGGACGCGCTCGCCGGGGGTGGCCGCACGCTCGTCGCCTTCGGCGACCCCGACCAGTCGATCTACACGTTCCGTGGCGCCGACGTGAACGGCATCCTGGAGTTCCCGTACGACTTCCCGCGCGCGGACGGCACACGGGCGCCGGTCGAGGTCCTGACGACGTCCCGCAGGTCGGGCGCGGAGCTCCTCGGCGCCACCCGGCTGCTGACCCGCCGGATGCCGCTGACCCGGCTGCCCGCGGAGAAGGTGCGGGCCCACCGGGAACTGGCGCCGGTCAGGGAGGGCGGCCGCGTCGAGGTGTACACGTACCCGACGGCCGGCACGGAGCTCGACAACATCGCGGACATCCTGCGCCGCGCGCACCTGGAGGACGGCGTCCCGTGGGGTGACATGGCCGTGCTCGTCCGCGCGGGCGCCCGCACGATCCCCGCGGTGCGCCGCAGCCTGAGCGCGGCGGGCGTCCCCCTGGAGATCGACGGCGACGACATCGCCCTGCGCCACGAGCCGGCGGTGACGCCGCTGCTGACGGCGCTGCGGGTGGTGGCGACGGCGGTGGCCGCGGAGGCGGAGGCGGATGTGCCGCAGGGGGACGCCGTCGACGGTGAGGCCTCCGAAGGTGACGTCCCCGGAGTCGACGTCCCTGAAGTCTCCGGAGACGGCGCCGAAGGGGCGGTTCCGGACGGTACGGCTGACGATACGGAAGGTGCCGCCCCGCACCCGACGCCAGCCACGCCGCACCCGACGGCAGCTACCCCGCACCCCGGGCCCCCCGCATCCGCAGCCCCCACCTGGCTCGACACCGAGACCGCGCTCACGCTGCTCACCTCGCCGCTGGCCGGCATGGACGCCGCCGATCTGCGGCGGCTCGGCCGCGCCCTGCGCGAGGAGGAGCGTGCGGCGGGCAATCACGTGCCGCCGCCCTCCGACGAGCTGCTCGCCCGTGCCCTCGCCGAGCCGGAGCGCCTCGTCGCGCACGACCCGACGTACGCCCGCGGCGCCCAGCGGCTCGGCGCGCTGCTCCGCAAGGCCCGTGAGCGCCTCGCGGGCGGCGGCACGGCCGAGGAGGCGCTGTGGGAGCTCTGGGACGGCACACCCTGGCCCAGACGCCTGGAGCGCACCGCGCGGCGCGGCGGCGCGGCGGGCCGCAACGCCGACCGCGACCTCGACGCGGTGTGCGCGCTGTTCGCCGCGGCGGCCCGCGCGGAGGAGCGCACGGGCGGCCGCGGCGCGCTCAACTTCCTGGAGGAGACCGAGGCGCAGGAGATCGCCGCCGACACGCTCACCCGCAGGGCGGCCCGCCCCGACGCCGTACGCCTGATGACCGCACACCGTTCCAAGGGCCTGGAGTGGCGGCTCGTCGTGGTCGCGGGCGTCCAGGAGGGTCTCTGGCCCGATCTGCGCCGCCGCGGCTCCCTCCTGGAGGCCGACCGCATCGGCCGCGACGGACTCGCTGAGCCCCTCACCCCGGGGGCGCTCCTGGCCGAGGAGCGGCGGCTGTTCTACGTGGCCGCCACGCGCGCGCGTGAGCGCCTCGTCGTGACCGCGGTGAAGGCGCCCGCCGACGACGGCGACCAGCCGTCCCGCTTCCTCACCGAACTCGGCGTCGAACCCAAGGACATAACGGGCCGCCCGCGCCGCCCCCTGTCCGTCGCCGCGCTCGTCGCCGAACTGCGCGCCACCACCGTCGACCCGCGCGTGAGCGACACCCTGCGCGAGGCGGCGGCCCGGCGCCTGGCCCGGCTCGCCGCACTCAGCGACGCCGACGGCCGCCCCCTCGTACCGGCCGCGCACCCCTACCGCTGGTGGGGCATGTACGAACCGACGGCGAGCGAGGTGCCCCTGCGGGACCGCGACAAGCCCGTCGTGCTCTCCGGGAGCGCCCTCGACCAGCTCGCCAACACCTGCTCCCTGCAGTGGTTCCTGGGCCGCGAGGTCAAGGCGGACGCCCCGGCCACCGCCGCCCAGGGCTTCGGCAACGTGGTGCACGTCCTGGCCGACGAGGTCGCCTCCGGACGCACCCCCGCCGACCTCGCCGTCCTCATGGAGCGCCTCGACTCGGTGTGGGACGCGCTCGCCTTCGACGCCCCCTGGAAGTCGGCACAGGAGAAGGAGCACGCGCGCGTGGCGCTGGAGCGCTTCCTCCAGTGGCACGTGATGGACCGCGCGAGCCGCACCCCCGTCGCCAGCGAGCACGGCTTCGACGTGACCCTGGAGGCCGGTCCCTACGAAGTACGGGTACGGGGCTCCATGGACCGCGTCGAGCGGGACGCCGAAGGCCGTGCCTACGTAGTCGACTTCAAGACCGGCAAGCAGGCCCCGACCTCCGCCGAGGTGGCCCGCCACCCGCAGCTGGCCGTCTACCAACTGGCGGTCCGCGAGGGCGCCGCCGACGACCTCTTCGACGGCGTACGCCCCCAGCCGGGCGGCGCCGAACTGGTCCAGCTGCGCCAGGGCGCCGCCAAGAAGAACGGCGGCGAAGCCCTCCCCAAGGTGCAGGCCCAGGAGGCGCTCGCCGGGGAGTGGATCGGCGACCTCCTCGCGACGGCCGCGGGCAAGGTGCTCGACGAACGGTTCACGCCCACCACCGGCCAGCACTGCACCCACTGCGCCTTCCGCGCCTCGTGCAGCGCCCGCCCGGAGGGGCGCCAGGTCGTGGAGTGAGTGACTCCGGGCACACCAGTGGCAATTGTCACGTCGGCCACCTGGCGGCATAGCACCCTCGCCGGCGATCTAAAGTCACCGTAAAGACATGCTGTGCGCCGCCTGTTGGCGCACCTTTCCTAGGAGATGCGCGTATATGGCAGCCAATCGGAAGCTCCTGGCAGTGGCCGTCGTCTGCGCCGCCGCCGTCATCGGCGTGACGGGCTGCGGCAGCGACAGCGGCGACAAGGACCCCTTCGACGGCATGAGCGCCGACAAGATCGCCGAGAAGGCGTCCAAGGCGTCCAAGGACGCCGGGTCCTACACGATGAACGGCCAGATGAAGCAGGGCGGGCAGACGAGCGACATCGAGTTCGCCGTCGCCAAGTCCGGCGACTGCAAGGGCACGATGGGCTCGGCCAAGTCGGGCAAGGCCGAGTTCCTGTCCGTCGGGGAGTTCCAGTACTCCAAGGGCGACGACAAGTTCTGGGAGGCCAAGGGCGGTGGCTCGACGGCCGAACTCCTCAAGGGCCGCTGGGTGAAGCAGCCCAACCGGAGCGGCAAGCCCATCTGCAACCCGGACGACATGTTCAGCAACAAGAACCTCAAGAAGCTGAAGCGCGAGGACGACACCGACGTCGCCGGCCAGAAGGCCGCCGTCCTGACCCGCACCAAGAAGGACGAGACCACCACCTTCTACGTGGCGATGGAGGGCAAGCCGTACTTCCTGAAGGTCGTCAACAAGGGCAAGGACGGCCCCGGCACCGTCACCTTCAAGGACTACGGCAAGGCCGTCGAGGTCAAGGCGCCGCCGGCCGACCAGGTCGTCGACCCGAAGAAGCTGGGTTCGGCCTCCTGATCCCACGCTCCTCATGAGCGGGCGGTGGCCACCCGGAGCCGGGTCCGCCCCGGTTGTCAGTGGCCACCGCTAGCCTCTCTGACGTGTCACCTCGCCTCACCGATCCCGAGCAGCTCAAGGAGCTCCTCGGCATCCCGTTCACCCCGGAGCAGACGGCCTGCATCACCGCGCCGCCCGCCCCGCAGGTGATCGTGGCCGGAGCCGGCTCCGGCAAGACGACGGTGATGGCGGCCCGCGTGGTGTGGCTGGTCGGCACCGGCCAGGTCGCCCCCGAGCAGGTGCTCGGCCTGACGTTCACCAACAAGGCGGCGGGCGAGCTCGCCGAGCGCGTGCGCCAGGCCCTCGTCCGGGCGGGCGTCACCGACCCCGACGCGGTCGACCCGGACAACCCCCCGGGCGAGCCGGTCATCTCCACGTACCACGCGTTCGCGGGCCGTCTCCTGACCGACCACGGCCTGCGCATCGGCCTGGAGCCCAGCTCCCGGCTGCTCGCCGACGCCACCCGCTTCCAGCTCGCCGCCCGCGTGCTGCGCGAGGCCCCCGGGCCCTACCCCGCCCTCACCCGGTCCTTCCCCGACCTCGTCAGCGACCTCCTCGCCCTCGACGGCGAGCTCGCCGAACACCTCGTGCCCCCCGAGCGGCTCCGCGCGTACGACACTGGGCTGCTGGCGGCCCTGGAGGGCGCCAAGCTCTCCAACGCCGACCTGCGCAAGGTCCCCGAGACCGCGGCGGCCCGGCTCGAACTGACCGAGCTCGTCGGCCACTACCGCGCGGCCAAGCGCTCCCGCGACCTCCTCGACTTCGGCGACCAGATCGCCCTCTCCGCGACGCTGGCCCGCACCCGCGCGGAGGTCGGCGAGATCCTCCGCGAGGAGTTCCGCGTCGTCCTCCTCGACGAGTACCAGGACACCTCGGTCGCCCAGCGCATCCTCCTGTCCGGCCTCTTCGGAGGCGGCACCGGCCACCCGGTGACCGCCGTCGGCGACCCCTGCCAGGCCATCTACGGCTGGCGCGGCGCCTCGGTCGCCAACCTCGACGACTTCCCCGAGCACTTCGCGTACGCCGACGGCCGCCCCGCCACCCGCCACGCGCTCAGCGAGAACCGCCGCAGCGGCGGCCGCCTCCTGGACCTCGCCAACGGCCTCGCGGAGCCCCTGCGCGCCCTGCACGCCGGCGTGGAGGCCCTGCGGCCCGCACCCGGCGCCGAGCGCGACGGCGTGGTGCGCTGTGCCCTGCTGCGCACCCACGCCGAGGAGATCGACTGGCTCGGCGACTCCATCGCCCACCTGGTGCGCACCGGCAAGGCGCCCGGCGAGATCGCCGTCCTGTGCCGCACGGCGACGGACTTCGCCGAGATCCAGCGCGCGCTCGTCGCCCGCGACATCCCCGTGGAGGTCGTCGGCCTCTCCGGACTCCTGCACCTCCCGGAGGTCGCCGACCTCGTCGCCGTCTGCGAGGTCCTCCAGGACCCGGGGGCCAACGCCTCCCTGGTGCGGCTCCTGAGCGGCCCGCGCTGGCGCATCGGCGCCCGCGACCTCGCCCTCCTCGGCCGCCGCGCCCGCCTCCTGGTCCGGCCCGGGCACGCCGCGCCGGACGACCCGGACCGCCGCCTCGCCGAAGCCGTCGAGGGGGTCGACCCGGCCGAGGTGATATCGCTCGCGGACGCCCTGGACACCTTCCTGGAGTCGCCCCTGGAGCCCGACGACGTCTCCGGAAGGCACGACGGGCTGCCCTTCTCGGCCGACGCCCGGGTGCGCTTCGCGCGCCTCGCCGCGGAACTGCGCGAGCTGCGCAGGTCGCTTGCCGACCCGCTGATGGACGTGCTGCACCGCGTGCTCGCCGTCACCGGCCTGGAGGTCGAGCTCTCCGCGTCACCCGGCGCCCTGGCGGCCCGCCGCCGGGAGACCCTCTCGAACTTCCTGGACGTCGCCGCCTCCTTCGCCGCCCACGACAACGGCGCGACCCTCCTCGCCTTCCTCGGCTTCCTGCGCACCGCCGCCCAGTACGAGAAGGGCCTCGACAACGCCCTGCCGGGCGGCGAGAACACCGTCAAGGTGCTCACCGCCCACAAGTCCAAGGGCCTGGAGTGGGACGTCGTCGCCGTTCCCGGCCTGGTCGACGGCGTCTTCCCGAGCACCAAGGGCCGCGAGAAGTGGACCGCCCAGGCCAAGGTCGTCCCGCACGAACTGCGCGGCGACGCGGCCACGCTCCCCGACGTCGACGCGTGGGACGCCAAGGGCATGAAGGCCTTCCACGAGGCGATGAAGGACCACCAGCACACCGAGGAGCTCCGCCTCGGCTACGTGACGTTCACCCGCCCCCGCTCCCTGCTCCTCGGGTCGGGGCACTGGTGGGGGCCCGCCCAGAAGAAGCCGCGCGGCCCCTCGGACTTCCTCATGGCCCTGCACGACCACTGCGCGGCGGGCCACGGCGAGATCGAGGCCTGGGCGGACGAGCCGGCCGAGGACGAGGAGAACCCCGCCCTGCGGGAGGCGAGCGCCGACCAGGCGTGGCCGCTCCCGCTGGACGACGCCGCCCTGACCCGTCGCCGCGCCGCCGCGCGGACCGTCCTCGCCCACCTGGACCGGCTCACGGGCGCGGGCGCGGCGGACCCCACCGGCGAGGGGAGCGCGGAGTACGCCCGCTCCCATGAGGAGGCCCACCCGTCGGCGTACGACGACGTGCCACCGGCCGACGACCCCGAATGGCCACCCCCTCCGGAGGATGACGAGCCCCCCTACGACGAGCCCCCCTACGAAGAGGCCGCCGACCTCCCCGCCGATCTCCCCGTCGACCTCGACCTTCCCGACGCCGACCCGGCCGACTGGGAGTCCCTGGCGACGCAGCGCCCGACAGTCCCGCACCCCGCGGACACACCGGGCGCCGAGTCCACGCACCCCGACGCCCCGGCCGACGGCGACCACACACGCGTGCCCGCCTCCGGCGAGGGAGGCCACCCACACGCGCCGGCCTCCGGAGAGGGCACCCACGCGCGCGTGCCGCACCCCGCCCCCGCGCCCGACGCCCGCCCCCACCCCGCCGACGGCGCCCCGGCGACCAACCCCGCCCCTGAGGAGCCGGGCCGCGCGCCCCGCCTCACCCCGGAGGAAGCCCGCACGCTCGCCTCCTGGGACCGCGACCTGGACGCCCTCACCGGTGAGCTCCTGCGCGCCCGTGAAGCCGTCAGGGACATCCCCGTGCCGCCCTCGCTCACCGCGTCCGAGCTGATGCGCCTGGCCGCCGACCCCGAGGGCTTCGCGCGGGACCTGGCCCGGCCCATGCCGCGCCCGCCGCAGCCCGCGGCCCGCCGCGGCACCCGCTTCCACGCCTGGATCGAGTCCCGCTTCGAAGAGCTCACGCTGCCGATGCTCGCCCCGGAGGAGCTGCCGGGCGGCGGCCCGGACGAGGCCGAGATCGCCGACGAGCGCGACCTGGAGGCCCTCAAGGAAGCCTTCGAACGCACCGAGTACGCCCACCGCGCGCCGTACCGCGTGGAGGTCCCTTTCCAGTTCGTCGTCGCGGGCCGCGTCATCAGGGGCCGCATCGACGCCGTCTACAAGGAAGGCGACGGTCCCGACACCACGTACGAGATCGTCGACTGGAAGACCAGCCGCACCCGCACCGCCGACCCGCTCCAGCTCGCCGTCTACCGCCTCGCCTGGGCCGAGCAGCAGGGCGTCCCCCTGGAGTCGGTGAAGGCGGCCTTCCTCTACGTCCGCAGCGGGGAGATTGCCCGCCCGCGGAACCTCCCGGACCGGGCCCGGCTGGAACGCATCCTCCTGGAGGAGCCGACCGGCGCTCCGGACGGGGACCCGGCGGACGGGCCGCCGGACGAGACTTCCCCGGATGGCGGATAGGCTCGTGACCATGAGCGAGACACCGGACAGCGCCGTCCGCACGTACATCGAGAACCACCGCGCCGCCTTCCTCGACGATCTCGCCGAGTGGCTGCGCATCCCGTCCGTGTCGGCCCAGCCCGACCACGCCGGGGACGTACGCAGCAGCGCCGAGTGGCTCGCCGCCCAGCTCAAGGAGACCGGGTTCCCGGTCGCGGAGATCTGGGAGACGCCCGGGGCGCCCGCCGTCTTCGCCGAGTGGTCCTCCGGCGATCCGCAGGCGCCCACGGTCCTCGTCTACGGCCACCACGACGTGCAGCCCGCGGCCCGCGAGGACGGCTGGGACACCGACCCGTTCGACCCCGTCATCAAGGGAAACCGGCTGCACGCGCGCGGGGCGGCCGACGACAAGGGCCAGGTCTTCTTCCACACGCTCGGCGTCCGCGCCCACCTCGCCGCCACCGGCCGCACCGCGCCCGCGGTCAACCTGAAGCTGCTGATCGAGGGCGAGGAGGAGTCCGGTTCGCCGCACTTCCGCGCGCTCATCGAGGCCGAGAAGGACCGCCTGGCGGCCGACGCCGTGATCGTCTCGGACACCGGCATGTGGTCGGAGGACACCCCGACCGTCTGCACGGGCATGCGCGGCCTCGCCGAGTGCGAGATCGAACTGCACGGCCCCGACCAGGACATCCACTCCGGCTCCTTCGGCGGTGCCGTGCCGAACCCGGCCACCGAGGCCGCCCGCCTCGTCGCAGGCCTCCACGACGACCACGCGCGCGTGGCGATCCCCGGCTTCTACGACGGCATCACCGAGCTCACCGACCGCGAGCGCGAACTCTTCGCCGAGCTGCCCTTCGACGAGGAGCGCTGGCTGCGTACGGCCAAGTCCCGCAGCGCCCACGGCGAGGCCGGGCACACCACCCTGGAGCGCGTCTGGGCCCGCCCGACCGCCGAGGTCAACGGCATCGGCGGCGGCTATCAGGGCGCGGGCAGCAAGACGATCATCCCGTCGTCCGCCTTCGTGAAGCTGTCCTTCCGGCTGGTCGCGGGCCAGGACGCGGACCGGGTCGAGGAGGCCGTACGCGCGTGGGCCGCCGACCGCGTCCCCGCGGGCATCCGCCACACGGTCACGTTCAGCGCGGGCACGCGCCCGTGCCTGACACCGCTCGACCACCCCGCCCTGCAGTCCGTCGTCCGCGCGATGGGCCGCGCGTTCGAACAGAAGATCCGCTTCACGCGCGAGGGCGGCTCGGGTCCTGCGGCCGACCTCCAGGACGTCCTCGCCGCACCCGTGCTCTTCCTCGGCATCTCCGTCCCGTCCGACGGATGGCACGCGCCGAACGAGAAGGTCGAGATCGACCTGTTGCTCAAGGGCGTCGAGACGACGGCCTACCTGTGGGGCGACCTCGCGGAGCACTGGCGCGATGCCCGCTGACACCCTCGTCGGAACCCCACCGGCCGCACACGTCCCGCCGCACGCCCTGCTGAACCACCCATTCCATCGGGGGAGTTGGAAGCACCTGTGACCACCTGGACCGACAGCACCGCAGACCGGCCCCTCTCACTGACCGCCCCGAGCGGCATCGACCGCGCGGCCCACCACCGCATGGACGAGGCCTGGCTCGCCGCGGCCTGGAGCCACCCCACGACCCGGGTCTTCGTGGTCTCCGGCGGCCAGGTGCTCATCGACGAGACGCCCGAGGGCCGCACCGAACTGGTGATGACACCGGCCTTCGAGGCGCCGCCCACCGAGGAGCACCGCTACTTCCTGGGCACGGACGACGACGGCGTCAGCTACTTCGCGCTCCAGAAGGACGCCCTGCCCGGCCGCATGGACCAGTCGGCGCGCCCCGCCGGGCTGCGCGAGGCGGGGCTCCTGCTCTCGCCCCGGGACGCGGGCCTGATGGTGCACGCCGTCGCCCTGGAGAACTGGCAGCGCCTGCACCGCTTCTGCTCACGCTGCGGCGAGCGCACCGTCATCGCGGCGGCCGGGCACATCCGCCGCTGCCAGGCCTGCGGCGCCGAGCACTACCCGCGCACCGACCCCGCCGTGATCATGGCGGTCAGGGACAGCGAGGACCGCATCCTCCTCGGCCGCCAGGTCCACTGGCCCGAGGGCCGCTTCTCCACCCTCGCCGGCTTCGTCGAGCCGGGGGAGTCCATCGAGCAGTCGGTGCGCCGCGAGGTGTTCGAGGAGGCCGGCGTCATGGTCGGCGGCGTCGAGTACGTCGCGAGCCAGCCCTGGCCCTTCCCGTCCAGCCTGATGCTGGGCTTCATGGCCGACGCGACGTCCTCGGAGATCAACGTCGACGGCGAGGAGATCCACGAGGCCCGCTGGTTCTCCCGCGAAAACCTGCGGGCCGCATTCGAGTCCGGAGAGGTCCTGCCTCCCTACGGCATCTCGATTGCGGCCCGACTGATCGAACTCTGGTACGGCAAGCCTTTGCCGAAGCCGGGGTCGGTCGGCTGAGCGCTCGCCGCACCGCCGGTCAGGCGCTGTGCCTCAGGCGTCCAGCTTCTGCTTGACCTGGGCCAGCGAGGGGTTCGTGAGCGTCGAGCCGTCCGGGAAGAGAACGGTGGGAACCGTCTGGTTTCCGCCGTTCGCCTTCTCGACGAAGGCCGCCGATTCCGGGTCGTGCTCGATGTTGATCTCGGTGTAACCGATGCCCTCGCGGTCCATCTGGCCCTTGAGGCGGCGGCAGTAGCCGCACCACGTGGTGCTGTACATCGTCACAGTGCCCGGCATGTCTGTCGTGCTCCTTCGTCGCTCGGGGTGCGTGGTCGCAATGGATCGAACGTACGCGACCGGGCCACCATTCCCGTATTAGTACGACCGGTAGCGCCCCCCTGTGGACAACCGGCTCGTCCGCCCCTCGGGACCTGGCAGCATGGCGGGGTGACATCAGCAACGCACTCCACCCTCTTCCCGCAGGTCCCGGACTCCCCGGACGCGGTGCTCGACGGGCTCGACCCGGAGCAGCGCGAGGTCGCCACCGCCCTGCACGGGCCGGTGTGTGTCCTGGCAGGCGCGGGCACCGGCAAGACCCGGGCGATCACTCACCGGATCGCCTATGGGGTGCGCGCCGGAATGCTCCAGCCGGCCAGTGTGCTCGCCGTCACCTTCACCAACCGCGCCGCGGGCGAGATGCGCGGCCGCCTCCGCCAGCTCGGCGCCTCGGGCGTCCAGGCCCGCACCTTCCACTCCGCGGCCCTGCGCCAGCTCCAGTTCTTCTGGCCGAAAGCGGTCGGTGGACCACTGCCCCGGATCGTCGACCGGAAGATCAAACTCGTCGCGGACGCGGCCGCCGCCTGCCGCATCCGCCTCGATCGCAACGAACTGCGCGACCTCACCAGCGAGATCGAGTGGTCCAAGGTCACCCAGACCGTCCCTTCGGACTACGCCGCGGCCGCCGCCAAGTCCGGCCGCGACGTCCCGCGCGACCCCGCCGAGATCGCCCAGCTCTACGGGGCGTACGAGGACCTCAAGCGCGACCGCGCCGTCATCGACTTCGAGGACGTGCTGCTGCTCGCCGTCGGCATCCTCCAGGACCGGCACGACATCGCCGAACAGGTCCGCGCCCAGTACCAGCACTTCGTGGTGGACGAGTACCAGGACGTGAGCCCCCTCCAGCAGCGCCTCCTGGAGCTGTGGCTCGGTGAGCGGGACAGCCTGTGCGTCGTCGGCGATGCCAGCCAGACCATCTACTCCTTCACCGGCGCGACCCCCGACCACCTGCTGAACTTCCGCACCCGCCACCCGGGGGCGACGGTCGTCAAGCTGGTCAGGGACTACCGCTCCACCCCCCAGGTCGTCCACCTCGCCAACGGCCTGCTCTCCCAGGCCCGCGGCCGCGCCGCCGACCACCGCCTGGAACTGATCTCCCAGCGCGATGCCGGCACGGACCCGGTCTACACGGAGTACGTGGACGAGCCCGCCGAGGCCGAAGGCGCCGCACGCCGCATCCGCGCCCTGCTCGCCGACGGCGTCCCCGCCAGCGAGATCGCCGTCCTCTTCCGTACGAACTCGCAGTCGGAGATCTACGAACAGGCGCTGGCCGACGCGGGCGTGCCCTATCAGCTGCGCGGCGCCGAGCGGTTCTTCGAGCGCACCGAGGTGCGCGAGGCCGGCGCCGCCCTGCGCGGAGCGGCCCGCTTCGGCGGCAACGACGCACTCCTGGACGACGTGGTCGACTTGCCCTCCCAGGTGCGCGCCGTGCTCTCCACCAAGGGCTGGACGACCGAGCCGCCCGCGGGTTCCGGCGCGGTCCGCGACCGCTGGGAGTCACTGGCCGCGCTGGTGCGGCTCGCCGAGGACTTCGCGCGGGCCAGGCCGGAGGCGACCCTCGCCGACCTCGTGGCCGAGCTGGACGAGCGGGCGAGCGCCCAGCACGCCCCCACCGTCGAGGGCGTCACGCTGGCCTCGCTGCACGCGGCGAAGGGCCTGGAGTGGGACGCCGTGTTCCTCGTCGGCCTCGCCGAGGGCATGATGCCGATCACCTACGCCAAGACCGACGAGCAGATCGAGGAGGAGCGCCGCCTCCTCTATGTGGGCGTGACCCGCGCCCGCGTCCACCTCTCGCTCTCCTGGGCCCTCTCCCGCTCGCCGGGCGGCCGTCCGAACCGCCGCCCGAGCCGCTTCCTGGACGGGCTGCGGCCGGGCTCCGGGGCGGGCTCAGGGGCCCGGGCCGCGGGTGGCGGTCCCGGCGGTGTGGAGCGTGGCAGCGCGGGCGGCGGGACGGGACCCGCCGCGGGGCGACGGCAGCGGAAGACCCGCACCCCTGCCCGCTGCCGGGTCTGCGGCCGGACCCTGAGTGACGCGGGTGAGATGAAGCTCATGCGGTGCGAGGACTGCCCGTCCGAAATGGACGAGGGGCTCTACGAGCGGTTGCGCGAGTGGCGCTCGGGCCAGGCGAGGGAGCTGGGACAGCCCGCGTACTGCGTCTTCACCGACAAGACCTTGATCGCCATCGCGGAGGCGGTGCCGGAGGACGAGGGCGAGCTGGCCCGCATCCCCGGGGTCGGCGTCCGGAAGTTTCACCGCTTCGGGGCGGACGTCCTGGCCATCTGCGCAGGTCAAGAGTGTGTAAGGGGCGCCGATGGAGAATGATTCAAACTCGTCGAAAAAATAGTTTGCGCATGCGCAAGGAAGACCCATAGGTTCTTAGCACGGAAACGGCGGGCTTCTCCGAAGCCCACCTTCCGTGCTGTACTTGACAGTCCGCGGATCGGTTCCGGCCGATCCCCTAGACGCCGAGAGGAGGCGAATTCCAGTGATCAGCATCAACGAGAGCTTCATCAGCACCGCGAAAATGACCGATCGCTCGGTCGTCGCTTCCTGCCTGCTCGGCTTCTCGAACCAGGGCACCGGTCTGTCCGGCGGCATTCCCGCCGCTCGTCCGATGTCCGCCTCCCTGCCTCTCGCCGGTCTTCCCGTCCGCGAGGCCAATGAGGGCAATGAGCGACCGACCAAGGCACCGGAAGCAGCAGTAGCGGAGGCACAGGCTCAGGCCTATGCCTTTGCGGCAGCCGGTGCCGGATTCCGGAAGCAGACGACGCAGCACCACATGATGTGGGCCTTCCGTGGGCTCGAACCCTGGAGTGATCCAGTCTGATCCTCGATCAGACAGGCGCCTTCAGGGCCGCGGAACCCCACCCGGGATCCGCGGCCCTTCTGTTTTCCCCAGAACAGGGAGAACAGAGCGAAGGGGCCGGCAGCAAGACCCGGTACCAGCCGCCAACCGGCCGACCCAGGCCGGCACGACCAGACGAGGAAAAACACCACCGTGCAACTCGAAGCGCACGCCCCGTCCGTACCGCCTTCACAGACGCTCCCCCCGCCCGCACCCACGGAGGACCCGACCTTGACCCCCCTGACTGCGCTCACCGCGCTCGACGACGCCATCGAGAACCTCGGCGTACCCGTTCCCTGCCGTGCCTACGACCCGGAGGTCTTCTTCGCGGAGTCCCCGGCCGACGTCGAGTACGCCAAGTCCCTCTGCCGGACCTGCCCGTTGATGGAGGCCTGCCTCGCCGGCGCCAAGGAGCGGCGTGAGCCGTGGGGCGTCTGGGGCGGCGAGCTGTTCGTCCAGGGCGTTGTCGTGGCCCGCAAGCGGCCCCGTGGCCGCCCGCGCAAGAACCCGGTCGTCGCATGAGCACCGCCGGAACCATCGACCGCCCCCTGACGCACGACCCCAAGAAGCAGGCCCCGATGAAGGCAGCCACCAGCGAGCCCGCCGGCTCCGCCACACCAGACTTCACCACCACCGGCGCGCATCTTCCGCGCCAGAACAGGACCCGTGAGATGCAACTCATCCCAGAAGCCATGGCTCGTGCGCATATGCACGAACGCCTGCGCGAAGCCGAGGCCCAGCGCCCGGCCGACCGCCTGATGGCGGCCCGCCGCATGCAGCGTCGCGCGGAGCGCGCCTCGCTGCGTGCCCGGCGCGCGCTCGCCATCGCGGTCATGCAGTAACAGATGCGGTAACGGTTGGCCCGGAGCCGACCGAAGACATCGCGCCGAGGAGCCGCCGAGGCGGCCCGGAACGATGAAGGAAACCCACGGGGGGCGGTCCGTACGGACCGCCCCCCGCAGTGCGTTGTGTCCACCGAACGCGCGCGCACGGCGATAGGGTCGCCGGGTGGACCAGCAGAACCCCCGGCCCGCTCGGACGGAGAACCTCGTGTGCTCCCGCTGCGGCGCGGTCGCCGAAGGCACGCCCCCGACGTGGACCTGCTCCGTGGAGAACGGCGCCCGTCACTACTTCTGCGACGCCTGCTCCCGCGACAACATCAGAGCCATCGAAGGACGCCTCGACTCCTCCTGGTGGTGAGCGCCGCAGCGCGGCTCAGGCCTCCGCCGCGGTCGACCCTTTCCGAGCCTCCACGAGCTCCTCTTCCTCCATGAGCTCCTCGGCCTCCGCGCACTCCTCGGTCTCCGCGCACTCCTCGGCCTCCGCGACGAAGCCGGGCAACCACTCCTCCAGCTCGTCGCGCATCCGCACCGTCGCGTTCAGCTGGCACAGCACTCCAATGGTGCTCACCGTCACCCGGTGTATCAGGAGATACGCCGGGGGCAGGTTCAGATACCGGCCCAACTGATAGGCGGGGGAGCGGACGTCGGCCAGTCGCGCGGCGTGCTTGCGCATCCAGGCGCGGGTGAAGGTGTACTCGTCGACGGCCATGGGCTCGATGATCGGCAGCAGATAGTCGAGCACCGCCTGCGGCTCCAGGTCGACGGACTCCTTGACGAAGCCTTCCTCCCGCAACATTTCGTAGACGGCGTCGGCCTCGCCCTCCAGCGTCATCCGCAGGGAGGTCCCGATGGTCGGGGGCAGCCCGTCGGGCAGCCGGTCCACCGTGCCGAAGTCGAGCACCCCGAGGCGGTGACCGTCCTTCTCGTCGGGCAGCAGACGGAAGTTGCCCGGGTGCGGGTCGGCGTGCAGCAACCCGGTGCGCGCCGGGCCGGAGAAGAGGAAGTGGGCCAGCAGCTGACCCGCCTGGTCACGCTCCTCCTGGGTGCCCTCCGAGATCACCTTCGACAGCGGCGTACCGTCCATCCACTCGGTGACCAGGACCTGATCGCTCTGGTGGACCACCTGGGGCACCACCACATGCGGGTCGTCCGCGAACTCCTCGGCGTGCGCCTGCTGGGCCTGCGCCTCCAGCTCGTAGTCGAGCTCTTCCGAGACGCGGTCGCGCAGCTCGGTGATGAGCGGCTTGATGTCCATTCCCGGGATCAGCGGCCCGAGCAGCCGGGCGAACCGTCCGAGCTGGTTGAGGTCGGACAGCAGTGCCTCGCCCGCCCCCGGGTACTGCACCTTGACCGCGACCTCGCGGCCGTCCGACCAGACGGCGCGGTGCACCTGACCGATGGAGGCCGCGGCGGCCGGCTTGTCGTCGAACTCCAGGAAGTACTCCCGCCACTGCGCACCGAGCCGCTCCTCGAGCACGGTGTGCACGGTGCTGGTCGGCATCGGCGGTGCCGCTTCCTGCAGCTTCGTCAGCGCCGCGCGGTACGGTCCGGCGATCTCCTCCGGCAGCGCGGACTCGAAGACGGACAGCGCCTGCCCGAACTTCATGGCGCCGCCCTTCAGCTCGCCGAGCACCTTGAACAGCTGCTCGGCGGTGCGCTGTTGCAGCTCGCGTCCGACGATCTCCGCGGACTTGCCGCCGATCCGCTTGCCGAGCCCCCAGGTCGCACGCCCCGCGAAGCCGAGTGGCAGCGCGGCCAGTTTGGCGGTACGGGTGACCGCCTTCCGGGGAAGATCAGACATGCGCCCCTCCAAGTCCCAGACAGCCGCGCCCTCGCAGGCGGTTACCCGGCCATTGTTGCGTGCGGCTTCTCGTCAGCGGTGGGCCGATCCCCCTTAACGGACGCGCCGGCCCCACAAGAGCATGATGGATGCGGCCAAATCGGGCTCGAGCGCCACTCGAATCCGGGGACGGCCGCCTTCCATCGTGCACCCGCGCAGGCGGAGGGCTCCCCGTCCAGAAAGGCCAGCGCGTGCCCCGCCGTCAACCCGGCGACCGACGTCGACAGGGCCACGTCGCACGCGGCCACCTGCCGCGTCGTCCCCGAGCGCCACTGGGCCAGCATCCGGGGCCAGGTGGGATCGTGGTCCGCGCGCTGCCGGAAGAGACACTCGGCGCACGCCGTCGTCCCCGGCAGGACGAGGGGGCCCACCACTCCCGTGCCTTCGATCACCCCCGCGTACAGATGGGGTGTGCCCGAGGCGATGAGTTCCTCGGCCGCGGCGGGAGCGGGGGCGTACGCGTCGAGCCCGTCCCGCGGGGCGATGATCACGAGCGACAGGCCCGCGGCGCCCTCCGGCTCGGCAGGCCTGCGGTCGGGTCTGCCTGGCGCCGCCTGCCGCACGACCTGGCGCGCGGCCACGTCCCTGCGCTCCCCGACGGACTCGGCGGGGAGGCCGCCCGGTGCGACGTCCCACGGCTGCACCTGGCCGCCGTCCACCACATCGACCCGGCCGATGCCCGCGGCCGCGAGCACCGAGGCCACCGCGGCGCCCACCCGGCCGGCGCCCCGGACCCGGACCCGCATGGACCGGCGCGCCGCCATTCTCGCGACGGCACCGCCCGGCTCGGGCGACTGGAGCGACAGCGAGGCCAGGTCGGCCCGCAGCCGGTCCATGGCCCCGCCCCGCTCGCGCAGGGCGTCGGCCGCGGGCCCGCCGCCCGTCGAGTCGTCCAGCAGACCGGCGCGGGTCAGCTCGCCGAGCAGTCGGTCCACGTGACCGTCGGGCAGCCCCATCCGCCGCGCCTCCTCGCGCAGCAGGGGCAGCCCGCGGGTGCCGTCGAGCAGGGTCAGGAAGCTGCTCGTCGCCGTGTCCATCGGGCCGAGCACCAGGGCGTGCGCCGGTGCCACCCCGAACTGCACGGTGCTCAGGTCCCGCCAGCCGCGCCGCAGCGCGGGCTTCACGATCGGATGCATCAGTCGCATGGTCGTCCCCCGTCGGCCGGTCGGCGCGGTCCCGTCCGCCGCGTCGATCGAATGCCAGAATGCCCGCCCCGCCCGATGCCTGCCGCGCGTTGTCCACAGGCGGGGAGTATTCGTCGTACTAATCCGGCGCGCGGGGTGCGGAACGGCGCCGAACCGTCCCGGAGGCGGGACTTCCCCCATGCCCAGCGGGTAACGTCGGGGCGTGCCCGCCGACCCGTCCTCTCGCGTCGCTGGGGAGACCTCAGCGCGTCGCGCCGGAACTCCACAGCGCAGCACGACCAGCCCGGCACCGTCCGGCGCGAAGACCAGCGCGGTCGAGGTCAGACGGAGCGCCCGCCGCCGCAGAACGGTCTCCGCGTACCGGGAGGGCGATCGCACCGTCGTCCTCATCCCCGCCCGCATGTCCGAGGCGGAGGAGCAGCGCTGGGTCACCGTGATGCTCGACAAGCTCGCGGCGCAGGAGAGCAAGCGGCTCCTCGGTGACACGGAGCTCGTCGAGCGCGCCGGGCAGCTGTCCGACCAGTACTTCGGCGGCCGCGCCCGGCCGGCCTCGGTCCGCTGGGTCACGAACCAGAACACCCGGTGGGGCTCCTGCACCCCGGCCGAGGGCAGCATCCGGCTTTCGCACCGCCTGCAGGGCATGCCCGAGTATGTCGTGGACTACGTCCTCGTCCACGAACTCGCCCACCTCCTCGTCCCGGGGCACGGCCCGCGCTTCTGGCGGCTCTTGGAGGCCTACCCCCGCACCGAGCGGGCCAGGGGGTACCTCGAAGGGGTGGTGTCGGCCAGCCGGTTGCCCCATTTGCCCGCTGCGCGCGAGGAGTGAACGTCCGCCGGATCCCGCAGTTGTGTAGCGGGTCTGTACCGGCTTGGCTCGCTGTCGGTCTTTGCGGTTAGCCTGACGCGACGTATTCACATTCGGGATGGGGGACGGTCGACGTATGGCCAGGGAATTCCAACGCGGCCACAAGGCCAAGATCAGTGATCTCACTGCGGGCACCGATCTGTACGTCGGCGTACAGATTGCCGCCCCCGGGCTGACCTTCGACATCAGCTGCTTCGGCCTGGACGCGGGCGAACGGCTCTCGGACGACCGTTACTTCATCTTCTTCAACCAGCCGAAGTCGCCGGAGGAGTCGATCCAGCTCCTGGGGGCGCAGGCCGGCGACACCGAGTCCTTCCGGGTCACGCTCGACCGCATCCCGCAGCAGATCCAGCGGCTGTCGTTCACGGCGACGATCGACGGCGCGGGCCAGATGTCGCAGGTCGCCTCCGGGTACGTCCGCATCGTCGCGGGCGGTGAGGAAGTCGCGCGGTACGCCTTCACCGGTGCGGAGTTCTCCACCGAGCGCGCCGTCATGCTGGGCGACTTCTACCTGAAGGACGTCTGGCGGTTCGCCGCGATCGGTCAGGGCTTCGACGGCGGTCTCGACGCGCTCCTGAAGAACTTCGGCGGCGAGGTCGCCGAGGAGGAGCCCGCCGCCCCGCAGCAGGGAGCCTCGCCGTCCTTCGCGCCGCCCGCGCAGGCCGCGGCCCCGCCCTCGTTCGGCGCCCCGGCCGGCGCCCCGGCGCCCCAGCCCCCGGCCCCGGCGCCCGCGCAGAACTTCGCGCCCCCGCGGGGCTTCACTCCGCCCTCCGCGCCCGCTCCTGCCAACCCGTCGGTGCACGCCGCGCAGACCGTCGTGGCGCCGCTGCACCAGCCGCCGGGCGGCACCGTGCCGCCTCCGCCGCCGCCCGCGCCGTACGGCCAGCCGCCCCAGCAGCAGCCGCAACACCAGCCCCAGCAGCCGCAGTTCGGCCAGATGCCCGGCCAGCAGGCGCCCGGCCAGACCGCGTCGCTGCCTCCGGGGTACGGCCAGCAGCCCCAGGCCCCGCTGCCGCCCGGATACGGCCAGCAGCCCCCGCAGGGCCAGTTCCCGGGTCAGCCCGCCGCGGGCCAAGCGGCGGCTCCCCAGGGCGCCGGGGTGGCCGCGGCCCTCCAGAAGTACCGCGAGGCCCCCACCGGCCAGCGCTGGACGCAGCAGAATGAGAAGCTGGTCCGCGTCGACCTCGGCGTCGCCGACCAGCCGATCCTCGCCCGCCAGGGCAGCATGGTGCTCTACCAGGGCAAGGTCGAGTTCAGCTACAAGGGAGCGGGCTTCGCCGGCCGCATCGTGGGCAACGCCACCGGCCAGGAGATGCAGCTGATGCGCTGCTCAGGGCGCGGCCAGGTCTTCCTCGCCGAGGAGGCCACCCACCTGCACCCCATCGAGCTCCAGGGCGACGCGATCTGCGTCTCCGCGGAGAACGTCCTCGCGTTCGACGAGTCCCTGCAGCACGAGGTGCGCAGGATCGAGGGCCACGGCATCCCCGGCGGCGCGCTGTTCGTCATGCAGTTCCAGGGCACCGGCACGGTCATCGTGAAGACCCACGGCGTGCCCGTGGTGCTGCCCGTCACGCCGACGACGTTCGCCGACTGCCACGCCGTCGTCGCCTGGTCGGCCGCCGCACAGGCGATCGTCTCCAGTCAGGTACGGCTGCGCAGCAACGCCTACGCGGGCTCCACGGGGGAGAGCGTGAATCTCCAGTTCCGTGGCGCGCCCGGCAATTTCATCGTCGTCCAGCCGTACGAGGTCTGAGGGAGCCCGTCATGAATCAGCAGCTCGCGGGCTTTGCTCCCGCACCCGTCGCCACCCGCATGGAGAACCACGGCCACCACATGGTCAAGGTGGCCATGCAGACCGGCAACGACCTTCTCGCGCGCGTGGGCTCGATGGTCGCCTACGAAGGGGTCGTGCAGTACCAGCCGAATCCGCCCGCCGTCCGTCAGGTCGCGCGCGAGTGGATGACCGGTGAGGGCGCGCCCCTGATGAAGTGCTCCGGAGACGGCCTGCTCTACCTGGCCGACTACGGGGCGGACGTCGTCGTCATCAATCTGGCGGGCGACTCCCTCTCGGTGAACGGCACCAACCTGCTCGCCTTCGACGCGTCCCTCCAGTGGGGCGTCGAGCGGGTCAAGGGCATGGCCAAGTTCGCCGGACAGGGCCTGTGGAACATCAAGATCTCCGGCCAGGGCTGGGTCGCGCTGACCTCCCGCGGCACCCCGATCGTCGTCGACTGCGGCAGCGGCGAGGACGAGACGTACGTCGACCCGGACGCCCTGATCGCCTGGTCCCCGAACCTCAAGGTGAAGGGCAAGCGCAGCTTCAAGGCCGGCTCTCTCATCGGGCGCGGCAGTGGCGAGGCCTACCAGATGGGTTTCTCCGGACAAGGCATCGTCGTCGTACAGCCCAGTGAGGACAGCACCGACCGCCTCCGAGCACGGGGCTGAGGGGGAGCAACACACCATGCAGAGCCCACTTTTCGCGCACGCCGAACAGCAGACGCAGGAGCGTTACTCCGTCCAGAACCCGCAGATGCTGCGGGTCGCCCTGGAGGGCCACGACGACGTCCTGGCCCGCAAGGGCGCGATGGTCGCCTACCAGGGGCTGATGGAGTTCGACGCCGAGTACCAGAGCCGGGGCAACCAGCGCGCCCGCGCGTACACCGGTGAGGGCCTCGACCTGATGCGCTGCCACGGTCAGGGCACGGTCTACCTGGCCAACCTCGCGCAGTACATCCACGTGGTGGACATCGAGCAGGACGGCCTGACCGTGGACAGCAGCTACGTCCTCGCGATGGACTCGTCGCTGACCCACCAGGTCATCGCCGTGGACAGCCAGTACGGCATCTCCGGCTCCGGCAAGTACCAGCTCAACATTACCGGGCGCGGCAAGGTCGCCCTGATGACGTCGGGCCAGCCGCTGATGCTGCAGGTCACGCCGGAGCAGTACGTCAACGCCGACGCCGACGCGATCGTCGCCTGGTCCAACGGCCTGCGCGTCCAGATGCAGGCCCAGACCCACTCCTCGGGCGTCTGGCGGCGCCGCGGCAACACCGGCGAGGGCTGGGAGCTCAGCTTCATGGGACAGGGTTACGCCCTCGTCCAGCCCAGCGAGATGCTGCCGCCGCAGCACGCGGTCATCGGGCGGGGCGCCCAGGCGCAGTTCGGGATGGGCCAGCAGGGCGCCCGGGGGGCGAACCAGGGCAACGTCTGGAGCTGAGCGCTCACGCTTCGGTGAAGCAGCGGACAGGTCGCGGGGAACTGCGGGCCGGCTATGGCTGGTCGCGCAGTTCCCCGCGCCCCTTTCAGGGGCGCCCCCCGCTAGAGGCGTGCCCTCGTCGCCGCCACGAGCCGTACCACCGACTCGTCCGCCACCGTCGCCACCTCGTCGTAGGCGAACCAGCGCAGGTCCAGCGACTCGTCGCTGATCGCCTCGATGGCGTCGGCCGGGGCGAGGGCGGCGTACTGCACGTCCAGGTGCTGCGTGCACGGGCCCGGGATCGGGTGCCGGTCCAGGCGGACGGGGCCGCCCGCGAGCAGCGTCAAGCCGGGCACGCCGGACTCCTCCGTGGCCTCGCGCAGCGCCGCCGCGGCGAGCGTCGCGTCGCCCGGCTCGCAGTGACCGCCCATCTGGAGCCACATCCGCAGCTTCTTGTGGAGGGTCAGCAGGACGCGTCCGCGTGACGGGTCCACCACCAGCGCGCTCGCCGTCACATGGCCGTCCGTGCAGGACTTCCACATGCCGTCGTCACCATGCGCTGCCAAGTGGTCCAGGTAGGCCTGGCGCAGCTCGGGCTGGTCCTCGTACCCCTTGAGCGCGAGGACCGTGTCGTCGTACAGACTCACTTGCCGTCTTCGCCCTTGTCCTCGTCGGACTCGTCGGTCTCGTCGGCCTCGTCCTTGGTGAGGTCCGGCTTCGCGGCACCGCCGCCCGCCGCCTCGCCGAGCATCTTGTCCAGCTCGGAGAAGTCCATCTGCTCGCGGTGGACGAAGCCGTCCGGGTCGTCCAGGTCCGAGGCGGTCGGCAGCATGTCCGGGTGCTCCCACAGCCCGTCGCGGCCGTCGACACCGCGCGCGTCGGTGAGCGAGGCCCACAGGCGCGAGGCGTCCCGCAGGCGGCGCGGACGCAGCTCCAGGCCGATCAGGGTGGCGAACGTCTGCTCGGCGGGGCCGCCCGTCGCGCGGCGGCGGCGCAGCGTCTCCCGGAGGGCGTCGGCGGACGACAGGCGCGGCTTGGCGGCGGCGTGCACCACCGCGTCCACCCAGCCCTCGACGAGCGCGAGAGCCGTCTCCAGGCGGGCCAGAGCGGCCTTCTGGGCGGGGGTGTCCTCCGGCTGGAACATGCCCTGCTGGAGCGCTTCCTGCAACTGCTCGGGGTTCTGCGGGTCGAGCTGGCCGACCACGTCCTCCAGCTTGGCCGTGTCGACCTTGATCCCGCGCGCGTACCCCTCGACCGCTCCGAAGAGGTGCGAGCGCAGCCACGGCACGTGGGCGAAGAGCCGCTGGTGGGCGGCCTCGCGCAGCGCGAGGTAGAGCCGCACCTCGTCCTTGTCGACGCCGAGGTCCTTGCCGAAGGACTCGATGTTCACCGGGAGCAGCGCGGCCTTGCCGGACGGACCGAGCGGCAGGCCGATGTCGGTCGAGCCGACGACCTCGCCCGCGAGCACGCCCACGGCCTGGCCGATCTGCTGGCCGAACATGGCGCCGCCCATGGAGCGCATCATGCCGATCAGCGGGCCCGCCATGGCCTGCATCTCCTCGGGCAGCACGTCGCCCATGGCCAGGCCGACACGCTCGGCGACGGGGTCGACGAGCTCCTTCCAGACCGGCAGGGTCGCCTCGACCCACTCGGCACGGCTCCACGCCACGGTCGTGCCGGACCCGGACGGCAGCGAGGTGGCGTCGTCCAGCCACAGGTCGGCCAGGCGCACGGCCTCCTCGACGGCGGAGCGCTCGGCGGGGCCGACGCTGGCGTCCTTGGTGCCGTCCGCCGTGCCCTGGGAGACGGTCTGGCGGGCGATGTCCTTGGCCATGTCCCAGTTCACCGGGCCGCCCTCGTACGAGAGCATCTGGCCGAGCTGCTGGAACGCGGCACCCAGGTCGTTCGGGTTCATCGAGCCGAACATCGCGGCGAACGGATTGTCACCGCCGCCGGCGCCGCCCGCCCCCGGGAACCCCCCGAAACCGAACGGGTTCGCGGGACCGCCCGCGCCTTGCCCCCCGCTCCTGCCCTCTCCAGGGGATTCCTTCTTCTTGCCCTCGTCGCCGTCTTCCGGCTCCTCCGGCGGAAGGCCGAATCCGAATGGGGTGTCACTCACGGGATTCCTCGGCTCGTCAGGCCGCCGGTAATGTGCCGGCGGCGGCTGCCCTACAACACCACCCAGCGTAGACACCATGACGGGATCGGGCCTCGGTGCTTCGCCGACTGGTGGCCTGCGGCAGGATGGATGCCACCTGGTACGTACGCGTCATTCGCGTACGTACTGAAGACAACCGCTGGAGACGCCCGGTGAGTTCCCCAGATCCACAGGTTCGCGCAGCGCGAAACCCGTCAACCCCGGCGCCCGTCCGAGGGCCCGTCGTCGCCGTGACCGGCGCGGCCTCCGGAGTGGGCGCGCTGCTGACCGAGCGCCTCGCGGCCTCGGAGGAGATCAAGCAGGTCATCGCCATCGACGAGCGCCGCGGCGACTGCACGCAGGCGCAGTGGCACATCCTGGACGTCCGGGACCCGGCCATCGCCGAGAAGCTGCGCGGCGCGGACGTCGTGGTGCACCTGGCGCTCGACCTCGACCTGGAGACCGACGGCGCCGCCCGCACCGCCTACAACGTGCGCGGCACCCAGACCGTCCTGACCGCTGCTGCCGCCGCGGGCGTCCACCGGGTCGTGCTGTGCACCTCGGCCATGGTCTACGGGGCGCTGTCCGACAACGAACTGCCCCTCTCCGAAGACGCCGAACTGCGCGCCACCGCCGAGGCCACCGGCGTCGGCGACCTCCTGGAGGTCGAGCGCCTCGCCCGCCGGGCGCCCCGCGCGCACCCCGGTCTCAACGTCACCGTCGTGCGGCCCGCGACCCTGGTCGGTGGCACGGACACGGCCCTGACCCGCTACTTCGAGTCGCCCCGGCTCCTCGTCGTGGCGGGTTCCCGGCCCGCCTGGCAGTTCTGCCACGTCGAGGACCTGTGCAGCGCCCTGGAGTACGCCGTCCTGGAGAAGGTCGACGGCGAGCTGGCCGTCGGCTGTGACGGCTGGCTGGAGCAGGAGGAGGTCGAGGAGCTCAGCGGGATCCGGCGCATGGAGCTGCCCTCGACGGTCGCCCTGGGCGCCGCCGCGCGGCTGCACCGCATCGGCCTCACCCCGTCCCCGGCCGGCGACCTCGCGTACACGATGTACCCCTGGGTGGTCAGTGTCAGCCGGTTGCACGACGCCGGGTGGCGCCCGCAGTGGACCAACGAGGAGGTCCTCTCCGAGCTGCTCGACGAGGTCTCCGGGCGGCGCACCGTGGCCGGCCGGCGGCTGGGCCGCAAGGACGCCACGGCCGCAGGTGCGGCGGGTGCGACGGTGGCGCTGCTGGGAGCGGCGGCCGTCGTCCGCAGGGCGCGCAAGGCCCGCCGGAGGATCTGACCGGCGGCCGCGTCGGCGTGGCCGGTCCGCTCCGGCCGCGTGATCCAGCCCCGGTCGTGACGGGGGCCCTGTCGTGATCGGGCCCCTGTAGGGAGCTCCAACGCGACACGCGCGCGTGCCGGGCGAAAGGTCTATTCCGTGATGACGGTGGCGTGCGGCACCATGGCCGCATGGCACGCACCACGATGGACCACCCCGGCGAGCAGGCCGCGCAGGACCCGATCCGGCTGCTCGCGATCCGCGACACCCCGCTCTCCCTGGACGAGGTCTTCCGGGCCGTCGGCGACGACGCGGCGGGCGGCACCGCGCTCTTCGTGGGCACCGTGCGCAACCACGACAGCGGTGCGGACGTCGACGAGCTGGGCTACTCGACCCACCCCAGCGCCGAGGCCGAGATGCGCCGGGTGGCCGAGAAGGTCGTCGCCCAGTACCCGGTGCGCGCCTTGGCCGCCGTCCACCGGATCGGTGACCTCGCCGTCGGCGATCTCGCGGTGGTCGTGGCCGTCTCCTGCCCGCACCGCGCGGAGGCCTTCGACGCCTGCCGCCAGCTGATCGACGACCTCAAGCACGAGGTGCCGATCTGGAAGCACCAGCGCTTCTCCGACGGCAAGGAAGAGTGGGTCGGCGCCTGTTGACACGCGCGGGGGAGTGACGGCCGGGACGGCGGGCCTCTGCCGAGGCCGGGGTGACCCATTTGGTCCGAGTGGCTCCGGTTGCGTAACTCGACCCCTGCCGTAAGCGTTGACCCTGCAGATGGTTAATCTGCTGATCAGTCAGTTGCGGTGGATCATGGGGTCGGGAGGTCGACATGGCATCACTTGCCTGGTTGCTGATTCCGCTCCTGGCAGCCGTCGGGGCGGGGCTGTGGGGCAGCTGGGCCGCGCGCAACCGGAAGTCCGGACGTACGGGCGACACCTCCGAGCTCAACGGCTACGCCGCGTTCCGCGAGGCGATGGAGAAGACCCGAGGGGTGCCCGAGCGGCCCCAAGAGGCCGCGGCAAACCACGAGGCCGCCGCACCCCAGGACGTCGTCGACGTCCCGCGCGCGGGCGTCGACGAACCGCACACCCCCACGAACACCGACACCGCCGCAGCCGCGACCGCCGCGGCCGATGAGTCCCACGCCATCAGGGAGAAGTCGCACACCGGAACGTAGAGCGGAACGTAGAGCGGAACATAGAGCGGAACGCAGAGCGGGACGCAGCAGCGCCCCGACTCTCCGGCGCCGCCGCGCAGCCCCGTACGGACCGGCCCCGGGGGTGCTCCCACAGGCAGGTCCCGTACTGTCGTTCCATGCCACGCCGCACCGCGACGATGCTCGCCTCCACCCTGATGCTGATCGCGCTGCTCTGCGCCGGAGTGCTCATCAAAGTGCCGTACTCCGAGATGTCCCCCGGCCCCACGGTGAACACCCTCGGCGATCACGACGGCGAACCGGTTCTGCAGATCTCCGGGCACAAGACGTACCCCACGACCGGCAACCTCAACATGACGACGGTCAGGGTCACCAGCGCCGACTACAACATGAACCTCGCGGAGGCCGTGTACGGCTGGCTGGCGCACGACAGCATCGTGGTGCCGCACGAGACGCTCTACCCGGACGGCAAGACCGAGCAGCAGTCCTCCCAGGAGAACGCCGAGGAGTTCAGCCAGTCCCAGGAGAGCGCCAAGGTCGCGGCCCTCAGGGAGCTCAAGCTCCCGGTGAAGTCCCAGGTCATCGTCTCCACGGTCTTCAAGGGTGACCCGGCCGAGGGCAAGCTGCACGCGGGCGACGTCATCAGGAAGGTCGACGGCAAGCCCGTCAAGGCCATGGAGGACGTCGCGAAGCTCGTCACCCGGCACAAGCCCGGCGAGCCCGTCACCTTCAGCGTCGTCCCCGTCAAGGAGGCGGCCGCGGCCGAGAAGGCCGGCAAGGAAGCCACGAAGACCCAGGACGTCAAGATCACGACGAAGGCGGCGCAGCGCGGCTCCGACCGCGCGGTCGTCGGCATCAAGGCGGGCACCGACCACACCTTCCCGTTCACCATCGACATCAAGCTGGCGGACGTGGGCGGTCCCAGCGCCGGACTGATGTTCGCCCTCGGCATCGTCGACAAGCTGACCCCGGACGACCTCACCGGCGGCAACTTCGTGGCCGGCACCGGCACCATCGAGGACGACGGCAAGGTCGGCCCGATCGGCGGCATCGAGATGAAGACCGTCGGCGCGCGCAACAAGGGCGCGGAGTACTTCCTCACCCCGAAGGACAACTGCGCGGCCGCCGCGAAGGACGTGCCCGACGGGCTGAAGCTCGTCAAGGTGAACACCATCGCCGACGCGGTGAAGTCCCTGAAGAAGATCCGCGAGGACGACACCGCCGACCTGCCGAAGTGCACCGCTTCCTAGGCTTCCTGGCACCCGGGCACCCGGGCACCCGGGCACCCGGGCAGAGATCCGCACGGACGACCCGCGCGGACAGCTGTACGCGGGTGGGAGTACCCCACCCGCGTACAGAACGAACAAGACCCGCCGCGACGTACGGCTGGGCGAGTACCTAGGCGAACGTCGCCGCCAGCGCCTCCGCGAGACCCGGCACCAGCGCCGAACCCGTGAGGACCTCGGTCGGCGAGTCCTTCTCGCGCAGCCGCAGCGCGGACTCGCGCGCGCCGTCGCGGAGCACCGCGACGGTCATCCGGACCTCCTGGCGGTCCGGATGCTCGGCCACCCACTTCGCGAGCTGCGCCTCGCTGAGGCCCTCAGGGACGGACGTCTCGGCGGACGGCGGCAGCATCAGCCGCTCCACCGTGAGCGCGCAGCCGGCCACCGCGTCCGGCCAGGCGATGGTGCCGAGGAACTCGTCCAGCGGCTTGTCGGCGGGGATCTCCTCCTGCTCGATGGGGGTGAGACCGGCGTGCTCCACGCCGTCGTCGAGGCCGAGCTGGGAGGCGAGGCCGGGTTCCTGGGTGCGCAGACGCGCCGTGTCGACCAGCGCGAAGAGGCGGGCGGGCCGGTCCCAGCCGAGGCCGGATACGTACTCGTCGATCTCGAGTACCGCCCGTGTGAGGGGGCTCGCTGCCATGGGAGTGTTGGACATGGTCACAATCCTGCCTCGTTAGTCCCGAGAAACGGGAACCGAGTAAAGCGTAGGTAAGTTGCATAGGTGTGGGTCCGCGATCTCGGGGGCCTGACGGACCAACACGAATCAACAGCGAACTTCGAGGTGCGCACCTTGGCTTTCCAGATGCCGGACCGCGGCGGAGGCCCGACGGGGCCACGGATCAGAGTGGGCCGACCCTCCCGGCGTGTCCGGACCCTGCTCATGACACTGGGGGTCCTCGCCGTCCTGGCGATGGCCTTCGTCATGTTCTCGGGCTTCTGGACGGACTGGCTCTGGTACCGCTCGGTCAACTACTCATCGGTCTTCACGACGACCCTGTGGACCAAGATCGGCCTGTTCTTCGTCTTCGGCCTCCTCATGGCGGCCGCGGTCGGCGTGAACATCTGGCTGGCGCACCGGCTGCGCCCGCCGCTGAGCGCCATGTCGATGGAGCAGCAGAGCCTCGACCGGTACCGCATGGGCATCGCCCCGTACAAGAAGTGGCTCCTCATCGGGATCACCGCTCTGGTGGGGCTGATCGCGGGTGCGTCCGCGGCGGGGCAGTGGCGCACCTGGCTCCTGTGGGTCAACGGCGTGTCCTTCGGCCAGAAGGACCCCCAGTTCCACATGGACGTGTCGTTCTTCGCGTTCGACCTTCCCTGGTACCGCTTCCTGCTCGGCTTCGGCTTCGCGGCCACGGTGCTCTCCCTGGTCGCCGCCGCCCTGACGCACTACCTGTACGGCGGGCTGCGCATCACCAGCCCCGGCGCGCGCGCGACCGGCGCGGCCACCGGCCACCTCTCGGTGCTGCTCGGTGTCTTCGTGTCGCTGAAGGCCGTCGCGTACTGGCTCGACCGGTACGGCCTCGCGGTGAAGTCCAGTGACTTCAAGGCGACGGGCAACTGGACCGGCCTTCGCTACGTGGACGCGAACGCGTACCTGCCGGCGAAGACGATCCTGTTCTGCATCGCCGTCATCTGCGCCATCCTCTTCTTCGCGACGCTCTGGCGGCGCACCTGGCAGCTGCCCGTCATCGGCTTCGGCCTGATGGTGCTCTCGGCGATCCTCATCGGCGGGCTCTACCCCGCGATCGTCCAGAAGTTCCAGGTCCAGCCGAACGAGCAGGCCAAGGAAGCCCCGTACATCGAGAAGAACATCGAGGCCACCCGGAACGCCTACGGCATCAACGGCGTGAAGCCCCAGGAGTACAAGGGCGCGGGCAAGGTCGACGAGGACCCCAAGAAGAAGCGCGACAACGCGGACACGGCGGCCAACTACCGGCTGAACGACCCGAACATCGTCTCGCCCACCTTCCAGCAGCTGGAGCAGGAGCGCAGCTACTACCAGTTCCCGCGGACGCTGGACGTGGACCGCTACAACGGCCAGGACACCATCGTCGGCCTGCGCGAGATCGACGTGAACAAGCTCGACAAGCGCAACTGGATCAACGACCACTTCGCCTACACCCACGGTTACGGCATGGTCGCCGCCAAGGGCACCGAGACGAAGCCGGGATCCAAGGGCGCCCCGGCGTTCACCGAGTCCGGCCTGCCCACCAGCGGCACCCTCGGTGAGTACGAGCAGCGGATCTACTACGGCGAGAAGACCAGCCAGTACTCGATCGTCGGCGGGCCCCAGAAGGAGCTCGACTACGAGGAGAACGGCGGCGGTCAGAAGACCTACAGCTACCAGGGCAAGAGCGGGGTCAACCTCTCCAACCCGATCAACCGCGCGGCGTACGCGGTCTCCTTCGGAGAGCCGCAGATCCTCTACTCCGGCGCCATCGGCGACGGTTCGCGGATCCTGTACAACCGCACGCCCAAGGAGCGCGTCGAGGCGGTGGCGCCCTGGCTGACCATCGACGGCGACGTCTATCCGACGGTGGTGGACGGCCGCATCCAGTGGGTGGTCGACGCCTACACCACCAGCAACGGCTATCCGTACGCCTCGCGGACGACGCTCGGCGACACCACGGCCGACTCCCTGTCGCAGGCGGACAGCCAGCGCACGGTGATCGCCCAGCAGAACCAGGTCAACTACATCCGGAACTCGGTGAAGGCGACCGTCGACGCGTACACCGGTGACGTCAAGCTCTACACCTGGGACGACAAGGACCCGGTCCTGAAGACCTGGAAGAAGGCGTTCCCGGGCACCGTCAAGGACAAGAGCGAGATCCCGCCGAAGCTGATGGACCACCTGCGCTACCCGCAGGACATGTTCAAGGTCCAGCGCGAGCTCCTGACGAAGTACCACGTCACGGACCCGGGCCAGTTCTACAACGCGAGTGACGCCTGGCAGGTGCCGAACGATCCGACGAAGAAGGACGACAGCGCGGTCCCGCCGTACTACCTGTCCCTGAAGTCGCCGGGCCAGACGCAGCAGCAGTTCTCCCTGACGACGACGTTCACGCCCAGCGAGCGGCCCAACCTACGGGCGTTCATGACGGTCGACGCCGACGCCAGAAGCAAGAACTACGGCAAGATGCAGCTGCTCAGAGTCCAGGGCGACGTCGACGGACCCGAACAGGTCCAGAACAAGCTGAACTCCATGACGGAGGTCGGCAACTTCGTCCGGGACATGAAGGGCGCCGACTCCGACGTCCTCTACGGCAATCTGCTGACCGTGCCGCTGGACGACGGCTTCTTGTACGTCGAGCCCGTCTACGTACAAGGACGCAAGTCGGCGTATCCGCTCCTGAAGAAGGTGGCCGTGTCGTACGGCACGGAGACGGCGTTCTCGGACACCCTCGGCGAGGGCCTCAACGCGGTCTTCAACGCCGACGGGTCCACCAAGCCACCGGGCGAGGACGAGCCGACCAAGCCGCCGAAGACCAGCGACCCGACGGTCCAGGCCGCGCTCGACGACGCGCAGGAGGCGTTCGAGGACGGCGAGACGGCCATGAAGAAGGGCGACTGGAAGGCGTACGGCGAGGCGCAGGAGCGGCTCCAGGAGGCGCTGGAGCGGGCCGAGAAGGCCTCCGCCAAGGCCGGCGACAAGAAGGCCGGTGACGCCGAGAAGGACACCGGCAAGAACGGCGCCAAGGCCTCCGACAAGGGCGCCGACAAATCCTCCGCCAAGGACGGCGACAAGGACGGCGACAAGGCGGCGGACAGCACCGGCTAGCGGCCGGTCGGGCGGCCCCCTCGCGCCGTGGTACGGTTTGTACACAACGGCGCGGGGTGGAGCAGCTCGGTAGCTCGCTGGGCTCATAACCCAGAGGTCGCAGGTTCAAATCCTGTCCCCGCTACTGCAAGGTGAAGGCCCGGATCCTTACGGATCCGGGCCTTCGTCGTGTGTGGGGGACCCGTGCGGGGGCCGGTGCCGGTCGTGTGCGGGTGTCCTATGCCATCTCGTGCGAACGGCGCGTGGTCGGGGGAGAGTTGGGGGATCTGTGTTTGACTTATCTCTCTGTGGGCATGTCGACAAAACGCTGAAGTGACCTCACTGGCTGCGGTATACCAGGTGTACCCAGGTTGCAGGTGGTGCGACGATGGACGTTATGGGGGACAAGGCAACTCTGTTGGAGAGAGGGCGGTTTGTGCAGTCGGCCGACCGGGAGGATCCCGGGGCGGCCGCCGAGGAGATGCGCCATCGGCTGGCCGCCGAGGCCGGCGACGTGGACGCGATGAGCGTCCTCGGAAGCCTTCTGTTGCGCCGCGGTGATCTCGACGGGGCCGAGTCCTTGCTGCGCGCCGCGACCGCCGAGGGCGACCGCGCCGCGGCCAACAACCTCGGCGTCCTGCTCCACCAGCGCGGTTACGCCGACGAGGCGGCCGGATGGTGGCGGGTCGCCGCCGTCGCAGGCTCCGCCGCGGCCGCGCACGCGCTCGGCCGCCACCACCGCGAGCGCGGCGACGAGCCCGCCGCCGAGTACTGGCTGCGCCAGTCCGCCGAGGACGGCCACACCCTGGGGGCGTACGCGCTCGCCGACCTCCTGGAGCACCGCGGGGACGTCGGCGCCGAGCGCTGGTTGCGCGTCGCCGCCGAGCGCGGCCACCGCGAGGCCGCCTACCGCCTGGCCCGCGCGCTCGACCGGCGCGCCACCGCGGAGCGCGGCGAGCGCCCCGCGCGCGCGGACCACGCCGACGACACCGCGCGCACGCCCGCCGACGAGGCCGAACAGTGGTACCGCCAGGCGGCCGCCCGCGGTCACCGCAGGGCCGCGCTGCACCTCGGCGCGATCCTGGAGCAGCGCGGCGAGCTCAAGGAGGCCGGCCGCTGGTACCTCAACTCCGCCAAGGACGGGGAGGCCCGCGCGGCCTGCGCGCTCGGCTTCCTGCTGCGGGACGCGGGCGATGAGGAGAGCGCCGCCGTGTGGTGGCTCAAGGCGGCCCAGGACGGCGACGGGAACGCCGCGAACGCGCTCGGCGCGCTGCACGCCGAGCGGGGCGAGACCCAGACCGCCGAGCGCTGGTACCGCGCCGCGATGGACGCGGGCGACGTGAACGGCGCGTACAACCTCGGCCTGCTCTGCGCCGAGCAGGACCGCACCGCACAGGCCGACCAGTGGTACCGCCGCGCCGCCTACGCGGGCCACCGCGAGGCCGCCAACGCGCTCGCCGTGCTGCTGCTCCAGGGCGGCGACGCGGCCGGGGCCGAGCCGTGGTTCTCCAAGGCCGCGGAGGCCGGCAGCGTCGACGCGGCGTTCAACCTCGGGATCCTGTACGCGAGCCGCGGCGACGAGCCCAACGCCCTGCGGTGGTACGAGCGCGCCGCCTCGGCCGGGCACACCGACGCCGCGCTCCAGGTCGGCACCGCGCGGCTGCGCGCCGGCGACGACCAGGAGGCCGAGCGGTATCTGCGGTGCGCGGCGGGCGGCGGCAGCGCCGAGGCGGCGTACCGGCTCGGCACGGTGCTCGACGCGCGGCGCCCGGCGGAGGCCCCGCCCGCGCTCGGCGAGCCCGCGGCGGAGAAGTCCGAGTGCGAGGAGTGGTACGAGCGGGCCGCCGAGCTCGGGCACCGGCGGGCCCAGGTCCGGGTCGGCATGCTGGCGTCGGGCCGGGGCGACGTGGTCGAGGCCGCGCGCTGGTACCGCAAGGCCGCGGAGGCCGGCAGCCGCAACGGCGCGTTCAACCTCGGCCTGCTCCTGGCCCGCGAGGGCAGCGAGCCCGAGGCGGCGCTGTGGTGGACCCGGGCCGCCGACGCGGGCCACGGACGGGCCGCGCTCCGGCTCGCCCTGCTCTACGCCCGGCGCGGGCAGCTGGCGCAGGGGCAGCGGTGGGCCTCGCGGGCGGTGGAGCTCGGGCCCGCGGAGGTCTCCGAGCGGGCCGGGCGGCTGCGGGAGGCGCTGCGGCAGGAGCTCTCCGCGTAGCTGCGGGCGCACCGCGGCCGCCCCGCCCCGGGTCTTCGGGTCTTCGGGGCTTCGGGGCTTCCGGGGCTTCGGGGAACAGATTTGCGCTGGTCGAAGCCCTGACGTAGTGTTGTGTTCACCGACGCGGGGTGGAGCAGCTCGGTAGCTCGCTGGGCTCATAACCCAGAGGTCGCAGGTTCAAATCCTGTCCCCGCTACTGACGGTCGAGGGCCGGAAGCCGACAAGCTTCCGGCCCTCGATTCATTTGTGCCCGACCGCTCATCTGTGCCCGACCGCCTCCTCGTACAGCGCGCGGTCCACCGCCTTGCTCTCCGGGACCTTGGCGCCCTCCGAGACGCCCGCCGCGCGGTACGCGTCCTGCAGCCGGTCCGTCGTGCCCGCGCGGATCTCCCAGTCCATGCGCAGCGACGGCGTGGAGCGCAGCACGTCCTCGTCCGTCTTGAGCAGCTCGGCGAGCTCCTGTGCGAAGGCCTGGTCGGCCTTGTAGTCGCCGGCGAAGTAGGTGTTCACCGTCCGGATGTACGCGCGCAGCAGCGCGACGCCGGCGTCCGGGTCCTTCTTCAGCAGGTTCGGGCCGAAGAGGAGGCCGCCGAGCGGCTCACCGCGGGGCTGGCCGCCCAGGAACGCGTACTTCTTGTCGCCGTCGACCTTGCGCCAGACCGGGTCGAGCAGCCAGGCCGCGTCGGTGCCGCCGTTCCGCAGCGCGGTGAGCACGTCCGCCGAGCCCAGCTGCTGGAACGTGATCTCGTCGAGGCCGCCGCCGTGCTGCTTCAGGGCGCGGTTCATGGGGTACGCGATGACGGATCCCTTGCCGATCATCGTGCCGAGCGTGCGGCCGGCCATCGGGATGTGGGCGGCCGTCTCGTCCTTCTTCAGGCGTACCCAGAGGCCGCTCTTGGAGTGGGGGCCCGGGGAGAAGTTGCCGGCCGTCCACTTGATGTCGAACCCGCTGGTGATGCCGTTCATCACGGCGGCCTCGGGGGCCGCCCACTGGGCGTCGATGTCGCCCTTGGCGAGGAGCGGCAGAGCGTCGGGGGTGGGCAGCACCTTGAGGTCGACGTTCAGGCCCTCCTTCTTGAACTCCCCCTTCTCCAGCGCCATCTGGAGCGGTGCGACGTACTCGGCGCTCAGGGTGCCGGTCGCGATGGTCAGGCTGCGCTCCTTGGCGAGCGGTCTGGGGGCGGGGGTGCGCGGGGCGCAGCGGGCCGGGGCGCGGTCGGGCGTCAGGTCGGCGGGGTCGGTCCAACTGCCCTTTCCGCAGCCGGAGACGGAGGTGACCGTGCGGGGTTTGCCGGGGGAGGGCGGCGCCTCGTCGTCCTCCTTGGCGCAGCCGGCGGCGAGCAGGGCGCCCGCCATGAGCAGGGGGAGTGCGGTGGTGCGGACGGTGGTGCGGATGCGCATGGTGCCTCCGAGTACTCGGCTCCGTACATCGGTTCGGGTCATGACTGGCCGCGGCCGCGGTCGCGCGGGGCCCACGGGGTGAGCAACCGGCCCGCGATCCGCACCAGTTCGGAGAAGACGACGCCGAGCACCGCGACACAGACGATGCCGACGAACATCACGTCGTTCTGGAAGAGCGCGCGCGAGTCGAAGATCAGGTGGCCGAGGCCGTCCGCCGCGGCGATCTGCTCCGAGGCGACGATGACCAGGACCGCGACGCCCGCCGCGATCCGCGCGCCGACCAGGACGGCGGGCAGCGAGGCGGGCAGCAGGACGTGGCGGAACATCTGCCAGGGCGAGGCGCCGAAGACCTGTCCTGCGTCGCGGTGGCCGGAGGGTACGGTGAGGACCGCCGCCATCGTCGATATCCAGACGAAGAAGAAGACCGTGGCGGCGACGAGCGCGATCTGCGGGCCCTCGCCGAGGCCGAACATGTTCAGGAAGACGGGCAGCAGCGCCAGCTTCGGGACGACGTACAGGGCGTCGAGAGTGGGTTCCAGGGCGGCGCGCACGACGGAGAGCGAGCCCATCAGGAGGCCGAGCGCGTATCCGGCGACCGTGCCGATCGCGTACCCCGCGAGCACCCGCTTCAGGGTGGCCCACACGTCCGGCCACAGGTCGCCGTCGGCCGCGCGGTGCCAGCCGTCCTCGAGGATCGTCTGCGGCGCCGGATAGACGCGGTCGTCGATCCAGCCGCTCACGGCGGCGAGCTGCCACAGCAGGATCAGGGCGACGGGCACGCCGACGGCGAGCGACAGCTCAAGGGCGCGGCGGCGGCGATGGGTGCGCACCGGGTGCAGCTCCTGCGGTCCCGGCCTCCTGACCAGCACCTCTTCCTGCGCGGGCGGGTTCGTGCCGGGGCGCGGGGCCGGGCTCTTGCCGGTGGCGGTGGTCATGCCGCGGCCTCGGTGCCGACCTCGTCCCGCAGCAGGTCCCACAGCTCGCTCTTCAGCGCGGTGAATTCGGAGCTCGCGCGGACGTCTCCGCTGCGGGGGCGCGGGAAGGGCGGGCGACGCTCGGCGATGACGCGGCCGGGCCTGGCCGACATCACCAGGACCCGGTCGCCGAGCACGATCGCCTCTTCGAGGCTGTGCGTGATGAACAGGGTCGTGGTGCGGGTGGTCTGGGTGAGGGCGAGCAGCTCATCCTGGAGGATGACGCGCAGCTGGGCGTCGAGGGCCGCGAACGGCTCGTCCATCAGCAGGATCTCGGGCTCCACGGCCAGCGCGCGGGCGATGGCCACGCGCTGCCGCATGCCGCCGGAGAGGGTGGCGGGGTAGGCGCCGGCGAACTCCGCGAGACCCATGCGGGCCAGCCACTCGGTGGCCCGCGCGTCGGCCTCGCGGCGCGGGACGCGCTGGATGTCGAGGCCGAACCGGACGTTGGCCTGGACGGTCTTCCAGTCGTAGATGCCGTAGTCCTGGAAGATCATCGCGACCGGCCGCCGTGCGGTGGTACGGATGGTCAGCTCACCGGCGCTGGGGCGCAGCAGCCCCGCGGCGATCTTCAGCAGGGTCGACTTGCCGCAGCCCGAGGGGCCGACGACGCAGGTGAACTCGCCGGGGGCGACGTCCAGGTCGACGGGGCCGAGGGCGTGCACCGCCCCGGTGGCTCGGCCGAAGGTTCTGGTCAACGCGCGGGCGCGGAGTTTGGGGTGGGGCGGGTGCGGAGCTTCCACGGCTTCTCCTTGCGGAGGGCAGGCGGACGGCGGGCGCCGCAGAGAATATGACGGTGCGTCAGATCTTGGAAGGGGTGCGCCGTGGCCGAGATCCGCCGGGGCCGGGGGCACGCCGAAGGGGCCCGGCGCCGAGAGCGGTGCCGGGCCCCTTCGTGACGTACGAGGAAGTGCTTACGCCGCCGCGCAGTTCGGGCAGACGCCGCGGTAGGTGACCTCCACGTCCTCGACCGTGAAGCCGAAGCGCTCCGAGTCGGGGAGGGTCGCCAGCGGGTTGCCCGTGGGGTGCACGTCGCGGATGGCGCCGCAGCGGGCGCAGACCAGGTGCTGGTGGGGGCGGTGGGCGTTCGGGTCGTACCGCTTGGCGCGGCGGTCGGTCGAGACCTCGAGGATCTCGCCGAGGCTCACCAGCTCGCCCAGGGTGTTGTAGACGGTGGCCCGGGAGATCTCGGGCAGCTTGTCCGCGGCGCGGGCGTGCACCTCGTCCGCGGTGAGGTGGACGTGGTCCCCGTCGAGGACCTCGGCCACGACGCGCCGCTGTGCGGTCATGCGCCAGCCACGTCCGCGCAGTCGTTCCAACAGGTCACTCATGAGGGCCAGCCTAACAGGCGAGGGAGTCAGTTCCGAACAGGTGTGACTTTGGATCGTCGCTTGACTTAGACAAAGTCTATCGTAGGATCGAGTACGAACAACGTCCAAGGACAGGACTTGCAGGAATGACGCAGGAGGCGCACGTGACGCAGGGACCGCTCACCACGGAGGCCGGGGCTCCGGTCGCCGACAACCAGAACAGCGAGACCGCGGGCGTCGACGGTCCCGTTCTGGTCCAGGACCAGCTGCTGCTGGAGAAGCTCGCCCACTTCAACCGCGAGCGGATCCCGGAGCGGATCGTGCACGCACGGGGCGCCGGCGCGTACGGCACCTTCACGCTGACCCGGGACGTCTCGCAGTGGACCCGCGCGAAGTTCCTCTCCGAGGTCGGCAAGCAGACCGAGACGTTCCTGCGCTTCTCCACCGTGGCCGGCAACCTCGGCGCGGCCGACGCGGTGCGTGACCCGCGCGGCTGGGCGCTGAAGTTCTACACCGAAGAGGGCAACTACGACCTCGTCGGCAACAACACCCCGGTGTTCTTCATCAGGGACGCCATCAAGTTCCCCGACTTCATCCACACCCAGAAGCGCGACCCCTACACGGGCTCGACCGAGGCGGACAACGTCTGGGACTTCTGGGGCCTCAGCCCGGAGAGCACCCACCAGGTGACCTGGCTCTTCGGCGACCGCGGCATCCCCGCCTCGTACCGCCACATGGACGGCTTCGGCTCGCACACCTTCCAGTGGAACAACGAGGCCGGCGAGGTCTTCTGGGTCAAGTACCACTTCAAGACCGACCAGGGCATCCAGAACCTCACCCAGGCCGAGGCCGACAAGCTCGCCGGTGAGGACCCCGACTCCCACCAGCGCGACCTGCGCGAGGCCATCGAGCGCGGCGAGTACCCGTCCTGGACCGTGCAGGTGCAGATCATGCCGGCGGCCGAGGCGGCGGAGTACCGCTTCAACCCGTTCGACCTCACCAAGGTGTGGCCGCACGCGGACTACCCGCCGATCGAGATCGGCAAGCTGGAGCTCAACCGCAACCCGGAGAACATCTTCGCCGAGGTCGAGCAGGCCATCTTCAGCCCCGCGCACTTCGTGCCGGGCATCGGCCCGTCCCCCGACAAGATGCTCCAGGGCCGCCTCTTCGCGTACGGCGACGCCCACCGCTACCGCGTCGGCATCAACGCCGACCACCTGCCGGTGAACCGCCCGCACGCCACCGAGGCGCGCACCAACTCGCGTGACGGCTTCCTGTACGACGGCCGCCACAAGGGCGCGAAGAACTACGAGCCGAACAGCTTCGGCGGCCCGCACCAGACGGACCGGCCGCTGTGGCAGCCCGTCCCGCTCACCGGCGCCACCGGCAACCACCCGGCCGTCCGGCACGCCGAGGACAACGACTTCGTGCAGGCGGGCAACCTCTACCGCCTGATGACCGAGGACGAGAAGGACCGCCTGATCGGCAACCTGGCGGGCTTCATCTCCAAGGTCTCGCGCGAGGAGATCGCCGAGCGCGCGATCGACAACTTCCGTCAGGCCGACGGTGACTTCGGCAAGCGGCTGGAGGTCGCGGTCCAGGCCCTGCGCGGCTGACCTGCCACTTGTCGTGGATGAGCGACGGGCCGGATCCCTTCGGGGGTCCGGCCCGTCGCCGTGTTCAGCGGCGGTCAGCCCACCGCGGTCGCGGCGCGCCGCACCGGGGCCCAGCAGCGGATGATGTCGCGGACCGAGACGATTCCGGTCGGTTCGTTGCCGTCCATCACGATCAGGTGCCGGAAGCCGCCGTGCGACATGGCGTCCGCGGCGTCCTCCAGGGTCCACGAGGGGCAGGCGAAGACGACGTCCGTCGTGGTGTGGGTGCCGGCGGTCTCCTTGTCCGGGTCCTGGTCGAGGCCCAGCGAGACGAGGATGTCGCGTTCGGTCAGGATGCCGACTCCGCAGGTGTCGGGGTCGAGGACGACTGCGGCGCCGACGCGGCGCGCCGACATCAGCCGGGCCGCCTGGCGGAGTGTGTGGGCGGGGCCGATGGTGAGGACCATCGAGGTCATGGCGTCGCGGACGAGCATGGGCGTGAGCCACCTCCTTGGTGAAACCGCGGTCTCCCGGAGGGCGAAGGATTGCCTCCGCTACCGGCCTGTGAGAACGGATTCACAAGTTCACAAGTGGGGGGACTCATAGAGTCGCAGCCCGGCCGGAGGCCAGCAAGGGGGCGCGTGCGGTCAGTTCGGGGCGCGTGGAGACGAACTCGCGCCCCGCGGAGGGGGCCGGACGGCCCGTCAGGGGGTTGGTCGACGTACCCGCGCCTCAGTAACGCTGGTTGACGTACCCGAGCAGCTCGTCGTGAAGCAGGCCGTTCGAGGCCGCCGCGTTGCCGCTGTGCGGGCCGGGCCTGCCGTCCAGGCCGGTGAAGCGGCCGCCCGCCTCCGTCACCACGATCGCGGTCGCCGCCATGTCCCAGAGCGAGAGCTCCGGCTCCGCGCAGATGTCGACCGAGCCCTCGGCGACCATCATGTACGGCCAGAAGTCGCCGTACGCGCGCGTGCGCCACACCGCGCGGCTCAGGTCCAGGAACCCGTCGAGCGCCCCCTTCTCCTCCCAGCCGGTGAGCGAGGAGTACGCGAAGGAGGCGTCCTGGATGCGGTTGACCTTGGAGACCTGGAGGCGGGTCGCCGAGGTCAGGCTGCGCCCCGTGTAGGCGCCGCCGCCCTTCGCCGCCCACCAGCGACGGCCGAGCGCGGGCGCCGAGACGACGCCGACCACCGGCTGGTAGCCGCCCTCACCCGCCTCCATCAGGGAGATCAGGGTGGCCCAGACGGGCACGCCGCGCACGTAGTTCTTGGTGCCGTCGATCGGGTCGATCACCCAGCGGCGCGGCCCGGTGCCCTCGACGCCGTACTCCTCGCCGAGGATCGCGTCGCGCGGCCTGGCCCGTTGGAGGTTGCCACGGATCAGCTCCTCGGCGGCCTTGTCGGCCTCGCTCACCGGCGTCATGTCCGGCTTGGTCTCGACCTTGAGGTCGAGGGCCTTGAACCGGTCCATGGTCGCGGCGTCGGCGGTGTCCGCGAGGACGTGGGCGAGACGCAGATCATCGTGGTAGTCGGGCATGGGTGAACAGTATCGATCTCGTTCGGCGCGATCCACAGCGCCGGGTGGCGGGTGCTCGCCCTTGCGCGCGCCGGAGCTATTGACAGCGCCGCCGAGCCCGTCAACTCTGGCACGGGAGCCCTCTGGGCCCGGGGAGGCGACGATGCCTGCAGCACGGGAATCCTTACTGGACGCGGCGTACACGGCGCTCGCGCGGCGACCGTGGCCCGGCGTGCGCATGGTCGACGTCGCGGCGACCGCCGGGGTCTCCCGGCAGACCCTCTACAACGAGTTCGGCAGCAAGGACGGCCTGGCCCGCGCGCTGCTGCGGCGCGAGACGGACGGCTATCTGCACGGCGTGGAGCGGGCGCTGGCCGAGGAGCGCGACCCCGCCGACCGGCTCGCCGCCGTGGCCGCGTGGAGCGTGCGCGCCGCCCGTGCCAATCCGCTGGTACGGGCCGCGCTCACCGACTGCTGGGGTGAGCGGCTCCCCCCGCCGAGCCGCGTCGCGGGCTCCATCTCGCCGGTGCCGGCACAGCGCCGCGCGGACGCCGGGGTGCCCTCCGCCGCGGAACTGCTCGCGCTGGTACGGGACCGCGCGGTGCTCGCGCTCGGCGGCCGCGGCCGGGCCAGGGACCCCGAGCTCGCCCTCGCCTGCGAGAGCGCCGTCCGCCTCGCCCTGTCGTACGTCGTCGCGCCCGCCGGGAACGACGACGACCCCGCGGAACTGGTGCGCGGGGCCATCGGGCGCTGGGTGGGCGTCAGATAGATCCCGGCGCCGGCCGGCCGCTCAGTGCGCGGAGCCCGACAGCTGCAGGCCGATCACGCCGATGATGACGAACGAGATCGAGACGATCTTGAGCGTGGAGACCAGGTCGCCCAGGAAGATCATGCCGTAGATCGCCGTGCCGGCCGCCCCGATGCCCGTCCACACCGCGTACGCGGGCCCCACGTCCAGCTTGCGCAGCGCGAGGGTCAGCAGGCCGAAGCTGCCGAGCGCGAAGGAGGCGAACGCGATCGTCGGCCAGAGCCGGGTGAATCCGTGGGACAGCTTCAGACAGACCGCGAAGCCGGTCTCCAGAACCCCGGCCACGATGACCAGCAGCCACGCCATGTCCCTGCCTCCCGTGCTCGTCCACGATCCGCGGCCGATTCGTCTGGCTTGAATCCGGCTTGGTGCGATTATGCATTTACCTTTGCCGTCGCGGCGCAAACAACGGGGAGGTCAGTCGCCGTCGCGCCGCTCCCGGACCTCAAGCAGCCTGCGCAGCGAGTACAGCCGCGCCGGATCCGCGTGCCCGTCGGCCACCCAGGCGTCGAGCGCACAGTCCTTCTCGTCGTGGCTGCAGCCGCGCGGGCACTCCGCCGTCCCCGGCTCCAGATCCGGGAAGGCGAGGATGACGCGCGAGGGATCGACGTGGTTGAGCCCGAACGACCGCACGCCCGGCGTGTCGATCACCCAGCCGTCCGAGCCCTCCAGGGGCAGCGCGAGCGCGGAGGTGGTGGTGTGTCTGCCGCGCCCCGTGACCGCGTTGACGTGCCCGGTCGTACGCCGCCGCTCCTCGGGGACGAGCGCGTTGACGAGCGTCGTCTTGCCGACCCCCGAGTGCCCCACGAACGCCGTGACCTTGCCGTCGAGCAGCTCGTGGACCCGCGCGAGCTCCGCCCCGTCGGTGAACTCCTCGCGGCTGGTGACCACATAGGGGATGTCGAGGGTGGCGTATGTCTCCAGGATCTTGTCGGCCGGCGCCAGGTCCGACTTGGTCAGCACCAGCACCGGCTCCAGACCGCCGTCGTACGCCGCCACGACGCACCGGTCGATCAGCCGCGGCCGGGGCTCGGGGTCGGCCAGCGCCGTGACGATGGCGAGCTGGTCGGCGTTGGCGACGACCACCCGCTCGTACGGGTCGTCGTCGTCGGCGGTGCGCCGCAGCACCGACGTGCGCTGCGCGATCCGCACGATCCGCGCGAGCGTGTCCTTCTTCCCGGTCAGGTCCCCGACGACCGCGACCCGGTCGCCCACCACGGCGGCCTTGCGGCCGAGCTCGCGGGCCTTCATGGCCATCACGATCCGGTCGTCCACCAGGACGGTGAGCCGGCCCCGGTCGACGGTGAGGACCATGCCCTCGGCCGCGTCCTCGTGCTTGGGCCGGATGTGGGTACGGGGGCGGTTGCCCTTGCGGTTGGGGCGGACGCGGATGTCGTCCTCGTCGGGGTTCTTGCCGTAGCGGCGCATGGTTCTCGATCCGCCCGTCAGTTCCCGAGCATCCCGGTCCAGAGGTCGGGGAAGTCCGGGAGGGTCTTCGCCGTCGTCGCGACGTTCTCGATCCGTACGCCCTCCACCGCGAGGCCGATGATCGCGCCCGCGGTCGCCATGCGGTGGTCGTCGTAGGTGCTGAAGACGCCGCCGTGCAGCGTGCGCGGCCGGATGTGCAGGCCGTCGGCGGTCTCGGTGACGTCGCCGCCCAGTTCGTTGATCTCCTTGGTGAGCGCGGCGAGCCGGTCCGTCTCGTGCAGCCGCAGGTGCGCGACGCCGCGCAGCGTCGAGGGCGAGTCGGCGAGGGCCGCGACCGCCGCGATGCCGGGGGTGAGCTCGCCGACCTCGCTCAGGTCCACGTCGATGCCGTGCACCGAGCCGGAGCCGGTGAACACCAGGCCCCGCTCGGTCAGTTCGCAGGAACCGCCCATCTCGGTGAAGATCTCGCGCAGCGCGTCACCCGGCTGCGTGGTGCGGGCCGGCCAGTCCGGGATCGTCACCGTGCCGCCGGTGACCAGGGCCGCGGCGAGGAACGGCTGGGCGTTCGACAGGTCGGGCTCGATGGTCAGGTCGCGGCCGAGCAGCGCGCCGGGGGTCACCCGCCACACGTTCGGCTCGCCGCCCGCCTCCGGGGTGTCCACCTGGGCGCCGACGGCGCGCAGCATGTCGACGGTCATCCGGATGTGCGGCATGGACGGCAGGGCGCCGCCCACGTGCCGTACCTCCACGCCCTGGTTGAAGCGCGGGCCGCTCAGCAGGAGGGCGCTCACGAACTGGGAGGACGACGAGGCGTCGATCTCGACCCGGCCGCCCTCCAGGGCGCCGCCGCCGTGCACGATCAGGGGGAGCGCGCCGCGGCTGCCCTCCGTGTCGTCGATGCGGGCGCCGAGCACGCGCAGCGCGTCGATCACGCCGTGCAGGGGGCGCTCGTACGAACGGGGATCGCCGTCGAAGCGGATGGGGCCGTCGGCGAGGGCGGCCACCGGGGGCAGGAAGCGCATGACCGTGCCGGCGTTGCCGACGTCGACCGTGGCCGGGCCGTGCAGCCCCGAGGGGATCACCCGCCACGCCTCTCCGGTGGCGCCCGCGCCGCCGGCGACGGGGGAGCTGGAGGAGACCGTCTCCTCGATGCCGACGCCCATCGCGCGCAGCGCGCCCGCCATCAGCAGGGTGTCGCGGGAGCGCAGCGGGCGGCGCAGCCAGCCGGGCTCGGCGGCCAGCGCGGCAAGGACCAACGCCCGGTTGGTGACCGATTTCGAACCGGGGACGTGGACCGTCGCGGTGACGGCTCCGCTTGCGTGCGGGGCGGGCCAGAGGGCGGTGTGCGCCGGGGTTTCGGTCATGCCCTCACTTTAGTGGCTGGCCGGGGCCCCGCTCAGACGTCGAGGAGCCACCGGGCCCCGCCCATCAGCGAACACAGCGACACGGCGTGGAAGAGGAAGAGCCACAGCCCCGCGGGCACATGCGTCAGGCGCGACAACTGGTCCGCGTCCGAGTCGCCCGCGCCGCCGCGCCTGCGCTTGGACTGCAGCTCGAAGGCGGGACGTACGCCGCCGAGGAGCAGGAACCACACCACCGCGTACGCGAAGGCCGCCTGCACGTCGGTGTCGGCCAGCCAGGAGACGAGCAGGAAGGTGCCGCCGGTGAGGATCACCGTCAGGGCGCCGTACGCGTTGCGGATCATCACCAGCATCACGAGGAGCAGCGCCGTCGCGATCCACAGGAACGCCGTGATGCGCCCGGAGGCGAGCAGCCACGCACCGCCGAGGCCGAGCAGCGGCGGCGCGGTGTAGCCCGCGGCGGCGGTCAGGATCATGCCGATCCCAGACGGCTTGCCGCGCGAGACGGTCAGGCCCGAGGTGTCGGAGTGCAGCCGGATGCCGTCCAGGCGCCGCCCGGTGAGCAGTGCGACCAGGCCGTGGCCGCCCTCGTGCGCGATGGTGATGGCGTTGCGGGCGAGGCGCCAGATGCTGTGCGGGACGACGACGGCGAGGGCGACGACGCCGGCGGCTATGACGAGCCACTGCTCGGGCGCGGGCTGCGTACCGAAGACACGGTCCCAGAGGTCGGTCAGGCTGGCGTTGGCGGTGCTTTCCATCAGCGGAACGGCTCCCTCTGGTCGTGCGCGGTCTGGCAGTCTGGCACGTATGTGCGGACGGTATGCATCGAGTCGTAGGCCCGAGGATCTCGCGGCGACCTTTGAGATCGAGAAGATCGAGACGTACGAGGAGCCCGGGGAGGAGTTCGCCCCGGACTTCAACGTGGCGCCCACGAAAGAGGTCTACGCGGTCCTCGACCGCCCCCTGAAGGACGCCGACGACCCGCGTCCGGTTCGTCAGCTGCGCACCCTGAAGTGGGGCCTGGTCCCGTCCTGGTCCAAGACGCCCGAGGGCGCGGCCCGGATGATCAACGCGCGCGCGGAGACCGTGCACGAGAAGCCGTCCTACCGCCGCGCCTTCGCCTCCCGCCGCTGCCTGCTGCCCGCCGACGGCTATTACGAGTGGGTCACCGCGCCCGACGAGCGGCAGCTGGAGGTCGAGGGCAAGAAGAAGCGGCCGCGCAAGCAGCCCTACTTCGTGACGCCCGCCGACGGCTCGGTCTTCGCCATGGCCGGGCTCTACGAGTTCTGGCGGGACAAGACGCTGCCCGACGAACACCCCCTCGCCTGGTGGGTGACGTGCACGGTGATCACCACGGAGGCGGAGACCGCGCCGCTGGCCGTCGCCCCCGAGGAGGGCCCGCGCGCGCTCGCCGACATCCACCCGCGCATGCCGCTGATGCTGACCCCGGACCGCTGGGACGCCTGGCTCGACCCGGCCCGCACCGACGTCGAGGAGCTGCGCACCCTCCTGGAGCCCCCGCCGCACGGACTGATGCGCGCCTACCCGGTCTCCACCGCCGTCAGCAACGTCCGCAACAACGGCCCGGAGCTGCTCAAGGAGCTCGACGGGCCCGAAGAGGGCACACTCTTCTGACGTGACCAAGAGCGAGACCGTCGAGACCGTCGAGACCATCGAGACCGATGCGGGCGTGGCCCGGATCACCTGGCACCCGGCCCCCGCGAACACCGCCCGCCTCGTGCTGGCCGTCAGCCACGGCGCCGGCGGCGGCATCGAGGCCCGCGACCTCCGGGCCGTCGCCGCCGCCCTGCCCGCGCACGGCGTGACCGTCGCCCTCGTGGAGCAGCCCTGGCGGGTGGCAGGCAAGAAGCTGGCGCCCGCCCCCAGGACGCTCGACACCGGCTGGCGCGGCATCTGGCCCGCGTTGCAGAAGCAGGGCCTCCCGGTGATCTCCGGCGGCCGCAGCGCCGGCGCCCGCGTGGCCTGCCGCACCGCGACCGAACTGGGCGCCGCCGCCGTGCTCGCCCTGAGCTTCCCGCTGCACCCCCCGGGCAAGCCCGAGAAGTCCCGCGCCGACGAACTGCTCGGCGCCGGCGTGCCCACCCTCGTCGTGCAGGGCGGCAACGACCCCTTCGGGAAACCCGCGGAGTTCCCCGAAGGGGCGTACGAGCTCGTGGAGATCCCGCACGGCGATCACGGGTTCGCCGTGCCCAAGCGGGCGGAGGGCGGGCAGGACGAGGCGGTGAAGCGCATCACGGACGCCGTGACGCGCTGGACGGGAATGTTGGACGGGTGACCTCTGTTGTGGCGGACAGACGGTGAACACCGTCGACAGCCGTTCGTACAAGAGGGAGTCCGCCGCATGGGTTCGACCATCTGCCCGAACCGCTCCAGCGCCGCTGACCTGGAGTGGACGGTGCTGAGCGCACCCAAAACCGCATCTATTCGGGCGGCGCGGGGAGCGGGTCGTCGTCTATCCTCCGATTCGAGTGGGACTGCTCTCGGTCCCGCCACGTCGTTGGAGGAGGTGGGTCCGGTCACTGGGACCGACGCAGGGACCGAGCACGGTCAGGCGGAGCAGCCCCGAGAGAGTGCGGAGACGGCCGCGGAGCGTTCAGCCCGCTTCGAGCGGGACGCGCTGACGTTCCTCGACCAGATGTACTCGGCGGCGCTGCGCATGACGCGCAACCCGGCGGACGCGGAGGACCTGGTGCAGGAGACGTACGCGAAGGCGTACGCGTCGTTCCACCAGTTCCGCGAGGGCACCAACCTCAAGGCCTGGCTGTACCGCATCCTCACCAACACGTTCATCAACTCGTACCGCAAGAAGCAGCGCGAGCCCCAGCGCAGCGCCGCCGAGGAGATCGAGGACTGGCAGCTGGCGCGCGCCGAGTCGCACATGTCCACCGGTCTGCGCTCCGCCGAGTCGCAGGCGCTGGACCACCTGCCCGACTCGGACGTGAAGCGGGCGCTGCAGGCGATCCCCGAGGAATTCCGCATCGCCGTCTATCTCGCCGATGTCGAGGGCTTTGCGTACAAGGAGATCGCGGACATTATGGGGACACCCATCGGTACGGTGATGTCCCGACTGCACCGGGGCCGCCGCCAGCTGCGCGGCATGCTGGAGGACTACGCCCGTGAGCGCGGGCTCGTCCCTGCGGGTGCCGGGGAGTCGAACGGAACGAAAGGCTCGGGCTCATGAGCTGCGGAGAGCCGCACGAGACTGACTGCAGTGAAGTCCTGGACCATCTCTACGAGTTCCTCGACCACGAGATGCCGGACAGCGACTGCACCAAGTTCGAGACGCACTTCGAGGAGTGCTCTCCGTGCCTGGAGAAGTACGGCCTCGAGCAGGCGGTCAAGAAGCTGGTCAAGCGCTGCTGCGGTTCCGACGACGTACCCGTCGACCTGCGGGCCAAGGTGATGGGCCGCATCGACCTGATCCGCTCCGGACAGGCCGTGCCCGACCAGGACGTCACGCACGACGTGACCGCGTCCGAGGCCTGAACGCCCCGCTTTCGCACAGCAGTTGACCGCCGGGCCCCGGCCCGGCGGACCGCTGTGCCCCGCTCTCACCTCCCGTCACTCGTACGTGCTAATTAACGGCAGCCGGGCGCTGGCAGGGAGGCCCCCGTTCTAGTCTCCGACCTGGAACGGGGAGGAGAGCTCCATGCGGTCGGTGCCGGCGCGGGCCCGCGTCTACATCCTGTGCGTCGCCCTGACCGGCGGCGCCTGCGCCGTACCCGCGCCCGGCGCCCGCCCCCCGTGGCCCGCCGTCCTCCTCCTCGCCGTGCTCTTCGCCGGCTGCGAGCAGATCACCCGCTGCACGGCCGTCGGCCGTCGCGTGCCGCGCGGCCTCGGCACCTTCTTCCCCGTGCTGCTCGCCGCGGTGTTCCTGCTGCCCCCGTCGGCCGCCGCCCTCGTCGCCCTGCCGGGCGCGCTCTGCGCCCGCGTGGACCGGCACCCCCGCCGCCTTCGCCGGCTCTGGCGCGCCGCCCGGCTCACCGTGGCCGCCTGGGTCTCCGCGTGGGTGTACGCGGCGCTGGGCGGCCCCGCGGCCGGTGCCGCCCCCGACTTCCCGTACGTCCTCGGGCCCGCGGGGGCCGCCGTCCTCGCCTTCTCCGCCGTCCTCGCCGCCCTCGACGGCGGGATCCTCGTGACCGCCGAGCGGGTGCCGGTACGGGCCGCCTGGCGCGGACTCTTCGCGCGCTCCCTGGCCCCCGTCACCGTGCACGGACTCGCCGGCCTGATGATGGCCGTGCTCTGGGCCAGTCCGTACGGCCCGGCGGCCGCCCTGCTCGTGCTGCTCCCGATGGGCGTCTCCTGCTGGGCCTTCGCGCAGTACCACCGCGAGCGCGCCGCCCACCAGGCGACCATCCGGGCCCTCGTCCAGGCCGTCGACATCAAGGACAAGTACACCCGGGGCCACAGCGAGCGGGTGGGCCGCGCCTCCGTCCTGATCGCACGCGAGCTGGGCCTGGACGACGAGCGCGTCGAGGTCCTTCGGTTCGCCGGGATCCTGCACGACGTCGGCAAACTCGGCGTTCCCACCCGGCTGTTGCGCAAGGACGGGCCGCTGACCGCACAGGAGCGGCGCGTCATCGAGCTGCACCCCGAGTACGGCCACGAGATGGTGCGCGGCATCGGCTTCCTCGGCGAGGCGCGGGCGGCGATCCTGCACCACCACGAGCGCATCGACGGCAGCGGATACCCGTACGGCCTCACGGGCACGCAGATCCCGCAGTGCGCGCGGCTCGTGGCGGTGGCCGACGCCTTCGACGCGATGACCTCCACGCGGTCCTACCGGCGGGCCCGGCCCGTCGAGGCCGCCGTGGCCGAACTCCGGCGATGCGCCGGCGCGCAGTTCGACCCCGAGATGGTGGCCGCCCTCGCCCGGGCCCTGGCACGGTACGGCTGGCACCCCGAGGTCACCGCGGACGTCCCGGAGGCCGCCGGGGGCGTGCCCGAGCAGAGCGGAAACGTGCCTTCCGGCCCCGGCGTCCCTTCCGGCCCCGGCGTCACGGCTGACACAGCCGACACAGCCGACACCGCCGTCACATCCACCCCGCCCGCCCCCGCGGTCTCCCGTCCGGCGGCCCGGTGAAGACCGCGTCCCGGCTGCCCGCGACCCTCACCTGGCTGGCCGCGCTGCTCGCCCTCGCCGCCCTCTCCCGGACCCTCTGGCACGGCATCACCGAGGGCCGGGTCGCCCTCGCCTTCGGGGTGCTGATCACGCTCGGTGAGCTGGCCCGGTGGGGCAGCGGCCGCAGCCGGGAGTCCGCGCCGCTCGGCGCCGCCGGGGCGCTGGCGTACGCGCTGCTCGGCGAGAACTCCGGGCAGGCCACGCACCACGGGGTGCTGCAGGTGGTCGCGGTGGTCGTCGCGGCGGCCCTGGTGGGCGCGGTGCCGCATGTGGCGCTCGGCCGCGGCCCCACCCTCGATCAGCTGGTCCGCCGGGTGCTGACCGTCGGCTTCGCCGCCGCCTGCTTCCAACCCCTCTACAACTCCGGGCAGTTGGAGAAGCTGGTGGGGCACGGTCCGTACTACGCGCTCGGCATCGTCGCGCTCCTTGTCCTCACCGCGCTCTGCGACGCCGTCCTCGCCGCCGCCACCGCGCACGCCCGCACCCGGTGGCCGTTCGGGCCGCTGCTGCGCGAGGAGCTGCGGGCCACGCTCGGCATCAGCTCCGCCGTCTGCGCGACGGGCGCCGTCATGGCGCTCGCGGTGGCCGTCGCGGGGCTCTGGGCGCTGCCCGTCTTCAGCCTCCCGCTGCTGCTCACCCAGCTCTCCTTCCGGCGGTACGCCGCGGTGCGGGCCACCTACCGGCAGACCATCGCCTCGCTGGCCAGGGCCACCGAGATCGCCGGATACACCCCGCAGGGTCACGCCCACCGGGTGGCGGGGCTCAGCCGGGCCGTGGGCCGTGACCTCGGGCTCTGCGCGGCGGACCTCGCCGTCCTGGAGCACGCGGCCCTGATGCACGACATCGGCCAGCTCTCCCTCGTCGACCCCGTCCCGGCCGGCGCCACCGCGGTGCTGCCCGAGGCGGAACAGCGCCGGATAGCCCTGCTCGGCGGCGCCGTGGTCCGCCAGACCGGGGTGGACGCCGCCGTCGCCGTCGTCGTGGAGCGCCAGGCGGATCCGTACCGCGAACAGCCCCTCACCGCACGTATTGTGCGGACCGCGAACGCGTACGACGAGATGGCGCGGGGAGAAGGACCCTCGGGAGCACTCGACGGGCCGCTCCAGGCCCTGGAGCGGCTGCGCCTGGCCACCGGCCACGACTACCAGCCGGAGGTCGTGGAGTCGCTGGCCAGGGTGCTGTCCAGGGACAGGGGAGGTGGCCCGTAGGGTCCGGGCGGGACGGGGAGGCCCACGGACGGGCCTTACCTGGTGCCCGGCTGGGTAACCCATGGGTAATGAGCGGCCGTCCGACCGTACGTGGTTGGATGCGAAGAAGAGGGTGCGCGGGGATCAGGACCCCGGGCGGCGCCCATCGACAAGTGACCGACGCAAGACGTGGCAGGCGGGAATCAGGCGGACATCGTGAGGATCTTCGGCAAGGGACGGCACCGGCCCTCCGCCTCATGGCGGCAGGCGACCGACCGCGCGTTCACGCTGATCGGCGACGGCCGGTACGAGGACGCGGGGGCGCTGCTCACGCGCGCGGCGGATCTCGAACCCTGGCTGTCCGAGTCCTGGTTCAACCTGGCGCTGCTGCACAAATTCCGGCACGACTGGGAACAGGCGCGGGCCGCGGGGCTGCGCGCCGTGGCGCTCCTGGACCGGTCCGCGGGCGCCCCCGACTGGTGGAACGTCGGCATCGCGGCGACCGCCCTGCAGGACTGGCCGCTGGCCCGCCGCGCCTGGCAGGCGTACGGCCTCAAGGTCCCCGGCGGGGTGGCCGCCTCCGGCGAGCCGACCGGCATGGAGCTGGGCAGCGCGGCCGTGCGGCTCTCCCCGGAGGGCGAGGCGGAAGTGGTGTGGGGCCGGCGGCTCGACCCGGCCCGAATGGAGGTCCTCTCCATCCCGCTGCCCTCCTCCGGGCGCCGCTGGGGCGAGGTCGTGCTGCACGACGGCGTCCCGCACGGCGAGCGGACGACGGCGGCCGGGCACTCCTACCCCGTCTTCGACGAGATCGAGCTGTGGGCGCCCTCCCCCGTGCCGACCTGGGTGGTCCTCCTGGAAGCGGCCACCGAGGAGGACCGGGACGCCCTGGAGCAGCTCGCGGCCGACGCGGGCTTCGCCGCCGAGGACTGGTCGTCCTCGGTGCGGCTGCTCTGCCGGATGTGCTCGGAGTCGCGGATGCCGAGCGACGAGGGCGACGGCGAGCATCTGGACCCGCACGACCACAGCGAGCCGGGCCATCCGGGGCCGCTCGGCCACCGCAGTCCGGGCGCGCTCTGGGTGCCGGAGCGCGAGTGCGGCCTCGCGGCGCCCGCCGCCCTGGTGCGCGGGCTGCTGGACGGCTGGGTCGCGGACAGCCCGGATTCCCGGGACTGGCGGGATCTCGAAGAGGTCTGCTGAGCGTTCGCCGTAGTCTGTACCGGCACAACTCTCGAGGGTTTCACGGAAGGCGTACGGCGGACATGGCGCAGGACACTGAGCAGCAGGCCATCGGCGGGGGCGGGGTGCTCCCCGTCGACGACGAGGGCTTCGTCATCGACACCGAGAACTGCGAGGAGCGGGAGACGGCCTACCGCGAGCGCGGCACGTACCGGCCGATCACCGTGGTCGGCAATCCTGTGCTGCACAAGGAGTGCAAGGACGTCACGGCCTTCGACGACGATCTCGCCAAGCTGATCGACGACATGTTCGTGAGCCAGCGCGTCGCCACCGGAGTGGGCGTGGCCGCCAACCAGGTCGGCGTCGACCTGAAGGTCTTCGTCTACGACTGCATGGACGACGACGGCGTGCGCCACGTCGGTGTGGTCTGCAACCCGGTCCTCCAGGAGCTGCCCGCCGACAAGCGCCGCCTGGACGACTCGGGCGAGGGCTGCCTCTCCGTCCCGACCGCCTACGCCCCGCTGGCCCGCCCGGACTACGCCGAGGTCACGGGCCAGGACGAGAAGGGCAACCCCATCAAGGTGCGCGGCACCGGGTACTTCGCGCGCTGCCTGCAGCACGAGACGGACCACCTGTACGGATACCTCTACATCGACCGCCTCTCCAAGCGGGAGCGCAAGGACGCGCTGCGGCAGATGGAAGAAGGCACTCCGCGCTACCCCGTGGTGGCCAATGACTGACGCACGCGACGCCTGAGAGGCGTGGGAACCGCGTGACACGAGCGGCCCCTGGTCGGGAACTACCCCCTGACCAGGGGCCGTTGGCGTGAACCGATCGCCTGTGCGAGCAGAACAGGCTGTCTGTGGCCCATATTCAGTCACGTACGGGGAGGTTCTCGGCACCGGGGGGTAGTGAATGGCGCAAATCTGTTCCCTGAACGGTCAGTTGTGGTGCTGAATGGAAAGCGCGGGGATACGCAACGGCGCGCGCCCGGTACAGCGGAAGGGGCGCGTGTCCTCAGGCGGCTGAAAGGGGAATGTTCGTGCCTGCATATTCCGGAAGCACTTCTCAGACACCACCACACACACGGCCAGGCACACCGGTGGTCACCGTCCCTCCGGCACTGGCCGTTCCGGTGATCGAAGCGACGTTCCCTCGCCGTCTGCATCCGTATTGGCCAAAGCTTCAGGAGAAGTCGCGGACCTGGCTGCGCGAAATGCGCCTCATGCCCGCCGACAAGGTCGAACGGTACGCGGACAGCCTGTGCTACACCGACCTGGTCGCCGGCTACTACATCGGCGCGCCGGACGCGTTGCTCACCGCGATAGCCGACCTCAGCAGCTGGTTCTTCGCGTGGGACGACCGGCACGACCGGGACTCGGTGCACGGCAGGGCGGCACAGTGGCGGCGGCTCTGCCGGGGCCTGCACGGCGCCCTGAACGACCCCCGGCAGTACCTGCACCACAAGGACCCGTTGGTCGCGGGGTTCGCGGACTGCGTCCGTCGCCTGTACTCCTTCCTCGGCCCCAGCTGGAACGCCCGGTTCGCCCGCCACTTCCACCCGGTGATCGAGGCGTACGACCAGGAGTTCAGGAACCGGCGCAGCGGCACCGTGCCCACCGTCGAGGCGTACGTGGAGCTGCGCCGCCTCACCTTCGCGCACTGGTCGTGGATCGACCTCCTCGAACCCACCGCACGGTTCGAGCTGCCGTCGGCCGTGCGGGGGCACCCCGCGTACCGGCGTGCGGCGCTCGCGACCCAGGATTTCTCGGCCTGGTACAACGACCTGTGTTCGCTCCCGAAAGAACTCGCGGGCGACGAGCTGCACAATCTCGGAATCAGCCTCATCCACCACGAGGGAATGACGCTCGAAGAGGCGGTGCGGGAAGTGCACCGGCGCGTCAGCCGGTGCGTCACGGAATTCATCGAGGCGGAACGGGATGTTCTTCTGCTCGCCGATGAATTGGCGGACGGAAGTCAGCACGGCAGGGAACTCTCGGACGCGGTGCAATCCTGTGTCTTCAATATGCGGAACTGGTTCTCGTCCGTGTACTGGTTCCATCACGAATCGGGCCGCTATCGGGTGGACAGCTGGGACGACAGGTCCGTACCGCCCTATGTGACGGAAGAAGCCGTGGCGGAAAACGAACTGGTGGGTGAGGAATGAGCATCGAGTCCGCAATACCTGCGTCGGCCACTTCCGGTCCTGATCCGCTGCGCACGCCACCCCTCGTCCGGGGCGGTGTGCCGCTGCTCGGCCACGCCTGGAACCTGGTGCGCGACCCCCTCGGCTTCCTCGCCGCGCTGCGCGACCACGGGGATCTCGTACGGATCAGGCTGGGACCCCGCACGGCGTACGCGGTCTGCGATCCGGAGCTCGTGGGCGCCCTCCTGAAGAACCCCGACTACATCGTCGGGGGCCCGCTCTGGGACACCCTGGAGGTGCTCCTCGGCAAGGGCGTGGCGACCAGCAACGGCAAGCTGCACCGGCGCCAGCGGCGCATGATGCAGCCCTCGTTCCGGCCCGAGCGGATCGCCGACTACGCCAAGGTGATGGAGGAGGAGGCGCGCGCCACGGCCGCCCGCTGGCAGCCGGGCGCCACCGTCGACGTGGGCGCGGAGATGTTCCGCACCGCCGTGCGCATCGTCTCGCGCTCGCTCCTGGAGGTCGACTCCATAGGGGAGAAGGCGGACCGCATCGCGGACTCGCTGCACACGGTGTTCGAGGGGCTCTACCGCCGGATGGTGCTGTCGGTGGGGCCCCTCTACCGCGTCCCGACCCCCGCCAACCGCCGCTTCGAGCGGGCGCTCGCCGATCTGCACGCGCTGGTCGACGAGATCATCGCGGAGCGTCGCGCGGCCGGGCCCGGCGCCCCGGACGACCTGCTCGCCGAATTGCTGCGGGCCAGGGACGAATCCGGGGCGCTCATAGCCGACCAGGAGATCCACGACAACGTGGTGTCGCTCGTCGTGGCGGGTGCGGAGAATGTGGCGTCGACGTTGGCGTGGACCTTCCATCTGCTCACCGAACACCCGGAGCAGGAAAGGCGGTTGGTTGAAGAGGTAAATTCCGTGGCCCCCGATCGCGCGATCACATTCGCCGATCTGGCGGCCCTGCCGCACACCCGCAATGTCGTCACCGAGGCGATGCGCATACGGCCGGCCGCCTGGATATTCACGCGCCGGTCGGTGGCCGAAACCGAACTGGGCGGCTATTCGATTCCGGCGGACGCGGACATCGTCTACAGCGTCTACGCGATGCAGCGCGACCCGCGTTCCTTCGAGCGGAACCTTGAGTTCGACCCGGACCGGTGGAATCCAGAACGCGCCGCCGCCGTACCGGAGTTCGCGATGATGCCGTTCAGTGTCGGCAACAGGAAGTGCCCCGGCGACCACTTCAGCCTGGCCGAACTCGCCCTGATCCTCGGGACGGTGGCCCCGAAGTGGCGCCTCGAACCGGTGGGGGAGACCGACACCGGCACCCGCGTCGGCATCACCCTGCACCCCAAGCGGCTCGTCCTGCGGGCCACCCCGCGCTGACCGCGGCCGTGTGCCCGCCCCGCCGAAGCCGACGGGACGGGCACAGGGAGGCCGCCGTGCGCCAGAGCTAGAACTCGTCGTCGAAGGAGACCGACCCCTCGACCGCGACCTGGTACGCGGAGGGCCGCCGCTCGAAGAAGTTGGTCAGCTCCTGGACGCCCTGCAGCTCCATGAAGGAGAAGGGGTTCTCCGAGCCGTAGACCGGCGCGAAGCCGAGGCGTTGCAGCCGCTGGTCGGCCACGCACTGCAGGTACTCGCGCATCGAGTCGGTGTTCATGCCGGGCAGACCGTCGCCGCACAGGTCACGGGCGAACTGCAGCTCGGCCTCGACGGCCTCCTTGAGCATGTCCGTGACCTGCTGCCGCAGCGCGTCGTCGAAGAGCTCGGGCTCCTCCTTGCGGACCGTGTCGACCACGTCGAAGGCGAAGCTCATGTGCATCGTCTCGTCGCGGAACACCCAGTTGGTGCCGGTGGCCAGGCCGTGCAGCAGGCCGCGGCTGCGGAACCAGTACACGTAGGCGAAGGCGCCGTAGAAGAAGAGCCCCTCGATGCACGCCGCGAAGCAGATCAGGTTCAGCAGGAAGCGGCGCCGGTCGGCCTTGCTCTCCAGGCGGTCCAGCTTCTCCACCGAGTCCATCCAGCGGAAGCAGAACTCGGCCTTCTCACGGATGGAGGGGATCTCCTCGACCGCGTCGAAGGCCGCCGCACGGTCCTCCGGGTCGGGCAGATAGGTGTCGAGCAGCGTCAGATAGAACTGGACGTGCACGGCCTCCTCGAAGAGCTGACGGCTCAAGTACAGCCGCGCCTCGGGGGAGTTGATGTGCTTGTAGAGGGTCAGCACGAGGTTGTTGGAGACGATCGAGTCGCCGGTCGCGAAGAACGCGACCAGCCGGCCGATCATGTGCTGCTCGCCGGGCGAGAGCTTGGCGAGGTCGGCGACGTCGGAGTGGAGGTCGACCTCCTCGACGGTCCAGGTGTTCTTGATCGCGTCCCGGTAGCGCTCGTAGAAGTCCGGGTAGCGCATGGGGCGCAGGGTCAGCTCGAAGCCCGGGTCGAGCAGGTTCTTCTCTGAGTTGGTGGTGCTCATTACTGGCAGGCCTCGCAGGACTCGGGGTTTTCCAGGGAGCAGGCGACGGCGTCTTCGGGGGTCGCCTGCGCGGGGACGGGGGCGGGGGCGGTGGCGGCCGTGTTCGAGCCGCCGGCCGCGCGCGCGATGCGGGTGGCGGGGCGCGAGCGCAGGTAGTACGTGGTCTTCAGGCCCTGCTGCCAGGCGTACGCGTACATCGAGGAGAGCTTGCCGATGGTCGGCGTCTCCAGGAACAGGTTGAGCGACTGCGCCTGGTCCAGGAACGGGGTGCGCGCGGCGGCCATGTCGATCAGGCCGCGCTGCGGCAGCTCCCACGCGGTGCGGTACAGCGCGCGGACGTCCGCCGGGATCCAGCTGAAGCCCTGCACCGAGCCGCTGGCCTCGCGCAGCGCCTCGCGGGTCTGCGCGTCCCAGACGCCCAGCCGCTTCAGCTCCTCCACCAGATAGGCGTTGACCTGGAGGAACTCACCCGAGAGCGTCTCGCGCTTGAAGAGGTTGGAGACCTGCGGCTCGATGCACTCGTACACGCCGGCGATGGACGCGATGGTCGCGGTCGGCGCGATGGCGAGCAGCAGCGAGTTGCGCATGCCGGTCGCGGCGATACGTTCCCGCAGCGCCGCCCACCGCTCCGGCCAGGTCAGCTCCACGTCGTAGTGGTCGGGGTGCAGGATGCCGCGTGCGGTGCGGGTCTTCTCCCAGGCGGGCAGCGGGCCGCTCCGCTCGGCGAGGTCGGCGGAGGCCTCGTACGCGGCGAGCATGATGCGCTCGGCGATGCGGGTGGAGAGGGCGCGCGCCTCGGGGGAGTCGAAGGGCAGCCGCAGCTGGAAGAAGACGTCCTGCAGACCCATCGCGCCGAGGCCCACCGGGCGCCACTTGGCGTTGGAGCGGCCGGCCTGCTCGGTCGGGTAGAAGTTGATGTCGACGACGCGGTCCAGGAAGGTGACGGCCGTGCGGACGGTCGCGTCGAGGCGCTCCCAGTCGATGTCGCCGTTCTCCACGAACGCGCCGAGGTTGACCGAGCCGAGGTTGCAGACCGCCGTCTCGCCGTCGTCCGTGACCTCCAGGATCTCCGTGCACAGGTTCGAGGAGTGCACGGTGTGGCCGGGCTCGGCGGTCTGGTTGGCGGTGCGGTTGGCGGCGTCCTTGAACGTCATCCAGCCGTTGCCGGTCTGCGCGAGGGTGCGCATCATGCGGCCGTACAGCTCACGGGCCGGGATGGTCTTCTTGGCCAGGCCCGCGGCCTCCGCCGCGCGGTACGCGGCGTCGAAGTCGTCGCCCCACAGGTCGACGAGGCCCGGCACGTCGGACGGCGAGAAGAGCGACCACGGCAGGTCGGCGGCGACCCGGCGCATGAACTCGTCCGGGATCCAGTGCGCGAGGTTGAGGTTGTGCGTGCGGCGCGCGTCCTCACCGGTGTTGTCGCGCAGCTCCAGGAACTCCTCGATGTCGGAGTGCCAGGTCTCCAGGTAGACCGCGGCCGCGCCCTTGCGCCGCCCGCCCTGGTTGACCGCGGCGACCGAGGCGTCCAGCGTCTTCAGGAACGGCACGATGCCGTTGGAGTGCCCGTTGGTGCCGCGGATCAGCGAACCGCGGGAGCGGATCCGGGAGTACGAGAGGCCGATGCCACCCGCGTGCTTGGAGAGCCGGGCGACCTGGTGGTAGCGGTCGTAGATCGAGTCCAGCTCGTCCAGCGGGGAGTCGAGGAGGTAGCAGGAGGACATCTGCGGGTGGCGGGTGCCGGAGTTGAAGAGCGTCGGCGAGGACGGCAGGTAGTCCAGGCGGCTCATCAGGCGGTACAGCGCGGCGACCTCGTCGAGCGCGCGGACGCTGCCGTCCTCGGCCAGGCCGCTCGCCACGCGCAGCATGAAGTGCTGCGGCGTCTCGATGACCTGCCGGGTGAGGGGGTGGCGCAGCAGATAGCGGCTATGCAGCGTGCGCAGGCCGAAGTAGCCGAAGCGGAAGTCGGCGCCGTCGGCGAGCGCGGTGTCCACGAGCGCGTCGAGCCGGGCGGCGTGCGCGGCGACGAAGTCGGCGGTGCGGTCGGCGATCAGGCCCTCGCGGTGGCCGACCGCGATCGACTCGGTGAAGGAGCGCACGCCCTGCGTGGCGGCCTCGGCGGCGACGGAGAGGGAGAGCAGCCGGGCGGCGAGCTTGGAGTACGCCGGGTCCTCGGAGATGAGCCCCGCGGCCGCCTCGGTCGCGAGCGTGCGCAGCTCCGCCTCGTCGGCCCTGGCCGAGCGGCCGCGCAGCGCGGCGGCGGCGACCCGGCCGGGGTCGGCGTCGGGGAGGTCGGCGGTGAGGTCGGTCAGGGTGCGCAGCAGCGCGGTCCCCGGCGCGTCGGCACCCTCGGTGCTGTCGGTGCTGTCGGTGCTGGCACTGGGTCGCGGTGCCCGCGCTGACGCAGGTTCGGCAGGCGCGATGGTCACGTGGAGCTCTCCCTCGCTCGGCTCTGGGCCTGCGCGAGGGGACGGCACACACGGGCGCACCCGGACAGGGCGGCGTACCGCGTCCACCGGCCCATTCCACGAGGCCCGGACGGTCGGCACCCGGGCCGGACGGCACGGGTGCGCTGCCGGCAGGTCTTCGGACTCCGCGTACGACAAAGGCGTACACGTCCACCGTTGCGGGACAGTTCCGGACTTGCACCGGATTCCCCTGCGGCGACAGCGAGCACGAGCATACATCTTGTGTCGGCTCGCGGAAGCAGGCCCACATCTTGTGTCGGATCGCGGAGGGTGGGGCCTAGAGTGTCAACGCGTAGGTGAGCAGCGGGAGGTCGGGCAGCGGGCACCAGTCGCGCTCCGGGGTCCGCACGAAGCCGAGGCGTTCGTAGAGCCGGTGTGCGGTCCGCATGGAGGGCGAGGAGGACAGCACGAGCCGGCGCCTGCCCGCCTCCCTGGACCGCTGCAGGCATGCGCGGACGAGCAGTTCGCCGACCCCGCGGCCGCGCGCCGCGGGCGAGACCGCCAGCATGCGGATCTCCGTCTCGTCGCCCCGCGCGATGTCGGCCAGCGCGCCGCCGGACGGCACGAAGGTGACCCCGCCGAGCAGCGCGCCGTCGTCCGCCACGGCCACCAGGATCTCGGCGTGCGCCGCGCGCCCCGCCACGTCCCGCAGCACGGGCAGGTAGTGGTCCTCCGCGCCGTAGTCCAGGTGTCCGTCGTCGAGATAGGCCTGCGCGGTGAGGTCGCCCAGCGCCGCGTACTCCTCGGGGTGTGCCGCTCTGATCGTGATGTCCATGGGGCGCAGTGTGCAACAGCGCACGACAAAGGGCCGCCGGTTTTCCGGCGGCCCTCGTGCGTCGGCGGTGCGGGAGCGGACTCAGCCCCGCGGGAGCGGGGTCAGTGGCCGGCGCCCGCGGTGGCCGGGGGCAGTTCCTCCACGACGCCGGGGTCGCCCGCGTCCGCCGTGTAGTCCTCCGGAGACGTCTCGTCGACGCCCTCGGGGGCCTTCAGCGCCTTCAGGACGAAGGTGAGGACCACGGTGACCACCACGTTCAGGACGAAGGCGGTGAGGCCGATGTAGCCGATCTCGCCGATGCCGGGGATCGTGTCGGACGAGCCGCCGAAGTGCTTCTGCGTGGGCGAGGCGACGCCGTACGCGGCCAGCGTGCCGTAGACCATGCCGACCGCCCATCCCGCGAGCAGCGCCCAGCGGTGGAACCACCGGGTGAACAGGCCGCCGACCAGCGCGGGCATGGTCTGCAGGATCCAGATGCCGCCGAGCAGCTGGAAGTTGATCGCCACGGTCTTGTCCATGCCGAGGACGAAGATGAGGGCGCCCACCTTCACCAGGAGCGAGACCAGCTTGGAGACCTTGGTCTCCTGCTCGGGCGTCGCGTCGGGCTTGATGAAGTCCTTGTAGATGTTGCGGGTGAAGAGGTTCGCGGCCGCGATGGACATGATCGCGGCGGGCACGAGCGCGCCGATGCCGATCGCGGCGAAGGCGACGCCGGTGAACCAGTCGGGGAACATGTCCTCGAAGAGCTGCGGGATGGCCAGCTGACCGTTGTCGACCTTGACCCCGGCCGCGATCGCCATGAAGCCGAGCAGCGCGAGCAGGCCCAGCATCAGCGAATAGAGCGGCAGGATCGTGGTGTTGCGGCGGATGACGTTGCGGTTCTTGGAGGAGAGCGTCGCCGTGATCGAGTGCGGGTACATGAAGAGCGCGAGCGCCGAGCCGAGCGCCAGCGTCGCGTACGTCCACTGGCCGGCCTCGGGCGGCGCGAGGGCGCCGCGCGGTTTGCCCGTGCCCTCGTTGACCACCCCGAAGGCGTCGCCGGCCTTGGCGAAGATGTCGTCGAAGCCGCCGAGCTTGATCGGGATGTAGATGATCGCGACGGTGATGACGAGGTAGATCAGCCCGTCCTTCACGAACGCGATCAGCGCGGGCGCGCGCAGCCCCGAGGAGTACGTGTACGCGGCGAGCACCGCGAACGCGATCAGCAGCGGCAGGTCCTTGACGAACCAGTTGGTGTCCGGGCCGCCACCGATGCCCATGACGTCGAGAACGGCCTGGATGCCGACCAGTTGGAGCGCGATGTACGGCATCGTGGCGAGGATGCCGGTGACCGCGACGGCCAGCGAGAGACCCTTGGAGCCGAACCGCCCGCGCACGAAGTCCGAGGTGGTCACGTAGCCGTGCTTGTGCGAGACCGACCACAGGCGCGGCAGGAAGGTGAAGATCAGCGGGTAGACGAGGATCGTGTACGGGACGGCGAAGAAGCCCGCCGCGCCCGCCGCGTAGATCGCCGCCGGGACGGCCACGAAGGTGTACGCGGTGTACAGGTCGCCGCCGAGCAGGAACCAGGTGACCCAGGTGCCGAACGACCGGCCGCCCAGGCCCCATTCGTCCAGGGACTGCGTCTCGGCCCTGCGCCAGCGCGCGGCCAGGAAGCCCATCGCCGTGACCGCGACGAAGAAGAAGATGAAGACCCCGAGGGCGACGCCGTTCACGCCGCCCGATGCGAGTGTGGTCACTTTCCGGCACCCCCCTGGGCCTGCGCGGCCTTGCGGGAGCGCTGGTCACGCTGCCACAGCTTGTACGCGGTCATCGTCAGCACCGTGGAGATGAGCACCCACAGCATCTGGTACCAGTAGAAGAACGGGATGCCGATCAGGGCCGGGTCGATCTTGGCGTAGGAGCTCACCCACAGCATCGCCACGAAGGGCGCGACAAGGCAGACGGCGATGACCACGCGGACCGGTGTGACGACCGGTCTGTTCACTTCCGGCGCATCTGACATGTCGCGGCTCCGTTCCCTCACTTATCCCATGCTTAACGTGCGGGAAATCTAAGCCACAGTCTCGCGGTATGGAACCCCCGTCCGGATAACGGACGGGTCACCCTCCGTGCGATGTCCCTGCTCAGCAGCAGCGGAACCCCTGCCGGGGGTCCGACTCCTGCTGGTCCGTCCGCATCCGCTCGAATGCGCGTCGGCTGGGGACGGTTGCGTCCGGATGGTCCCTGCGGATATGAGCCACGTACCGCTCGTAGGCGCTCTCGTCCGTCAACTCCCTGACGTACCAGCGCATCCAGCGCACTCCGCGCAGCAGCCAGGTCACGGCGTCACACCCTCGCGGTCCCGCTCGCGCCGTTCCTCCTCTTTCTCCTCGCGGGTCGCGAAGAGTCCGGCCGGGGCGGTCAACCGCGATTCCACGTACGGGGCTTCCGTGAGCCGGGAGGCCTCGGGGGCGCGGACGTGCCGGACGCAGACGCGTGCGGCGTCCACGATCACGACGACGACGAGCAGCGCGAGCACCGCCGAAAGGACGCCGTCCACCGTGGAGTTGGTGACGACGGTGTGCATGTCGTCCATGGTCTTGGCGGGCGGCAGGATCTTCCCGTCGTCGATGGCGTCCCGGTAGTCGGCGCGCTGCTGGAAGAAGCCGACGCGCGGATCGTCGGAGAACACCTTCTGCCAGCTCGCGGTGAGCGTGACCGTCGCGTCCCAGGCGAGCGGAACCGCGGTGATCCAGGCCCACTTGAGGCGGCCGGACTTGACCAGCAGCGTGGTGCAGAGCGCGAGGGCGACGGCGGCGAGCAGCTGGTTGGCGATGCCGAAGATCGGGAAGAGCTGGTTGATCCCGCCGAGCGGCTCGTGCACGCCGACCCACAGGAAGTATCCCCACAGGCCGGTGACGGCGGCGCTGGTCAGCAGCAGACCCGGCTTCCAGCTCATGTTTCTGAAGGGTTTGTAGAGGTTGCCCAGCATGTCCTGGAGCATGAAGCGGCCCACGCGGGTCCCGGCGTCCAGCGCGGTCAGGATGAAGAGTGCCTCGAACATGATCGCGAAGTGGTACCAGAAGGCCCGCAGCGAGCCGCCGGTGACCTTCGAGAAGATCTCCGAGACGCCGACCGCGAGGGTGGGCGCGCCGCCGGTCCGCGACAGGAGCGAGGACTCCTCGACCTGCCGGGCGGCCTGCGCCAGATCGGCCGGCGAGATGGTGTACCCGAACCCCGCGACGGCCTTCGACGCCTCTTGGACGGTGTCGCCGACCACACCGGCCGGCGCGTTCATCGCGAAGTACAGGCCGGGGTCGATGATCGAGGCGGCGACGAGCGCCATCACGGCGACGGCCGACTCCATCAGCATGGAGCCGTACCCGACCATCCGGACCTGCGTCTCCTTCTGGATCATTTTCGGCGTGGTGCCCGAGGAGATCAGCGCGTGGAAGCCGGACAGCGCCCCGCAGGCGATGGTGATGAAGACGAAGGGGAAGAGCGAGCCCGCGAAGACCGGACCGTCGCCGCGTGAGGCGAAGTCGGTCACCGGGTCCATCTTCAGCGTGGGCAGCGTGACCACGACGCCCACGGCGAGCAGCACGATCGTGCCGATCTTCATGAAGGTGGAGAGGTAGTCGCGCGGCGCGAGCAGCATCCACACCGGCAGGATCGAGGCGATGAAGCCGTACGCCACCAGCCAGATCACCAGCGTCGACGGGGCCAGCGTGAAGGTGTCCGCGAGGGAGGACTCCGCGACCCAGCGCCCGCCGACCAACGCGAGCAGCAGCAGCGCGACACCGATCAGGGAGACCTCGCTGACCCGGCCGGGCCGCAGGACCCGCAGGTAGAAGCCCATCAACAGGGCGATCGGAACCGTCATCGCGATGGAGAAGGTGCCCCACGGCGACTCGGCGAGCGCGTTGACGACGACCAGCGCGAGCACCCCGAGCAGGATGATCATGATGGCGAAGGTGGCGAGCAGCGCGGCGGCCCCGCCGAACGGGCCGATCTCCTCGCGCGCCATCTGCCCGAGCGACTTGCCGTCGCGCCGCGTCGAGAAGAACAGCACGACCATGTCCTGCACGGCGCCCGCGAAGATCACGCCGGCGATGATCCAGATGGTGCCGGGCAGATATCCCATCTGGGCGGCGAGCACCGGCCCGACCAGCGGGCCCGCGCCCGCGATCGCCGCGAAGTGGTGGCCGAGCAGCACCCGGCGGTCGGTCGGGTGGAAGTCGATGCCGTTGTCGAGCCGCTCGGCGGGCGTGGCCCGCCGCTCGTCGACCTTGAGCACCTTGTACGCGATGAACTTCGAGTAGAAGCGGTACGCGACCGCGTACGAGCCGACGGCCGCCGCGACCATCCAGGCGGCCGACACCTCCTCGTCGCGAGCGAGGGCCAGGACGGTCCAGCCCGCCGCGCCGATCAGCGCGACGAGGGACCAGATGACGATGGATCGGGGATTCGCGGTGCGCACCGGGTCGTCCTCCCGTTCATCTTGCGATGACGTTCATCGTGCGATGACGGGAGGAACGTAGAGCAGCGCGGTGATGCGCGCCAGACCCCCTGGGGGCGCGGTGCGCGGGCGTCAGTCCGTGGGGCGCTTGAGGCGCGCGACGAACTTGTAGCGGTCGCCGCGGTAGACCGAGCGCACCCACTCCACCGGCCTGCCGTTCCCGTCCAGCGAGTGGCGGGAGAGCAGCAGCATCGGCAGGCCCACGTCGGTGCCGAGCAGGCCGGCCTCGCGGGGGGTGGCGAGCGAGGTCTCGATGGTCTCCTCGGCCTCCGCGAGGTGCACGTCGTACACCTCGGCGAGCGCGGTGTAGAGCGAGGTGTACTTGACCAGGGAGCGGCGCAGGGCGGGGAAGCGCTTTGCCGAGAGGTGGGTGGTCTCGATGGCCATCGCCTCGCCGTTGGCGAGCCGGAGCCGCTCGATGCGCAGGACGCGGCCGCCCGCGCTGATGTCGAGCAGCCCGGCGAGGGTGTCGTCCGCGGTGATGTAGCCGATGTCCAGGAGCTGCGAGGTCGGCTCAAGGCCCTGGGCCCGCATGTCCTCGGTGTATGAGGTGAGTTGGAGGGCCTGCGACACCTTGGGCTTGGCCACGAACGTGCCCTTGCCCTGGATCCGCTCAAGGCGCCCCTCGACGACCAGCTCCTGCAGCGCCTGGCGCACCGTCGTGCGGGAGGTGTCGAACTCGGCGGCGAGGGTGCGCTCCGGGGGGACGGGGGTGCCGGGCGGCAGCGTCTCCGTCATGTCCAGCAAGTGCCGCTTCAGGCGGTAGTACTTGGGCACGCGCGCGGTGCGGCCGACGGTGGGGGCCTCCGTGGGCACGTCGGCCCCGGTGCCGGAACTGCCCGCCTCGCTGCCCATGATCTGCCTTCCCGGCTCCTGTGCTGCTGCCGTCACCGGCTCCTCCGTCTGTCGCGGCTCACATCGTGGCACGTACCGGGCCATGGGGGCGCCCCCTGGGTGAGCGAAGTCGAGAGCTTGAGGGAAGACTCCGCCTGCTCAGGTGTCGGTCCGATAACGGACGCGACTGCCCTTCTTATACACCCTTGACACCCCTAAAGGTCTAGGCCAAGCTCCCCGTACTGGTCTACACCATTAAAGACCAGGTTCCAGTCCCACGGGCAGATCTCGGTCCATTCGGTCGCTGCGGGTGGGGGGTTGACTGGCATCCCTTGAGGAGGGTGACGTGAAGCGCAAGCTCATAGCGGCCATCGGTGTCGCGGGCATGTTGGTCTCGGTCGCGGCGTGCGGCAGTGACGACGACGACAAGAAGGCCGGGGGAGCCGACAGCTTCAAGGGGGAGACCCTGACGCTCTGGGCGATGGACGGATCGACGCCCGACCAGTGGCAGAAGGACGTCACCGCCGCCTTCGAGAAGAAGACCGGCGCGAAGCTCAAGTTCGAGGTCCAGCAGTGGAACGGCATCCAGCAGAAGCTGACCACCGCCCTCTCCGAGGAGAACCCGCCGGACGTCTTCGAGATCGGCAACACCCAGACCGCCGCGTACGCCAAGACCGGTGGCCTCGCCGAGCTCGGTGACCTCAAGGAGTCCATCGGCGCCGACTGGACCGAGTCGATGAACAAGGCCTCGGTCATCGACGGCAAGCAGTACGCCGCCCCGTGGTTCGTCCTCAACCGCGTCGTGGTCTACAACAAGAAGGTCTGGGCCGACGCCGGCATCAAGGAGCTTCCCAAGACCCGCGCCGAGTTCCTCAAGGACCTCAAGCAGATCGGCTCCAAGACCGACGCCGAGCCGATCTACCTGCCCGGCCAGAACTGGTACCACTTCGTCGGCCTGACCATCGGTGAGGGCGCCGAGCTGGTCAAGAAGGACGGCGACAAGTACGTCTCCAACCTGAGCGACCCCAAGGTCACCAAGGCCATGAAGACGTACAAGCAGTTCGCGGACCTCTCCAAGGCCCCCAAGAACAAGGACGAGGCCACCCCGCAGCAGGCCGAGGTCTTCGCCAAGGGCAAGACCGGCGCCTTCATCGGCATGAGCTGGGAGGCCGCGACCGCGATCAAGGCCAACAAGAAGATCGAGAAGGACATCGGCTTCTTCACGATCCCCGGTGAGACGGCCGACAAGCCCGAGGGTGTCTTCCTCGGCGGCTCCAACCTCGCCATCGCCGCGACCAGCAAGAAGCAGGAGCTCGCCAAGGAGTTCCTGAAGATCGCGCTGTCCGACAAGTTCGAGGGTCAGTTCGCCAAGGAAGGCGGCACGATCCCGAACAAGAAGGCGCTGGAGTCCAACCTCAAGGGCAACCCGGCCGCCGAGGCCGCGGCCCCCGCCACCGCAGGCGGCGGCACCACCCCGCTGATCCCGGAGTGGGGCGCGGTCGAGAACCCGCCGAACCCGATCAAGAACTACATGACCGCGGTGCTCAACGGTAAGTCGCCTGCCGACGCGGCCAAGCAGGTCGAGGGCGAGCTCAACAAGCGCCTGGCGCAGAAGCAGTAGGAACGCGTGCCCTGCCGGGGGCGGCGGGTGACACGACCCCGCTGCCCCCGGCGCATCCATGCGCTCTGTGAGCTCTGTGAGCTCCCTGCGTTTTCCGCGCTGCCCCAGCGCTCCGCGTTGCCCCAGCGCTCCGCGTTGCCCACGAAAGAGATGGCGAGCATGACCGTGCAGAAGACCGAACGGCCGCCCTCCGGCCCGACGGAGGTGCAGACACCGGCAGGCGGGCCGCATCCAGGTGCCCCGCGCAAGGAGCCCCGGCGTCTCGCCGGGCTGACGCCCTATCTGCTCCTTGCCCCCGCGATCATCGTCACCCTGCTGCTGCTCGGCTGGCCGTTGGTCAACAACGGGATGCTGTCGTTCCAGAACCTCAACATGCGGCAGTTCATCCTGCACTTGACCGAGTGGAACGGATTCGACAACTACAAGGACGTCCTCACCGGCGAGGACTTCTGGCGGGTCACCGGCCGCTCGGTCGCCTTCACCGCCGTCAACGTCGTGCTGATCATGGTCCTCGGCACGCTGGTGGGACTGCTGCTCGCGCGCCTCGGCCGGAAGATGCGCACGTTCCTGCTGCTCGGCCTCGTACTCGCCTGGGCGATGCCCGTCGTCGCGGCCAGCACGGTCTACCAGTGGCTGTTCGCGCAGCGCTTCGGCGTCGTCAACTGGGTGTTCGCCAAGATCGGCTTCGATTCGATGGCCGACCACGACTGGCTGGCCACGCAGGCCTCGACCTTCTTCGTCGTCCTGCTCCTCATCGTGTGGATGTCCATCCCCTTCGTGGCGATCAACCTGTACGCCGCCACGACCACCATCCCCAAGGAGCTGTACGAGGCCGCCGCGCTGGACGGCGCGGGCGCCTGGAAGCAGTTCACCCAGGTCACGCTGCCGTATCTGCGGCCCTTCCTCTACGCCACGACGTTCCTGGAGATCATCTGGGTCTTCAAGGCGTTCGTCCAGGTCTTCACGATCAACGAGGGAGGCCCCGACCGGCTCACCGAGATCCTCCCCGTCTACGCCTACATCGAGGGCATGGGCAACCAGCACTTCGGCATGGGTGCCGCGATCGCCCTGCTCACCATCGTCATCCTGCTGGCCATCACCTCGTTCTACCTGCGGATCGTGCTCAAGCAAGAGGAGGACGAGCTGTGAAGCGCTCGCTGATGGGCCGGCTCTGGCCCAACCTGGCCGCCGTCGTCATCTTCGTCTTCTGCGTCTTCCCCGTGTACTGGATGTTCGCCACGGCCTTCAAGCCGACCGGCGACATCATCGCCGAGGACCCGGTCTGGTTCCCGACCGACGCCACGCTGGAGCACTTCAAGAAGGCGATCGACGCCGACCACTTCTGGACCATGGTCGGCAACTCGCTCACCGTGACGATCCTCGCGGTCGTCTTCTCCCTCATCATCGGCGTGACCGCGGCGTTCGCCCTCGCCCGGATGCGCTTCAAGGGGCGGCGCGGCTTCATCATCGGCTTCATGCTTGCGCAGATGGCGCCGTGGGAAGTCATGGTCATCGCGATCTACATCATCGTGCGCGACGCGGACATGCTGAACAGCCTGATCCCGCTGACCCTCTTCTACATGGTGATGATCCTGCCCTTCACCCTCCTCACGCTCCGCGGCTTCGTCGCCGCCGTGCCCAAGGAGCTGGAGGAGTCCGCCATGGTCGACGGCTGCACCCGTATGCAGGCCTTCCGCCGGGTGATCCTGCCGCTGCTCGCGCCGGGCCTGATGTCGACCTCGCTCTTCGGCTTCATCACCGCCTGGAACGAGTTCCCGCTGGCTCTCGTGCTCAACAAGGAAGCGGACGCCAAGACCCTGCCGATCTGGCTGTCCAGCTTCCAGACCGCCTTCGGCGACGACTGGGGCGCCACCATGGCGGCCGCCTCCCTCTTCGCCGTCCCGATCCTCGTCCTCTTCGTCTTCCTGCAGCGCAAGGCCGTGGCCGGCCTGACCGACGGCGCAGTGAAGGGATAGCTCCGCACATGACGACACTCACGCACGCCGGTGACACCCTCACCCGCAACGCCCTGGCCGTCCTGCAGCCCGGCTTCGACGGCACCGCCGCCGTACCGGACTGGGTACGCCACCGGATCGGCGAAGGCCTCGCCTCCGTCAGCCTGTTCGGCCGCAACGTCCACAGCGCCGAACAGGTGGCCGCCCTCACCGCGCAGCTGCGCGCCGAACGCGACGACCTGCTGATCGCCATCGACGAGGAGAGCGGCGACGTCACCCGCCTGGAGGTGCGCACCGGCTCCTCCTACCCGGGCAACCACGCGCTCGGCGCCGTCGACGACCCCGCCCTGACCCGCGAGGTCGCCGCCGACCTGGGCCACCGTCTGGCCGCCTGCGGCATCAACTTCAACTGGGCGCCCTCGGCCGACGTCAACGCCAACCCCGACAACCCGGTCATCGGCGTACGCTCCTTCGGCTCGGACCCCGAACTCGTCGCCCGGCACACCGCCGCCTACGTCGAGGGCATGCAGTCCGCCGGCGTCGCCACCTCCGCCAAGCACTTCCCCGGCCACGGCGACACGGCGATCGACTCGCACCACTCGGTGCCGGTCATCGACGTCGACCGGGACGTCCTCAACTCCCGTGACCTCGCGCCGTTCCGCGCCGCCATCGCCGCGGGCACCCGGGCGGTGATGAGCGCCCATGTGCTGGCCCCGGCCCTGGACCCGGACCACCCCGGCACCCTCTCCCGCCGCATCCTCACCGGCCTGCTCCGCGAGGAGTTCGGCTACCAGGGACTCATCGTCACCGACGGCATGGACATGCAGGCGATCGCCGGCACCTACGGCTTCGAGCGCGGCTGCGTCCTCGCCATCGCCGCGGGCGCCGACGCCATCTGCACCGGCGGCGGCCCCTCGGACGAGGGCACCGTACTGCGGCTGCGGGACGCCTTCATCGCGGCGGTCCGCTCCGGCGAGCTGCCCGAGGAACGGCTCGCCGAAGCCGCCGACCGCGTACGCGCCCTGGCCGGCTGGGCCACGGCGTCGGCGGGCCGGGGAGCGGCCGGGGCCGGTCTCGCGGCGGGCGTGCCGGGGGGCATGCCCGACACCGGGATCGGCCTGGTCGCGGCCCGCCGCGCCCTGACGGTCACCCGCGGCGAGACCTACGCGGCCCCGGTCTCCGAGGCCCCCTACGTCGCCACCTTCTCGCCGCTGCCGAACATCGCGGTCGGCGACGAGACCCCGTGGGGCGTCACCGCCGAGCTGACGGCCCGCTTCCCCGGCACGGCCTCCGGCACCTTCTCCGGTGACGGCGCGGGCGCCGAGGCCCTGGCGGCGGCGGGGGAGCGGCGCATCGTCGCCGTCGTCCGCGACGCCCACCGGCACGGCTGGATGGCCGACGCCCTGACCACCCTCGTCACGGCCCGCCCGGACACGGTCGTGGTCGAGATGGGCGTCCCCCAGTCCGCCCCGGTCGGCGCGATCCACATCGCCACCCGCGGCGCGGCCCGGGTCTGCGGCGAGGCCGCGGCGGAGGCGATCACGGGCGCGTGAGCCGCACGCCGGCGCACTGGTAACGGTTCCGCCGGGCCGGGCTCGGGAACGTCGGCCCGGAAACGCCGGAAGGGGCGGCCCCTCAACGGGGGCGCCCCTTCCGGCATTCCTGACTTCTGGTGCGAGGAGCTAGCCCCTAAAGCGCCGAGTACCCCTAAAGTCCCTGCCAGTCTGGCTTGTTCACGTACGTGTGCCGGAAGTAGTCCGCGAGCTTCAGCTTGGACGCGGCCGCTTCGTCCACGACGACCGTGGCGTGCGGGTGCAGCTGCAGCGCCGAGGCGGGCACGACCGAGGCGACCGGACCCTCCACGGTCGCGGCCACCGCGTCCGCCTTGCCCTCACCCGTGGCGAGCAGCACCAGGTGCCGCGCCTCCAGAATCGTCCCGATCCCCTGGGTGATCACGTGGTGGGGCACCTGCTCGATGTCCCCGTCGAAGAAGCGCGCGTTGTCCACCCGGGTCTGCTCCGTCAGCGTCTTGATGCGCGTACGCGAAGCGAGCGAGGAACACGGCTCGTTGAAGCCGATGTGCCCGTCGGTCCCGATCCCCAGCAACTGCAGGTCCACGCCGCCGGCCTCGGCCAGCGCCTTGTCGTACGCCACGCACGCCGACTGCACGTCCTTGGCGCTGCCGTTCGGGCCCATGAACGCGTCCTCGCTCAGCCCGAGCGGCTCGACGACCTCCCGCAGCACCACGGAACGGTACGACTCCGGGTGCCCGGCCGGCAGCCCCACGTACTCGTCGAGCTGACAGATGCGCGCACGCGAGGCGTCCACGGCGCCGGACGCGACCTTGGCGGCCAGCGCCTGGTAGATGGGCAGCGGGGTGGATCCGGTGGCGACACCGAGCAGGGCGTCAGGCTTACGGCGCACCAGGGCGGCCATGGCCTCCGCGATGAGCTCGCCGCCTGCCTTGGCGTCCGGGACGATGACAACTTCCACGCTGGGCCTGCCGATCTGGAGAGGGGGACTGTGGGGATTGGTGTCCGGGCCTCTGAGGGGACGTCGCGCGAGACTCAGGGGCACTCAGACGCAGTTGGTGGTATAGACCAATCTAGCAGAGCTGTGCCGCCAGAACAGTCGAATCCTCCAGTCCGTGCTCAGCCTCCAGTCCATGCTCGGCCCTCACGGCGGCCTCCGCCCGTCGAGCGAACCTGGCCCCTCGGGTCTCCCCATCACCTCCGCTCACGTGGACCGGACCGGGTCACCCCTCTCTGCCTCCGTCGCGTCCGTCGGTGCAGGGGTCAGCTGCCCCTCGTCGGGCCCCGAGTGCCGACCCACTCGCCCTCACACCCCCCGCACCGACCCACTCGCCCTCACACCCCCAGCACCGACCCGCCCGCTTCACACCCCCAGCACCGACCCGCCCGCTTCACACCCCCAGCACCGACCCGCCCGTAGCGTCGATGTACTGCCCCGTGATCCAGCGCGCGTCGTCCGAGGCGACGAAGGCCACGATGTCCGCCACGTCCGCGGGCTGGCCTATGCGGTCGAAGGCCGAGTACGCCGCCATGTCCGCCTGCTGCTCGGCGGGGAGCCCGTCCATCATGTCCGTCTGGATGATCCCCGGCGCGACCGCGTTGACCGTGATCCCGCGCGGGCCCAGCTCCTGCGCCAGCGTGTGGGTCAGGACATTCACCGCACCCTTCGTCATCGAGTACGCGATGGTGATCGGGAACGCGATCCGCGTGACGCCGGAGGAGATGTTGATGATCCGGCCGCCGTCCCGCAGTCGGCCGAGCCCGTGCTGCGTGACGAAGAAGAGTGCCTTGGAGTTGACCGCGAACGCCCGGTCGAAGTCCGCCTCCCGCACCTCTCCCACATGGCCGTAGAGCCCGATGCCGGCGTTGTTGACCAGGATGTCCAGGCCGTCCGTGTGCCGGTCGAACTCCGCCCAGAGCGCCTCGGCGTCACCGGGCACCCCCAGTTCCGCGCCGATCGCGAAGGCGGAGCCGCCCGCCGCCTCGATCGTGGCGACCGTCTCCTTCGCCGCCACCTCGTTGCTGCCATAGTGCACGGCCACCCGCGCCCCGTCCCGCCCGAGCCGCTCCGCGATGCCCCGGCCGATGCCGCGGCTCCCGCCCGTGACCAGCGCCGTCTTCCCCGCAAGCCTGCCCGTCGATGCGCCCATGTCAGGCCCCCCTCTTTCTCTAGCGGTCGCTACAAAAAGAACCGTACCCGACCCTCACTCCATTTACTAGTGCCCGCTATACAATTCACCCCATGGCGACGAAACAGCGCGGCCGTCCCCGCTCCTTCGACCGCGAAACGGCGCTGGAGCAGGCGCTCCACGCCTTCTGGGAACACGGGTACGAGGGGACGTCGGTCTCCGACCTGACGCGCGCCATGGGGATCGGGGCGCCCAGCCTCTACGCCGCCTTCGGCGACAAGCGGCGTCTCTTCGATGAGGTCGTCGTGCGGTACGACCACACCCACGGCGCCTTCGGCGGCCGCGCCTTCGACGAGGAGCCAACGGTGCGCGGCGCGGTGTCACGGATGCTGCGCGAGGCCGCGGCCGAGTTCACCGCCCCCGACCACCCCCGCGGGTGCCTGGTCATCTCGGCGGCCATCAACTGCACGACACCGGAGGTGGAGGAGGCCCTGCGCGAGCGGCGCAACGCCAATCTCGCGGACATCGAGTCCCGCATCCGTGCGGCCGTCGCCGCGGGGGAGCTGCCCGACGGCATCGATCCCGAGGCCCTCGCCCGCTATACGGGAGCCGTCTTCCAGGGGATGTCACAGCAGGCGCGGGACGGCGCCACCAGGGACGATCTGGAGGCGGTGGCCGACCTTGCCATGCGGGCGTGGCCGCGGTCGCGGTCCGCGGGGGAGTCCGCGGGGCGAACCGACCGGGAATGAGGCCTGGCGCCCGGTGCGCGAGTGGGAGAAAGTGACAACAACAAACATCTGTCGACGCATAGACATGGGAGAATGGTCTAGTCCACAATGCGTGGGTAAAGCCTCCGCTCTTCCCGCACAGGAGAGCGGATCGAGGAACCGGCGCTCTCTGCCCTGACCGCGTCGGATCCTCCCGATCGGCCGCTCAGTACCGCACATTCTGACGGCCGATGCACCTGAAGGGCTGCGGTGCCGTGGGTGGGTTGAGGGTCCCGCCCTGGCGCCGCGGCTCGTCGGGATCGCCGGAGCCCTCCACGCACATCCGGCGCCATCCCGCCGGAAACTCCACGGAGCGGGCCCACCGGACGCGAAAGGTACGCTCGCACACGTGCCCTCCATGAACGACCTCGTACGCCAGCACACCGCCCTCGGTGACTCCGACCTCGAGTGGCTGCACCTGCTGGTCTCGGAGTGGCAGCTGCTCTCCGACCTCTCCTTCGCCGACCTGGTGCTCTGGGTCCCCACGCGCGACGGAACCCGCTATGTCTCCGTGGCGCAGATGCGGCCCAACACCGGCCCCACCTCCTACCAGGACGACATGGTCGGCCACCTCGTCCCGCGCGGCCGCCGCCCCCTCCTCGACGCCGCCCTGGACGAGGGCCGCATCGTGCGCGAGGGCGACCCGGAGTGGCGCGAGGAGGTGCCGGTGCGCGTCGAGTCCATTCCGGTACGCCGGGAAGGACGCGTCCTGGGCGTCATCGCGCGCAACACCAACCTGCTGACGGTGCGCACCCCGTCCCGCCTGGAGCTGACCTACCTTCAGTCGGCGTCCGACCTCGCACAGATGATCGCCGCCGGCTCGTTCCCGTTCCCGGGGCAGCAGGTCGACATGGACGCCTCCCCGCGCGTGGGCGACGGTCTGTTGCGTCTGGACGCCGACGGCATCGTGCAGTACGCGTCGCCGAACGCCCTCTCCGCGTACCACCGGCTCGGCCTCGCCTCCGACCTCGTCGGCCACCACCTGGGCACGGCGACCGCCGAACTCGCCCCGTCCCGCGGCCCGGTGGACGAGGCCCTTGCCAAGCTGGCGAGCGGCTGGGCGCCGCGCGAGTTCGAGATCGAGGGCGGCGACGGAGTGATCCAGCTGCGCGCGATCCCACTCAAGCCAAAGGGCCCCCGCATCGGCTCCCTCGTCCTGCTGCGCGACGTCACCGAACTCCGTCGCCGGGAGCGGGAGTTGATCACCAAGGACGCGACCATCCGGGAGATTCACCACCGGGTGAAGAACAACCTCCAGACGGTCGCCGCGCTGCTGCGGCTGCAGGCGCGCCGCATCGACTCCGCCACGGGCCGCGAAGCCCTGGAGGAGGCGGTGCGCCGGGTGGGTTCCATCGCCATCGTCCACGAAACGCTTTCCCAGAACCTGGACGAGCGTGTGGAGTTCGACGAAATCGCCGACCGGGTGCTCGCGATGGTCGCCGAGATCTCGCCCGGGAAGGTCGTGGGCCGGCGCACCGGGCGCTTCGGAATTCTCGACGCGGAGGTCGCGACACCGTTGTCGATGGTGCTCACGGAAATCCTGCAGAACGCTCTGGAGCACGGTTTCCGCGAGGGGGACACCGGCTCGGTCGAGGTTTCCGCCGTGCGCGGCGGGACGAGCAAGGAAGCGCGGCTGCTGATCACCGTTCAGGACGACGGCATCGGGCTGCCCGAGGAATTCGACCCGCACCGCTCCGGCAACCTCGGTCTGCAGATCGTCCGCACGCTGGTCGAGGGCGAGTTGGGCGGCACCTTCGACATGGTCCGCGCCCCGGAGCGCGGCACCCAGGTGATCCTCGACATTCCGGTCCGCGCCGACAAGTAGCGCCGGCGGTCGGCATCGGCTGGTAGCGGCGGCAAACGTCCGGCCGTACACCTCGACGCACACGGCAGTTCGACGCACACAGCAGTGAGCCCCGGACCGATGGGTCCGGGGCTCACTGCTCACGTTGCGATGCGCATCGGGGGTACTGCGCGGCTGCGGCTCGGGGGCGGGAGTTGCGTACGCGCTGTACGCGCCGCCAAGCTCAGGCTCGTAAGGGGTGTGGGCGTCAGGCGCTGGCCTGGCGTGCACGGTTGCGAGCGGCGCGGCGCTTCATTGCGCGGCGCTCGTCCTCGCTGAGGCCACCCCAGACGCCGGAGTCCTGGCCGGACTCGAGCGCCCACTGCAGGCACTGCTCCATGACGGGGCAGCGGCGGCAGACGGCCTTGGCTTCCTCGATCTGCAGCAGCGCAGGACCGGTGTTGCCGATGGGGAAGAAGAGCTCGGGGTCTTCCTCGCGGCAAACGGCGTTGTGACGCCAGTCCATGGCTGCTACCTCTCCTTGGTATTACATTCAGGTTGCTTGTGAATGTGAACGCTTTCACGAATCCCCCCGCACGGGAAGGGCCGACGCCCAGTCGCCTGGTGTGGACCTTGTGATGGAGGAGGGGTTCTGGCTCTCTGTGGGGCCGTTGTTGCGGGCCGTCCTGATCGCCATGTAGAGATTCGCAAACCTCGGCGGCGGATACAACCCCTTCAGGAAAGTTTTTTTTGATTCCTCAGTGTCGACTGGGTCACAGCCGTACTTCCATGGGGTGGACCCTGGCCTAAACGTTCGAGTGAAAGGACTTTAGGCCCTTCTACTCACACAATCACACGCAGTGCACGGCGTACGCCTGTGAACGTCACGCTCGTCCGTAGCCCCAAGTGGTCGCCGTCCATCTGAAGGGGCAGGGGCACCTTCGAATGCAAGGTGAAGTCCGTGAGGTCGTGGAGCGTAACCGCGTGCTTACCGTGCGGTCCGCGGTCCGGCGTCGACGTCAGGAGCTGGGTGCCGTAACGGGCCACCGCGGCCGTCGAGAGCTTCTTCAGGCCCAGCACGTCCAGGCCCGTGTCGAAGGAGGCCTGCGGGGACGCGTACAACGGGCGATTGCCCAGGTAGGAGTAGGGAGAGGTGTTGCACACTATCGACATCACCAGGTCGCTCACCGGGTCCTCGCCGGGCCGCTCCAGGGTGATCATTCCGTGCCTGCGGTGCGGCTCGTCCAGGAACTGGCGGAGGACCTGGCGCACATAGAGGGCATGCGTCGAGCGCCGGCCGAGCTCGCGCTGCTGTTCGACTCTGCCCACCACGCCGCCGTCGAAGCCGAGCCCCGCACAGAACGTGAACCAGCGCGAGGGCACCGCCTCGTCCTCCGTGCCCGGCGTGCCGCCCGCGATGCCGAGGCCGACCGTGCGCTCGCTCCCCTCGCGCAGGGCGTCCAGGAGGGCGCCGGTGGCCTCCACGGCATCGTTCGGCAGTCCGAGAGCGCGCGCGAAGACGTTGGTGGAACCGCCGGGGACGACGGCCAGGCGCGGGAGGCGCTCGGGATCGGGCCCGTCGTGCAGCAGGCCGTTGACGACCTCGTTGACCGTGCCGTCGCCGCCGAGGGCGACGATCAGCTCGATGTCCTTGCTGTCCGCGGCCTGCCGGCCGAGGTCTCTGGCGTGCCCGCGGTACTCGGTGGTGACCGCGTCCAGCTTCATCTCGCTCGCGAGGGCGTGGACCAGCACATCACGCGTACGCGCACTGGTGGTGGTTGCCGCCGGGTTGACCACGAGGAGTGCACGCATGCGCAGCAGACTACCTAGCGGTCTTTACCCGGCCTAGACCGAGGTGCCGGGGCGGGGGTGCCCGGAGCTACCCTGCAAGGGTGAGTACTGAGCGGAAAACCACCCCCGAAACCCCCGAGGCGCCCGCGCCGGGCCCGCGGCCCACGCGGGTGACCGCCGCCGCGGCCCTGGTGGCGCTGGAGGGCCTCGCGCTCCTCGTGGGGGGTGTGTACATGCTTGCGATGGGTCTTGCGGGATCGCCCGACGATCCGAAGCAGGCCGAGACGGGCGGCGTCACGCTGATCGTCCTCGCGCTGCTTCCGCTGCTCGCCGCGCGCGGGCTGATGAAGCTGCGGCGCTGGAGCCGCGGGCCCGCGATCATCACCCAGATCATGGCGCTTCCGGTGGCCTGGCAGCTGCTGCAGGCCGACAGTGCGGCGATCCCCGCCGGTATCGTCCTCGCCCTCGCGGCCGTCGCCTCGCTGGTGCTTCTGATCCATCCTGCGACGACCGAAGCCCTCGGGATCCAGGGCCCCGGCAACGTCCAGGACCAGAAGTAACGCCGACTACGGAGAGCGACCACACTCCCATTACGGTGAGTGACTACTGCTGACTACTCCTCGACGAGCAGCTTCTCCCGCAGCTGCGCGAGGGTGCGTGCCAGCAGGCGGGAGACGTGCATCTGGGAGATGCCGACCTCCTGCGCGATCTGCGACTGCGTCATGTTGCCGAAGAAGCGCAGCAGCAGGATGCGCTTCTCGCGCGGGGGCAGGTCCTCCAGGAGCGGCTTGAGCGACTCGCGGTACTCGACGCCCTCCAGGGCCTCGTCCTCGGCGCCCAGGGTGTCCGCGACGGCCGGCGACTCGTCGTCCGTGTCCGGGACGTCCAAGGAGAGTGTGGAGTACGCGTTCGCCGACTCAAGGCCCTCCAGGACCTCCTCTTCGGAGATGGCCAGCTTCTCCGCCAGCTCATGCACCGTGGGGGAGCGGCCGTGCAGCTGGGACAGCTCGGCGGTCGCCGTCGTCAGCGAGAGCCGCAGCTCCTGAAGGCGCCGCGGGACGCGGACCGCCCACCCCTTGTCGCGGAAGTGCCGCTTGATCTCGCCGACGACCGTCGGCGTCGCGTACGTGGAGAACTCCACGCCGCGCTCCGGGTCGAAGCGGTCCACGGACTTGATCAGGCCGATGGTGGCGACCTGGGTGAGGTCGTCGAGCGGCTCGCCGCGGTTGCGGAAGCGGCGGGCCAGGTGCTCGACGAGCGGCAGGTGCATGCGGACCAGCTGATTGCGCAGCTCCGCGTACTCCCGACTGCCGTCCGGCAGGGAGCGCAACTCGACGAACATCGCGCGTGCGCCGCTGCGGTCCTGCGGATCGTGCCGACCGTGCCCGTGCTCGCTCATGTTTCCCACCCGTCGCGCGCCGCCCCGGCCGGAGAGCTGCTTGGGCTCGTCCTTGGCGGTCGGCTCTGCCTGCTCCGACACATCGGCCACCCTCGGCGGAGCCGAATGCTCCGGCTCCTGGGGGTGCGGTTTGGCCTGCTGCTCGGGGATTCCGGTGGTCATACGGCGCGTCCCCTCCCTGCCGCCGGCGGGCAGACTCTGTGTGCCGCGCTCTTCGTCCCGCACCTGCCCGTCCCCGTTCCTCACGCCGGCCCGGGTCCCGCGCCGCGCTTCTTGTAGAGGCTGATCGAGACGGTGTTGTCCTCGGCGACGGTGGAGTCGACCTGGCCCGCGAGGGCCGAAAGCACCGTCCAGGCGAAGGTGTCCCGCTCCGGGGCCCGGCCGTCGGTCGTGGGTGCCGAGACCGTCACCTCCAACGAGTCGTCGACGAGTCGGAAGACGCAGCTGAGCACGGAGCCCGGCACGGCCTGCTGGAGCAGGATCGCGCAGGCCTCGTCGACCGCGATGCGGAGGTCCTCGATCTCGTCGAGTGTGAAGTCCAAGCGCGCCGCGAGGCCGGCCGTCGCCGTCCGCAGCACAGACAGGTAGGCACCCGCAGCCGGAAGGCGGACCTCCACGAAGTCCTGATTCCCGGGCTCGCCTGCGATCTGGGACACCCTCACCTCCAAGGTGGTACAAGCACTTTCGGGGCTCCCGGACCGCTGTCCTGCGGTGGTCCGGACTGCGTCACACGGGTAACGCGCCACGTCTTTCAGCGGTGACGCTACCGCGCTCCCCAGATCCGTGTCCCGGGGACCCCGCCCGATGCTGTCACTCATAGTAAGCCTATGAGTACGGACAGTGGCTAGGGGTCGCGCAGGCCCAATTGGAAAGAACGGGCGCCGGGTTGACGTACCCAGGCGTCAGACGATCGAACCGTCCACGAAGCACCAACGCCAGCTCTCTCCCGGCTCGAAGGTCCTCATCACTGGGTGTGAGGTCTCCTTGAAGTGCGCCGTCGCGTGCTGGAAGGGCGAGGAATCACAGCAGCCCACATGCCCGCACTCCAGACACAGCCGCAACTGCACGGGATGGCTGCCGGCCGCCTGGCACTCGAGGCACGTTTCGCTCAGCGGGGACACCTCGGGGTGCGGCAGCGCGGCGACGTGCGGGCACTCGTTCATGATTGCCAGGTTACGACGGGAACGCGGAGGGCGGAGGGGTCTGCCGATGGATGTACTGCCCCTGGTGGCACTGATCGCGGCGAGCGCCGTGGTGGCGGGGGCCGCACGCAGGACCCCCGTGCCGGCGCCGCTGCTCCTGGTCGGGGTCGGGCTCATCGCCTCGTACGTCCCCGGAGTGCCCGAGTACCACCTCGACCCGCACATCGTGCTGCCGCTGATCCTGCCCCCGCTGCTGCACACGGCCGCCCTGGAGAGCTCCTACCTGGACCTGCGCGCCAACCTCAGACCCGTCGCGCTGCTCTCGGTCGGCTACGTCCTGTTCGCCACGCTCGCCGTCGGCTGGCTCACGTACCTGCTCATCCCCGACCTGCCGCTGACCGCCGCGCTCGTCCTCGGCGCCGTCATCGCGCCGCCCGACGCGGTCGCCGCTACCGCCATCGCGCGCAGAGTGGGGCTTCCCTCGCGGATCACCACGATCCTGCAGGGCGAGTCCCTGGTGAACGACGCGACCGCGATCACCGCCTACAAGGTCGCCCTCGCGGCGGCGGTCGGCGAGGGCGCGAGCTGGTCGGGCGGCGTCCGGGAGTTCCTGATGGCCGCCGTCGGCGGGGTCGGGGTCGGGCTGCTCCTCATGGTGCCGATCCACTGGCTGCGCACCCACCTGAAGGAGGCGATGCTGCAGAACACGCTGTCGCTGCTCATCCCCTTCGTCGCCTACGCGGCCGCGGAACAGGTCGGCGCCTCCGGAGTGCTCGCCGTCGTCGTGGTCGCCCTCTACCTGGGGCACCGCTCCTGGCAGGTCGACTTCGAGACGCGGCTCCAGGAGGCCGCGGTGTGGAAGGTCGTCGCGTTCATCCTGGAGTCGGCGGTCTTCGCGCTCATCGGGCTGCAACTGCCCGTCGTCCTCAAGGGGCTCGGCGAGTACAGCGTGGGCCAGGCGATCTGGTACGCGCTCGGGGTCTTCGTCTTCGTGGTGGCCGCGCGGTTCGTGTGGTCGTATCCGGCGACGTATCTGCCGCGCGGCGTATCGGCCCGCATCAGGGAGCGCGAGAGCGACCTGGACTGGCGGCGTCCGCTGATCGTCAGCTGGGCGGGGATGCGCGGCGTGGTCTCGCTCGCCATCGCCTTCTCGATCCCGCTCGTCATGGACGACGGCGAGCCCTTCCCGGCACGCAATCTTGTCCTGTTTCTGACGTTCACCACGGTGATCGGCACGCTCGTCGTGCAGGGGCTCTCGCTGCCGTGGCTGATCCGCGTCCTGAAACTGCCCGGCCGCGACGCGCAGGCGGAGACACTCGCCGAGGCGCAGGCGCAGAACGCTGCCTCACAGGCCGCGGAGGAGCGGCTGGGGGAACTCATGCAGGACGAGCGCAATCGCCTGCCACAGCCCCTCCAGGACCGTCTGAGCACGGTTCTGGAGCGGCGCCGCAATTCCGTGTGGGAGCGACTCGGTCAACCCAACCCGGTGACGGGGGAGTCGGCGGACGACACCTACCGCCGCCTCGCGCGCGAGGCGATCGCCGCCGAGCGCGAGGTGTTCGTGAGGATGCGGGACGAGCGGCGCATCGACGACGAGATGATGCGGACGCTGCTGCGCAAGCTGGACCTGGAGGAGGCGGCCGCCCACCGGGAGATCGAGGACTGAGCGGAAGATCGAGGACCGAGCCGGTTAGATACGGCCCGTGTCGGTGGTTTCCGCGGCGTCCTCGCGCGCGCCGGTGATGACGGCGGTGAGGCGGGTACCGGGGCGGAAGGCGCCCTCTTCGGAGAGGGCCGTCAGGGCGTACAGGAGTTTGGCGACGTAGAGACGCTCTACGGAGAGGCCGTTCGCGCGGCCGTGCCGGTCCTCGAAGTCCTCGGCGAAGGCGATGAGTTCGGGCGGGGTACGGGCGTAGCCGCCGCAGTGGAAGCGCTCGTCCAGACGCCAGTTGGCGGTGGGCTCGCCGAACGCGAGGCGCTGCAGGGCCGCCGTGTCGGCGCCCAGGAAGCCGCCCTTGAGGACGGGTATGCCGAGCGCCTGCCGGTCGGGGCCGAGGCCGGCGGCCAGACCCGCGAGGGTGCCACCGGTGCCGCACGCCACGGCCGCCACGTCGGTGTGCTCCCGCAACTCCTCGCCGAGGGCCGTACAGCCCCGTACCGCAAGGGCGTTGCTGCCGCCTTCAGGGATCACGTACGCGGCCCCGGCGTCCGCCGCGCGCAGGAGCGCCGCGAGGGTCTCCGGATCGCTCTTGCGCCGGTAGGTGGCCCGGTCGACGAAGTGCAGCCGCATCCCGTCGGCGACGCAGCGCGTCAGGGACGGGTTCAGGGGGCGGTCGGCGAGTTCGTCGCCGCGGACGACGCCGATCGTGGCGAATCCGAGGAGACGGCCCGCGGCGGCGGTGGCGCGCAGATGGTTGGAGTAGGCGCCGCCGAAGGTGACGAGGGTGTCGTGGCCGGCGTCGGCCGCCGCCCGCAGGTTCAGGACCAGCTTGCGGTACTTGTTGCCCGGCAGGTCGGGGTGGATCAGGTCGTCCCGCTTGAGCAGCAGACGTACGCCGCGGCGGGCGAAGCGGTCGTCCGCTATGGGCTGCAGCGGGGACGGCAGCCGGGGGCGCAGGCCGACGGGCGGGGTGGGGCACACCCCGCCATTGTCTCCCGGGCCGTGCCACCCGGCAGCGAAGCCTTGCGCCGGCGGCTTTCCGGCGCCTCCCGGGCCTACTTGAGGCGCTCCCCGATGCGGTCGCGCATCCAGTCCATCGTGAACCCGCGCGGGTCGATCTTGCCCGGCTGCCACTCCAGGTGGCCGATCACGGAGCGCTCGGTCCAGCCGTGGACGCGGCAGACCGCGGCCGAGACTCTCTCGATGGCGTCCAGCTGCTCGTCCGGCCACGGATCGTCGCCGTCGCCGAGGTTCTCGCACTCGAAGCCGTAGAAGTGGCGGTTGCCGTCGGTGTTCGCCTCGTTGTCCGGCGGCAGCCGCTTCTCGGCGACGACCGCGCGGAGCACGTCGTCGTCGCCGAGGCCCGCGTGGTTGGCGCGGCCGTAACCGACCAGATGGACCCGGCCGTCCTTGGTGATGACGCCGTGGCAGAGCGGCCCCGGGAGGGCCTCGGAGCCGTCGCGGCAGAGCTCGACCGTCTCTTCGCTGCCCGACGTCACGGTGTGGTGGATCATCACGCCGTTGACGGGGCCCCAGGGGCCTTTGTGGTTGCGGTTGTGATGCTCCCAGTCGCCGACCTCGACGACGGTCACGCCTTCGTCCCGCAGGGCGTTCAGGAATGTGCTCGCGGACATGGGTGGGGACATGACCGACTCCTCTGCAAGGCGCGACGGCCGCCGGTCGCGGACCGCCTCGTACGCCCTGCTTGTACCGGAACTCCGGTGCCGTCACCAGCTGTTCGGCAGCAATCCGAGGCCTGTTCGGGCACCGTGCGAGCCGATCCGGTCAGGCGCCGTGCAGAAAACCGTCGCCGTTCGCCGCGACGTGGGCCTCCACGGCCTGCAGCGCCTGCTGGGTGGCCTGCGCGGTTCCGGTGCCCCGGCGCTCCGCGTAGTAGGCGGCGCCGAGCTTTTTCAGGAGGGCGTCGCCGGCGCGCTTCTCCTGCACCTCGTCGATCTTCTGCTTGCCCTGGTTGAGGCCCCGCTGGGCCTGCTCTTTGGCGCGATCCAGGAAGCCTGCCATTGCTCTCTCCTGCCGTTGGTGCCGAGGGTGCGGGCGGTACGGATACCCCCGCATGGGATGGAACGGTTGTACAGATCCGGGAGTTCCCGGGCATTTCGCGGCGCCCCGTCCGGCCACCGTGCCACGGGCGCGCTGCCCACGCTGCCCTAGGTGGTGAGTCTGCGCATCAGGCGCACCCCCTGGGCGGGCTTCATGTGCGGCAGGTAGGCCTTGCCGATCGCCCGGGTGATGCTGGGCAGGGCCGCCGGGTCCGGGTAGCACATGTACATGGGCCGGTACTGGGGCTGGAACTTGGCCTTGAAATTGAGCAGCGAGCGGAATCCGTAGACCGGTTCCAGGGTGCGGCCCGCGTAGTCCAGCAGGCGCTGCAGCGCGGCGGGCGGTTCGGCGGTGTCGGAGCGGGCGAACGGCGCTCCGGAGAGGCTGAGGAACTGCGCGCCCTCCTCCTTGAAGCCGAGCGCGGCGGACGCGATCAGGAACTCCATCGAGCCGCGGAACCCGTCGGAGCGGCGCCGCATGAAGTCCAGGGTCCAGCCCACCGGCGCGACGGGCGCGCTGTCCGCGGCCGCGCCGGAGTCTCCGTAGACGGGCATCCAGCTCGTGATGCCGTGCACCGTGCGGTCCCCGTCGACCGCCAGGAGACATCGCACATGGGGGTCGTCCAGTTCGTCGAGTCCGCCGAGCGTGAAGCCCATCTCCGGGAGGCCCTTGTCCGCGACCCACTCCTCGGAGATCGAGCGGATCTGGTCCGTGAGCGCGATGGGCGCCTGCGGGAAGGTGTGCCACTCCGCGGTGATGCCCTCCTTCTTGGCCTTGTTCAGGGCCGTGCGGACGTCCTGCCACTTCTTGCCGGTGAAGGCCAGCTCCGGCAGCGGTACGACGGTGTCCTCGGCGACCTGTACCGAGCTCCAGCCCAGGGCGTCCGTACGGGCCTTGGCGTCGGCGGTCACGCTGTAGAAGCAGGGGGTCCAGCCGCGCCGGTCGCAGTAGGCGGCGAATCCGTCGATCGCCTCCCCGCGCGCGGACGGCTCCCCGAAGGGGTCACCTGTGGTGAGCGCGACCGTGGAGTGCACGCGGTAGGCGACCGCGGCCCGGCCGTCCGCCGAGAACCAGTAGTGGTTGCCGGGCCACGTCGTCAGATACGAGAGCGTGGAGCCGCCGTGCGCGGCGAGCAGGGCACGCGCGCGGGCGGCCGCGTCGGCGTCGGCGCGCATCAGGGGCCGCCGGAGCGCCACGAAGAGGGTGACCAGGCCGACCACCCAGAACAGCATCCCGCAGTACTCGTACAGGGACAGCGCGGTGCCGCCGACCGGGATGGGGGCCTGGCCGCGGAAGAAGAACGGTTCGTAGCTGGGCGGCAGGAACTGGGTGGGGAGCCCCGCGACCAACTTCCAGAACCTCGCGTCGGGCGTGAACTGGTCGCGCACGGCGTAACCGATGCCCACGTACGCGGCACAGGCCAGCAGCAGCGTGCCGCCGACGGTCCCCGCGAGCCAGGTCACAGTGGTGCGCGACAGGCGCTGGTCGAAGAGACGGCGGGCGAGGAACAGCAGCACCAGCACGAGCAGCGGCAGCAGCATCTGTTCGGCGACCGACTGGATCATGGCCGCCTTCTGGTCGGACAGGTCGCTGCCCTCAAGGACGTACTGGTCCGGATGCGAGGCGATGTCACTCAGCAGGAAGGCCATGAGGCCCAGCCACACCAGCTGTGCGGCCACCGTGATCCGCCACGCAGGCCGCAGTCCGCGGCGCAGTCCGTCGGCGAGCACGAACAGCAGCAGCGGGATGGCGACGCCCATGAGCATCGCGGGAGAGCCGTAGAAGCGGTCCTGGGCGCGGATGCGGGCGCAGCCCGCGCTGTCCGGCCGGACACAGGCATCCGCGACGTCCTGCGGGCTCGGTCCCCCGGACACGTACAGATCGAGGACGTTGAAGGGGCCGAAGGAGTCCTTGTAGAGCGTCGCGACGAGGGGACCGATGGCGGAGGCGGCCACCACGAGCGCCACCAGGACCCGGCCCTCGGAGTGCGAGGCGTGTGGCATCCGCAGACGATGCGTGTGCCGGTGCGCGAAGGCGCCGAGCCCGAGGCCCACGACGACGCCGCCGAGCCGCAGGACGCCTTGGAGGTGACCGACGTACAGCGCCAGCATCAGCGGGAACACGATCAGGCACAGCTGCAGCCTGCGCCGCCACAGAGCGTCGAGCCGGAAGCTGAGAAAGGCACCGAGGGCGCAGGCGCCGATCCCGGGCGTCGCCGTCAACTGGCCCGAGAGGTCGCGCAGCCAGTCGTCGCCGCCCAGCGCGCCCAGCTTGACCACGCCGGTGCCGAGCAGCGAGCCGAGCACCTGTCCGAGGAACAGGACGAGGGCGGTGCGTGCGGACCCCATGCGCTGCTCGGCGGCGGAGCCGAGGAGCAGCAACAGCAGGGTGGAGCCGATGTAGTTGCCGATGCCCGGACACCACAGGATCGAGGTGAGGGGCGTCCACCACCGGCCGTCGGCGAGGGCCGGCACCCCCACGCCGATGTCGTCCAAGAGCGTCGTGGAGGGGCCGGAGCCGAGGCTCCCGGTGAGGGCGCCCACGGCCCACAGCGCCACCACGACGAACACGGTCACCGGCGCCCGGCGAACCGGTTCGAACGCTCTGCCGACCGCGTGCAGCCAGCGCACCGGGCCGCGCTCGCCCGGCGGCGCGAGCGGAGTCGACGGCTCCGGCTCTCGCGCACCGGCATCGGCGGCCTCGGGGGTGGTCATCTCCCGAGCCCACCAGGCTGCCACACCCGGCACACCCCGGGTTGCGCCGAACGAGTGGAAACGCGCCTACTGCCCCGTCCGGAGGTGATCCATTCCCGCTCTTTTGTGTAATGGCGCGACCACGCTCCGTGCTGGAAGTGTGGGGGAAGCAGATCACCGCTGGGATCCGGGAGGGCAAAGCCAATGTCGGTAGGCGAAGAAGTCCGTACAGAGTCGGAGAAGCCGCAGCAGAGCCTCGGCACGTCCGCCGCGCGGAATCTGGCCACGACCACCAAATCCGCGCCACAGATGCAGGAGATCAGCTCCCGCTGGCTGCTGCGGATGCTCCCTTGGGTCCAGGTGCAGGGCGGTACGTACCGGGTGAACCGCAGGTTGAGCTACTCGGTGGGCGACGGCCGGGTGACCTTCGTGAAGACGGGGGACCGCGTGCAGGTCGTCCCGGCCGAGCTCGGAGAGCTCCCGGTGCTGCGGGACTTCGGCGACCACGAGGTGCTGGGGGAGCTGGCGCAGCGCTGCCAGCAGCGGGAGTTCGCCGCGGGAGAGGTGCTGACCTCCTTCGGCAGCCCGGCCGACGAGGTGTACCTGCTCGCGCACGGCCGCGTCGAGAAGATCGGCGCCGGCCCGTACGGCGACGACACGGTGCTCGAGACGCTCGCCGACGGCTCCTACTTCGGCGAACAGGCGCTCATCGACCCCGAGACCATCTGGGAGTACACCGCCCGCGCGGTCACCCCGTGCACGGTCCTCGCCCTGCCCCGACAGGACCTCGAACAGATCGCGGAGCGCAGCGACTCGCTGCGCGACCACCTCCAGCGGCTGCGGTCCATCCCGGCCCAGCGCACCAACAAGTTCGGCGAAGCACCCATCGACCTGTCGGCCGGCCATGTCGGCGAGGCCGTCCTGCCGGGCACCTTCGTGGACTACGAATCGTCCCCGCGTGAGTACGAACTGAGCGTGGCCCAGACCGTGCTGCGCATCCACACGCGCGTGGCCGACCTCTACAACCAGCCGATGAACCAGACCGAGCAGCAGTTGCGGCTGACCGTCGAGGCGCTCAAGGAGCGCCAGGAGCACGAACTGATCAACCACCGCGAGTTCGGTCTCCTCAACAACTGCGAGTACGACCAGCGGATCCAGCCCCACGACGGCGTCCCCAGCCCGGACGACATGGACGAACTGCTCAGCCGTCGGCGCGGATCCAAGCTCTTCCTCGCCCACCCGCGCGCCATCGCCGCGTTCGGACGCGAGCTCAACAAGCGGGGGCTCGTCCCCGAGACCATCGACATGGGCGGCAACAGGATCCCCACGTGGCGCGGTGTGCCGATCTTCCCGTGCAACAAGATCCCGGTCACCGAGGCCCGCACGACATCCATCATCTGCATGCGTACCGGGGAGGAGGAGCAGGGTGTCATCGGCCTGCGCCAGACCGGCATCCCGGACGAGATCGAGCCCAGCCTGTCCGTGCGGTTCATGGGCATCAGCGAGCAGGCGATCATCTCGTACCTGGTCTCCACCTACTACTCCGCGGCGGTGCTCGTGCCCGACGCGCTCGGCGTGCTGGAGAACGTAGAGATCGGCCGCTGGAGGTGAGCCGGCACCCGTGTCTCGGGGCGCGGCACGGGGTACACCCCACCCGTACGCGCCCGCAGCCCGAGGAACCGCCACCGTCCGCATCCTTCACGGGGTGAGTCCATGACGGACACGACGACGGACACGGCGGGAACAGTGGACGCGACGGAGCGGGCCCCGCTGCTCGGACCCGGTGAGCAGCACGAGGCTGTCGAGATCCTTGCGGCAGCGCGCCGGTACGTCGATCCCGAGCTGCGCAGGGCGATCGACTCGCTGCCCGGATCGTTGCGCCGGATCGCGCTCTACCACTTCGGGTGGGAGCACGCGGACGGCACACCGGCCGCGGGTAACGCGGGCAAGGCCATCCGGCCGGCGCTCGTGCTCACCGCGGTACGGGCGCTCGGCGGAGACCCGGCCATGGCCGTACGGGCCGCGGCGGCCGTGGAGTTGACCCACAACTTCACCCTCCTGCACGACGACGTGATGGACGGGGACACCACACGCAGGCACCGGCCCACCGTCTGGACCGTGTTCGGCGAGGCCGGAGCGATCCTGGCCGGCGACGCCCTGCAGGCACTGGCCCAGCAGCTGCTCGCCGAGGATCCCCACCCGGGGGCCTCGGAGGCGGCCGCCCGCCTCACCGCCTGTGTCGTGGAGCTCTGCGCGGGGCAGCTCGCGGACTGCGCGTTGGAGGACCGCAGCCCGGATGAGGTCACATTGGAGGAGTGCCTCGCCATGGCGGAGGCCAAGACAGGGGCACTCCTCGGCTGCGCCTGTGCGCTGGGGTCGGTGTATGCGGGGGCGGGTCGGGACGAGACCGAGGCGCTGGACGGGTTCGGCCGGGAGGCGGGCCTCGCCTTCCAGCTCATCGACGACGTCATCGGGATCTGGGGCGATCCCGGCCAGACCGGCAAGCCCGCGGGCGCCGACCTGGCGGCCCGCAAGAAGTCCCTGCCGGTCGTCGCGGCTTTGGCGTCGGGCACGCCGGCCGCGGCGGAACTCGCCGAGCTGTACGGACGGCTGCCCGGCACGTCGCGGGGTGAGAGGGCCGGGGGCGAGGGAGCGGGCGCCGACGCCCTGCAGGACGCGGCGCGGGTGGCCCGAGCCGTGGAGAACGCGGGCGGCCGGGACTGGGCGCAGGTGCATGCGGCCGACCGGATGTCCCGGGCGGTGGACCAGCTCGCCCGGGCGGTCCCGGACCCGGAATCGGCGGGAGGCCTGCTGGCGCTGGCGGAGTTCGTGACGCGACGTACGCACTGAGGGGGCGGTCGGGTGGGTTGGGGGTGGGGGTTGCTTTGGGGGTGAGGGGCGCGGGGTGAGGGGGTGGCGCTCTGCGGGGTGGTCCCGCTGAGGGGGTGAGGTTGCGGGCTGAAGGGAGGGAGAGGAGCGGGGGCGGAGAGTGGGTGGGCGAGGGGCTGGAGGGACTTGAGGGGGGAGGGCGCCGGGTGAGCCGGAGGAATGAGGGAGCCGGGGAAGTGACCGGGGGGGGCGAACTGTGGGTGAGAGAGGCGGAGGGGTGAGAGGGGGGGCACCGGTCGGGGGGCCGGGGCCTGCCCGCTCGGTTCGCGATCACTTACGCTGCAACCGACGTGTCGAGGCCAGGAGTTGTGTCTCCGGGGCTTGAAGGAAGGGGTGCGCGTCGTCGGAGGCGGTGAGCGGTAAGGGGCGGGCTGTGGGTGTGGCGATCCGGAGGGCCGGGGAGGGCGACCGCGAGGACGTGGTCCGGTTGCTGGATGTGGCGTTCATGGACGACCCCGTGAGCAGTTGGGTCTTTCCGGAGGAGGGGCGCCGGCGACGGATGCACGGTGGGCTGATGCGGGCGTTCTTCGACATCGCGCTCAGCGAGGGGTTCGTCGATGTCACCGAGGACGGGGCGGCCGTGGCGATGTGGTGGTCCGTGCCCGCGGGGATGACCGAGGCGGAGTCGCAGGGGGCGGGGGCTCATGAGGCGCATGGCGCGGGGGAGGGCGGGGAGGACGGGCCGGCGATGTTGCGTCAGATCGTCGATCCGGGTAACGAACGCGTGGAGCTGATCGGACGATTGACGGACGCGATCCACCCGACGGACCGGGCGCACGAGTATCTGCATCTCATCGCCGTGCATCCGGAACGGCAGGGGGAGGGGCTCGGCACCGAACTCGTCGCCGGTGTGCTCGAACGGTGCGACCGCGAAGGGCGGCACGCCTACTTGGAGGCGAGTAACTCGCGCAGCCGCGATCTGTACGCGCGCCTCGGCTTCACCTTCATGGGGACCACGCTCGACCTTCCCGACGGCCCTCGCATGTGGCCCATGTGGCGTGAGCCGCGGGCGTGAGGGGGGCGGGGGCGTTGGGCTGCCCGGGCCCCGGGCCCCTGGTCGGCGGAACCGGAATGTCCTGGAGTCACGGGCAGCGAAGGGCCACCCCATGGCCTGCGGCCCGGCCCCGGATCCGGCCCCGGCACAAGATGCTCGGGGCGTTCGTCCCCGTATGAGCCCCGGGCTGGGTGGTGTCGAGCGCCCCCGGTCGCGGTCACATTTCCAGCCACGGTCGCCTTCGCGGCCGTAGGCACATCCCGGGCGTGGTCACGTTTGCGGTAACGGGCCTGGCCGGGAGGGCGTCTCGTCCGGCGAGGGGAGCGGGTGGCTTCCGGCTGGCTCAAGGGTGTCGTTCGTTCGGGGTGGTGTCGGAGCGCGGCGGTAGGGTCCCTCGGATCGGTGGTGTGACCGTTCGGGAGGGGGGTTCGATGAGGGCACGGTGGGGTGTACTCGCTCTGGCGGGTGGGGTGTTGGCGGGGTGCGGCGTGGGGTCCGGTACGGAAGCGGACGAGGCCTCGTTGCCCGCGTACGCGCGGGGGCCCGGGGTGCCGCGCGTGCGAAGTGCGGGGGACTTGCCTGAACTTCCCCTCGACCGATACCAGTTCAGCCCCAGGGACGGTGAACGGCTGGAGCGGGCTCGGAACCTGTTGCAGCAGCGGTGCATGCGGGACTTCGGGTTCGACGACTTCCCGCTCGAACCCGATACGTGGGGCAAGTTCCGGATGGCGGAGACCTTTACGTCGTGGGCGTGGATGGAGTCTCCGTACGGGAGGCTCGATCTCGACCAGGCCCGACGTTGGGGGTACGGGTTCGACCCGGAGCGTGCCAAGGCCGAGGAGGCGGAGTTGATGCCGAAGGGTCGGGAGGTGACCGAGCGGGAGGAGCCGGTGCTGAACGGGGTCGGGGCGGGGGAGAGTGGGCCCTCGGTGGTGCACGGGCGGAAGGTCCCGAAGGGCGGCTGTTCCGCCGAGGCGAAGCGGCGCTTCGGGGCGGGGGTCGGCGGTGCGGAAGATCCATCCAGCTACGTCGTCCTGCGCACCGCAGAGATCGACAAGGTCGTGGCCAGAGATGAGCGGGTCCGCAAGGCGTTCGGTGACTGGTCGCGTTGTGTCGAGGACAAAGGCTTCAAGGGGTACGGGAGTCCGGCGCGGGCGGCGGGCGACAAGGCGTGGCGTGAGGGGCGCAAGGACGGCAATACGCGCCGTACGCAGAGGGAGTTGGGGACGGCCGTTGCCGACGTCGAGTGCAACCGGAAGCTGAACGTCGCCGGTGTGTGGTGGGCGGTCAGCAACGAGAAGCAGCGGGAGGACCTGCGCCGTCACAAATCCCGTTATGAGGCCGTGCGCAAGGGGCAGGACCGGTTGCGGGCCGAGGTGCGTGAGGTGCTCGGCGCGGCGTGAGGCCGTGGGGCCGTGGGCAGGGCTCCGTGCAGGTGGGGCCCGGGTGGCAAGTGTCAGCCGTCCCCATGCGGGTGGAGGAGAGCGGCGTGAGGCTGCGGGTCGGACGGATGGGGCTCCGCAGGTGGGGAGGCGGGCGGCCGGCGTCCCGTGGGGGTGGAGGGGGCAGGCCGCAGGCGTTCCGGGGGTGCGTGATAGACACGGGGGATGACGAGCCGTGGCCGGGCGTTCGACGCCGTACTGACTGACCTCGACGGCGTGATCCGCTTCTACGACATGGCGGAGCTGGAGGAGCTGGAACGCGCGGCCGGTCTGCCGCTCGGCAGCACGGCCGAGGTGGCCTTCCGGCCCGAGACGGACATGCCGTTGATGCGCGGGGAGATCACCAAGGAGCGGTGGATCGAGTCCGTCGCGGACGGGCTCGCCGACCGGGTGCCGCGGGCGTGCGGGCGCGAGCTCGGGACGACGCTGGCCGAGGCCAAGTTCCGGGCCGACGAGGTGGTGGTGGGCCTGCTCCGGCAGGTGCGCGCGGCCGGGCTGCCCGTCCTGCTCGTCACGAACGCGACGCCGTGGCTCGCCGACGATCTCGCCTTGCTCGGTCTGACCGGGCCGGAGGGGCTCCTGGATGACGTGATCAGCAGCGCGGACCTGGGCGTCGCCAAGCCGGACCGCCGGATGTACGAGACGGCGGCGGAGCGGGCCGGGGTCGAGGCCCACCGTTGCCTCTTCGTGGACGACCGCCAGGAGAACGTCGACGCTGCCGTCGAGCTGGGTATGACCGGCCTGCTCTACCGTGAGCCGGCGGACCTGCGCGAGGTGCTCGCCCCGTTGGTCTGACCACGGCTCGCCCCGCTGGCCTGATTGCGGCCTGCCGGGCCGGGCTCGTCTGACCGCACCCCGCCCCGCCCCGCCCCGGTTGGCCCCTCCGCTCCGACCGCAGCCTGCCTCGGCTGGTCCGACTGCGGCTGGCCCTCGCTGGTCCGACTGCGGCCGGCTCTCGCTGGTCTGGCTGCGGCTGGTCCCGCCGCTCCGGCCGCAGATCGCCCCGGCTGGTCTGACTGCGGTCGGCCCTCGCTGGTCTGACTGCGGCTGGCCCCGCCGCTCCGACCGCAGCTCGCCGCCGGGTGGTCCGACCACGGCAGGCCCCACTGCTTCCCCCTGCCGCCCCTGCCGCTCTGACCTCAGCCGATCCCACCGTTCCGGCCCCAGCCGATCTCACCGTTCCGACCCCACCGTTCCGACCTCAGCCGACCGCCGTTCCGACCTCAGCCGACCCCACCGCTCCGACCCCCAACCAACCCCACCGTTCCGACCCCGGCCGCCCCCCTCGCCCGGCCTCGGCAGAGAGGGGCCGGCCCTCAGCAGGAGTCCTCCAGGTATGTGCGGGCCATGGCCGCGGCGCCCGTGAGCCAGTCTGTGATCACCGCAAGCTCGTCCGCCGAGTACCGCGCGCAAAGATCGGTGAGCAGTGTCGCGTACGGGCCGTAGACGGCCTGTACCCGCTCGGCGGCGGACGGGACGGCCGTGACGAGGACGCGGCGCCGGTCGGTGGGGTCGGGTCCGCGTTCGACGAATCCGCCGCGCTCCAGGCGGTTGAGGATGCCGGTCACGGCGCCCGTCGTGACGTGGGCGCGGCCGGCCAGGTCGCCGGCGGTGACCGGTGCGTCCGCCTCCAGGACGTATGCGAAGCAGACCAGGTCCTTCACGCTCAAGTCGAGGTTGCGCGCCAGTTCTTGACGGCCGATCAGGTTCGTCGCCACGAGATCGTCGAGCGCACCGATGGCGTCCGCCGCGGAAGCGGCGGGGCGAGGCTGCGACGGCTTCCCTGGCACCTCCCGTACCTCCTGTGCCTCCCGCACCTCCCGCACCTCCCGCGCCTCCCGCGCCTCCTGTGCCCCCGGCGCCTCCACCCGTACCTCCCGTACCTCCCGACTCTCCCGCATTGAACTCCCTTAATGCCTAAGATAAATTCCTTACTCGCTAAGACATCTTACGGCGTGCGTGCGTGTGTCAGAAGGAGGCAGGAACATGAGTGGACTCCACGACGAGGGTCATACCGTCGCGGGGTGGGCGGGATCCCTCATCGCGATGCTCGGAACCGTGTCCGTCGGTGCGGGCGTCGTCGGCTGGCGCCCGGGGCTCTGGCTGGGGCTGGCCCTACTGGTGGCTGCGGCGCTCGTGGCCTGGGTCCTGCACCTGGCGGGATGGGGCAAGCCGCCGATGCCGCGCAGCCTCGACCAGCGGGTGTTCTCCTCACGGGACCTCTCCGCGCGTGCGGGGCACGTGAACTGCGTGGGGTGCCGACTGGCCGGCCGGTCGGTCCGGGGCGCCGAGGCCTCCTGACGGCCCGGGGTCACATGGTGGTGCGGCGCACCACATCGAGCGCCGGTGCGATCACGGTGAAGGCCCGGTCCGTCAGCAGGGCCGGGTCCTCCGCCCCGTCACCCGCGCTCCACCTCTGGAGCACGGCTCCGAAGGCGGACAGGGCGATGCGGGCCGCCAGTTGGGGGTAGAGATCGGTCCGCGGATCCAGGCCGAGGCGCCGGGCGAGTTCCTCGGCGAGTTCGTCGCCCCACTGCGCCTGGCGCTCCAGGAAGCGGGCGTGCAGGGCGGGGCTTTCGAGTATCAACTGGGTGACCCGCAGGGCCTGTTGGCCTGGTCCCGCGCAGGCGTTCACGGAGACCCAGACCGTGTGGCGCAGCGCCACCGACGGCGGTTCACCGGCCGGGCGCGAGGCCAGCTCCGCGCGCATGCCGGTGCCCACGTCGGCCAGCAGGTGGATGACCACGTCCTCCTTGGACGCGAAGTACCGGAAAAAGGTCCGCTTGGACACCCCCGCCACGGCCGCGATCTCGTCGGCCGTCACCGTGTCGAACCCCCTCCGTGCCAGCAGCCGCAGCGCGGCCGACGTCAGCTCGTCCGAGACGAGTTGGCGCTTGCGTTGGGCCAGGCTCACTTCCGGGTGGGTACTCACTGCCTCAGTGTACATTTCGTGCCCTTAATGGCATCAGGGGAACCAGTAGGCATTGCGAGAAGGTAAAGGCATGCAGAGAACTTCTTGACACCGAGTGCCACGTGGGGCAGCTTGTGTCGTATGAGTAATCAGCGTGGCTGGACCGCCGAGCAGATCCCTGACCAGAGCAAGCGCGTCGTCGTCGTCACCGGGGCCAACAGCGGCCTGGGGTTCGCGACCACCCAGGCCTTGGCGCGCAAGGGCGCGCGCGTGATCCTCGCGGTGCGGGACGAGGCCAAGGGGCGGGCCGCGGTCGAGCGGCTCACCGCCGAGATCCCGGGCGCCGCTCTCGAGGTGCGACGGGTCGACCTGGCGGACCTGGACTCCGTTCGCGCGTTCTCCGAGGGGCTGCACGCCGATCACGCGCGCCTGGACGTGCTCGTCAACAACGCCGGCCTGATGGCGCCGCCGAAGCGCCTGCTCAGCCCGCAGGGCCATGAGGTGCAGTTCGCCGCCAACCACCTTGGCCACTTCGCCCTCACCGGGCTGCTGCTCGACCTCCTGGAGGCCGGGGACGACCCGCGTGTGGTGACCGTGAGCTCGCCCAACCACCGCCAGGGCGACCTCTTCTTCGACGACATCAACGGCGAGCGCAAGTACTCGCCCATGGGCTACTACAACCAGTCGAAGCTGGCGAACGCCGTCTTCGGCTGGCAGCTCCACCAGAAGCTGACGGCGGCCGGGAGCCCGGTGCGCAGCCTGCTCGCGCACCCCGGCTACACCTCGACCAACCTTCAGACGAGCTCGCCCGCGGGCATGGTGAAGTTCCTGTTCGGGCGCCTGCTGCTGCCGCTCGCCCAGACCCCGGCCCAGGGCGCGCTGCCCACGCTCTTCGCGGCGACCGACCCGAGCGTGACGGGCGGTCAGTTCATCGGCCCCGACGGCATGGCCGAACTGCGCGGCGCGCCGAAGACGGTGGAGCTGGCGCCCCGGGCCTCGGACGCGGAGAGCGGCCGCAGGCTGTGGGATCTGTCGGAGGAGCTGACCTCCGTGCGCTTCGCGTTCCCGGCCGCCGCCTGACCCGCGGCGGACAAGGGCGGATGGCCTGCGGAGGGCAAGGGCGGATGGCCCGTGGCGGACAAGGGCGGATGACCTGCGGAGGGCGAGGGCGGATGACCCGCGGTAGGCGAAAGCGGATGACCGCGAAGGGTGGCCGAGGATGACCGCGACGACCGCCGGGAGCAGCGCCTGGATCCGCCGGTACCGGCCGGCCGAGCAGGCGCGCGCGAGGCTCCTGTGCCTGCCGCACGCCGGCGGCTCCGCTTCGTTCTACCTTCGGTTCGCCCGCGCGTTCGGGCCCGAGATCGACGTGCTGACGGTGCAGTACCCGGGGCGGCAGGACCGCTGGCGCGAGCCGTGCGTGGACTCCGTCACCGGTCTCGCCGACGCGCTGGTCGACGAGGTACTGCCGTGGGCCGACCGGCCGTTGGCGCTCTTCGGGCACAGCATGGGTGCGATGGTCGGGTACGAACTGGCCGTACGTCTGCAGGGCGCGGGGTCGCCGCCCCTGGCCGTGTTCGCCTCCGCGAGGCGCGCACCGTCCCGGCCGCGCGACAACCCCGCGCCCATCCACCTGCGCGACGACCGCGGCCTGATCGAGGAGTTGCGGGCGCTCAGCGGCACCGACGTCCGGGTCTTCGAGGACGAGGGGCTGCTGCGCAGGGCGCTGCCCGCGCTCCGCAGCGACTACAAGGCGGCCGAAACCTACCGGTACGTCCCCCGGCCCCCGCTGTCGGCGCCCATCCATGTGATCGTCGGCTCCGAGGACGGCCGGGTCACCCCGGACGAGGCGCGTGCCTGGGCCGACCACACGGAGGGCGGCTTCAGCATGGAGAGCCACCCCGGCGGGCACTTCTACCTCACCCAGCACCTGTCAAGTGTCGTCGACACCGTTTCCAGCCGGATTCTAGCGGGACTATTGCCGTGATCCAGCGGCGCTATTGCGGAATTCTGTTTATGATGTGACCTTGATCACGGAAAAATGTATTCCGGTAAACCGCCTTGTTTGAGCCAACCATCTTGTTAGGCTGAATTCGTCTTTCGGATGCGAGTCGTGCGAGATGGGGGAAAACATGGGGGACGTGGCCGAGATAGACATTGCCGACCTGCCGGCATATCCGTTCATTGGTCCGGACGACGATCCGTTCATCCCGGTCACGGGGTCGGACCTGGAACGGCTCGAAGGACCCGTCGGAAAGGTGAGGCTTCCGTTCGGGGGATGGGCGTGGCTCGTCTCCCGGCACGAGGACGTGCGGCAGCTGCTGCGCCACCCGGGCTTCAGCTCCGATCAGTACAAGCCCGGGTTCCCGGTGCTGAACCCGATCCCGCCCAAGCAGGACGACGCGTCGGGCCTGTTCATCTTCATGGACGGCGACGCGCACAGCCGGTTCCGCAAGATGCTGACCGCCGAGTTCATGATCAAGAACATTCGGCGGATCGAGCCGCTCATCGAGGAGACGGTCGTCGAGGCGCTCGACCGGATGAAGGACCTCGGCGCGCCCGTGGACCTGATGGCGGAGTTCGCGCTGCCCGTGCCGTCGATGACGATCTGTCACCTGCTCGGCGTTCCCTATGCCGACCACGACTTCTTCCAGGACCACAGCGGCGTGATCATGGACAGGAAGTCGGGCCCCGCGGAGGTCGAGGCGGCCCTCGGCGCGCTGGCCGGCCTCCTCGGCGACCTGGTCGACGCCAAGCGCAAGGACCCCGGGGAGGACCTCCTCAGCCGGCTCACGATCGAGCGCGTGGACACCGGCGAGCTGCGCAAGGACGAACTCGTCAGCCTGGCCATGCTCCTGCTGGTGGCAGGCCACGAGACCACCGCGAACATGATCGGCCTCTCGGCGCTGGTGCTTCTGCAGCACCCCGAGCACCTGGAGACCCTGCGCGAGGACCCGGCCCTGGCGCCGGGCATGGTCGAGGAGCTGCTGCGCTACCTCACCGTCGTACGCACCGGGCTGCCGCGCCTGGCCATGGAGGACGCGGAGATCGGCGGACAGCGGATCCGCGCCGGTGAGGGCGTCGTCGCGATGCTCGCGATGTCCAACCGCGACGCGTCGGTCTTCTCCGACCCGGACGTGTTCGACCCGCAGCGGCGCGAGGCGCACCGCCACATGGCGTTCGGCTTCGGTCTCCACCAGTGCATCGGCCAGCCGCTGGCCCGCGCGGAGCTGCGCGTGGCGCTCGTCGAACTGGCCCGCCGCTTCCCGAAGCTGCGCTCCGAACTCTCCCTCGCCGATGTCCCGCAGCGCCCCATGGCGGTGACGTTCGGCGTGGCCGAGCTGCCGGTGACGTGGTGACGCGATGACGATGCGGATCAAGGTCGACAGGAAGCTGTGCGCGGGCGCGGGCAACTGCGTGGCGACGGTCTCGGAAGTGTTCGACCAGGACGAGAAGGAGGGGCTGGTGCTGCTGCAGATCGCGGAGCCGCCCCAGGATCTGTACGAACTGGTCGAGACGGCCGCGCAGATGTGTCCGGTGGGTGCGATCGAGATCGAGGAGCGGGTGACCGCCTCTTCATGACGCCCTGCGCCCTCGCCGGGCCGGAGGCCGCAGCCCGCGTCGTCGGGGCGGCCGGTGCCCGTCGGATTCCGTCCGGCGGGCACCGGGCGCCGCTCCACGGAGGGCGGGGGCGCCGTCTCACGTTTGAGAAATCTAAATAGGTCGGTTTTCTTTTCGCCGGGTGAAATATCCCGCGCTGAAAAGAGGGTGCCGACCGACGGGGGGACTTCCAGTTGAACCGGGGAATTCAGGCACGAGTCATTATTTGCGATCCGCACCCTTATGCGCGTCTCGGCATCCGAAGATCGCTGGAGAAGGATCCCACTCTGTCCGTCGTCGCCGAGGTCGCCGAGCTCTCCGAGCTCCTTTCGGTGGCGGAATTGTACGATCCGGATGCCGTGGTCCTCGATGGACAACTGCACATCGGCCACGCCCAGGAACTCGCCGGTGTCGACGCCGCCCTGGTCGTCGTCGGGGACACGGAATCGGCAACCCGCTGGATCAGTCTCACGCAGGTGAACGTAGGTGCGCTGGTGCACTGCTACGACCCCGTGGAGGACCTCGCCGTGGCGGTCCGCAAGGCGGTCGACGGCGCCGGCTACGTCTCGCCGGGCCTCAGTGGGGCCCTGCTCAAGCTCACCCGGGCCATGGTCCCGCGCCATCTGTCGGCGGTGCCCACGCATGCGCCGCTCACCTCCCGCGAGTCCGAGGTGCTGCAACTGGTGCGCAGGGGGCTCGCGAACAAGGAGATCGCCCGGCGCCTCGGCCTGAGTGAGAAGACGATCAAATTCCACGTCTCCAATGTGCTCGCCAAGGCCCATGTGGCGTCCAGGGCTCAGCTGATCGCCCTGGCGCCGGCCATGTGATCACGGCGCCACGAGGTGCGACGACGGGGGTGCCCGCACGGTTCGACCGTGCGGGCACCCCCGTCCTCGTACGGGGTACGGACCTGGCCCAAAGTCCAGGTTCCCGGGCGCGTACCTGCACCTAAGCCCGGCCGACGAGCACCGTCCTCTGGCCGAAGTCCGTGCCCGGGTCCGAAACAGATACTCACCGTATGAAGGCATCCAGGTCAGACGCGCAGAGGACGGGCGAGGCCCGCGAGACCGCCATCGCAGTGATCGGGGCCTCCTGCCGAGTGCCCTCGGCGTCGACTCCGGCGCAGCTGTGGCGCCTCCTCGCGGAGGGAACCGACACCGTCTCCGCCTGGCCGCAGGAGCGCGGTCCCGGCAGCCCGTCCTGGCGTGGCGGCTTCCTCGACGACGTCGCCGCCTTCGACGCCGCCTTCTTCGGCATCGGCCCCGACGAGGCGGCCGCCATGGACCCCCAGCAGCGCCTCGCGCTGGAACTGGTGTGGGAGGCCATGGAGGACGCCGGTGTCCGCGACGACGTGCTGCGCGGCTCCCGTACCGGCGTCTTCGTCGGCGTCTCCTCCGACGACTACGCGGGCCTCGCCGCCCGCGGCGCGGCGCCGGGCCCCGACGGGCCGCACGACGTCACGGGCCGGCACCGCGCCGTCATCGCCAACCGGGTCTCCTGGCAACTGGGCCTGCGCGGCCCCAGCTTCGCCGTCGACGCCGCCCAGGCGTCGTCGCTGGTCGCCGTCCACCTGGCCTGCGAGAGCCTGCGTCGCGGTGACGCCGACCTGGCCTTCGCGGCCGGTGTGAACCTCATCCTCTCGCCGGAGAGCATGCGGGCCACCGCGGGTCTCGGCGCGCTGTCCGCCAAGGGGCGCTGCGCCACGTTCGACGAGAACGCCGACGGGTTCGTACGGGGAGAGGGCGGCGGAGTCGTCCTGCTCAAGCCGCTGGAGCGGGCGCTGGCGGACGGGGACCGCGTCTACTGCGTCATCGAGGGCAGCGCGGTCAACAACGACGGCGGCGGCGAACGCCTCACCGACCCCGACGCCGAGGGCCAGCGCGACGTCCTGCGCCGGGCCTACGCCGACGCCGGGATCAGCCCCGACGCCGTCCAGTACGTCGAACTCCACGGCACCGGAACGCCGGTCGGCGACCCGGTCGAGGCCGCGGCCGTCGCCGACGTCGTCGCGCGCGCAGGCGCCGGCGACGGGGCGGTGGTCAGGGAACCGCTGCGGGTCGGCTCGGTCAAGACGAACGTCGGGCACCTGGAGGCCGCCGCCGGCATCGTCGGTCTGCTGAAGACCGCGCTGTCCCTGCGCCACCGCAGGCTGGCGCCCAGCCTGCACTTCAGCGCCCCCAACCCGGCGATCCCCCTGGACGAGCTGAACCTGCGGGTGCAGACCGAGCCGGCCGACTGGCCCGCGCCCGACGAGCAACTCGTGGCGGGCGTCAGCTCGTTCGGGATCGGCGGCACCAACTGCCATGTCGTGCTGACCGAGGCCCCCGAGGCGGCGCGCCACGAGCGGCCGACGCCTCAGGAAGGACCGGCGCGGCGCGAAGGCCGGACACGCCGCCCCGCGACCGGGCGCCCGGTGCCCTGGGTTCTGTCGGCCCGATCGGGCGAGGCCCTCGACGCGCAGGCCGCCCGCCTGCTCGCCCACGTGGAGCAGCGCCCGTACGCGGACGCGGACACCCACCCCGAGACCGGCACCCACTCCGGCGCCGGGACTCTGGACATCGCCAAGTCGCTCGCCGCCGGGCGGTCCACGTTCGAGCACCGCGCCGTCGTCGTCGGCAAGGACGCGGACGGCCTCACGGCGGGCCTGGCGCGCCTGCACGAACAGGCCGTGAGCGGCGTCGCCCAGCCCGGCAGGACCGCGTTCCTGTTCTCCGGCGTCGGCTCCCACCGTGTCGGCATGGGGCGTGAACTGTACGAGACGTACCCCGTGTTCGCCGCGGCGCTCGACGAGGTGCTCGACCACTTCGTCCCCGGCCTCGACCTGCGCGCGGTACTGCTCGGCGACGACGACACGGCCGCCGAGGCGCTCGACGGCATGCGGTACATGCAGCCCGCCCTCTTCGCCTTCCAGGTCGCCCTCCACCGCCTGATCGTCTCCTGGGGCGTCACCCCCGACCTGCTGGTCGGCCACTCCTTCGGCGAGATCGTCGCCGCGCACGTCTCCGGCGCCCTGCCGCTCGCCCACGCCGCCGCCCTCGTCGCCGCCCGCGGCGAACTCATGGAGCAACTCCCGCCCGGCGGCGCCATGATCGCGGTCGAGGCGACCGAGGAGGAGCTGCTCGCCGCCCTCGACGGCGTCGACGACGTCTCGGTCGGTGTCATCAACGGGCCCCGCGCCGTGGTGCTCTCCGGCGCCGACGCCTCGGTCACGCGGATCGCCGACGCGCTCGCCGCGGCCGGTCACCGCACCAGCCGCCTCCGGGTCAAGAACGCCGCCCACTCGCCGCTGATGGCCCCCATGCTCGACGAGTTCGCCGGCCGGATCCGCGGCCTCGCGGTCTGCGAGCCCACCGTCCCCATCGTCTCCACCGTCACCGGACGCACCGGCGCGCCCCTCACGGAGGAGTACTGGGTCGGGCACCTCAGCGCCACCGTCCGCTTCCACGACGCGCTCACCGAGTGCCGCGCGCAGGGCGTGACCCGCTTCGTCGAACTCGGCCCCGGCAACGTGCTCACCCCGCTCGTCGCGACCACCGAGACGGAGATCGCGGTGGCGTTGCAGCACCGCGACCGGCCGGAGCCGCAGGCCCTGCTCACCGGCCTCGCCACGGCCTGGACGGCGGGCGCCCCCGTCGACTGGTCGGCCGTCGTCGGCGCGGCCCGGACCGTCGACCTGCCCACGTACGCCTTCCAGCGCCGCCGCCACTGGTTCGACGAACGACCTGCGGCCGACGAGGCCGAGGAGCACCTCAGCTCCGCGACGCTCGCCCTGCGCGACAGCATCCGCAGCGAGCCCGACGGCTTCCTGGTCCGCTGGCTCGCCGACCACGTGGCCCACATCACCGGCACCGCGGCCGTCGACGCCGACGCCACGTTCCGTGACCTCGGCCTGGACTCCGTCCTCTCCGTCGAGCTGCGCAACCGCCTCGTCTCGGCGGCGGGGCTGCGGATGCCCGCGAGCATCCTCTTCGACCACCCGACGCTCCGCGACCTCGCCGACCACCTGCACGACCGGATCGTCGGCGCGCTCGACGCACCGGCGGCCGCGCCGACGGCCACCGGGCCGGTGGCGGCGGCCGACGACGACCCCGTCGCGATCGTCGGCATGGCCTGCCGGCTGCCCGGCGGCATCGACTCCCCGCAGCGGCTGTGGGAGGCGCTCGCCGCCGGCGTCGACGCCACGTCCGACTTCCCCGAGGACCGCGGCTGGGACCTGGCGAACCTCTTCGACCCGGACCCGGCCAACCCCGGCACGACGTACACGCGGCGGGGCGGATTCCTGTCCGGTGTCGGGGAGTTCGACGCGGGGTTCTTCGGGATCAGTCCGCGCGAGGCGGCGGCGATGGACCCGCAGCAGCGGCTGCTTCTGGAGACGTCGTGGGAGGCGCTGGAGCGGGCCGGCATCGCCCCGGACTCGCTGCGCGGCAGCAGGACCGGTGTCTTCGTCGGCGCCACCAACATGGAGTACGGTCCGCACCTCGACGCCCCGGCCGACGGCACCGAGGGCTTCCGGCTCACCGGCAACACGTCGAGCGTGGCGTCGGGCCGGATCTCGTACCAACTGGGCCTGGAGGGCCCGGCGATGACGGTCGACACGGCCTGCTCGTCGTCCCTGGTGGCCCTGCACCTCGCGGTGCAGTCGGTGCGCAACGGCGAGTGCTCCATGGCGCTGGCGGGCGGGGTGACGGTGCTGTCGACGCCGGGCATGTTCGTCGAGTTCTCCCGCCAGCGCGGCCTCGCCGCCGACGGCCGCTGCAAGCCGTTCTCCGACGACGCGGACGGCACCGGCTGGGCCGAGGGTGTGGGCCTGCTGGTCGTCGAGCGGCTCTCGGAGGCGCGCCGTCACGGGCACCAGGTGCTGGCGGTGGTGCGGGGCAGCGCGGTCAATCAGGACGGCGGCAGCAACGGCCTGACCGCGCCGAACGGCCCTTCGCAGCAGCGCGTCATCCGCGACGCGCTGGCCAGTGCGCGGTTGACGTCCGCGGATGTGGACGTGGTGGAGGCGCACGGTACGGGTACGGCATTGGGCGACCCGATCGAGGCGCAGGCGCTGCTCGCCACGTACGGCCAAGGTCGCGACTCGGAGCGGCCGTTGTGGCTTGGCTCGGTCAAGTCCAACATCGGGCACACGCAGGCGGCCGCCGGTGTCGCCGGTGTCATCAAGATGGTGCAGGCGATGCGCAACGGCGTGATGCCGCGCTCGCTGAACGTTTCCACGCCGTCGCGTCACGTCGACTGGGAGTCCGGCGCGGTGAGCGTGCTGGCCGCGCAGCAGGAGTGGCCGGAGCTGGAGCGGCCGCGCCGCTCCGCCGTGTCGTCCTTCGGCATCAGCGGCACGAACGCGCACGTGATCCTGGAGGCGGCACCGGTCGACGAGGTGCGGGAACCGGGGGAGTCGGATCCTTCGGGTGGCGATGCCGCGGTGGTGCCGTGGGTGTTGTCGGCGCGGAGTGCGGCGGCGCTGGCGGAGCAGGCGGGCCGGTTGGTGACCCGGCTGGGTGAGGGTGCCCCTCTGGATGTGCGGGATGTCGGTCACACGCTGACTGTCGGGCGCGCGGTGTGGGAGCACCGGGCGGTCGTACTCGGCGGCGACATGAATGAACTGACGAATGCGCTGGGTGAGTTGGCGGCCGGGCGTGAGGCGACCGGTGTGGTGTCGGGGCGTGCGGGTGTGGGTGCCGCTGATGGTGGTGCGGTGTTCGTGTTCCCGGGTCAGGGTTCGCAGTGGGTGGGTATGGCCCGCGAACTCCTGGAGTTTTCGCCGGTGTTCGCGTCGCGGATGGCTGAGTGTGGTGCGGCGTTGGAGCCGTTTGTGGATGGCTGGTCTCTCTTGGACGTGGTCCGGGAGGGCGAGGAGGAGTTGCTGCGGCGGGTTGATGTGGTGCAGCCGGTGTTGTTCGCGGTGATGGTGTCGCTGGCGGAGTTGTGGCGTTCGCTGGGGGTGCGGCCTGCTGCTGTGGTGGGGCATTCGCAGGGTGAGATTGCTGCTGCGTGTGTGGCGGGTGGGTTGTCGTTGGGTGATGCGGCGCGTGTGGTGGCGTTGCGGTCGCGGTTGATTGTGCGGCTTGCGGGCGAGGGCGGGATGGTGTCTGTTCTGGCGCCTGAGGCTGAGGTTGTGGGGCGGTTGTCTGCGGGGTTGCAGGTGGCTGTGGTCAATGGGCCGGAGCAGGTTGTGGTGTCGGGTGCTCCTGGTGAGTTGGATGTGTTTGTGGCCGGGTGTGAGGCCGATGGGGTCCAGGTCCGGCGGATCGCGGTGGATTATGCGTCGCATTCGCCGCAGGTCGATGATCTGCGTGAGGAACTGCTGGATGTGCTCGGGGGGATTGAGCCGAGGAGCGGGCAGGTTCCGTTGTTCTCGACGGTCACCGGGGATGTGATCGACACCGCGACGATGGGCGCGGAGTACTGGTTCACCAACCTGCGTCAGACCGTCCGTTTCGATGCCGCGTTGAAGGGGCTGCTGGGTGCCGGGCATCGCGTCTTCGTCGAGTCCAGCCCGCATCCCGTCCTGGTGGGCGCCGTGTCCCAGGCTGCTGAGGGTGAGGGCGTTGCGGGTGTGACGGCTGTGGGGACGTTGCGTCGTCAGGAGGGGGGTTCGGCTCGGCTGGCGCAGAGTCTGGCCGAGGTGTTCGTCGCGGGTGTGGATGTGGATTGGTCGCCGTGGCTGGCCGGTGGTGAGCTGGTCGAGTTGCCGACGTATGCGTTCCAGCGTCGTCGTCATTGGTTGCCGGCGGGGCGGTCCGTGGTGGACGCCGCGGGGCTGGGGCTGCGGCCCGCCGGGCACCCGCTGCTCGGCGCCGCCGTGGCCCTCGCGCCGCAGGAAGGACTCGTCCTCACGGGGCAGCTTTCGCTCACCACGTACCCGTGGCTCGAGGACCACGCCGTCTATGGGACCGTCATCCTGCCCGGCACCGCCTTCGTCGAGCTGGCGTTGCACGCCGGGAGCGAGGTCGGCTGCGGTGTCATCGAGGAGCTGACGCTGGAGCGGCCGCTCGTGCTGGCGCGGGGCGTGTCCACGTCCGCGCAGGTGTCGGTGGGGGCCCCTGATGAGGCGGGGCGCCGGACCATTTCCGTGCACTCGCGCGTCCAGGAGACCGATGCCGACACCGGTCCGGGCGCGGGGGCCGAGTGGGTCCGGCATGCCGTGGGCGTGCTGGCCGACGGCGCGTCGGCCGGGACGGAGCGGTTGGAGGGGCAGTGGCCGCCGGCCGGTGCCGAGCGCGTGGACGTCGCGGACGCCTACGAGACGCTGGCCGACCTCGGCTATGGCTACGGACCCGTCTTCAAGGGGCTGCGTGCGCTGTGGCGTGCGGGGGACGAACTGTTCGCCGACGTGGAACTCCCTTCCGACGTCGATGAGTTCGGCGTCCATCCCGCGCTGCTGGACGCCGCGCTGCATCCGCTGCTCGCCGGGGAGATCGTGGTCCCCTTCTCGTGGAGTGGGGTGCGGTTGCATTCGGTGGGCGCGTCGGCTCTGCGGGTGCGGTTGTCGCGGGATGCGGATGGCGCGGTGCGGTTGGCCGCGTTTGATGGTGCGGGTCTGCCGGTGGTGTCGGTGGACGAGTTGCGGTTGCAGAGGATGTCGCGGGAGCAGTTGGGCGCGGCCGTCTCGGCCGCTGACCCGTTGTACGAGGTGCGGTGGGTCGACGTGCCCGTATCCGCGCCGTCGGCCGGTGCTTCCGGCGGTGGGCTTCCGTCCGACGTCGTCGTCGCCCACGTCGAGCCGGGCGGGGACGCAGGGTCGCGGGTCGCGGAGGTGCTGGGCACGGTTCAGCGCTTCCTCGGCGGGGCGGCGGAGGAAGCCCGGCTGGTCGTGGTCACGCGCGGCGGGATGACGGACGTGCCGGACCCGGCGACGGCTGCCGTGTGGGGCCTGCTGCGTTCGGCGCAGGCCGAGCAGCCCGGGCGGATCATGGTGGTCGACGCGCCCGAGGACGCGGACATGGGTGCGGATACGGACGCGGGTACGGGTACGGGTACGGGTACGGCCGCAGGTACGGATTCCCGCACGGAGGCGGTCGTCCTGTCGGCGCTGTCCAGCGGTGAGCCGCAGCTCACTCTGGTCGACGGCAGGGCCTTGGCGCCCCGGGTGGTCACCGCCTCGCCGGAGCAGGGTGCCGCGCCGACGTGGGACCCGGACGGGACCGTTCTGATCACCGGAGCCGGTGGCTCGCTCGGGCGGCTCTTCGCCCGGCATCTCGTGGCCGAGTACGGCGTACGTCATCTGCTCCTGGTCAGCCGTCGCGGCGCCGATGGCTCCGAGGAGTTGGCCGCCGAGCTGACCGAAGCGGGCGCGTCGGTGGCGTTCGCGGCGTGTGATGTCGCCGACCGGGAGGGTCTGGCGTCCGCTCTGGCCGGTATCGCGGACGAGCACCCCCTCACCGCCGTGATCCACGCCGCCGGTGTCCTGGACGACGGCGTCGTCACCGCTCTGACCCCCGAGCGTATCGACACGGTCATGCGCCCGAAGGTCGACGGAGCACGCCACCTGGACGAGCTGACGCGGGACGCCGACCTCGCCGCGTTCGTGCTGTTCTCGTCCGCCGCCGGTGTGATGGGCACGGCGGGCCAGGCCAACTATGCGGCCGCGAACGCGTACTTGGACGCGCTCGCCCTCTCCCGCCGGGCCGAAGGGCTCGCGGCGACTTCACTGGCCTGGGGTCTGTGGGCCAGTGACAGCGCGATGACCGCGCACCTCGACGAGGCCGACATAGCCCGGCTTTCACGCAGCGGCCTGGGTTCGATGTCGACGTCACAGGGCCTCGCTCTGTTCGACGCCGCGCTGGCGGCCGACCGGGCGACCATCATCCCGGCCCGCTTCGACCTGCCCGCGCTGCGTGGGCAGGCGGCGCAGGGCCGGCTGCCGGCCGTGTTCAAGTCGCTGGTCCGCGCACCCGTACGGCGGGCCGTCGCGCCCACCGCGGCGGAAGCCTCGTCCTGGGCGGCGGGAATGGCGGCGCTGGAGGAGGGGGAGCGGCGTGAGGCGCTGCTTGAACTCGTGCGTGGGCAGGTGTCGTTGGTGCTCGGCCTCGGTTCGGCTGGGTCCTCGGTCGAGGCGGACCGGGCCTTCCGTGATCTGGGCTTCGATTCGCTGACGGGTCTGGAGCTGCGGCAGCGGTTGCAGACGGTGACGGGGCTGAAGCTGCCGTCGACCCTCGTCTTCGACTATCCGACGCCGATCGCGCTGGTCGGATACCTGGAGGAGGAGATCGGCGGGACGGACGCGGCCCCGGCGGCGCCCGCCCTCACATCCGGGGGAGCCGCTGACGACAACGACCCGATCGTCATCGTGGGGATGGCGTGCCGTTTCCCGGGCGGGATCAGGTCGCCGCAGGAGTTGTGGCAGGCGACCCTCGACGGGGTCGACGCGATCACCGACTTCCCCGACGACCGCGACTGGGACCTGGCGAACCTCTTCGACCCGGACCCGGCACGCATCGGCACGAGCTACTCCCGCCGGGGCGGATTCCTCGCCGGGGCGGGGGAGTTCGACGCGGGATTCTTCGGGATCAGTCCGCGCGAGGCCGTGGCGATGGACCCGCAGCAGCGGCTGCTTCTGGAGACGTCGTGGGAGGCGCTGGAGCGGGCCGGCATCGCCCCGGACTCGCTGCGCGGCAGCAGGACCGGCGTCTTCACCGGGCTCATGTACCACGACTACGGGACCTGGCTCGGCGAGGCGACCGAGGACGTCGAAGGCCTGATGATCACCGGCAACAGCGGTGGTGTGGCGTCGGGCCGCATCTCGTACCAACTGGGCCTTGAGGGCCCGGCGATGACGGTCGACACGGCCTGCTCGTCGTCCTTGGTGGCGCTGCATCTGGCGGTGCAGGCGCTGCGCAATGGTGAGTGCACCCTCGCTCTGGCGGGTGGTGTGACGGTCATGTCGACGCCGACGACGTTCGTGGAGTTCTCGCGGCAGCGGGCGATGTCGGTGGACGGGCGGTGCAAGGCGTTCTCCGACGACGCGGACGGCGCGGGGTGGGCCGAGGGTGTGGGCCTGTTGGTCGTCGAGCGGCTTTCGGAGGCGCGGCGTCATGGGCACCAGGTGCTGGCGGTGGTGCGGGGGAGCGCGGTCAATCAGGACGGCGGCAGCAATGGCCTGACCGCGCCGAACGGCCCTTCGCAGCAGCGTGTCATCCGCGACGCGCTGGCCGGCGCGCGGCTGACCACGGCCGATGTCGACGCCGTCGAGGCGCACGGCACCGGCACCGCCCTCGGCGATCCGATCGAGGCGCAGGCGTTGCTGGCGACGTACGGTCAGGGGCGGGATGTGGAGCGGCCGTTGTGGCTCGGTTCCGTCAAGTCGAACATCGGGCACACGCAGGCGGCCGCCGGTGTCGCGGGCATCATCAAGATGGTGCAGGCGATGCGGCACGGCGTCATGCCGCGCACCCTGCACGCCGACACGCCGTCCCACCACGTCGACTGGGAGTCCGGGCAGGTCCGGCTCCTCACCGAGAACCAGGAGTGGCCGGAGCTCGACCGTCCACGCCGCTCCGGTGTGTCGTCCTTCGGCATCGGCGGAACGAACGCGCACGTGATCCTGGAGGCGGCGCCGGACGACGCGACGGGACCGACCGAGGCGACCGAGGCGACAGCGCCGGCCGAGTCCTCCGCATGGCCCGAGACGCCGGCCGTCGTGGCCACCCCGGTGGTGCCGTGGGTGTTGTCGGCGCGGAGTGCGGCGGCGCTGGCGGAGCAGGCGGGCCGGTTGGTGACCCGGCTGGGTGAGGGTGCCCCTCTGGATGTGCGGGATGTCGGTCACACGCTGGTGGGCGGGCGCGCGGTGTGGGAGCACCGGGCGGTCGTACTCGGCGGCGACATTGCCGAACTGGCTACCGCTACGGGTGAGTTGGCGGCTGGTCGTGAGGTTTCGGGGGTCGTGTCCGGTCGTGCCGGGGCGAATGGTTCCGGTGGTGCGGTGTTCGTGTTCCCGGGTCAGGGTTCGCAGTGGGTGGGTATGGCCCGTGAACTCCTGGGGTTTTCGCCGGTGTTTGCGTCGCGGATGGCTGAGTGTGGTGCGGCGTTGGAGCCGTTCGTGGATGGCTGGTCTCTCTTGGACGTGGTCCGGGAGGGCGAGGAGGGGTTGCTGCGGCGGGTTGATGTGGTGCAGCCGGTGTTGTTCGCGGTGATGGTGTCGCTGGCGGAGTTGTGGCGTTCGCTGGGGGTGCGGCCTGCTGCTGTGGTGGGGCATTCGCAGGGTGAGATTGCTGCTGCGTGTGTGGCGGGTGGGTTGTCGTTGGGTGATGCGGCGCGTGTGGTGGCGTTGCGGTCGCGGGCGATTGTGCGGCTTGCGGGCCAGGGCGGGATGGTGTCTGTTCTGGCGCCTGAGGCCGATGTTGCAGGGCGGTTGTCCGCGGGGTTGCAGGTGGCTGTGGTCAACGGGCCCGAGCAGGTCGTGGTCTCGGGTGCTCCTGGTGAGCTGGATGTGTTTGTGGCCGGGTGTGAGGCCGATGGGGTCCAGGTCCGGCGGATCGCGGTGGATTACGCGTCGCATTCACCGCAGGTCGATGATCTGCGCGACGAACTGCTGGATGTTCTCGGGGAGATCGAGCCGAAGAGCGGGCAGGTTCCGCTGTTTTCCACGGTCACCGGTGATGTGATCGACACCGCGACGATGGATGCGGAGTACTGGTTCACCAACCTGCGCCAGACCGTCCGCTTCGACGCGGCCCTGCACCGCCTCCTGGAGGCCGGGCATCGCGTCTTCGTCGAGTCCAGCCCGCATCCGGTCCTGGTCGGGGCGGTCACTCAGGCCGCCGAAGGTGAGGGCGTCGCTGGTGTGACGGCTGTGGGGACGTTGCGTCGCCAGGAGGGGGGAGCGGCTCGGCTGGCGCAGAGTCTGGCCGAGGTGTTCGTCGCGGGCGTGGATGTGGATTGGTCGCCGTGGCTGGCCGGTGGTGAGCTGGTCGAGTTGCCGACGTATGCGTTCCAGCGTCGTCGTCATTGGTTGCCGGCGGGGCGGTCCGTGGTCGACGCCGCGGGGCTGGGGCTGCGGCCCGCCGGGCACCCGCTGCTCGGCGCCGCGGTCCGGATCGCCGGTGGCGACGAGGTCGTCCTCACCGGGCGGCTGTCCCGTTCCACTCACCCGTGGCTCGACGATCACGGTGTCTTCGGCACCGCTCTCCTCCCGGGCACCGCGTTCATCGAGATGACGCTCCGCGCCGGCGACGAGGTCGGCTGCGGTTTCATCGAGGAGCTGACGCTGGAGCGGCCGCTCGTACTGGCGGAGGACGCCCAGGTGTCGGTACAGGTGTCCGTGGGAGCGCCGGACGCCGCCGGACGCCGGAACGTCACCGTGCACTCCCAGGTGCAGAGCGCCGACGCCGACGTGACCGGGGGAGCGGAGTGGGTCCGGCACGCCGTCGGAGTGCTCGCGGACGCCGGGCCCGTACCGTCGGCGGAGCGCTTGGAGGGGCAGTGGCCGCCGGCCGGTGCCGAGCGCGTGGACGTCGCGGACGCCTACGAGACGCTGGCCGACCTCGGCTATGGCTACGGACCCGTCTTCAAGGGGCTGCGTGCGCTGTGGCGTGCCGGCGACGCACTGTTCGCCGAGGTCGCACTGCCCGTGGATCCGCAGGAGTTCGGCATCCACCCGGCCCTTCTCGACGCGGCCCTGCACCCGTTGCCCTCCGGCGACCTGTGGGTGCCGTTCTCGTGGAGTGGGGTGCGGTTGCATTCGGTGGGGGCGTCGGCTCTGCGGGTGAGGTTGTCGCGGGATGCGGATGGCGCGGTGCGGTTGGCCGCGTTTGATGGTGCGGGTCTGCCGGTGGTGTCGGTGGACGAGTTGCGGTTGCAGAAGATGTCGCGGGAGCAGTTGGGTGCGGCTGTCTCGGCCGTTGACCCGTTGTACGAGGTGCGGTGGGTCGACGTGCCGGTATCGGTTCCGTCGGACGGTGCTACCGGCGGTGGGCTTCCGTCCGACGTCGTCGTCGCCCACGTCGAACCCGGCCAGGACATCCGGGCGAGCGTGGCCGGCGTACTGGAAACGGTCCAGGACTTCCTGGCCGCATCAGCCGACGGCGACGGCGACGGCGACCGCGAAGGCGAAGGCGAAGGCGAAGGTGACGGCGAGGGCAACGGCAACGGCGGCGGTTCGGATCGGGGTCCCGGCGAGGACTCACGGCTCGTCGTCGTCACCCGCGCCGACATCGCGGGCCTGCCCGACCCTGCCACCGCGGCCGCGTGGGGCCTGCTGCGCTCCGCGCAGACCGAACACCCCGGACGCATCGTCGTCGTCGATGCCCCCGCGAAGGGCGCTTCCGCGGACAGCGATACACGGTCGGAGCTGCTGGCCGCCGCACTCGCTTCGGGAGAGCCCCAACTCGCCTGGCATGAGGGGCAGTTGACGGCGCCGCGACTCGTGGCCGTCCGCCCCGCCGCCGCCGCCGACGCCGCCACCGTCGCCGCCGACGCGGACGCCGAAGACGAAGCCACCGCCGAGGCCACCCCCGCCCCGTCCCGGTGGAATCCGCACGGCACGGTTCTGATCACCGGAGCCGGTGGCTCGCTCGGGCGGCTCTTCGCCCGGCATCTCGTGGCCGAGTACGGCGTACGTCACCTGCTCCTGGTCAGCCGTCGCGGCGCCGATGGCTCCGAGGAGCTGGCCGCCGAGCTGACCGAAGCGGGCGCGTCGGTGGCGTTCGCGGCGTGTGATGTCGCCGACCGGGAGGGTCTGGCGTCCGCTCTGGCCGGTATCGCGGACGAGCACCCGCTCACTGCCGTGATCCACGCGGCGGGTGTCCTCGACGACGGGGTCGTCACGGCCCTGACCCCCGAGCGTATCGACACGGTCATGCGCCCGAAGGTCGACGGGGCACGCCTTCTGGACGAGCTGACGCGGGACGCCGACCTCGCCGCGTTCGTGCTGTTCTCGTCCGCCGCCGGTGTGATGGGTACGGCTGGCCAGGCCAACTACGCGGCCGCGAACGCGTACTTGGACGCGCTCGCCCTCTCCCGCCGGGCCGAAGGGCTCGCGGCGACTTCGCTTGCCTGGGGTCTGTGGGCAGGCGGCGACAGTGCGATGACCGCACATCTCGACGACACGGACATCGCCCGGCTCACCCGGGGCGGACTCGCCCCGATGTCTCCCGCGCAGGGCCTCGCCCTGTTCGACGCGGCTCTCGCCGCCGACCGCGCCACCTTGTTCCCGGCCCGTCTGGATCTGCCCGCGCTGCGCGAGCAGGCGGCGCAGGAGCGGCTGCCGGCCGTGTTCAAGTCGCTGGTCCGCGCACCCGCGCGCCGGGCCGCCGCGGCCACTGCGGCGGAGGGTTCGTCGTGGGCGGCGGAGATGGCGGCGCTGGAAGGCGGGGAGCGGAAGGAAGCTCTGCTCGAACTCGTGCGTGGGCAGGTGTCGTTGGTGCTCGGGCTCGGTTCGGGTGGGTCCTCCGTGGAGGCGGACCGGGCCTTCCGTGATCTGGGCTTCGATTCGCTGACGGGTCTGGAGCTGCGGCAGCGGTTGCAGACGGTGACGGGGCTGAGGCTGCCGTCGACCCTCGTCTTCGACTATCCGACGCCGACCGCGTTGGTCGGATACCTGGAGGAGGAGGTCGGCGGGGCGGACGCGGCCCCGGTGACCCCGGTCCGCACGGCGGGGGGTGACTCCTCCGACGAGGATCCGATCGTCATCGTGGGGATGGCGTGCCGTTTCCCCGGTGGGATCAGGTCGCCGCAGGAGCTGTGGCAGGCGACCCTCGACGGGGTCGACGCGATCACCGACTTCCCCGACGACCGGGGCTGGGACATCGCCGACCTCTACGACCCGGACCCCGACCGGGCCGGCAAGACGTACACCCGGCGCGGTGGCTTCCTGCACGACGCCGCCGTGTTCGAGCCCGAGTTCTTCGGGATCAGCCCGCGCGAGGCCGCCGCGATGGACCCGCAGCAGCGGCTCCTCCTGGAGACCGCGTGGGAGGCCTTGGAGCGGACCGGTATCGCCCCGGACTCGCTGCGCGGCAGCAGGACCGGCGTCTTCACCGGACTGATGCCGATGGAGTACGGTCCGCCGCTGCACGAGCCCGTCGAGGGCATGGACGGGTTTCGCATGCTGGGCAGCGCGTCGAGCGTGGCGTCGGGCCGCATCTCGTACCAACTGGGCCTTGAGGGCCCGGCGATGACGATCGACACGGCCTGCTCGTCGTCCCTGGTGGCCCTGCACCTGGCGGTGCAGGCGCTGCGCAATGGTGAGTGCACCCTCGCTCTGGCGGGTGGCGTGACGGTCATGTCGACGCCGACGACGTTCGTGGAGTTCTCGCGGCAACGGGCCATGTCGGTGGACGGGCGCTGCAAGGCGTTCTCCGACGACGCGGACGGCGCGGGATGGGCCGAGGGTGTGGGCCTGTTGGTCGTCGAGCGGCTCTCCGAGGCGCGGCGTCTCGGGCACCAGGTCTACGCCGTCGTACGGGGCAGCGCCGTGAATCAGGACGGCGGCAGCAACGGCATGACCGCCCCCAACGGCCCCTCGCAGCAGCGCGTCATCCGCGACGCGCTGGCCAGTGCGCGGCTGACGTCCGCGGATGTGGACGTGGTGGAGGCGCACGGCACCGGAACGTCGTTGGGCGACCCGATCGAGGCGCAGGCGCTGCTCGCCACGTACGGTCAAGGGCGGGATGCGAAGCGGCCGTTGTGGCTCGGTTCCGTCAAGTCGAACATCGGGCACACGCAGGCGGCGGCGGGTGTCGCGGGCATCATCAAGATGGTGCAGGCGATGCGGCACGGCGTCATGCCGCGCACCCTGCACGCCGACACGCCGTCGCGTCACGTCGACTGGGAGTCCGGCGCGGTGAGCGTGCTGGCCGCGCAGCAGGAGTGGCCGGAGCTGGAGCGGCCCCGCCGCTCCGCCGTGTCGTCCTTCGGCATCAGCGGCACGAACGCCCACGTGATCCTCGAAGCGCCGCCCGCGGACACGGTGTCGCTCTCGGAGACAGCGCCGCCCGAGGACACGGTGTCGCTCTCGGACACGGTGCCGCCCGCGGACACAGCACCGCCCGCCCGGACCGCGCCGCCCGAGAGTGCAGCGGGACCCGGTGAGGCAGCACCGTCCGAGCAGACGACGGCGCGTGCACCGGAAGCCCCGGTGATCGCCTGGCCCCTGTCGGCCAGGACGGCCGACGGGCTGCGCCGCCAGGCGGCACGCCTGCTCGACCACATCAACCGCGCCCCCACCAACACCAGCCCCGACCCCGCCGACCGGGACACCGCCCACCGGGACACCACCCACCGGGACCCCGCCCCCGACCCGCGCGACGTCGCCCACACCCTGGCCACCGGCCGGGCCCTGATGGACCACAGGGCCGTCGTCCTGGGCACCGGACGCGACGACCTGACCGAGGCGCTGGCCGCCGTCGCCCGCGGCGAGGACGCCCCCGCCGCCGTCACCGGCGCCGTACCGGCCGTCGGGGCGGGCGGGCTCGCCCTCGTCTTCTCCGGGCAGGGCTCCCAGCGGGCCGGCATGGGCCGGGAGCTCCACGCCCGCCACCCCATCTTCGCCGAGGCCTTCGACGCCGTGTGCGCCGCGGTCGACGCACACCTCGACGGATACGCCGAACACCCGCTGCGCGACGTCGTGTTCGCGCCCGAGGGGTCCCCGCTCGCGCCGCTGCTTCAGCAGAGCATGTACACCCAGACCGGGTTGTTCGCCCTGGAGGTCGGCCTCCTCGAACTGCTGCGGGACCGGGGCGTGACCCCCGGGCACGTCATGGGCCACTCCCTGGGCGAGATCACCGCGGCGTACGCGGCGGGCGTCTTCTCGCTGTCCGACGCGTGCGCCCTCGTCGCCGCCCGCGGACGCCTGATGCAGGCCCTGCCGGAGGGCGGCGCGATGGTGGCCGTCGCGGCGGGCGAGGAGGAGACCCGGGCGCACATCGCGGCGGCGGGCCTCACCGACGCCGTCGGGATCGCCGCTGTCAACGGCCCGCGGGCCGTCGTCGTCTCCGGCGACGAGGCCGCAGCCCTCGCGGTCGCGGACCACTTCCGGCAGGCGGGGCACCGGGTGCGCCGCCTCGCCGTCTCGCACGCGTTCCACTCGCACCGCATGGACGCCATGCTCGACGAGTTCGCCGACGCGCTCTCGGGGCTGGCGTTCAACCCGCCGCGGATCCCCGTGATCTCGAACGTCACGGGTGGGCCGGTCGACGCCGGGCGCCTGTGCACCGCCCGGTACTGGGTGGAGCACGTCCGCGGCGCCGTCCGCTTCGCCGACGGCGTGCGGGCCCTCGCCGATCAGGGTGTCCGCGCGTTCCTGGAGGTCGGCCCCGACGCCGCCGTGACCTCGATGGCGCACGCCACGCTCGACGAGTGCCTCGGGGACGACGCGTACGTCGCCGTGGCCACCCTCAAGTCGGGCCAGGACGAGGCCTTCGCGCTGCACCGGGCCCTCGCCGAGACCTTCGTGGCCGGCACGCCGGTGCGGTGGGACCGGCTGCTCACCGGCGGGCGCCCCGTCGAACTGCCCGGTTACCCCTTCGCGGGGCAGCGCTACTGGCAGGACGCCGCGGCGTCGACGGCCGGCGTCCGGGCCGCAGGCCTCACCGGCACCCGCCACCCCTTCCTCGGCGCCGCCGTCCACCTGCCCGACGGGCAGACGGTGCTGACCGGCCGCGTCCTGCCCGGCGCTCACCCCTGGCTCGCCGACCACGCGATCGGCGGCACGGTGCTGCTGCCCGGCACCGCCTTCCTCGACCTGGCCCTGCACGCCGGCGCCGAGACGGGCTGCCCGTTCGTCGAGGAACTGACCCTGCAGGAACCGCTGTTGCTGCCCGCCGGCACCGCGGTCTACCTCCAGGTGGTCGTCGGCGCCCCGGACGCGACGGGCCGCCGTACGGTCGCCGTCCACTCCTCGGCCGCCCCGGCCTCCGGCGGCGAGCCGCAGATCCAGCACGCGACGGGCACCCTGGCCGACACGCCGGCGCAGCCCGGCGAAGCGGGGAGCCTGCCGCCCGCGGGAGCCGACGCCGAGTGGATACCGGTCGACGGCCTCTACGCCGACCTGGCCGAGCGCGGCTACGGCTACGGGCCCCTCTTCCAGGGCCTGCGCACCGCCTGCCGTACGGCCGACGCGCTCTACGCGGAGGCGGAACTCACCGCGCAGCCCGGCGCGTTCGGCATCCATCCGGCGCTCCTCGACGCCGCCCTGCACGCCGTCACGCTCGGCGTACCGTCCCTGCCCGGCACCGAAGGGCCGCGGCCGCTGCTCCCGTTCTCCTGGACGGGCGTCACCCTGCACGCCTCCGGGGCCGGTGCGGTACGGGTCCGGCTCACCGCCACCGCCGACGGCGCCGTCTCCCTGACCGCCGTCGACACCGCCGGACAGCCCGTCGTCACCGTGGACGCGCTGCTGCTGCGGCCGATGTCCGCGGCGACGGCGCACGGCGGCGGGGACGGTGGACTCCACCTGCGCTGGCGCCCGGTGCCCGTGCCGGAGACCTCCGGGGTGCCCGTGCCCGGGGTCACCGTCGCGGAGGTCGGGCCCGGAGGCGACGTGAAGGCCCGGCTGGCCGAAGTACTCGCCCGCGTGCAGCGCTTCCTCGCGGGGACGGCCGAGGCGTCCGATGCATCCGATGCGACCGCTGCGTCCGATGAGGATGAGACGGCTGAGACGGCTGCGACGGCTGCGACGGCTGGGACGAGTGGCGGGGATGACGTCAGCGCCGCGCACGGCGGCGACGAACGGCTCGTCGTGGTCACCCGGGGCGGCATGACGGACCGCCCCGACCCGGTCACCGCCGCCGTGTGGGGCCTGATGCGGGCGGCCCGGGCCGAACACCCAGGACGCCTGCTGCTCGTCGACACCGACACCGCTGCCGATGCCGCCACCGCTGTCGCCGACGCCGTCGCGGTGGCCGTAGCCACCGGCGAACCCGAGATCGCCTGGCGCGACGGGCAGGCGTACGTACCGCGCCTCAGCCGTACCGCACCCGACCTGCTCCCGCTGCCGGACGGCACATCCGCGTGGCGCCTCGCGGCGGCGGGCCCGGGCGAGGACCCGGCGGACGTCGGCGAGCTCGCCCTCGTCCCCGCTCCCGAGGCTCCTCTCGGGCGGCGGGAGGTCCGGGTCGCGATACGGGCCGCGAGCATCGCCCCCGACGACCTGACCGACACGGACCGCGCCCCCGGCATCGAAGGCGCCGGAGTCGTCACCGAGGTCGGCGCGGAGGTCACGGCACCGGCCGTGGGCGACCGTGTCTGGGGCGTCTTCCCCGAGGGCGGCACGCTCGCCGGGACCGCGGTCACCGACCACCGCTCCCTCGCCCCCCTGCCGAAGTCCCTGACGTTCGCGGAGGCGGCGGCCGCGGCGACCCCGTACCTCACCGCCTGGCACGCCCTGGTGGACGAGGGCGGACTCGGGGCGGGGCAGCGGGTGCTGGTGCACGGCGCCGAGGGCCCCGTCGGCCTCGCCGCCGTCCGGATCGCCCGGCACCTGGGCGCCGAGGTGTACGCCGCCGCGCCGCCGACCGCCCACCCGGCCCTGCGCGACCTCGGCCTCGACGGCGCCCACGTCACCGGGCCCGAGCCCGGCGACATCGCACAGCGGGTACCGGGGGGCCTCGACCTCGTACTCGACCCGCACCGCAGCACCGGCGCCGAGGTGGCGGCTGCCCTGCTGCTCACCGCCGACGGCCGGTACCGGACCGCCGACGCGCGCGCCGCGGCCACCGTTGCGGACGCCGGCCGACGGCAGGCGATCCTCGCCGAACTCACCGGCCTGTTCGACTCCGGGGCACTGCGCGCGCTGCCGTTCACCGCCCACGACATACGGTCGGCCCCCGGGGCGTTCCGTGCCCTGCGCGCGGAGGCGGCGGATCGCGGTCTCTCCGGGCGGACCGTCCTGACCGTCCCCCGCCCCATCGATCCCGACGGCACGGTCGTCGTCACCGGCGCGAGCGGCACCCTCGGCCGGCTGGTGCTGCGCCACCTGGTCGCCGAACACGGCGTACGCAACGTCCTGTTGCTCAGCCGCAGCGGCGCCGAAGCACCTCGCGACCTCCTGGACGGCCCGGACGGCCGTGATGGCTCGGACGGCCCTGACGGCCCGGCCGTCGCGGACGACCAACTGCGGATCCGTTCCGTGGCCTGCGACGTCGCCGACCGCGAGCAGCTCGCCGCGGCTCTCGCGGGCATCCCCGCGGAGCATCCGCTGACCGCCGTGGTGCACACCGCGGGCGTCCTGGACGACGGGGTCCTCGCGTCCCTCACGCCGGAGCGCCTCGCCACGGTGCTGCGCCCGAAGGCGGACGCCGTCCGGGCCCTGCACGACACGACCGCCGACGCGGACCTCGCCGCCTTCGTGGTGTTCTCGTCGGTCGCGGGAGTGCTCGGCTCGGCGGGACAGGCCAACTACGCCGCCGCGAACGCCTATCTGGACGCGTACGCCGCCGGCAGGCGCGCGGCGGGAGCCCCGGCGGTCTCCGTCGCCTGGGGCATGTGGAGCGAGTCCAGCTCGATGACGGCCGGACTCGGCGCCGCCGACCTCGGCCGGATCGCCCGCACCGGACTGCTGCCCACCACCACCGAGGAGGGCCTCGCCGCCTTCGACCTGGCGCTCACCTCGGCCGTCCCGTGCCTGGTCCCGGTGCGTGTGGACACCGCCGCGCTGCGGACCGGCGACACCGTGCCGCCGCTGCTGCGCGACCTGGCGCCCGCGCGGCGGCGCAGGACCGCGTCGAGTGCGCCGACGGCACCCGCCGAGACGCTGGAGAGCAAGCTGCGCGGGCTCCCGGCCGAGCAGCGCACCGCGCTCCTGCTCGACCTCGTCCTGGCGGACGTGGCCCAGGTGCTCGGACACGGTGACGCACGGAGCGTCTCCGTCGACGGGGCCTTCCGCGACCTCGGGTTCGACTCGCTGACCGCGGTGGAGCTCCGCAACAGGATCAGCGGCCGGATCGGAGTGAAGCTCAGCGCGACCGCGGTGTTCGACCACCCGAGCCCGCGCGCTCTGGTCGACCACCTCGCCACCCGGCTCACCCCGGCCCCGGCCGCCGGACAGGCGACCGCACCGGCATCCGCGCCGGCGGCGACCGCACCCGAACAGCCGGGCTACGAAGGGGTCATGGCCGACCTCGCCAGGATCGGCGCCAGGCTGAACGGGCTGCGGCTCACCGGCGGTCAGCGCGCCGCACTCGCCGAGACGGTCCGCGGCCTGACCGAACCTCCGGCGCAGGGCCACCCCGATCCGGCCGACGAAGAGCAGGCCTCCGCAGACCTGGGAGCCGCGTCGGCCGCGGAGGTCCTCGACTTCGTCACCAAGAACCTCGGCATCTCCATCACCGGCGACACCACGCCCGCCATCGACCAGAGTTGAGAGTGAGTTCATGCCCACCGAGAACGAACTGCTCCAATACCTCAAGGCGGTATCGCAGGAACTGCACGCCACGCGTGGGCGGTTGCAGTCCCTGGAGGACCGTCGCAGCGAGCCCGTGGCGATCGTCGGGATGAGCTGCCGGCTGCCCGGCGGGGTGTCCTCGCCGGACCACCTGTGGGACGTCGTCCTCAAGGGCGAGGACATGATCGGCGCCTTCCCGGCCGACCGCGGCTGGGACATCGACGCCCTCTACGACCCGGAGCCCGGCAACCCCGGCAAGACCTACACCCGCTCCGGCGGCTTCCTGCACGACGCGGCGGACTTCGACCCGGCCTTCTTCGGCATCACGCCCCGCGAGGCGCACGGGATGGACCCGCAGCACCGCCTCATGCTGGAGGCGTCGTGGCAGGCCCTGGAGAGCGCCGGCATCGACCCGCAGATCCTCAAGGGCACCGCCACCGGGGTCTTCGCCGGGTCCTTCCACCACGACTACGACCCCGGCGGCGGCAGCGTCGGCAGCCTCGTCTCCGGACGGGTCTCCTACGCGCTCGGCCTCCAGGGCCCCGCCGTCACCGTCGACACGGCCTGCTCCTCCTCGCTCGTGGCCCTGCACCAGGCGGTGCAGTCGCTGCGCGAGGGCGAGTGCACGCTCGCTCTGGCGGGCGGCGTGACCGTGCTGTCGACGCCCGGTGTCTTCATCGAGTTCTCCCGCCAGCGCGGCCTCGCCGCCGACGGCCGCTGCAAGTCCTACGCGTCCGCCGCCGACGGCACCGGCTGGGGCGAGGGCGTGGCCGTGCTCGCCCTGGAACGCCTTTCCGACGCGGAACGCAACGGCCACCGGGTCCTCGCGGTCGTACGGGGCAGCGCGGTCAACCAGGACGGGGCGTCCAACGGCCAGACGGCGCCCAACGGCCCCGCCCAACAGCGCGTGATCCAGGACGCCCTGGCCGCCGCCCGGCTGACGTCCGCGGACGTCGACGTCGTCGAGGGCCACGGCACCGGCACGACCCTCGGCGATCCGATCGAGGCGCAGGCGCTGCTCGCCACGTACGGTCAAGGGCGCGACGTGGAGCGGCCGTTGTGGCTCGGCTCGGTCAAGTCGAACATCGGGCACACGCAGGCGGCCGCCGGTGTCGCGGGCATCATCAAGATGGTGCAGGCGATGCGGCACGGCGTCATGCCCGGCACGCTGCATGTGGACGAGCCCTCCCGTCACGTCGACTGGAACGAGGGCCAGGTCAGACTCCTCACCGAGAACCGCCCGTGGCCCGAGGGCGACCGCCCGCGCCGGGCCGGGGTGTCGTCCTTCGGCTACAGCGGGACGAACGCGCACGTGATCCTGGAGGCCGTTCCGGCCGGTCAAGTCGCGTCACAAGTAGGGGAGTCGGAGCCTTCGGGCGGTGCTGCTGCGGTGGTGCCGTGGGTGTTGTCGGCGCGGAGTGCGGCGGCGCTGGCGGAGCAGGCGGAGAGGCTGCTGGCCCGGCTCGACGAGGGCGGGGTGCCGGGCCTGCGGGATGTCGGTCACACGCTGACAGTCGGGCGCGCGGTGTGGGAGCACCGAGCGGTCGCACTCGGCAGTGACATTGCCGAACTGACTGCTGCACTCGGTGAGTTGGCGGCTGGTCGTGAGGTTTCGGGTGTCGTGTCCGGTCGTGCCGGGGCGAACGGTTCCGGGGGCGCGGTGTTCGTGTTCCCGGGTCAGGGTTCGCAGTGGGTGGGTATGGCCCGTGAACTCCTGGAGTTTTCGCCGGTGTTCGCGTCGCGGATGGCTGAGTGTGGTGCGGCGTTGGAGCCGTTCGTGGATGGCTGGTCTCTCTTGGACGTGGTCCGGGAGGGTGACGAGGAGTTGCTGCGGCGGGTTGATGTGGTGCAGCCGGTGTTGTTCGCGGTGATGGTGTCGCTGGCGGAGTTGTGGCGTTCCCTGGGCGTTCGGCCTGCTGCTGTGGTGGGGCATTCGCAGGGCGAGATTGCCGCTGCGTGTGTGGCGGGTGGGTTGTCGTTGGGTGATGCGGCGCGTGTGGTGGCGTTGCGGTCGCGGTTGATTGTGCGGCTTGCGGGCGAGGGCGGGATGGTGTCTGTTCTGGCGCCTGAGGCCGATGTTGTGGGGCGGTTGTCTGCGGGGTTGCAGGTGGCTGTGGTCAATGGGCCCGAGCAGGTCGTGGTGTCGGGTGCTCCTGGTGAGTTGGATGTGTTTGTGGCCGGGTGCGAGGCCGATGGGGTCCAGGTCCGGCGGATCGCGGTGGATTACGCGTCGCATTCGCCGCAGGTCGATGATCTGCGTGACGAACTGCTGGATGTGCTCGGGGAGATCGAGCCGAAGAGCGGGCAGGTTCCGTTGTTCTCCACGGTCACCGGTGATGTGATCGACACCGCGACGATGGACGCGGAGTACTGGTTCACCAACCTGCGCCAGACCGTCCGCTTCGATGCGGCCCTGCACCGCCTCCTGGAGGCCGGGCATCGCGTCTTCGTCGAGTCCAGCCCGCACCCCGTGCTCCTCGGCGCCGTCGCGCAGTACGCCGACCACCTTCGTACGAAGGGCGTCACCGCCGTCGGCACGCTCCGGCGCAACGAGAACGAGAAGACCCAACTGCTGCGCGGACTCGCCGAGTTGTTCGTCGCGGGCGTCGACGTGGACTGGTCGCCGTGGCTGGCCGGTGGTGAGCTGGTCGAGCTGCCGACGTACGCCTTCCAGCGCCGGCGGTACTGGCAGCCCGCCGCGGCCGCCTCCGCCGACGTCGGCTCCGCGGGCCTGGAAGCGGTACGGCACCCGCTGCTCGGCGCCGCCGTCCGGCTCGCCGACAGCGACGACGTCGTCCTCACCGGCCGCCTCTCCCGCGCCGCGCAGCCCTGGCTCGCGGACCACGCGGTCTTCGGCACGGTCATCCTGCCCGGCACCGCCTTCGTCGAGATGGCCCTGCGCGCCGGGAGCGAGGTCGGCTGCGACACGGTGCGGGACCTGACGCTGACCGCGCCGCTGCACCTGCCCGAACAGGGGGAGGTCGACGTCCAGGTGCAGATCGGCGGCGCGCGCGGCGCCGGGCGCCCCCTCGACATCTACGCAAGGTCTCGCCGGTCCGACGGCTCCGCACGGTGGACCCGGCACGCGTCCGCCGTCCTGGCTGTCGGCGACACGGAGGGCGCCGCCGACGTCCCGGTGTGCGGCGCCGCGTGGCCGCCCGCGGGTGCCGAACGGCTGGACACCGCCGCGCACTACGACACGATGGCCGACGCGGGCCTGGAGTACGGTCCCGCGTTCCAGGGGCTCACCGACGTGTGGCGGCTGGACGGCGAGATCCTCGCGCAGGTCGCCCTGCCCGGCCGGCAGGCGGAGGAGGCCCGGCGCTTCGGCGCGCACCCCGCTCTCCTAGATGCCGCTCTCCAGGCCGCGGCCGTGGGCCAACTCGACGGCGCCACGCCACTGCCCTTCTCCTTCGGCTCGGTCACCCTGCGCGGTGAGGGCGCGAACGAGCTGCGCGTACGCATCGTCCCCACCGGCGACGACACGTTCACGGTGGAGGCCGCCGACCCCTCCGGCGCGCCCGTCGCACGGATCGAGTCCCTGCTCGTACGGCCGGTGGCAGCCGCCGATCTCGCCGGCCCGGACACCAGCACGCAGTCGCTGCTGTCCCTCGACTGGTCGCCGTACGAACAGAGTGCCGGCGCGACGGCCGCGCCGGACGCCGCCGATGCCGCGGACGTCACGCTGCTCGACGTCGCCGCGGCCACCTCCGCCTCCCTCACCACCGACGACGAGGCCGTCCGCACCCGGGCCGTCCTCCAGGAGACCCTGCGCCGGGTCCAGGAGTGGCTGGCGCGGGACCGGCCTGCCTCGGCGCGCCTGGTCGTGCTGACCTGCCGCGCGGTGCTCACCGGGGCCGAGGCGCCCGACGCCGCGCCCGACCTCGCCCACGCCGCCGTATGGGGCCTGGCCAGAGCCGCCCGCGCGGAGAACCCCGGCCGCGTGCTCCTCGTAGACGTAGATACGGACGCAGACGCGGAGCTAGACGCGGGCACGGGCCACGTAATCGACGCCGACACGCTGGCCGACGTCCTGCGCTCGCGGGCGCCCGAACTGGCCCTCAGGAACGGCACGTTGTACGTCCCCGCCCTCCGCTCCCAGGACGTGCGCCCCGCCCCCGACACCGCCCCCGGCGCCGCTCTCGGCACGGGCACCGTCCTGATCACCGGTGGTACGAGCGGGCTCGGCGCGCAGGTGGCCCGGCACGCGGCCCGGCTCGGCGCCCGGCACCTCCTCCTGCTCTCCCGGCGCGGCCCCGCGGGCGACGGCGTGGCGGCCCTGAGCGATGAACTCACCGCGGCCGGAGCCCGGGTCACCGTCGTCGCCTGCGACGCCGCCGACCGCGACCAGCTGGCCCGCGTACTGCGCGACGTGCCGCGGGAGTTCCCGCTGACCGCCGTCGTCCACGCCGCGGGCGTGCTCCGCGACGCCGTCGTCGAGTCCATCGACGCGGACGGCCTGGACGCCGTGCTGCGGCCGAAGTCCGACGCCGTCTGGAACCTGCACACGCTGACCGCGGGCACCGAGCTGACCTCCTTCGTGGCCTTCTCCTCCCTCGCCGGCGTCCTCGGCGGCGCGGGCCAGGGCGGTTACGCGGCCGCCAACGCCTTCCTCGACGCGCTGATGCAGCGCCGCCGGCGGGCAGGACTGCCCGGACTCTCCCTGGCCTGGGGGCTGTGGGCCGAGGCCACCGGCATGACCGGGCATCTCGGCGCCGCCGACCTGAAGCGGATCAACCGCGGGGGCATCGCCGCGCTCTCCACCGAGCAGGGGCTCGCGCTCCTGGACGCAGCGCTCACCCGGGACGCGGACGACGCGCTGCTCCTGGCGGCGGCCCTCGACGAACCCGTCCTGCGCACCACCGAGCGGGCGCTGCTGCCCCCGCTCCTCGCCGGCCTGTTCCCGCCGCGCCGCCGCCTCGCGGGGGCCCGTCAGGAGCGGTCGGCGCAGGCCGGCGGACGGCTCTCGCTCGACTCGCGGGAAGCGGTCGTGGACCGGCTGCGGTACCGGTTCGCCGCGACGATGGGCTTCGACACCGCGGAGCTCGACGCCGGCGCGGCGCTCGTCGGCCAGGGCCTCGACTCCGTGATGGCCATGCAGATCCGCAGTCTGATCGAGGCGGACTTCGGCCAGTCCCTGCCGATCGCCTCGCTGTTCAACGGCGCCACCGTGGACTCCATCGCCGACCAGCTGATCGCGGGCGCGGGCGCGGGTGCGGGAACGGAAGCGGGCGGGGCCGGGGACACGGCGGACGGCGCGACCGTCGCCGAGTCCGTCGCCGACGTCGTACGCCACCCGGCCACCCGCGACGTCGTACGCCTCCTCCGCGCCGAGCAGCACGGCACGCCCGGCGTGACCCACCACATCGGTCTCGCCGTGCGGCTCGCCACGCCGACCACCCCGGAGCGCATCGCCGAGGTCGTCACCTCGCTCGCCGCCCGGCACGCCGCGCTGCGCACCGCGATCGTCCAAGACGACGACGGCGTACAGCAGTTGGAGGTACGCCGCTCGCTCGACGGCGACCTGGTGCGATGGTCGGACGTCGCCGAGGACACCGATGTGGACGAGCGGCTGTGCGCGCTGATGGAGCCGCCGTTCGACCTGGCCACCGCCCCGTTGTGGCGGTTCGAGCTGCTCGCCCGGCCGTCCGGCGAGCAGGTCCTCGTGTTCGGCGCGCACCACGCTGTCTCCGACCTGGCCTCGCTCATGCTCGTGGCACACGGCCTGGGCGCCGGGCTCGCCGGGACGGAGCCGCCCGCCGAGGTCACCAACCGCGACATCGACCTGCTGCTGCGGGCCCAGAGCGGGGCCGACGGGCCGACCGGGGCCGGGACCGGGACCGACTGGCGTGCGGACTTCGCGGGCGCCGGGCGTCTCGACCTGGAACTGGCCGCGCCGCGACCCGCGCAGCGGTCGTACCGCTCGGCCATGCACCTCGCGGACCTTCCGCGGGAGGTGCAGGAGCGGGTGGAGCGCCGGGCCAGGGAGCTCGGCATCACGCCCGCCGCGTTCTGGCTGGGCGCGCTGACCGCGCACCTGGCGCGGCTGCGCGACCGGGACCGGTTCGTCCTCGCGGTCCCCGTCGACACCCGCATGCACGTCTCCGCCCTCGACGCCGTCGGATACTTCGGGCTGCCGATCCCGTACGCCGCCCAGGTCGACGCCGCGGACACCGCGGAGGACGTGCTGCGGCGCACCGACAGCCGGCTCAGCCGGGTCCTGGAGCGCGGCGTCACGTTCTTCGACGCGATGTCCGCGCTCGTCCAGGAGGGCCTGTACCGCAAGGACGCGCCCCTCGTCGAGGTCTACTTCAACTACATGCCGCCGCAGGCCGGAGCGGCGGAGGGCCTGAGCATCGTCCCCGCGGGCACCGGCTACTCCGACCTGGACCTGATGGTCACGGTGATGCCCGGCCTCGGCAAGGTCGGCCTGGAGTACAACACCGACGTACTCGACGACGCGTCCTGCGCGGCCCTGGCCGGGGACTTCCTGCGCCTCGCCGAACAGTTCGCGGCGGACGCGACGACGCCGGCGCGACGGGCCCCGGGCGGGACACCGGACAGGACACCGGACGGGGCCGCGTCCGCGCCGGACACCTTCACCGCTGTCCCCGTATCCGATTCCGCGCCGGACCCTCTCGCCGCCGGGCCCGCTCCCGCCCCCCTGATCGCTCTCGCCGCGACCTTCGCGCTCGGCAACCTGCCGGCCATGCTGTCCTTCGCCGTCGGTGAAGCCGGTGTCGAGGGCGGGCCCTTCGACGTGGCGGAGGCGCCGTACCACCAGGTCCTCGCGAGCCTGCACGATCCGGGCAGCGTGTTCGTCCAGGCCTCGACCGCCGTCGGCCTCGTCCTGCTGCGGCCCGGGGACCTGACCCGGTTCGCGGAGGCGGGCAGCGCACAGGAGCACGCCCTGCTCGACCAGCTCGCGGACGAGTACCCGGCCGCGCTGCGCGCCCTCGCCGAGCGCACCCGCAAGCCGCTCGTCGTCGCCTTCCTGCCCGAGAGCGCCGACGACACGCGGCTCCGGGACTGGGAACGCCGGGTGACCCGGCAGCTCGCCGAGGCACCCGGCGTCGCCGTCCTGCCCTCCGACGCGTGGACCGGCGAGGACTACCCGGCGCGGGACGTGTTCGACGCCCACACCGACGCGATGGCCCATCTGCCGTTCCAGGACGAGTTCCAGGCGCTGGTGGCGCTGCGCCTCGCCGACGTGCTCCGGCAGGTACGGCGCCGGGCGCCCAAGGTGATCGTCGTCGACGGGGACGAGACGCTGTGGGGCGGCATCGCGGGTGAAGTCGGTCCGCAGAACGTCGACTTCACCGGCGCGCGCGCCCTGCTCGCCGCCCGGCTGCTCCAGTGGCGGGAGGCCGGCGTCCTGCTCGCCATGGTCTCCAACAACGACGAGGAGACCGTGCACCGCATCCTCGACCGCCCCGACAGCCCGCTGCGGCGCGAGCACTTCGCCGCGGTCTCCGCCGCCTGGGAACCCAAGTGGACCCGGATCGCCGCCATCGCCGACGAACTGCGGCTCGGCCTCGACAGTTTCCTCTTCCTCGACGACAACCCCGTCGAGATCGCCGGGGTCCGTGCCCAGCTCCCTGAGGTGCTCTGCCTCACCTGCCCCGGCGCCGACGAGCTCGCCGGGTTCATCGCCCGGCTCTGGCCCGCGGTGCCGCGGGCCGCGACGGCGGAGGACTCCGCGAGGGCCGACTTCTACCGGCAGGAGCAGGTACGCGACGAGGCCCGCGCCCAGCTCGGCTTCGCCGAGTTCCTGGAGAACCTCGGCCTCGAACTCGACATCGAGCCGGTGACCGGGGAGAGCGCCGAGCGCACCATCCAACTCAGCAGGCGCACCAACCAGTTCAACCTGCGCCCTCGGCCCCTGGACGCCGCCGAGCTGGAACGGCTGCGGCAGAGCGGTGAGGTGTGGACGGCGACCGCACGGGACCGCTTCGGCGCGTACGGGCAGATCGGCGTCCTGGCCGTCACCGTCGACGGCGACGCCCTTGAGGTCGTCGCCTGGATGATGAGCTGCCGCGTGCTCGGCAGGGGCGTGGAGGACCGGCTGCTGCGGTGGCTCGCCGACCGGGCCGAGGCCCTCGGCTGCCGCACGGTGCGGCTGGTCGCCGACAACACGCCCCGCAACATCCCCGCCCGGCGCCTCGTCTCCCGCCTCGGCGGGGGCGACGTGGACGCGCCCCGTCTGGAGACGGCGGTGGGGCTCGCACGACTTCGGGGGTTCCGTTCCTGGGATCCCGCATCCGATCATGCAGCGGAGGACAGCAATGCCTGAGGCGGCCGGCGGCACGAGTCGCAACCGCAGTGTCAACCGGCGTCCCGAGGAGGAGGCGATCGAGCGGCGCGGGCCCGGCCGGAGCGCGGCGGCCGACCTCCTCGCGCACTTCCGCAGGCCGCAGGCCGAATCCGCCGCGACGCGGCCTCCGGCGGGGGCGCGGCCCTTGGCGGGGGCGCAGCCCTCGGCGGGTGCGCGGCCCTTGGCGGGTGGGGAGGCTTCGGCGGGCGTGCGGCCCGTCGCCGGTGCGCAGTTCTCCGTGGGCGCGACGAAGTCCGCGGGGCCTGCGGGGGCCACGAGCCCCGCAGGAACCACGAGCCCCGTGGGTTCCGCGCAAGCCACGGAACCCGCGCAGGCCACGGCGCCCGCGCAGGCCCCGGAACCCGCGCAGGCCGCGCAACCCGTGCAGGCCACGGAACCTGCGCAGGTCACGGTGCCCGCGCAGGTCACGGTGCCCGCGCAGGTCACGGAACCCGCGCAGGTCACGGAACCCGCGCAGGCCACGGCGCCCGCGCCAGCCAGGGAATCCGCGCAGGCCCCGGCGCCCGCGCTGGTCACGGAACCCGCGCAAGCCCCCGAACCCGCGCAGGCCCCGGCGCCCGCCGCCACGCGGGGACCGCGGTCCGTGGTGGAGGTCGCCGCGGACATCGCGGCCCGCGCCGCCCGGTTCCTCCCCGGCGGCGCCCCCGACGCCGAGACGGACCTGTTCGACGCCGGCCTGTCCTCCGTCGACGCCGTCGAGCTCGTCGCGCTGATGGCCCGGGAACTCGACGTACAGCTGACCCTGGACGACGTCTTCGCCGACGCCCGTCCGCGCCGCCTCGCCCAACGCTGGGCCAAGGCCCTGGGTCTGCCCACGACGGCAGCGCCCCCGACGGCAACGTCCACCGCCGTGACCCCCATGGCCACCCCCACCCAGGCTCCCGCCCCCGCCCCCGCCTCCTCCATCGCCCCCGTCGTGGTCCGCGCCGCGGACGACGTCCATGAGGATCTGGAGGCGATCCTCGCCGACCTCGCGCTCGCCGACCGGCTGCCGTTCAGCCGGCAGGCCGACCCCGTGCCGCCGCGCCGCATCCTGCTGACCGGCGCCACCGGCTACCTGGGCAGCCACCTCCTGCTCGACCTGCTGCGGCAGGGCGACGCCCACGTGGTGTGCCTGGTGCGCGCCGCCGACGACGCCGCCGCCGAACGGCGTCTCGGCGACGCCCTCGCCGGCTTCGACCAGCCCTGGACGGCGGAGGTGCGGCGCAGGGTCACCGTCCTCGCCGCCGACCTCAGACAGCCGTGCCTCGGCCTCGCGCCGGAGGTGTGGGAGGAGCTCGCCCACGACCTCGACTCGATCGTCAACGTCGCCGCCGCCGTCGACTTCCTGCGGGGCTACCCCTCGCTGCGCCAGACCAACGTGCTCGGCCCGCTGGCCCTCGCCGAACTGGCGATGACGGGACGCCCCAAGCCGCTGCACCACATCTCCTCGGTCGCCGTCTTCAACGAGGTCGGCATCGAAAAGATGGGCGAGGACGACCCGGTCGCCCACATCGACCGGCTCTTCGCCGGCTACGACAAGTCGAAGTGGGCCGCGGAGGCGGTGCTGCGGCGCGCCCGCGAACACGGTCTGACCGTCACGTTCCTGCGGCCCGGCGCCATCGGCGGGCACACCCGTACCGGCGTGTACAACCCGCACGACCTCAGCACCGGCCTGATCGGCGCGTTCTCCCGCTACCGGACCGTGCCGGCCTTCAAGTTCATGAACCTCGCCCCGGTCGACTGGATCAGCAAGGTGACGGCCGCGGTGGTGTTCGACCCCGCGGCGTGGGGCCAGAACTACAACGTCACCGGCCGCGCCGAGACCCTGCCCCAGCTGGTCAAGGACATGAAGCTGGCCGGCATGAACGTGCGGGTGGCCAACTGGCGCGAATGGCGGGACGACATGATCGAACGGCACGCGTCGGACCCGGTCCCGGAGCTCGACTTCCTGATCCGCATCCTGCGCAGCCCCACCGCCATGAAGCTCTTCGAGGCACTGATGTTCGGCCCCGAGGCGGGCTCGGAGCGCACCGACCGCTTCGTCGCGCGGCACAAGCTGCCCGAGGCCGAACGGTACGGGGCGCAGGCGCAGTTGAAGGCGTTCGAGCGGATGGCGAAGGACGGTGTCGCGCGGCTGCCCAGCCGTGAGGACCCGCCCTACCTGTCGTTCCGCGAGCGCACCAAGGGCCGGGTGGGCCCGGTCGGGGAGGACCGCGACACCAAGTGCCGGATGGCGCTCACCCTGTCCATCGCCAGCATGTACCAGGTCGTACGCCACCGGAAGATCGACGTCCGCGGCGAGGTCCTCTGTGAGCGCCTGCACCCGGAGCCGCTGACCGTGGAGGCCGGCGAGATCTGGGTCCGCCCCGACGAGGGCGTCCCGCTGCGGCACGGCGGCGACCACCCGCTGCTGCGCTACCGCCTCGTCCTGGCGGACCGCGACGGCGGCCGCTGGTGGCTGGAGGGCTGGAAGACCGCCCGCGCCGGCCGGGACTTCTGGAAGCAGACCCGGACCATCGAGGTCACCCTCGGCCGGGAGAACGGGCCGGCGAGCCTCGCCGGCGTCGTCAAGGTCCCCGGCAAGAGCTACGTGCCCGACCAGATCGACGGCATCGAGGTCGATCCGCGGCTGTCGCCGCAGGAGCGGCGGCTGGCCAAACTCGCCTGGCTCTCCTGGTTCTTCGTCCAGGTCGGCATGGGCCTCGCGGAGCCGTCCCTGCGCGCCGTCGCCGAACTCCTCGACCTGCGCAAGGACGCCATCGACCGCGACCAGGACAAGCTGCAACGCAAGATCAGGAAGCTGATGATCAAAAGGGAGCAGACCCGATGACGACGCTGAGGCCCCTCCACCACGCACTCGGTGACCAGGTCGAGGACATCCCTTTCACCACGTCCGACGGTGTCCGGCTCGGCCTCACCCGGGTCGCACCGGCGGACGGCTCCACCGACCGCCCGGCCGTCCTGATCCTGCACGGACTGACCGCCTCGGCCGACATGTTCACGCTCCCCGAGACCCGCAACCTCGTGGACGTCCTGCTCGACGCGGGCTACGAGCCGTGGCTCCTGGACTGGCGCGGCAGCTGCCGGCTGCCCTACAACGAGGGCCGGGTCCGGTACACCTTCGACGACGTGGCGCTCCACGACATCCCCGAGGCCGTCTCCCTCATCAAGGAACGCGTCGGCGGACGCGAACTCCTCGTCGTGGCGCACTGCATCGGCGCGATGTGCCTGTCGCTGAGCATGGCCGCCGGCCTCGTGCCCGGCCTGTCCGGGGTCGTCGCGCAGGGCGTGTTCCTCACCCCGAAGATGTCCTGGAAGACGCGGGCGCGCCTGCACTTCGGCGGGGAACTGCTGCGCTCCCGCTTCGTCAACATCCCCACCGACTTCAAGAAGGTCGGCATGTGGTCGAAGCACTCCCTGATCTTCGCCGAGGTGTCGCTGGGCGCCGAGTGCAAGGACCCCAACTGCCAGATCCTGCACAATGACTCGTGGGGCGTGGGCGGTTCGCTCTTCCAGCACGACAATCTCCACGACGTCACGCACGACCGCCTGGCCGACCTGTACGGCACGGTGCCGATGTGGATCCTGCCGCATCTGCGCAGCATCGAACTGGCCCACACGATGATGCGGTACAACGACGGCGACGGCCGCTACGACGCCCTGCCGAAGAACGCCCTCGACGAGGCGGGCTCGTTCGACACCCCGCTGCTGCTGCTCTCCGGCAGCGACAACCGCTTCTGGTACGACTCGAACGAGATCTGCCACGACGTCCTGAAGCGCCGCTACCCCGACATGGATGTCCGGTACGTGGAGGTGCCCGGCTACGGCCACCTCGACGCGTTCATCGGCCGCAACGCCGCACTGGACGTGTTCGGCCACATCGTCGACTTCCTCGACGCGTGCCGCGCCCCGGTGTCCGATGAGCTCCACGCGTGAGCGGCCGGGCGCCCCGGCGCCCGGCTCGCGCCTGCTCATGCCCGTCATCCTGCTCGCCATCTTCACGGTGCCCCTGTCGGTGTCGGGCACCGCGGTGTCCCTCGGCGACATCGCGGACGACCTGGGCGGCTCGTCGGTGGGCGAGCAGTGGGTCCTCAACGGCTACAACCTGACCTTCGCCTGCTCGACCCTCGTCTGGGGCTCCGTCGCCGACGTCATCGGGCGCTGGCAGGCGCTGCTCTTCGGGCTCCTGACGTTCGGGGCGGGTTCCGCGCTCAGCCTCGTCGCCGGAAACTACTGGGTCCTTGACGGGGCCCGGCTGGTGGCGGGGGCGGGGGCCGGGGCGGTCTTCTCGGTGGGCTCGGCCGTCGTGTCGTCGAACTTCGAGGGCGAGCGGCGCACCCGCGCCTTCGCGCTCCTCGGCTCGGTCGCCGGGCTCTCGCTGGCGTTCGGTCCCTCCCTGTGCGGTCTGCTCACCCAGCTCTCCGGCTGGCGCCTCGTCTACGGCTTCCAGCTGGCCTGCCTGGTCCTCGCGTGCGCGGGCATGCCGCTGATCCGCCGGGCCGCCGCCCACGAGAAGCGGCGCGCGGCCCGGATCGACTGGCCGGGCGCGGCGCTGTTCTGCACGGCGACCTCCGTCACCCTCGGCGGCCTCGCCCTGGGCTCGGCCGCAGGGTGGGCCTCGCCGCCCTTCCTGCTCTGCACGGCCGTCGGCATCGGCTGTTACGGGCTCTTCGCCTGGCGCGAGTCGACCGCGCCCAATCCGCTGCTGAGCCTGCGCACACTGCGCAGCAGGCGCTTCTCTGGCATCACGCTGGTGGTCGCGGTGGCGTCGTTCACCTTCACCAACGCGGTCGCCTACCTGCCGGTCTTCTTCCAGGGGGCGTACGGCGCCTCGGCGGGAGCCAGCGGCGCGTACCTGATGTTCCTGACCCTGCCCGTCCTCGTGGCGCCGCTGATCGCGGCCCGGATGACCGCTCGCGGCACCCCCGTCCACACCGTCTTCACGTGGAGCATCGCTCTGCTGGTCGTCGGCCTCGTGCTGGCCGGGGCGGCCGCCGCTCCCGGCCTCGCCTGGATGGCGCTGCCGATGGTGGCCGTCGGCATCGGGTTCGGGCTTCAGGCGGGCCTCGTCGACGGTGAGGCGCTCGCGCACGTGCCGGCGGACGAGGCGGGCATGGGGGCGGGCTGGATCAACACGGTCAGGCTCGGCAGCGAGGCCATCGCGGTGTCGCTCTTCGGCTCACTGTTCGCCAGCTTCGCCGGCGACGCCGACGACGCGTCGCGCGGCGGTTTCGCCGCCATCACGATCGGCTCCACGCTGTGCGCGGCGGCGCTCGGGATCGTCTCGGTGCTCCTGATGCGCGGGTCGGGCCCCGCCGCCCCGGTCGAGGGCTCCAGGGCGGCCGACCACGTCGGTTGACCGTATCCGCGTCGAACTCCCGACCACGCAGTCATTACTGTTCAGTTCCGTTGGCCCATACGAAAGAAGGCGGCGGATGAACGCGAACGGATCGGCGCAAGTCGCCCTCGCGGCACGGTTCGAGGAGCACAGGCCCCGGCTGAACGCGGTCGCGTACCGCATGCTCGGCTCGTTGAGCGAGTCCGAGGACGCGGTGCAGGAGGCGTGGTTCCGGCTGAGCCGCACCGAGGCGGGACCGGACGCGGGTGAGGTGCAGAACCTCGGCGGCTGGCTCACCACGGTCGTCGGCCGCATCTGCCTGGACCTGCTGCGCTCGCGGCAGTCCCGGCGCGAGGACTCCCTGGACGCGTCCCTGCAGACCTTCGGGGACACGCACATCCCCGACCCGGTCGTGACCCGCGTGGACGTGGTCGACCCCGAGCAGGAGGTGCTGCTCGCCGACTCGGTGGGCCTCGCGCTCCTCGTCGTACTGGAGACGCTGGCGCCCGCCGAGCGGCTCGCGTTCGTGCTGCACGACATGTTCGCCGTGCCCTTCGACGAGATCGCACCCGTCGTGGAGCGCTCGGTGGCGACGACCCGGCAACTGGCCAGCCGGGCGCGGCGCCGCGTGCAGGGTTCCACGCCGGCCGCCGAGACCGACGTCGCCAAGCAGCGCGAGGTCGTCGAGGCGTGGATGGCCGCCACCCGCTCCGGCGACTTCGACGCGCTGCTCGAACTCCTCGACCCCGACGTCGTGTTGCGCGCCGACACCGGCGAGCTCGCCTCGGGCCTGTCGAAGGTCGTCCGGGGCATCTCGGCCGTGGCCGGGCAGGCGAAGATGTTCGCGCCGCACGCCGCGGAGAGCCAGTACATGGTGCTCATCAACGGCATGCCGGGCCTCATCGGGCTGCCCGGCGGCCAGGCGGTCTCGCTGGGGTCGTTCACGGTGGTCGACGGCAAGATCGTGGAGATCAACATCCTCGCGGACCGCGAGCGGCTGCGGCGTCTCGACCTTCCGGAGATCCCGACCCACGATTCCTGACGTCGGCCCGTCGGCCGGGCGAGGGCGGGCCCGGCCCCGTCACGGTCCCTCTACCCCCTCCCGCCCCTCGCGTCCGCCGCCGTGCGTCCGCCGCACCACGCGCAGCAGGTAGTCCTTGCGGTGGAGCGGGTCGTGGTCCGTGCGGCGGCGCGCCGGGACCGTGCCGCTCCGTACCGGCTCGTAGTGGTCGAAGGCGGTCTCCAACTCGCCCTCGCCGCGCGTCAGTCCGGGCAGCAGCTGCTCCAGGGCGTGCACGTGCCGGGCGGGCACGTCTCCTTCCAGGCGGTACGAGGCGCCGTCGGCCGAGGGCGTGTGCGGGACGGCCCGCAGCCGGGCGAGGGCGGGCAGGACCGCCCCGACCGTGTCGGCGGGCACGTCCAGCAGGAAGCGGTGCATCGGTTCGTGCACCGTCGTGCCCGCCGCACGCAACGCGTCCATCAGGACGAGGGGCGTGAGGTTGCGGAAGTCGCCCGCGGTGCTCGACATGCTCTTGTCGAACGTGCCGTGGGCGTGGCTCTGCCGCGGCCAGTACCCGGCGTGCGTCATCGTGACCGCGCAGTCGGGGACGCGCCAGCCGTGGATGCCCTGCAGCAACGTCTCCCCGACGGTCTCCTCGACGGCACGGAAGAACGCGTACGGCATCGAGCCGAGCTCGACCCCGAGCCGGAACGTCACACCGGCGCCCACCGGTGCGGGCTCGACCCTGAGGCCGACCGTGGCGAGGAAGGGGTTCGGCTCCTTGTCGATGATCTCGAACGCCGAACCCGTGCCCACGACCCGCTCCACGCAGATCGTCGTGGTCTCGCGGAAGGAGACGTCGAGGCCGAAGTCGGCGGCGAGCGTCGCCTGGATGACCTCCTTCTGCACCTCGCCGTAGAGCGAGACCGACACCTCCCCGCGGATGGCGTCCTGCCGCAGGCCGATCAGCGGGTCCTGCTCGGCGAGCTGGGTGACCGCGAGGTGCAGGGCGCCGCGGTCGGCGGGGCGCAGCGGGGTGACGACCGTCTCCAGGGTCGGCGGCGCGAAGAAGCGGCCGCAGGGGTCAACTCCCGTACGCGGTACGCCGATCACGTCCCCGACGCGGACGTCGCCGAGCCCCCAGAGCCTGCCGATCTGCCCCGCACGGACCTCCGCGGCCCGCACGTCCTCGCCCCGATCGAAGACGCGCACGGCGGTCACCTTGCCCGCGCCCTCTCCGGCGTCCGCACCGTCGCCGTACAGCACGCTGTCCCGCGTGCCGACCGTGCCCGAGAACATGCGTACGTACGCGATCTTCTCCCCGGCCGCGCCGCGCTCCACCTTGAAGACGCTCCCGGAGACCGGTCCTTCGGCGTCCCCGGCGGTGGCGGGCAGCAACTCGCGGATGCCGTCGACGAGTTCGGGCACGCCGGAGCCGTTCGCCGCCGAGCCGAAGAAGACCGGGTGCACGAGGGTGTCGCGCGTCTGACGGGCCAGTTCGGTGCGCAGCCGCTCGTACGGGAGGGGCGCCGCGCCGTCCACGTACGCGGCGAGGAGCGCGTCGTCGTGACCGGCGAGCACTTCGGTCAGCCGGGCGACGAAGTCGACGTCGCCGTGCGCCGCCGTGCAGCGGGCCGCGCGCGTGCCGAGGCCGTCGACCGTGCCCATCGGGACGATGTCCGGGGTGAGCCGCGCGGCGATGTGGTCGAGGACGCCCTCGTACCGGGCGCCTCTCCGGTCGGTCTTGTTGACGAAGATCAGGGTGGGGATGCGCAATCGACGCAGCGTCCGGAACAGGACGCGGGTCTGCGCCTGGACGCCCTCCACGGCGGAGACCACGAGCACGGCGCCGTCGAGCACGCTCAGGACCCGCTCCACCTCGGCGATGAAGTCCGGGTGGCCGGGGGTGTCGATGAGGTTGACCGTGACATCCGTGGTGGGGATGACGAAGGAGACGACGGCGGATTTGATGGTGATGCCGCGTTGCCGCTCCAGGGCGAGCGAATCGGTGCGGGTGTTGCCGTCGTCGACGCGGCCGATCTCGTCGATGACACCGGCGGTGTGCAGGAGCCGCTCGGTCAGGCTCGTCTTACCGGCGTCGATGTGGGCCAGAACACCCAGGTTCAGCATGTGCGGGGCAGATGAATGCACGTACCGTCATGTCCTTTGCGGAAGTGGAAGTTCCTTTCGTGTGGGACATGCACGAACGCCGCATTTCCGTCTCCTCCGCAGATTCCGCCGGACCCTCGCCGACGCGCACCAGTGCAGCAGCCGGGCGTCGGGCGCGGCAAATGATTTACCGAGGGGGCGCGACCGCAGCAAAAAACCGCACCCGGTCCGGCACGGACGCCTTCGCTCGATGACGGCGAGGGCGACGTGCGGACCGGGTGCGGTCACAAAGGCGAGTGACCCGCGCATGCGCGGGCCGGCGACCCGGTGCGGGTCAGGCCTTCTTGGTCTCTTAGTAATGGGCCGGGTCGGTGACCTGCGGGGATGTTTCGCGCAGGGCGCTGACCTGGCCCTTTGGTGATGGGTGGCGATGGGGTGCGACGGTCTTGAGCGGGTGTCTTGCGGACTGGGTGCGGACTGACCGCTGTGCCTCCCGCTAGGAGTCGCCATCGTCGGCACGTACGGCGAATAGCACCCGCTCCAGGGTGGCGATGCGTGGATCCTCATCGCGACCGGCTCTATGGGCTAGGTCCAGCAATGCTTCGAGTTCGTCTTGCGCGGCGCGAGGGTGTCCGGCCTCCCACAGCAACTGGGCTCGCCGGTAGCGGAGGTCCCAGACAGAGTCGTGGTCCTCCCTTCGTGTGTGGCCCCAGCCCTCAGCCACAATCCCGAACTGCTCAGCACTCGCTGCTGGCTGCTCCGCTCTGCTCAGGCTCTCACCGAGGTTCTTGCGTGCCGTTAACGTTTCAGGGTGATTAGGCCCAAGCGTGCGGGCCCGACGCTCCACGACGTCGCGAAACCGTGCAATGGCCTCTGTGAGCTGTCCTTGGTTCCCTAGCGCCATGGCCAAGTTGTGGTTCATCGTCAGAGTTTCTGGATGGTCGTCTCCGAGGGCCGTGCAGCATGCGGCCAGTGCCTCGCGGTACTCCGTCTCCGCTTCGGCGAACCGTCCCTGATGGCCGAGTAGGAAGGCTAGGTTGCCCCAGATGGACAGGGTCTGCCGATGGTCGCGTCCCATGACACGGGTGCATGCTGAAAGGAGTTCACGGTACGCGGCCTCGGCTTCGGCGGTGGCTCCCCTGTCATCCAGGATACGGGCGAGGGAAAGCCGTGTGGCGAACGTCTCGGGATGCTCGGACCCGAGCCTACGCTGCTGGATCTCCAGAACTGCTGACTGCTCTTTCTCTGCCTCGTCGAGATTGCCCTGGATACGCAGTACCACAGCCAGGTTGTGGCGAAGCGTCAGTATGAGGGGCTGGTCGTCCAAGTGCTTTTTGGTAGCGCCCCTGAGTGCCTCGCGGTAGACCGCCGCCGCTTCTTCGAACTTTCCGAAGTCCTTCAGCGCAACCCCGAGGCTATTTCGGGCGGTGATTGTGTCGGTATGTGCCGGACCAGACCGCTGAAGCTCCTCGTCGGCAATTTCTCGCAGCTGGCCAATAGCCTCGCGCAATCTTCCACGCGCATGGAGAACGGTCACGAGATCGTGCTGGACATCGGAGCGTCCGGGGTCATCTTCGGGAAGAGCATTCAGCGCGCGGTGCAACTGTTCCTCTGCCTCGTCGAAGTGCCCCTGCTGCATTAGGAGGACACCGAGCGAGGAACGGGCACGCGCGACGTTCCTGTGTGAGCCGCCGAGCGTACGTTCCTGAAGATCCAGGACGTGGCGCATCTCAGATACCGCATCGTCTGTTCGGGCAATGCGCCCCAGAGACCTGGCCCACTCGAAACGGGCATTGAGTGTGACCGGATGTTGCTCACCGTGGCGTGCGATCGCTACTTCTAGGATCGCCTTGTACTCCGATTCAGACTGGCTCAACTCACCAAGTGAGCGCAGCGCCGCGGCATGGCTGTTGCGACCGACGAGCACATTGGGATGGTCATCGATGAGTTGTTCCCTCTGCGCTGCGGTCAACTCCGCAAAGATCGCCGCTGCACTCCTTGCGTCGAGTTCGCCTTGTCTAACGTGCAGCATGGCCAAGGTGTGGCGTGCGTCGAGCGTCTCGGGATGATCAGGCCCGAGGATTCGGGTTCGCGCATCCAGCACTGACCTGACCTCGGCTTCGGCCGATGTTAGATCTTCGCGCAGCATCAGGGTGGATGCCAAGTTCGCACGAGTGATCAACGTTGATGGGTGCTCGATCCCGAGAACCTCCTCTTCTAACTGGAGGACTTGGCGGAACACCTCCTCGGCGCGCTTGTTCTCCCCTTTGTCGCGCAGTGAGATTGCGAATTCGTGCTGGGCTTCGAGGACATCAGGGTGCTTTTCTCCCAACTCGGCTCGTAGCCCCTCCAGCACCAGTCTTCCCTCCGTGGCCGCCTCATCGATTCGTCCCATACTCCTGATGCAGATCGCACGGGCATGTCGCGAACGTAGGGTCTGAGCTGAAGTCGCGCCGAACAGTTGCGTTTCGTGGCGGATTACTTCGTCGTACTCGCGCTCAGCTTCTGCGAGCTTTCCTCGCTGCGACGCCACTCTGGCCAGTTCGTAGCGCACGGACAGCGCAGTGGGGTCAGATGCCCCCAATTTATCTATGCATTCCTCCACAATGCTTTCCAGTTCGGACTCTGCTGCCTTGAGGTCGCCCATCTCCTTTACAGCAATGGCCCGGTGCCTGCGGAGGTTAACTTTGGCCCAGGGATTGACTGCCGAAGAATTGCAGCGCTCCAGTCCTTCGTCTGCGAGTTTGCAGGCGGTCCCGTAATCGCCTCGGAAGTGCAGATACGACACGGCAACCCCGGCGCAGAGCAACACGGCTGTAAGGCGATCGTCGGCAGGAGCATCGGACCGCGGCGGCAAGCGACCTAGGAAGACCAGCCAGTGCGGCACAAGCCCCTGCCAGGCCGGCCAGGAACCCGGATCGCGCGGATTCTCAGAGTGGGGAGTGGCTACCACCAGCAGGTCCGCGGCCGAGTCCCACACCTCTTGGTAGTCCCCGGGCTCCGAGAGAAGGGGGGCGACCGATACCTCAGCCACCAACCGATGGATCTGGTGCACAGGTTCCGTCGAAAGCATGTCGACGCCTATGAGCCCGAACCTGCGCAGGCCACGGAGGGTCGTTCTGATGGTTCGCGGCGTCAGATCCTTGTGCCACATTCCGAGGCCAGCAATCGTGGACGCGTTGAGCAGGGCGTTGGGCAGGGAGGCAGCTGGGGCGAAGCAAGACAGCAATTGAAGCAGGCCGCGGGCGTGGACGGTACCCTGTCGTTCGAGTAGGGCGAGGGATAGCTCCCATGTGCCTGCAATGGTCCGGCGTGCTCGCTCCTCATCGCTGCGTAGATCCCCATAAACGCCTTCTGTCGCGTCATCGAGGAACAACGGGGAGTCGCCGAGCACATCGACGTACTCGGTGAAGGTCTGTGCCTCGGCCAATGGATCGCCGTGAGCCATCGCCAGGTAGGTGCCAGCCAGATGTAGTGCGAGTGGTAGGGAGCCCAGCCGGTCAGCCAGAGACCGGGCGGAATCTTTATCCCCCGCCTTGGGAGCGAGTTCCTGGAGGACCTGGCCTGCAAATTTGGTCTCCAAGACATCAAGTTGGTGAAATCGCGAAATCCTGTCGCCCCAAGACTGCTTGCTTCCGTCGCGCGTCGTGACCAGAACTCCGTGTGACTTGCCGAGAGGGGGCCTGACCCAGCCAGTAGCGTCAGCCAAGGCGGCACCGGGGCAAGACAGAACGTCGAGATCGTCGGCGTCGTCGAAGACGAGCAGCCACGGACGGTCCATGTTTGCCAAATGGCGCCAGACCAGATCGGCCGCCGGCCGTCCGCCCTTTTCCCAGGCGTGGGCAACGTGCTCGGCCTGGGCTCCTGCGAGGAGTGCGGCATGCCGCATCCCGTCGGTCACGGCCGCTGCGGATCCGGCCTGGATCCAGAAGACCTCGGCTCCAGCTTGCTTGGCTTGCTCAGCTGCGCTCAGGACGACCGTGGTCTTCCCCACTCCGCCCATACCGGACAGAACTTGGATACGTGGGTCGTCCATGGTCTGCGTGAGGGTGGTGAGGATTTTATCGCGGCCTAGCACGGCCTCCGGCAGCCTGCCGTAGGGAGCCTCTACCGAGCCGAGTGCGAGTAGTTCCTGGAGGGATGGTGTGGGGGCGGCAAGGCCCGCCGCCCCCACACCGAAATTGACCGGACCATGGAAATGTCCCCCTGGAGCATTGAAGCCAGTGGAGCCCATGACGCTGTTCGCGGTGGCGTCCCGAGGAGACTCGGACTGGCCCGTGCTCATCGTGCCTGCTCAGATTCGCCGAAGGACATGTTCACCTCGCCGTTGAATGTCGCCCCAGGCGCATTTAGTCCATGGGAGTCCCGCACGGTATTGATGGTGGTACCCGTGGGCTGGGCGAGCAGTGACAGCCACTCCTGCATCTCGCGGCGAAACTCCGGGTCAGCTGCGGCCTCGCGCCGCAGCGCCTCGCTGAGCAGGGTGACGGCAGCCTGATCGTTGCTGTTACGTGTGCTCAGGACGGTAACGGCTTGGGTGTCGTTGGAGAAGCGGCTCCGAAGGCGCTGCCAGAGATCCGTTACGACAGCGTCGCTCAGGCTTCCGCTGGCACCGCCAAGTGCCGCAAGCGCCAGCTCGGTGAACGCTAAGTCCATCTGCACTCCCGTGAGTTGTCCATTATCGTGTCGGAGGCCACTCTAGTGGTGTGGAGTCATGCTGGGTGGCGTCTTGCGAAGTACTGTGCGATCCGACATAGGTTAATCAGTACCAACTGCCTTTGATCTACTTCAGTTTGAGGTCGTGTACGGAACTTCTGACGCCCGGAAGTCCTGTTGCCGGCTTGCAAGGCCCCCAGGGTGCCTGTTGCTCGGATGTGATGTGCGGATCCATATTCAGGGGGTCTTCTGGACCGGTCTAGCGGTGTTTCGATTCATTCCCGCACCTCGCGAGGCTGCCCAGTTCCCTGCAGCAATTGGGTGCGTTGGTGTTGTGCCTATCAGGTTGAGTCGCGGTTTGCGTCGCGAGTATGTTCCCAGCCTTCTGTCACATTCTTGAACTGGTCTGCTGTTGATGGTGCCTGTCGCGCCCGGCTCAGGCCCTCGCTGAGATTCTTGCGCGCTGCCAGCGTCTCCGAATGACTAGGTCCAAGTGTGCGTGCCCGATGCTCTACGACGTCGTGGAACCGTGCGATGGCCTCTGTCAGTTTCCCTTGGTTTCCTAGGGTCATAGCCAGGTTGTGGTTCATCGTGAGAGTTTCTGGGTGATCGTCCCCGAGCGTCTTCTGGCATGCCTCCAGCGCATCGCGATACTCGGCCTCCGCTTCGGTGAACCGTCCTTGATTGCCAAGTAGGAAGGCTAGGTTGCCCCAGATAGACAGAGTCTGCCGATGCTCACGTCCCATGACACGGGTGCATGCTGAAAGGAGTTGACGGTATGCGGTCTCGGCTTCGGCGGTGGCTCCCCTGTCATCCAGAATGCGGGCGAGGGAAAGCCGTGTGGCGAACGTCTCGGGATGCTCGGGCCCAAGCCTACGCTTCTGGATCTCCAGAACTGCTGACTGTTCTTTCTCCGCCTCATCGAGATTGCCCTGGATACGCAGTACTACTGCGAGGTTGTGGCGTAGCGTCAGTGTCGGGAGTTGATTGTCGAAGTGCTTGCTGGCTGCATCCCTAAGTGCTTCGCGGTAGACGGACTCTGCTTCTTGGAGTTTTCCGAATTCCTTCAGTACGACACCGAGACTATTACGGGCATTGATTATGTCAGGAAGGGCAGCCCATGCCCAGTTCTGCTCCTCGCCGGTGGATTCGCGTAGCTGGCCAAGTGTCTCCAAGGAATTCTCTGCCAATTCGTAGGCCGTAGCGTAGTCCCCACGGAAGAACAGATAGGAGACGGCGTCGACGGACCAGATGAACGTGACGATGAGACGGACCTCAACTGCGACTTCCGACCTTGGTAACCGCCACATCAGGACCAGCCAGTGGGGGATGAGGCACTGCCAGGCTGGCCAGGCAGCGGGATCGTTAGGTGGGCCTAGTCGCGCAGAAGCCGCCACTATTAGGTCGGCGGCACCGTGCAACAACTCCTGGAGTTTTCTCGGCCTCGCGAGAAGGGATGCAAAGGACGCTTCGGCCACTAGTCGGTGAATCTGGTACGAGGGTTCCGCTGACTGCATGTCGACCTTGAGAAGGCCAAACCTATGCAGGCCATCAAAGGCCCTTTTGATCGCCCTAGGTGACGGCTCCGTTGGCCACATTCCCAGGGCCGTAATCGTGGCTGGGTCGAGAAGGGAACTGGGTAGGGGTGCGGTCGAGGCGAAGCAGGACAGCAACTGCAACAAGCATCGGGCCTGGATCATTCCCTGCTGTTCGAGGAGCAAGAGGGAGAGATCCCACGTACCAGAAATGGTCCGACGTGCCCGTTCCTCCACGCCGCGTAGATCTCCGTGTATGCCTTCGGTAGCCTCGTCGAGAAGCAGTGGCGAGTCGCCGAGTGCGTCGATGTATTCGGTGAAGGTCTGTGCTTCGGCTAGCGGGTCATGCTGTGCCGCAGCGAGGTAATTACCGGCCAGATGTAGGGCGAGCGGCAGGCAGCCAAGTCGATGGGCCAGAGCTCTGGCACTGTCTGCGCTGCCTGCCTCGGGAGCGAGTTCCTGGAGAAGGTGGCCTGCAATGCCGAGCTCCAGGACCTCAAGCCGATGGAACTGCGTGATCCGGCTTCCCCAAGACCGTTCGTTGCCGTCGCGTGTGGTGATCAGGACGCCCCGTGACTTGCCGGCTGGGGGTCTGACCCAGCCCGTGGCGTCGGCTAAGGCAGCTCCTGGGCAGGATAGGGCGTCGAGATCGTCGGCATCATCGAAGACGAGCAGCCACGGGCGATCCAGGGATGCCAGGTGCCACCAGGTCAGGTCTGCTGCGGACCGTCCGCCCCCCTCCCAAGCAAGGGCGACATGCTCAACTGGGGCTCCCGCGAGAAGAGCCACGTGCCGTAGGCCGGCGGCCACCGTCGCTGCGGATCCGCCCTGGATCCAGAAGACCTCGACTCCGGCTTTCTTGGCCTGCTCAGCTGCTATCAGGGCAACCGTCGTCTTGCCCACCCCGCCCATGCCAGAAAGGACTTGAATACACGGCTGGTCCGGTGCGTTGTACTGCGTAAGAGCTGTAAGAACCCTCTCCCGGCCCAGCACGGTCTCCGGGAGCCTCCCGTAAGGCGCTTCAACTGACCCCAGGGCGAAGTGTCTATGGGGGGACGGGAGCGGATTGGCGAGTTCTGGCCCTATGTGGATGTTAATGGTGCCGTGGAAATCAGCTCCCGGGGCGTTGAGGCCCATCGATGCTATGACACTATGCGTTGCTGCGTTCCGATTGGGCCTGGGGGGGTTTGTGGTCATGGCGCCTGCTGGGGCTGTCGGAAGGAGCTGGACCTGGACATAGCCCTGTTGAGCCTTGCCCCGGGGTCGGTGACGGAGCGGTCCGGAAGGTGCTGGAAATTCATCATGACAGCTTTGCGTGAACTTCCGTCGGCACCGTCCAATACTGAGGATTCTAGCTTGGCGACTACTAAGTACATCGATGCTCCCAGTGTTCCTCAAGAGAATCGCACCTGTGACCACTCTAGGGACGTCGGGCTATCTGGAGCGATATTTTGCAGGAGCCTGGCGACGGTCGAGCGGCGATTGACAAGGTCATCATGCGACCGATCCCGGTTGCCGAGTACGACTGGTGAAGGCCCGCCGCGGTACCCGTTTGAGTCGCGGTGACGGCTCTATTGCCAGCCGTCGAGGGAGACCTCCGGGCCTCCCGCGAGATACCGGTGAAGGGCGCTTGAGGTGGTGCCCACGAAGTTCTCTGGGATTGCCCCAGCGCCGACCCATCGGACCTGGGCGTGCTTGCGCGGTTCGCGGTTCTCGGGCTCACCGGTCCATTCGTGGGCGGCGAAGACGATGGTGAGGAAGCCGTTGGGAGCTTCGACGCCCCAGGCACCGTGGATGACGTGCGCAACTTTGAGGGACTCGGGCTTCACGGTGAGGCCCGTCTCCTCGTAGAGCTCGCGCACCGCAGTTTCGGTGATGGGTTCGCCCGGCTCGCTCTTGCCGGCGGGGAGGTCCCACATGCCCTGGGCGAACTTGGCGTTCTGGCTGCGTTGGAGGAGGACGACGCGGTTGGTGGCCTTGTCGTGGACGATGACGGCGGCGACCAGCAGGGTCATGGATTCGAGGGCGGGCGGCAGGGCTTTGGGCTGGTCGTCGGTGGTCCGCTGAGCCACGGCTTGTGTCCCTTCGTCGGCCGGATGGTGGCAGCTTAGGCCAGTGCTTGGCGTGCGCGGCGGGCGAGTTCGGCGGCTCCGGGCACTTTGCGGCGCTGGTAGATGGAGAGGGTGGAGCGGAGCGAGGTGATCGCTTTGCGGGTGCGGTCGGACGTCATGCCCTCCATCAGGGTCAGGGCCTGTGACCAGGCGGCGACGGCTTCGTCGGCGCGGGCCTGGGCGGCGAGGCTGTCGCCGAGGTCCGCGTACGTGAGGGCGTGGACGCGCTTGTACTTCTCGAGGTCCCAGCGCACCAGGGCATCGCGGTGTTGTTGTTCGGTGCCGACGTGGTCGGCGAGGTCGGTCAGAGTGCGGGCGGTGTGGCTGGCGACGGTGCCGGCGGCCGGGCCGCTGACGCGGGAGTAGCTGGGCTGGGGCCCGTCGTCGCGCAGGAGGGCGTCTTCGGCGGCGAGCAGGGCGCGGGCCGCTGCGGGTTTCGCGCCGACCGCGGCGTAGGCGCGGGCGTGGGTGATGTGTAGTAGCGCCTCGGTCTGGCCGTCGACGTGGCCCAGGCCGCGGGTGAGGGCGCCTTCGACAAGGTCGACGCAGTGGTGGGGCTGCTTGAGGCTCAGTGCCTGATGGGCGAGGGCGCGCATCATCCAGGAGGCGTGGCCGCGTGGGTCGGCTTCGCAGGCGAGCTGGTAGCCGACCTGGTAGTAGCGCTGGGCGGCGCCTTCTTGGCCGAGGTCGTGGTGCTTCCACCCGGCGAGGTAGGCGAGTTCCGCCACAGCGCCGAAGGCGGCCTGCCGTAAGCCATCGTTCGGGAAACGGCCGCGGAGCATGGGGGCGGCGGTGTCGGCAAGGTAGGCGGTGACGGTGGTCAGGCCGTGGCCGCCGCCGAGGCGTTCGTCGGCCGCGCTGAAGGCCGCGGTGATCTGCCGTACGACATCTACGTCCTCGATTCCGACCAGAGAGCTGCCGACGCGGGCCCGCAGCATGCGGGCGGTGGCCTCGTGGTCGTAGAGGAGCGGCATGGCCACGCCAGCCGTAGTGAAGGCGGCGACGGCGAGGAAGCGGCGGCGTTCGACGTCGGCACGGCCCAGATCGGTGGCGGCCAGAACAGGATCGGGCTCCTGCGCCACCGTAGTTTCGGGTGCTCGAAGGCCAATCTCGACCAGAGTCACGGGGCGGCCTGCTCGGCGGGACAGAGCTTCAGCGAGGTACTGGCCGGTCCGTCCGGTCGGCTGGCGTGTGCCGTTCACCCAGTGGGAGACCGCCGACTTGTTGGTCTGGAGGACCTCGCCGTTCTCGGCCGCGATGCGCCGGATGTCCTTTGCCAGTGCCTCGTACGTGCAGCCGATCGCCTCGATGACATCACGCAGGCGGAAGTTGGGGCCTCTCGGCGCTGCCACGATCGCCTCCGCTCCGGAGCTGTAAACCGCGTATACCGCTTCAACTGCCTCTCACCGTACCCACTGTCCGTGACGGAGGGTTCACTAATCATCAGCCGCCCGGCCTCGGTCCGACACCGTGACCAGGCTCCCCAATCGGCCGGGCGGCCCCCGAAGTTCCGTACGCCTATACCGGGGTCGGGCATTCCTGTGCCCGAACCCGGCCGATCAGAGACGGAGACATGGTGACTACCATCGACACCAAGGCCGCCATCACGGTCGTACTGCCTGAGGCGTTCGACGAGCGCTGGAGCCGTTTGCCCGGCATCCAGGTCGACGGCCGGCGCATCACCATCGACCCGGCCGAGTACTTCTTCCGCTTTGAGTCCAACACCTGGCTCGTCGCCGATTGGGAGCTGGTCAAGTCCCAGCTCCTGGACGTGGAGGAGACCACCGAGAGTGCGGTCGAGCAGCTCGCGCTGGACTTCATCAAGGCCCACGCCGCCTCTACCTCGGACGCCGCCCGAGTCCTGTCCACCGCGTTCGAGGTGTACGCCTACCTCTTCCGCGACGAGCATCTCGCCAGCCTCGGCCTGCCGCAGATCACCGCTGAGCATCTGCGGATGCTGCGCGAGGCGGCCACGCTGATGGCGCTCAACAAGGTCGAGCTGGACGGGCACATCTCCAACGTCGGCCCGTGCTGGTTCTTCCCCGCCGCCACTTCCGTCGTCTTCGACCTGGACGACGGGATGGGCGGGACGCTCGACGAGGTCTACCACGGCAGCTGGTTCAACAAGCACCGCCGTATCGAGTCCATCAAGGCCCATGCCGCCCTCAGCGGCCGACTCGTGCACGGCTGCCAGTCCGTGCCGGACCAGTCCGGTGGCGTCGTCGCGCCCTACGGTGCGTCGATGACCGCCTTCCGCGACGACCTTGCGGCCTTCAAGTCCGGCTGGATCGAGCAGGTCTACGCCCACCGCGTGAGCCCTGCCGCGTAGCACCGCACCGCACACCAGGCTCCGGGGCGGGCCGGCACCTCTCGCCCGCCCCGGACGCCTTCAACCTCTCTGGAGCCCCCACGTGACCGCGAACCCCAGCGCCGAACTCCTCGACAACCTGCTCACCCTGGCCGGACAGACCACCGCCGTGCGCGAGGAGGTGCGCGTGTGGTCCATGTCCGGTGTCGAGCGCCTGACCTTCCCCGACGCCAGCACCGCGATCTTCAAGTACGCGAAACGGCCCTTCGACAGCGAGGACCAGGCCCTACGCCTAGCGCACACGCTCGGCGTCCCCGTCCCGCAGGTCCACGCCTCTGCCGTCCTGGACGGTTGGCTCGGCATGCTCATGGAAGACCTCGGCCCCGCCGTCCGCGACGCCGACGACCTCGACGGCACCGCCGCGGCCGTGGTCCTGCACGGTACGCGGACGGGTCCCGCCTTGCCGATCCTCGATCAGGCCCGCCTCCGCACGCTGCCGAACCGGGCCCTGGAACACCTCGCGCTGCTCCGCAAGGCCGAGCGCTGGCAGGAGACGGACGACGTCGAGGACGCGCTCGATCGGATCGCCCAGGCGGCCGGGGCGCGCTCGGCCGGTACGACCGTGGCCCCGTTCGGCTGGGTGCACTCCGAGTTCCACCCCACCAGCCTCCACATCGGCCAACACGGCTGGCGGCTGCTGGACTTCGCCCGCGCCTTCACTGGCCCTGGCCTGCTCGACCTCGCCAGCTGGCACGGCACCCTCGATACCCCGGACCCCCTACGCCTGCAGGTCTTCCTGGAGCAGTACGTCACCGCCGGCGGCACCCCCGATGCTCTCGCCCGGCGCGGTGGACTGACCGCCGAGAACTGGGCTTTGGGCTGGCATCGCGTGTGGGCCGTCGAGTGGTTCATGGAGCAGTCCGTCCGCTGGATCAACGACCCGGCCACCGACCCCGCCTACATCAAGGCCGTACGCCGCCATCTCACCGACGTCCTCCACCTCCTGGAGGTCTGACGTGCTCGCCCAGGCATCCCCCTGGTACGTCCACGCCCTCCAGCGCACCACGGCCAGCCCCGCCGAGCCGCTGTCGGTACCCGCGCGGATGGAATGGACCACGCGGCCGGGCAGTGGACCCGGCGCCGAGATCTTCGGCACGGACCTGCGCCGCAAGCGGCTGCTGGAACTCGGCTGCGGCCCTGGCCACAACGCCGCCCACCTCGCCACCCGCTACGGCGCCCAGGTCACCGGCGTCGACCTGGTCGGCCTTCAGGTCCGCCGAGCCCGCTCGCACTACGGCCGGCTGAACAACCTGACCTTCGTCGCAGGCCACGCCCTGCACTACCTGCAAGCCTCCGACGAACACTTCGACGCCGTCTACTCCGTCTTCGGAGCCATCGGCCTGGTAGCCCCCGAGCTTCTGCTCCCGGCCATCGCCCAGCACCTCAAACCCGGGCGCACCCTCGCCTTCTCCGTCCCACACCCCCAGCGCGGCGGCCTGCGTCCCACCACAGACGACCGGCCCCGCCGGGACTACGTCACCCTCCCTGACCGCACCCGACTGCCCATCGCCCGCTGGGACTTCGACGCCAATCGCTGGGAGAAACACCTCGACCGCGCCGGCCTCTGGCTCATCTCGGCGCAGGAGTTCCACGACGCCCGCCACGGCCTCTGGCCCACCACCCTGCTGATCACCGCGCGCAAGCTCTGACCCCCACCCCACCCAGAGGGAGAACCCATGCGCCAGCCCTATTTGCTTCTCGACGTCGACGGCGTCCTCATACCCTTCCCCGCTGCCGATGGGAGCACCCCGGCCACCCACGACCGCCACAATGTCGTTCCTGCCGGCCGCAGTGCCGACAACCCGGTCACCATCTGGCTCAACCTCGCACACGGCCCCCTGCTCGTGCACGTGATCCGAACCGGCCTGGTCGCCCCCGCCTGGTGCACCAGCTGGCGCCAGGACGCCACCACGCTGATCGGGCCGCTCCTCGGTCTCCCGTCTCTGCCCTACGTCGATCTCCCACGTCCGCAGATTACGACCAGCCACCCGAACGGCTATCTCTGGAAACGAGACCATGTCGATGTCTGGTTGGGCGACGCACCTGTTGCTTGGGTCGACGATGACTTCACCGCCCTCGACCACGCCTGGGCAGCAGAGCGCACGGCGCGTGGAGCGGCGACTCTCCTGGTCCAGCCCGATCCCCACGTCGGGTTGTTGACCGAGCACCTGGCTGAGGTCATGGGATGGGTTGGTCGGCTTTCGGACCTGCGCGCCAGCGATCCCTCTCCTGCGTCCGGAGCCGAAGCAGCCTGACGCGATCACGGAGCAGGACGTCAGCACCGGCCGACAGCCAACGGGTTCGTCTATCGATGCCGTCCGCGTTCCTCGGACTTGGAGGTCAGCGCCGTCACCGAGGGCTGGGGCGTCATGGGCGCAAAGGACGCTCCGGGCATGCTGCTTCGCCTGCGTGCCGCCTGTGCTCGCTTGTTCGGTTGGACGGTAATGCGCCAGTTGAGGACTTCGGCGGGCTGTTCGGCGGTGTCGAGTTCTCGCTGGGCGGCGACTTCGGCCAAGAGGCGCCGGGGGTTGTGGCCGGCGGTCTCGGCGCGGGCGAGGGTTGTGGTCAGGGCCGGCCAGGCGGGGTCGGCGAGGATGCGGTCGGCGTGGTCTGGGAGGGCTGCGCGCAGGTCCTGCTCGAAGCGGCGGACGGTGGCGCCGCGTGGGGCGCGGCGGCTGAGATCCGCCAGTACCGGCTCCCCGGCCTGCTGGTAACCCGCCTGCAGATGGCGGAAGGCTGCCTCGGCTGCTGCCGCCTGCTGCTCGCGGCCGCGTTGTTCGTGCCACTTGGCGGCTGCCCGCGCCAGATGGAGCGCGGCGAAGATCAGGGCAATGGCGAGTCCGCCCGGAGCGTGTGTGGCGTAGGCGAGTTCCTTGGCGGCTTCCCGGAAGGCGGTGGCGGCCTGGTGGTCGGCCCGGATCGCCGAGCGGCGGGCGCGGTTGAACGCCCTTGCGGCGGCTTGCAGTTCGGCCCGGTGCTCGCCGTTGGCGACGAGGGCCAGGTTGTGGAGGGCGTCGCCGAAGGCATCCAGATGGCCTTGGGCCACCTCGTCGTCGCCCGAGTCGAGGACCGTCTGGGCATCGCGGATGGCGGTCTCGGCGCGATGCCACGGTTCGGCCGAGTCCGCCACCTGCTGAGGGCGGTCGGCCACGTCCTGGGTCGGCAGGCGTTCGCAGAGCCGGTTGTAGGACAGGTCGGGGGCGAGCTTCGAGCCGCCGTACCAGACCGGCTCGCCGTTGGCCGTATCGCCGGGCGCGGCCAGGCTGTAGCCGGTCACCTCGCCGGCCTCGGGGCCGATGCGCGGCCTGACCTGGATGCCGAGGGAGCGCAGCACGGTGAAGTACTCGTCGATGCTGCGTACGACGGCGGCGACTGCGTACGCCTGCTCGCGCAGCCACTCCCGCGCGGTCTCCTCCCGGCCCTGGCGTTCTGCCTTCGCCCGCTCGGCGCCGGTAGGGGTACGCGGGGCGGTGAGGTCGCCGGACTTCAAGCGGCGCAGCCCGAACTCGGCCTCGATCTTGCGGCATTCCCGCTGGGCCCGCCAGCCGTCCCGGTTCGTTCGGGGGCGGCGGCCGTCGGCGCGGACGGTGGTCGCGAGGATGTGGATGTGGTCGTCGGCGTGCCGGACTGCGATCCAGCGACACGCCTTGTCGTCTCCCTCGGGGCGATGCCCGTGGCGGCTACGACGCGGCGGGCAACCTCGGCCCACTCAGCGTCGGTGAGGTAGCGGTCGCCGGGCGCGGTGCGTACGGGGCAGTGCCACACATGCTGCGGAGGCTGCTTCCCGCCGAGCTCCCGGGTGCGGAGGTCGACGTGGTGGTCCAAGCGCCGGGCGAGCTGGGCGTAGGTGGCGGTGGGGTCGCGGCCGGGGTCCGGGGCGCCGGCCATGTCCCAGGCAGCCACGGTGTGGGGGTCCGTGTGCTCGTCGCGCCGCCCCTTGCCGAAGAGGTAGTTGATCAGGCCGAGGGTGCTGGAGCCGGTGGAGACGTCAGGCACCATGACCGGCTCCTTCCGCCAGGAGCCGGTCCATGAGTGCGTAACTGGCCTGGGCGGCATGCTCAATGCGGTCGAGGACGGCCTCGGCGCGCTCGGGTATCGCGCCGGAGTGGATGGCTGTCGTGACCTGGTTGAGGTTGGTGCCGATCCGGTTCAGCGCCTTGGTGTGCGCTTCGATGGCTTCCACAAGCGGGCGGACGGGGTCGTCCTCCGGGCTGCCGACCATGCCCGCCTTGCCGAGCGCGACGGCGAGCGCGGCGTCGCCGACAAAGCCTGCGAACTTCTGGTGGCGCCGCTTGGCCTCGGCGTCGATGAGGCGGACTGCGGTCGGCGTGAAGCGGATCTTCTTCTCTTGGTCGCGCTTCTCAATGGTGCGCTTGCGGTTTATCCGCGCGGGCAGCGCGGGGGCGTCAGGCTCACGCCACGAGGGCTGCTCAACGGCGGCGGGCGGTTGACGGGCAGACGGCTCGGCGAGTGGGGTGTTGGAGTCGGCGATGGGCTGCTCGGCGCTGTCGGCGGGAGACGCGGTGCGGGGCTCGTTCACCCCCTCCTCAGGCTCGGGCGCCTGCTGGCGCCCGGCCCCCTCTCCCTCCGCCACCCCAGAGGCGGGGGCAAGCGCGGACGAAGCCTCTTTAGGGGCTCGTTCGCTCCAGCTTGCTGCTGTTCGTCGGTCCCGGCTGAACCAAACCCAGCGGCGGGACGAAGAGGAGTTCGTGTCGTTCTCGGTGTGCATGGCGGTGCTCCGAAGGAGAGGGGGATGGGGCTGTGTCACGTCCGTCGCATCCGTCGCATGCCTGGTCAACACAGGTACGGAGACGCGGGCAGGTACGGAGAACTCCGTCCCGGCGAGAGAGTCCGTCCCCGCGCTGACCTGCGCGGGGACGGATGCGACGAAGTGATACGGGCCCCGGTGGGATCAGAGAGCGCGCGTCGGCCCGGCGGGGCCACCGGGCGGGCCGACAGGCAGCGTCCCGGCCGGGGCGGCGGGCGGCCTGCCCTGGGCCACGCGTGCAGGGGCAGCGCCGTGTTCGCGCTCGGGTGCCGCCTCGACGAGGTCCGGGCAGTTGCGGGCCCAGGCGTCCAGGAACCGGTTACGCATGTACGCCTTGGCCTGCCTGCCCTTGTCGAACCGGTAGTTGGCCGGGCTGATGTTGAAGTCCCGCAGCAGGTTGCTCAGGTGGTAGGCGTTCAGCCCTTTGGTGCCGTGCTCCGCCCACGGGGCCTCGGCGTCCTGGATCAGAGCGGCGACCAGATCCTGGGTAGCCAGGGCCTCGGGGTTGTCCGCCTGCGCGAAGTTGCGGTGGATGTCGCGCAGGAGCCGCGTCTTCAGGCTGCTCTGCTCGTCCTGGGCCGCCTCGTGGCGGGTTATGGCCAAGCAGGCGGCACGAGCCTGGGCGGGCCACTGGCCGCCTGCCAGGTCGGCGATGATGACCAGCGGCTCCCAGGTGTCCGCCGCCCGGTCTTCCACCGGCATCTGCGGCACCATTCGGGCAGCCTGCCCGCGCAGCGGACCCAACGAGGCGGTCAGCCGGTCACGCAGCGCGTTGAGTTCCGGCACCGAATACCGGGAGCGGAACGGGGTGACCTTCTCGCCCGGCTTGCGCTTCTGCATTCGCAGCACGACTGCCCGGTCCATGACCGTGTCCGGCAGGTCGCCGATCCCCGCGATGGCAGCCATGGCGAAGGTGGGGAACGGGGTCGGTTTGTGATCCGGACCGGAGATCCGCCACGCGGGCCGGTTGCGCTGGTGCCCGGCATTCAGCAGGCCGCGCAGGATCTCACTGTCACCGCTCGCCTTGGGGCCGAAGATGGTGTCCGCCTCGTCCACCAGCAGGGTGGGAGGGTTCTTGCCGATGACCCGGAAGATGACCGCCGGGGAGGTGTTCACCGTCATCATCGGCTGGTGCACGGTCTCGTGGAGCACGTCCAGAACCCGGGACTTGCCGCACCCCTTCGTCGGGCTCACCACCGCCAGACGCGGAGCATGCTGCAGAGCCGTCTGGATGTGCGTGGCCGCCACCCACAAGGTGACAGCGGTCAGCGCCTCCTCGCTGGGCAGTACCACGTACTTGCCGATCGCTGCCCGAAACTCGTCCAGCAGCGTGACCCCGTCAGCGGCTACCTGAGCGCCGGCGCCTTCATGGCCGCCGGCGCGTGTCCTGCCATCGGTGGCTGCGATCTCCTGCTGCTCGGCCCGCTCCGCGGGGACGTCGGTCCCCGGCGACAGGCGACGGCCGCTGTCCCCGTCCCCACTGCGGTCCCCTGGTGCAACTCCAGAGTCTTGGGGACCGGTCCCCGTTGGCGCGCCGATGCCGCTGACCTGCACGTCTCCAACGTCTTTGGGTATGGGGACCGTGGTTCGCGCCGACAGGGGACCGGATGTATCGCGGGGACGGTCCCCTGATACCGCATCAGCAGAATGCTCGTCCCCGCGGCGTCCGGGGACGCCTTGGCCGGGGACCGCGACCTCGGGCCAGTTGACCTTGGGGACCGTGTTCGGGTTGGTGGGGGACGTAGAGTCCTCCATAGACGTTCCTCTCAGACGAGGGGCAGGACGGGCAAGGTCCAGCCCCTCGTCGGCTTGTTCGTTCAGGGATGGGCGGTGTGCGGGGGACTCTCCGGCCTTCGGCGTTGGCACGCCGAGGGCCGTTTCCGTGTCCCGGGCCTCTGGCGACTCAGGAGGCCAGACCCCACTCGTCTCGGCCCTCGATCAGCGCCCGCTCGTAGCGCAGCAGCTCGGCCTCGGGGTACAGCACCCGCTTGCCGATCTTGATGCCGCGCGGCCCCTTCTCGATCTGGCGCCAGTAGCGGACGGTGCTCTCCGCTGTGCGGTAGCGCTCGGCGACCTCGGCGGTGGTCAGGTATCGCATGCGTTCTAATTCGGCTAGGTGGCAATTCGTTCTGCATAGGTGTACCCGACGATCGCCGGTAAACCAAATCGGATAGAGTGTGTTTCAATTTGGATAGCGACGGTCGCGACGGAGGTGTGATGGCAGGCGAGAAGCACGACGGTGGCGAGGTGCCACTGCTCTATAGCGAGGGCAACATCGCTGCGAGGGTGGCCCTGGAGCGCGAGGTCAGAGGGTGGAGCACGACCGAGCTGGCGGACCGGGTATCTACGGCCGGCGTCAAGATGAACCAGACCGCTGTCTGGCGCATCGAGAACGGCACTCCGCGGCGCCGCATCAACGTCGACGAGGCTCTCGCCTTCGCCCGCGTCTTCGAACTGCCCCTCGAAGAGCTGATGTCCCCGCCGCTGGAAGGGCTGGACCTCAACAGCAGACGGCTCGTTCAGGAAGCCGTCGAGGCGTACTACGAGACACGCGACGCAGAAGACCGCCTGCACCATGCCGTTGTCGGCATCGCAGAGCACATCCAGGCCCACCCGGAGAGCTCACGGGCCATCCACGAACAGTGCCTTCGCCTCATGGGCGACGAGCGCGACGCCCGCACCCTCACCGAGCACATCGAGGGCGGCGGCTACCACCGATAACCAACCCAAGGGAGAAGCCACTTGGCGAACATTCAGAAGCGCCCCAATGGCAAATGGCGGGCCCGCTACCGAGACCTCGACGGTAAGGAGCACGCCCGCCACTTCGACCGCAAGATCGACGCCCAGCGCTGGCTCGACGAGGTCACGGCCAGCGTCGTCACCGGGCAGTACGTCGATCCGCGCGCCGGGCGGATCTCGTTCGAGAAGTACGCCACGAAGTGGGAGGCGTCGCTCATCGTCGGCGAGGCGGCCGAGCGCATCACTGACAACGCGCTGCGGCTGCACCTGGTCCCGGCACTCGGATCGCGCGCCATGGCGGCGATACGCCGAAACGACATCCAGGTGCTGTTCAAGGGGCTGTCCGAACAGCTCGGCCCCGGCAGCGTGCGCAACGTCTACGACGTCCTCGTGCGCGTCATGACCGCGGCCGTCGAGGACAAGGTCATCGCGTCCAGCCCGTGCCGCCGAATCACCCTGCCGCCCATGCCGGACGAGGAGGTCACCCCGCCCACGGTTGCCCAAGTCGAAGCCATGGCCCGCGTGATGCCGCCGTACATCCGCGCTGCGGTCGTCACACTCGCCGGATCAGGCTTGCGAATAGGCGAGTTGCTCGGCCTGAAGGTGTCGGACATCGACTTCAAGGCCAGCACCATTCGCGTCGAGCGGCAGCGCCTTCAGTCCGGGAAGGTCGGCCCGCCGAAGACCGCCAAGTCCCGGCGCACGGTCCCGGTCGGCGAGGTTGTCACGGACGCTCTCCTCACGCACCTCGCGGCACGCCCCTCCAAGGAGTGGCTGTTCACGATGGAGGAGGGCGAGCCTCTCAACTACCGCCGCTGGAAGACGGAGTGGAACTGCGCCCGCAGGACGCTCCAAGCAGCGGAGAACGAGGCGGCCGAGCGCGAGGGCCGCAAGCCCGTCGAGCTGCCGCACATGGTGACCCACGACCTGCGCCACTTCTACGCCTCCGCCCTCATCGCCGGCGGAGCGAGCGTCAAGCAGGTCCAGCTGGTCCTCGGTCACGCGTCCGCCGTCATCACGCTGCGGATCTACGCGCACCTCTGGCCCAGCGAAGAAGACCGCACCCGGACCGTCATGGACGCCGTTCTCGGCGGCCTGCGGACCGGGTGCGGACAGGTAGGCGATGCGACCCGCGTAACCGCAGGTCAGACGGCCTAGCCATAGATCAAGCCTTCTTGGTCTCCCAGAAGATCTTGTCGATCTGGGCGATGTAGTCCAGCGCCTTCTGGCCGGTGGCCGGGTCGGTCGAGCCCTTGGCGGCCGAGAGGGCCTTGAGGGTGTCGTTGACCAGCTGGTGCAGCTCCGGGTACTTCTCGAAGTGCGGCGGCTTGAAGTAGTCGCTCCAGAGAACCGAAACGTGGTGCTTCGCGAGCTCGGCGCGCTGCTCCTTGATGACCGTGGCGCGCGCCTGGAAGTGCGCGTCGTCGTTGCCGGCCATCTTCTCCTGCACGGCCTTGACCGACTCCGCCTCGATGCGGGCCTGGGCCGGGTCGTACACACCGCAGGGCAGGTCGCAGTGGGCGCTGACCTTCACCTTGGGGGCAAACAGGCGGGAAAGCATGGTGCTGTCCTCCTCGTGATCGTCTTCTCAGGTGGGACATTACTCCGTGAGAGGCGGGTTTTCGCGAGTGCCCCCATGGGCTTAGGACAAAAGTCCGGGTCCAGACTGGGACTGGTGGAGGATAGGACCGGGGAGGTGCCGGTGATGCCGGAACTGTCGCAGGAGAGCGAGCGCGGAAGGGCCCTTGTGCCGTGGGGCGCGGCGGAGGTGACGGGCCCTTCGATGGTGCCCACGCTCCGGCACGGGGACCGCTTGCTGGTGCGATGGGGCGCGCGCGTACGTCCGGGTGACGTGGTGATCCTGTGTCATCCGTTCCAGCAGGACCTGTTGGTCGTCAAGCGGGCCAAGGAGCGGCGCGAAGGCGGCTGGTGGGTGCTCGGTGACAACGCCTTCGCGGGCGGGGACAGCACGGACTACGGGGTCGTGCCCGAGGAACTCGTCCTCGGGAAGGTGCGGTTCCGCTACCGCCCGCCGGCGGCGGGGCGCCGCTCACCGCTGGCGCTGGCGCGCTGGGCGCTGGGCGCCGTACGACCGGTGCCGGCCGAACGCTCCGTCTCCAGGCGCTTGCGGGCGCGGTAGGCGGCGACGTTGGCGCGGGTCGCGCAGCGGTCCGAGCAGTAGCGCCGGGAGCGGTTCGTCGACGTGTCGAGGTAGGCGTTGCGGCACGGCGCGGCCTCGCACAGGCCGAGCCGGTCCACGCCGTGCTCGGTGAGGTGGAAGGCGAGGCCCATCGCGGCGATCGCGGCGTACCCCGCCGTCGCGTTCGAGGGGTGGTCCGCCAGATGCATGTGCCACAGCGGGCGCCCGTCGTCGTCCCGGTGGTCGTGGCCCGAGATCTGCGGGCTGACCGGGAACTCCAGGAGCAGTGAGTTCAGCAGGTCGACCGCGAGCGTCTCGTCGCCGCCGTCCGCCGCCTCGAAGACCGACCTGAGCCTGCCCCGCACGGACCGGAAGCGCGTCACGTCCGAGTCCGTGGCACGGCGGGCCATCTGCGTGCTCGGCCCGAACAGCTCCCTGATCGCCTCGACGGACGTCAGCGTGTCCTTGTTGCGGCCCGGCTCCTCGCTGTTGACCAGGCGTACGGCGTAGTCCGAGTAATAGGCCAGTTCCACTTGTAGTCCTTACGAGGGCGGGCTATGGTCCTTCTCGTCGGCCGGTAATGGCCGATTGCGGTACCAGGGTATTACGAAGCGGAGGGGTTCCGATGACGGATACGAGGACGGGTACAGGCGCGACCGCCGGGCCGGGCACCGACTGGCGCGCCTGGCAGGACAGCTGGGACCGGCAGCAGCAGTGGTACCTGCCCGACCGCGAGGAACGCTTCCGCATCATGCTCGACATGGTCGAGGCCGTGGTGGGAACCGCGCCGCGCGTCCTGGACCTGGCGTGCGGTACGGGAAGTATTACGGACCGGCTGCTCCAGAGGTTCCCGGACGCCACCAGCGTCGGCGTCGACCTCGACCCCGCGCTGCTCACCATCGCCGAGGGCACCTTCGCCGGGGACGACCGGGTCACCTTCGTCACCGCCGACCTGAAGGACCCCGGCTGGACCGCCGCGCTGCCGCACGACAGCTACGACGCCGTGCTCACCGCCACCGCCCTGCACTGGCTCTTCAGCGAGCCGCTGGCCGCCCTCTACGGCCAGGTCGCCGGCCTCGTCCGGGACGGCGGCGTCTTCATGAACGCCGACCACATGCCCGACCCGGCGACGCCGCGCCTGAACGAGGCCGACCGCGCCCAGCGCCACGCCCGGATGGACCGCGCCAAGGCCGAGGGCGCCGTGGACTGGAAGGAGTGGTGGCAGCTCGCCGCCAAGGACCCGGTGCTCGCCGAGCCCACCGCCAAGCGGTTCGAGATCTACGGCGAGCACGCGGACGGCGACACGCCGCCGCCCGAGTGGCACGCGCGGACGCTGCGCGAGGCGGGCTTCGCCGAGGCGCGGACGGTGTGGGCGTCGCCCTCCGACGCGATGGTTCTCGGCCTCAAGTGACCTGCGCGCGAAGGGGCGGTACGGATGCGTGATCCGTACCGCCCCTTCCGCGGTTCTTCGGGCGCGGCGCCTCCGCGGTTGCCCGCGCAGGTCCCGCGCCCCTTACGGGGCGCTGTTACAGCACCTTGGACAGGAACGACTGCGTGCGCTCCTGCTGCGGGTTGGTCAGGACGTCGCGCGGGTGGCCGGACTCGACCACCACGCCGCCGTCCATGAAGACGAGGCTGTCGCCGACCTCGCGGGCGAAGCCCATCTCGTGCGTGACGACGACCATCGTCATGCCGGACTCCGCGAGGTCGCGCATCACGTCGAGCACGTCGCCGACCAGCTCGGGGTCGAGCGCCGACGTCGGCTCGTCGAACAGCATCAGCTTCGGGTCCATCGCGAGCGCGCGGGCGATCGCCACGCGCTGCTGCTGGCCGCCGGAGAGCTGCGAGGGGTAGTTGCCCGCCTTGTCGGCGAGGCCCACGCGCTCCAGGAGCTGACCGGCGCGCTCCCGGGCCTGGGCCTTGGCGACGCCCCTGACCTGGACCGGCGCCTCCATGACGTTCTCGAGCGCCGTCATGTGCGGGAAGAGGTTGAAGCGCTGGAAGACCATGCCGATGTCCCGGCGCTTGAGGGCGACCTCGCTGTCCTTGAGCTCGTACAGCTTGTCCCCCTTCTGCCGGTAGCCCACCAGATCGCCGTCGACGTACAGCCGGCCGGCGTTGACCTTCTCCAGGTGGTTGATGCAGCGCAGGAACGTCGACTTGCCGGAGCCGGACGGGCCGATGAGGCAGAACACCTCACCCGACTCCACCTCCAGGTCGATGCCCTTGAGGACCTCTACGTTGCCGAAGGACTTGTGGACGCCCTCGGCCTTCACCATGGCGGTCATGCGGTGCCTCCCCGCGGGCTGTTCAGGGACAGCATGTTGGCCTTGATCTTCTGGAAGGGGGTGTCCGGCAGGGAGCGGGACGAGCCGCGGGCGTAGTACCGCTCCAGGTAGAACTGACCGACGCTGAGGATCGACGTCATGATCAGGTACCAGCAGGCGGCGAGCAGCAGCGTCTCCACCGTCGCACCCGACGAGGTGCCGATGTCCTGGGCGTACTTGAGGAGCTCGTAGTACTGGACGGCCGCGACCAGCGACGTCGTCTTCAGCATGTTGATGAACTCGTTGCCGGTCGGCGGGACGACCACGCGCATCGCCTGCGGAAGGACCACGCGGCGCAGCGTCTTGTTGTGGCTCATGCCGAGCGCGTGCGCCGCCTCGGTCTGGCCCTCGTCGACCGAGAGCAGACCGGCGCGGCAGATCTCCGCCATGTACGCGGCCTCGTTGAGGCCGAGGCCGAGCAGCGCCGTCAGCATCGGCGTCATGAAGTCCGACCACTCGTCCTTGTAGATCGGACCGAGGTTGATGTAGTCGAAGACGAAGCCGAGGTTGAACCAGACGAAGAGCTGGACCAGGACCGGCGTACCGCGGAAGAACCAGATGTAGAACCAGGCGATCGACTGGGTCACCGGGTTCTTCGACAGCCGCATGATCGACAGCAGCACACCGCCGACCACGCCGATGAGCATCGACAGGAAGGTGAGGATCAGCGTCTCGCGGACACCCTTGAGGATGCGCTCGTCGAAGAAGTTGTCGGGGATCGCGCCCCAGTTGATGTCGCCCTGCGCGAAGGCGAAGACGATCGAGGCGAGGACGCCGATCGCCAGGACGGCGGCTACGTACCGGCCGAAGTGCCGGACCGGGATGGCCTTGATGGCCTCCGCGGGGCGGGCCGTGGGGACGTCGTCCGCAGGGCCCTTCTTGGAGATGTCGGGGGTCACGTGAGTGGCCTTTCAGCGACGGGGAGGGAGGGGGAGGTGGATCACTTGCCGCCGTTGACCTTGGCTTCCTTGACCGCGCCGTCCTCGACGCCCCACTTCTTGATGATCTTTCCGTACTCGCCGTTCTTGATGATCGCGTCGAGCGCGGCCTTGATGGCGTCCCGCAGCTCGGGGTTCTTCTTGGACACCGCGATGCCGTACGGGGCGGCCTCGACCTGCTCGCCGACCAGCTCGAAGTCCTTGCCGCCGCCCGAGGTCTTCACCGCGTACGCGGCCACGGGGAAGTCGGACGAGCCCGCGTCGGCGGCGCCGGAGCGCAGCCGGGCCTGGGCCTGCTGGTCGTTGTCGTACTGCTCGATCGAGATCTTCTTGCCGCCCTTGCACTTCTTGGACTCGGCCTTGGCCAGGTCGTGCGAGACGGTGCCGCGCTGGACGACGATCTTCTTGCCGCAGAGGTCCGCCCAGGTCTTGATCCCCTGGGTCCGGCCCTTCTTGGTGTAGTTCGATACGCCCGCGGTGAAGTAGTCGATGAAGTCGACGCCGGTGCCGACCTTCTTGCCGGTCTCCTCGTCGACGCCTTCCTGGCGGTTCTTCGTGTCGGTCATGGCCGACATCGCGATGTCGTAGCGCTTGGAGCGCAGGCCGCCGAGGAGGGTGTCGAACGTGCCGTTGTCGAACTGGACCTCCACCCCGAGCTGCTTGCCCAGCGCCTCGCCCAGATCGGGGTCGATCCCCACGGTGTTGCCGGACTTGTCCTTGAATTCCACCGGCGGGTAGGCGATGTCGGACCCGACCTTGAGGACGCCCTTGTCGCGGATGTCCTTCGGAAGCTTGTCGGCGAGCGGGGCATTGCTGACCGAGTCGCTCCCCTTGTCGTTGGTCTGGTCGCCGCAGCCGGAAAGCAGCAGCGTGCCCGCGACCGCGATCGCGCCGACCGCCGTAATCCGTGACTTAGCGGACTTCGCTGCGGTCCTACGACAAATGGAGCTGGCGGTCATGGTGGGTCCTCCGGCGGATGAGGGAGTTGCCGATGGGTCGGGCACACACCTTCGGGTGTCGCGACCTCGTGTGATGACGGCATCTTGCCATTCGGACCGTCCGATTCTGGGTGCCGGAGATGTCAAAATCGGATAACGGGCCAGCCTCGAATCACTCCATCCCGGTACGGCACGGGCGTATGGGGGCGGGAGCGAATCGCCGTTAACCGATGAATATCCGGTGAATCTCGCTATGCGGACCGCTGGCATGCACTATTCGGAGAATTCGGACATTGGCTGTTCGGGGCCGGTTGGGCATACGCCCTTTCCGGGCGAGCAGTGCCATGTCGGAAAAGGCCGGTTACGAGGTTCTTGATCGCGGAATGGGCGCTGCCGAAGGTGGCACCCAGTGCCGTCGCACAGGTCATCCGCCCGGACCAGTGACACTCGTCCCTGCCTCGAGGGACGTCTGCGGAGCTGGCTGCAACCAATGTCACTCGCCCGTGCCCGCCGCCTTCGGGTACAAAGGTTGGCTACACCCCTCATCCGGGGCCCAGGGCGCGTGTGCGGCGCGCCCGCGTGTCCGTACCTCCCTCCGCCGACAGGCGGGGAACGGACGCGGTGCCCGCCCACTTCTCAACCGGGAGTGGACACCCTCAACTGATGAATAAGACTTAAGGGGTCAGACAAGTGGCAGCGGAGATCGTCAATCCTCGCAGCGACAGCAGCACGGATCACGAGGGCCCCGCGGGTGCGGCCGAGCCCTTCGATCCGGCTTTTGCGCTGCACCGCGGCGGCAAGATGGCCGTGCAGGCCACCGTGCCGGTCCGCGACAAGGACGACCTGTCCCTGGCTTACACGCCCGGCGTCGCGAAGGTGTGCAGCGCGATCGCCGAGCGGCCGGAGCTCGTCCACGACTACACGTGGAAATCCAATGTCGTCGCCGTGGTGACCGACGGGACCGCCGTGCTCGGTCTCGGCGACATCGGCGCCGAGGCCTCCCTCCCGGTGATGGAGGGCAAGGCCATCCTGTTCAAGCAGTTCGGCGGCGTGGACGCGGTGCCGATCGCGCTCGCGACGAAGGACGCCGACGAGATCGTCGAGACCGTCGTGCGCCTCGCGCCGTCCTTCGGCGGCGTCAACCTGGAGGACATCTCGGCACCCCGGTGCTTCGAGATCGAGCGCAAGCTGCAGGAGCGCCTCGACATTCCGGTCTTCCACGACGACCAGCACGGCACCGCCGTCGTCACGCTGGCCGCGCTGCGGAACGCGGCGAAGCTGACCGGGCGCACGCTCGGCGAGCTGCGCGCCGTCATCTCCGGCGCCGGCGCCGCCGGGGTCGCCATCGCCAAGTTCCTCCTCGAAGCGGGACTCGGCGACGTGGCGGTCGCCGACCGCAAGGGCGTCGTGAGCCGCGACCGGGACGACCTCACCCCGGTCAAGCGCGAGCTCGCCGAGCTGACGAACAAGGCCGGCATCAGCGGTTCGCTGGAGGCGGCCCTCGAAGGCGCCGACGTCTTCATCGGCGTCTCGGGCGGCACCGTCCCCGAGCCCGCGGTGGCCTCGATGGCGCCGAACTCCTTCGTGTTCGCCATGGCCAACCCGAACCCCGAGGTCCACCCCGACGTCGCGCACAAGTACGCGGCCGTGGTGGCGACCGGACGCTCGGACTACCCGAACCAGATCAACAACGTGCTCGCCTTCCCCGGCATCTTCGCCGGTGCGCTCCAGGTGCGTGCCTCGCGCATCACCGAGGGCATGAAGATCGCCGCGGCCGACGCCCTCGCCAACGTCGTCGGCGACGAGCTCTCCGCGGACTACGTGATCCCCTCGCCGTTCGACGAGCGGGTCGCCCCGGCCGTCACGGCGGCGGTCGCCGCGGCGGCCCGCGCGGAGGGCGTCGCCCGCGCCTGACCCGGGCCTGACCCGGCCTGTGCTGACCCGCGCCCCCTGCCGTGCACCTCGTGCGGCCGGGGGCGCGGTGCGTGCGGCGCCCGGGGGCGAGCGCGGCGCGTGTCACAGCCGTACGTGGTTCCGTCCGGGCCGATGTGAAGCCTAGGGTCACCTCATGTTCGCTGCCTACGCTGCTCGTATCGACCGTGACCAGCCGCTCGCCGGCCTCGAGTTGGGGGAGCGGCCCGCCCCCGAGGCGCGCCCCGGCTGGTCGACCGTGAACGTCAGGGCCGCCTCCCTCAACCACCACGACCTGTGGTCGCTGCGCGGGGTCGGCCTGGCCGAGGAGAAGCTGCCGATGATCCTCGGCTGTGACGCCGCCGGGATCGACGAGGACGGGAACGAGGTGGTGCTCCACTCCGTCATCGGGCAGAGCGGACACGGCGTCGGGCCCCGCGAGGGCCGCTCGATCCTCACCGAGAAGTACCAGGGCACCTTCGCCGAGCGGGTCGCCGTCCCCACCTGGAACGTGCTGCCCAAGCCGAAGGAGCTCTCCTTCGCCGAGGCGGCCTGCCTGCCGACCGCATGGCTGACCGCCTACCGGATGCTCTTCACCAACGCCGGGGTACGGCCCGGTGATTCGGTCCTCGTGCAGGGCGCGGGCGGCGGTGTCGCCACGGCCGCGATCGTGCTCGGCAAGGCGGCCGGCCTGCGCGTCTTCGCGACGAGCCGGGACGAGGCCAAGCGCAAGCGGGCGCTCGAACTGGGCGCGGTCGAGGCCGTCGAGGCGGGCGCCCGCCTTCCGCAGCGGGTGGACGCGGTGATCGAGACGGTGGGCGCGGCGACCTGGTCCCACTCGGTCAAGTCGCTCAAGCCGGGCGGCACGCTGGTCATCTCGGGCGCCACCAGCGGCGACCGCCCCGCGCACGCCGAACTCACCCGGATCTTCTTCCTGGAGCTCAAGGTGGTCGGCTCGACGATGGGCACCAAGGACGAGCTGGAGGACCTGCTGGCCTTCTGCGCGGCCACGGGCGTACGTCCGGTGATCGACGAGGTGCTGCCCCTGGACCGCGCCAGGGAGGGCTTCGAACGGCTGGAGTCGGGCGACCAGTTCGGCAAGATCGTCCTGGAGGTCTGAGCGCACGCTCCTCCCCTCCTTCGTGTCAACTGGGGTTGACGCCCACATGCATGTCAACGTAAGTTGACACGTATGACCGAAGCAACGGATCTCGCCGAGCGCGCGGGCGACCGCGACCCACGGATCGGGCTCCGCGCCGTGACCGCGCTGCGGAAGCTGGTGGAGCAGCTGGAGGCCGTGCAGGTGCGCAGCGCCCGCCTGCAGGGCTGGTCCTGGCAGGAGATCGCCGCCGAGCTCGGCGTCAGCAGGCAGGCCGTGCACAAGAAGTACGGGAGGCAGTGATGTTCGAGAAGTTCACGGACGAGGCCCGCGCGGTGGTCGTGGGCGCGATCGGCCAGGCGGAACGGGCGGGCGCGGCATCGGTCGACGACGGCCACGTACTGCTCGCCCTCCTGGCCCTGCTCGACGAGAGCTCGAACGACGAGCAGGGCGCGGCGCCGGGCGCGGGGGCGAGTACGGGGGAGAGTGCGGGCAAGGGCGTCGTGCGGCCGGTGGTCGGTCGGGCCGCGTTCGCGCTGCGGGCTCTGAGCGCGGCGGACCGGCGTACGTCCATCGAGCGGGCCCTCGCCGAAGCGCGGCGTCGCGGCGGGCTCTCGCGCGCCGACACGCAGGCCCTCGCCGACCTGGGCGTGGACGTCGACGAGATCGTCTCCCGCGTGGAAGAGGCGCACGGGGTCGGGGCATTGGCGGGTGCGGGCACCCTTGCGGGTGGCGGTGTGGGTGCCGGCGCCGGTGCCGGTGCTGGACGGCGGGGCTGGCGGCAGCGGCTCGGCCGGGTGCCCTTCGGCCGGGACGCCAAGGAGGTCCTCGTGAAGTCCCTCCGGCTCGCGACCGCACGCCATGACCGGAGCATCGGCGGACAGCACCTGCTCCTGTCCCTCTGCGTCCGACCCGGAGTGGTCTCGGAGATCCTCGCGGACCACGGCGTGACGTACGCGAACCTGGAACGGGTCCTCTACGGCGAGGCCGCCTGACCTCGCGGGGCGGATGGGGCGGACGGGGCGGAAGGGGCGTACGGGCAGTTCGCGCTCGGCCCGGACCCGGGCCCACACCGGCCCCGGCCCCGGACCCACACCGGGCCGCGCGGGCCGGCCGGGTAGGCCCAGCAGGCAGGCGAGCGGCCCCTGTTCGCGCCCGACCCAAGCGCCCCGCGGGTTCAGGTGACCAGGGTGACCAGGGGGCCCATGGGTCCGGCGGACGTCACGGCGTGCGCCCCGGCGTGCGCAGCGTCGCCGCGATGTGGGCCGCCGCCTGGGACAAGTGACGGCGGGACTCGCGGAGTTGGTCCTCCGTCACCCCGTGGTCCCGGGCCGCGTCGCGGATGTCGTCCCGGAAACGGTCCAGGAGTCGGTCGAGGTCCCGGCCGGGGTCACCGGTGGAATCCTCGCGGGCCCACTCCGGCACGTACTCGACGGGGAGATCCTCGGAGGCCGAGGTGAACACGGGCCCGGCGCCCGCGCCGGCGTCCCGAGCCGACGCCCGGGTCGACTTCTCCGCCCCGGTGGCGGCGGCGCCGGCCTGAGTCCCCGCCTCCGCCTCCGTCCTGTCGGAACGAGCGCCGAAGTTCTTGCCGAAGTCCCGGCCGAACCCCATGCCGAACTCGCCGAACTCCTTGGCCAGTTCCGCCATGCCTTCGCGTACGCCCGTCGGCCAGTCGCCCCGAGCGAAGTGGACCTGAACCTGTTCCTGCACCCGGCGCGCGATGCGCTGGGCCTCCTCCTGGGCCTCCCTGGCCTGGGTGCGGGCCTTCTCCTGCGCCTCCTTGGCCTGGCGGCGGGCGCGCTGGGCCTCCTCGCGGGCGCGGCGGCTCTCGTCCTTCGCGCGGCGGGCCTGCTCCTTCCACTCCTGCTTGGCCCGCTTGAACTCCTCCTTCGCCAGCCGCAGGCTTTCCTTGTCGCCCCAGACGCCGTCGAAGAAGTCGCCCGGGTCCGGGAAGGACCGGCCCTGCGCCGAGCCACCCTGTGCCGCGCCACCCGTGGCCGAGCCCTCCTGGGCCGAACCGCCGAACCCGGCACCGCTCGGCCCGGCACCCCCCGCGGCGCGTGCCTCTTTCGCGGCCGCCCGCATCTCGCGGCGCAGCTCACCCGCGGCTCCCTGGACGCCGTCGCGGATCTCGGCGGCGAGCTCGGCGACCGAGTCGCGGATCTCCAGCTCCAGATCGGCCAGCTCGCCGCTGCGGTCGGCCAGTTCGGCGCGGCCGGCGTCCGTGATGGCGTAGACCTTCCGGCCGCCCTCGGTGGTGTGCGTGACCAGCCCCTCGGCCTCCAGCTTCGCGAGGCGGGGGTAGACGGTGCCTGCCGAGGGCGCGTACAACCCCTGGAAGCGCTCTTCGAGGAGGCGGATCACCTCGTAGCCGTGGCGGGGGGCCTCGTCGAGCAGCTTGAGCAGATACAGACGCAGGCGGCCGTGGGCGAACACGGGGGGCATGTCAGAGCACCTTCTTGGGGGTCGGGTCGTCGTTCGGGCCGTCCGGCGGCGTGGCGGCGGCCTCGGTGGGGGCGGCGTCCGCCGGGGCGACGTCCAAGGGGACCTCGTCGTCTTGATCTTCCTCCATCTGCGGCCTGCGCAGGAGCGCGATGGAACCCGAGACGGTCGTCGCCCTCAGCCGTCCGCGGCCGGTACCCAGCCGGCCGGTGATCCGCTTGGCACCCCACTGGCCGCCGACCCGGAGGTCCTCGAAGGCGTTCGACACCGTGCCGCTCGCCGTGTCCACCTCGACCTCGGCGTCCGCGGGGTGCGGCAGCCGGATCGCTATCTCGCCCGAGACGCTCGTCAGGGCGACGTCCGTCGGGCCGCCCGCCGGCGCCAGGTCCACGATCATCGAGCCGCTCACCGAGTCCGCCCGGACGGAGGGGCCCGACGCCTCGACCACCGTCAGGGTGCCGGAGACGGAGTTGAAGCGGAGGTCGCCGGTCACGCTCTGGGCCTCCAGGCTGCCGGAGACCGTGGAGGCGCGGACCGGACCCGAGAGGCCGAGCAGGGTCGTGTCACCGGTGAGGCCCTTCACCTCGGCGCGGCCCTCGATGCCGGAGACCACAGCGCCCGCGCCGACCACGCCCACCTCGACGCGGGTCCCCGCGGGGACGGCGAGGGAGACCACCGCGCTGCGGTGCCAGCCCTTGCGGTCGAGCCACTTCAGGAAGCCCTTCCAGGGCAGGTCGTCATAGGCGACGGTGAGGACGCCGTCCTCCTGGGTGACCCGCAGGGGCGGGCCCGTCATCTCGGAGATCTCCAGGCGGGCGGAACCTTCGTCGGTGCCCACCACGTTCACCGTTCCGTTGACCACCCGTACGTGAAGTGCCGTCACGGGGGCGTCGAACGTGAGCTTCTGTGGCTCGGCGACGGACCACTCTGACATGACCTGACCTCCCTGGCGGGCCCTCACGGGACAGCAACGCGCCATATCGCGTTCTCTGCCATTCACGATATATCGCGGATCCCGGAAGTCAAGACACACGAGAGGGTGAACCGCCCGGCCCCCATCCGTCGGCCGGCCCGGCCGCCTGGCCTGCCCGCGAACGGCCCGCCCGCCCGGTCTCTGCGCCGAATGTGTCGATCTGTCCTAGCGTGGGCACATGTCGTCCGATCCATCCATGCCCCGCACTTCCGGGACCTCCGGGACCTCCGGGACCTCCGGGGTCTCCGGAGCCGCAGGGACCGCCGCAGCCGCCGGCGCACTCCTGCTCTGCCGGGCCGCGCCCGATACCGTGGAGCCCTCGGCCCAGCTGCTGCGCGAGCGGATGCTGCTGGCCGAGGCCGGTTACGGCTGGAGCGTGCTGGTGCCCGAGGGCAGCCCGTGGCTGCACGGCGAGGAGGCGGTCGACCGGGTGCTCACCGGGTGGGCCACCGCGCTCGCCGTCGGCTCGGGCCGCCCGGTGCTCGCCCTGTGGTGGGACCGCGACTGGTCCGGCTGCATCCTCGCCGTGGGCTTCCGGCGGACCGTCGGCTACGAATGGCTCGCGAACGGCACGGCGGTGGGGGAGGACGAGGCGATGCGGACCCTGGCCGCGCGGCTCGGCCTCGACCCCGTACTGGACATGCAGTCCCTGGAAGCCCTCACCCGCCCCGACCGGTCGGCCGACGCCCGCGCCCGGATGCTCGGCCTCCTCGCGGTCCTCTCCCGCACGGGGCTCACCCTTCCGCCCGGCCTCACCCCCGGCGCACCGGCCGGCCGGCTGCGCGAGGTGGCGCGGGTGCTGGAGGGGGTACGGCAGGTGGAGTGGCCCGGCTGGCGGGACGCGGTGCGGGCGGAGATCGTCGCCGTCGAGCGGAGCCCGCTGGGCCCCTGGCTACGCGGGCCCCGGGCGCGGCTGCTGGCCACCGCGCAGATCGTCGCGGGGGTGCCGCTCGCGGCGCGCGCGGTACGGCTGCGCAGCGGCGGCTGGGCCACGGCGGCCGCCCTGCTGCTGTCTCAGGGCGTCGCGGGCCTCGCGTACGACCGGATGCGGGCACGGGACTGAGCCACCCCTCAGGGCAGCGCTGAGCCACCCCTCAGGGTGGAGCTGAGGTGTCCCGGCGGGGCGCCCGCCCCGACAGCCCCCAGCCCCGCCTACTCGTCCTCGTCCTCGTCGTCCAGCCGCGCCAGCCACGTCGCCAGGCGCTCGACCGGGACCTCGAAGTCGGGGTTGAGGTCCACGAAGGTGCGGAGCTGCTCGGCGAGCCACTCGAAGGTGACCTCCTCCTCGCCGCGCCGCTTCTCCAGTTCCTCGATGCCACGGTCGGTGAAGTACAACTCATGCTCCTGGTGGGGTGGGACTCTTCGCCTTCATGGTAGGCGCCGACGCCGAAGGGCCCGCCCCCGAGTTCGTCTGAACCCGGGGGCGGGCCCCTGTGCGGAGAACCGTCGAGGACTACGCCTCGAAGACTTCGCTGATCAGCTGCTCCTGCTCGGCCTGGTGACGCTTGGCCGAACCGACCGCGGGGGACGAGCCGTGCGGCCGCGAGATGCGGCGCAGGCGCTCGCCGTGCGGGATGTCCGCGCCGACCGCCAGGTCCAGGTGGTCGATGAGGTTGAGGGCGATGAAGGGCCACGCGCCCTGGTTCGCCGGCTCCTCCTGCGCCCACAGGTACTTCTCGGCGTTCGGGTACTTGGCGATCTCCGCCTGGAGCTCCGCACCCGGCAGCGGGTACAGGCGCTCGATACGGATGATCGCCGTGTCCGTGGCGCCGCGCTTCTGACGCTCGGCCTCCAGGTCGTAGTACAGCTTGCCCGCGCAGAAGACGACCTTGCGGACCGCCGACGCCTCGACCGACGCGTCGCCGATGACCGGACGGAAGCCGCCCGTCGTGAACTCCTCCGCCTTCGAGGCCGCCGCCTTCAGGCGCAGCATCGACTTCGGGGTGAAGACCACCAGCGGCTTGTGGTGCGGGTTGTGCACCTGCCAGCGCAGGAGGTGGAAGTAGTTCGACGGCAGGGTCGGCATCGCGACCGTCATGTTGTTCTGCGCGCACAGCTGGAGGAAGCGCTCGATGCGGGCGGACGAGTGGTCCGGGCCCTGGCCCTCGTAGCCGTGCGGCAGCAGCAGCGTGACGCCGGAGTGCTGGTTCCACTTCTGCTCGGCGGCCGAGATGTACTCGTCCACCACCGTCTGCGCGCCGTTGACGAAGTCGCCGAACTGCGCCTCCCACATGACGAGGGACTCGGGGCGGGCCAGCGAGTAGCCGTACTCGAAGCCCATCACCGCGTACTCGGAGAGCAGCGAGTCGTAGACGTTGTAGCGCGCCTGCTCCTCGGAGAGGTACATCAGCGGCGTGAAGTCCTCGCCGGTCGCGCGGTCGATGAGGACCGCGTGGCGCTGGCCGAACGTGCCGCGGCGGGAGTCCTGGCCCGACAGGCGGACCGGGGTGCCCTCCAGGAGCAGCGAGCCGATGGCGAGGGTCTCGCCCATGCCCCAGTCGATCGTGCCCTCTTCGACCATCGTCGCGCGGCGCTGCAGCTGGGGCAGCAGACGCGGGTGGACGGTGACCCGGTCGGGGATGTTGACCTGGGACTCGGCGATCCGCTTGACGACCTCTTGGGAGATCGCGGTCTCCACGTGCACCGGGAACTCGGCCTGCGGCGCGGGCACGTCGGCCTGCGCCGGCTGCGAGACGGCCTCGCGGACCTCGGTGAAGACCTTCTCCAGCTGGCCCTGGAAGTCCTGCAGCGCCTGCTCGGCCTCTTCCAGGGTGATGTCGCCGCGACCGATGAGGGACTCGGTGTAGAGCTTGCGCACCGAGCGCTTCTTGTCGATCAGGTCGTACATCAGCGGCTGCGTGAACGCCGGGTTGTCCGACTCGTTGTGACCGCGGCGGCGGTAGCAGATGAGGTCGATGACGACGTCCTTGTTGAACGCCTGCCGGAACTCGAAGGCAAGGCGGGCAACGCGGACGACGGCCTCGGGGTCGTCGCCGTTCACGTGGAAGATCGGCGCCTCGATCATGCGGGCCACGTCGGTGGCGTACATGGAGGAGCGCGAGGACTCCGGGGCGGCGGTGAAGCCGACCTGGTTGTTGATGACGATGTGGACCGTGCCGCCCGTGCGGTAGCCGCGCAGCTGCGACATGTTGAGCGTCTCGGCGACCACACCCTGGCCCGCGAAGGCCGCGTCACCGTGCAGGGCGACGGGCAGGACCGTGAAGTCCGTGCCGCCCTTGTTGATGATGTCCTGCTTGGCGCGGACGATGCCCTCGATGACCGGGTCGACCGTCTCCAGGTGGGACGGGTTGGCGGCCAGCGAGACCTTGATCTGCTCGCCGTCCAGGCCGGTGAAGGTGCCCTCGGCGCCCAGGTGGTACTTCACGTCGCCGGAGCCGTGCATGGACTTGGGGTCCATGTTGCCCTCGAACTCGCGGAAGATCTGGGCGTACGACTTGCCGACGATGTTGGCGAGGACATTCAGGCGGCCGCGGTGGGCCATGCCGATGACGACCTCGTCCAGGCGCGACTCGGCGGCGCTGTCGAGCACAGCGTCGAGCAGCGGGATGACGGACTCGCCGCCCTCCAGGGAGAAGCGCTTCTGGCCGACGTACTTCGTCTGCAGGAAGGTCTCGAAGGCCTCCGCCGAGTTCAGCCGGCGCAGGATGCGCAGCTGCTCCTCGCGCTCGGGCTTGGTGGCGTGCGTGCGCTCGATGCGGTCCTGCAGCCACTTGCGCTGCTTGGGGTCCTGGATGTGCATGAACTCGACGCCGGTGGTGCGGCAGTACGAGTCGCGCAGCACGCCGAGGACGTCGCGCAGCTTCATCATCGACTTGCCGGCGAAGCCGCCGACCGCGAACTCCCGCTCCAGGTCCCACAGGGTGAGGCCGTGCTCGGTGATGTCCAGGTCGGGGTGCTTGCGCTGCTTGTACTCCAGCGGGTCCGTGTCGGCCATGACGTGGCCGCGGACGCGGTAGGAGTGGATCAGCTCGAAGACGCGGGCGGCCTTCGTGACGTCGTCGTCGTGCGAGGCGTCGATGTCCTTGAGCCAGCGGACCGGCTCGTAGGGGATCCGCAGCGCCTTGAAGATCTCGTCGTAGAAGTCCTGCTCACCGAGGAGGAGGTTCGCGACGATCCGCAGGAACTCGCCGGAGGCGGCGCCCTGGATGACCCGGTGGTCGTAGGTCGACGTGAGCGTCATGACCTTCGAGATGCCGAGCTTGTTCAGGGTGTCCTGAGAGGTGCCCTGGAACTCCGCGGGGTAGTCCATCGAGCCGACGCCCATGATGACCGACTGGCCGGGCATCAGACGCGGCACGGAGTGGACGGTGCCGAGGCCGCCGGGGTTGGTCAGCGAGACCGTCACACCGGTGAAGTCGTCCATGCCGAGCTTGCCGTCGCGGGCGCGCCGGACGATGTCCTCGTAGGCCTGCCAGAACTCGAAGAAGTTCAGGGTCTCGGCCTTCTTGATGCCCGCGACGACCAGCTGGCGGTCGCCGTTGGGCTTCACCAGGTCGATGGCGAGGCCGAAGTTGATGTGCTCCGGCTTGACCAGGGTGGGCTTGCCGTCCTTCTCCACGAAGGAGTAGTTCATCGACGGCATGGCCTTGATGGCCTGCACCATGGCGTACCCGATGAGGTGCGTGAAGGAGATCTTCCCGCCGCGGGCGCGCTTGAGGTGGTTGTTGATGACGATGCGGTTGTCGAAGAGCAGCTTCACCGGGACCGCGCGGACCGACGTGGCCGTCGGGACCTCGATCGAGGCGTTCATGTTCTTCGCGACGGCGGCCGAGGGGCCACGCAGCGTCACGTACTCGGGTCCGGCCGGGGCCTCCGTCGCGGGCTCCGCCTTGGCGGCGGGCTTCGCGGCCGGCTTGGCCTCGGCGGGCTTGGCGGCCTGCTTCGCGGCGGGGGCCGGGGCGGCGGCCGCGGGCTTCGCGGGAGCGGCCGGAGCGGCGGCGGGCGCGGCCTGGGCCGCGGGCTTCGCCGGGGCGGCGGGCGCGGCGGGAGCACTGGTGGCCGCGGCCCCCGCGGCCGCGTCACCCGCCGGCTCGGCCGGGGCGGCGGCAGCGGCCGCGCCCGGCTTGTAGTCGGCGAAGAAGTCCCACCAGGCTCGGTCGACCGAATTCGGGTCCTGGAGGTACTGCTGATAGATCTCGTCTACGAGCCACTCATTGGGACCGAAGGCAGCGGCAGGGTCCTTGCCCTGCCCGTCTTGGTCGGTCGAGATGCTCGAGCTACTGGGGGACTGTGACGACACGGCGGTAACCGCCCTCTTCCGCTTCACAAGGTGATGGACAGCGGAAATAAAGGCTACGCCTCTCCGGGCGTGAGATGCAGACCGGGCCCGGCATCCGTCGCGTAAGTCACACTGGATCGATGGTTTCGGCGCACTGAATGGCGGGAAACAAGCGAGGTTCTGCAACGCCAGATGGCCGCGCGGGTACGCCTGAGGGACGTCTACGCGCGGTAGCGGCTCCCGAGTGCCCGTGACCAGCACCGTGAAACGCTTGTACTCGAACCCTACGTCAACTTCGGGCCTCGGTCAGGCCCGGAAGAGTGACCTGGATCCGGCAGCCGCGAGGGGATTCGGCCACCCCGATGTGGCCGCCGTGGAGGTCCACCGCCCACCGCGCGATGGCCAGTCCGAGACCCGTGCCGCCGTCGTTCCCCGCCCCCTTTCCGGGGGCGCCGGCGTGGCTGCCCCGGTTGAAGCGCTCGAAGACGCGGTGCCACTCCGACTCCGGAATGCCGGGACCCTCGTCGAGCACCTCCAGGTCGAGCGACTCGGGGCCGGGGCCGCGCCTGGCCCGTACCGTCACCCGTCCGTGCGGCGGGCTGTGCTTGACCGCGTTGTCGATGAGGTTGGCCACGACCTGGTGGAGCCGCTCCGCGTCCGCGTGGGCCGTCAGCTCCGGCGGCGACACGTCGAGGTGCAGATGGACGTCCGTACGGGTGTGGCTGCCGGAGCCCGACGCGATGCCCGCGCGCGCGGAGGCCACCATGTTGGCCTCCTTCAGGACGCCCGACAGATAGGGCCACACCTCGAACCTGCGGGCCTTGAGCGGCACCACGCCGTTGTCCAGGCGGGACAGGTCCAGGAGCGTCTCGACGAGCCGTCCGAGGCGCTCGGTCTGCTTCAGGGCCGTACGCATCGTCTCCGGGTCGGCGGCCGACACCCCGTCGACCACGTTCTCCAGGACCGCGCGCAGCGCCGCGATGGGGGTGCGCAGCTCGTGCGAGACGTTGGCGACGAGCTCCTTGCGCTGGGTGTCCTGCGCCTCCAGGTCGTCGGCCATGGCGTTGATCGTGGAGGCCACGTCGCCCAGCTCGTCGCGCCGGTCGGCGCCGCGCACCCGGCGCGTGTAGTCGCCGTGCGAGACGGCGCGGGCCACCGCGTTCATCTCGTCCAGCGGCGCGGTGAGGCTGTGCGCGACGAACTGCGTGATGAGGAGTGTGGCGATCACCGAGAAGACGGTGATGAAGCGCAGCTCGGTCTCGGTCTTCGTGGCCACCAGGAGCAGCCCTGTGGTGATGAACACCGAGACGACCACGAGAGCGCCGAGCTTCGTCTTGATGGAGAAGGGCCGCAGCCCTCCGAAGGGTCCGCTCATCACACGAACCGCCTCACGGAGTGGGGGTCTCCAGCGCGTACCCGACGCCGTGCACCGTACGGATCCGCTCGGCCCCGATCTTGCGGCGCAGCGCCTTGATGTGGCTGTCGACGGTCCGGGTGCCGGACGCGTCGGCCCAGTCCCACACCTCCGCGAGCAGCTGCTCGCGGGAGAGGACGGCGCGCGGGGTGTTCGCCAGACAGACGAGCAGGTCGAACTCGGTGGGCGTCAGGTGGACGTCCTCGCTGCGCACCCGCACACGCCGCTGGGCGTGGTCGATCTCCAGCTCGCCCAGGCGCAGGATGCCGCTGCGGGGCGTGGTCGCGGCGAGCGCGGCCCGCTCGACGCGGCGCAGCAGCACGTGCACGCGGGCGGCGAGCTCGCGCATCGAGAACGGCTTGGTCATGTAGTCGTCCGCGCCGACCCCGAGCCCGACCAGCATGTCCGTCTCGTCGTCACGCGCGGTGAGCATGAGGACCGGGACGGGCCGCTGCGCCTGCACCCGGCGGCACACCTCCAGGCCGTCGAAGCCCGGCAGCATGATGTCGAGGATCAGCAGGTCGGGCTGCCACGCCTGGGCGGTGTCGACCGCCGACGGGCCGTCGCCCGCCGTTTGCACAACGAAACCCTCGGCGCGCAGCCGGGCGGCGATGGCGTCGACGATCGTCGGGTCGTCCTCGACCACCAGCACCCGGCGCTGTGCGCCCGGCGTCGCCGCCGTGGCGCCGTTGTGGGAGGTGTGTGTCTGCTCCATCGCCCGCCCCTGACACTGATCGCTTGTGTTCGGTCAGCAGAGTACGGGTCGCGAAGGGCCCTCGGCTACGCAGCCCTGACGCCGAGATGGACCACGTCCGGGACGCCTCGGGCAACGGGGATCTCTTCCGTCCGTACCCTCTGGAATCCGGCATTCCGTAGAGCGTCGTCGAAAGCGGACGAGGGTTGGGCGGACCATACGGCGAGCACTCCGCCGGGGTTCAGACGTGCTTTGCACGCCGTCAGACCGGCTGCTGAGTAAAGGGAGTTGTTGCCCTCCGTCACCGTCCAGTCGGGGCCGTTGTCGATGTCCAGGCAGAGCGCGTCGTACGTCCGGGTGGCCGCGGAGAGGTGTGTGACGAGGTCGGTGTGAAGAATCTGCGAACGTGCGTCGGCGAAGGCCGCGGCGGACAGCTCGGCGAGCGGCCCCTCGCGGTGCCAGTCGATGATGGCCTGCTCGCGTTCCACCACGTCGATGCGGCCCCAGCGGGGGTCCGCGGCGGCGTGGGCCAGGGAGAACCCGACTCCCAGGCCGCCGATGAGGACGGCGGGGGACGGGCGGTCGTCGAGGGCGTCGCGGGCCGCGTCGACGAGCAGTCGCTCGGAGCGGCCGTCGGAGGTGTCCATCAGGAAACAGCCGTTGGCGATGATCTGCAGCAGTTCGCCGTGGCGCCGCAGGACGACCTCGCCGTAAGGACCCTCGCGCCGGTCGATGACGACGGGGGCGGCGGTGGGGGTGCGCATGGGCGCCAGGGTATTTGCGGGTGGCCGTGGGCGCGGGTGATTTTCGCGGGTGGGGCGTGCGGAGTGGGCGGCGCGGCCTGCGTCGGGGGGTCGCGCGACGCAGAATGTGACCCGCGGGTTGCCTGTGAGACGTACCTCACGTGGCGCCTGTCATAGACAACGCCGGAAAAGAGGGCAAAGGGTGGGGCAGGACGGAAGGAGCGCCTCACCCGTGAACCAGAGCGTGCAGCCCGCGGAGGCCGTGCGGCCCGCCGAGACCGTGACCGAGGGGCGGCCGCAGACGCGGACGCCGGACCCGGTGATGTCGGACGGTGGGGCGTCGGCCGGCCTGAACGGCATACCGCGGCAGTCGGCGCGCCGGTCCCGGGTGGCGCGGACGCCCGTACCGCGGACGCCCGTACCGCGGACGCCCGTACCGGAGCCGCTCGTACCGGAGCGGCGGGCCGTCGTCCCGCGCGGCGGCAGGAGTGCCGCCGCCGCAAGGAGTTCCGCCACCGGAAGCCCCGCAGCAGGGGGAGCCGCGCCCGGAAGAATCGCCCGGCTCCGCCCCTGGCGCCTGCTGCCCACCCCCACCGGCACGCCCTTCACCTTCGGGTACGCCCTCGTGCTCGCCGTCACCTCGGTGGTCGCCGCCCACGCGGACCCCGACCTCGTCTCCGCGCTGCTGCGCGGGTCGAGCACCGACGTGGCGCACCTCTCGCACACCCCCGTCCTCGTCCTCCTCGCCAGCGCCCTGTGGGTCGCGGGCGGCATCACGTCCCCGTACGCGATCGGCTTCCTGTTGGTGCTGACCGCGCTGGAGCGGCGCATCAGAGGGCTGCGCACCGCCGGGGTCTTCCTCCTCGGCCACGTCGTCGCCACGCTCGTGACCGAGGTCCCGGTCGGCCTGTCGGTCCTCGCGGGCCATCTGCCCGACAGCTCGCTGCACCGCCTCGACTACGGCATCAGCTTCGGCGTGGCCGCCAGCGTCGGCGCGCTCGCGGGTCTGCTGACGCCGTGGCTGCGCTGGGTCGTCCTCGGCGGGTTCGGGTGCATGCTGATCGAGGACCTGATCGCGTTCACCGACCCGATGACGAACTGGGGCCACCTGCTCGCGCTGGTGATCGGCGTCTCCACCTGGCCGCTGCTCCGGCGCCGGCGACTCCAGGGCGGCCCCCCGCCCGTCGGGTGGGGGACCGGCCACCTCATGACGCCGCCTCCGCCTCCACGATCGACGGATACGTCTCCGTCGGCAGGATCCGCGTCAGGCGCAGCCCCGCCCCCGTGAGCAGCGCCGAGAACTCGTCCTCCGTCCGCTCCTGGCCGTCCACGACCGCCGCCATCGCCACGTCCAGGGTCTTGCCCAGGTGCGGTGCGTTGCCGGAGGGCAGGACGCAGTCCACGATCAGGAGGCGGGCCTCCGGGGTCATCACCGCGCGGCAGTTGCGCAGGATCCGCAGACAGGCCTCGTCCGGCCAGTCGTGCAGGACGTGCTTGAGCACGTAGAGGTCGCCGCCCTCGGGGACCTCGGTGAAGAAGTCGCCGGGCTCGGCCCGCCAGCGGCCCCGTACCGTCTCGTCGTCGGCGAGCACGTGGGTGTGCATCACGGGCTCCTGGTCGAAGAGGACGCCCGTCAGGCCGGGGCGCCCGCGCAGCACCGCGCGGAGCAGGCCGCCGCGGCCGCCCCCGACGTCCACCACGGTGCCTTTCTCCGGGAAGGGGTACGTGCCGGCGATCACCGCGTCGACCGGACCCGAGATCGAGGCCATGCCGCGGTCGAAGAGTTCCCGCAGGGCGGGATCCTCCGCCAGATAGGTGAAGAGCGGCTTGCCGAAGAGACGCTCGAAGGACGCGCCGGCCCGGCGCACCGTCTCCTCGAGACCCGCCGAGGTCCGCTGGAAGGCGGGGTCGGTCATCAGCAGGACCGCGGCGTGCATCGAGTCCGGCACGTCCGTGCGCAGCGCCTGCGAGAGCGGCGTGAGGTGGAACGCGCCCGTCCCGTCCTCGCGGAAGATGCCGCGCGTGGCGAGGTAGCGCAGGACGCGGCGGAGGTGGCCGGGGTCGGTGTCGGTCGGTTCGGCCAGTTGTCCCGCGGTGCGCGGACCCGCGGCGAGCCGGTCGGCGATCCCGCACCGGACCGCCGTGCGCAGCGCCGCGGAGAAGAGGTGGCCCAGCGCGTGCTCCACGATCTGGCCGGCGACGTCCTGCTCGTCCCGCACGTCGTCGTCGCCGGTCCCGGGTGTGTCCACCATGGGTGCCCTCCTGAGGAGTAGGAGCGTCCACGGTCCCAACGGAACGGCCGCAGGGGAACGCCGCCCGGCGGCCACCCCCGGGGACCGGCCTGATCGCGTACGGCCGGTCCGGCGACGGCCGGTGGGGGAGTGATCAGCGGAAAGCCGTGTCGGCCCCGAGCTCCTCCACCGCGTCCAGCTCCTCGATACGTGACTGGAAATGGGCCCTGATCCAGCCGAACGCCTCGGCGCCCAGCGGCAGCCGCAGCGGCGGTTCGTCGAGGCCCACCGCGGCGACGATCGCCTCGGCGCCGCGGGCGGGGTCGCCGGACTGGCTGCCGTGCGAGGCCTCCAGGGCCTTGCGGGCGGGCGCGATGATCTCCGCGTACTCCGCCATCGGCGTGCCCCAGCGCAGCGAGCGCCCGCCGAAGTCGGTGCGGAACGGGCCGGGTTCCACGATCGTGACGCGGATGCCGAGGTGCGCGACCTCGGCGGCGAGCGCGGCGGAGAACCCTTCGAGCGCGTACTTCGTGCCGACGTACGCCGCGCCGCCGGGCCCCGGCACCACGCCGTTGACGGACGACATCTGCACGATGTGCCCCGAGCGGCGCCGCCGCATGAGGGGCAGGACGGCGCGGGTGACCGTCATGACGCCGAAGACGTTGGTCTCGAAGTTGGCGCGCAGCTGGTCGTCCCCGAGCTCCTCGAAGGCACCGAGCAGCCCGTACGCGGCGTTGTTCACCAGCACGTCGATCCGCCCGAACGCCTCTTCGGCGCCCGCGACGGCGGCCCGTACGGACTCCACGTCGGTCACGTCGAGACGCAGCGCCCTGACCCGCTCCGGCGCGAGCGCGACGAGTTCGTCGAGGGCGGACACGTCCCGCGCGGTGGCCACGACCCGGTCCCCGTGCGCGACGGCGGCCCGGACCAGGGCCCGCCCGAGCCCCGAACTGCTCCCGGTCACGAACCAGACCCGCGGCCCCTCTTCGCGCCCCGCCCCACCGGCCACCCCTCGCTGCCCCTGCCGCCCCATCACCGTGCTCCTCACCTGCGCGAACCTCACCGGCACCGGTCCCGGCACCGTCGAGGACCTTAGGGAGCGGGACGCGGGACGGCGAACGGTTTTCGGGTGATCGCTCACAGCGAACGCCGATTGGGGAACATCCCGGGGCTCAGTTGCATTGAGTCGGTATAGCTCAACTTGAATGCCGAAGGGGAGATCATGGCTGCTGAGTCCACCACGTACACGTCGCTCACCCTGCCGGTGCTGCCGCTCGACGACGAGGTCGTTCTGCCCGGGATGGTGGTGCCCTTCGATCTGTCCGACGCGGACGTGCGGGCCGCGGTCGAGGCCGCGCAGGCCGCCGCGCGGTCCAGTGGCGACAGCAAGCCGAAGGTGCTGCTTGTTCCGCGCGTCGACGGGACGTACGCCGCGACCGGCGTCCTCGGCACCGTCGAGCAGGTCGGCCGGCTCTCCGACGGCGACCCCGGCGCGCTCATCCGCGGTCGCGGCCGGGTGCGGATCGGGGCCGGCACCACCGGTCCCGGCGCCGCGCTCTGGGTCGAGGGCACGAAGGTCGACGACGTCGTGCCCGAGCCGCTGCCCGGCTCCGTCACCGAGCTCGTCAAGGAGTACAAGGCGCTCGCCACCAGCTGGCTGAAGAAGCGCGGCGCCTGGCAGGTCGTGGACCGCGTGACGCAGATCGACGACGTCGCCGCGCTCGCCGACAACTCCGGGTACTCGCCGTTCCTGACCGTCCAGCAGAAGATCGAGCTCCTGGAGACCGAGGACGCGGTCGCCCGCCTCAAGCTCGCCACCGAGCAGCTGCGCGAGCACCTCGCCGAGCAGGACGTCGCCGAGTCCATCGCCAAGGACGTCCAGGAAGGCGTCGACAAGCAGCAGCGCGAGTTCCTGCTGCGCCGCCAGCTCGACGCCGTCCGCAAGGAGCTGCGCGAGATCAACGGCGACAGCAAGGACGCGGCCGAGGAGTCCGACGACTACCGCGCCCGCGTCGAGGCCGCCGATCTGCCGGAGAAGGTCCGCGAGGCCGCCCTCAAGGAGGTCGACAAGCTGGAGCGGTCCAGCGACCAGTCGCCCGAGGGCTCCTGGATCAGGACCTGGCTCGACACCGTCCTCGAACTGCCCTGGAACGAACGCACCGAGGACGAGTACGACATCAAGGGCGCCCAGGAGATCCTCGACGCCGAGCACTCCGGGCTCCAGGACGTCAAGGAGCGCATCACCGAGTACCTCGCGGTGCGCAAGCGCCGCAACGACCGCGGCCTCGGGGTGGTCGGCGGGCGCCGCGGCGGCGCCGTGCTCGCCCTGGTCGGCCCGCCCGGCGTCGGCAAGACCTCGCTCGGCGAGTCCGTCGCGCACGCCATGGGCCGCAAGTTCGTGCGCGTCGCACTCGGCGGCGTCCGCGACGAGGCGGAGATCCGCGGCCACCGTCGTACGTACGTGGGGGCGCTGCCCGGACGGATCGTGCGGGCGATCAAGGAGGCCGGGTCGATGAACCCGGTGGTGCTCCTCGACGAGATCGACAAGGTCGGCTCGGATTTCCGGGGCGACCCGGCCGCCGCCCTCCTCGAAGTCCTCGACCCGGCCCAGAACCACACCTTCCGGGACCACTACCTGGAGGTCGAACTCGACCTGAGCGACGTCGTGTTCCTCGCGACGGCGAACGTCCTGGAGGCCATCCCCGAGGCCCTGCTCGACCGCATGGAGCTGGTCAGGCTCGACGGCTACACCGAGGACGAGAAGGTCACCATCGGCCGCGACCACCTGCTCCCGCGCCAACTGGAGCGGGCCGGCCTGGAGCGGGACGAGGTGACGCTCGACGAGAGCGCACTGCGCAAGCTCGCCGGCGAGTACACCCGCGAGGCGGGCGTGCGCAACCTGGAGCGCTCCATCGCGCGGCTGCTCCGCAAGGTCGCGGCGCAGCACGAACTGGGCGACAGGGAGCTGCCGTTCACCGTCACCGACGCCGACCTGCGCGCGCTCATCGGACGCCCGCACCACGTGCCGGAGTCGGCGCAGGACCCGGCTGAGCGGCGCACGGCGGTGCCGGGCGTGGCCACCGGGCTCGCGGTCACCGGAGCGGGCGGCGACGTCCTGTTCGTGGAGGCCTCGCTCGCCGACCCCGAGACCGGGGCCTCCGGGCTCACGCTCACCGGCCAGCTCGGCGACGTCATGAAGGAGTCGGCGCAGATCGCGCTGAGCTTCCTGCGCGCGCACGGCGCCGAACTGGAGCTGCCCGTCGCCGACTTGAAGGAGCGCGGCGTGCACGTCCACTTCCCGGCCGGCGCGGTCCCCAAGGACGGGCCGAGCGCGGGCGTCACGCTGACCACCGCCCTCGCCTCGCTGCTCAGCGGCCGGCTCGTCCGTACGGACGTGGCGATGACCGGTGAGGTCTCGCTGACCGGCCGGGTGCTGCCGATCGGCGGCGTCAAGCAGAAGCTGCTCGCCGCGCACCGCGCCGGGATCACCACGGTGATCATCCCGAAGCGGAACGAGGCGGACCTCGACGACGTCCCCGCCGAGGTCCTGGACAAGCTCGACGTGCACGCGGTCACGGACGTACGTCAGGTGCTCGAACTGGCCCTGACGGAGGCCGAGATGCGCGTCCCGGTCGCCGCGTAGGGCCCGGGACGGCACAGGGAAACGGCGGCCACCCCACCCGGGGTGGCCGCCGTCCGCGTACGGGCGGTGCCGCGCTCAGCCGTTGGCGAGCGCGACCACCCGGTCGAGCGCGCCGTTGAACTTGTCGTGGTCGCCGACCGTCGGACCCGACGAGGTGTACTGCCACATCGTCTGGAACCCCCAGCCGGCCGGGAGTTCGCCGGGGCCGGTGTTGTAGCGGGCGATCCACAGCGGGTTGCTCGCGCCGAAGCCGCTGTAGTTGCCCGTGCAGTCCTTCCACCAGCTGGTGGCGGTGTAGATGACCGCGTCGCGCCCGGTGCGCGCCTTGTAGGTGGTCAGGAAGTCGCGGATCCAGCTGACCATCGCGGACTGCGACTTGCCGAAGCAGGCCGCCCCGTACGGGTTCCACTCGATGTCCAGCGCGCCCGGCAGCGTCCGCCCGTCGCGCGACCAGCCGCCGCCGTTGCTCGCGAAGTAGTTGGCCTGGGTGGCGCCGGACGAGGTGTCCGGCGTCGCGAAGTGGTACGCGCCGCGGATCATGCCCACGTTGTACGAGCCGTTGTACTGCTGGGTGAAGTAGGGGTTCTTGTACGAGGTGCTCTCGGTGGCCTTGACGTAGGCCCACTTCACGCCGCTGTTCCAGAGCGTCTGCCAGGCGACGTTGCCCTGGTGGCCGCTGACGTCGACGCCCTCGGTCTGGGTCGCGTCACCGCCCGTGGGCCGGCCGCCCTGGCCGTCGTGTGCGACGACGCCCTGGCCGAGGCGGGCGGAGCCGCGCTGCGGGACGTCGTCGTCCGCCCTGGCCGCCGTGGGGAGCGTCAGGAGGAGGGAGAGAGCGGAGAGTGCTGCGAGGAGGACCCCCGCCGGCGACAAGCGCGAGCGGCGGGCCGTTCCGGGTCTGTGCACGGGCATGGGCGTGCCTCCGAAGGCCTCGGTGGTGCTCGGTGGGGACCTGTCGACATGCTCTGGTGTGAACATGTCACTTGAAAAGCTACGCACGTAGACCGGCGCCAGGGAAGAGGTCCGGACTTCTGCCGTTGGTCCACTCCTGTGACGGCACCGGCCGGGCGGCACGGTCGCCACCTTGCGAAATACTGGTCAGGCCGCCGGCGCCACGGCCGCGGCACGAGGGCCTGTCGGCGACAACTTTCAGAATCGGGAAAGCGGGACATGGGTGCTGCAGAAGAGGGTGCGGAGAGCGGCGCGCGGGACGAGGCGGAGCAGGGCGAGCGGGAACAGGACGTAGTGGAACAGGACGCGGTGGAGCAGGGCGAGGACCGGGAGTTCCTGTCCCTCGAACGGGAGTTGTCCCTCCTGCTGCGCCGCGCGCGTGCGTCCTCCGGCGAGATGGCCCGCCAGGTCCACCCCGACCTGGAGCCCGCCGCGTACGGCCTGCTCGTCTGCCTGGACGACTCCGGCCCGCGGCGGGCCACCGAACTCGCGGCCTACATCGGCGTCGGCAAGGCCACGATGAGCCGCCAGCTGCGTGCCCTGGAGGAGCTCGGCCTGGTCTCCCGCGAGCCCGACCCGGCCGACGGGCGCGCCTGGCTCATCCGGCTCACCCCGGACGGCCGCACCCGCTTCCGCACGGTGCGGGCCGCGCGCCGCGCGCAGTACGTGCGCCGGCTCGCGAGCTGGGACCGCACGGAGGTCTCCGAACTGGCCCGGCTGCTCGGCCGGCTGAACGACAGCGCGGACGCCTGAGGCGTACGGGAACGGTCCGTCCGCGTACGTCGCGCGCGCCTGTCGGGGCCGCCGGCCCCCGGGAGCGGCGCGTCACCACTGGGCGTACGGGCCCGCCTCACCACTCCGCGTACACGACCGCCGCGTCGTCGTGCCGCTTCCCGCGCGGGTAGGCGAGGCGGTCGGGGTCCGCGCGCTCCAACTCCCTGACCCGCTCCACCAGATGCCGCGGCCCCTGCTTGCGCAGCAGCGCGAAGCAGTCCGCCCAGTCGCCCTCGCGGAACGTCTCGACCCACCGCCCGGCCCCGTCGGTGAGCGCCGCCACCGCCGTCACGTCCGCCCGCGCCAGCTCGCCGGTGACCGCGCGCCCGGCGGCCGAGGGGTCGGCGGCGGCCGTGAAGAAGCCGTCCTCGGCGTTGCGCAGTGCCTCGACCGCGACGCCGTAGGCGCGGGCCGCCACGTCCCGCTCGGCCGAGCCGCGGGGCAGGGCGCGCACCTGGTCGCGCAGGGCCTGTACGGCGGGCGGCAGTTCGGCAAGGCGCCGGTCGAGCACGGCCGTCACCGTGCCGTCGGGCCCCCCGATGAGCAGCGCCGAGTCGGACAGGACCAGGTGCTCGACGCGCTCCTCGTCCCACCGTACGAGCACCACGGTTGCCTGAGGCGTGCGCGGGTGAGAAAGGTCACACGTTGAACCATGGGCCTCGGCCGTACGGGAGATGGCGTCCGCGAGGACCTCAGTGAGCGTCATGTCCCGGCGTGAAACGGACAGTTCCCCCAGCGCGCCGCCGAGCCGGGCGGTGAACCAGGGGACGGAATGCGGACATCCCACCGTGCCCTCGGGCGGCGTCACACCGTCCAGGAGGACGAGCGAACCGCCCTGTCCGGACGCGGGAACCGCGACCGAGGCATAGTCCTCGTTGGGGCGTGCGGGGTCACCGGGTTCGGTGGCGAGTTCGATGCGCATCCGGTCAGTCTGCCCGCGAGGTGCCCGCGGCTCACCAGGAGCGGGAAAGGGGTGCGGGGCGGGCCCGTACCGGCGGGGCCCACGCCGGAATTCGACCGGAATGATCAACTCCGGCGGGGTGTGGCGGCGCATCCTGCCAAAGCCTTCCGGAGACGTCCAACCGGCGCACCGCACCGGCCGCGTGGTCGCCACCGCGGGACTTGCCCGCCAACTCCCCGCCGATGTTCACTCCTTCGGGTGGCCAGGCAGGCGATGCACGACCGCCACTCACCGGCACTGGAAGGGTCAGGAACCGTACCGGGGGAGCGCTCGTGTTGACAGGCCGTCACCCGGGCCCAAGGCAGACGAAAAACAAGAATGCGAGCACCGGTGCAGAAGATTCGGCCTGGGCGCAAAGGCAAGCAGAAGGCCCCGGAAGGGGCCACGCCGGGCGCGACCACTCCGACCGGGCGTGTGCCGGAGCGCACGACCACGGACCCGACACCGGGCACCGGAGCGGACCCGGCCCCCGCCTCCGCGCCCGCCCCCGCGGACCACGCAGCCACCGCACGGGACACGCACGACACCTCCGCGCGTGACGACGCCGCGACGGCCGGCGCCACCGGCACGCCGCCCGCGCCACCCGCCGCGTCCGCGCCCGACACCGCGTCCACGCCACCCGCCGCGCCCACGCCGTCCTCCGTCGTGCCGGCGCCCTTCGTCAACAAGGCGCCCACCGCGCGCGTACGCAATCGGCTGATCATCGCCGTGGCCGTCGTCGCCGCCGCCGTCCTCGGCGCGGGCGCCCCCGCCGTCATCGCCGCGTCCGACCGCCTCGGCGACACCCAGAGCCTGGTGACGCTCGCCGAACAGACCCAGCAGGCGGTCTCCCTCGGCCACTCGCTCGCCGACGAGCGCGACGAGGTCACCTCGTTCATCGCCGCGGGACGCCCCCAGGACAAGGGCCTCTCGCAGAGCCGCAGCGCCCGCGTGGACCGGCAGATCGACGAGCTCCGCGACGCCGACGCGCCCGCCGCGCTGCGCCACGACCTCGCCGACGTCGCCGCCGTCCGCAGAGCGGCGCTCACCGGCAAGAGCAGTGCTCTCCAGGCCCACGAGGCGTACAGCAAGGTCATCGCCGAACTGCACGGCCTGACCCGCGACCTGGCCGAGAAGCTGCCCCCCGAGGCCAACCGGGGCGCGCTCGCCCTCACCGACCTCGACCACGCCGTCGAGCAGGCCGCCGCCACCCGCGGCCTCCTTCTCGCCGCCCTCGCCCTGCCCGACCCCACCACCGGCACCCCCGCCGTCGACCCGATCACCGGCCTGCCCGCCACCGGCACCGAGGAGTCACCGGCCGCTACCAGGCGCCGTGACGAGCTGAGCGGCGCCGCCCAGCAGGCCCGCGTCCGCGAGCTCGCCGCCCTCGCCGACTTCCGGGACGCGGCGGACGACCCCGCCCGCGCCACCTACGTGTCGACCGTCACCGGCGCCGAGGTCACCGCGGCGGAGAAGTACCTGGAGCGCCTCACCGACCGGCCCACGCTCTCCGCGGCCGAGCGGCGCTACGACCGGAAGAAGGTCGACGCCGCGCTCTCCGCCCGCATCGAGACGATGCGCGGCGCCGAGTCCGCGCTCGGCGTCGAGCGCACCAAGCACCTCGCCCAGCTGCGCGACGACGACGTCACGGCGCTGGAGATCCGGATCGCCCTCGTCGGCGTCTGTCTGCTCGTCGCGGTCGGCGTCGCCATGGGCGCGGCCCGCTCGCTGACCCGCCCGCTCGCCGTCCTGCGCCTCGGCTCGGCCCGCCTGGCCGGCGAGCCCGCGCCCCAGGAGCCGATCCGCTTCACGGGCCGCGACGACGAGTTCGCCCAGGTCGTCCGCTCCGTCAACGCGCTGCACGGCCACGCGGCCGCCCTCACCGAGCGCCTCGGCACCCTCGAGACCGACCGCAAGCACCTCATCGGGCAGCGGCAGTCGATGGCCGACGAGCGCGCGGCGCTGCGCGAGGAGCTCGCCGAGGCATCCGCACACCTGGAGCGGGTCCGCCGGTCCATCCACGGCACCTTCGTCAACCTCGCCCTGCGCACGCTCGGCCTGGTGGAGCGCCAGCTTGCCGTCATCGAGAACCTGGAGGACCGCGAGCAGGACCCCGACCGGCTCGCCACCCTCTTCAAGCTCGACCACCTGGCCACCGTCATGCGCCGGCACAGCGAGAACCTCCTGGTCCTCGCCGGCGCCGAACACGGCCACCAGCACCCCGGCGCGGTCCCGCTCGTGGACGTCGTGCGCGCGGCCGTCTCCGAGATCGAGCGGTACGAGCGGGTCCGCATCGCCACCCTGCCGCCGCACGCGCACGTCGCGGGGTTCGTCGCGGACGACCTCAGCCACCTCACCGCCGAACTCCTGGAGAACGCCACCTCGTTCTCGCCGCCGGACGCCGCGGTCGAGGTCTCCGGCTGGCTCCTGGAGAACGGCGAGGTCATGCTCTCCGTCCAGGACGAGGGGATAGGGGTCACCCAGGACCGGATGCGCGAGCTCAACGCCCGCCTCGCGGACTTCGACCCGGACGACACGTACGACCAGGAGAGCGGGGACGGGCTCGGCCTCGGCCTCTACGTCGTCGCGCGGCTCGCGGCCCGGCACGGGGTGCGGGTACGGCTGCGGGAGCAGAAGCAGGGCGGCGTCGCCGCGGTCGTGGTGCTGCCCGCCGGGCTGCTCGCCGAGGCGCCTTCGCCGGGGGTGCCGGCCGCCACGGTGGCCCCGGGGCGGGGCGGGGACACCGGCCTCGTCCACCTGCCGGGCTCCGAGGCCGAGGCCAACTCCAACGTCATTCCGGGGCGGTTGACGGGCGCCGGGTCTTCCGGGGCCGTGTCCGCGTCCGCCTCCGCCTCCGGCGAGGGTGAGCACCCGGATCCGCTGATCGCCGCGGCCGAGCGGACGATGGAGCTGGCCGCGCCGCCCACACCGTCCGCACCGGAACCGGAGCCCACGGAGCCCGAGCCGACGGAGCCGGAGCCCACGGAGCCGGAGGCCACCGAGCCCGAGGCCACCGAGCCCGAGCTGACGGAACCCGAACCCGCAGCGAAGGCGGAGCCCGCACCCGCACCCGAGGCCCCCGCCGCCTCCGCCCCCGCCCCGCCCAAGTGGGAGCGTGTCACCGACAAGGGGCTGCCGAAGCGGACGCCGAAGATCACCGCGCCGGCCGCGCCGCCCAAGCCGCGCAGCGGATCCGTGGACGCCGACGCGCTCCGCCGCCGCCTCGGCGGGTTCCACCAGGGCGCGCAGAGCGGCCGCCGGGATGTGGAGGCGGAGCTCGCCGCCGACGCCGTCCCCGGGGGGCCGGGGGAAACGCCGCAACGTAACGAAAAGAACACACAAGCCGCAGAAGTAATGGGGGACTCAGTCGAGGAGGCAAGCAGTTGACTGCGCCCATGCGCACGCCCAGTTCTTCCGCCGAACCCACCGCATCCGCCGAACCCGCTGCATCCGCCGGACCCGCCGCGCACGCACTCAGCAGCGAGGCCCGCAACCTGCACTGGCTGCTGACGAACCTCGTGGAGGAGGTGCCCGGCCTCCTCTCGGTCGCGGTGGTCTCCTCCGACGGGCTCCTGCTGCTCTCCTCCGACCCCGGCAGGAACGCCGAGCGCCCGGCCGCGAACCCCACCGGTCCCAGGGGCTCCAGCGCCGATCTCGCCACCATCGTGTCGGGGCTCGGCTCCCTCACCATCGGCGCCGCCAAGCTCATGGACGGCGGCGCGGTCAAGCAGACCATGGTCGCGATGGAGGAGGGCAGCCTCTTCGTCATGTCGATCAGCGACGGTTCGCTGCTCGGCGTGCACGCAACGCCGGACTGCGACATGAGCGTCGTCGCGTACCACATGGCGCTCTTCGTCGGCCGCGCCGGGCACGTCCTCACCCCCGAACTCCGCAGCGAACTGCGTCAGTCGATGGAGAGCCCCCGATGAGCAGCAGGAGCAGCAGCCGTACGACGCCGAAGCTCCCGCAGCGCGGCGCCGGGAAACCCGCCCGCGTCCGCCCCTACTCGCTGACCGGCGGCCGCACGAGGTTCGGGCACGTGCTGCTCGTCGAGACGTTCGTGGCCGCGCTCGAAGCGCCCGAGGAGCGCCTCGAACTGCCCAAGGGCACGCTGTCGAAGGTCATGCCGGAGATGCGGGCGATCGTCGAGATCTGCCGCCGCATGCGCACCGTCGCGGAGATCGCCGCGCTCCTCAAGATGCCGCTGGGCGTGGTCCGCGTACTGCTCAGCGACCTCGCCGACCAGGGAAAGATCCGGGTGTACGGAACGGGCCACGGCCCGGGCCAGCCCGACCGCGCACTGCTGGAAAGGGTGCTGAGTGGACTCCGCCGTCTCTGAACTCCTCGAGAACGAGGGTCAGTTGCAGGCCTGGCAGACGGACAGGTCACGTGCCCCGATCGCCACGAAGATAGTGGTGGCGGGCGGTTTCGGCGTCGGCAAGACGACGCTGGTGACCGCCGTCTCCGAGATCACGCCCCTCCAGACGGAGGCGCTGATGACGCAGGCGAGCGCCGACACCGACGACCTGAGCGACACCCCGGAGAAGACGACCACCACGGTCGCCATGGACTTCGGGCGCATCACGCTCGACGACGACCTCGTGCTCTACCTCTTCGGCACCCCGGGCCAGCAGCGGTTCTGGTTCATGTGGGACGACCTGGTGCGCGGTGCGATCGGCGCCGTCGTGCTCGCCGACACCCGCCGCCTCCCCGACTGCTTCCCGGCGCTCGACTACTTCGAGAGCTGCGGCCTGCCGTACGTGGTGGCCGTGAACCACTTCGACGGCAGCGAGCGGTTCGAGGCGGCCGACGTGCGCGAGGCCCTGACGGTGCCTCCGCACATCCCGGTGCTGATCATGGACGCCCGGCAGCGGATCTCGGTGGTCGAGTCGCTGCTCGCCCTGGTCGGCCACGCGCTGGACGTCACCCCCGAATAGCCGACGCCATCCCCCACGGCTCCGGCCGCTCAAGAACGTACGTAGGAGAAGTGCCCCCATGCGGAAGATACTTGTCGTCGGAGCCGGTCAGTCCGGTCTCCAGATCGCCCTCGGCCTGCAGGGACAGGGGTACGAGGTCACCCTGATGTCCAACCGCACGGCGGACGAGATCCGGTCCGGCCGGGTCATGTCCACCCAGTGCATGTTCCACACCGCGCTCCAGCACGAGCGGGACATCGAGGTCAACTTCTGGGAGCCGCAGGCCCCGAGGATCGAGGGCGTCGGCATCTCCGTCGCGGGACCCGACTCCTCCCGGGTCATCGACTGGGTCGGCAAGCTCGACGGGTACGCGCAATCCGTCGACCAGCGCGTGAAGATGGCCGGCTGGATGGACACCTTCGCGCAGCGCGGCGGTCAGCTGGTCATCCACGGCGCGGCGGTCGGCGACCTCGACTACTTCGCGCGCACCTACGACCTGGTCCTGGTCTCCGCGGGCAAGGGCGAGCTCGTCTCGATGTTCGAGCGCGACGCGTCCCGCTCCCCGTTCACCGAGCCGCAGCGGGCGCTCGCGGTGGCGTACGTGCACGGCCTCGGGCCGCGCCCCGAGCACCCCGAGTTCGACGCGGTGCGCTGCAACCTCGTGCCCGGGGTCGGCGAGCTGTTCGTCATGCCGACGCTCACCCTCTCCGGCCGCGCGGACATCCTCTTCTGGGAGGGCCTGCCCGGTGGTCCTCTCGACGTCTTCCAGGGCGTCAAGGACCCCTCGGAGCACCTGGCGCTCACCCTCGAACTCCTGGAGCGCTACCTGCCCTGGGAGTACGCGCGCGCCACCAAGGTCGAACTGACCGACGCGGGCGGCACGCTGGCCGGGCGCTACACCCCCACGGTCCGCAAGCCCATCGGCCGGCTGCCCGGCGGCGGTCTGGTCCTCGGCGTCGCCGACGTGGTCGTCGCCAACGACCCGATCACCGGGCAGGGCTCCAACTCGGCGTCCAAGTGCGCCGCTTCCTACCTCTCCTCCATCGTCGAGCACGGCGACAAGCCGTTCGACGAGGAGTGGATGCAGTCGGCCTTCGACCGCTACTGGAACACGGCGCAGCACGTCACCAAGTGGACCAACGCGATGCTGGGCCCGCCGCCGGAGCACGTCCTGAACCTCCTGGGAGCGGCGGGCCAGTTCCAGGAGGTCGCCGACCGGTTCGTCAACGGCTTCGACGACCCGGCCGACCTGGAGAACTTCTTCTTCGACCCGGACAAAACGGCCGCCTACCTGGAGTCGGTCGCGCCGGGCGCCTGACCGTCGTACCCGAGGTCGCTGCCCGAGGTGGCGCCCGCGGGCAGCCTCGGCGGCGTGTAGCCGCGCATGGCCCGGCCCCGGGGGTCGGGCCGCACGGCGCCGAGCACCGGGTTCGCCGCGATCGGGGAGACCTTGACGCGGGCGCCGGGGCGCGGCGCCTGGACGACCTTGCCGTCGCCCAGATACATCGCCACGTGGGTCGCCTTGGGGAAGTACACGACCAGGTCGCCGGGGCGCAGCTTCGCCAGGGGGATGCGGCGCAGCTCGGCCCACTGCTCCTGGCTGGTCCGCGGGATCTCCCGGCCCGCGTGCGCCCAGGCCCGCTGGGTCAGCCCCGAGCAGTCGAACGCCTTGGGGCCCTCGGCGCCCCAGCGGTAGGGCCGCCCGATCTGCCGCACCGCGTAGTCGAGGGCCTTGTCGCCCTGCCGGGAGGGCGGCCGCGTTGCGGGGCTGCCGCCGAGCGCGCCGGACGCCATGAACTGCCGCTGCGCCTGCTCGGTGTCGGCCGTCTCCGCGTCCCGCAACGCGGTGAGCTGGTCGGGGGTGAGGGCGGAGAGCAGCTGCTCGACCTCGCGCAGCCGTCCGTCGACCTTGTCCCGCTGCTTCTTCTGCCGTGCCGCGAGGGCGCGTTGGGTGTCCAGGGCCTTCTTCGCCGCGCGCGCGAGGCCGTCCGCCTGCCGCTCGCCGCCGACGAGGCGCCGCATCGTGGCGGCCCGCCCCGCGGCCACCCGCTGGATGACGTGGCCCTGTTCCAGGGCGCGCTGCGGATCGCGGGCGAGCAGCAGCCGCAGATACGGCGAGAGGTCGCTGGTGCCCTGGTACTGCCGCCGGGCGAACAGTCCGGCGTCGCCCCGGCTGTCCCGCACCGACGCCCGGGCCCCGGCCAGCCTCCGGTCCAGCTCCGCCGCCTTCGCGCGCTGCGCCTTCAGCTTCTCCGCAGTGGCGTTGTACGTCTCCGTGGCCTCCTCCGCCGACCGGTACAGCCGCTGAAGGTCCGTCAGGAGACGGGCAACGGGGCGGGCTTCCGGCCCCGGGGCCTCGGGTGCCGCGTGGGCGGGGGGTGCGATGGTGCACAGGGTGCCGAGGGCGGCCCCTGTGCAGACCCACCGCAGCAGCGTGGCTGACATGTCATCACCTCCGGTGCGCGAGGGCTCTCCTGCGCGCAGGGTGAGCATCCGACGCGCCGCGCGGGGCCGCCTCCCGGCGGGGGCGGTCGGCGCAACTTGAGTCCCCCTTGCAGGGGGTGTCGGCGTGGTGGGTTGCGTCGCGGGGTCCCCGTCTGCGGGCCGGTGGGGGCGGGGCGCGCAGTTCCCCGCGCCCCTTGAGTCGCCCCCTGCGGGGGCATCCCAAGGGCACGGCGAGACACGCGGCCCTGAGCGCCCCGCAGGGGCGTTTCAGGGGCGCGGGACTGTGTCATTCATGGGCGGCTCCGCCGCGTGGGCGCGACCAGCCACGACGAGCCCGCACCTATGGACGGTCAGCGGGCCCCCGGCTTAGACCAGGGCCACTTCAAGCCGCCCCCCGTGTCGCCCCCCGGCGAGAACTCGTACTGCCACTGAGGGGTCAGCGTGAGCCGCCCGCCGGGCCTCGCGTCCACCCGCCGGTAGACCAGGACGGTCGGCGGGCCGCCCGCGTCGTCCGGGACGGGCACGCGGTACACCTTCGGCGGGTGTCCGGTCGGCCCGAGCAGGACCGGCAGCACCCGGCCGTCCAGGGGGCCGCCCACGAAGGGAGTGTCTTGGCTCTTCACGCCCCCAGTGTCACACCGCGCAGGTCAGCGCGGCATCAGAGCAGGTGTGCCGCGTCGGCCACCACGGGCAGCACGTGCCGCGCGAGGTCGCCGACCGGACCGTCCGGGGTCTCCAGGGTGAGCGCCCACCGCACCACGTCCGCCGTCTGCGGATCACGCCCCGCCGTCGCCACGAGCACCGCCATGAACTGCTCCACCAGCATGTCCCGCAGCTCGTCCAGCGGCGGGTGCTTGTCCCCGTCGAGCCAGATCAGCGAGGCCGCCTCGACCGCGGTGATCCACATCCGTACGGTCATCCGCAGCCGCGGACCCGGCTCCGTCACGCCCAGGTGGATCAGGATGTGCTCGGCGGCGGCCCTGCGCACCCCGTCCACGATGGCGGTGGTCCGCGAGGTCTCGACCACGCTGCCGCCCTGCAGCAGCGCGCTGAACCCGGTGTCGTGCTGATCGACGAAGGCCAGGTAGCGGTCGAGCGCGCGGGAGAGCCGCCGGGTGAGCGGGCCCTGCGGTGGCTCGGCGAAGCACTGCTCCAGGTCGTCGGCGGCGGAGCGCAGCGCGGCCTCGTACAGCTGCTGCTTGCCACCGGGGAAGTAGCGGTAGACGAGCGGCCGCGAGACCCCGGCCGCCTCCGCGACGTCGTCGAGGTTGACCTCCTCGGGCGCGCGGTGCGCGAAGAGGGTGAGCGCGGAGTCGAGCAGCTGTCGCCGCCGCGCTTCGACGCTCAGGCGGCGGTACGCGGGGGTGGTGGCTGGCGAGGTCATGCCTCGCAGCGTACTTGGGCAGCGCCCGTAAGGGGCGCGGGGAGTTGCGCGACCGGCCACAGGCGACCCGCGCCCGAGAAGAACTAGGCCAACAACCCCGAACTCCGCCAAAGCCGTCGCCCGACCCCTCGCATGACCCCGATGTCGTCCAGGAAGTCCGTGAGCCGCTTCGCCCCGGTCTGCATGACCTCACGGCGGTGCCCGCTCGCCTGCACCTGGGCGACGGCCTCCCGGCGGTCCAGGCCGACGTTCGTGTACACCTCGGGGTTGACGAAGGCGAGGGAGAAGACCCTGGCCGCCTCCCCGCAACTGACCCGCGTCAGCGCCCGCTCCCACGCGGGGGCCGTCACCATCTGGCGCCGCAACTCCTCCCGCGCGTACCGCACATGGCGGGCCTCCTCGACGACGTGGATGCGGGTCACCCCGCGCACCAGCGTCTGCACCCGCTCGTCCGGGAACGTGAGGCGCTGCATCCAGTCGAGGATCTCCTCGCCGAGCAGGGTGCAGGCGAACGAGCCGGGGGTGGTGGAGACCGTCTTCAGGACGCGCGCGAGGTTGTGGTTGAGGCGCGTGACCGGGTAGGTCGGCGCCCCGCCCTTCTCGATCATCCGCGCGAACATCATCGAGTGCCGGCACTCGTCGGCTATCTCGGTCAGCGCGTACCGCACGTGGTTGCTGGTCACCGACTTGTCGTAGATGTGCCGGACCAGGAGCTGCATCAGGATGATCTCGAACCAGATGCCGAGCGAGGCGAGCGAGGCGGCCTCGTGCCGGGCCAGGTCGAACCGCTGCTCCTGCGACATCCGCTTCCACAGCGGGGTGTCGTAGAGGGAGACGAGCTCGGGCGGCCAGAACCACTTGCCCTCCTCGACCGGGGCCGCCCAGTCGAGTTCCTTGTCCGGGTCGAAGGAGTGCTTGGCGGACGACTCCAGGAGCCGCGCGGCGACCTGCTCCCGGTCCTTGAGCAGTCCGAGCGCGTCCCGCAGGCCGTCCAGCGAAACGTCTTCCGTCACGGTCGTCATGACTGTTCCTGCCTTGTCGCGGGTTACCGGCGGTCACCTCTTATGAGACTGCTTGTCAGCAAGGCCGTCAATCCCTTGCGCACGACTTGTTGACCCCTTGTCCAGGAGCGTGTGAGCCTGCCGTCATGGCGACGAGTGAGCTTTACACCAGTCCACCGAATGGTCTCAACTGGCAAGTCCCGTCCGCCGGTTCGGCCCGTTTCAGCTGGGAGTACGACGAGGGACGCGAGCGCCTCCTCGCCCTCTACCAGAAGGGCAAGGACAAGCAGTGGGACGGCGCGAAACGCATCGACTGGGACCTCGAGGTCGACCCGCTCGACCCCCTCGGCACCCCCGACGAGGCGATGACGCTCTACGGCACCCCGCACTGGGCGAAGATGACCGAACGGGACCGGGGCGAACTGCGCAAGCACTACGCCTCCTGGCAGTTCAGCCAGTTCCTCCACGGCGAACAGGGCGCGATGGTGTGCGCGGCCCGCATCGTCGAGTCGGCCCCCGACCTGGACGCGAAGTTCTACTCCGCGACCCAGACCATGGACGAGGCGCGGCACGCGGAGATCTACGGCCGCTTCCTGCACGAGAAGATCGGGATGCTCTACCCGGTCAACGACAACCTGCAGGCGCTGCTCGGCGACACCCTGCGCGACTCCCGCTGGGACATGCCCTACCTCGGCATGCAGGTACTCATCGAGGGCCTCGCGCTCGCCGCGTTCGGCATGATCCGCGACACCACGGACAAGCCGCTGCCCCAGCAGATCCTCGCCTACATCATGCAGGACGAGGCCCGGCACGTGGCCTTCGGCCGGATGGCGCTGCGCGACTACTACAAGCAGCTCACCGACGCCGAACGGCGCGAGCGCGAGGAATTCGTCATCGAGGGCTGCTACTTGATGCGCGACCGGCTGCGCGGCGTCGAGGTCCTGGAGAACTTCGGCATCCCCACGGCGCAGGCCGAGGAGTACAGCGAGCAGTCCGAATACCTGGCGCTCTTCCGGCAGTTGCTCTTCTCGCGCATCGTGCCGTGCGTCAAGGACATCGGCCTGTGGGGCAAGCGCCTTCAGGAGGCCTACGTCGACATGGGCGTCTTCGAGCTCGGCGATGCCAACCTCGACCAGCTCATGGCGCAGGACGAGGAGATCGCCGAGAAGCTGGACGCGGAGCGGTTCGCGGCCGAGGAGCGGGAGCGGGTGGCGGAGGTGGGGGACGCCATCGCGTCCGGCGGTACGGGCTGAGCGCCGCCCCCACGGGCAACTCAGCGGGCGCCGATCGCCGCCTCCATCACGGCCTTCGCGATCGGCGCCGCGCTGCCGCCGCCACTGATGTCCCCGCGGTCCGCTGACGCGTCCTCGACGACCACCGCGACCGCCACCGAGGGCTCCGCCTCACCCGCGGGCTGAGCCCAGGAGATGAACCAGGCGTACGGCGTACCGTTGTTGTCGATGCCGTGCTGGGCCGTGCCCGTCTTGCCGCCCACGGTCACGCCGGGGATCGCGGCGTTCGTGCCGGTGCCCTTCTCCACGACGTCCGTCATCATCTCCCGCAGCTGCATCGCCGTGGCCGGATTCATCGCCTGGCCGAGGGACTTGGCCCCCGAGGTGTCGAGCACGTCGCCGTCGTCGGTCGTCGTACGGTCCACCAGGTGCGGGGACTTGACCGAGCCGCCGTTGGCCACCGCCGCCGAGACCATCGCCATCTGCAGCGGCGTCGCCCGGGTGTCGTACTGCCCGATGGAGGAGAGCGCGAGCTGCGCCTTGTCCATCGAGGTGTCGAAGTTGCTCGCCGCGACGGACGAGGGGATCCGCAGATCGCGGTCGTTGAAGCCGAAGCCGCGCGCCGTCCCGGAGACGGGCCCGAGCCCGGTGTCGACCCCGAGCTTCGCGAAGACCGTGTTGCACGACCACTGGAAGGCGTAGCGCAGCGAGGCGTTGGTGCAGCCGTCCACCTCGTTGGTCAGCTGGGTGGTGGTGCCGGGCAGCGTGTACGGGCTGGGCGACTTGGTCGGCGCGTCCAGGTCCGTCACCGTGCCCGCGTCGAGCGCCGCCGCCGCCGTGACCACCTTGAACGCCGACCCCGGCGGATAGGTCTGGCGGATCGCCCGGTTCAGCATCGGCTTGGTCGGGGCGCGGTTCAGCTCCGCCCAGGCGCCCGTGACCCCCCGGCTGGTCCCCGAGAGCCGCTCCGGATCGTACGAGGGGGCGCTGACCAGCGCGAGGATCCGGCCGCTCGACGGCTCCAGGGCGACGACCGCGCCCCGCTTCCCGCCCAGGCCCGCGAAGGCGGCCCGCTGCACCGCCGCCTTGAGGGTGGTCCGCACGGCGCCGCCGGGGTTCTGCGTACGCGTGATGTCGTTCCACAGGGGGAAGGGCGCGAGCATCGGGTCGGTGCCGGAGAGGATGGCGTCCTCGGCGTGCTCCAGGAACGTCGTGCCGTACACCTGCGAGGCGAAGCCGGTCACCGGGGCGTACAACGGGCCGTTGCTGTACGTGCGTTCGTAGCGGAGCTGCTCGCCGGTGTCCTTGGAGCCGGTGACGGGCCGGCCGTCGACCAGGATGTCGCCGCGCGGCTGGGCGAACCGGACGATGGTGTTGCGGCGGTTGGCCTGGTTGGCGTCGAGGGACGCGGACTGGACGACCTGGACGCGGGTCGCGTTGACGAGCAGGGCCACGAGCAGCAGCGCGCAGAAGGCGGCGGCGTGCCGGATGTACCTGGTCACACGGCCTCCTCGCGGGCGTGCCCGGTCACACGGCCTCCTCGCCGACGGGCTGGCTGCGCGCCGAGTCGCTGATCCGGATGAGCAGCGCCACGATGATCCAGTTGGTGACGACCGAGGAGCCGCCCTGCGCGAGGAAGGGCATCGCCATGCCGGTGAGCGGGATGAGCCCGGTGACGCCGCCCGCGATGACGAAGACCTGCAGCGCGACGATGGAGGCGAGCCCGATCGCGAGCAGCCGTCCGAAGGGTTCGCGCAGCGCGAGCCCGGAGCGGAAACCGCGCTCCACGAGCAGCGCGTAGAGCAGGAAGATGGCGCAGAGCCCGGCGAGCCCCAGCTCCTCGCCGGCCGTCGCCAGGATGAAGTCGGACTTCGCGGCGAAGCCGATGAGGATGGAGTGGCCGAGCCCGAGCCCCGCGCCGAGCATCCCGCCGGCCGCGAACGCGAAGAGGGACTGGGCGAGTTGGTTGGGCCCCTGCCCCGCGTCGATGGAGGCGAAGGGGTGCAGCCAGTCCTCCACCCGGCTGTGCACGTGCGGCTCCAGCGAGCCGACCGCGAACGCGCCGAGGGCGGCGAGCAGCAGGCCGACCGCGATCCAGCCGGTGCGGCCCGTCGCCACGTACAGCAGGATCACGAAGAGCCCGAAGAAGAGCAGCGAGGTGCCGAGGTCGCGCTCCAGGACCAGGACGCCGACGCTCAGCAGCCAGATCGCCACGATCGGGCCGAGGACGCGCCCGGTGGGCAGTTGGAGGCGCTTGAACCGCCACAGGGTGCGTCCGGTGTAGGCGAGCGCGTTGCGGTTGGCGGCGAGGTAGCTGGCGAAGAAGACGGCGAGCAGGATCTTGGCGAACTCGCCGGGCTGGATGGAGAAGGCGCCGACCCTGATCCAGATCCGGGCGCCGTTCACGGCGGGGAAGAAGATCGGCACGATCATCAGGACCAGCGCGGCGACGACGGAGAGATAGGCGTAACGCTGCAGGACGCGGTGGTCGCGCAGGAAGAGGACGGCGGCGATGAAGAGGCCCACGCCGATGGTCGACCAGATCAGCTGTGCGGGCGCGGCCTCGTCGCTCGGCGTCTCCAGGTCGAGCCGGTAGATGAGCACCAGGCCGAGGCCGTTGAGGAGCACCGCGATGGGCAGCAGCAGCGGATCGGCGTACGGGGCGCGGAAGCGGACGGCGAGGTGCGCGAGGAGGGCGAGCACACCGAGCCCGGCGCCGTAACCGGCGGCGCCGGGCGGGACGGTGCCGTTCTTCGCGAGGCCGACGTCGCAGTATCCGTACACGGACAGCAGGACGGCGACGACCAGCAGGGCGAGTTCCGTGCCGCGGCGCCGGGGGACGCGAACAGCGGGAACCGCGGGGGGTGCGGTGCCCGTGCGCGTTCCGGCCATGCCGGGAACGTAGCAAGCAAATCAGCCGGAAGTCCGCTTATGTCGACTATGTCGGCCGGGCGGAGTGACGGGGTGTCAGCACCAGCGCGGGACCTTGCCGATGTTGTCGATGTACTTCGCGGAGCCCCAGGCCCAGGTCCCGTCGGTGAGCAGGTACCAGATGTTGTTGTTGACCACCCGGTCGCCGCGCGTCTTGCAGAAGATCGTGACGACCTTGCCGCGCGGGACGGTGCGGATCACCTTGCTGCCGCGGGTCGGTGCGTTGCGCAGCAGCAGCCCGTTCTTGGCGGTGACGCGGCCCTTGTAGACGGGCGGGTTGTGGGTGTCGTCGAGGGCGGCGGCCGGGCCGGTGACGGTGAGAGCGGCGAGGGCGCCGCCGGCGGCGATTATGCCGAGCCGGGTGGCGGTGGTCCGCGGGGACATGAGGCCTCCTCAGGGAAGGGTGGGTCGGTGCGGCCTGGCGGATGCTCAGATGCCGCGATTCCCACTAAAAACGGCCCTTTGTCCCCTCGCAAGCTCACGTTGCGCCGGGTGGCCCGCCCCGCTCGTCCCGCCCTTGCCGGCCGTCGTCGTCGGCGGACTCCTCGAACGGCAGCCGCAGGGTGGCCACCGCGCCCCCGTCGACGGCGTCGGAGAAGGTGAGGCGCGCGCCCAGCACCGCCGCCTGGCCGAGCGCGATGGTCAGCCCGAGACCGTGCCCCTTCGACGAGGTGCCCTCGGTGCGGAACCGCTGCGGCCCGTGCTCCACCAGGTAGTCGGGGAACCCGTCGCCGTGGTCCCGCACCGTCACGACCGGCCCGTCGACGGTCACCAGGACCGGCGGGCGCCCGTGTTTGTGCGCGTTGGCGACGAGGTTGCCGAGCACCCGCTCCAGGCGCCGCCGGTCGGTCTCCACACAGACGTCGGTCACGACGACGAGCTCCGTGCCCTCACCGGAAGAGCGCACCACCCGCTCCGCCAAAGGGGCGAGCAGGTGGGCGTCGAGGTCCACCCGTTCGCTCTTCGCGTCGAGCCGGGAGATCTCCAACAGGTCCTCGGTCAGCGTGCGCAGCGCGGCGACCCGGTCGCGCACCAGCTCCGTCGGCCGCCCCGGCGGCAGCAGTTCGGCCGCCGCGTGCAGCCCGGTCAGCGGTGTGCGCAGCTCGTGCGCCACGTCCGCGGTGAACCGCTGCTCGCTCAGGAGCTTGCCCTGCAGGGTGGACGCCATGGTGTCCAGGGCGCCGGCGACCGCGGCCACCTCGTCCTGGTGACGCGGCGCCCCCGTGTCGCTCGGCCGGGAGTGCGGGTCCCGCACCCGCGCGTCCAGGTCGCCCGCGCTGATCCGCCGCGCCACCTGCGCCGTCTGGTGCAGCCGCCGCGTCACCCGGGTCACGGCGAACGCGCCGACCAGCAGCGTCGCGCCGATGGCCAGCACCGACGAGCCGAGGATCGCCCGGTCGAGGCCGTCGATGGTGCGGGCGCCCTGGGCGTAGTCGACCTGGACGGCGATGACGCGCTCACCGTCGGCCGGGCCGGCCGCCCACATGGTGGGCCGGGACTCGTGGGCGGCGACCATCGTGCCGCGCCGCCCGTTCGCCGCGAGGTCGTGCAGCCGGTCGGGCAGGCCCGCCGGGTCGACGCCCGCGCCGGGGCCGAGCCGGTCGCCCGCCTCGTACCGCTCGGTGACCTCCTTCAGGCGGGACAGGGCGCGCTCGCGGGCCTGGCCCACGGTCTGGTTGGTCACCGAGACATGGACGAGCGCGCCGAGCAGCGCGGCGAGCGCACAGCACATGACGGTGATGAAGACGGCGGCCTTCCAGGTGAGGGTCGCCGTCCAGGCGGGGAGCCGCGGCCCGCGCGGCTGACGGCGGCTCACCGTCCGCCGCCCGCCGCGGGCGAGCCGGAGGGCGACGCGTCACCGGAGGGCGTGCCGCCGCGCGAGGGCGCCGGGCTGTGCGAGGGCCTGCCCGGCGAGGGGCGGGGCGACTTGGGCCGGGGCGCGCCGGTGGCCCGGACGATCTCGTCGCTCGTGGGCAGCATCGCCTTCTGGTGGGAGTCCCAGGACCAGACCGTGTGGTACTCGTACCCGGCGAGGCTGGAGATGGCGCGGATGATCAGGTCGCGCCCGGCGAGCTCGACGCCGAGCACCGCGTCGGTCATCTCCATGATCTGCGTCAGCTGCCGGCCCTCCTCGGCGTAGACGCGGATGTCGAGGTTGTCGTCGGGCGTCGAGACGCCGACGACCAGGTCGTCCCTGCCGTCACCGGTCAGATCGCGGTAGTAGGCCTTGAGGACCGGGCAGCGGCCCTGGGGCGCGGAGTCGTCCGCGGCGCAGTCGTCGAGCCGCTCGACGGTCTCCTTGTACGCGCGGTCGGAGCGCTCGTACGACCCCGGGTTCTCGGTGAAGTCCGCGCGCACGACGTCGACCGGGTCCACCTTGTGCAGGTCGCCCTTGGGCACGTCGACGCCCTTGACCTTGACGCTCTCTATGTCGCCGTAGTCCTCGGCGGGCACCGAGGGGGAGGGCAGGTCGGGCCAGAGGTGGGTGGGGCCCTCGGCGGTCGGCGTCGCGCCGGCGTCCCGCAGCCCGCCGGGGTCGCCGCAACCCGCCACGGCGAGCGCGGCGAGGACGGCGAAGGCGGCGGCCGCGCGCCGGCTGCGGTTCACTGCACTCCTGCCTGCCGCGGGGCGCGGCCTGTCGTGGCACCAGGCCTGCTGTCACGACAGGCGGGCTGTCACGACACCAGATCGGCGTAGAGGATGATGTTGTCCGACCGGTGACCGCCGACGATGGGCCCGCCGCAGGTCAGCAGCCGCAGCTCGGGTCGGTCGGTCGTCCCGTACACCTTATTGGTGGGGAAGTCCTCCTTGTCGACCTGTTGGATCTCGCGGACCTCGAACGTCGCCGTGCTGCCGTCCGCGCGCGGGACCTCGACAGTGTCGCCGACCTTGACCTCGGCGACGTTCTTCATCAGCGCGGGACCGTTCGCCGTGTCGTAGTGCGCGACGATCACCGCGGCGCCCTTCTCGCCCGGGGTCACCCCGCCGGCCCACCAGCCGGGCTCGTCGGCCTTGTCCGCGGGCGGCACCTCCAGCTCCTGGTCCGCGCCGATGTTCAGGTCGAGCATCGAGTGCGCGTCGACACCGGCGGCGGGGATGCGCAGACCGGTCGGCTCGGACGCCTTCAGCGGGGCGACGGCGCGCTTGGCGGGGGCGGTGGCCGCGTTGTTCACCGTGACGTCGGGGGCCGGGTCGCCCTTGCCGCCCTGACCACAGGCGATCAGACCGATGCCGAGCGCGGCGGTGAGCGCGGCGGCGGCCGCGATGCGGGCGGTGTACGGGCGCCGGGGGGCGGGGGTCCGCGCCGCGTCGGGCTCGGAGCCGGTGGGAGTGGTCACGGGGACTCCAGGGGGCAGGGAAGAGGGAGGGGTGTGGGGACGGGTTCAGGAGCCGGTGCGGCCGCGGCGCATCATCGCGTAGCCGAGCCCCGCGGCACCGGCCGCGGCCATCCCGCCGCCGGCCGCCAGGAAGACGGGATCGCCGGCGTCCCGTACGCCCTGCGCGCCGGCCGCCACACCGCCCTTGGGGGAGCCGGACGTGCCGTGCGGCTTCTTTTCCTGCTCGGGCCGCTGCGTGGGCTTCTCCGTGGGCTTCTCCGTCGGTCGCTGGGAGGGACCGCTGTCCGGTGTCGGCGCCTGGCTCCGCACGGCCGTCGGGCCCACGGCCGGCGCGTCGGCCAGGGCGCTCGCGGCCGGTACGAGCAGAGCCCCGCCGACGACGGTGGAGAGGGCGGCGGTGCGGAGGAAGGTGGGGCGGCGTTCGGTGCTCACGGGTCGTTCCTTACGGTCGGTCGGCTGGTCGCTCCGGTGCGTTCGGGCGGACAGCCACGACGTTAGATGTCCGCTATTGCGGCAATTCGTCGGCTATGTAACAACGGCCCATAGCTGTGCGGGCGGTGCCGTTACGGGACCGACGGGACGCCGCCCCCGGACGCACCCGGACCGGGCGGACCCGGCGCAAAGACGACGCGACTTCTCCGCCGCCGCCGCGAGGTTCTTGCCGGGGGAGCCCACGGGCTGTTCCCATGGTCGAGGGGGGTGATGGCGCATGAGCGGACTGCGCGTCGTACCGGCCTGGCGGCACGGTCAGGAGCGGCTGTACGTGTGTCTCGCGGACGGCAGGAGCGTGGCCTGGTACGACCGCGACGCGTCCCGTGTCCATCTGCTCGGCGAGGACCACGAAGAGGACGTGCTCGACGCCCTCGCACCCTTTCTGACCGGCGAGTTCACGGTGGGCCCGCCGCCCGTGCCGACCCCCGTCGAGCTGGCCAGGCTCGCCCTCCACCCGGACGACGACCTCGCCCCCAACCGCCCCGGCGAGGCCCTGCGGATCTCCCTCGACCGCGACCCGCCGCCCGCCCGCAGACTGCGCGCCGACGCCCGGCACCGCGCGCTCGCCGCGGAACAGGCGGTCGGCGACGCCCTGGATGCCCTGGAGAGCGGCGGCTGGCGGGTGCTGCACTCCGTGCCGCTGCCCGGCGGCGCCCGCATCCACCATCTGCTGATCGGCCCCGGCGGCCTGTTCTGTGTGGGCGCCCTCGCCGTCCGCAGACAGCGGGTGCGCATCGCCGACCCGATGGTCACCGTCGGCCGCGCCGCACCGGTCCCGCTGCTGCGCTCGATCCGCTCCGACGCGGGCCGGGCCTCCTTCGCGCTGACGGCCGAGGTGCGCCCGGTCCTCGCGCTGACCGGGACCGGCGCCGCCGACCCGGACGGGGCGGCGCCCCCGCGTGACGTACGGGTGCTGCGCGAGGCGGACCTGCCGGGGCTCGCCCGCCTCGGCGGGGTGCTGAAACCGGCCGACGTGGAGGCGCTGCACGCACTGGCCAGGGACCGCCGCACCTGGCTGCAGGTCTGAGCCTGCCGCCGGTGCGGAGCCGGCTCAGAGGTTGTCGCCCCAGCCGCCCTGGATCATGGTCTGGAAGGCCCAGGACCCGCCGCGCCGGATCAGGACGTCGGCGTAGCGCAGCTGTTGCGTCTCGCCGTTCGCCGTCATCACCGAGTCGGTGAAGACGACGGCCATCGCGGGGGAGAGGAAGACGGGCGTGCGCGTCGACTCGAAGGTGATGTCGTCGCCGCCGCTCCCCATCACGTGCGTCATGGTCGCCACGAATTGCTCCCGGTCCCACTGCGCGGAGCGCCCGTCCCCCGCCGCGTCGTCGCTGACCAGGTTGAGCGGGAAGACGGCCAGGTCGGCCATGCGCTCCACGTCACGCCGTGCGCTGTGCGCGTCGTACTCGGCGAACCAGGCGGTCAGGCTCGCGCGGTCCTCGGCGGTGGGGACGTATCCGGTGTCGGGAAGGAAGGTCACGCGATCTCCTTGTCATCAAGTTTGACTACTGGCGAAGAAGGTATGCCTCCGCGAACCTCTAGTCAAACTTGATTAGCGGTGACGCCGGTCACATTGCGGCACCGGGACGCGGTGGTTCAGGCGGGCAGCGGCCGGGCCAGCTCCGGGTCGAGGAGCGGTTCGAGCAGATCGCCGTGGCGCCGGAGCCGGGCCGTGACGTCGTCCGCGGTGAAGACGAGCTGCTCCGGCCCCGCGCACCCCTCCACCTCGGCCCACGTCACGGGCGCGGAGACGGTCGGCTCGGGGCGGGCCCGCAGTGTGTAGGGCGCGGCGGTGGTCTTCGCGGCGGCGTTCTGGCTGAAGTCGACGAAGACCTTGCCGGGGCGCAGGCTCCGCGTCATGCGGTGCACGACGAGCTCGGGCAGCTCCCGCTCGGCCTCGACGGCCAGCCCCTTGGCGTACGCGGTCACCTGGTCGGACGGGGTCGGCTCCAGCGGTACGAGCAGATGCAGCCCCTTGCTGCCCGACGTCTTGGCGTACACGTGCAGCCCGTCGGCCGTCAGCCGCGCCCGCAGCCAGAGCGCCGCCCGGCAGCACTGCACGACGGTGGCGGGCGAGCCCGGGTCGAGGTCGAACACCATCCGGTCGGCCCGCGCCGGGGCGTCCGCCCGCCACTGCGGCACATGGAACTCGGTCACCAGGTTGGCCGCCCACATGAGGGACGGCAGATCCTGTACGAGGATCTGCCGCACGCCGCCCTCGGAGCGGGGCACCTCGGCCGTCTGCACCCAGTCGGGGGTACCGGGCGGCACGTTCTTGGCGAAGAACTGCTGACCTTCGGGCCCGTCCGGATAGCGCAGGAAGGAGACGGGCCGGTCGCGGAGGTGGGGGAGGAGGGCCTCGGCCGTGCTCGCGTAGTAGTGCAGCAGCTCGGCCTTGGTGAAGCCGCTCGCGGGATACAGCACCTTCTCCAGGTTGCTGAGCGGGAGCCGTCGCCCCTCCACCTCGGTGATAGGCGTCATACGATGAGACTCCCACAAAATGCTCATAGCGCTCGTAATACTCATAGCTCCCACCTGCCCTCCCCGCCCCAGTGAGGTGTCGGACGTGCGATCCATATGGAACGGTGCCATCTCCTTCGGCCTGGTCAGCATCCCGATCAAGCTCGTGAACGCGACCGAGAGCCACTCGGTCTCCTTCCGCCAGATCCACACCGAGGACGGCGGCCGGATCCGCTACCGCAAGGTGTGCGAGCTGGAGGAGCGCGAGGTGTCGTCGGCGGAGATCGGCAAGGGGTACCAGGACGCGGACGGTTCGATCATCCCGATCACGGACGAGGACCTGGCCGCGCTGCCGATCCCGACGGCCAAGACGATCGAGATCGTCGCGTTCGTCCCGGCGGACCGCATCGACCCGCTCCAGATGGACGCCGCGTACTACCTCTCGGCGAGCGGCACCCCCGCGGCCAAGCCGTACACGCTGCTGCGCGAGGCGCTGAAGCGGAGCCAGAAGGTGGCCATCGCGAAGTACGCGCTGCGGGGCCGTGAGCGGCTCGGCATGCTGCGGGTGGTCGACGACGTGATCGCCATGCACGGGCTGCTGTGGCCGGACGAGATCCGCGCGCCCGAAGGGGTGGCCCCCGAGACGCACGTCACCGTCCGCGAGGCCGAACTCGACCTGGCGGACGCCCTGATGGACACGCTCGGCGAGGTCGACATCTCGACATTGCACGACGACTACCGCGAGGCGGTCGAGGAGCTCATCGCCGCGAAGGTCGAGGGCACGGCCCCGGCGGAGCGGACCCCGGCGGCCGAAGGGGGCGGCGGCAAGGTCATCGACCTGATCGCCGCGCTGGAGAGCAGCGTCCGCGCGGCGCGTACGGCGCGGGGCGAGGAGCCGGCGGACGAGACGGTGGCCGAGGTGACCCCGATCGCGCGCAAGTCGTCCCGTACGACGCCCAAGCGGACGCCGAAGCAGGTGGGCGGCAAGAAGTCGACGTCGTCCGCGACCGCGGCGACGAAGAAGGCCGCGACGGCCAGGAAACGGACGACGAAGACGACGGTCGCGAAGCCGACGGAGACCAAGGCGACTCAGACGAAGGCGGGCGCCGCGGGCAGGACGACGAAGAAGACGGCGACGGCGACGAAGAAGTCCACGGGGTCCGGAGCGGCGAAGAAGACGACCACGCAGAAGCGGCGCGCCTCGGCTTGAACCGGGCCCGTCTGCCTGAGCCGGGCGCGTCTGCCTGGCCGCCTTACCGCCCCTGTTCCCGCAGCCGCGCAAGCCCCTGGTCCTGGCCCCGGAGGGCGGATGCGACGAGTTCCGTCACGTACGAAAGGTGCGCGTCGAGGAAGAAGTGGCCGCCGGGCAGCACATGGCAGGAGAAGGTGCCGCGGGTCTCGCTCTCCCAGGGCCGGACGTTTTCGACCGCGACGCGTGGGTCGGTGTCGCCGGCCAGGGCGACGACCGGGCAGTCGAGCGGCGGTCCCGGCCGGTGGACGTGGCGCTCCAGGAGCCGGTAGTCGGCGCGGACCGGCGGCAGGATGAGCGGCAGCAGGTCGGGGGAGGACAGCACCTCGTCGGCGGTGCCGGACAGCTCGCGCATGTACGCGACGAGCTCACGGTCGGGCATCTCGCTGACCGGCCGCCGCCCGGCGAAGGCCCGCCGAGGCACCGAGGGGGCCTGCGCGGCGGAGACGAACAGCGCCACGGACGGCCGCCCTTCGGCGCTCATGCGGCGCGCGGTCTCGAAGGCGAGGACCGCGCCCATGCTGTGCCCGAACAGGACGGTGGGCGTACCGGCGCCCCGCACGCGGAGCGCGCCGAGCACGGCGTCGACGACCTCGTCGGCCCGCTCGGCGAACGGCTCGCGCAACCGCTCCCGGCGCCCCGGGTACTGGACGACCAGCGGCTCCAAGGCCCCCGTGAGGGCGGCCGACAGCGCGTGGTGCGAGCTGGCGGAACCCCCCGCGTGCGGGAAACAGACGAGCCGGGCGCGGGCGTCGGGGGCAGGGTGGAAGCAACGTATCCACTCGCTCACGAGCGAGCCTCCTTTCGTGCGTCGCCCGGGGCGACGCAGGTTCTCTGTACGGCGACGCCTGTCCACGGCACGACGCGAAGCGGCGCCCACCGATCGCAACCGCCGCCGCCGGCCAGCATGCCTGAAGCCGCCACCCCGCTGCTGACCGGGCCATGACCGTGGCGCCTGCTTGTCATCGGCGGGGCACTGAACGCGCGCAACGCGGCAACTTGCCCCGCACACTCCTGAAGGTGCGTAACCGTCCATTTGCTACCCGAACGCACTGATGTGGCGCCGGGGTGTCAAAATCTCTCCAGCACACAAAAGGGGGACAACGGTGGATCGGCGCGCTGGCATTCTGCGGGAGCTTGAGGCGGACAACGGAGTCACCGCAGTATCGATGGGCTGGCTACGAGAGCATTACGACCCCGAGTGGGGGCGCCTCAGCGCCAGTCGCGCAGCCGAGATAAGCCGTTGGCTCACGAGTCAGGAGATCGCGCACCTCCCATCGCCGCTGCCCTCGCGCGAGGTGGAGGAGGTGGTCCTTTACCGGCCGTCTTCCAAGATCGGTGTCTATATCAACGCGGCCCGTCTCGAAGGGCCGTTCAAGCACCACCCGGCCGCTGCCGCGTACTTCCTGCGGGACGTCGCACTCAAGCTGAGCGGCATCGCAACCGGCCAAGCTGAAGCCCGGCGCGACTGACGAGTCGAACGCTCTCCCGGTGGTTAAGATCACCTCTCACGGGGTTGATGATCATGGGGGGACAAGATGACTGGACCGCTTTCACGAAGAATCGCAGGCGTCGGCGTGATGGCGGTCTTCGTCGGGACGGCGGTCAGCGCGTGCTCGTCGGCCGAGCAACTGCCGAACATGGTCGGGTCGCAACTCCAAGTGGCACAAGACCGCGCGCAGAGCGCCGGTTTCCACAACCTGAGTTCCGAGGATGCGACGGGGCGGGGGCGCGCCCAGGTATGGGATCGGAACTGGCGCGTCTGCGCGCAGGACCCGAAGCCCGGCGAGGCGGACCCGGACACTCTGGTCGTCTTCTCGGCGGTCAAGGAGGGCGAGAAGTGCCCCGCGTCCACGAAGGGTTACCTGGCGATGCCGGGTGACGAGATGCCCGGTTACGTCGGGCGCAACCTCATGGACGCGATGGACCAGATGGCAGCCCTCACTGGTGACGTGACGGCGGTGGACGTCACTGGAGAGGGGCGCAGTACGGACGACGAGAACGATTGGCGGGTCTGCCGGACCACTCCCGCAGCTCACGAGATCGTCGAGGACAGCGTGACCTTCGAGGTCGTGCCCAACGACGAGAAATGCCCCACGTCCTGAGCCGGCACGCTCGGCGGTTGGCTTTGCGAGGGAGGACTCGAACCTGTGGCGTGAGGTCGTCGAGAGACTGAGCGGCTGAACGAGACAGTGCAGCGGATACGGTCCGGACGCCACCGTGGGGCGGCGCATTCAGTGGGATCTGGTTGCCGTGTATCCGGCCTGTCGCCCTGCGCCTCGAACAGCGCGCCTCGTCACTCTGTCGCGCTGAGGCAGGCTGGTGGAAACCCTGACATGCGGCCGCTTCGGGCTGCATCTGCCTGCACAAACGCGAAGACCCCGGCCTCAGCGTTTCCGCTGGTGACGGGGTCTTGGACACACCTTAACAGTGTGCCCCCGGCAGGATTCGAACCTGCGCACACGGCTCCGGAGGCCGTTGCTCTATCCCCTGAGCTACGGGGGCGTATCGACTCGCTTGCGCGGCGACGGGTAGAACCCTACCAGCTCTCCGGGGCTCATCATGAACAGGTATTTCTTCGGTTCCGGGGGACCCGGGGGCGGCCTGTGCGGAGGGGGGTCTTCCGGATGGTCCGGTGCCTGGCGGGGCGGCCTCGCACGGGGTGGAAGTGGGGAAAACCGGGACGCGGCGGTGGGCGCGGACCTAGTCTCGAGTTGTGCCAGGCGTGCCCGGCCGCGTGCTTGTTGTGGACGACAACAAGGTCATCCGGCAGCTGATCAGGGTCAACCTCGAGCTGGAGGGCTTCGAGGTCGTGACCGCGGCCGATGGTGTCGAGTGCCTGGACGTCGTGGATGAAGTGCAGCCCGACGTGGTCACCCTCGACGTCGTGATGCCCCGGCTCGACGGACTGCGTACCGCGGCGCGGCTGCGCTCCGATCCGCGGACCCGGCACCTGCCCATCGTCGTCATCAGTGCCTGCACGCAGTACGAGGTCGAGAGCGGCCTCGAAGTCGGCGTCGACGCGTTTCTGGCCAAGCCCTTCGAGCCGAACGAACTCGTCGGCATCGTACGGCAGTTGCTGATTCCGGACAGGGCGGAGGAGTCTGACGCCGCCGGCCACGGGGGTCAGGAACAGCCGGAGCACCAGGCGCACCACCCGCACCCCCCTCACGGACGTGACCGCCGCGGCGGTGGCTGCGCCGGCGAGACCGAGCGCGCCGCTCAGCCCGGAGGCTGACGGGGTCCACCAGGACGGCCAACGGCCACCAGGACGGCCAACGGCCACCGAGACGGCCCACCGGGGTGACAGAGCGCCCCCGCCCTCCGGTAACCCGTAACCGCCCCCGCGCCCCGCGCCCGGGTCCCGTCCACATCCCGGACCATCCGCCAAACCGACTCGCCTTCCCACCCCCCTCCTCCCATACGCTGGTGCCGTGACCCCCGTCGAGCTCTCCCGCACCGTGCTGCACGCCCTGCGTGCCGCCGTCGATGCCGGGGAGCTTCGCGGTGTGGCCGTGCCGGACGGGCGCGCCGTGCGGGTCGAGCGGCCCCGGCCCGGCGGGTGCGGGGACTACGCCACCAACCTCGCCCTGCAGATCGCCCGCGCCGCCGAGCGTTCGCCGCGGCAGGTGGCCGAGGTCCTCTCGCCCCGGCTCGCCGCCGAGCCCGGCATCGCCGGGGTCGACATCACCGGGCCCGGGTTCCTCAACATCACCCTCGCGGGCTCACGCGCCGCCGCGGCCGCGGAGCTCGTACGCCGCGTACGCGAGGACGGGCACTGTTACGGGCACGTCCACCCCGACACCGGAGAGCTCGCCCAGCTGCACGCGCCCCGCGAGCTCCGCGCCGTCGTCCTCGCCGACAGCGTCCGCCGCATCCTGCGCTCCCAGGGCGTCCTCGTCCGCGTCACCTGTGACGCCGAGCCGCCGGCCGCCTGGGCCGATCGGCTCGGCGTGCGCGTGGACGCGTGCGGACGGCCCCCCGAGCCGATGCCCACCCTGCGCCCCGTCCCCGCCCCGGCGGCCGCCACCCTGCGCCTCGGCCGGGACGCCGCCCGGTGGGCCCTGCTCCACCCCGCCCCCCACGACCACCCCCGCGTCACCCCCGAGCAGGGCGGCGACGGGCACCTCGTGCAGCGGGAGAGCAACCCCCTCTTCCGCGTGCGGTACGCCCACGCCCGCGCCCGTGCCCTCAGTCGCAACGCCGACAGCCTCGGCTTCGACGCCGCACCCGGCGAGGTCGACGCGCCGGAGCTGCTCGACGCCGTCGAGGCCCATCCGGCCGTCCTCGCCGCCGCGGCCCGCCACCGCGCCCCGGACCGCCTCGCCCGCCACCTCGTCCGCACCGCCGACGCCCTGCTCGAGCTCCAGGGCTCCGTCCTGCCCCGCGGCGACGAGAAACCCTCGGCCGCCCACCGCGCCCGGCTCGCGCTCGCCGAAGCCGCCGGGACGGTGCTCGCCGGTGGCCTGTCCCTGCTCGGCATCAGCGCACCCGAAAACCTGTGACGCATACCTGTGACGCATACCTGTGAATGACCACCTTCCTGTGCATACCGGGACATCTGTGAGCGAGACGCAGCGCACGCCGCACGGCGCGACACGCGCGCCCATGGGGGAGCATGTGACGCGTGCGGTCCGCGCGCTCCACGTGACGGATGCCTCAGACATTGCACCCGCACAGGCATACGCACAGGCCCACGCACAGGCACACGCACACGTGAGCACGTGAGAGAGACGACACCGCCATGAGCCGTTCCGCGCACCCCGCAGGCCCCCGCCACGCCGACGTACTGCCCGAGGGGCACTACTCCGCGCCGCCCGCCGACCTCAACGCCCTGGACCCCAAGGTCTGGTCCCGCACCGTCACCCGTACCCCCGAAGGGGTCGTCGCCATGGGCGGCATCGAAGTGACCCGGCTCGCCGAGGAGTTCGGCACCCCGGCCTACTTCGTCGACGAGGCCGACTTCCGCGCCCGCTGCCGGGCCTGGCGCGACGCGTTCGGCAGCGAGGCCGACGTCTTCTACGCCGGCAAGGCGTTCCTGTCCCGGGCCGTCGTGCGGTGGCTGCACGAGGAGGGGCTGAACCTCGACGTGTGCAGCGGCGGGGAGCTCGCCACCGCGCTCGACGCCGGGATGCCCGCCGAGCGCATCGCCTTCCACGGCAACAACAAGACGGTGGAGGAGATCGAGCGCGCCGTCACCGTCGGCGTCGGGCGCATCGTCCTCGACTCCTTCCAGGAGATCGTGCGCGTCGCGCACATCGCCGAGCGGCACGGCAAGCGCCAGCGCGTGCAGATCCGGGTGACCGTCGGCGTCGAGGCGCACACCCACGAGTTCATCGCCACCGCGCACGAGGACCAGAAGTTCGGCATCGCCCTCGCCGACGGCCAGGCCGCCGAGGCCGTGCGGCGGGCGCTCAAGCTGGACGGGCTCGAACTGATCGGGATCCACTCGCACATCGGGTCGCAGATCTTCGACATGGCCGGGTTCGAGGTCTCCGCGCGGCGCGTCGTGCAGCTGCTCGCCGAGGTGCGCGACGAGCACGGCGTCGAGCTGCCCGAGATCGACCTCGGCGGCGGCCTCGGCATCGCCTACACCTCCGACGACGACCCGCGCGAGCCGCACGAGATCGCCAAGTCGCTGGGCGAGATCGTCACGCGCGAGTGCGACGCCGCGAACCTCCGCACCCCGCGCATCTCCGTGGAGCCCGGCCGCGCCATCGTCGGGCCGACCGCCTTCACGCTCTACGAGGTCGGCACCATCAAGCCCCTCGAAGGGCTGCGCACGTACGTCTCCGTGGACGGCGGCATGTCGGACAACATCCGCACCGCGCTGTACGACGCCGAGTACACCGTCGCCCTCGTCTCCCGCTCCTCCGACGCGGAGCCCGTCCTGGTGCGCGTCGTGGGCAAGCACTGCGAGAGTGGGGACATCGTCGTACGGGACGCCTTCCTGCCGGCCGACCTCGCGCCCGGCGACCTGATCGCCGTGCCCGCGACCGGCGCGTACTGCCGCTCGATGGCGAGCAACTACAACCACGCGCTCCGCCCGCCCGTCGTCGCCGTCGACGGCGGAGCGGCGCGGGTGATCGTCCGGCGCGAGACGGAGGAGGACCTCCTGCGTCTCGACGTCGGATAATCAATCGCATAATGAAATAGTCGTCTCACGCTCCGGACAGTGGACGGAAAGTCCGTTCCGGTGCGTGAGACTGGTCCCACCGTAGATGTAAAAGAAGTGAGGTCGGATGATGCGTACGCGTCCGCTGAAGGTGGCGCTGCTGGGCTGTGGGGTTGTCGGCTCAGAGGTGGCGCGCATCATGACGACGCACGCCGACGACCTCACGGCCAGGATCGGCGCCCCGGTGGAGCTCGCCGGGGTCGCCGTCCGCCGCCCCTCCAAGGTGCGCGAGGGAATCGACCCCTCCCTCATCACCACCGACGCGACCGCACTGGTCAAACGCGGGGACATCGACGTCATCGTCGAGGTGATCGGCGGCATCGAGCCGGCCAGGACCCTCATCACCACGGCCTTCGAGCACGGCGCGTCCGTCGTCTCCGCGAACAAGGCGCTCATCGCGCAGGACGGCGCCGCGCTGCACGAGGCGGCCGCCGAGCACGGCCGCGACCTCTACTACGAGGCCGCCGTCGCCGGCGCCATCCCGCTGATCCGGCCGCTGCGCGAGTCCCTCGCCGGCGACAAGGTCAACCGCGTCCTCGGCATCGTCAACGGCACCACGAACTTCATCCTCGATGCCATGGACACCACCGGTGCCGGCTATCAGGAGGCCCTGGACGAGGCCACCGCGCTCGGGTACGCGGAGGCCGACCCGACCGCCGACGTCGAGGGCTTCGACGCGGCCGCCAAGGCCGCCATCCTCGCCGGCATCGCCTTCCACACGCGCGTGCGCCTCGACGACGTGTACCGCGAGGGGATGACCGAGGTCACCGCCGCCGACTTCGCGTCCGCGAAGCGCATGGGCTGCACCATCAAGCTCCTCGCCATCTGCGAGCGCGCCGCCGACGGCGACTCCGTCACCGCGCGCGTGCACCCCGCGATGATCCCGCTCAGCCATCCGCTGGCGTCCGTGCGCGAGGCCTACAACGCCGTCTTCGTCGAGGCCGAGGCCGCCGGACAGCTGATGTTCTACGGGCCCGGCGCCGGTGGCGCGCCCACCGCGTCCGCCGTCCTCGGCGACCTCGTCGCCGTCTGCCGCAACAAGCTCGCCGAGGCCACCGGGCCCGGCGACTCCGCGTACACCCGGCTGCCCGTGAGCTCCATGGGCGAGGTCGTCACGCGGTACCACATCAGCCTCGACGTGGCCGACAAGCCGGGCGTGCTCGCCCAGGTGGCGACGGTCTTCGCCGAGCACGGCGTGTCGATCGACACGGTCCGCCAGACGGGCAAGGACGGCGAGGCCTCCCTCGTCGTCGTCACCCACCGCGCGCCCGACGCCGCCCTCACCGGCACCGTCGACGCGTTGCGCACTATGGACACCGTGCGCGGTGTCGCCAGCATCATGCGGGTTGAAGGGGAGTAAGCAGCAATGACCCACCAGTGGCGCGGAATCATCGAGGAGTACCGGGACCGTCTTCCGGTCTCCGACACCACGCCGGTCGTGACGCTCCGCGAGGGCGGTACGCCGCTCGTGCCCGCACAGGTGCTCTCCGAGCGCACCGGCTGCGAGGTCCACCTCAAGGTCGAGGGAGCCAACCCCACGGGGTCCTTCAAGGACCGCGGCATGACCATGGCGATCACCAAGGCCAAGGAGGAGGGCGCGAAGGCCGTCATCTGCGCCTCCACCGGCAACACGTCGGCCTCCGCCGCCGCCTACGCCGTACGGGCGGGAATGGTCTGTGCGGTCCTCGTGCCGCAGGGCAAGATCGCGCTCGGCAAGATGGGCCAGGCGCTCGTCTACGGCTCGAAGATCCTCCAGGTCGACGGCAACTTCGACGACTGCCTCAACCTCGCGAGGGCCCTGTCCGAGAACTACCCGGTGGCGCTGGTCAATTCGGTCAACCCGTTCCGCATCGAGGGCCAGAAGACCGCCTCGTTCGAGATCGTCGACGCCCTCGGCGACGCACCGGACCTGCACGTCCTCCCGGTCGGCAACGCCGGCAACATCACCGCCTACTGGAAGGGCTACAAGGAGTACGCGGCCGACGCGGTGTCGACCCGTACCCCCCGGATGTGGGGCTTCCAGGCCTCCGGCTCCGCGCCCATCGTGCGCGGTGAGGTCGTCAAGGACCCGTCCACGATCGCCACCGCGATTCGCATCGGCAACCCCGCGTCCTGGCAGCACGCGCTCGCCGCGCGCGACGAGTCCGGCGGCCTCATCGACGAGGTGACGGACCGTGAGATCCTGCGCGCCTACAAGCTGTTGGCGTCCCAGGAGGGTGTCTTCGTCGAGCCCGCGTCGGCCGCGTCCGTCGCCGGTCTGCTGAAGGCCGCCGAGCAGGGCAAGGTCGACAAGGGCCAGAAGATCGTCTGCACGGTCACCGGCAACGGCCTGAAGGACCCCGACTGGGCCGTCGCGGGCGCCCCGCAGCCGGTCACCGTCCCGGTCGACTCGGCCGCCGCCGCCGAGCGCCTCGGCCTGGCGTAACGCCCGAGGGCGTCGCGGGCCACGGCCCGCACCCGCGGGCAGAACCCGCAACTCCGTACAGGGGGTGGCACAGGGGGCTTACGACACGCATCGTGCGCCTCCTGTGCGCCCTATGTCGCCACAGAACCTTCCTTCGATAGGCTGTACCGAACCCACCCCGCGCATATGCCGGGTGCCGCCGTCGTCCGCGGCCTTCGGGTGTTCCGTACATGTGGCACGTACTGAAAAATACGGAGCCTCAAAAACACGCAGCTCAAGGAGAGTCATCGAGCGATGGCCGGTCCCGCGTTCCGCGCCGCCGCCGTCCGGGTGCGCACCCCCGCCACCAGCGCCAACCTCGGTCCGGGCTTCGACAGCCTGGGTCTGTCGCTGGGTCTCTACGACGACGTCGTCGTCCGGGTGGCCGACTCCGGCCTGAACATCGACATCGCCGGGGAGGGCAGCGACAACCTCCCGCGCGACGAGTCGCATCTGCTCGTACGATCCCTGCGCACCGCCTTCGACCTGCTCGGCGGACAGCCGCGCGGCCTGGAGATCGTCTGCGCCAACCGCATCCCGCACGGCCGCGGTCTCGGCTCGTCGTCCGCCGCCATCTGCGCCGGCATCGTCGCCGCGCGCGCCGTGACGATAGGCGGCGAGGCCCGTCTCGACGACGCGGCGCTGCTCGAACTCGCCACCGAGATCGAGGGCCATCCCGACAACGTCGCCGCCTGTCTGCTCGGCGGCTTCACGCTCTCCTGGATGGACGGCGGAACGGCCAGGGCGATCCGGATGGACCCGGCCGCCTCCGTCGTTCCGGTGGTCTTCGTACCGGGAAAGCCGGTGCTCACCGAGACGGCCCGCGGGCTGCTCCCGCGCACCGTGCCGCACGTCGACGCCGCCGCCAACGCGGGCCGTGCGGCCCTGCTCGTGGAGGCCCTGACCCGCCGCCCCGAGCTGCTGCTCCCTGCCACCGAGGACCGGCTGCACCAGGAGTACCGCGCCCCGGCCATGCCGGAGAGCGTCGCCCTGGTGGACCGGCTGCGCGCCGACGGCGTGCCCGCGGTGATCTCCGGCGCGGGCCCCACGGTCCTCGCGCTGGCCGAAGACAGTGCGGCCGACAAGGTCGCACGCCTGGCGGGAGAGGGCTGGGCGGCCAATCGCCTGGCGCTCGACGCCAAGGGAACGAGCGTGCTTCCGCTCGCGCCCTGACGCAGTGAAGACAGGGATTTCGGGGTGTCCCGATCCCGAGAGGGGGAATGTTTGTTGGATCCGGTAGTGTTAATCTCAAGTCTGCACCCGACCTCACCATGGCGAGGTGCTTTGTGTCCCCGTCCGGGACAACCATTCTTCCGGGAGCCTCCAAACTGCTTCGTGCCCTGCACTGAGCGGTCCTGAGCACGCTCCGGAACCGGCGTGACCGAGCCGCGTGACACCGCACTTCAGTGGCACCGCACCGGGAATCGCCATCACCAATGAATTCTTCCGCCGCGTTGGCGGACCACCGCCCCGGCACGGTCCACGGAAAAGCCAGGACCGCCGCCGGACAGCACAACCGGTCGCCGAGCCAGACAGGCCGACGTCCGCTCCAGGGAAGGACCCTTCGTGAGCGACACCACCGATCTGATGGGCGTGACTGCCGACACGCCCGCCACGGACGCCTCCGCGGCGCCTGCCACCGGTGCTTCGGCCGGGTCCCGGCGGCGCCGCGGCACCGGCCTCGAGGGCATGGTGCTGGCGGAACTGCAGCAGGTCGCATCGGGCCTTGGGATCAAGGGCACCGGGCGCATGCGCAAGAGCCAGCTGATCGAGGTCATCAAGGAGGCGCAGGCAGGGGGCGGAGCCCCGGCGAAGAGCGCCCCGGCCTCCGGTGACACCGCCGAGAGCAAGCCCAAGCGCCGTGCCACCTCCAAGGCTCGTACGGGCGAGGAGTCCGCGGAGCCCGCCGGCAAGGCGAGCGCCGAGGACAAGGCCGAGGGCAAGGCCGACAAGGCCGCCCAGCAGCAGATCGACATCCCCGGCCAGCCCGCGGGCGCGCGCGGGAGCGACGAGCGCGGGGAAGGCGACCAGCCGGCCGGCGAGCGCCGCAGGCGCCGCGCCACCGCCGACGCGGGCAGCCCGGAGACGGCCGCTGAGGCGAAGTCCGAGCCGAAGGCCGACGCCAAGGGCGACGCGGCCGAGTCCAAGGGCGACAAGGGCGGCGACGGCTCCGGCGACAACAACGCCGACGGCCGCCGCGAGCGCCGCGACCGGCAGGGCCGCGGCCGCGACCGTGACCGCCGCGGCAACAAGGGCGACGACCAGCAGGGCGGCGGACGCCAGGACCAGCAGGGCGGCGGGCGCCAGGACCGGCAGGACCGTCAGGACCGTCAGCAGCAGGGTGGCGGCGGCCGTCAGGACCGCCAGGACCGCCAGCGCGACAACGGCCCGCAGGATGACGACGACTTCGAGGGCGGCCGCCGCGGCCGTCGGGGCCGCTACCGCGACCGCCGGGGCCGTCGTGGCCGCGACGAGCAGGGCTTCGGCAACGAGCCGCAGGTCTCCGAGGACGACGTCCTGATCCCCGTCGCGGGCATCCTGGACATCCTCGACAACTACGCGTTCATCCGTACGTCGGGCTACCTCCCCGGCCCCAACGACGTGTACGTCTCCCTCGCCCAGGTCCGCAAGAACGGCCTGCGCAAGGGTGACCACGTCACCGGTGCGGTGCGCCAGCCCAAGGACGGCGAGCGCCGCGAGAAGTTCAACGCGCTGGTCCGCCTGGACTCGCAGAACGGCATGGCGCCCGAATCCGGGCGCGGGCGGCCGGAGTTCAGCAAGCTGACGCCCCTTTACCCGCAGGACCGGCTCCGCCTGGAGACCGACCCGGGCGTGCTCACCACCCGCATCATCGACCTCGTCGCACCCATCGGCAAGGGTCAGCGCGGTCTGATCGTGGCCCCGCCGAAGACCGGCAAGACCATGATCATGCAGGCGATCGCCAACGCGATCACGGTGAACAACCCCGAGTGCCACCTGATGGTCGTCCTGGTCGACGAGCGTCCGGAAGAGGTCACCGACATGCAGCGGTCGGTGAAGGGCGAGGTCATCTCCTCGACCTTCGACCGTCCCGCCGAGGACCACACCACGGTCGCCGAGCTCGCCATCGAGCGTGCCAAGCGGCTGGTGGAGCTGGGCCACGACGTCGTCGTGCTGCTCGACTCGATCACGCGCCTCGGCCGTGCGTACAACCTCGCCGCCCCGGCCTCCGGCCGCATCCTGTCCGGTGGTGTCGACTCCACGGCGCTGTACCCGCCGAAGCGCTTCTTCGGTGCCGCGCGCAACATCGAGGACGGCGGTTCGCTGACCATCCTCGCGACCGCGCTGGTGGACACCGGTTCGCGCATGGACGAGGTCATCTTCGAGGAGTTCAAGGGCACCGGCAACGCCGAGCTCAAGCTCGACCGCAAGCTCGCCGACAAGCGCATCTTCCCGGCGGTGGACGTGGACGCGTCCGGCACCCGCAAGGAAGAGATCCTGCTCGGCAGCGACGAGCTCGCCGTCACCTGGAAGCTGCGCCGCGTGCTGCACGCGCTCGACCAGCAGCAGGCGATCGAGCTGCTGCTCGACAAGATGAAGCAGACGAAGTCGAACGGCGAGTTCCTGCTGCAGATCCAGAAGACGACCCCGACGCCGGGCAACGGCAACGACTAGTCGTCCGCATAGCTCGCACCGGGCCGCCCCGTCACAGCCGTGACGGGGCGGCCCTTTTGGTGCACGCGGGTCCAAAGGAGAGACCGAGAGACGTTGGCCACACGCATAAGAGATTCTCACGGTCACGGGCAGTAGCCCGGTGGCGGAAAAAGCCGCAGGTGAGGCCTGAAATCGAGGGGCAGGGGAACACGGTCCGTCACTGGTGGTGCCCGGGGCGCGCACAGTCCGCTGTGCAACCCTTCAAGCGGTTTCGCCGTCTGACAAGTGACGAGACACCGCTACCTGGCCCTGAAAGCAGGGGGTAACCGACCGACGAGGACTGAGGAGCGCATGACCGACGAGAGCACGCCCGCGGGTACGGACGACGCGAAGCCCAGGCGCTCCCGCGGCGGCGGTGGCGGCCGGCGCCGCAAGCCCCGCCGGCGCAACAAGGTCCTCGTCGTCACGGCCTGGACCGCGGCCTCGGTGGTCGTCCTCGGGGGAGTGGGCGCGGGGTTCCTGTACTTCAAGCTCAACGGCAACATCAACGGCGTCGACATCAACTCCGCGCTCGGCACCGACCGCCCCGCGGACGTCGACAACGGCTCGCAGGACATCCTCGTCCTCGGCTCCGACTCGCGCTCCGGCGACAACGCCAAGTACGGCAAGGACGAGGGCGCGGCGCGCTCGGACACGGCGATGATCGTGCACGTCTACAAGGGCCACAAGAAGGCCAGCATCGTCTCCATACCCCGCGACACCCTCATATCCCGGCCCTCGTGCAAGACCGACGAGGACAGGACCGACCCGGGCGGTCAGCGGCAGATGTTCAACACGGCGTACGAGGTCGGCGGCCCCGCCTGCGCCGTCAAGACCGTCGAGAAGATGTCCGGCATCAGGATGGACCACTACCTCGAGGTCGACTTCACGGGCTTCAAGAAGCTCATCGACACCCTGGGTGGCGTCGACATCACCACGAAGAAGGCCATCCACGACAAGGACAGCCACCTCGACCTGGAAGCCGGCAAGCACTCGCTCACCGGCGAGCAGGCCCTCGGCCTGGTCCGCACCCGGCACGGCGTCGGCGACGGCAGCGACCTCGGCCGCATCCAGCTCCAGCAGGCGTTCATCAAGGCCCTCCTCGACCAGGTCAAGGACGTCGGCGTCTTCAGCAGCCCGAAGAAGATGTACGACCTCGCGGACGACGCGACCAGCGCCATCACCACCGACTCCGACCTCAACGACGTCAAGTCCCTCGCGGGCTTCGCGAACGGGCTCAAGGGCATCGGCGCGGGGGACATGAAGATGGTCACGCTGCCCATCCAGTACGACCCGAACGACCCCAACCGCGTGCTGCCCCTGGAGAAGGCCGACCAGGAGGTCTGGGACGCCCTCAGGGCCGACAAGCCCATCCCCAAGTCCGCCACCGACCAGTCCGCGGGCGACAAGGGCGACGCGGGCGACGTGGTCGCCGGCGGCTGAGCGGCGGCTGCCGAGCGGCGGCGCGGGGCCCGGTGCGCGCCCCGTGCGGGCCCCCGGGGAATAGATCGGCACCTACCCCGGTTTTGGGAGATACGGCCGGTCCTGGCAGACTGGTACGTCGGCCCCGGTTCACGTACGAGCAATCCGCGCGTACGACCCGGCGCCCTCCCGAAACTAGGAGACACCTTGAAGCGCGACATCCACCCCGAGTACTTCGAGACCCAGGTCAGCTGCACCTGCGGCGCGGAGTTCACCACCCGCAGCACGATCCCGAGCGGCACCGTCCGTGCCGAGGTCTGCTCCGAGTGCCACCCGTTCTACACGGGCAAGCAGAAGATCCTCGACACCGGTGGCCGCGTGGCCCGCTTCGAGGCCCGCTTCGGCAAGGCTGCGGCTGCCAAGAAGTAGCGAGCCACTGCGCCGGTCGTCGGCCGCCCTCGGGAGGGGGCGGCCGGGACCGGCGCTTTTGCCGTCCCGCAGCCGATTCGCGTAGAACCACCGCGTAGAAAACCAGGAGCCCCCGAATGTTCGAGGCGGTCGAGGAACTGATCGGCGAACACGCCGATCTCGAGAAGAAGCTCGCCGACCCGTCGGTCCACGCCGACCAGGCCAACGCGCGCAAGCTCAACAAGCGCTACGCCGAGCTGACCCCGATCGTCGCGACGTACCGCTCCTGGAAGCAGACCGGGGACGACATCGAGACGGCGCGCGAGTTCGCCGCCGACGACCCCGACTTCGCCGCCGAGGTCAAGGACCTGGAGCGGCAGCGCGAGGAGATCACCGAGAAGCTGCGGCTGCTGCTCGTGCCCCGGGACCCGTCCGACGACAAGGACGTCATCCTGGAGATCAAGGCGGGCGCGGGCGGCGACGAGTCGGCCCTCTTCGCCGGCGACCTGCTGCGCATGTACCTGCGGTACGCGGAGCGCATCGGCTGGAAGACCGAGATCATCGACTCCACCGAGTCCGAGCTCGGCGGCTACAAGGACGTCCAGGTCGCCGTGAAGACCAAGGGCGGCAACGGCGCGACCGAACCCGGCCAGGGCGTCTGGGCGCGGCTGAAGTACGAGGGCGGCGTGCACCGCGTGCAGCGCGTGCCCTCCACCGAGTCGCAGGGGCGCATCCACACCTCTGCCGCCGGTGTCCTGGTGACGCCGGAGGCCGAGGAGATCGACGTCGAGATCCACGCCAACGACCTGCGCATCGACGTCTACCGCTCCTCGGGACCCGGCGGCCAGTCCGTCAACACCACCGACTCCGCCGTGCGCATCACCCACGTGCCGACCGGCGTCGTCGCCTCCTGCCAGAACGAGAAGAGCCAGCTGCAGAACAAGGAGCAGGCCATGCGCATCCTGCGTTCCAGGCTGCTCGCCGCCGCGCAGGAGGAGGCCGAGAGCAAGGCCGCCGACGCCCGCCGCAGCCAGGTCCGCACGGTCGACCGCTCCGAGAAGATCCGTACGTACAACTTCCCGGAAAACCGGATCTCGGACCACCGCGTCGGCTTCAAGGCGTACAACTTGGACCAGGTGCTCGACGGTGAACTCGACCCGGTGATCCAGGCCTGCGTCGACGCCGACTCCGCCGCCAAGCTCGCCGCCGCGTAAGGCACCCCCGCCGTACGCCCCCTTCACGACCGCCCCCGGAGGACCAGCGTGAACCTGCTGCTCGCGGAAGTGGCCCAGGCCACCCAGCGGCTGGCCGACGCCGGCGTGCCCTCGCCGCGCAACGACGCGGAGGAGCTCGCCGCCTTCGTGCACGGCGTGAAGCGGGGCGAGCTGCACTCCGTCAAGGATTCCGACTTCGACGCCCGCTACTGGGAGACGATCGCGCGCCGCGAGGCCCGTGAGCCGCTGCAGCACATCACCGGGCGGGCCTTCTTCCGCTATCTGGAGCTGCAGGTCGGACCCGGCGTCTTCGTGCCGCGCCCGGAGACCGAGTCCGTCGTCGGATGGGCCATAGACGCCGTCCGCGCGATGGACGTCGTCGAACCGCTCATCGTCGACCTGTGCACCGGCTCCGGCGCCATCGCCCTCGCCATGGCGCAGGAGGTGCCGCGCTCGCGGGTGCACGCCGTGGAGCTCTCCGAGGACGCCCTCACGTGGACGCGGAAGAACGTCGAGGGGTCCAGGGTCAAGCTCCGCCAGGGAGACGCCAGGGAGGCCTTCCCGGAGCTCGAAGGCCAGGTCGACCTCGTCATCTCCAACCCGCCGTACATCCCGCTCACCGAGTGGGAGTACGTCGCCCCCGAGGCCCGCGACTACGACCCCCAGCTGGCGCTCTTCTCCGGCGAGGACGGCCTGGAGCTGATCCGCGGCATCGAGCGCACCGCCCACCGGCTGCTGCGCCCCGGCGGGGTCGTCGTCATCGAGCACGCCGACACCCAGGGCGGCCAGGTCCCGTGGATCTTCACGGAGGAGCGGGGCTGGGCCGACGCGGCCGACCACCCCGACCTGAACAACCGCCCGCGCTTCGCGACCGCCCGCAAGGCGATGCCGTGAGCACCAACACGTCACGTCAGCAGTACGTTTCAGTGAGGAGTCCGGACTAATGGCACGGCGATACGACACCAACGACGCGACCGACCGTACGACCGGTCTGCGCGAGGCCGCGTCCGCCGTCCGCCGTGGCGAGCTGGTCGTGCTGCCCACCGACACCGTCTACGGCATCGGCGCCGACGCCTTCACCCCGGAGGCCTGCGCCGACCTGCTGGACGCCAAGGGCCGCGGCCGCAACATGCCCACCCCCGTCCTGATCGGCTCGCCGAACACGCTGCACGGCCTGGTCACCGACTTCTCCGAGATGGCCTGGGAGCTCGTCGACGCCTTCTGGCCCGGCGCCCTGACCCTCGTCGCCAAGCAGCAGCCGTCCCTGCAGTGGGACCTCGGCGACACCCGCGGCACGGTCGCCATCCGGATGCCGCTGCACCCCGTCGCCATCGAGCTGCTCACCGAGGTCGGCCCGATGGCCGTCTCCTCGGCCAACCTCACGGGACACCCCGCCCCCGAGGACTGCGACGCCGCGCAGGAGATGCTCGGCGACTCCGTCTCCGTCTACCTGGACGGCGGCCGCACCCCCGGCATCGTCCCGTCGTCGATCGTCGACGTCACGGGCAAGGTGCCGGTGCTGCTCCGCGCGGGCGCGCTCGACGCGGACGAGCTGCGCAAGGTGGTACCCGACCTCGAGGTGGCGAATTGACAGCCCCTGAGACGGGGCGTGGCATAGCGGGCTTCCCGGGATCCGCGGGCTCCTTCCGCATCCTCCACGTCAGCACCGGCAACGTCTGCCGCTCACCGATCACCGAGCGGCTGACCCGGCACGCCCTGGCCGACCGCCTCGGCGACCCCCTCACCGGCGGTCTGATCGTGGAGAGCGCGGGCACCTGGGGCCACGAGGGCGCCCCGATGGAGACCAACGCCGAGCAGGTCCTCGCCGACTTCGGCGCGGACCCCACCGGCTTCATGGGCCGCGAGCTCCTCGACGACCACGTCATCCGCGCCGACCTGGTCCTCACCGCGACCCGCGACCACCGCGCGCAGGTCATCTCCATGGGGCACTCGGCCGGCCTGCGCACGTTCACGCTCAAGGAGTTCACCCGCCTCGTACGGGCCATAGACCCGACGACCCTGCCGGAGCCGGACGGCAACGGCGTGGTGGAGCGCGCCCGCGCCCTGGTGCGGGCCGCCGCGGCGCTGCGCGGCTGGCTGCTCGCGCCGAGCGTGGAGGCCGACGAGGTGTACGACCCGTACGGGGCCCCCCTGCCGTTCTTCCGGTCGGTGGGCGACGAGATCAACCAGGCCCTCGACCCGGTGGTGACGGCGCTGACCGGGGTGGGCGCACACAGGTAGCCGCGGGCCCGCGCGCACCCGCCCGCGCAGGCCTACATTGGATCTGAGGTCACCCCTGCGAGGCCCGGAGCCCACGATGACGGTCAGCACCGCACCCACCGCCCCCGCGGCGTACACGGACCTCGACGCGCTGCGCCGGCAGGACCCCGAGCTCGCCGAGATCATCGTCGGCGAGCTCGCCCGCCAGTCCGACGCGCTGCAGCTGATCGCCGCCGAGAACTTCACCTCGACCGCGGTCCTCACCACGCTCGGCTCCCCGCTCGCCAACAAGTACGCCGAGGGCTACCCGGGCGCCCGGCACCACGGCGGCTGCGAGCTGGTCGACGCCGCCGAGCGGATCGCCGTGGACCGCGCCAAGGCGCTGTTCGGCGCCGAGCACGCCAACGTGCAGGCGCACTCCGGGTCGTCCGCGGTGCTCGCCGCGTACGCCGCGCTGCTGCGGCCCGGCGACACCGTCCTGGCGATGGGCCTGCCCTACGGCGGCCACCTCACGCACGGCTCGCCCGCGAACTTCTCCGGCCGGTGGTTCGACTTCGTCGGCTACGGCGTGGACCCCGAGAGCGGCCTCATCGACTACGACGAGGTGCACGCCCTGGCCCGCGCCCACCGCCCCAAGGCCCTGGTGTGCGGCTCGATCTCCTACCCGCGGCACATCGACTACGCGGCCTTCCGGGAGATCGCCGACGACGTGGGCGCGTACCTCATCGCCGACGCCGCGCACCCCATGGGCCTCGTCGCCGGGGGAGCGGCGCCCAGCCCCGTGCCGCACGCCGACGTCGTCTGCGCCACCACGCACAAGGTGCTGCGCGGCCCGCGCGGCGGCCTGCTGCTGTGCGGCGCGGACCTCGCGGAGCGGATCGACCGCGCGGTCTTCCCGTTCACCCAGGGCGGCGCGCAGATGCACACGATCGCGGCGAAGGCCGTGGCGTTCGGCGAGGCGGCGACACCGGCCTTCACGGCGTACGCCCATCAGGTGGTCGCGAACGCGCGGATCCTGGCCGGCGAACTGGCCGCGGGCGGCTTCGCGATCACCACCGGCGGCACGGACACGCACCTCATCCTGGCCGACCCCACGCCCCTCGGCGTGGACGCGCACACGGCCCGCGGCCGGCTCGCGGCGGCCGGCATCGTCCTGGACACCTGCGCCCTGCCGCACGGCGAACCGAGGGAGCGGGGCCTGCGCCTTGGCACGGCGGCGGTCACGACCCAGGGCATGACGGCCACGGAGCTGACCCGGGTGGCGGCCCTGCTGATCGCGGCGGTGCGCGAGCACGCGAACGTACGAGAAGAGGTGCGCGAACTGGTGGGAAGATTTCCGCCGTACCCGGGCCCGGCGATCCCGGCCTGATCCAGACGAAAGGGCCCGGGTCGGGGTGGCCGTGTCAGGGACCGACAGGTACCCGTGCAACCATCGTCGCTACCCGGAAGTCCCCAACCGTATGCGCGCAAAGCTAGGGTGTGGGGCTGAGATGGCCAGCGAGACCTGTGGGGAAGCCCGTGCGTGAATACCTCCTGACGCTCTGCATCACGGCCGCGGTGACCTACCTGCTGACCGGCCCGGTGCGGAAGTTCGCGATCGTGGCCGGCGCCATGCCGGAGATCCGCGCCCGTGACGTGCACCGGGAGCCCACGCCCCGGCTCGGGGGCATCGCGATGTTCTTCGGGCTCTGCGCGGGCCTGCTGGTCGCGGACCACCTGCCGAACCTGAACACCGTCTTCGAGAACTCCAACGAGCCGCGCGCGCTGCTCTCCGGAGCCGCGCTGATCTGGCTGATCGGTGTCCTCGACGACAAGTTCGAGATCGACGCCCTGATCAAGCTCGGCGGCCAGATGATCGCCGCGGGCGTCATGGTCATGCAGGGCCTCACGATCCTGTGGATCCCGGTCCCCGGCGTCGGCACGGTCTCACTGACCTCGGGCCAGGGCACGCTCCTGACGGTGGCGCTCGTCGTCATCACCATCAACGCCGTCAACTTCGTCGACGGTCTCGACGGCCTCGCTGCGGGCATGGTCTGCATCGCCTCGGCGGCGTCCTTCATGTACGCCTACCGCATCTGGTACGGCTACGGCATCGAGGCCGCGGCGCCCGCCACGCTCTTCGCCGCCATCCTCATGGGCATGTGCCTGGGCTTCCTGCCGCACAACATGCACCCCGCCCGCATCTTCATGGGCGACTCCGGCTCGATGCTCATCGGCCTCGTCCTCGCGGCCGGCGCCATCTCCGTCACCGGCCAGGTCGACCCGGACACGATGAGGCTGAACTTCGGCGGCGGCCGCGACGCGACCCACGCGATGCTGCCGGTCTTCATCCCGCTCCTGATGCCGCTCACGATCATCGCGATCCCCTTCGCCGACCTGGTCCTCGCGATCGTCCGGCGCACCTGGAACGGCAAGTCGCCGTTCGCCGCCGACCGCGGCCACCTCCACCACCGGCTCCTGCAGATCGGCCACTCGCACAGCCGCGCGGTGCTGATCATGTACTTCTGGTCGGCGCTCATCGCCTTCGGCACCGTCGCGTACTCGGTGCACTCGACGAGCGTGTGGATCCTGCTGCTCATCGTCGCGTTCAGCGGGCTCGGTCTCGTACTGCTCCTGCTGCCGCGCTTCACCCCGCGCACCCCGCGCTGGGCCGAGAACTTCGTGCCGCCGCGCTACCGGCGTCGCCGGGCGGCGGGACGGGACGTGGCCGGGGCGGCGCACGAGGCCGACGCGACGGATGAGACGGTGGGGGAAGGACGCGACGCGAGTGACCCGGATCAGAAGACTCCGGTCTCCGCGGGCGTCAACGGAGCGACTGCCGTCGGCGAGCGTTCCCACCTCTAGAACCGGTGGGACGTCCGAACGCCACGTTGACGCCCCGTTCGAAATCGCCCCAATACCAGACAACTTGCCGCTTCAGATGCACAGACGCGCGGATTACCTCTCATGTGTGACAGTGAGCACACCCAACAGGTAAAGACCTCATCAAATAGTTTGTGATACGGTTCACGAGATCCCGGGATAGAGCCGAAAGACCGTAGTGCGACGGTCGATTGGCCCGAGGGACCCTCTCGACCCGGGTCTACGCTCGTCCATGACGACACCCTGCCCCCATCAGTAAGCGGAGCGCCGCCATGCCGTCTCAAGACACCCGAACTCTCCTCCAGTCCGCCGTGCCCACGGCTGCCGTCGGCGCGATCGTCGCCGTGGTCAGTGGTGTGGTCGCCGGGGGCAAGGGGGTCATCGGGGCCGTTGTCGGCACGCTGGTCGTGATCGCGTTCATGGGGCTCGGGATGTTCGTCCTGCAGCGGACGGCCAAATCGCTTCCGCAGCTTTTTCAGGCGATGGGCTTGATGCTCTATGTCGCCCAACTGCTCTTGCTGCTCGTCTTTGTGGCGTTGTTCAAGGACACCACTCTGTTCAACCCGAAGGCGTTCGCCGTTGGCCTTGTGGTCGCCACCGTCGCATGGATGGGCGCTCAGGCCCGTGCACACATGAAGGCCAAGATCCTTTACGTCGAACCCGATTCCGACAACAGTGACAAGCCGGAGAAGTCGGGGTCTTCGACGTGAGGGGTAGGGCCGGGATAAATGCCCGTTCGAGATCCTGCTATCGTCCGGTGCCAACTGCGGCACTGCGGGCGCGGGCATCTGAGCTGACGCCTGCACGATCGCGAGGCTCGATGCCTGAATGCCGCTCACACTTCCGAAACACCAGTCCGGTGCCGACCCGCGGCTGCGCGCCGCGCCGACACGACAACGAGGTTGCCGTACCTATGCGTCACGCCGAAGGAGCCCGCGGTGAGTGCTGACCAAACTGAGCTCGCCTTTGACTGGAGCTGTCGGATCATGTCCGACAACGGCTGTGGCTTCCCGGCTCCGGGCCTGCACTCGTTCCTCTTCAAGCCGATCTTCACGGCCGGTGGGTTCGAGTTCAACAAGGTAATGCTGCTGGCCCTGTTGGCGACGCTCATCGTCGTGACGTTCTTCTACGCCGCGTTCGGCAAGGCGAAGCTCGTCCCCGGCAAGCTGCAGATGATCGGCGAGGCCGGCTACGACTTCGTACGCCGAGGCATCGTCTACGAGACCCTCGGCAAGAAGGAGGGCGAGAAGTACGTCCCCCTGATGGTCTCGATGTTCTTCTTCATCTGGATCATGAACATCTGGTCCGTGGTTCCGCTGGCCCAGTTCCCGGTCTCGTCGATCTTCGCCTACCCAGTGGTGCTCGCGGCGATCGTCTACCTGATCTGGCTGCCGCTGACCTTCAAGCGCCATGGCTTCGTCGGTGGTTGGAAGAACGTCACCGGTTACGACAACTCGCTCGGCCCGATCAAGTGGCTCGTGTCGTTCATCGAGTTCTTCTCGAACCTGCTGGTGCGGCCGTTCACCCACTCCGTGCGACTCTTCGCCAACATGTTCGCCGGTCACCTGATGCTGGTCATGTTCACCGTGGCCTCCTGGTACCTGCTGAACAGCTGGATGATCCCGGCCGCCGGCGTCTCCTTCGTGATGACCATGGCCATGGTCATCTTCGAGCTTTTCGTGCAGGCCGTTCAGGCGTACGTCTTCGTGCTCCTCGCCTGCACCTACATCCAGGGCGCTGTCTCCGAGCACCACTGAGTCAGCCCGCCCTCAAGCCCCCAGATCGCCCGGTGGCCAACCCCCACCGGTCCATGAAAGAGAAGGAAGAACCGGCATGTCCGCTCTCCAGACCCTTGCCGCCAGCGAAGTCACCGGCTCCCTCGGTTCCATCGGTTACGGCCTCGCCGCGATCGGCCCCGGCATCGGCGTCGGCATCGTCTTCGGTAACGGCACGCAGGCGCTCGCTCGTCAGCCCGAGGCCGCCGGCCTGATCCGCGCCAACCAGATCCTGGGCTTCGCCTTCTGTGAGGCGCTCGCCCTCATCGGCATCGTTATGCCGTTCGTGTTCGGCCAGTAATTACTGCTAGCTGACACTTTCGACGAAAGGCACTGATGTGATCGCCAACCTGGTTCAGCTGGCGGCCGAGGAGAAGCAGAACCCGCTGATCCCGCCCGGCCCCGAGCTGCTCGTCGGCACACTGGCCTTCGCCATTGTCTTCTTCTTCTTCTGGAAGAAGCTCCTCCCGAACATCAACAAGGTTCTGGACGAGCGCCGGGAGGCGATCGAAGGCGGTATCGAGAAGGCCGAGGCCGCGCAGACCGAGGCCCAGAGCGTTCTTGAGCAGTACAAGGCTCAGCTCGCCGAGGCCCGGCACGAGGCCGCGCGTCTGCGCCAGGAGGCGCAGGAGCAGGGCGCCACGCTCATCGCCGAGATGCGGGCCGAGGGCCAGCGTCAGCGCGAGGAGATCGTCGCCGCCGGGCACGCCCAGATCGAGGCCGACCGCAAGGCCGCCGCGCAGGCGCTGCGTCAGGACGTCGGCCAGCTGGCCACCGACCTGGCCGGCAAGCTCGTCGGCGAGTCCCTCGAGGACCACGCCCGGCAGAGCCGCACGATCGACCGTTTCCTCGACGAGCTCGAGGAGAAGGCCGAGGCTGCTCGATGACAGCGCACGGAGCGAGCCGCGAGGCCCTGGCCGCCGCGCGCGAGCGCCTCGACGCGCTGACGGACAGCACCTCGGTCGACGCCAAGCGGCTCGCGGACGAGCTGGCGGCCGTCACGGCCCTGTTCGCCCGCGAGGTCTCGCTGCGTCGGGTCCTGACCGACCCGGCGCAGTCCGGCGAGGCCAAGGCCGAGCTTGCGGCGCGCCTGCTGTCCGGGCAGGTGGGCGGCGAGGCCGCCGACCTGGTCGCCGGCATGGTGCGCTCGCGCTGGTCGCAGTCGCGTGACCTGGTGGACGCCATCGAGGAGCTCGCCAACCTCGCCGACCTGACCGGTGCGCAGAAGACGGGCGCGCTGGACAACGTCGAGGACGAGCTGTTCCGGTTCGGCCGGATCGTCGCCTCGAGCACCGGCCTGCGGGCCGCGCTGACCGACCGCGCCGCGACCGGTTCGGCCAAGAGCGAGCTGCTGCGCAGCCTGCTCGGCGGCCGCGCCGAGGACGTCACGGAGCGGCTGATCGAGCGCCTTGTGACCGCGCCGCGTGGACGTAGCCTGGAAGAGGGACTCGAGTCCCTCTCCAAGCTGGCCGCGGACCGCCGCAACCGCATGGTCGCCGTCGTCACCTCCGCCGTTCCGCTCTCGGACCGGCAGAAGGAGCGTCTCGGCGCCGTCCTGGCCAAGGTGTACGGACGTCCGATGCACCTCAACCTCGACGTGGACCCCGAGGTCCTCGGCGGGATCACGGTCCAGGTGGGTGACGAGGTCATCAACGGCAGCGTCGCGGACCGCATCGCGGAAGCCGGTCGCCGCGTGGCCGGCAGTTAAGACAACAAGCACGACCTACGGCCCTAGTTGGGCCGTGCAGAGGATTCCTGGGGGCTGACCCCAGACCCCCCAAGAAAACTTCGGGCCCAACAAGGAGAGCAGGGAACCCAGATGGCGGAGCTCACGATCCGGCCGGAGGAGATCCGGGACGCGCTGGAGAACTTTGTCCAGGCGTACAAGCCGGACGCGGCCTCGCGCGAGGAGGTCGGTACGGTCACCGTCGCCGGCGACGGTATTGCCAAGGTCGAGGGCCTGCCCTCGGCGATGGCGAACGAGCTGCTGAAGTTCGAGGACGGCACCCTCGGCCTCGCGCTGAACCTCGAAGAGCGCGAGATCGGCGCCGTCGTCCTCGGCGAGTTCAGCGGTATCGAGGAGGGCCAGCCGGTGCAGCGCACCGGTGAGGTGCTCTCCGTCGCCGTGGGCGAGGGCTACCTCGGCCGCGTCGTCGACCCGCTCGGCACCCCGATCGACGGCCTCGGCGAGATCGAGACCAGCGGACGTCGCGCCCTCGAGCTGCAGGCCCCCACGGTCATGCAGCGCAAGTCGGTGCACGAGCCGATGGAGACCGGCTACAAGGCCGTCGACGCGATGACCCCGATCGGCCGTGGCCAGCGTCAGCTGATCATCGGTGACCGTCAGACCGGCAAGACCGCCCTGGCCGTCGACACGATCATCAACCAGCGCGACAACTGGCGCTCGGGCGACGTGAACAAGCAGGTGCGCTGCATCTACGTCGCCATCGGTCAGAAGGGCTCCACCATCGCCTCCGTGCGCGGTGCCCTCGAAGAGGCCGGCGCGCTGGAGTACACGACCATCGTCGCCGCCCCGGCGTCCGACCCGGCCGGCTTCAAGTACCTGGCGCCGTACACCGGTTCGGCCATCGGCCAGCAGTGGATGTACGAGGGCAAGCACGTCCTCATCATCTTCGACGACCTCTCCAAGCAGGCCGACGCCTACCGCGCCGTGTCCCTGCTGCTCCGCCGCCCGCCGGGGCGCGAGGCCTACCCGGGTGACGTCTTCTACCTGCACTCGCGTCTGCTCGAGCGCTGCGCGAAGCTCTCGGACGAGCTGGGCAAGGGCTCGATGACCGGTCTGCCGATCGTCGAGACCAAGGCGAACGACGTGTCGGCGTTCATCCCGACCAACGTCATCTCCATCACCGACGGCCAGTGCTTCCTGGAGTCGGACCTCTTCAACGCCGGTCAGCGCCCCGCGCTGAACGTCGGTATCTCCGTCTCCCGAGTCGGTGGTTCCGCGCAGCACAAGGCGATGAAGCAGGTCTCCGGACGGCTGCGCGTGGACCTCGCCCAGTTCCGTGAGCTGGAGGCGTTCGCCGCCTTCGGTTCCGACCTGGACGCGGCGTCCAAGGCCCAGCTCGAGCGCGGCCAGCGCATGGTCGAGCTGCTCAAGCAGCCGCAGTACGAGCCGATGGCGACCGAGGACCAGGTCGTCTCCGTGTGGGCCGGTACGACGGGCCGCATGGACGAGGTGCCCGTCAAGGACATCCGCCGCTTCGAGCGCGAGCTCCTGGAGTACCTGCACCGCAAGGAGCAGGGCCTCATGACCTCCATCAAGGAGGGCGGCAAGATGTCGGACGACACCCTGCAGGCCGTCGGCGACGCCATCGCGGAGTTCAAGAAGCAGTTCGAGACCTCGGACGGGAAGCTTCTCGGCGAGGACGCTCCGGCCGCCGCCAAGTGACGTAAGGAAGGGACCTGACTCATGGGAGCCCAGCTCCGGGTCTACAAGCGTCGCATCCGATCCGTCACCGCGACCAAGAAGATCACGAAGGCGATGGAGATGATCGCCGCCTCGCGCGTCGTCAAGGCGCAGCGCAAGGTGGCGGCCTCCACGCCGTACGCGACCGAGCTCACCCGCGCGGTCACGGCGGTCGGCACTGGTTCGAACACGAAGCACCCGCTGACGACCGAGGCGGAGACGGCGACCCGTTCCGCGGTTCTGCTCCTCACGAGCGACCGCGGACTGGCCGGCGCCTTCAACTCCAACGCCATCAAGGCCGCCGAGCAGCTCACCGAGCGTCTCGAGGCCGAGGGCAAGGAGGTCGACACGTACATCGTCGGCCGCCGCGGTCTGTCCCACTACAACTTCCGCGAGCGCAAGGTCGCGGAGTCGTGGTCGGGCTTCACCGACGAGCCCACGTACGCGGACGCCAAGAAGGTCGCGGTGCCGCTGATCGAGGCCATCGAGAAGGAGACGGCTGAGGGCGGCGTGGACGAGATCCACATCGTCTACACCGAGTTCATCTCGATGATGACGCAGACGGCCATCGACGGCCGGCTGCTGCCGCTCAGCCTCGAGGACGTCGCGGAGGAGTCGCCCACCAAGGGTGAGCTTCTTCCGCTGTACGACTTCGAGCCGTCGGCGGAGGACGTCCTCGACGCCCTGCTGCCGCGCTACGTCGAGAGCCGTATCTACAACGCGATGCTCCAGTCGGCTGCCTCCAAGCACGCCGCCACGCGCCGCGCGATGAAGTCGGCGACCGACAACGCCGGGGATCTGATCAACAGCCTCTCCCGGCTTGCCAACGCGGCCCGCCAGGCCGAAATCACCCAGGAAATCAGCGAGATCGTCGGCGGCACAGCAGCCCTGGCCGACGCGACCGCGGGGAGTGACAAGTAATGACGACCACTGTTGAGACGGCCGTTGCCACGGGCCGCGTCGCCCGGGTCATCGGCCCGGTCGTCGACGTGGAGTTCCCCGTCGACGCGATGCCGGAGATCTACAACGCGCTGCACGCCCAGGTCGACGACCCGGCCACGCCGGGCGAGAAGAAGACGCTGACCCTCGAGGTCGCCCAGCACCTGGGTGACGGCGTGGTCCGCGCGATCTCGATGCAGCCCACCGACGGCCTGGTCCGCCAGGCGCCCGTCACCGACACCGGCAAGGGCATCTCGGTGCCGGTCGGCGACGTGACCAAGGGCCGGGTGTTCAACACCCTCGGCGAGGTCCTGAACGACGACCCGTCCACGGTCGCCGACGCCGAGCGCTGGACGATCCACCGCAAGGCCCCGGCCTTCGACCAGCTCGAGTCCAAGACCGAGATGTTCGAGACCGGCCTGAAGGTCGTCGACCTTCTCACCCCGTACGTCAAGGGTGGAAAGATCGGTCTGTTCGGTGGTGCCGGTGTCGGCAAGACCGTGCTGATCCAGGAAATGATCGTCCGTGTGGCCAAGCTGCACGACGGTGTCTCCGTCTTCGCCGGTGTCGGCGAGCGCACCCGTGAGGGCAACGACCTCATGGTCGAGATGGAGGAAGCCGGCGTTCTGGACAAGACCGCGCTGGTCTTCGGCCAGATGGACGAGCCGCCGGGCACGCGTCTGCGCGTCGCCCTGGCCGGTCTGACCATGGCGGAGTACTTCCGCGATGTGCAGAAGCAGGACGTGCTGTTCTTCATCGACAACATCTTCCGCTTCACGCAGGCCGGTTCCGAGGTCTCGACCCTGCTCGGCCGCATGCCCTCCGCGGTGGGCTACCAGCCGAACCTGGCCGACGAGATGGGTCTCCTCCAGGAGCGCATCACCTCGACCCGCGGTCACTCGATCACCTCGATGCAGGCGATCTACGTCCCCGCGGACGACCTGACCGACCCGGCCCCGGCCACCACGTTCGCCCACCTCGACGCGACGACGGTGCTTTCCCGTCCGATCTCGGAGAAGGGCATCTACCCGGCCGTGGACCCGCTGGACTCCACGTCCCGCATCCTGGACCCGCGCTACATCGCGCAGGACCACTACAACACCGCCATGCGTGTCAAGGGGATCCTCCAGAAGTACAAGGACCTCCAGGACATCATCGCGATCCTCGGCATCGACGAGCTCAGCGAAGAGGACAAGCTCGTCGTCGCCCGTGCCCGTCGCGTGGAGCGCTTCCTGTCGCAGAACACCCACGCCGCCAAGCAGTTCACCGGCGTGGACGGCTCGGACGTCTCCCTCGAGGAGTCGATCACGGCCTTCAACGCGATCTGCGACGGCGAGTACGACCACTTCCCCGAGCAGGCCTTCTTCATGTGCGGTGGTCTCGAGGACCTCAAGAAGAACGCCAAGGAGCTCGGCGTCTCCTGAGCCTTCGCTCGATCCGGAGAGGGGCGGGGACACCCCGCGCAGGGGCCGTGTCCCGCCCCTCTCCGTACGCCCACTAGAATTTGACCCAACACCCGGCGAAGCCGCCGGGTGGTGACCCGAGGAGCCACCCTTGGCTGCTGAGCTGCATGTCGAGCTGGTCGCAGCGGACCGCAGTGTCTGGTCCGGTGAGGCCACCCTGGTCGTCGCGCGCACCACGTCCGGCGACATCGGCGTCATGCCCGGTCACCAGCCGCTGCTCGGTGTGCTGGAATCGGGCCCGGTGACCATTCGTACGAGCGACGGCGGCACGGTCGTCGCCGCCGTCCACGGAGGATTCATCTCCTTCGCGGACGACAAGCTGTCGCTGCTGGCCGAGATCGCGGAGCTGTCCGACGAGATCGACGTCCAGCGCGCGGAGCGGGCGCTGGAGCGCGCGAAGTCGGAGGCCGACGCCTCCGCCGAGCGGCGTGCCGACGTCCGACTGCGTGCGGCGACGCGCTGACCTCAGCGCGCGCGGCGTAACGTGACTCAGCCGCGGCCAGGTCCGGGAACATTCCGGACCGGGTCGCGGCTGAGGCAATGCGGGTGCAATGTGTTGGTCCGTTGTCGGCCCTTCGGCCGACGGTAGAGGCGAGGAGGTCGGTGCCGATGATCCTCACTCTGCTCGTGTGCGGACTTGCTTTGATCGTGCTGGTGTTGGTGGGGCTCTTCGTCTTCGGACTGCGGCGCCGGCTGATCCAGCGCTCCGGCGGCACCTTCGACTGCAGCCTGCGCTGGAACGCCCCGGAGAAGGGCGACACCTCCGGCAAGGGCTGGGGGTACGGGGTCGCCCGCTACAACGGCGACCGGGTCGAGTGGTACCGCGTCTTCTCGTACGCGCCGCGGCCCCGCCGGGTCCTGGAGCGCTCGGCCATCGAGGTCGTGGACCGGCGCGCGCCGGACGGCGAGGAGGAACTGGCCCTGCTCTCCGACGCGATCGTCCTCGGCTGTCTGCACCGTGGCTCCCGCCTGGAACTGGCGATGAGCGAGGACGCCCTGACGGGTTTCCTGGCCTGGCTGGAGGCGGCACCGCCGGGCCAGCGCGTGAACGTGGCTTAGGCGCAGTCTCCCAGGGGCGCGGGGAACTGCGCGACCAGCCACGAACAACCCGCAGCCGCGAAACATGAGAAGCCGGGAAGACAGGGGGCGAACCCGTCTTCCCGGCTTCGTTCGTGGAACGGCCCCGAGGACTACTTGAGGCCGTCGTTGATGGCAGACACCAGCTCACCGTTGGCCGTGTCGCCGCTGAACTCCCAGAAGAACGCGCCGCCGAGCCCCTGCTGCTTGGCCCACGTCATCTTCGCCCGCACCGTCGCGGGGGTGTCGTAGGACCACCAGTTGGTGCCGCAGTGGGCATACGCGGTCCCGGCCACCGTGCCGTTGGACGGGCAGGAGTTCTTGAGGACCTTGTAGTCCTCGATGCCCGCCTCGTACGTCCCGGGCGCCGCGCCCGTGGCCGTGCCGCCCGGCTCCTTCTGGGTGACACCCGTCCACCCGCGGCCGTAGAAGCCGATGCCGAGCAGGAGCTTGGCCGAGGGGACGCCCTTCGCCTTCAGCTTGGCGATGGCGGCGGCGGAGTTGAAGCCCTCCTTCGGGATGCCCGGGTAGGACGTGAGCGGGGAGTGCGGGGCCGTCGGGCCCTTCGCGTCCCACGCGCCGAAGAAGTCGTACGTCATCACGTTGTACCAGTCGGCGTACTGCGAGGCGCCGCCGTAGTCGGCCAGGTCGAGCTTGCCGCCGTCCGAGCCGTCCGCGGAGATGGCGGCGGTGACGAGGTTCTTGGCGCCGAACTCGTTGCGGAAGGCCTGCATCATGGTCTTGAAGACGGCCGGGCCGCTGGTGTCGCAGGACAGACCGCAGGCGTTCGGGTACTCCCAGTCCAGGTCGATGCCGTCGAAGACGTCGGCCCAGCGCGGGTCCTCGACCAGGTCGTGGCAGGACTTGGCGAAGGCCGCCGGGTTCTTCATGGCGTCGGTGAAGCCGCCGGACCAGGTCCAGCCGCCGAAGGACCAGAGGATCTTGACGTTCGGGTACTTGGCCTTGAGCTTGCGCAGCTGGTTGAAGTTGCCGCGCAGCGGCTGGTCCCAGGTGTCGGCGACGCCGTCGACGCTCTGGTCGGCGGTGTAGGCCTTGTCGATCGCCGCGTAGGAGTCGCCCATGGTGCACTTGCCGCCCTGGACGTTGCCGAAGCTGTAGTTGATGTGCGTGATCTTGTCCGCCGAGCCGGAGGTCGCGATGTTCTTCGCGTGGTAGTTGCGCTGGTAGACGCCCCACTCGGTGAAGTAGCCGAGCTTGACCTTGTCGCCGGGCTCGGGGTCGGGGCCGCCGCCGCCCGTGGTGCGGACCTTGACGGCGCCGCTCGCGGGACCCGTCTGGTCGGCGGTGTCACGGGCCTGGACGGTGTACGAGTAGTCGGTGCCGGCGGTCAGTCCGGTGTCGCCGTACGAGGTGCCGGTGACCGTGGCGACCTTGGCGCCGTCGCGCAGGACGTCGTAGTTCTTGACGCCCTTGTCGTCGGTGGCGGCCTTCCAGTCGAGCTTGACCGCGGTGTCGGTGATGCCGGACGCGGTCGGGGTGCCGGGTGCGCTCGGCGGGTTGTCACCGGGGACGCTGCCGCCGTCGCAGCTCGCGCCGTTCAGCTCGCACTTGGACGGGGCGCCGGGACCGCTGCCGTTGAACCCGAAGGAGACCGAGGCGCCGGGGGCGAGCGTCCCGTTCCAGCCGAGGTTCTTGGCGGTCCAGCGGGTGCCGGAGTTGGTGACGGTGGCGTCCCAGGCGGAGGTCACCTTGGTGTCGGAGGGGAAGTCCCAGGCGACGTTCCAGGAGCTGATCGCGGTGGTGCCGGTGTTCTTGATGGTCCACTTGCCCTCGAAGCCGTTGCCCCAGTCCTGGGTCTTGGCGTACGTGGCGGTGGCCGCGGGCGCGGCGTCCGGGGCGGCCTCGGCGGATCCGCCGAGGGCCACCAGGGTGGCGAGCGGGAGCAGCAGTGTGGTGACCGCCGCCACGGCCCGGTGTCTGGATCGGACTCTCGGGCGTGCGGTGCTGTGAGTGAAGCGCACGAGTGCTCCTCGGGTGAGTTCCGGGGGGTCTGAGGGGTTGGGACCCTGCGCCGCCCGTGAGCACGTGGACACGTGGGGGAGTGCTCACCGCAGTGCGGTGAGAATAGAAAGGTCTGGACCATCGGTCAAGAGGTCTGTACCAGTGGCCGGTTCGCGCCGGTCGAAACCTCGGCCGCGCCGGTCAGACGCCCAACTCCTGCGCCAGTACGGCGGCTTGGACCCGGCTGCGCAGTTCCAGCTTGCCGAGCATCCGGCTGACGTGCGTCTTCACCGTCGCCTCCGCCATGGCGAGCCGGGCGGCGATCTCCGCGTTCGACAGGCCCTCGCCGATGCAGGAGAGCACCTCGCGCTCGCGGCGGGTGAGGCTGTCGAGGACGGCCGGGTCCGGCGCGTTCTGGTCCCGTACGGCCCTAGAGGGGGCGCCGAACTCGGCGATCAGCCGACGGGTGACGGCCGGCGCGATGAGCCCCTCGCCGCGCGCGACCGTACGGACGCCCTCCAGGAGGTCCTTCGCCTCGGTGTTCTTCAGCAGGAAGCCGGCGGCGCCCGCGCGCAGCGCCCCGAACACATACGCGTCGAGGTCGAAGGTGGTCAGGACCAGGACGTCGGCGAGCCGCTCGGCGACGACCTGCCGGGTCGCCGCCACCCCGTCCATGCGCGGCATCTGGATGTCCATCAGGACCAGGTCGGGGCGGAGTTCGCGGGCGAGCGCGACGGCCTCCTCGCCGTCAGCGGCCTCGCCGACGACCTCGATGTCGGGGGCGCTGCGCAGGATCAGCACCAGCCCCGCGCGCACGGCCGACTGGTCTTCGGCGACCAACACCCGGATCATTCCTTGGCTCCTTCGTCCGCGGGGTCGACGGGCAGGGTCGCGCAGACGTTCCAGACCTTGCCGTCGGGGCTGCTCTCGGGGCCCGACTCGAAGGCGCCGCCGAGGAGTTCGGTGCGCTCGCGCATGCCGACGAGCCCGGCTCCCGAGCCCGGCGCGCGGGGCCCCGAGCGATCGCCGTACGGGCTGCTCACCCGGATCGTCAGGGCGCGCGGCAGCTGCTCGATGGCGACCGTGACGACGCCGGGCGAGGCGTGCTTGAGTGCGTTCGTCAGGGATTCCTGCACGATCCGGTAGGCCGCGAGCTCCACGGGCGCTGGCAGCTTCGGGCCCGCGGGGGTGCGGGCGTCGTCGAGCGCGACGTCGAGGCCGTTGGTGCGGAAACCGTCGAGCAGGGCGGTCAGGCCCTCCAGGGTGGGCGCGGCTGCCGGTTCCAGGTCGCCGCTCTGGTCGCGCAGGATGCCGATGAGGCGGCGCATCTCGGCGAGCCCCTCGACGCTGTTCTCGCGGATGACGGCGAGCGCGTCCCTGCTCGTCGCCGGATCGTCGAGGGAGAGCGCGGCCGTGGAGTGGATGGCGATCGCGGAGAGGTGGCCCGCGACCATGTCGTGCAGTTCGCGGGCCATCCGCGCGCGCTCGGCGGAGACGGCCTGGACGCGGTCCATCTCGGCGAGCAGCGCGGTCTGTTCGGCCCGCAGCTTGGCCGCGGCCGTCGCCTCGCGGTGGTTGCGCACCAGGACGCCGGTGGCGGCGGGGGTGAAGGCCACGATCGCGGTCGCCACGCCGAGCAGGACGGCCTGCGGGTCCTGCCACCAGGCGAGGAAGGCGATGGTCAGGGCCACCGTGATGAGGCCGGTGGTGATCGGGATGCGCCGGGCGGCGGCCGGGGTCCCGTAGACGACGGCCGCGTACATGATGTCCGTGAACATCAGGATCGACGCGAGGTTGCCCGCCGTGAACTGGTCGGCCACCAGCGCGAAGGTGGCGACGACGAGGGCGAACTGCGGTCTGCTGCTGCGCAGCAGTTCGAGCCCGGCCAGGACGAGGAGCGGCACCAGCGCCCAGTGGGTGCCCAGCGGCCGGCCGCTCTGCGACTCGAGGCCGAGCGCCCACAGCGCGAGCCCGCACAGCAGGCTGCCCACGGCGATCTGCACGTCGACGCGCTGCGGGCGGGGGAGGGTCGGGGCCATGCGTCCATCCAACACGGTGGGGTGGTGGCCTGCCTGGTCCTGAGGGAGGAACCGCCCGCTACATCGAAGGATGCAGTGCCGTTTCGTCACTGACGACGATGATCGTGACCCGGTGCGACGGAAGTCTGGAGGGGTGAACGAGAGGAGAGCGTCGTGATCGTCGCGCTGATCATCATCTGCGAGGCCGGCTTCTGGGTGCTGCTGGCCGCCGGGCTCGTCCTGCGTTACTGGGCGAAGATGCCGCGTGCGAGCGTGGCCGTGCTGCTGTGCGAGCCGCTGCTCGAAGTCCTGCTGTTCGTCGTCACCGCGATCGACCTGAAGAACGGCGCCGAGCCGGACTGGAAGCACGGCCTGGCCGCCGTGTACATCGGCTACTCGATCGCCCTGGGCCACTACACGGTCAAGTGGGTCGACGTCCGCGTCGCCCACCGCTTCGCGGGCGGCCCCGCCCCTTCGACCCCGAAGTACGGCGCGGCCCGCGCCGTCCACGAGTGGAAGATCGCCGCCCGCTGGGTCCTCGCCGCCCTCATCGCGATGGCGCTGTTGCAGGGCGCCATCTGGTACGTGGGCGGGGACGGCGAGGTCTCCTCGCTGCGGATGTGGCAGCAGCGGATGCTGTGGGTGATCGGGATCAACGTCATCATCGCCGGGACGTACACGCTCTTCCCGAAGAAGGCGCCCGTCGGGGCGTGAGGCCTACCGTTCGCCGCCCGGCACCCACAGGACGTCGCCGACCGTCTTGTTCGCCGTACGGGCGAGGATGAAGAGCAGGTCGGAGAGGCGGTTGAGGTAGGTGGCGGTGAGCGGGTTCATGCTGCCGTTCTCCGCACCGGAGCCGTGCACCTCGAAGGCGGCCCAGGTCGAGCGCTCGGCCCGCCGCACCACCGTGCACGCCTGGTGCAGCAGGGCCGCGCCGGGTGTGCCGCCCGGCAGGATGAAGCTGCGGAGCTTCTCCAGCTCCTCCAGGAAGCGGTCGCAGTCCGCCTCCAGTTTGTCGATGTAGGACTGCTCGACGCGCAGCGGCGGGTACTTCGGGTCCTCGACGACGGGGGTGGAGAGGTCGGCGCCCACGTCGAAGAGGTCGTTCTGCACCCGGACCAGGACCTTGACGACCTCCGCGTCGAGCTGACCGAGGGCGATCGCCGTGCCGATCGCGGCGTTGGCCTCGTTGGCGTCCGCGTACGCCGCGATCCGCAGATCGGTCTTGGCGGTGCGGCTCATGTCGCCGAGGGCGGTGGTGCCCTGGTCGCCGGTCCTGGTGTAGATGCGCGTCAGATTGACCATGGGGTCAGCCTAGTTACGCGCCCGCCCTGCGGAAGACACGTGTGCCCACCGTCACGGACCCGAGCGTGAGGGCCGCCGCCGTCAGGACGCCGTACAGCATCGCCGTGCTCGCGTAGTCACCCACGTACGCGGCCCGCACCGCGTCCACCAGATAGCGGAACGGCATGAAGTGCGAGAGCACGTCCAGCCAGCCGGGCGCGAGCGCCATCGGCAGCATCAGGCCGGAGAGCAGCATCGCGGGCATGCTGACGGCGTTGACGACGGGACCGAACTCGTGCGGCTTGGAGACGAGCATCGCGAGCGCGTACGAGAGGGACGCGAGGACGATCGTCAGGACCCCGACGAAGGCGAAGCCGACGAGGATCCCGGCGAGCGGCGCCCGCAGCCCCATCGCCACGGCCGCGAGGACGAGCAGCACCGCCTGGAAGACGAAGAGCGCGGCGTCGCGGAGCACCCGGCCGAGCAGCAGCGCGAGCCGGCTGACCGGCGTCACCCGCATCCGCTCCACCACCCCGAACTGCTTCTCGATGATGAGCGCGAACCCGCTGTACGAGGCGCCGAACAGGCCGAGTTGGAGCAGCAGCCCCGGCACGAGCACCTGCCAGGAGTCGCCGCGCGAGCCGAGCGGCAGGCCGGTCAGGAGCGGGCCGAAGAAGAGCAGGTAGAGCAGCGGCATCAGGACGCCGAAGAGGATCTGGAACGGGGAGCGCAGGGTCTGGCGGGCGTACCGCCCGAAGATCAGCGCGGTGTCGGTGAGAAACGCAGACATAGGTGGAATCCCGTGGGGTGTGAGGGCTCAGACGGCGGCCGGTGCCGCGTCCTTGGGGGTGAGGTCGCGCCCGGTGATCGCAAGGAACGTGTCCTGGAGCGAGGCGTCGATGGACCCGCCGTACCGCAGCTTGAGCGCGCTCGGCATGCCCTCGGCGACCACGACGCCCTTGTCGATGATCACCAGGCGGTCGCAGAGCGCGTCGGCCTCGTCGAGGTAGTGGGTGGTCAGGACGACGGTGGTGCCGTGGTCGTCGCGCAGCCGCCGCACCAGCGCCCACAGGTCGGCCCTGCTGCCCGGGTCGAGCCCCGTCGTCGGTTCGTCGAGGAAGAGGACCTCGGGCCGGTGCATGAGGCCCATGGCGATGTCCAGGCGCCGCCGCTGACCGCCGGAGAGGGTCGCGCAGGGGCGGTCGAGGAAGTCGGTGAGGCCGAGGTCGTCCGCCAACTCGCTCGCGCGCGCCGTGGCGTGATCCTTCGTCAGGCGGTAGAGGCGGCCCTGGGTGACCAGTTCCTCGCGTACGGAGATGCTGAGGTCGACGCCGCCCGACTGGGCCACGTACCCGATCGCGCGCCGCACGGCGGCCGGGTCGCGGGCCAGGTCGTGGCCGGCGACGGTGGCCGCGCCGCCGGTGGGGGCCAGGAGCGTGGTCAGCATGCGCAGCGTCGTCGTCTTGCCCGCGCCGTTGGGTCCGAGGAAGCCGAGGATCTCGCCGGCGGCGACGGTGAGGTCGATGCCGCGCACGGCGTCGACGGGGCCGCGCTTGGTCCGGAAGGTCCGGGTGAGTCCGGCCGTGCTGATGATTGCCATGGCGACCACAAAAACAGAGTCTCTTAAATTCTGCAATCGCCCCAAGTTTTCAGTTCCCCAAGAAAGGGGCCGTAGGGTGGGGCCATGGCTGAAGGTCTCAGGGAGCGCAAGAAGCGGCAGACGAAGCAGCGGATCTCGGACATCGCGACCGGGCTCTTCCTGGAGCACGGCTTCGTCACGGTGACCGTCGCGGACGTCGCGGAAGCCGCCGACGTCTCCGTGAACACGGTCTACAACTACTTCCCGGCCAAGGAGGACCTCTTCCTCGACCGGGGCGGCGACGTCGTCGACCGGCTCTCCCGCCACGTCCGCGGCCGCCGCGCCGGGGAGTCCGCGGCCGACGCCGTCCTGCGCGAGCTGCGCACCGACGTGGAGGGCGTCTCGCCGACCGTCGGGCTCTTCCCCGGCTGGGCCGACTTCATGAAGGTCATCACCGAGGCGCACGCCCTGCGCTCCCGGCTCTGGGCCATCCAGCAGGAGGCCCTCGACAACCTCACCAGGACCCTCGCCGAGGAGACCGGGGCCGCCGAGGGCGACCCGCTGCCCGGGCTCGTCGCGGGTCAGCTCTCCTGGGTGCACAGCACGCTGATGGCGTGGATCGGCGACGAGATGACCAAGGGCCGGCCGCCGGCCGAAGTCTCCCGTGACGCCCTCGGCCTGCTGGACGAGATGGAGGACCTGCTGAGCGAGAAGGTCCTCAACTACGCGCCGCGCGCCGCCGAATGACACGTACCGGGTGCGTACCGGTGTGATGTCCGTCATGTGAGACGTGACGCGCGTTACTTCACTGCCACAGGCGACCTCACGACCGCTAACGTGCGCCGAAGAGGCATACGTAAAGAGCGTGTGAGCCAAGCGTGATCAGCGGTAGGGGAGTCGGAACAGTGGCAGGGAAGCTCGCCGTCATCGGAGCCGGACTCATGGGGTCCGGCATCGCTCAGGTCTCCGCCCAGGCGGGCTGGGACGTCATCCTGCGCGACGTCACCGACGAGGCCCTGACCCGGGGCACCGACGGCATCAAGGCGTCGTACGACAAGTTCGTGGGCAAGGGCAAGCTCGCGGCCGACGACGCCGAGGCGGCGCTCGCCCGCATCACCACGACCACCGACCTGGACGCGGTCGCCGACGCGGACATCGTCGTCGAGGCCGTCTTCGAGAAGCTCGAGGTCAAGCACGAGATCTTCCGCACGCTCGACAAGCTCGTGCGCGACGACGCCGTGCTCGCCTCCAACACCTCCGCCATCCCGATCACCAAGATCGCGGCCGTGACGGAGCGTCCGGAGCGCGTCGTCGGCGCCCACTTCTTCTCGCCGGTGCCGATGATGCAGCTCTGCGAGCTGGTGCGCGGCTACAAGACCAGCGACGAAACCCTCGCCCGCACCCGGGAGTTCGCCGAGTCCGTCGGCAAGACCTGCATCGTCGTCAACCGCGACGTGGCCGGCTTCGTGACGACCCGTCTGATCTCCGCGCTCGTCGTCGAGGCGGCGAAGCTCTACGAGTCGGGCGTCGCCACCGCCGAGGACATCGACATCGCCTGCAAGCTCGGCTTCGGGCACGCCATGGGGCCGCTCGCGACGGCCGACCTGACCGGCGTCGACATCCTGCTGCACGCCACGAGCAACATCTACACGGAGTCCCAGGACGAGAAGTTCGCGCCGCCGGAGCTGATGCGCCGGATGGTTGACGCCGGTGACATCGGGCGCAAGAGCGGGCAGGGGTTCTACAAGCACTGAACCAGCACTGACGTACGCCGTCTGACGACCCGTCGGGCGCATCGCCGCCCCACGGGTCACCCCTCGGAGTGAATTCGGTATCGGTTCGCTTACAGACGGCAACTTCCTCGCCCACGCGGCAGTCAGTTGCAGTGACATACGCAGACGCCCTACGTATCGGGCGTCACCGCAGACACAGCACTCTCGGGGAGCGCATATGCACATCAGGGGCGACCAGGCCCAGCTGGTCGTCGGGGGCCGCCTCGACGTACGCAGCGCGGCGGACGCCCGCACGGTCCTGCACTCGGCCGTCGACGACGGCGCCGGCGACCTGGTGCTCGACCTGTCCGAACTCGACTCGTGGGACGCCACGGGACTCGGCGTCATCATGGGCGCGCACCGCCGCGCCGGGCGGTGCGGACGCAGACTCGTCCTGCGCCACGTGCCGCCCCAGATGCAGCGCCTCCTCGTGGCCACCCGACTGCACCGCATCCTCGCCATCGAGGGCGGCATCGGAGTCGAATCGCTCCCCAGAGCCTGACGCACCGCCCGGGCACCCATCGCACCCGGAACCGCCCGACAGCACACCGAGGGCGCACAATCCTCACGAACCTGTGACGTCTCGGACGGGACGGCACCCCGCCCTCCCGGAGATACTGGGCCAACGTCTAGGGTTCGGTCGCCACCGATATACGAACCCGCACGGGGGCACCGGACCAGAAGCGACAGCGCAGTGTGCACGAAGGCCGGAGGGGGCTCTGCACACCACGCATCTGGGGGGCTAGGACCATGAACCCGATGAACCGGGGACCCGAAGAGTACGGCCACGACGGCATGGACGACGACCGCGGCGACGGCACGCCGGGCCCCGGACGCCCGCCGCGCGAGCCCGCGACGCCCGACTTCGGCCAGCCGGCGCCCGCCCAGGCCCGCACCGTCCGGCTCGTCTCCGGCGACTTCCTGCTCACCGTCAACCCCGTCGACGGCAGCGAGATCGAACCCTGCCCGCCTGGGGGCACCTCCCGCTCGAGCGAAGCCGAGAGTGGGGGAGAGCGCCCCGAACGGCCCGCCAAACGCACCGCCGACGACCGCGCCGAACTGCGCCGCGCCGCCCTGCCGCCCGTGCCGCCGGGACCCGCGCTGCCCCGGCTGCCGCTCCTTGAGCGCCAGGAGGAGCGCGAGCGCCTCGTACGGCTCCTGGCCCGCGGCCGCTCCGTACGGCTGACCGGACCCGCCGGATCGGGGCGCACGGCGCTCCTGAACGCCGTCGCGGACGACTGCGCCGACCTCGCGCCCGACGGCGTCGTCCGCCTCTCCGGCTACCGCAGGACCCCCACCGAACTCCTCCACGACCTCTTCGCGGTCGTCTACGAGGCTCCGCTGCACCGCCCCGAGCGCGGCCTGCTGCTCGAACTCGTCCGCGACATCGGCGCCGTCGTCGTCCTCGACGACCTGGAGTTCGGCGGCGCCGGACTCGACGAGCTGCTCGACGCCACCCCCGAGTGCGCCTTCCTCGTCGCCGCCACCCCCGACGTCGCCGCGCCCTCCGCCGACTCCCACCTCGAAGAGGTCTTCCTCGGCGGCCTCGGCCGGGGCGGCGGCCTCGAACTCCTGGAGCGCGCCGTCGGCCGGATCCTCGACGACGAGGAGGCCAACTGGGCCGGCGACCTGTGGTTCGAGTCCGAGGGACTGCCGCTGCGCTTCGCCCAGGCCGGCGCCCTGCTCCGCCAGCGCGACCAGCTCCGCGCCGACCCGCACGCCTTCGAGGAGCACGGCCCCTTCGACGGCGCCCCGGCCGACGCGCCCTTCGACGACGACGCACCGGACGTACCGCTGCCCTCGCTCGCCGACGGCGCCGCGCCCGCCGCTCTGCTCGCCTCACGCCTGAGCCCGGCCGCCCGCGCCACGCTGACCTTCGCCGTCGCCCTCGGCGGCGAGCTGCCGCACCAGGCCCACCTGCCCGCCCTCGTCGGCGACACCCACGCCGACGCCGCCCTCGCCGAGCTGGTGAGCTGCGCCCTGGTCACCCCGGTCGGCGCGCACTACCGCCTCGCCGCCGGGGTGCGGACCCAACTGGAATCCGTCGGGTACGCCGACGACGCGGCCGCCCACGCCCTGGCCGCCGCCCAGCACTACGCCTGGTGGGCCGGGCACCCCTCGGTCTCCCCGGAGCGGGTCGCCGCCGAGGCGGACGCCGTGCAGGCCGCGCTCGCCGCCCTGGTCGCCACGGAGAGCGGCGCCGCCGTGCTGCTCGCCAGGACCGCGGCGCCCGCCTTCGCCGGGGGGCTCGACTGGGCCGCCTGGGAGCGGGCCCTCAGGTCCGGCCAGGAGGCGGCGCGCAATGCCGGTGAGGTCGCCGAAGAGGCGTACTTCCACCACGAGTTGGGGATCCTCGCGCTCTGCGGCGGGCAGCTCGACCGGGCCCGCGCCGAGCTGGAGGCGTCCATCGGGCTGCGCGGCGTGCTCGCCGACAAGCGCGGCATGATCTCGGGGCGCAGGGCCCTCGCGCTGGTCGCCGACCGCTCGGGCGGCATGCGGTCCGTCGCGATCGGCGACGCCACGGCCGGCGAGGAGCTGCCCGAAGCCCGGCACGAGGAGTCGGCGTCGCCCCCCGGCGGCATCCCCGCCGCCTTCGCGCTGCCCGTACCGCCCGCGGAACCGGAGACCGTGGTCACCCACAAGGTGACGCCCACCGTCGTCGCCCCGGGGCCCGCGCCCAGCCGCCGCTCCATCATCCACGGCACCCGGCGCAACCTCGTCGCCGCGGGCGCGGGCGCCCTGCTCGCCGCCGTCCTCGGCACCGTCGTCACTCTCGGCGCCACCTCCGACAACGACGCCCCGCAGGGCGACAAGGTCAAGACGGAGCAGTCGGCGACCCCGGAGGGCGAGGGCGACGGCACCAACGCCGACCCGCCCGGGCAGGACTCCACGAGCCGCCCCGTCGACCCCGGCGAGGACGGCGTCACCGGCACCGCCGACGACCCGACGCCGAGCGGCAGCGCCGCCGACCCCTCCGGCAGTCCGAGCGGCAGCGGCAAGCCCTCCGGCACCCCGAGCGGCAAGCCGACCGAGCCGACCGACAAGCCCACGAAGCCGACGGACAAGCCGACCAAGCCCACCGACGAGCCCACCAAGCCCACGCACGAGCCGACCGACCCGCCGACGCACGAGCCGACGGACCCGCCCACGCAGGAGCCGACCCCTTCCGACTCCAGCGACGCCCCCTCCTCGCCCGAGATCTCCGACTCGGCGAGCCGCTCCGGCGCGTCCCCGAGCGACACGGACGGCGCGGACGGCGCGTCGGCGACGGCGGGCTGAGCGTCCCGTACGCACGACGAAGGGCCGGGTCCACCAGGACCCGGCCCTCCTGCGGACTCCCCGCGACAGGTACTGCCGCGACAGGTCAGAACAGCCGCAGCTTGTCGTCCTCGATGCCGCGCAGCGCGTTGTAGTCGAGGACCGCGCAGCCGATCCCGCGGTCCGTGGCGAGCACGCGTGCCTGCGGCTTGATCTCCTGGGCGGCGAAGATGCCCCGGACGGGCGCCAGGTGCGGGTCGCGGTTCAACAGCTCCAGATAGCGGGTGAGTTGCTCGACGCCGTCGATCTCACCGCGCCGCTTGATCTCCACGGCGACGGTCTGCCCTTCGGCGTCGCGGCAGAGGATGTCCACCGGGCCGATCGCCGTCATGTACTCGCGGCGGATGAGCGAATATCCCTCACCCAGTGTCTCGATCCGGTCGGCGAGGAGCTCCTGAAGGTGTGCTTCCACGCCGTCCTTGATGAGACCCGGGTCCACGCCCAACTCGTGCGAGGAGTCGTGCAGGATCTCCTCCATCGTGATGATGAGCTTCTCGCCACCCTTGTTCACGACGGTCCACACGCCCGCGTCGTCCCCGGTGCCCTCCTTCAAGGTGCACGGCGGCGACATCCAGTTGAGCGGTTTGTAGGCCCTGTCGTCCGCGTGGATGGAGACGCTGCCGTCCGCCTTCACCAGGATCAGGCGAGGGGCCGACGGGAGATGGGCGGTGAGCCGGCCCGCGTAGTCCACGGAGCATCGGGCAATGACGAGACGCATGGGGCGCAACGCTACTCGACTCGGGGCGGTGTACGCGATTCGCCCGCCGCCGGGCCGCGGCGAGGCCGCGGCCGCGCGACTTGTCCGCCGATGGACCTGTTCGATCCTGGCCGGTTATGCGCCCAATCTCCTGGTGCGGTCACGGCCCGGTGCCTACCGTAGAAGCAAGAGGTCGTCATCCGTGCACGCTGCGTAGGCGGACTCCATCCCTGTCCGTAGGCCCCCGCTCCACGGGGGTGCGAGAGGAGAACCCATGTCGCTCGACGTCTCACCGGCACTGTTGGAACAGGCCGAGCGAGGCGAGGTGGACGAAGCGGAATTCGTCGACTGCGTCCGGACCTCCCTGCCTTACGCGTGGGAGATGATCAGCTCCCTGGTGGCCCAGCTGAAGGTTGACGGCGGCGAGTTCGCCGACAACCAGACCCCGCCGCCGGACGAGCAGGCGCGCGGCCAGCTGCTGCGCGCTCTCGCGAGCGACGCCATCCGCGGTGCCCTGCAGCGGCACTTCGGCGTACGCCTCGCCTTCCAGAACTGCCACCGTGTGGCGGTTTTCCCGCTGGATCCGTCGGTGGACGACCGGCTCGCCCGTTTCACCTCGATCCGGGGCCAGTTGCTCAACCAGTCACCGGAACTGCGGGACTGCTGACGTCTGTTGCTGCCGCTCCGTACGCGGGAGGTGTGTCAGTCCGGAGCGGCAGCTCCACCGCCGACGGCGGGTCTCAGCCGAGCTGGGGGAGCACTTCGGCGCCCAGCCTGCGTACGTTCTCCTCGGTGGCCGCGAGGTCGCCCGAGCCCTCCACGAGCAGGGCGAAGCGTGTGATGCCGGTGCGCTCCGCGGTGGCGGCGAGCCGGTCCGCGCACACCTGCGGGGTGCCCACCGGGTGCAGCCCGCAGAGCAGTTCGGTGTACGCGAGCGGGTCCCGCATGGCGCGGTGGCGGCCGTCGACGGTCACATGGGCCTCCAGCCCCTGCCTCAGCCAGCCGGGCATGGCCTTCTGTAAGACCTCCGCCGCCTCCGGACGACGGTCGGCGACCTGGGCGACACCGGCCGAGACGTGTGAGGCGGCGGTGATGTCCTCGGGCGGGTGGCCGGAGGCACGCGCATGGCGAATCCACAAGGCCACCATTTCGGCCTTCTCGTCGTCGCCCACGTGCATGCCGAGCAGCATGGGCAGACAGCGCTCGGCGGCGAGCCGGACGCTGGACGGCGAGGTGCAGGCGACGACGACCTCGGGGCCCTTGCCGCCCGAACCGTCGAGGGCCTCCTGCGGACGCGGGACGACGGCGACCTCGCGGAAGGGATACCGCTCGCCCCGGCCGTCGACACGGGGCTCGCGCAGCCACCGCAGGAGCAGGTCGAGGGAGTCGGGAAACCCCTTCTCGTACGCCTCCAGGCCGGCTCCGAAGACCTCCAGGTCCACCCACGGGCCGCCGCGTCCGACCCCGAGCGAGAACCGTCCGCCGGACGTCACGTGCAACAGCGCGGCCTGCTCGCCGAGCGCCACCGGGTGGGCGGTCGGGAGTACGCTCACGGCTGTGCCGACGTGGATCCGCCGGGTCCGGCCGAGCAGCAGCGCCGCGAGGGTCACCGCCGACGGACAGGTGCCGTACGGCACGAAGTGGTGTTCGGCGAGCCAGACGGAGTCGAGCCCCGCCTCCTCGGCCACCTCGGCGGACCGCACCGCACGGTGCAGCGCCTCCCCCTGCCCCTGTCCGGGAAACTGAGCGGCGAGAACAAAACTACCTACACGCATCGAACTCCTGCCTCCTTGGCGCCGACGCAGGCACTCCCCCTACGGGCAACAACGCGTGACACGTGCCAAAGGCACGGCCTGGCAGAAAGATTGTTGGATTTTCCGTGCAGTGGCCGGGATCGGGCCGTCCCGCGCGGGACGGCCGCCCCTCGGCGCGGCGCGTAGGCTGGTCACCCTCCTGACCGCCGTACAGCCCGTGAGGTGTTTCGTGTCCCCGCGTCGCAACCGCCCCAAGGGCGCCGGAGAGCCGAGGACGTCCGCGGACGCGGAACCGTCCGGCCGCTACGGCGGCTTCCAGAGCGCCGAGAGCTGGCAGGGCGAGGAGTGGAGCGTGCGCCATGTGGCGGGCGCGAGCGCGGCGGGCAAGCGGTACCGCTGCCCGGGATGCGACCAGGAGATCCCCTCGGGGCTCGCGCACGTGGTGGCGTGGCCGGAGCACTCGGGCGTGGACGAGCGCAGGCACTGGCACAAGGCGTGCTGGAACGCGAAGGACCGCCGCACCACGCGGGTGCAGCGGTCCCGTAACGCGCCGAGGTACTGAACTCCCCCTCGGATGGCGCGTCTTACACGTCGCGCTTCTCCAGGAGGGCGAAGGCGCCCGCGACGGCGAGGGCCGTGACGACCACGAGCAGCATCAGCTGCGAGCCGCCGCTGCCGCCGGTCTCGTCCGCGCCGAAGACCTTGGCGAGGGCGGTGATGGCGTTGTAGTCGTTCATCTTCTCGCCGAGCGGCTGCGTGCTCTCCCAGATCATCAGGAAGCCGCCCAGGATCGCGGGCAGCAGCACCACGCCGAGCATCGCCGTGATGGCGCCCGCGGAGTGCCGCAGCATGGAGCCGACGGCGAGCGCGAGCACGCCGAGGAGCGAGACGTACAGGCCGCCCTTGAAGACCGTGCCGGCCCACGGCAGGTCGCCCGCCTCCGGGCCGCTGTTGACGGCCGACGCCGTGAGGCCCACCAGCAGGATGGAGCCGGCGGAGACGACGAACGCGACCACGAAGAAGATCAGGATCTTCGCCGTGAGGACGCGGTGGCGCTGCGGGGACGCGGTGAACGTCGTACGGATCATGCCCGTGCCGTACTCGGACGAGGTGACAAGCACGCCGAGCGTGATCAGGCAGATCTGGCCGAGCATCAGGCCGAAGAAGGCCGGGACGGTGAACGGCATGTCCGCGTAGTCGGCCGGGTCCGTGTTCGCGACGGCGAGCAGACCGATGCCGATGACCAGGAGCAGGAAGACGCCGAGGGTCCACATCGTGGAGCGGACCGACTTGATCTTCGTCCACTCGGAGGCGAGGGCGTTGCCGAGGTGGGTCTTCTTGACCGGGATCGGCGAGGTGTAGGCGTTGGCCATCGCCTGCTGCCAGGCGGAGGGCGGCGCGGGGGCGGCGGGCGCGGGGGCCGCGGGGACGCCCGGCATCGGGCCTGCCTGCATCGGGGCGCCCTGTGCGGGTGCGCCCGGCATCGGGGCGCCCGCCTGTGCGTACGCCTGCTGGGGCTGTGCCTGCGGCTGCGGCTGCGGCTGCGGAGTCGGAGGCGTGGTCATCGCTGGTCCTCGCTGTCGCGCTTGGTCATGTCGGGGGCCGGGGCTGCGGGGGCGGGGGCCGCGGGGGCGGCCGGGGCTGCGGCCGGGGGCTGCTGGGGCGCCGTCGCGTACGGGTTCGGCGTCCCGGGGGCGCCCGGTCCCTGCGGCGGCGCGAAGGGCTGACCGCCCTGCTGGGGCGGCGGCGGGGCGTACCAGCCGGGCTGGCCCTGGCCGGGCACTGGCGGCTGCGGTCCGCCCGGCGGCAGCGCGCCGGGCGGCGCCTGCTGCTCGAAGCCGGCGCGCTGGTCGGCGGTGGAGCGGTAGTCGACGGCGCCCTGCGTCATCCGCATGTACGCCTCTTCGAGGGAGGCCTGGTGCGGGGAGAGCTCCCACAGGCGGGCGTTCGCGTCGTGCGCGAGGTCGCTGATGCGGGGGAGCGGCAGGCCGGTCACGCGCAGGGCCCCGTCCGCCTCCGGCAGCACCTGGCCGCCCGCCTCGGTCAGCGCGGCGGTCAGCTTCTCGCGCTGCTGGGGCTCGGTGTCCGGGGTCCGCACCCGCGCGAAGTCCGCGGAGTTGTGCGAGATGAAGTCCTTGACGCTCATGTCGGCGAGGAGCTGGCCGCGGCCGATGACGATGAGGTGCTCGGCGGTCAGCGCCATCTCGCTCATCAGGTGGGACGAGACGAAGACCGTACGGCCCTCGGCGGCGAGGGACTTCATCAGGTTGCGGACCCAGAGGATGCCCTCGGGGTCGAGGCCGTTGACCGGCTCGTCGAAGAGCAGCACCTGCGGGTCGCCGAGGAGCGCCGCCGCGATGCCGAGCCGCTGGCCCATGCCGAGCGAGAAGCCCTTGGAGCGCTTCTTCGCCACGTCCTGCAGACCCACGACGCCGAGCACCTCGTCGACCCGGCGGGCCGGGATGCCGGACAGCTGTGCGAGGCAGAGCAGGTGGTTGCGGGCGTGCCGGCCGCCGTGCACCGCCTTGGCGTCGAGCAGCGCGCCGACCTGGCGGGGCGCGTTCGGGAGCTTGCGGTACGGGTAGCCGCCGATCGTCACCTGCCCGGTGGTGGGAGCGTCGAGCCCGAGGATCATGCGCATCGTCGTCGACTTGCCGGAGCCGTTGGGCCCGAGGAAGCCGGTGACGGTACCGGGCCGCACCTGGAAGGAAAGGTTGTACACGGCTGTCTTGGCGCCGTAGCGCTTCGTCAGGCCGACTGCCTCGATCATTCTCCGCACCCATCGAATGGTTCAGGACGTCGGGGCACACGCCCCCGTAAGGGTTAGGAGGATAACGGGGAGCTGACGGTTCCAGCCAAGAGCGAGCAGAACTCAAGAGCGGGGGAGGGGCCAGGGCCGGGGTCAGCCGGGCGGAGCGTTAAGTTCCGTCCAGGGCAGCACCCAGCCCTCCTCGGCGAAGAGAAGCGTGCCCCGTGCACGCAGCTCCGGGTCGCCCGCGGCACGGCGCACCCATGTCGCGGCGTCCGGCCCGAGCAGCTCGCGCAGCCGCGGCGAGGCGTCGAGGAGCCGGTCGAGGAGCGCCGCCTGGTCGCCGCCGCCCGGCCGGGGCAGTCCGGTGGCCGGGTCGGCGAGGAGCCCGCGCACGCTCACGTAGACCTGGGCCGCGTCGAGCCGCTCGCCGGTCGGCAGGACCATCCCGTACGCCCCTCCGGGCAGCGCCACCCGCCGGTAATTGGGCAGCTCCGTGGCGTCGACCGCGGCCAGCTGGGCCGGGTCGAGCCAGGAGACGACGAGCGTGCCGTGCGCCTCGGGGGCGGTGTAGGGGGCGGCCGCGACGTACCCGGCGCGGCCGATGTGGGCGGAGTGGCCGACCCCGATGCCGCGCAGCCGCACCGGCACCATCGGCACGGCGCCGGGCACGCCGAGCCGGGCGAGCTTGTGGGCGAGCTGCCCGGGGGAGGCGTTCGAGCCGACGGCGATCACGGGCAGCCGGCCGGCGACGGGCGGCTGCCCGAGGCCGTCGAGGACGTCGTCCAGCGCGAGGTGGGGCCGGTGGCCCCCGTCGACGGTCCACGCGCCGAGCCCGCCCCGCCGGGCCAGGAGCGGCAGCAGTTCGGCGCCGGTGAGCAGGGAGGGGACCGTGACCGGCAGTCCGGGGTAGGTGAGGGGCTGCAGGGCGGGCACCCCGTCGAGACCGAGCGCCGCGAGTCCGCGGCCCTGCGCCGTCACACGCCCCCCTGTGGCCCCTCTGCCGTACGCTCCCGCCCGACGCATCGGCCGTACGCCCGTCGGAACGCCGCGATCACGCGTCCCGCTTCTTCAGCAGTACGTACCCACCGATCAGCGCGGCCACCACCCACACCAGCATGATCCCGAGGCCGCCCCACGGCCCGTACGGGGTGTCGTCGTCGAACGGCGTCTTGACCTGCATGATCTTGCTGCCGGCCTGGTCGGGCAGGAAGCGGCCGATCTTCTTGGTCGCCGAGACGTTGCCGAGGATGTTGGAGATCAGGAAGAAGAACGGCATCAGGATGCCCAGCGAGAGCATCGGGCTGCGCAGCATCGCCGCGACGCCCATCGAGAACATCGCGATCAGCGTCATGTAGAGGGCGCCGCCGATCACGGCGCGCAGCACGCCGGGGTCGCCGATCTGGGCCTTGTACTGCCCGAGCATCGCCTGGCCGACGAAGAAGGTGATGAAGCTGGTCGCCAGGCCCACCACGAACGCGAGCAGCGTGGCGACGGCGATCTTGCCGAACAGGAAGGTGGCGCGCTGCGGTACCGCGGCGAGCGAGGTGCGGATCATGCCGGTGCTGTACTCGTTCGACACGACGAGCACCCCGAAGACGATCATCGCGAGCTGGCCGAGCGACATCCCGGCGAAGCTGATGAAGGTCGGGTCGAACGTCAGCTTGTCCTCGGTGTCCAGGCTGTCGTAGTCGTTCTTGGACAGGATGCTGATCAGCATGCCCAGCGCGATCGTGACGACGACGGCGAGACCGAGCGTCCAGACGGTCGACGAGACCGAGCGGATCTTGGTCCACTCCGACTTCAGCACTTGTGCGGCGGCCATCGCTCAGACCCCCTTCTGCTGCTGCCAGCCGTCGCCCCAGCCGGCGGGCGGCGGCGGATCGGCCGATCTGTCGTCCGTGTGCGCGTGGTACTCGACCGACTCGGCGGTGAGCTGCATGAAGGCCTCCTCCAGCGAGGCCTGCTGGGGGCTCAGTTCGTGCAGGACGAGCTGGTGGCTCGCGGCGAGCTCGCCGAGCCGCTCCGAGGGCGTCCCGTCCACTTCGAGGGCGCCGTTGCCCGCCTCGACGGCGGTGATGCCCGCCTCGTGCAGGACGTCGAGGAGACGTTCGCGCTGCGGGGAGCGGAGTCTGACGTACGACCGTGAGTTCTGGCGGATGAACTCCGACATCGACATGTCGGCCAGGAGCCGGCCCTGCCCGATGACGACGAGGTGGTCGGCGGTGAGCGCCATCTCACTCATCAGGTGCGAGGAGACGAAGACCGTACGGCCCTGGGCGGCAAGGGACTTCATCAGGTTCCGGATCCAGTGGATGCCCTCGGGGTCGAGGCCGTTGACCGGCTCGTCGAACATCAGGATCTCGGGGTCGCCGAGCAGCGCGCCCGCGATGCCGAGCCGCTGGCCCATGCCGAGCGAGAAGCCCTTGGCCTTCTTCTTGGCGACGGCGGTCAGACCGACCGTGTCGAGGACCTCGGAGACCCGGGCCCGCGGAATGCCGTTGCTCTGCGCCAGACAGAGGAGATGGTTGTAGGCGCTGCGGCCGCCGTGCATCGCCTTCGCGTCGAGCAGCGCGCCGATGTACTTCAGCGGATCCTTCAGCTGCGCGTACTGCCGGTCGTCGATGCGCACCGAGCCGGCCGAGGGGTTGTCGAGGCCGAGCATCATGCGCATGGTCGTGGACTTCCCCGCGCCGTTGGGGCCGAGGAAGCCGGTGACCATGCCGGGGCGCACGGTGAAGGTCAGCTCGTTGACGGCCACCTTCTCGCCGTACCGCTTGGTCAGCCCCTGGAGCTCGATCATGCGCCCACGCTAGAACGGGACAAAGCCCCCTGCCACTCGGTGGCGGGGGGCTTCGCTGCTCCGACGGACCGCTTCAGCGGGTCTGCTGCGCGGGAACGCCACGCGAGACCGGCTCGTCGTCGGCGGGCGTACCGGCGGCGGCCACGGCCGCGCCGGTGAGCGTCGCCAGCATCTCGCGCACGTTGGTGAGCTGCGCGTTGATCGAGTCGCGCCGGTTCGTCAGGGCCGCGAGCTCGCGCTCGGACTCCGAGCGGATCCGGTCCGCCTTGGCGTTCGCGTCGGCCACGATGTCCTCGGCCTGGCGCTGGGCGGTCTCGACGGTCTGACGGGCCCGGCGCTCGGCGTCGGTCCGCAGCTTCTCCGCCTCCAGACGCAGCTGCTCCGCGCGGTGCTCGATCTCCGCGAGGCGCTTCTCCGCCTTGGCCTGACGCGACGCCAGGTCGCGCTCGGACTGCTCGCGGCGCTTGGCGAGGTTCGTCTCGAAGTCCGCGGCGGCCTGGGCGGCCTTGGCGCGGGTCTCCTCGAAGAGGGCGTCCGCCTCCTCGCGCTTGGACTGCGCGTCCTTCTGGGCCTCGCCACGCAGGGCGTTCGCCTCGCCCTTGGCCTTCTCGACGATCCGGACGCCCTCGTCCTCGGCCTTGGCCTTGCGCTCGGTGGCGAACGACTCGGCGTCGTTGCGCACCTGCTGGGCCGCGGACTCGGCGAGCTCACGGTGCTGCTCGGCCGCGCGACGGGCCTCCTCGCGCAGGTCCTTCGCCTCCTCCTCGGCGAGGCGGAGGATCTTCTCGACGCGGGCACCGAGACCGGCGTACGACGGCTCGGCGTCGGCAACCTGGGCCTGGGCGTTCTGCGTCTCGAGGTGCAGTTCCTCGATGCGCTTTTCCAGAGCAGTGATACGGGCAAGAGCGCTGTCACGGTCGGAGACGAGCTTGGAGATACGTTCGTCCACCTGAGCGCGGTCGTACCCACGCCGCACAAGCTCGAAGCCGTAGGGGGAAGTGTCGCTCATGGGGTTCCTGTCGAATGAGACCGGTGAGGTGATAGAGGGAATCCTAGGGGTCAAGGCGGCGTGTCATCGAGCAGATGCCCGTTTGATCTGGAGAATGACACCCCTTTTGAGTGGCTAACCGCCAGAGCACTTGCCAGCGACAGGGCCAAAGGTCCTTACAGAGCACGGCAGATGCTCTTTGGCTAGCCCTCCGACTGCTTGCCACCCGATCGTGTCGACCCCGCCGCGGCCCCGGCCTTGACGCCGCCCGCTCCGGAGCCGCCACCGGCCCCCGGCTTCGCACCGCCTGACGGGGCCTCGAAGGACTCCAACGCCTCAAGGACGTCCTGGACACGGGAGATCTCCGCATTGATGTCCTCCCGACGGCGGACCAGGACCTCCAGCTCGCGCTTGCCCTCCTCGACCGTACGCGTCGCCTCCTCCTCGGCGTCGGCCCGGATCCGCTCGGCCTCGCCCACCAGCGCGGCCTTCTTCGCCTCGGCCTCCTTCAGCAGGCCCTCGGCCTTCTTCACCGCGGAGATCCGCACCTTGCTCGCCTCGGAAGTGGCGTCCGACAGCAGCTCCTTGGCCTTCGCCTGCGCCTCGGCGAGCTGCTCCTCCGCGGCCTTGACCAGCGCGTCGCAGCGCTCGCCCGCGGTCTTCATCGTCTCGGCGGACTCGCGGCGGGCGCGCTCGTGCAGCTCCTCGATCTCGGCGGTGAGGCGGTCGCGCTGCTCCTCCGAGCGCTCCCTTATGGCGGTGGCGTCCCTGCGGGCGCCGATCAGCAGCTCGTCGGCGTCCGTACGGGCCTTCTCCACCAGGGAGTTGCCCTCGACCGTCGCCTCGGCGACGAGCCGCTCGGCCTCCTTGCGGGCCGCGCCGACCATCGTGTCGGCCTGCGCCTCGGCTTCCGTGGTCGCCTTGAGGGCCTTCTCCTGCGCGTCGGAGGTCAGCTTGTCGGCCTCCGACGCGGCCTCCGTGATGAGCGTGTCGACCTGCTCGGCGGCTTCCTGACGGCGCTTGTTGGCGGCCTGGCGGGCCTCGTCGAGGGTCCGCTCCGCCTCGTCGCGCGCCTCGGACGTGAGCCGCTCGGCCTCGCGCGCCGCGTCCGCCTTGAGCCGCTCGGAGTCGCTGCGGATCCGCTCGGCGTGCTGCTGCGCGGAGTTGACCGTCTCGGCGGCCTCGGCGCGCAGCCGCTCCGCGTCGCCGGAGGCGTCCGCGATGAGCCGCTCGGCCTTCGCCACCGACTCCGCGCGCACCCGCTCGGCCTCGGTGACGGTCTCCGCCGTGAGCCGCTCGGCCTCGGCGGTCGACTCGGCACGCAGCCGCTCGGCCTGTGCCGTCGACTCCGCGCGCAGCCGCTCGGCCTGCTCGGCGGCCTCCGTGCGGACGCGCTCGGCCTCCGCGATCGTGTCGTTCTGCAGCTTCTCGGCCTCGCTGCGGGCCTCGCCGATCAGCTGGTCGGCCTGGGTCGCGGCGTCGCCGCGGATGCGGTTGGCGTCCTCCCGGGCGTCGGCGCGCGTACGGGACGCGTCCTGCTCGGCCTGCGCGATGGTGTCGGACGCCTCCGTACGCACCCGCTGGGCGTGGTCCGAGGCGTCCGAGCGCATCCGCTCGGCCTCCGCCATGGCCTCCGAAACCGTCCGCTCGGCCAGGGACTTCGCCGCCTCGGACGCCTCCGCGGCCTCGCGCCGGACGCGGCCCGCGTCCTCGGTGGCGCGCTCCCGCTCGGCGTAGGCGTCGGCGCGGACGCGGTCGGCCTCCTCCTGCGCCTCCGTCCGGGTGCGCTCCGCGGCGTGCTCGGCGGCCGAACGCAGCCCCGCGACTTCTTCCTGCGCCGCCTCGTGCAGCCCGGCCACGGAGTCCCGTACGGACTGGGCGGTCTGCTCGGCGGCCGAGACCATCTCGGTGGCGCGGCGGTCGGCTTCCTCGACGAGGCGGACCGCCTCGGCCTGCGCCTCCTCGACGCGCTTGCGTGCGGAGGCGAGGAGCTCCTCGCTCTGCTCGCGGGCGCGCTCGCGCTCCTGGTCGGCCTCCGCGCGCGCGGAGCCCAGCGTCTCCTCGGCCTCGCGGCGGCGCCGGGCCGCCTCCTCCTGGGCCGCGGCCAGCGCCTCGGCGGCCTCCGCGGCGACCCGCTCGGCGGCGCCAGCGGCCTCCGCGCGGACCCGGTCGGCGGACTCCTGCGCCTCGGTCTTGAGCCGCTCGGCCTCGGCGGCTGCCTCCGAACGCAGCCGTACGGCGATGTTCTCGCCCTCCGCGCGGGCCTGCGAGGCGTCGGCGGCGGCCTCGGTGCGCAGCCGCTCCGCCTCGGTCTCGGCCTGCGCCTGCAGCGTGCGGATCCGCTCGGCGGACTCCGCACGCAGCCGGTCGGTCTCCTCGGTGGCCTGACCGCGGATCCGCTCGGCCTCCGCGCGGGCGTCGGTCAGCGCCTGCTCGGCGGCGGAAAGACGCTCCTCGGCCTCCGTGTGCAGCCGCGTCAGCTCCTCGGCGGCCTCCGCCTGTCGTGCCGCTATGGCCCGCTCGGTCTCCTCGCGCAGCGCCCGCGCGGCCTCCTCGGCCTCGGACTTCGTCGCCTCGGCCTGCTCGGCGGCCTCCTCGCGGTGGCGATCGGCCTCCGCGCGGGTGCGCTCCAGGGTCTCCTCTGCCTGCGTGCGCAGGGTCGTGGCGCGCTCGACGGCCTCCGCGCGGACCCGCTCGCTCTCGGTGGTCGCGGCGGTGCGCAGCTCCTCGGCGTCGGCCTTCGCCTTGGCGAGCAGCTCCTCGGCGGACTTGGCCGCCTCCTCGATCTCCTTGACCGCCTCGCGCCGCGCCTCGCCGCGGATGCGCTCGCCCTCGGCGACCGCGTCGGCGCGCAGCTGCTCGGCCTCGCCGCGCAGCCGGCGCGCCTCCTCCTGCAGCTCGACGGTCTTGGCGCGGTACTCCTTGGTGTCGTCCTTCGCCGCGCCCTTGAGCTCCTCGGCGATGTCGTGCGCCTCGGCGCGCAGCCGGTCGGCCTCGGTCTCCGCCTCGGAGCGGATCCGCTCGGCCTCCTCGGTGGCGGCCTTCGTGGTCTCCTTGGCGTTCTTGGAGGCCTTGTCGAGGACCTCCTCGGCGGTCCGCGCGGCCTTCGCGAGCTGGCCCGCGGTCTCCTCGGCGGTGATCGTGCGCGCCTTCTCGGCGGCGTCCGCGATCAGCTTCTCGGCCTCCGCGCGGGCGTCGGCGACCAGTTGCTCGGCCTCGGCCCTGGTGGACTCGGCCTCCTTGGTGGCCTCGCCGACCAGCCGGGCGACCTGCTCCTTGGCGGTGCGGGTGCGCTGTTCGTTGGCGCCCTCGGCGGCCGAGAGCTGCTTGGAGGCGGTCTCCTTGGCCTCGGCGAGCACCTTCTCCGCCTCGGCGCGCGCCGCGCGCAGCGCCGTCTCGGCCTCGGCCATCCGCTGCTCGGCGGCCCGGCTCGCCTCGGCGGCCTGCCGGCGCGCCTGCTCGGACTCGGTCGCCGTGGTGGAGCGCAGCTGCTCGGCGTGGTCGGTGGCCTCCTGGGCCTGCGTGGACGCGGCGTTCAGGAGGCGCTCGGCGTCGGTGCGGGCGCGGCGCAGGATCGCCTCCGCCTCGGCGCGGGCGGCCTCGGCGTCACCGGCCAGCCGGCGGCGCGCCTCCTCGGCGATCCGGGCGGCCTCGGCGCGGGCGGCGGAGAGTGCCTGGTCGGCCTCGGCGCGCGACTCGTCGAGGAGGCGGCGGGCCTGCTGTTCGGTACGGGCCCGCAGCTGCTCGGCCCACGCCACGTTCTCGTTGACGTGCGACTCGACGGTCTGGCGGCGCTCGGCCAGCTCCTGGTCGAGCTGCTGGCGGCGGGAGACGGCCTCGGCGTGCAGCTCGGACTGCAGGCGGGCCTGCTGTTCGGCATGCTCCTGGAGGATGCGCTGGGTCTGGGCACGGGCGTCGCGCAGCTCGCGCTCGGCGTCGGTGCGCAGCTGGTCGGCCTGGATCTGGGCATTGCGGAGCATCTGCTCGGCCTGATACCCGATGTCCGCGCTGTCGTAGGCAGGGCGGGACGCGAGGTTGCGGCGCGCCTCGTGCAGCTTGGCGCGCAACACCTCGACCTGGTAGCCGAGGTCCTCGGCGTGCTGGACGGCCTTCTCCCGCTCGGTCTTCAGCCGGTCCATCTCGGCCTCGAACCGGGACAGACTGTCGGTCTCAGCCCGCGAGTTCTCTTGGCGTTCGTAGCCCCGCACTGCGCGGTCCCATCCTTCCCCAAGCTCGTCGAGCAGGGGATACCCCAACCCTGGTCGCACGTCTCTCCAACGAGCCCCGTCCATCCGCCGGACGAGGCCCCCGGGGGAATGGTGTCAGATCAACAGTGGAGCATGGGCTGCTGCCCCGACGCTCGTCCCCCGAAACCCGGACCCCGGCATGTGGCCGCCCAAAACTTCGGACGGCCGCCCCTCACCCTACCGGCCCAGATATACGGAGGTCAGTGCTCCAGGGCCTCGGAAGGTGCCGAAGTGACAAGTTCGGTGAGGACTCCGTGGCAGTCCTTCGGGTGCAGGAAGGTGATGCGCGAGCCCATGGAGCCGATCCGGGGCTCTTCGTAGAGCACGCGTACGCCCTTGTCCTTGACGGCCGCGGCGTCGCCGTCCACGTCGGCGGTGCCGAAGGCGATGTGGTGGACGCCCTCGCCGTTCTTGGCCAGCCACTTGCCCACCGCGGAGTCGTCGCGGGTCGGTTCGAGGAGCTGCAGGTAGGAGGCGCCTCCGTCGTCGGTTTCGTTGATCTTGAGCATGGCCTCGCGCACGCCCTGCTCCTCGTTGACCTCGGTGTGGGACACCTCGAATCCGTACGTCGCGCGGTAGAACTCGACGGTCTTGTCGAGGTCGAAACAGGCGATCCCGATGTGATCGATTCGCGTCAGCATGGTTCAAGTGCAGCGCTTCATGCGGTGATTACGCAACGTGCGCGCGATCACACCTGCCGCACGGTGACGGCGGGGGTACTGCTCAGTACATTCAGATAAACCCTCGTTAACTCCTCTCCTCCCAAGGGGTCGTCGCACATGGCAGGAACGACCGGCACCACCTCAGTGATCGTCTCGGGCGCTCGCACGCCCATGGGCCGCCTCCTCGGCTCGCTGAAGTCCTTCTCGGGTGCGGACCTGGGGGGCTTCGCGATCAAGGCCGCGCTGGACCGCGCGGGCATCGGAGGCGACCAGGTCCAGTACGTGATCATGGGCCAAGTGCTCACCGCCGGGGCAGGGCAGATCCCGGCGCGCCAGGCCGCCGTCAAGGCGGGCATCCCCATGAACGTTCCCGCGCTCACCATCAACAAGGTGTGTCTCTCGGGCCTCGACTCCATCGCCCTCGCCGACCAGCTGATCCGCGCCGGCGAGTTCGACGTCGTGGTGGCCGGCGGTCAGGAGTCGATGACCAACGCCCCGCACCTGCTCCCGAAGTCCCGCGAGGGCCACAAGTACGGCGCGATCGAGATGATCGACTCGATGGCGCACGACGGCCTGACCGACTCCTTCGACGGCATCGCCATGGGCGAGTCCACGGAGAAGCACAACACCCGGCTCGGCATCCGCCGCCCCGAGCAGGACGAGGTGGGCGCGCTCTCCCACCAGCGTGCCGCCGCCGCCCGCAAGAACGGCCTGTTCGAGGCCGAGATCACCCCGGTCGAGATCCCGCAGCGCAAGGGCGACCCGGTCCTCTTCTCGCAGGACGAGGGCATCCGCCCGGAGACCACGGTCGAGTCGCTCGGCAAGCTGCGCCCGGCCTTCGGCAAGGAGGGCACGATCACCGCGGGCACGGCCTCGCAGATCTCCGACGGCGCCGCCGCGGTCGTCGTCATGTCCAAGGCCAAGGCCGAGGAGCTGGGCCTCGCCTGGATCGCGGAGATCGGCGCGCACGGCAACGTGGCCGGGCCGGACAGCTCGCTCCAGTCGCAGCCCTCGAACGCGATCCAGCATGCCCTGAAGAAGGAGGGCCTGTCGGTCTCGGACCTCGATCTGATCGAGATCAACGAAGCCTTCGCGGCCGTCGCCGTGCAGTCAATGAAGGACCTCGGGGTGTCCTCGGAAAGGGTGAACGTCAACGGCGGCGCCATTGCCCTGGGTCACCCGATCGGGATGTCCGGCGCCCGCCTCGTGCTGCACCTCGCCCTGGAACTGCGGCGGCGGGGCGGCGGAGTGGGCGCGGCCGCGCTGTGCGGTGGCGGTGGCCAGGGCGACGCCCTGATCGTCAAGGTGGCCAAGGCCTAGGCCTTCGCTCGGCCGCCGCAGTGAGTCGTACGTAGCGAACGGAGCTGTGATGCAGGACGTCCCCTCCCTGGTGGCGCAGGCCCGCAAGGGCAGGCCGCGGGCCGTGGCCCGGCTGATCTCACTGGTCGAGGGGGCGTCGCCGCAGCTGCGGGAAGTGATGGCGGCGCTGGCGCCGCTCGCCGGCAACGCGTACGTCGTCGGGCTCACCGGCTCGCCCGGTGTCGGCAAGTCGACATCGACGTCGGCGCTCGTGAGCGCCTACCGCAGGACCGGCAAGCGGGTCGGTGTGCTCGCCGTCGACCCGTCGTCCCCGTTCTCCGGGGGCGCGCTCCTCGGCGACCGGGTGCGGATGTCGGACCACGCGTCCGACCCCGGCGTCTACATCCGCTCCATGGCGACCCGCGGCCACCTCGGCGGGCTCGCGTGGGCCGCCCCGCAGGCCATCCGCGTCCTGGACGCCGCGGGGTGCGACGTGATCCTCGTGGAGACCGTCGGCGTCGGGCAGTCCGAGGTGGAGATCGCCTCGCAGGCCGACACCTCGGTCGTCCTGCTCGCCCCCGGCATGGGCGACGGCATCCAGGCGGCGAAGGCCGGAATCCTGGAGATCGGCGACGTGTACGTCGTCAACAAGGCGGACCGGGACGGCGCCGACGCGACCGCCCGCGAGCTGAACCACATGCTGGGCCTCGGCGAGTCCCGCGGCCCCGGCGACTGGCGGCCGCCCATCGTCAAGACGGTCGCGGCGCGAGGCGAGGGCATCGACGAGGTCGTCGAGGCGCTGGAGAAGCACCGGGCGTGGATGGAGGAGCGGGGGGTCCTCGGCGAGCGCCGGGTCGCCCGCGCCTCCCGCGAGGTCGAGACGATCGCCGTCACGGCCCTGCGCGAGCGGATCGGCTCGCTCCACGGCGACCTGCGCCTCTCCGCGCTCGCGGAGCGGATCGTGGCGGGGGAGCTCGACCCGTACACGGCCGCGGACGAACTGGTCGAGGGGCTCACGGAGAGCTGAGGCCCCGGGCCCCGGGCCCCGGACAGGGGCCAGGGGCGGCGCCGGTGGCGCCGCCCCTGTGGCGGATGTGGTCGACGGGCGTGGGGCGCCCGTGAACCGGTCGATGCGGTGTCGGTCAGTCGTCCGAGCCGTCGTCGTCGTGGTCGCCGTGGTCGTCGTCCCGGGCGTCCGAGTGGTCCGCGCTGACCTTGCCGTCGGTCAGGCCGACGTGCCAGTCGGACTCGGCGCCCTTGGGACCGGTCGTCTCGACGTCCCAGGCGCCCGCCTTGCCGTCGTCGTCCAGGTCCACGGAGGTCACGGTGCCCTTGTCCGCGGCGGCGCGGGCGGCGTCGGCGGCGCTGGTGGAGGCGCCCTTGAGGGCGGCGGCGACCCGGGCGGTGTCGGCGGCGTCGTCACCGTCGTCGTCCTTGTCGACCCAGGAGCCGAGGACCTTGCCCGTGCCCGGGTCGACCTCGACGCTGTGCCAGGTCTTGCCGTTCAGGACGTCGACGTCCCAGACCAGGCCGCCGTCCTCGTCGTCGAGTTCGGCGGAGACGGCCGTGCCCTTGGTGTGGGCGAGGGCGGCCTCGATGGCGTCCGGGGCGGTCACCTTCGCGGCCTTCGCCTCGGCGGAGTTCTCCGCGGCGTCGTCGCGGTCGTCGTTCTTGCCGTCGTCGTCCCGGCCGTCGCCGTCCTTGCCGTCGTCGTGGCGGTCGTGGTCCTTCAGCTGGACGCTGGAATTCTTGGCAGCGCCGTCGTCGTCACCGCCGACCGCGAAGGCGGTCGCGGTGCCGCCTCCGATCAGGGCCGCGGCGGCGACGGTGGCGATCACGATGTTGCGCTTCATGAGGGTTCCTCCAGAGAGGTGGGCGGTGCGGCGGCGGCCCGGGGATCGCCGTTCGCTTTCGACACGGACCAATCTGGCGGAGCGACCCTGAACGCACGCTGAAGCCGCCTGAAGACCTCTTCAGCTTCGCTCTGCCACCCTGAACGCATGCGCCCACCCGTCTCCCACCACCGCCCTGCCGGAGGCGCCACGCGCCACACCTATCGAATCTTGATCGTGGAAGACGAAAAGCGCCTCGCGCTGTCCTTGGCCAAGGGCCTGACCGCCGAGGGCTACGCCGTCGACGTCGTCCACGACGGCGTCGACGGACTGCACCGCGCCAGCGAGGACACGTACGACCTCGTCATCCTCGACATCATGCTCCCCGGCATGAACGGCTACCGCGTCTGCTCCACGCTGCGCGCCGCGGGCCACGACGTGCCGATCCTGATGCTCACCGCCAAGGACGGCGAGTACGACGAGGCGGAGGGGCTCGACACGGGCGCCGACGACTACCTCACCAAGCCGTTCTCGTACGTCGTCCTCGTCGCCCGCGTGAAGGCGCTGTTGCGCCGCCGCGGCTCCGCGGGCCCGTCCCCGGTCCACACCCTCGGCGACCTCAAGGTCGACACGGCCGCGCGCCGGGTCTTTCGCGGCGAGGACGAAGTCACCCTCACCGCCAAGGAGTTCGCGGTCCTGGAGCAGCTGGTCCTGCGCTCCGGCGAGGTCGTCTCCAAGGGCGACATCCTGGACCACGTCTGGGACTTCGCGTACGAGGGCGACCCCAACATCGTCGAGGTGTACGTGAGCACGCTGCGGCGCAAGCTCGGCGCGGCCCTCATCAAGACAGTGCGCGGCGCCGGTTACCGCCTGGAGGCCCCGCGATGAGGAAGCCGGGGAAACTCTTCGGATCGGTCCGCGCCAGGGCCACGCTCGGCGCGAGCCTGGTCGTCGCCCTCGCCCTGGTCGCCGCGGGCGCCGCCGTGCTGCTCTCGCTGCGGGCCAACCTCACCGACCAGGCAGGATCCCGCGCCGACTCCGCCGCGCGCAAGGTCGCCTCCCAGCTCGTCGCGGGCCGGCCGTACGACGATCTCGACCTGCCGGACGACGAGGACTCACCCGTCCAAGTCGTCGACGACAAGGGCAGGTTGGTGGCGGCCAGCGACGACCTGCAGAAGATCAGCGGGACCGGCGTCGACGCGGTCAAGCCCGTCCCCGCCCCGCCCACCCGCCCGTCCGCGCCGGCCTCCGGGGGAGCGGACGAGAAGGACGAGGCGGGGGAGAGCGGCGACGACGAGCCCGGGGACAGCGGCGACGAGCTCGGTGAGGTCGACGACGAGACCACGTACACCGACGGCACCGCCACCGTCGACGGCGAGAGCGCCGACTTCCGGTTCGCCGCCGTCGAGGTGAGCACCGAGGCCCGGGGCGACCTCACCGTTTACGCGGGCGGCTCGCTCTCCAGCCGGCAGAGCGCGGTCTCCACGGCCCTGACGTCCATGCTGATCGGCTTCCCGCTGCTCCTCGCGGTCGTCGCGGGCGTCACCTGGCTGGTGACGCGGCGCGCCCTGCGCCCGGTGGCCGCGATCACCGAGGAGATGGCCGCGATCACCGCGTCGGAGGACCTGGCGCGCCGGGTGCCCGAGCCGGACACGCACGACGAGATCGCCGGCCTCGCCCGCACCACGAACGAGACGCTCGCCGCGCTGCAGACCTCCGTCGAGCGCCAGCGCCGGTTCGTCGCGGACGCCTCGCACGAACTGCGCAGCCCCATCGCCTCGCTCCGCACCCAGCTCGAAGTGGGCGCCGCGCACCCGGAGTTGCTGGACGTCGACGGCGCGGTCGAGGACACCGTACGGCTCCAGGAGCTCGCCGCCGATCTGCTCCTGCTGGCCCGCCTCGACGCCGGGGAGAAGCCGGGCGGCGCCCGGGTCGACCTGGCGGCCTTCGTACGGGAGGAGCTCTCGCAGCGCACCCGGGACCGCGTCGAGGTGCAGGCGGACCTGACGAGCTGCGAAGTCGCGGGCTCGCGCGCCCAGTTGGCGCGGGTGCTCGGCAACCTCGTGAACAACGCCCAGCGGCACGCCCGCTCCCGCGTCACGGTCACCACCCGGAACGACGGCGCCTGGGCCGTCCTCGAAGTGGCCGACGACGGCAGCGGTGTGCCGGCGGACGAACGGGAGCGGATCTTCGAACGGTTCGTACGGCTCGACGACGCGCGGACCCGCGACGAGGGCGGGGCCGGTCTCGGCCTCGCCATCGCGCGGGACGTCGCGGTGCGGCACGGCGGCACCCTGGTGGTGCGTACGGCGCCGTCCGGTGGTGCGCTCTTCGAACTCCGGCTGCCCAGCCCTCAGTCGTCGGCGGATTGAGGGACGTCGCGGCCGGTGCCCGCGGGACGGGTCAGGGCTTGCCGCGCTGGGAGCGCAGGTGTTCCGCGATCGGGGTCAGGGCCTTGCGCAGGTCGTCGAGGGCCTCGGGGGTGATGAGGTCGACGAAGTGCCGCCGCACGGAGGCGACGTGGTGCGGGGCCACCTTCTGCATGGTCGCCATGCCCTCGTCGGTGAGGACGGTGTAGAGGCCCCGTCGGTCGGACTCGCAGTTCTCACGGCGCACCAGGCCCGCGTTCTCCATGCGGGTGATCTGGTGGGACAGCCGGCTCTTGGACTGCAGGGTGGCGGCGGCGAGATCGCTCATACGCATCCGCAGCTCGTCCGATTCGGAGAGATACACGAGAATGTCGTAGTCGTTCATGGTCAGGTTGAACGGCTGAAGGTCCTTTTCGAGCTGATACGTCAGCATCCGGTTGACCTCCACGTGGGTGCGCCAGGCGCACTGTTCCTCGTCGGTCAGCCACTGCGGGGCCGTCTCGGTCTCCATGGAATCGATTCTACCTAAGAAGTTGAAAGGTGAACGAATGGTGGGATGTGACACGCCTCGCATCCCCGCCTCACGGAGGGGTACAGGCGTTCGCCGTCACACTCCGCAGACTACCGCTCACAGCCCGAAGCGACGCTGGAGGTCCCCCAGTTGTCCGGGAAGGCGCGGTACCCCCGGCTGCTGACCCGGTTGCCCCGGACTGCCCTGTCCGCCGGGTACGCCCGCCTGGTCCGGCACCTCTCCCGCTGCCCGTTCGGGCATCAGGGCCTCGGACGACTGGAGCAGCACCGTGCCGGCGCCCACGAACTCGAACTGGTGCTCCTCGCCCGACGAGCCGCCGATGCCGGTCAGCGCGCGCACGCCTCCGATCACGCCCGTGAGGTATCCGTGGTCGTAGTGGTGGCAGGGGGAGGGGCAGTCGGCCCAGCCCACGAGGGCCTGTGGATCGACGCGGACGGGGGGTTCCATGAAGACCACCGGGCCGTTCGACGCGGCGACGAAGGTGCCCGTCCCGATGAGGGTCAGAAAGCCCGGAACGATCGACTGCTTCAACGCGAGAGTTGGCTGAAAAGCGAGGAGGTTGCCCGAGCGAATGGTCAGGTTGCCCTCGTCCAAGTCATACGAATTCACGTCGAAGGCCCGGTCGGCGAGGAGCATCCTGCCCTGGCCGTCCGCCACCACCCAGTCGCTTGCGTGCAGCGGCGAATGAAAACTTGAGCGGACGAGACGGTCCAGGCGGCCGTGCCCGATGCCGTTGAAGTCGATCCGCCCGTAGTAGGCGATCATCTTTCCCTTCTGCAGGAACCACTGGCTCCCCTTGAGCTCCACGCAGAAGGTGTACGGATTGACGTTGTCGTCGCTCGGCAGCGTCCGGGGGTCGAAGACGGCGGGCGCGCCCGCGGGGGTCGAGACGTTGGGGTTCACAGCTTCTCCTTCGAGGCCTGGACGTACACCGCGCCGCTGCCCGAGAGCTCCAGCTGGAAGGCCTCGCCGGAGCCGCGGCCCACCATGTCGCGCCAGCCGAGCGCCGTGGAGAGCTTGTTGCGCACGTCGCCGTGGTGCGCCACATACGCCTGCGGGTCCACGTGCACGGGGCGCTGCGGGGTGATCGGCACCTCGATCACGCCGCCGTGCGCCATCACGGCGACCGCGCCGTGGCCCTTCAGGGTCGTGGTGAACAGGCCCTGGCCGCTGACCTGGCCGCGCACCATGCCCATCACGCCGCCCTGGGAGCCCAGGAACATCGTGCCCTGCTGGAGGGTGCCGTCGAAGGCGAGCAGGCGGTCCGCCTCCACATAGAGCGTGTCTCCGGAGAGGGTGATCAGCTGGATGTGGTGGCCGCCGTGCCCGAAGAGGACCGTGCCACTGCCGTCGACGGTCATCAAGGGGGTGGCCTCGCCGGCGACCCGGCGGCCGATCATCGAGGCGATCCCGCCCTGGCCGCCCTGGATGTTCGGGGTGAAGGAGACGTCCCCCTTGTAGGCGAGCATGGCGCCGCGCTGGCTGAAGATCTTGGCGCCCGGCTCCACGGTGGCCTCGACCATCTTCGAGTTGATCTCTCGAAACGGCATCTCAGACGTCTCCCGCGATCGTCGTGCGCTCACTGGGCTGCACGTACACCAGGCCGTCGCCCTCGAAGCGGATCTGGAAGGCCTCGCCGCCGCCTTCGCCCAGGAAGGTGCGGAAGGTGACACCGGACTGGAAGCTCTGGTGGACGTCGCCCTGGTGTGCGATGTACGCCCCCGGGTCGACCGTCAGCGGATACTCGCGGGAGACGCGGAGCACCACCGCGGGCCCGTCGGAGACGAGCGCGGCCTGGCCGGTGCCCTCGACGGTCGTGGTGAACAGTCCGTTCCCCTGGGTCGCGCCGCGCAGGCCGGTGAAGGTGGTGCCGGTGCGCAGCCCGGCGTCGGTGCACAGCAGGTTGCTCGCCTCGACGTGCAGCTTCTCGCCCTGGAGGCGCACCAGATTGATCTCGGTGGCGCGGTCGGCGAACCAGCAGGTGCCGTGCCCCTTCACCTCCATCACCGTCATCTGCTCACCGGTGACGCGACGGGTCACCATGCCGCGGATCCCCTCGCCGCCGCCGGTCATCTTCTTGAAGGCCATCTGGCCGTCGTACGCGACCATCGAGCCGTTCTTCGCCTTCACGGCGTCGCCGGTCATGTCGACCGCGAGCACTCTGCTCCCTTGGAGCCGAAAAGTAGCCACGAAACGACGGTAGCCGCCGCGTACCCACCCAGAACAGGGTGAAGAGCCCTGAGAGAACCCGGAGAAGACCCCGATGTCACAATGGGGGTCGCTTGTGCGTCCGTTCACAAGATCGGCCGCCGAGCCCCGCACCCCTCCCGCCGCCCCACCCACCGAAGGTGACCCGTGGACATCAAGACCGCCTCCGCCCTCCGCCGCCTCCGCCTGGTCTCCGTGCCCGAGGGCATCTCCTGGATCGTGCTGCTGGTCTGCACGATCATCAAGTACACGGTCGCCGAGGGCTTCAACGCGGCGCCGGTGCTCGGTCCGATCCACGGCGTGCTCTTCATCCTGTACGTGATCTTCTGGCTCGACGCCTGGAACCGTACGAAGTGGGACGCGAAGACGGGCGTCCTCTACTTCGCGTTCTCGATCATCCCCGGCGGCGGGTTCATGGCCGAGCGCAAGCTGAAGCGTGAGGCGGAGGCCGCGGTCATCGCGTCGCGCGCCCGCAAGGAAGGCGTGGTGAACGCATGATCGTCGCCTTCTCCGTGACCCCGCTGGGGGTCGGCGAGGACGTCGGCGAGTACGTCGCCGACGCGGTCCGGGTCGTCCGCGAGTCGGGCCTTCCGCACCGGACCGACGCCATGTTCACCTCCGTCGAGGGCGAGTGGGACGAGGTGATGGACGTCGTCAAGCGCGCCGTCGCCGTGGTCGAGGCGCGGGCGCCGCGCGTCTCCGTCGTCATGAAGGCGGACATCCGCCCCGGGGTGACGGACGGTCTCACCTCCAAGGTGGAGACGGTGGAGCGCCACCTCTCCGCGTAACCGCGCCCCCCGTACTCGAAGAGCCCCCGTACTCGAAGAGTCCCTGCACCCGAAGAGCCCCCGCCCACCACAGGGCGGGGGCTTTTGCATGCCCGCCGACACCCCCCACCTTGAGCGACTGCTCAAACAGCTGTACCTTCATGTTCAGCAGTATGTTGAGCAGTCGCTCAAAACGCGCTGACGTGGGGGTTTGTTGTGGGTCTGTACATCGAGACGCGGATACGCGCCGATCTCGACGCGCTCTGGGAACGCACCCAGGAGCCCGACCGGCACCAACGCTGGGACCTGCGGTTCACCGAGATCGACTACCTCCCGCGCGAGGAGGGGCAGCCGCAGCACTTCCGGTACGCCACGCGCGTGCTGCCGTTCCTGACGATCGCCGGCACCGGGGTCTCGGCGGGCGAGCGGCGCCGCGCGGACGGCACCCTGACCTCAGCCCTGCGCTTCTCCTCCCCGCACCCCCTCTCCCTCCTCGAAGAGGGCAGCGGCTACTGGCGCTACGTACCGACCGAGGACGGCACCGGCGTCCGCTTCCTCACCGGCTACGACTACCGCCCCCGCTGGGGCCGGCTCGGGAAGATCGCCGACCGCGCGTTCTTCCGCCCCCTGATGGGCTGGGCCACCGCCTGGTCCTTCGACCGTCTGCGGCTCTGGCTGGAGCGGGGCATCACGCCCGAACGGGCCCTGTGGCACGCGGTCGCCGAGACCGCCGCCCGCGTCCTGTGCGTCGTGGCCGCGGTGCTCCTCGCCCCGATGACGGCCCTCGCCACCGCGGCCCTGATGCTGTTCCTGCCGCCACTGCCCACGACCCCGGCGGCCCGCCGCTGTCTGCGCACCGCACCGGCACGCGCGCGTGTGCCGCGCCTTCTCGCCACCCTCGCCCCGGCCGAGGAGCGGCGCTCATGACGCGGCACGCATCGATCTTCCGTACCGCGATGGGCGCCGACTTCGAACGGCTGCACCCGCAGCTCCGGCGCCGCTTCTCCGTGGGCCTCGCGAGCGGCGAGGCGTGCACGGGCCGGGGCGTGATGGACCGCATCTGGCACGGCGGGCCCTTCGTGCGGCCCTTCCTCGCGCTCGGCGGCACCCGCAACATCTTCGTGCCGCGCGAGGGCAGGAACGTTCCCTTCGTGATCGAGAACGTGCCGTACACCGACACCTACGGGCGTGAGACGGTGACCTTCGTGCGCACCTTCGACCTGCCCGGCGGCCCCCGCCGCTTCGACGCCCAGATGGTCCTCGGCCCCCGGGGCGACCGCGTGCTCGACTACCTCGGCACGCATCAGCACCTCGCCAGCGACCTGCACTTCCGCGCGCAGCCCGACGGGTCGCTCCTGATCCGCTCCGGGGAGCACCGGTTCCGGGAGGGCCCGGTGGACTGCCGGGTCCCCGAGGTGATCGGCGCCGACGCGGAGGTGCGGGAGTCCTACGACGACGCGACGGGCCGCTTCCGCATCCGGGTCCGCGTCGTGAACCGCCGCTTCGGGCCGCTCTTCGGGTACGAGGGCTCCTTCACGGCGACGTACGGCGACGTCCGGGCGTGCGGGGTGCGGCCCGGGCTGCGGCCGGTGCGCGAGGAGGCGCGGGCGTGAGCGCGGCGAAGGACCCGGCCAAGAGGGCGGGCGTGGGCGCGGCCAAGGACCCGGCCAAGAGCGCGGAGACGCGCGCCAAGCTCCTGGACGGCGCGTTGCGGACGCTCACGGAGCAGGGCATCGCCAAGGCGTCGGCCCGCAACATCGCGGCGGCCGCCGGGGTCAACCAGGCGCTGGTCTTCTACCACTTCGGCTCCGTCGACGACCTGCTGGCGGCGGCGTGCCGCCACGGCACCGAGCAGCGGGTCTCCCTGTACCGGGAGCGCCTCGCGGAGATCGGCTCCCTCTCCGAACTCCTCGCCTTCGGGCGGGAGATGCACGAGGCGGAACGTGCGGCGGGGCACGTGGCCGTGCTCGGCCAGCTGCTCGCCGGCGCGCAGACGCAACCGCGGCTCGCGGCGGCGACGGCGGCGGGGCTCGCGCTCTGGATCGAGGAGATCGAGAAGGTCCTGACCCGGGTCCTGTCCACGTCGCCGCTCGCCGAGTTCGTCGACCCCGTGGGGCTCGCGCGAGCGGTGGGCGCGTCCTTCGTGGGCATGGAGCTGTACGAGGGGGTCGACCCGGAGGGTACGGGGCGGGCGCTGGACTCCTTGGAGCAGCTGTCGGTCCTCGTGACGGCGGTCGAGGACCTGGGGCCGCTGGCCCAGCGGGCGGTTCGCCACCGGTTGCGTCGTACGCGCGCCTGAACGGTTTCCCCGGGGTGGGCCGGCGCGTACGGGTACCCCCTGACTTGGGCGCCGTCTTGCCGCTTCGCGGCTGGGGGGGGCGGGTGGGGGCTCCCCCCTGCCTTCCCCTGCGGGTGCAAACAGTCCCGCCGCTCCGCGGCGGATGTATCCCACCCACTCACCCGTTTGCCCCGCGACGCGGGGCGGGAGTAGGGGCGGGCGGGTGGGTGCTCGCCGTGGGGCGTGGGCGGCGGCCGGGCGGGTGGGTGCTCGCCGTGGGGCGTGGGCGGCGGCCGGGCGGGTGGGTGCTCGGCGTGGGGTGGGCGGCGGGGGGCCTGCGGTGTTTGGCGGCCGTCGGTGTGGGTGCTGCTTTGCTTTGCGGCGTGTGGCAGCGGTGGGGGTGGGGTGGGCGTTTGTCCTGCGGTGTGCGGTGTGCGGTGTGCGGTGTGCGGCGGCCGTTGGCGTGGGTGGGGGTTTGCCTTGCCGCGTGTGGCGGCTGTCGGTGTGGGTGGGGGTTGTCTTGCCGCGTGGGGCAGCGGTAGGAGGGGGGCTTGTCGTGTGTCGTGCTGTCGGCGTGCGTGGCTTTGTCGCGTGGCGTTCGGTCGGGGTGGGGATGGCCGCGCCCGCAGGGTGAGTACGCCCGAAAAGCGAGGCCGTCGCCCCGCCGGGCCGCAGCCGCGTACGAGACGGAAGGGGACGTGGGGGTATGTGCGCACGGAGCACCGAGCACGCAATAGCCCCGCCGTTCACGAGGCGTGGCGAACAGTGGATGGCGAGTACGCACATACCCCCGCGGCCCCGCACCCAAGAACCGGACAGCAGGCGCAGACGCGCGCCCCCACACGCGCCCCGCCGCCCCGCCTCAGACGAAGCGATGGCGCAGACGCGCGCCCCCACACGCGCCCCGCCGCCCCGCCTCAGACGAAGCGATGGCGCAGACGCGCGCCCCCACACGCGCCCCGCCGCCCCACCTCAGACGAAGCGATGGCCCAGACCCACACCCCCCAACCCCCCGCAACCCCACCAAAACCCCCCACCGTAAAACCCCTCGCACGGGCGAACTCCGTTCGACACGCCGGTGAAAGTCCACTTTTGTGTGGGTATCGGCTCGTTCGATCACCAGAACCTGGAGGGCGCTGTGCGGCAGCCGGAGGGCTACGACTACGAGACCCACAGCACGCTCGCCGGCCCGCTCACTGAGCCGGACGGCGAGGACGTAACAGGCGCGGACGCGGACGCAGGCGCCGGTGAGGGGAAGCGGGGGGCCCGGAGCTATCGGGTCCAGTACCGGTCCCTGCTCGCCGGCGAGCCCCACCGAATACGCGCCGTCCTCCTGATGAGCCTGGCCCCGGTGCTCACCGGTCTCCTGCTCGTGTACCTCGTCTGGCCCACCCACTGGACCGAACGCGAAGGCGCCGACCGCTGGCTGATAGGCCTGGACGTCACGATGCTCGTGGCGATCGGACTGATCGAGCTCTTCATGCTCGTGAACGTCGTCTCCATCGCCCACGCCACGATGGTCGCGAGGGACCCGATCCCCGTCTTCCCCGAGCCCGGCACCCGCGTCGCCTTCCTCACCACGTACGTGCCCGGCAAGGAGCCCCTCTCGATGGTCCGGGCCACCCTGGAGGGCGCCGTCCGCGTCCATCACCCCGGCCCGCTGGACGTCTGGCTCCTGGACGAGGGGAACACCCCCGAGGCCAAGGCCCTGTGCGAAGAGCTCGGCGTGAAGCACTTCACGCGCTTCGGGATCGAGGAGTGGAACCGCAAGAAGGGCCCGCACAAGGCCCGCACCAAGCACGGCAACTACAACGCCTGGCTGGCGCTCTACCACCGCGAGTACGACTTCTTCGCCTCCGTCGACACCGACCACGTCCCGCTCCCCAACTTCCTGGAGCGGATGATGGGTTACTTCCGCGACCCGGACGTCGCGTTCGTCGTCGGACCGCAGGTCTACGGCAACTACACGACGCCGGTCACCAAGGCCGCCGAGTCCCAGCAGTTCCTCTTCCACGCGCTGATCCAGCGCGCCGGCAACCGCTACCGCGCCCCCATGTTCGTGGGCACGAACAACGTCGTCCGGATCAGCGCGCTGACCCAGGTCGGCGGCCTGCACGACTCGATCACCGAGGACATGGCGACCGGCTTCGAGCTGCACCGCCACCGCAACCCCGCCACCCGGCGGCACTGGCGCTCGGTCTACACGCCGGACGTGCTGGCCGTCGGCGAGGGCCCGGCCTCCTGGACGGACTTCTTCACCCAGCAGATGCGCTGGTCGCGCGGCACCTACGAGACGCTGTTCAAGCAGTACTGGAAGGCACCGTTCACGATGCCGCCGGGACGGCTCTTCTCGTACTCGCTGATGCTCGTGTACTACCCCATGACGGCCGTCAACTGGCTGCTCGGCATCCTCAGTTGTGTGCTGTTCCTGTGGTTCGGGGCCAGCGGCACCCAGGTCGCCGCGTCCGTCTGGCTGATGCTCTACAGCGACGCCGCCGCCCTCCAGATCGGCCTCTACCTCTGGAACCGCCGGCACAACGTCTCCCCGCACGAGCCCGAGGGCTCCGGCGGCCTCGCCGGCATGGCGATGTCGGCGCTCTCCGCGCCCATCTACGCCAAGTCGCTCGGCGCGGCCCTCGTCCGCCGCCCCAGCCGTTTCGTGGTGACCCCCAAGGGCGGCGACGCGAGTCCGGACCGCCTGATGACCTTCCGCATCCACCTCTTCTGGGCGGTGCTGCTCGCCGGTTCGCTGGTCGCCTCCTTCGTGCTCGGCCACACCCACGCGGCGATGCGCACCTGGGCGGTCCTCGCGATGGTCATCTCGCTCGCACCGGTCTCGATCTGGGCGTTCGGCCTCGCCAAGGAGCGCAGGGCGGCCCGGTTGGAGCGGCGGGAGCAGCGGGAGCAGCGGGAGCGGACGCCGCGGACGGCCCCGCTCGGCGAGGAAGTGGAGGGCGAGCCGGAGCCCGCGTTCGCCACCGGCACGACGACAGGAGGGAACTGAGCCATGGCCTACCGCCCCTCGAAGCGGACCAGGAAGACACTGTTCGGAGTCGGCGCGGGCGCTCTGCTCGTGGGACTGAACGCGCCCGCCGCGCTCTCCTTCGCCGAGGAGCAGTACTACGACTACAAGATCTCCCGGCCCGGCTACAAGGCGCGGTACGGCTCCTGGAAGCAGGTCGACATCCCCAGGGAGTTCCGTACCAACGCCATCCACGCCGCGCTGCTGCACACCGGCAAGGTGCTGATCGTCGCCGGTTCCGGGAACGAGCAGAAGAAGTTCGACGCCGGGTCGTTCGACACGGTCCTGTGGGACCCGAAGAACGACACCTTCAAGAAGATCCCGACGCCGGAGGACTTCTTCTGCTCCGGGCACGCCCAACTCCCCGACGGGCGGATGCTGGTGGCGGGCGGCACCGCGCGATACGAACTGCTCGACGGCGAGGTGGACCGGGCCGGCGGCGGCATGCGGGTGAAGAACGAGAACCCCGACAAGCCGGTGGTCCTGAAGAAGGGCACCAGGTTCCGCTCGCCGTCCGGGATCGAGTACGTCAGCAAGTTCGACGTCAAGGTCCCCAAGGCCAAGCGGGACTTCGAGATCACGTACTCCAAGTCCGGGGTGATGCAGCCCTGGAAGACCAAGATCAAGGCGAGCGAGACGCGCGTCTTCGTGGAGGCGGTCGAGGCGGGCGAGCAGTCGGTCACCGAGAAGTCGGCGCAGTACGAGATCGAGGGGCTGACCGGCGACGAGGCGGACAACACCTACGGCATCGCCGAGAAGATCGACATGGAGAAGCAGGACTTCCAGGGGATCAAGGCGGCGTACGAGTTCGACCCGAAGGCCGAGCGGTATCTCCCCGTCGACCCGATGAAGAAGGCCCGCTGGTACCCGACCCTGGTCGGTCTCAAGGACGGCAAGGTGCTCGCGGTCTCCGGCCTCGACGACGTGGGCGTGATCGACCCGGGCGACAACGAGATCTACGACCCGAAGACCAAGAAGTGGACGGACGGCCCCAAGCGGTACTTCCCGACGTACCCGGCGCTCTTCCTCACCAAGGGCGGCAAGCTCTTCTACCCGGCGTCGAACGCGGGCTACGGGCCGGCCGACAAGGGCCGCGAGCCGGGCCTGTGGGACCTGGACACCAACACCTTCCAGAAGGTGCCGGGCCTGGAGGACATGGACCAGACCGAGACGTCGGCGTCCGTGCTGCTGCCGCCCGCGCAGGACCAGAAGGTGATGATCATGGGCGGCGGTGGCGTGGGCGAGTCGGACAAGGCGACGCGCCGCACGGCCGTGATCGACCTCAAGGAGGAGAACCCGTCCTTCAAGACGGGACCCGAACTCCCGCAGGGCACCCGGTACTTGAACAGCGTCCTGATGCCGGACGACTCGGTCTTCACGTCCAACGGCTCGGGCGACTACCGGGGCCGCAGCGCCAGCAACATCCTCAAGGCGCAGTTCTACGACCCCAGGACCAACACCTTCCAGGAGGCCGCCGCGCCCAAGGTGGGCCGCAACTACCACTCCGAGGCGCTGCTGCTGCCCGACGGCCGGGTCGCCACGTTCGGCTCCGACCCGCTCTACGACAACGAGCAGAACACCAAGCTCGGCCACTTCGAGCAGCGCATGGAGATCTTCACGCCGCCCTCGCTGCACAAGGGCGGCGCGACCCGGCCGGTGCTCGGCGCGGGCCCGGAGCAGCTGGCGCCGGACGGCCGCGCCACGTTCCGCACCGACCACCCCGAGAAGATCGCCTCGGCCCGCCTGATGCGGCCGAGCGCGGTGACCCACACCACCGACGTCGAGCAGCGTTCGATCGCCCTTGAGGTCCACAAGGGGCGGGGCGCGGTGACGGTGGACGTGCCGCGCGGCGACGCGGCGCTGGTGCCGCCCGGCTGGTACATGCTCTTCGTGACGGACACCGACGGCACGTCGTCCGAGGCGAAGTGGATCCACGTCGGCCCCAAGGGCTGACCCGGCACGCCCCGGCGCCCGGCCTCAGGCCCGCTTCGCGTTGCGGGCCAGGCCGAGCGCGTAGTCGGGCCACCACTGCCCGGCCGCCGGGCCGCCCCGGCACGGCCCGTCCGAGTCCCCGGGACGCTTGATCCACAGGACGGCGTCGAGCAGCGGCTCGCCGGTGCGGTCGGTCGGCGGGGTGCCGAGGCCGCGGCCCGGCGGGTTGCACCAGGCGTCCTGCCGGTCGCCGACCAGGGGGCCGCGGCCGTTGCGGCTGGTGTCCATGACGAAGTGCTTGCCGTCGACGGTGGCCGAGAGCGTACGGCCGTAACTCTTGACCGTCTCGTCGCTCTGGAAGTTGGAGACGTTCAGCGAGAAGCCGTCGGCCTGCGCGACGCCCGCCCGGCGCAGCGGCTCGGTGAGCTTGTGCGCGTCGTTGATCCAGCCGGGGTTGCCCGCGTCGAGGTAGACCTTCACGCCCGACTGCCGCTTGAGCCGCTGGATCGCCTCGGAGAGCAGCTGGTAGCGCTCGTCGTGGTACGCGGCCGGGGTGCAGCCGTCGGCGATGTGCGGGATCGCGTCGGGCTCCAGGACGACGAGCGCGGGGGCGTCGCCGATCGCGTCGGCGAAGGTGTTCAGCCAGTCCCGGTACTGCTCGGAGCTGCCGGCGCCGCCCGCGGAGTGCTGCCCGCAGTCCCGGTGCGGGATGTTGTACGCGACGAGCACCGCGGTGCGGCCGTCCTTCGCCGCGCCCTGGGTCGCCTCCTTGATGTCGGGCGTCGGATCGTCGCCGGCCGGCCACACGGCCAGCGGCTGCTCGGAGATGCGCCGGAGCACCGCGGCGTCCTTGGTGCGGCCTTGCCGTTCCCACTGCTCGACCTGGCGGGCGGCGGCGCTGTCGGGGTCGACCCAGAAGGTGCCGGGCGCCGCGGCGGAGGCGGAGGCGGGGCCGCGCCCGGCCGCCGTCCTCTCCGTACCGGAGTCCGACGAGCAGCCCGCCGTGAGGCCGAGGGCGGTGAGGGCCGCGAGTGAGGTGAGTGTGCGGAGCAGCCGGTGCATCCAGCCCCCTTGGGCGGTGGTGACGGTGACGGTCAGTCAGCCCCGCAATCGTTACATAAAGGACTATTCAAGCTCTTGTGCCACACCGCCCCCGGCGCTGAGCGCGGTGCCGAGCGGCGTGCACGTGTAGATCACCCGGTGCCCGTACCGGCGCGACACCAGGAGCCCGGCGTCCCGCAGCGCCGCCAGGTGCGCCGACACCGACGACGGCGCGAGCCCGAGCCGCTGCGCCAGGCCCGACGTGGTGTCCGGGGTGGCGAGCGCGGTGAGGACCGCAGCCCGGCCCCGGCCGAGAAGCCGGACGAGCGAGGCGGGCGTACGGCTCGCCGGCTCGGCCCACAGCCCCGCGATGCCGCGCACCGGATACGCCACCGTCGGCTGCCAGGGCGGATCGAAGCCGCTCACCACGTCCGGCCAGGAGAAGACGCTCGGGATCAGCACGAGACCCTGCCCCGACAGATCCCGCACGTGCTCGCCGCGCCACTCCACGGTGAGCGTGCCGGCGTCCCACGACAGGCGCCGGTCCAGCTCCGGGAGCAGCCCGCCGAGGCCGACCTCCGCGAGCCGCCGCGAGTGGTGGGCGACGTCGGCCTCCAGGAGGGCGCGCAGCCTCGGCCAGACCGGCTCGACCAGCGTGTGCCAGGCGGTCTCCATGACGTCCGCGAGCTCCCGCACGGCGCCCGCCGGATCGGCCAGGAGCGCCCGGCCCTTCGGCGACGCGGCGGCGCCCGGGGTGCAGGCGAGCGCCCGTGCCATGTCCTCCTCCGCCGCCGCGGGGTCGGTCGCGCGGACGCCCGCGATCTCCTCGTCGAAGCGGGCGGCGGGACCGATCGGGGGCGGCCCGAGGAAGTCCGGGGCGTGCCCGCGCCGGGGCATCAGGAGCCACAGCGCGCTCAGGTCGATCTCCCGGCTCGCCGCGCGGATCTCGCGCAGCCACTGCGGGTGGTAGGCGTGGCGCTCGGGGCGCTTGAGGGTACGGACGGCCTCCTGGGTCTCCCACAGCGGCGACACCGCGAACCGGCAGCGCAGCAGGTCGTCCTGACCGAAGTGCAGATGAAACGGCACGCGAATCCCTCCCCGGACGTACGACACGTCCCCCCGCGCCGAAGATTCGCCCCGGGCCGAAACTCTAGGGCAGCGCGCGCCCCCGCGTGAGGCTGCGGCCATGGCCCCTGAACCGCCCCCGCCCACACCTACGGCTGCACCCACGGCCCGGTCCGCCGGCTACCTCCGGGTCCTCGCCGTGACCGAGTTCCGTGCCGTCTTCGTCGCGCACGCGTTCTCGCTGCTCGGCGTCGTCGTCAGCGAGATCGCGCTCACCGTCCTCGTCTACGGACTGACCGGATCGCCGCTGCTCGGCGCGCTCACCTTCGCCCTCGGCATGCTGCCGTACCTGGTCGGCGGCACGCTCCTTGCCGGGATCGCCGACCGGTACCCGCCGCGGCGGGTACTCGTCCTGTGCGACGTGGTGTGCGCGGGATGCGCGGGCCTGATGGCGCTGCCCGCCACCCCCGTCGCCGCGCTGCTCGCGCTGCGCTGCGCCATCGCCCTCGTCGCGCCCGTCTTCAACGGCACCCGGATGGCGACGCTCACCGACATCCTCGGCGACGGCGACCTGTTCGTGCTCGGGCGCTCCCTGCTGCGGATCGTCTCGCAGAGCGCGGTCCTGGTCGGGTTCGGCCTCGGCGGCGTGCTCCTCACCGTGGTGTCCCCGCGGGGCGCCCTCGCCGTCACGCTCTGCACGTTCCTGTTCTCGGCGCTGGTGCTGCGGTGCGGGACGCGGCGGCGGCCGGCGCGCGCCCGGGGCGGCGGGGCGCTCATGCGGTACTCGCTGGGCGGCGCCCGGCAGGTGCTCGGCGACCGGCGGGTGCGGGCCCTGCTGCTGCTCTTCTGGGTGCCGCCGCTGTTCCTGGTCGCCCCGGAGGCGCTCGCCGCCCCGTACGCGGACGAGATCGGCATCGGGGCCGGCGGTGTCGGACTGCTCATGTGCGCCCTGCCGGTGGGCACGGTCGCCGGTGAACTCTGGGCCGGGTCGGTGCTGTCCGCCGCGGCGCGCGCCCGCGTCGTCCTGCCGTTCGCCTCGCTCACGCTGGTGCCGCTGACCGTGTACGCGGCCACGCCCGGCGTGGTCCCCGCGCTGGCCGCGCTCGCGCTCGCCGGGGCCGGTTCGGCGTACACGCTCGGCCTGGACCGGTGGTTCGTCGAGGCCGTGCCCGAGGAGTTGCGCGGGCGCGCGATGACGGTGCACACGGCGGGTCTCATGACGATCCAGGGCGTCGGCATGGCGCTCGCGGGTCTGGCGGCCGAGTTCACCGCGGTGAGCACGGTCGTGGCGGGCGCCGGGGTCGTCGGCACCCTCTGCTGTCTCCTCCTGGCGCTGGAAGTGCGGCGCACACGGGACCCGGGGGAGCGGCCCCGAAGCCGTACGACGGAGGGTGCGGAGGAACGTACGCCCGAATTGCGAGACGGGGCTGACCACCATGTGACCGACGGGTAAGGTCGATGGCGTGCCGAAGCCGCTCAGCCTCCCCTTCGATCCCATCGCCCGCGCCGACGAGCTCTGGAAGCAGCGCTGGGGATCGGTCCCGGCGATGGGCGCGATCACCTCGATCATGCGCGCGCACCAGATCCTGCTCGCCGAGGTCGACGCGGTCGTCAAGCCGTACGGCCTGACCTTCGCGCGGTACGAGGCGCTGGTCCTGCTCACCTTCTCGAAGGCCGGCGAGCTGCCGATGTCGAAGATCGGCGAGCGGCTCATGGTGCACCCGACCTCGGTCACCAACACGGTGGACCGGCTGGTCAGGTCCGGTCTGGTCGACAAGCGCCCGAACCCCAACGACGGCCGGGGCACGCTCGCCTCCATCACGGAGAAGGGCCGCGAGGTCGTCGAGGCCGCCACGCGCGAGCTGATGGCGATGGACTTCGGGCTCGGGGTGTACGACGCGGAGGAGTGCGCGGAGATCTTCGCGACGCTCCGGCCGCTGCGGGTCGCGGCGCGGGACTTCGAGGAGCAGTAGGAGCGCCGGGGTCGGCGAAGATCGCGCAAAACGGACGGTTACGCTCGGAGGCATGAAATCCAGCGTGCTGACCCGCTACCGGGTGATGGCCTACGTCACCGCCGTCATGCTGCTCGTGCTGTGCGCGTGCATGATCTTCAAGTACGGCTTCGACAAGGGCGAGGGTCTGACGCTCGTCGTGTCGCAGATCCACGGCGTGCTCTACATCATCTACCTGATCTTCGCCTTCGACCTGGGCTCCAAGGCGAAGTGGCCGTTCGGCAAGCTCCTGTGGGTGCTGATCTCCGGCACGATCCCGACCGCCGCGTTCTTCGTCGAGCGCAAGGTCGTCCGCGAGGTGCAGCCGCTGATCGCCGACGGCACCCCGGTCACCGCCAAGGCGTAACCGCACCGCCACGGACAGGTCCGTGGCGGTCAGCCATCGACATTTACTAGGACGTCCAAGTAAATTCGGGGGTATGGACGCTGACGCGATCGAGGAAGGCCGCCGCCGCTGGCAGGCCCGTTACGACAAGGCCCGCAAGCGTGACGCGGACTTCACCACGCTCTCCGGGGACGCGGTCGACCCCGTCTACGGGCCCCGGCCCGGCGACACCTACGACGGGTTCGAGCGGATCGGCTGGCCCGGCGAGTACCCCTACACGCGCGGCCTGCACCCCACCGGGTACCGCGGCCGGACCTGGACCATCCGCCAGTTCGCGGGCTTCGGCAACGCCGAGCAGACGAACGAGCGCTACAAGATGATCCTGGCCAACGGCGGCGGCGGCCTCTCCGTCGCCTTCGACATGCCGACCCTCATGGGCCGCGACTCCGACGACCCGCGCTCGCTCGGCGAGGTCGGGCACTGCGGCGTCGCCATCGACTCCGCCGCCGACATGGAGGTCCTCTTCAAGGACATCCCGCTCGGCGACGTCACGACGTCGATGACGATCAGCGGTCCCGCCGTCCCCGTCTTCTGTATGTACCTGGTCGCGGCCGAACGCCAGGGCGTCGACCCCGCCGTCCTCAACGGCACGCTGCAGACCGACATCTTCAAGGAGTACATCGCGCAGAAGGAGTGGCTCTTCCAGCCCGAGCCGCATCTGCGCCTGATCGGCGACCTGATGGAGCACTGCGCGCGCGACATCCCCGCGTACAAGCCGCTCTCGGTCTCCGGCTACCACATCCGCGAGGCCGGGGCGACGGCCGCGCAGGAGCTCGCGTACACCCTCGCGGACGGCTTCGGCTACGTGGAGCTCGGCCTCTCCCGCGGCATGGACGTCGACGTCTTCGCGCCGGGCCTCTCCTTCTTCTTCGACGCGCACGTCGACTTCTTCGAGGAGATCGCCAAGTTCCGCGCGGCCCGCAGGATCTGGGCCCGCTGGATGCGCGAGGTGTACGGGGCGCGGTCCGACAAGGCGCAGTGGCTGCGGTTCCACACGCAGACGGCGGGGGTCTCCCTCACCGCCCAGCAGCCGTACAACAACGTCGTACGGACGGCCGTGGAGGCCCTCGCCGCGGTGCTCGGCGGCACGAACTCCCTGCACACCAACGCCCTCGACGAGACCCTCGCGCTGCCGAGCGAGCAGGCCGCCGAGATCGCGCTGCGCACCCAGCAGGTGCTGATGGAGGAGACCGGCGTCGCCAACGTCGCCGACCCGCTCGGCGGCTCCTGGTTCATCGAGCAGCTCACCGACCGCATCGAGGCCGACGCGGAGAAGATCTTCGAGCAGATCAAGGAGCGGGGGCGGCGGGCCTGCCCCGACGGGCAGCACCCGATCGGCCCGATCACCTCGGGCATCCTCCGCGGCATCGAGGACGGCTGGTTCACCGGCGAGATCGCCGAGTCCGCCTTCCAGTACCAGCGGTCCCTGGAGAAGGGCGACAAGCGGGTCGTGGGCGTCAACTGCCACGAGGGTTCCGTCACCGGTGACCTGGAGATCCTGCGGGTCAGCCACGAGGTCGAGCGGGAGCAGGTCCGGGACCTCGCGGGACGCAAGGAGCGACGGGACGAGGCGCGGGTGCGCACGTCTCTTGCCGCGATGCTGGCGGCCGCGCGGGACGGTTCCAACATGATCGCCCCCATGCTGGACGCGGTCCGCGCGGAGGCGACCCTGGGCGAGATCTGCGGGGTCCTTCGGGACGAGTGGGGCGTGTACGTGGAGCCTCCGGGGTTTTAAGAGTTTTTGCGCAGTTCCCCGCGCCCCTGATGGGGTCTGCTCGTGTGTTGCTTGTCTGCGGGTGGGTGGGGGTTGCTCGCGCAGTTCCCCGCGCCCCTAAAAACCCCCCGACGCCCCGGCTCGCCCCGAAGGGGCGCCCAGGGGCGCGGGGAACTGCGCGAAAGAGCCGCGCCCCGCACGCTCCCGCAGCCGACGGTGGGTTTGAGGGGCGCGGGGAACTGCGCAAGAGTGCCGCACCCTCCACGCACCCGCAGCAGACGACGGTTTTCAGGGGCGCGGGGAACTGCGCAAGAGTGCCGCACCCTCCACGCACCCGCAGCAGACGACGGTTTTCAGGGGCGCGGGGAACTGCGCGAAAGAGCCGCGCCCCGCACGCACCCGCAGCCCGCCGGCGGCCGGTTTCAGGGGCGCGGGGAACTGCGCAGAAAAACGGTGACCTCACCCATGACGTGGGCGGCGAGAATTCGTAGGTTTAGGGCCCAGGGGCCAGGGCAGGCGCACCGCCGGTCCACCACCCCCCGCCCCAGGAGACCCCGTGACCTCGTCCGGCCACGCCCGCACCGCCGCCATCGCCATCGGAGCCGCCACCGCCACCGTCCTCGGCGCGCTGCTCATCGGTGGGTCCGGCGAGGTGAGCGCGAGCCCGCCGCCCGAGCCGAAGGTGCAGGACGCCTTCGACTCGCTCGGCCCCGAGGTGCACGCCGCGAAGCTCTCCGACGGGCGCACCGCGCACTACTCGGACACCGGCAACAAGGACGGCAAGCCTGTCCTGTTCATCGGCGGCACCGGCACCAGCGCCCGCGCCTCGCACATGACCGACTTCTTCCGCACCACCCGCGAGGACCTGGGCCTGCGCCTCATCTCCGTGGAGCGCAACGGCTTCGGCGACACCGCGTACGACAAGGACCTGGACAAGGCCGACTACGCCAAGGACGCCCTCCAGGTCCTCGACAAGCTCGGCGTCGACGACGTGTCCGTGATCGCGATATCCGGCGGCGGCCCCTACGCCGCCGAGCTCGCCGCGGCCGCCCCCGACCGCATCTCCCAGCTCCACCTCGCCGCCGCCCTGCCCCCGTACGGCACGAAGCCCGCCTACTGCGGCCTCTCCGACGACGCGCTCGCCGCCGCCGTGAAGGACCAGATCAAGGACCCGCGCACGTGGTGGGCCTTCCCCGACGACAGCCCCGTCAAGTCCATCCCCGGCTTCGCCGACACCGCGTACGAGGAAGGCGCCCGCACGTACAACCAGCGCGGGCAGCAGGCCGACCCGGCGCCCCAGGTGCACGAGCAGAAGCTGTACTGCGGGCGCCCCGGCCCCGACCTGTCCGAGCTCGACGCCCCCGTCTACCTCTACGGCGGCAAGAAGGACACCACCGTGCCGCCGGCCACCCTGAAGACCTGGCAGAAGGCGCTGCCGGGCGAGGAGCGGGTGCGCACCTACGCGGACTCCGGGCACGACGTGCAGTACCGGCACTGGGACCAGATCCTGGTCGACCTGGCGGGCCACGGCGACCGCACCGTCATCTGCAAGGGCGACAAGACCCGCGTCCTCGTCGCCCGCGAGGCCGACCGCCTCGTCGCCAAGGGCAAGGCGCAGCTGGGCAGTTGCGCCTGGGCGAAGAAGTAGCCGCCCGGCGCCTCACTTCTCCGGCAGGGACAGGCGGAACTGCGCGCCCCCGCCCGGCGCCCGTTCCGCCGTCAGCTCCGCCCCGTGCGCGTGCGCGATCTGCCGCGCCATCGCCAGGCCCAGGCCCGAACCCGGCAGTGCGCGGGCCTTCTCGGCGCGGTAGAAGCGGTCGAAGACGTAGGGCAGGTCCTCCTCGGCGATCCCCGGGCCGTGGTCGCGCACCGTCAGGTCGACGGCGGTCAGCGACACCTCGACCGGGGCGCCCGGCGGGCTGAACTTCGCCGCGTTGTCGAGGAGGTTGGTGAGCAGCCGGGACAGCCGCGCCGCCACGCCCGGCACGCTGAGCTCTGCCGCCTCCGGCGCCACCCGCAGCGCGAACGGCACCGCGGGCCAGTGGCCGCGCGCCGCGTCCACCACGTGGGCGGTCAGCGGGGCGAGCCGCACCTCTTCGAGCAGCGGCTGCGGCTCCGCGTCCCTGGCCAGTTCGATCAGGTCGTTGACCAGACCCGTGACCTCGCGCAGCTGCCGGCCGAGAGCGCCCGAGGCGCGGTCGCGCTGCGCGTCGGTCAACCGGTCGGCCTTGGCGAGCAGTTCGGCGTTGGTGCGCAACGCCGTGAGCGGGGTGCGCAGTTCGTGGGAGGCGTCCGCGACGAGCCTGCGCCGGGCCGCGACGGACTCCTCCAGCTCCGCCAGCATCGTGTTGAACGTGGCGGCGAGGCGGGTGACCTCGTCCTCGTGCCCCTCACGCCCCGGCGGCCCCGGCGGCAGCTCGATGCGGTGCCGGGCGTCCCGGGTGGCCGCGATGCGCTCGGCGGTGGCGGTGAGACGTGTGATCGGCGCGAGTCCGGTCCGCGACACCCAGTAGCCGCCGGCCGCCGAGAGCAGCACCCCCGCACCGCCCACCGCGGCGAGCAGCGACGCGGCCTGGCGCACCCCGCGCTCGGCGATGTCCGCGCGCAGCGCGACCTGCACCGCCTCACCCTTGCCGAACGACGTCGTGAGCATCCGGCCCGGCTTGCCGCCGGGCAGCGTGAAGTTCGTGTAGTACGGGGCCCGTTGACCGGCGGCGACCGCGCGCGTCGGCCCCGAGACCGGCAGCAGGAACGGCTGCGCCGGGTCGTCCGCCGGGTCCGCGGGGACCACCTGCGAGCAGGCCGGGGCGCCGAGGAAGCGGCACTCGCCGGCCAGCACGCCGGGGCCCTCGGAGCGGTGCTGCTGGGCGACGAGCGTCGCCGACTGGGCGAGATTCTGGTCGAGTTGCTGATACAGCTTGTAGCGGATCACGAAGAACGCGGCGGCGCACACCCCGACCGCCACCACCGCCACGGCCGCCGCCGCCATCACCGCGAGCCGGGTCCGCAGCGGCCTGCGGCGCCGCCAGCGCGCGCCCAGCCTGCGCCGCGCGCTCACGGGGAGCCCAGCCGGTAGCCGACGCCGTGCACCGTGTGGACGAGCCGCGGCTCGCCGCCCGACTCCAGCTTCCGGCGCAGATAACCCACGTACACCGCAAGGGAGTTGGAGTCCGGGCCGAAGTCCCGCCCCCACACCGCCTGTTGGATCAGCTCGCGCGGAAGGACCTGCCCCGCGTTGCGCAGCAGCAGCTCCAGCAGGACCGCCTCCGTACGGCTGAACTCCACCCGGCGCCCGCCGCGCCGCCCGGTGCGCGTCGCCGGGTCGAGGACCAGATCGCCGTACGCGAGCTCGTCGCCGTCGTCCGCGGCCCGCTCCGGCGTCGCCCGCCTGAGCAGCGCCCGCACCCGGGCCACCAGCTCGTCCAGCGCGAACGGCTTGACCAGATAGTCGTCGGCGCCCGCGTCCAGGCCGTCCACGCGCTCGCTCACCGAGTCCAGGGCGGTCAGCACGAGCACCGGCGTACGGTCGCCCGCGGCGCGCAGCTGGCGGCAGACCGCGAGACCGTCCATGACCGGCATCAGCACGTCGAGGACCAGCAGATCCGGCTGCCAGCGCGCCACCGCGGTCAGCGCCCGGTGGCCGTCCGCCGCGCCCCGCACCTGGTGGCCCTCGACCGTCAGCGCGTCCTCCACGGCGGCACGGACCTCCGGGTCGTCGTCGACGACGAGGATCCGGTGCCGCGGCCCCTCACCCGCACCCGGCGGGCCACCCTTGCTGGTCACGCTCGCGAAGCTCATGGACCAAAGGTGCCAAACGCGGCTCTTAAAACCCTCTTAGACCCCCGCGTGAAGCTCCCATGCCATGCGAACCTCTCTCTCCGTCGTCATCGGTGCGGGCGGCACCGGCGGGCACATCTACCCCGGCCTCGCCCTCGCCGACGCGCTCCGCAGGGCCGTGCCCGACGCGGTGATCTCCTTCGTCGGCACCGAACGCGGCCTGGAGACCCGGCTGATACCGGACGCCGGATACCGCCTCCACACCGTCGACATGATCCCCTTCGACCCGTCGCTCGGCGCGCGCCGCTTCATGCTGCCCGCCGCGCTGCTGAAGTCCGGCGCCCAGTGCCGCGCCATCCTGCGCGAGCAGGGCGCGCAGGTCGCCGTGGGCATGGGCGGCTACCCCAGCGCCCCCGTCATCGTCGGCGCCCGGATGGCCGGACTGCCGAGCCTCATCCACGAGTCCAACGCGGTGCCCGGTCGCGCCAACCGGTTCGCGGCCCGGCTCACCCCGAACATCGCGGTCGCCTTCGACCGCAGCCGCGCCCATCTGCCGGGCGGCGAGCGCGCGTACACCACCGGGATGCCGATCGCCGCGCCGCTCGCCGCGCTCGACCGGGCCGCGCTGCGCACCGAGGCGCGGCGCGAGCTCGGCGTACCGCCGGGGGCGCGGCTGGTCCTCTTCAACGGCGGCAGCCTCGGCGCGGCCCGCCTCACCGAGGCCGCGGTCGGCCTCGCGGCGCGCTGGCGGCACCGCAGCGACGTCCACCTCCTCGTCAAGACCGGCCCGGCGGCGCTGGAGGAGACGCGCGCCCGGCTCGCCGCGGAGGGCGGCGACGCCGTCGCCCGCGCCGTGCCCTACCTCGACCGCATGGACCTCTCCTACGCCGCCGCCGACCTCGTCGTCTGCCGGGCCGGGTCGGCGACCGTCGCCGAATTGGCCGCCACCGGCGTCCCCGCCGTCCTCGTGCCCTACCCGCACGCGCCCGGCGACCACCAGACCCACAACGCGCGGGTCCTCTCCGACGCCGGAGCGGGCCTCCTGCTGCCCGACGCCGAGACCACCGCGGACCGCCTCGCGGGGCTGCTCGGGCCGCTGCTCGCGGACCCGGTACGGCTCGCCGCGATGAGCGGCGCCGCGGACCCCGGGCCGCACGCCCGCGCCGCCGACCTGCTCGCCGAGCGGGTCCTGCACCTCGCCCACACCACCACCCCTCACCTGGAGTACGCATGAGCACCACCACGACGTTCAGCTGGCAGGACCGCACCGTCCTCGTGACCGGCGCCGAGGGCTTCATCGGCTCGACCCTGGTCGACCTGCTGATCGAGGCGGGCGCGAAGGTCCGCGCCTTCGTGCACTACAAGCCGTACGCGGAGAAGGGGCACCTCGCGCACCTCATCGGCGACCCGCGGGTCGAGATGATCGCGGGCGACGTGCGGGACGCGGGGCGCGTGATGGACGCGGTCGACGGCTGCGACACGGTCTTCCACCTGGCCGCGCTGATCGGCATCCCGTACTCGTACGACTCGCCCGGCGCCTACGTCCAGACGAACGTGGTCGGCACCGAGAACGTCGCAGAGGCCTGCCGGCGGCACTCCGTGCGGCGGCTCGTCCACACCTCCACCAGCGAGGTGTACGGGACCGCGCTGACGGCACCGATCGCCGAGACGCACCCGTTGCAGCCGCAGTCGCCGTACTCCGCGTCGAAGATCGGCGCCGACATGATGGCGCTGTCGCACTGGCACGCCTTCGAGCTGCCGGTGACGGTGGTCCGCCCCTTCAACACGTACGGGCCGCGGCAGTCGGCGCGCGCGGTCATCCCCACGATCCTCGCGCAACTGCACGCGGGCGCACGGGAGATCAAGCTGGGCTCGCTGACGCCGACGCGTGACTTCACGTACGTGACGGACACGGCGCGCGGCTTCATGGCGATGGCGGTCGCCGACCGGGCGCTCGGCCACGCGGTCAACCTCGGGGTGGGCCGGGAGATCTCCATCGGCGACCTCGCGCAGGCGCTGATCGCGGCGTCCGGGCGGGAGGCGTCGGTGGTCGTGGATCCGGCGCGGCTCCGCCCTTCGGGGAGCGAGGTGGAGCGGCTTCTGTCGGACAACTCCCGGGCGCGGGAGTGGGCGGGCTGGGTGCCGGAGGTGTCCCTCATGGAGGGGCTCAAGCACACGTCGGCTTGGGTCGCCGAGAACTTGCGGCTGTTTGCTCCTGAGCGGTATCAGGTCTGAGTTTCCTCCGCGGGCCGGTGGGGGCCGGTCGCGCAGTTCCCCGCGCCCCCTATGCCTGCGCCGCTGCCGCCGCCAAGCCGCCCAGCAGGAGCAGCGTGAACCGTCGTGCCCACTCCTCGTCCACCGGTTCCGCGCTGACCAGGGCGCGGTGGACCACCGCGCCCGCGATCACGTCGAAGATGAGGTCGGCGGTGCGGCCCGCCGAGACCGCGTCGGGCTCGGCGGGGAGTTCGCCGCGCTCCTCGGCCCGCTTGCGGCCCGCGAGGACGAGCCGCTTCTGGCGGTCGACGATGGACGCCCGGATGCGGGCCCGCAGCGGCTCGTCCGTCGTCGACTCCGCCACCACCGCCATCAGCGCCGTCTTCGTCTCGGGCCGCCCGAGCAGCGCCGCGAACTGCAGGACGACGCCCTCGATGTCCGCCGCGAGGCTGCCCCGGTCCGGCAGCTCCAGCTGGTCGAAGAGTTCCGCCACCGCGTCCACGACCAGCTCGCTCTTGCCCGCCCAGCGCCGGTACAGGGTCGTCTTGGCGACGCCCGCCCGCGTCGCGACGGCGCCGAGCGTCAGCTTGGACCAGCCGAGCTCGACGAGGCCCTGCCGGGTCGCCTCCAGGATCGCGGCGTCGGCCGTCGCGCTGCGCGGGCGGCCGCCGGTGCGGGTGGCAGGAGTGGTGGACGTACGGCTCTGCATGGGCGCGACCATACCGGCCAGTACGGAGCGATCCGGGGTGCGGAGTGAGCGAGATCACCGAAGGCGCCGTTCCGCGCCCCGGAGGGGGCAGTTACGCTACGACCTGTAGCGAAAGTTGCCGACCGCGGTGAACGGCGAAACACCCCCGCGGCGGCAGCGAACGCCACGAGCGACGACCACAGCACGACCACGCACAGCACGACCACCGGCCCGGGGTGGGGACCCCGCGCCAACCGACGGTCCTCCTCGGGACCTTGAAGCGCGCCCCCGGTGACCCCGCAATCCGGCGGGGGGTCACGGACGGGCGCGGTTCCCGCACGGGTTGGGGGAGGATGTACTCATGCAGCCACGGAACATGTCCATGAGCGGTGTCGTCGACCTCGCCGCGGTGAAGGCGGCCCAGGAGGCCAAGGCGAAGGCGGAGCAGGCGCGCGCCGAAGCGGCCCGGCAGGGCGGGGGAGCGGCCGGCGCCGCGATCTCCCCGGCCTCCCTCGTCATCGATGTCGACGAGGCGGGCTTCGAGCGCGAGGTCCTGCAGCGTTCCACCGAGGTCCCGGTCGTCATCGACTTCTGGGCCGAGTGGTGCGAGCCGTGCAAGCAGCTGAGCCCCCTCCTGGAGCGGCTCACGCAGGAATACAACGGCCGTTTCCTCCTTGCCAAGATCGATGTCGACGCGAACCAGATGCTGATGCAGCAGTTCGGGGTCCAGGGGATCCCGGCTGTCTTCGCGGTGGTGGCCGGACAGGCCCTGCCCCTCTTCCAGGGCGCCGCACCCGAGGCGCAGATCCGCCAGACCCTGGACCAGCTCATCCAGGTCGGCGAGGAGCGCTTCGGACTGACCGGCCTGGTGGTCGACGGCGACGCGCAGGGCCAGGAGGCCCCGGCCCCGGCCGAGGTGCCCGCGGGTCCGTACGACGCACTGCTCGAAGCGGCCGTCCAGGCGCTGGACGCGGGCGATCTCGCCGGCGCCGTCCAGGCGTACAAGAACGTGCTCAGCGACGACCCCGCCAACACCGAGGCCAAGCTCGGCCTCGCCCAGGCCGAACTGCTCCGCCGGGTCCAGGGCCTGGACGCGCAGACCGTCCGCAAGGACGCCGCCGACCGGCCCGCCGACGTGGCGGCGCAGATCGCCGCCGCCGACCTGGATCTGGTGGGCGGTCACGTCGAGGACGCCTTCGGGCGGCTCATCGACGCCGTGGCGCGCTCGGCCGGCGACGACCGGGACGCCGCGCGCGTGCGCCTGCTCGAACTCTTCGAGGTGGTCGGCGCCGAGGACCCGCGCGTCACGGCGGCCCGCACCAAGCTCGCCCGGGTGCTCTTCTGACCGGATGTCGAACCCGTGGCCGAGTCCGTCCCCGGCCCGTCGGCTGACCAGTCCCTAAACGCCGGGGCTTGTGATGCCGGAGTGAAAAGTCTGTTCCCAGGACGCAACAGTGGCCGCGTTTTGCCAAAACTTGGTAAACGCGGCCACTGTTACTCGTAGTAAGAGAACGGCTTCCTTCTGGGTGCTTCCCTCCCCTCATGTCCCGTTCTGCTCCTCCCCTTTGGGCCACGGTCCGTGCCCGATCGATACCGCGCGGTCGCGCTTCGGTTATCCGGCCGTTACTAGCGAGTAACGAACCCCCTTGTGCGGGGGGCGAGAATGCACCACGATCGGCGACGCTCGGTCCGATGACCCGCAGCCCGAAAGCCAGTCGGGAGCGGGCCTTCTGGGTCCCCACCGAGCAGGCCGGTGACGCCGTCGCCGGTCTTGGACAGGGGGGTCTCTGCCGGTCCCGGCAGGGCCTGTCCGCGAGGTTGTGCGTGATGCGTCAGGCGCGACCAGTGGTTGTCGCTCGGGGGTGATCGCCGGTGAAGTGTGGTGCGGTTGCGCGCCTCCGATGCGGGCGCTCTCCTTCCCGAGGACGTAGCACTTCTCCCATCCCTGCCCGGCTGAGCCGCCCGAAAGGGAGCAGTCAGGGCCGGAGATGTACGTCCGAGAAGGAGGAAAGTCATGGAGTCCGTGGCTCGTGGCGGAACCAGATGGAAGCGGTTCGCCGTGGTCATGGTGCCGAGCGTCGCGGCGACTGCCGCGATAGGCGTCGCCCTGTCCCAGGGTGCGCTCGCGGCATCGTTCAGTGTGTCCGGCCAGCAGTTCAAGGTGACGGCCAAGGAGCTCAACGGCAAGGGGTTCGTCCAGTACGGAGCCCTTGACAGCGGCAAGTCGGGTCACCACCCGGTGGCCGTCGTCGGTCTCGAATCGGCGACGATCACCAATCTCTGCCAGTCGGTGGTCGTGCCGGTCCCGGTCTTCGGCGATGTGTCGATGACCCTCAAGGCCGGTGGCGAGGGTGGTCCGAAGGTACAGGCCAAGAAGCTGTACATCGACGCCGACGACCTGAAGGCCAACGCGACCTTCCACAAGGTCGACATCGGCGTCTCGGTCGACCAGACCACCAAGGGCCCTGGTCCGGCGAAGGGCGACAAGTACGCCCCGGACTCGTTCGCGCAGCAGGCGGAGTCGGTGAAGTTCACCGATGTCAAGCAGCGTGCGTGGGCGACCACCGCCGGTACCTTCAAGCTCTCTGGCCTCGGCATGTCGGTCAAGAAGGGCAAGCACGAGTGCTACTAGGGCAGTTGATGCCCTAACGGGTCGCAGTTAGGCGGCCCGGTGCGCACTCCGTGCGATGAGAACGGCCGGGCGCGGGGGCGCGACGGCATCTGACGGAGCCGTCCCCGTGCCCGAATCCGCACGACACACAGAACCAACGCCATTCCCGAGGAGCTGTACGACATGAGCGCCGAAGCGCAAGTGGGACTGGGCGACAAGCTCGGCCGGATGCGCCTTCGTTTCCGAGGGTGGCGCGGTCAGCGCCCGTTCTGGGGTGGTCTGCTGACACTTCTCGGCGGCATCCCGATCATGTATTTCCCGTACGCGAATCTCACGCTCGGCACGATGACGATCCGGATGGCGACCACCGCCGGTGCCGGCTCGCTGATCATCGGCGTGCTGTTGGTCGTGCTCGGCCTGACCATGTGGTTCCAGCCGCACTCCCGGGTGTTCGCGGGTGTCGCGGCGATTCTGCTCGCCCTGGTCTCCCTGGTGGTCTCCAACTTCGGTGGCTTCGTCATCGGTTTCCTGCTCGCCCTGATCGGCGGCGCCCTCGGCGTCTCCTGGGCGCACGCGAAGCCCGCCGGTGAGCCCGCGAAGGGTCGTACGACCGGAGCGTTGGACGGCACCGACGGGGTCCCCGGGCCCACCGCCGCGGCCGGCGCGGGTGGGGTGAGCGGCGAACAGGACGATCTGTCAGGAACGAGCCCGACGAACGGGACGAACGGGAGGCACCGTGCCGGCTGACGAGGCGCACCACGAGGGCCTCGCGGGAGAGCCCCGTGCGAGAACCGGGCCGCGCCACGCGGCACCCAGGAAGCCGCTGCTGACCCGGCTGCAGGTACCCGCGGGCAAGGCGATCGCCATCGCCGCGATGCCCACCGCCGTGCTCATGGGCATGGGCCTGACCCCGACGCTCGCGCAGGCGAAGCCGGGCGTTCCGGACAACCCCTTCCAGGACGGGCCGTGTGTCACGGCGCCGGACAAGGACGCCGAGAAGGACGCGGAGAAGGACGCCGCGGCCAAGGCGAAGGAAGCGGCGGCCGAGAAGGACGCCAAGGACGCCGCGAAGGCCAAGGACGCCGAGAAGGCGAAGAAGGCCGACAAGCGGGCGGACGAGGACGAGGCGAAGAAGGACGACGCCGGGAAGCCGACGCCGTCGACCGAGCCCTCCTCGGGCGATCAGGCGGACCCTGCGGACCCGGAGGACAAGACCGGCTCCACCACCCCGTCCACCGGCGACAAGGACGGCGCGCAGGAGTCCGGGAAGACCCCCGAGCCCACCGAGACCAAGAACCCCTGGGACCCGCTGGGCGTCGGCGAGGCCCTCAAGGACGTCTTCACGCCCGACAAGGACAAGAAGGAGTCCGAGACCCCGGACCCGACCCCGTCCGACTCGGCGAAGACCGGCTCCGACGCGACCGCCGGCGACAAGGCGGCGGACGACAAGTCCGGGGACGACAAGGCCGCCGACGGCAAGACCGCGGACGACGGCGAGAACCCGCTCAAGGACACGACCGACAAGGTCACCAAGCCCGTCGGGGACGCCCTCGACAAGGTCGGTGACGGCGTCAAGGACGGCGCGGACAAGGCCGGCGACGAGGCCGACAAGCTCCAGGACAAGCTCGACAAGGCCGCCGAGGACGCGAAGGACAAGGCCGCGGACCCGATGGCACCGGACGCGGACGGCAAGAAGCCGTTCCCGTGCGTCGTCGAGAAGAAGGTCGACGGAGAGGCCGAGCAGACGCCCGCGCCGATCCCGAACCAGCCCTGGCGCCTGGAGGCCAGCTCGCTCACGCTCAAGGGCGCCGACTACCAGGGCGTCGTGAACCTGACGATGCCGGGCGGCCAGAGCAAGCAGGCCCTCAAGTACGTCGTCCAGAACACCGACATCGGTGACCTGCACCAGATCGTCGAGGGACCGGGCGGCAAGAAGTACCACGTCGAGGCCGCCAAGGGCACCACGTCCACGATCCGGGGCGGGGAGACCACGATGTACACCGAGTCCATCTCGGGCAAGCTGTTCGGTCTGATCCCGATCACCTTCGACCCCGAGCACCCGCCGCCGCTGAACATCCCGCTGATCTACTTCACGGACGTGAAGGTGCAGCAGGCGGGCCAGTTCGGCGGAAACCTGACGATCCCGGGTCTGCACCAGTCGATCACCGACTGAATCCGGGGCCGACGCACCGAGGGCGCCCCCCGTCGCGGGGGGCGCCCTCGGTGCGTGTCAGGCGTGCGGCGGTCAGTCCCGCTCGGCGCCGCCCAGGTGGTGCACCCGGACCATGTTGGTGGTGCCGGGGACGCCGGGGGGCGAACCGGCGGTGATGACGACGGTGTCGCCGTCGTTGAAGCGGTTCAGCTTGACCAGCTCGGCGTCGACGAGGTCGACCATCGCGTCGGTGTTGTCGACGTGCGGTACGACGTAGGAGTCGACGCCCCAGCTCAGGGAGAGCTGGTTGCGGGTGGCCTCGTCGGTGGTGAAGGCCAGGATCGGCTGGGCCGCGCGGTAGCGGGAGAGCCGGCGGGCCGTGTCACCGGACTGCGTGAAGGCGATCAGCGCCTCGCCGCCCAGGAAGTCCGCGATCTCGCACGCGGCACGGGCCACCGAACCACCCTGCGTACGCGGCTTCTTGCCGGGCACGAGCGGCTGCAGGCCCTTGGAGAGCAGCTCGCCCTCGGCCGCCACGACGATCTTCGACATCGTCTTGACGGTCTCGATCGGGTACGCGCCGACGGACGACTCGGCCGACAGCATGACCGCGTCCGCGCCGTCCAGGATGGCGTTGGCGACGTCGGACGCCTCGGCGCGCGTGGGACGCGAGTTGGTGATCATCGACTCCATCATCTGGGTCGCGACGATCACCGGCTTGGCGTTGCGGCGGCACATCTCCACGAGGCGCTTCTGCACCATCGGGACCTTCTCGAGCGGGTACTCGACGGCCAGGTCGCCGCGGGCGACCATGACGGCGTCGAAGGCGGCGACGACGCCCTCCATGTTGGCGACGGCCTGCGGCTTCTCCACCTTGGCGATGACGGGGACCCGGCGGCCCTCCTCGTCCATCACCTTGTGGACGTCCTTGACGTCGCTCGCGTCGCGCACGAAGGAGAGGGCGACCATGTCGCAGCCCATCTTCAGGGCGAAGCGGAGGTCCTCGATGTCCTTCTCGGAGAGCGCGGGCACGTTCACGGCCGCGCCGGGCAGGTTGATGCCCTTGTGGTCGGAGATGACACCGCCCTCGACGACGATCGTCTTGACGCGCGGGCCGTCCACCTCGACGACGCGCAGCTCGACGTTGCCGTCGTTGATCAGGACCTGGTCGCCCTTGGAGACGTCGCCGGGCAGACCCTTGTAGGTCGTGCCGCAGATCGACTTGTCGCCGGGCACGTCCTCGGTGGTGATGGTGAACTCGTCACCGCGCACCAGCTCGACGGGTCCCTCGGCGAAGGTCTCCAGACGGATCTTGGGGCCCTGCAGGTCGGCGAGGACACCGATGGCACGGCCGGTCTTCGCGGCGGCCGCACGGACGCGGTCGTACCGCCCCTGGTGCTCGGCGTGCGTGCCGTGGCTGAAGTTGAATCGGGCCACGTTCATGCCGGCCTCGATCAGCGAGACGAGCTGCTCTTCGGAGTCGACGGCGGGGCCCAGCGTGCAGACGATTTTGGAACGGCGCATGGGGCGATCCTATCGGTTTGTTTCGCTACGGAATATTCCGTCTGGTGGAATCTACAAATGGGCGGATGTCCGCTCAGGCGTTGCGGTTCTCGACCAACGCATACGTCTGCGCGGCGATCTCCAATTCTTCGTCCGTCGGCACCACGGCGACGGCAACGCGCGCGTACTCCGGCGAAATGAACCGGGCTTCGTCGGAACGTACGGAATTGAGCGCACCGTCGACCGCCAGGCCCAGCTCCTCCAGGCCCGCCACGGCCGCCTCGCGCACCGGGGCCGCGTTCTCGCCGACGCCCGCGGTGAATGCGACGGCGTCGACACGGCCGAGCACCGCGTAATAGGCGCCGATGTACTTCTTCAGGCGATGGACGTAAATGTCGAAGGCGAGAGCGGCCTCTTCGTCGCCCTCGTCCACCCGGCGCCGGATCTCCCGCATGTCGTTGTCGCCGCAGAGCCCGATCAGCCCGCTCTTCTTGTTGAGCAGTACGTCGATCTCGTCGACCGACATATTGCCGACCCGCGCCAGATGGAAGATGACCGCCGGATCCAGGTCGCCGGAGCGGGTGCCCATCACGAGCCCCTCCAGCGGCGTGAGCCCCATCGAGGTGTCCACGCACTTCCCGCCCCGCACCGCGCTCGCCGAGGCGCCGTTGCCCAGGTGCAGCACGATGACGTTGACGTCCTCGGGCGCCTTGCCGAGCAGCTCCGCGGTGCGCCGCGAGACGTACGCGTGGGAGGTGCCGTGGAAGCCGTAGCGCCGCACGCGGTGCTCGTCGGCCGTGCGCACGTCGATGGCGTAGCGCGCCGCGGCCTCCGGCATCGTCGTGTGGAACGCGGTGTCGAAGACGGCGACCTGGGGCAGGTCGGGGCGCAGCGCCTGGGCGGTGCGGATGCCGGTGATGTTGGCCGGGTTGTGCAGCGGGGCCACCGGCACAAGGCGCTCGATCTCCGCGAGCACCTCGTCGGTGATCACGGTCGGCGCGGTGAACTTCAGGCCGCCGTGCACCACCCGGTGGCCGATCGCGGCCAGTTCGGGGGAGTCGAGGCCGAGCCCGTCGGCGGCCAGCTCCTGGGCGACGGCCTTCAGCGCCGCCTCGTGGTCGGCGATCGGCTCCTCGCGCTCCCGCGACTCGGCGCCGCCGGCCAGCGGGGTGTGCTTGAGCCGCGAGGTCTCCTCGCCGATCCGCTCGACCAGACCGACGGCGAGGCGCGAGCTGTCACGCATGTCGAGCAGCTGGTACTTCACCGACGAGGAGCCGGAGTTGAGGACGAGTACGCGCGTAGCGGTCACGGATTCGGGACGCTTTCTGTGGGGTTACGGGGTGGGCGTCTGGGCCTGGGCCTGGATCGCCGTGATGGCGACGGTGTTGACGATGTCCTGGACGAGCGCGCCCCGGGACAGGTCGTTGACGGGCTTGCGCAGACCCTGCAGGACCGGGCCGACGGCGATCGCGCCGGCCGAGCGCTGCACGGCCTTGTAGGTGTTGTTGCCGGTGTTCAGGTCCGGGAAGATCAGCACGCTGGCCAGACCCGCGACGTCGGAGCCCGGCAGCTTCGTGGCCGCGACGGAGGGCTCCACGGCGGCGTCGTACTGGATCGGCCCCTCGATCTTGAGGTCGCCGCGCTGCTCACGTACCAGCTCGGTGGCCTCGCGGACCTTGTCGACGTCGGCGCCCGAACCGGACGTGCCGGTCGAGTACGAGAGCATCGCGATCCGCGGCTCGACCCCGAACTGCCGGGCGGTGGCGGCCGCCTGGACGGCGATGTCCGCGAGCTGCACGGCGTTCGGGTCCGGGTTCACCGCGCAGTCGCCGTACACGAGCACCTTGTCGGCGAGGCACATGAAGAAGACCGAGGAGACGATCGAGGCCTCCGGCTTGGTCTTGATGATCTCGAAGGCGGGCCGGATGGTCGCGGCCGTGGAGTGCACGGAGCCCGAGACCATGCCGTCGGCGAGGCCCTCCTGAACCATCAGCGTGCCGAAGTAGTTCACGTCCGCCACCACGTCGTGCGCGAGCTCGACGGTGACGCCCTTGTGGGCGCGCAGCTCGGCGTACTTGGCGGCGAAACGGTCCCGCAGCTCGGAGGTCTGCGGGTCGGTGAGCTCGGTGTCGGCGAGGTCCACGCCGAGGTCGGCGGCCTTCTTGCGGATCTGCTCGACCGGGCCGAGCAGCGTCAGGTCGCAGACGCCGCGGCGCAGCAGCACGTCGGCGGCGCGCAGCACCCGCTCCTCGGTGCCCTCGGGCAGCACGACGCGACGCCGGTCCGAGCGGGCCTGCTCCAGGAGCTTGTGCTCGAACATCATCGGCGTGAGGCGGTCGCTGCTCGGCGCCGAGACGCGGCCCATGAGGTCCGCCGTGTCGACGTACCGCTCGAAGAGGCCGAGCGCGGTCTCCGCCTTGCGGGGCGTCGCCGCGTTCAGCTTGCCCTCCAGGGCGAAGAGCTCGGCGGCGGTCGGGAAGGAGCCGCCGGAGACCGCGACGACCGGGGTGCCGGGGGCGAGGCGGTCGGCGAGGGTGAGGATCTCCGGGCCCGGCTGCTCGTTCAGGGTCAGCAGCACGCCCGCGATGGGCGGCGTGCCGGCGCTGTGCGCGGCGAGCGAGCCCACCACCAGGTCGGCGCGGTCGCCGGGGGTGACGACGAGGCAGCCCGGCGTCAGGGCGTTCAGGAACGTCGGCAGCATGGCGCCGCCGAAGACGAAGTCGAGCGCGTCACGGGCGAGCCCGGAGTCGTCGCCGAGCAGGACGCGGCCGCCGAGGGCGTGGGTGATCTGCGCCACCGTCGGCGCGGAGAGCGCGGGCTCGTCCGGCAGCACATAGCTGGGCACGGGCAGGTCGGGGCCGAGCAGCCGGTGGATCTCGTCGCGGTCGGCGGGGGCCACCCGGTTGGTGATCATCGCGAGGACGTCGCAGCCGAGCGAGTCGTACGCGCGGTAGGCGTTGCGCGTCTCGGCGCGCACCGATTCGGCGGTCTGCTTCCTGCCGCCCACCACGGGGAGCACGGAGGCGCCGAACTCGTTGGCGAGCCGGGCGTTGAGCGCGAGCTCGTCGGGCAGCTGGGTGTCCGCGAAATCCGTGCCGAGCACGAGGACGACCTCATAATCCCTCGCGACCCGGTGGAACCGGTCGACGAGGCGCGAGACCAGTTCGTCGGTGCCCTGCTCGGCCTGGAGCGCCGACGCCTCGTGGTAGTCCATGCCGTACACGGACGCGGCGTCCTGGGCGAGCCGGTAGCGGGCCCGCAGCAGGTCGAAGAGGCGGTCGGGGCCGTCGTGGACGAGCGGCCGGAAGACACCGACCCGGTCGACCCGACGGGTGAGGAGCTCCATGACTCCCAGTTCGACGACCTGGCGACCGTCGCCCCGGTCGATCCCGGTCACGTACACGCTGCGCGTCACGCGTGCTCTCCCCTTCTCCGGTGTTCTCCGGTGCCTGCTGAGCTGGTTCTCCGGCGCCCTGATGAGCTGGTTCTCCGCTGCCCTGATGAGCTGGACAAATACCCCGATATCGTGGCTGTGCCCTCTTGACAATACCTCTGCGGCTGGTTAAGCCGCCCGCCGGACGAAAGGCCCCGCACAGGCGGTACCAAGGTCCCTGCCCACCCTTCGTACGGGCATCCGTCGCACATCGGTGAGCGGCGACCGCGTTGTGGCCGTGGAACAATCGGACCGGCTCACAAGTACCAGCAGCGAGCAGGAGACACAGCGCGATGCGTATCGGAATTCTCACCGCGGGCGGCGACTGCCCCGGCCTCAACGCAGTGATCCGGTCGGTCGTGCACCGCGCCGTGACGCACTACGGCGACGAGGTCATCGGCTTCGAGGACGGCTACGCGGGCCTGCTCGACGGGCGTTACCGCGCCCTCGACCTGAACGCGGTCAGCGGCATCCTGGCCCGGGGCGGCACCATCCTCGGCTCCTCCCGCCTGGAGCGCGACCGCTTCCGCGCGGCCTGCGACAACGCCAAGGAGCTGATCGAACGCAGCGGCTTCGACGCGCTGATCCCGATCGGCGGCGAGGGCACCCTGACGGCGGCGCGCATGCTGTCCGACGCGGGCGTGCCGGTCGTCGGCGTCCCCAAGACCATCGACAACGACATCTCCGGCACGGACCGCACCTTCGGCTTCGACACGGCGGTCGGCGTGGCGACGGAGGCGATGGACCGCCTGAAGACGACCGCGGAGTCCCACCAGCGCGTGATGGTCGTCGAGGTCATGGGCCGCCACGCGGGCTGGATCGCGCTGGAGTCCGGCATGGCGGGCGGCGCGCACGGCATCTGTCTGCCGGAGCGCCCCTTCGACCCGTCCGACCTGGTCGCCCTGGTCGAGGAGCGCTTCTCGCGCGGCAAGAAGTTCGCGGTGATCTGCGTCGCCGAGGGCGCGCACCCGCAGGACGGCACGATGAACTACGGCAAGGGCGCGATCGACCAGTTCGGCCACGAGCGCTTCCAGGGCATCGGCACGGCCCTCGCGTACGAGCTGGAGGCCCGCCTCGGCAAGGAGGCCAAGCCGGTCATCCTCGGCCACGTCCAGCGCGGCGGCACCCCCACGGCGTACGACCGCGTCCTCGCGACCCGCTTCGGCTGGCACGCGGTGGAGGCGGTGCACCGCGGCGAGTACGGCCGGATGACGGCGCTGCGCGGCACGGACATCACGATGGTGCCGCTGGCGGAGGCGGTCACGGAGCTGAAGACGGTGCCGAAGGACCGGATGGACGAGGCGGAGTCGGTCTTCTAGCTCACCCCCGTCCAGCTCACCCCCGTCCGCCGCGCACCAACCCCCAGAAGTGTTCGAGGACCCGCTCCAGGTAGTCCCGCCCGGCCTCACCGGACGCGTCCGAACCGGCCCCGCCGCCCCAGCTGAGGGTGCGGGTCATCCGGGACTGGTAGTCGTCGTGCATCTGCCGCAGCACGTCCTCGACGTGCCGCTTCTCCACGGGCAGCAGCTTGCTGACGGGCCGCACGTACCCCTGCCAGCGGGTGGTGACGGCGCTGCGGAGCAGCTCGGTGAGCTGTTCGGCCCGTCCGGTGACGGTGACGAAGTCGGCGGGGGAGAGGTCGAGGGCGCCGGCGAGGGCGGCGGACTGCCGTTCGTTGCCGCGCCAGGTGCTGGTCTCCTCCATGCGGAGGTAGGCCTGGATCTCCACGCCGGCGGCCCGTGCGACGTCCTCGGGCGCGAGCCCGCGCGCGAGCCGGTGCTCGCGCAGGGTGCGGGCGGCGCCCATGAGGTCCCCGGGTGAGCACCAGAGGGCGGCGGCGAGCGCGGTGAGCTCGGCGGAGGTCGGCGCGGCGAGCCCGCGCTCCCAGGCGGCGATGGTGTCGGCGGTGACGTAGGTGAGCCCGTAGCTGGCCCGCATCCCGTACGCGACATGCCCGTGCGCCATCCCGAGCGCCTCGCGAAGGCGCCGGGCGGCGGGGAAGTTGAAGGGGGGCGTGGGCTGCGCGGACGTGGGCTGCCCTTGAGGGTGAGGGTGGTGCGGCGGTTGGCTCGATTGCACGGGCACACCGTAGGCGGCTGCGGGGGTGGTGACTACGGTGTGTTCCTACGAGGTTGCGGGGTGGTGGGAAGGTACGGGGGCTACCCCCGCGGATTCCAGAGCACCTCGCTGTCCTCGGTACCGGACAGGGGATCCGTGCGCCGCCTCGCAGCGCGCGGACCCTTCTGCAGAGCACGAGGCCGGTGCCCGACGAGCCTCTCAAGGCGATGGCCAAGTGGCGTCCACCCGCGCCCGACTCGGCGGCCAGCTCCACCAGAGCGGCCCGCTCATCCTCGTCGGCGACCCTGACCTCAGGTGCCACGTGCCACGTGCCGAGCTGGAGGGCGGCGATGCCCTCGAAGTGCAGGTCGAGACACTCCTCGTGGTCGGCGTCCGGGGTGGCGCGCAGATGCAGCTGGGAGTGGCCCGCCCCGTAGCGCCACATCCGGAAGGTGCGGGACGACCGGAAGCCGTTCTCGTTGTCGTCGGGACCACACCGGTCGCGGAGACAATCCCATCCCTACGATTCCGTCCGGCGGACGAAGATCGAACGGGCGACGGTACTTGTTCCTGGCCACGAAGCTATCTCCTCGAACTGTTGGGGCAGCTCGCCCGTCTCCCAGAGGTCGTCCAGCCTGCGCAGGAAAACCATCGAAGTCTCCCCGCTGTGCTTGGCTTCTCACTTCGGCACGCCGGAGATACGGGCTCACCCGTGTCATCGACGAAGCCGGCTGTAACGCGCACTCCGCGGAGGAGGCCCAGAACTCCGCCCAGGGTGTCCAAGAGGCGCCGCACCTGGTGCGGATCACCCGGCGTCAAAGGGTGGGAAGGTCAGTTGCCGAATCCGTTCTCACGAGCCGTTGCCGTCGGTGGCGTCTGCCAGGGACACCGTGATCCGGCGCATGGCGACATTGACGTAATCCACGCGCACCGCCAGCGAATCGCCGACTTCGGCCTTGATTCCGGACGATTCGATGGCGGAGAGGGGCAGGAGTCCTTCGATGTCACCCTCAAGGTGAACGAAAGAACCGATGGGGGTGGTCTTGGTCACCGATCCGACCACTGCTTCACCGAATCGCGTGCGTGCAAAAGCGAGCAGTGGGTCGGGCAGCAACTCCTTGAGCGAGAGTGACGCCTGTTCCCGGTCGAGGTCGACGCTCAGCACGGACGCGACGACTTCGTCGCCCACGCGGGCGACCTCCGACGGGTGCTCGAAGCGCTGCCAGGACAGGTTGGCCACGGTGATGAGGCCGACTGCACCGCCCAGGTCCACGAAAACGCCAAAGGAAGTGACGGCGGATACAGGTCCCTTGCACACTTGTCCCGGTTGCAGGGATTCGAGAACTGCTCTCGTTGATGCATTTTCGCTGCTGCTCATCCTGATATTCCTGTCGAGGCGTGGTGGACCACTTGGTGTTCGAGATGTCCGGGGTCAGTCGGGCCACGTGTAGCCTTGGTGGTAGTTCACCCACTGGACGTCATCTATGTACGAATTGAACTTTGGGATGTCCTCTCTGGGGATGACCCATTGGAATTCGTCGGGTCTATTGTCGTGCGTGCGCCGATAGGCTGGCTTCACCGAATCCGGGAATGCCTCCTTGAATCCTGGTTTCATGGTAAATATGTGATATCCGTCTTCGTGGGTCCCCTGTTCGGCGTACTTGTGGGCAACCTTGTCGCTCTCGCCCAGATAGGCGGTTCCCGCACCACCCTGCGGCGTATCGGGGTGGAGGTCTGGATCCAACCCGTTGGCCTCCCTGGACCTGTTCCCCTTCCCTGGGGCCCGGTAGAGCTTGAACGGTTCGTCCTCCACGCACTCGGGCGTGAGTCCGAGAGGGTCGATCCACGTGTGGGGGTTGTGGACGTAAGCGCCCGAGTTGGGGGCCGGCGTGAGTCCGAGAGGGTCGGGCGTGACGTAGCGCGCGGTCTCCGGGTCGTAGTGACGGAAGTGGTTGTGGTGCAGCCCGGTCTCAGGGTCGTGGTACTGGCCGGGGAATCGTATGGGGGTGTAGGTGCTGCTGGCCGCGGGCCAGGCCGTGGCGCCCCAGAGCGTGCTGCGAGCGTGCCAGGCGACGTTGCCCCGTTCGTCGATGAGTTCAGTGGGCGTGCCGACGAGGTCGGTGACGATCGCGAAGAAGCGAGAATCGATCTCGTCCTGAGCAGCCTCGGCCGTCGTGATGCGCTCCGTCTGAGCGATGGGATGCGAGCCCTTGTGGTCCCAGGTGAGGGTGACCGGGTTCGGCAAATCGACGGATGTGGTGGTCTGTTCGCAGAGTGTGTTGCCGTCCCAGACGAAGTCCGTACGTTCCAGAACGGTCTGGCGGTCGGCGCCCATGCGGAGTTTCGCGGTGCGGCGGCCGAGCGGATCGTAGGTGTAACGCCACAATGTGCCATCGGGCGTCGTGGTGGAGACGAGGCGGTTCTCGGCGTCCCAGCTGTAGCGCCAGGTGTCCGGCTTCCGCGACAAGTGCTTCTTCTGGCGCAGAGTGACGCGGCCGAGCTCGTCGTGCTCGTAGCGGACGCTGCCGGCCCGGCTGATGCGCGTGCCCGTGTACGTGCGTCGGCCCGTGGCCTCGCTGCTCGGGTGGGCGGACGGCCAAGTGGCGTATGTCTGGTTCCCGGCCTCGTCGTAGGCGTAACTCTCCGACCACCCCGTGGCGCGGACCTCGGTCACCCGGCCGGTCACATCAAGCTCGAAACTGTGGGAACCTGCCGACTGGTCCTCGATGCCGATGAGATTGCCGTCCGCACGGTAGGCGTAGGCGCGTTGCAGCAGGGGGCCGTCACCGCCGGTGCTCAGTGATTGCTGGGTGAGCCGCCCGCGAACGTCGTAGGCGCGGTCGAGAGTGGTGCTCGCCTGTGGGCCGAGTGCGGTGATCCGACGGCTCAACTCATGCCCCGTCGGGCTGTGGGCGAAGTCGAAGACGCGCCCCGACGCCGTCAGCCGGATGTGGCGCCCGGCTTCGTCGTACTCCCATGTACTGGACGCACCGGTGGGCGTGCTGCGCCCCGTACGGCGTCCCAGGTCGTCGTGGGTGTGGGAGATAGTACGACCATTCACCGTCTCGGAACGGAGGCGGCCGAACCGATCACGCGACAACAAAAGCGCGGTGTCGGGACCGGCAGCCTGTTCGAGCTGACCGATCTGGTCGTAGGCGAAGATGGTGACGTGACCTTCCGCGTCCTTGCGGGACATCTGACCGAGGGCGTTGTACTCGTAGCGGATGGTCTGGCCCAGCGCATCGGTCCGGGACGTCAGCTTGCCGGTCCCATCGTGGGTGTAGGTCTGCGTCCGTCCGTCGAAGTCCGTCTCGGACTTCAGGCGGCCCGCGCGGTCGTAACTGTAGGTCCACGTGAGCCCCAGTGGGTTGACCACCTGGGTGAGGCGCAGGTCGGAGTCGTGGTTGAACTCGTAGCGCGCGCCGTTCGGGTCGACACGGGCCGACAGCAGGTCGAAGTGCGTGTATTCGAAGCGATAACTGTGCGCCATGGGGTCGGTGTAACTGGTGCAGTTGCCTTCGCCGTCGTACGTCCACGTCTCGGTGGCGCCGTCCGCAGCACAGCGACTGGCCAGGTGGCCCTCGGTGGTCCAGCTGAGGCGAGTGGTGTGCCCCGAAGCGTCGGTGAAGGACAGAGGGCGGCCCCACGCGTCCCGTTCCCATCGATTACGACCCCCCAGGGGGTCGGTGACCTCTACAGGTAGGCCCGCGGGGTCGCACCGCACTGCCGTTGTATGGCCCAGTGCGTCGGTGAAGCCGGTGTTGTGCCCGGATGCGTCGTAACGAAATTCTGTGATGGCCCCGAGCCGGTCGATGACGGCCGTCCGGTTACCGCGCTCGTCGTAGGTCTGCTGCCATGCGGTGCCGTCTGACATGCGAACGGCGGTCACCAGATTGAGTCTGTTGTAGGTGTAGGCAATCGCTGAACCGTTTGGGCGGACCATCTTGGTCGGTTGTCCCAGAGCGTTGTTCTCGAAGACGGTTGTCCGACCGAGTGCATCCGTTCGGGACACGACATGATGCTGTGCGTCGTAGCCGGTCCGCGTGGTCTCGCCCAGCGGATCGACCTCAGCGACGATCAGGCAGTCACTGTCCACGACGAAGCGGGACACCGCGCCCGTCGAGGTGGTGTACTCCGTGACTCGGCATCCATGCCATCGAGGGTCGACTGCGTCATAGGTGAAACTGCCGCTCATATGGCCGGACTCGCCGGACTGAGTCAGGCAGCGGTCGTACTCGTCGTAGGCGTAGGAGTAACTCGTCCGGTTGGTGTCCGTCCAAATGGCGATGCGCAGTTGATCATCGTAGATGTACTGCATCGGCAGACCGGAGGAGTTGGTGACCGAAGTCAGATTGCCATCGACGTAGCCGTAGCGCTTGATGGTCGTCTCTGTACCGTCCGGACCTGAGCCCAACAGAGTCAGGGCGGTCACTCGCTCGCCGTCCACGCTCAGTCGGAGGTGGTAACCGCCCGAGTGCCGGATCGCGATCGGAGTGCCTGCCACGTCGTAGTCGAAGGTGACGCTGTTCTGGTTTCGGTCGGTGATGCGCGCCAACAGGGCCACACCAGCATCGGGGGGAGCGAAGTGATGGCTGTGCCCGGTGATCGGGTTGGTGACGCGGTACCCCCCGCCGACCAGGCCGAAAAGCGGCCAGCGAGGGCCCGCCTCGGGCAGGACGGCGACCTCGGGACCTTCCGGGTGCGGATAAGCCAGGAGCATGCCGTCTTCTGTGACGAGGACTGCGCCGTCTTCGTCGACCTCGATGCGCTGGTCGAGGGTGGAGGTCCAGGAGGGGCCGAACCAACCACCGCTGCGATACCCCGAGGCGACCCGACGGGTGAAGTTCAGCGGGAGGGTGCCGGGCAGGCTGATGTCGGTCTCGGTCAGAAACATCTGGCCGGTGGCGACGTCGACCGGGTCGCCGCAGCCCTTGATCTTGCTTTTGACGCGGTTGTACGCGCCCTTGGCGCCGTCCTTCAGAGCGGTACGGGCCGATTTGAAGCCCTTCAGGCCGCCCTTGAGGCCCTTGAGCCCCTTGCCGAGTTTCGCGGCGGTAGTCAGGCCCTTCATGCCGGGCACACAGTCCATGGCCGCGAACGCCACGTCCATCAACGTGGCTTGACCTTTTGCATATTTGCTCAAGGTGTCGGCCAGGACGATCGCGCCGGCGACGATGACGATGGCAGCCAGGATCGGCCCCCCGATGATCATCGCGATGACGCCGACGACTGCCACGACGACCTTGCAGACGGCGACGATGGTGTCCCAGTTGTCGCTGACCCAGTCGCCGATCTCCTCCCACCACTTGCGGTTCTGGATGCCCGCATCGGAGGCCTCGTCGATTTTCCGCTTGGCGGTGCCCGCGGCCTCCTCGCGCATCTTGCGGGCGTCCTCGGCCATCTTCTTCGCCGCGTCCAGGGCGCTCTTGGCGGAGTCCACGTCACCCTGGGCGGACTTCTGGGCCTTCTCCGCCGAGTGTGCGTTACGGGTGGCGGCGCGGACCTTGGACTCGTCCGGCTTGGGCACGTCCTTGCCCTTGTCGCCGTCGTCCTTGTACTTGTCGGCTTCCTTGCCAGCCCGTTCCACCCACGAATCGGCCGAGGAGAGGCGGGACTTGGCGCTGCTCAGGTCCGCCTGCGCCTCGCGGCCCTTGACCAGAGCCTTGTCCGCCAGGGTTTGGGCGCGCTCCAGCTCCGGCCAGTATGCGGCCAGCGCGTCGCCCGCCATCTCGTAGCTCTTCTTGAGCTTCTTCAGCTTGTCGGGGGCGTCCTCGAACTTCTCCGTGAAGGCGTCGGCCGTCTTGCCCGCCCACTTGAGGATCGCGTCCTCGCCCGCCATCCCCTTGATGTCGCGGAGTACGCGGCCTACGTCGTCGGAGAAGTCGTGCAGGTTCTTGGCCAGGGACCGCACCCTGTGCGGGTCGCCAGGCGTCGGATCCTTCTCCAGGTCCAAGACGTGCCAGTCCGACGGCCGATGGCCCCCCATGCGACTTCCTCCACCTCATTCGCCCCGCCAGCATCCGTATGCACAAGCGAAGTTATCGAATGAATGCGCACGCAGGAAGTCGGATCGGGAAGTCGAGGCCAGTCATGGGCGTGCTCTGTATCCGCGTCAGCGCACGCCGGAGCGGAGCGCCGCCGTGGTCGCGACGTGCCCGGGCGCCATCGTGAGCGTCTCGCGAAGGCGCCGGGCGGTGGGGAAGTTGAAGGGGGGCGTGGGCTGCCCGCGCGTGGGCTGCCCCGGAGGGTGAGGGTGGTGCGGCGGTTGGCTCGATTGCGCGGGCACACCGTAGGCGGCTGCGGGGTGGCGACTAAGGCGTGTTCCTACGGCGTGGTGATCCGCTCTCACGAGCCGTTGCCGTCGGTGGCGTCTGCCAGGGACACCGTGATCCGGCGCATGGCGACATTGACGTAATCCACGCGCACCGCCAGCGAATCGCCGACTTCGGCCTTGATTCCGGACGATTCGATGGCGGAGAGGGGCAGGAGTCCTTCGATGTCACCCTCAAGGTGAACGAAAGAACCGATGGGGGTGGTCTTGGTCACCGATCCGACCACTGCTTCACCGAATCGCGTGCGTGCAAAAGCGAGCAGTGGGTCGGGCAGCAACTCCTTGAGCGAGAGTGACGCCTGTTCCCGGTCGAGGTCGACGCTCAGCACGGACGCGACGACTTCGTCGCCCACGCGGGCGACCTCCGACGGGTGCTCGAAGCGCTGCCAGGACAGGTTGGCCACGGTGATGAGGCCGACTGCACCGCCCCGGTCCACGAAAACACCAAAGGAAGTGACGGCGGATACAGGTCCCTTGCACACTTGTCCCGGTTGCAGGGATTCGAGAACTGCTCTCGTTGATGCATTTTCGCTGCTGCTCATTCTGCTATTCCTGTCGAGGCGTGGTGGATCACTTGGTGTTCGGGATCAGTCGGGCCACGCGCAGTCTTCGTGTACTTCATCCACCGGACGTCATCGGGCCGGACGCGCCGGGTCGCCCGTCGGCTACGCGATCGGAGGAGCGGCGCCCGGCCCCGGCACGAAATCCAAGTCCGCCTTCGCCAGCCGGAAGAACGCCCTGCGCGCCTCCACCGCCTCCAGGGCTCCCCTGTTCCACGCCTCCCACTGGGGCTCGGCAGGGCGGTGCCGTGCTCGTAGGTGCAGTCCGGAACTGAGCAGCATCAGGGAGTGCAGCGCGACGCCGATCTGCTCCTCCAGGGCCGGGGTGGCCACGAGCACGGCCCGCTCCGCGGCATCGCTCGCCGCTGCGACCACGGCGTCGACCCGTTCCGCCACCCGGACCTGCATCCACGCGGTGAGTTCGTCCGCCGCGCCCTCCCCGTCCTCACCGCCCCGCCGGCCGGCCGCGTCCCGTTCCTCCTGCCAGGCTTCTCGCGTGTCCGAAAGTGCCCCCATCGCGACGTCCCAGGCCCGCAGGAACTCCACGTAGGCCTGCATCCGTTGGCCGCGCAGCCACTGCCGGTGCTCGACCTGCGCCTGGGCGCTCACCTGCCGGCGGCCGACGAAGACCCCGAGCAGTACGCCGACGATGCTGAACACGCCTGCCGCCACAGCGGCGGCCACCATCCCCCACGATTCGTTCACCTCCTCACCCTGCCCTGCCGGGCCCGCCGGTGTCGTGGCATCGAGCGGAGCGCGCACGGTGGGCGTGAATTGGTCAAAACCCCTGCGTTCGGGCGCAGACCGTGGCACAGTCCCGCCGTGACTTACGAACATGAGTTTGACGTCGTCGACGAGCAGCCGGTCATCGAGGTGCCCGGCGCATCCACCCGCATGTCCGCCTACCTGGCTCGCCCCGCCACCGCGGGCGACCACCCCGTGGTCCTCGTCGGCACGGAGCTGTGGGGCGTGAACGAGGACGCGCGTGCCGTGGCCTGCCGCGTCGCCGCCCTCGGTTTCGTGGCGATCGTCCCGAACCTCTACCACCGCACCGACCCGGACTCCGCGGACGGCTTCCCCCACTCCGACGCGAACCGCACCCACGCCTTCGAACTGGTCGCCCGGATGACCCGGGACGAGGTCGAGGCGGACCTGCGGGCGGCGGCCGCGTACGCCCGCACCTACGCGGGTGCCGCGGACCGCACCGGCATGCTGGGCTTCAGCCTCGGCGGCCACTTCGCCTACTTCGCGGCGACCCGGCTGCCCCTGGCGGCGGCCGCGATCTACTACCCGGGCTGGCTGCCCACCTCCGGCACGGCGCTCAGCCGCCCCGCCCCGCTCCTCGACGACACGGCCGCCATCGCGGCGCACGACACCCGCCTCGCCCTCTTCTTCGCCGAACGCGACCACGTCATCGACGCGGCCCAGGTCGACGCGGTCCGCCGGGCGCTCACGACAGCGGGCGTACGCCATGAGGTGACGGTCCACCCCGACGCCGCGCACGCCTTCTTCTTCCCGGGGTACGAGACGCACGACAAGGCGGCGGCGGACGCGTCGTGGGAGCGGGTCGTGCGGCTCTTCCGCGAGGAGCTGCGGGCTCCACTGGCTTGAGCCAGTCGAGCAGCTGATGGTTCCGGGGTTCGCGCTCTCTCGCATCGGCGGCGATGGCGATGGCGGTGTCAGTGCTTGACGGGGCGCATCGCCGCCGCCGTGGTCGCCGCCGTGTCGAGGGGGTCCGTCAGGGGGCGGGCCAGCAGGCGGGGGAGGTCGGATGTGGTGGTGTCGAGGAAACCGTGGCGGACGCTCGTCGCTATCGACGCCAGCAGCGGGGGCTGGAAGGGGAGCAGGGCGGAGTCCGTGAGCAGGCGGGTGCGGTAGGCGCCCAGGCTCATGTCCCGGTGGGGGACCGACAGGCGTGCGGCGACGCCGGCTGCCGTGATCGGCTCGCCGACCAAGTCGTAGGTCTTGCCGGTGTGTGCGGCCGAGGAGGCCGCCACCACCGCTGCCGCTGCGGCCAGATCCGTGCGGGCCACCGCGGCCAGGGCCCCGGTTCCGAACGGGGACTCCAGGCCCTCCGGCGTCCACGTGAGCAGGGCGCCGAACAACTCGGCGTAGAGCCCGTTGCGCAGGATCGTCCACGCGAGGCCGCTCGCCCGGATCATCCGCTCGGTGACCCGGTGCGCGAGTGCGAATCCGAGATGGTCTCCCGCGCCGGTCAGGCTCGTGTAGACCACGTGTGTGACGCCGTCGCGGCGTGCGGCGTCGAGGACCGAGCGGTGGCGGGCGACGATGCGGTCGTCCTCGGCGTACCCCGCCGAGACAAGGACCAGGGTCGAGACGCCGGAGAGGTCCAGGCTCGCCGGATCGTCGAAGTCGAGGTGGCGCTGCCCGGTGGCGGGCGTGCGGGTGCCGCCCAGGACGGGCACCCCGCGCTCCGTCAGCTCCTGGATCGTGCGGGAGGCCAGCTGTCCGTTGGCGCCGGTCACCATGATCATGGTCGGTTCGTCTCCTGCCGTGGTTCTCTCCGGTAACTACGGTGAGATCCTGAACCGGCCGACAGCGGCTCACAAGGAGGCAGTTTCGTGTCAGTGAGGCACACCGGTGTAACCACGCAGGGTCCCGGCGGGGCCGGTGCCGCCGCACTCGAACCGTGCGGGTTGCCCGAGCACCCCGACTGCGGGATCCGTGACGTCCTCGACCGGGTCGGGGACAAGTGGTCCGTCCTGGTCATCGTCGAACTCGCCGGCGGGCCGCGGCGCTTCCGGGAGCTCCAGCGCGCGATCGACGGCATCTCGCAGCGCATGCTGACGCTCACGGTGCGGCGGCTTGAGCGGGACGGGTTGGTGCTGCGGACCGTGTATCCGACCGTTCCCGCGCAGGTCGACTACCGCCTCACCGAGACGGGGGCGAGCCTCACCCATCTCGTCAAGGCGCTCGCCGACTGGTCGTTGGAGCATCGGGACGCCATCGCGCGGGCCCGCGGTGCGTACGACGGCGACCATCCCGACAACGAGATCCGCTGACCCGTTGGTCCGCTGCTGCGGCATGGGCCGGTCATGTGTCAGGGCCTGACCTCGACGTGTGACGTCAGCGGTTGATGGACTGGACCTCCTCCACCACCACGTCCTGCTCCGCGCCGAACTCGCCGTCGGGAAGCCGCTTCTCGCCGTTCACGCCCGTTCCCGTCCAGTGGATCTTCCACGTGACCGTCGCCTTCAGCGGGTACGTGCCGTCGCCGGACGAGCGCAGGTACTTCACGCCGCAGGGCGGGGTCTCCTTCGACTTGCCCTTGGCGTAGGGCGTGCCGATCTTGTCGCCGACGAGGTCGCAGACGCCGTTCGCCGGGTACGTTTCCGCATCCGACGTGCCGGGGTCGATCTTGAGGGAGATCGGCTCGGCCGTGGTCGTCGCCTCGATGTTCAGGACGTCCACCCTCGCTGTCACGGACACCGGCTTGAACTCCGCGCCGTCCAGCCACGCCCAGGTGGGCAGGTTGACCTTGGTCGCGCCCTCGGGCGCCAGCTTCACCTTCGTGCCGGGTACGCGGATCCTGGCGTACGCGAGCTTCGCCAGGATCTCCGGGTCGATGGCCGGGATGTCCGCGGGCGGTGGCTCGTTCTCGTCGACCCAGAACGTCGGCTCTTTGCACTTGTCCCAGCCGGGCGGGTACGTCTCGTTGGGGAACTCCGTCCACCAGTAGCCCTTGCCGGCCTTGTCGAGGTTGAAGTTCTTGTACGGCTCGCCGTCGACGTAACGCTTGCGCTGCTCCAGGTCCCACTGGGAGCCCGTGGAGTCGACCGACCACACCGCCTCGCGTTCCTTCTTGAACTGGGCGGGCGTGTACGCGGGGCCGTACCAGCAGGGCGGCGGGGAGTAATCGCCGCCCGTCGGGGCGATGATGCCGGACTTGGGGCCCGAGCCGTTCTTGGACTCGTCGTAGCTGATGCCGCCCGCGGTGGCGGTCAGTGAGCCGTCGCCGCCGTCCTTGGTGGGCCCCGTGGCGTCGCCGTTGGTGGTGCCGCCGTGGCCGGTCCGTGCGGACACGGGCCCCGAGAGGAGCAGCGTCGCGGCCATCGCCAGGGCCCCGGCGACGACGAGTGGCTTCCTTCTCATGACTGTGGCTGACATGTGGCATTCCCCCGGTCGGATGTGGTCGTCTCGGTGATCCAGACGCCCTGGTCGTTCACGTGCAGTCGGCTGCTGTAGAGCACGAAGTCGTCCTTGGACGGCGCCGACGCCTTCTCCGTCTTGCCCGTCTTCAAGCTCTTGTTGTGCGCCTTGCGCTGGTCCTCGCAGTAGACGAGGCCCGCCGTCTTGCCGCCCGTGACGTCCACCCGTGCGTTGAAGTAGCGCTTGGTGCCGGTGATCCGGTCCTTGTAGTCCACGTACTCCTGGACGAACTTCTGGCTGCCGGCCGCCGCGTCGCCCTCCGAGTAGAACCGGTAGGCCTTGTGCAGGGGTTTCTGCTCGGCGATGGCGAGGTCGACGGCCTTCAGGTACTGCTCGGTGTCGGCCAGGACCGCGTCCTTGGTCTTGTCGCCCGTCTTGGACCACTCGAACTCGTACGTCAGATCCGCCGGCAACTCGATCTTCGGCCGGTCCGCCGAGGCCGCCGGCCCACTCGGTGACGACGACTTCTCGCCGCCCCTGTCCGCGCCGGCGATCTTGTCGTCGTCCTTGGACGTGTCGTCGTCGCTGCCGCAGGACGTCAGAAGCAGGGCTGCGGCCGCGGTGAGTGCGGCCGTCGCGAGGCGGAGAGGGCGGTTCACTGTCGGCTCCTGGCGAGGTGGGAGAGGGCGCGAGCTCAGCACGCTAGTGCGGGCCCGGCCCCCTCGCCAGAGAGATGTGTGCCCACGAAAGGGGCGCGCGGGACGTATCGCCGCGAATTCATGTCACAGTTCTGTGCCCGGAGGGAGCAGGAGATGCGCGCGCCCGCAAGTCCGGACTCAGCCCTTCACCGCCCCGCCGAGCGCGAAGCCTCCGCCCAGTTTCCGCGAGATCAGTACGTACAGCAGGATCACCGGCGTCGAGTACAGGATCGAGAACGCCGCGAGCTGGCCGTAGACCACCGTCCCCTTGTTGCCGAAGAAGTCGTTGATGCTCACCGACGCCGGCATCTGCTCCGGAGTGAGCAGCAGCATGAACGGGACGAAGAAGTTGCCCCACATCATCACGAAGGAGAAGACCGTCACCACGGCCACGCCCGGGCCCATCAGGGGCAGCACGATGCGCAGCAGGGACTGGAAGGACGACGCGCCGTCCGTCCACGCCGCCTCCTCGAGCTCCTTCGGGACGCCGTCCATGAAGTTCTTCATCAGCCAGATGGCGAACGGGAGTTGGGACGCCGCGAAGAAGAAGATCGTGCCCTGCATCGTGTCGATCAGGTCGACCTGCACGAAGAGCGCGTACACCGGGACCATGATCGCGGTGATCGGCAGGCTCGTCGCGAAGAGGATCGTCAGCATGAACGGGCGGTTCAGGCGGGAGCGGTAGCGCGAGAGCGGGTACGCCGCCAGGGCCGCGCAGACCACCGTGAGCAGCGTGCCGCCGCCGCACAGGAGCAGGCTGTTGAGGAGCGGGGTGAAGGTGATCTCGGGGGTCAGGACCTGGTCGTAGTTGTCGAGCGTGAGGCTGTCGGGGAGCCGCACCCGCAGGTCCGCCTTCGGGTCGAAGGAGGACAGGACCACCCAGGCGAGCGGCAGGACGAACGCCGCGGCCACCACCAGCAGCCCCGCGTCGGCCGCGAGCCGGTGCGCCCTGCGGCGTGAACGGGGCCTGCGCGCGGGCCTGTTGGGGGAGACCTTCGAGTTGGCGGGCACTCAGACCTCCGTACGCAGCAGGCGCATGTAGACGAGGGAGAAGAGGGAGCCGACCAGGAGCAGCAGCAGCGCCACGGCCGTGCCGTAGCCGATCATGCTCTTCTGGAACGCCTGCTCGTACATGAAGAGCGGCAGCGTCTGGCTGTCGTTGCCCGGGCCGCCGCGCGTCATCACCCAGATCAGGCCGAAGACGGAGAGCGTCTGCAGGGTGTTGAGCATGAGGTTCGTGCCGATCGAGCGGCGGATCATCGGCAGCGTGATGTGCCACATGCGGCGCCAGCCGCCCGCGCCGTCGACCTCGGCGGCCTCGGTGATCTCCTTGGGGATCTCGTTCAGGGCGGCGGAGTAGACGAGCATCGAGAAGGCCGTGCCCCGCCAGACGTTCGCGAACGACACCGCGAGGATCGGCAGCGTGAACATCCAGTTCTGGGACGGGAGATGGAGGAAGTCGAGGACGGCGTTGAGGGTGCCCTCGCGGCGGAAGAAGGCGTAGAGCAGGAAGCCGGCGACGACCTCCGGCAGCACCCACGCCGTGACGACGATCGCGCCGGTGAGGGTGCGCACCGGCTTGGACGCGTGCTGCATGAGGGAGGCGAGGGCCAGGCCCAGCGTGTTCTGGCCGATGAGGGAGGAGAGGACGGTGAAGACGAGGGTGAGCCAGACCGCGTTGAGGAACCGTTCGTCGCCGAACGCCTCGCGGAAGTTGTCGAACCCCACGAAGCTCGACTCGGCCTGGCCGGTCAACTGGAGATCGGTGAAGGCGATGTACGCGCAGTAGCCGATCGGGCCCGCGAGGAAGAGGGCGAGCAGGATGACGGCGGGGGAGACGGGCAGGGCGCGCAGCAGGCCGCGGCGGGCGCGCGCCCTGCGGCCCGGCGGGGCGGCGGCCGGGCCCGGTCCGCGGTGCGGCGTCTTGGCGACGCCGCCGCCGGGGCCCGTGGAGGATGCGGTGGTCACGTACGGGCACGCTCACTCTCTGGCTCGCTCGGGCTTGGGGCTTGGGGCTTCGGGCTTAGAGCTTCGGGCTTCGGTTCGACGGTGGCGGTGCGCGCTGTTGCTCGTACGGTGGCGTCCGTGCGGTGCGTGCTGTTGCTCGTACGGTGGCGTCCGTACGCGGCGTGCGCTACCGCTCGACGACCTCGCCGTCCGACGCCGCGTCGACCTCCTCGTCGTACCCCTTCGCCGCGTCCGCCACCGACGTGTCGCCCGTCGTCACCGACTCCATCGCCTCCTGGATCGCCGTGGAGACCTTCGGGTACGCGGGGAACGCGGGCCGGTAGTGCGTCGAGGCCACCAGGTCCGTGAAGAACTTGATGCCGGGCTGCGCCTTCACGTACGCGGGGTCGGCGGCGACGTCCTTGCGGACCGCGATGCCCGAGTTGGCGATGTACCACTTCTGGGCGTTGGCCTTCGTCTGCATCGTCTCGATGAACTTGAAGGCCAGGTCGGGGTTGTCCGCCTTGGTGGGGATCGACCAGGTCCAGCCGCCGGACATGCTCACCTTGCCGGGGGCCTGCCCGTGCTGGGTCGGCATCGCCGCGAGGCCCAGCTTCTTCGACCACTCGGGCCACTCGTGACCCGCGCCCTTGCCCCAGTCCTGCGGCAGCCACGAACCGTCGAGGTTGATCGCGAGCTTGCCCTCGGGCAGCAGTTCACCGCGCACGCGGGTGGCGAAGTTGGGGTCGAGCGCGTCGGAGACCTCCGGGCCGAGCTTCTCCTTGTAGACGGTCTCCACGAACTTCAGGGAGTCCTTGAACCCCTTGCCGCCCGTGATCCACTTCTTCGCCTTCGGGTCGTAGAGGGGGTCCTTGCCGGTGCCGTACGCCAGCATCTCGAAGCCCTGCATCGTCGCCACCTCGCCCACCGGCTTTCCGGTGTAGACGTTGAGCGGGGTGACGTCCGGGACCTTCTTCTTCACGGTGCGGGCCGCGTCGAGGACCTCGTCCCAGGTCTTGGGCTGCCAGTTCGCCGGCAGGCCCGCCTTCTTGAAGATCGCCTTGTCGAACCAGAGGCCGCGGGTGTCGGTCCCGTCCGGTACGCCGTACGTCTTGCCGTCGGCTGCCTTCGCCGCGGTCTTCGCCGTGTCGACGAACTGATCCCAGTCCTTCCACTTGTTCAGGTAGGGATCGAGTGGTTTCAGATAGCCGCTGGTGATGTCCGAGTTGATCAGGAAGGTGTCCTCGTAGACCAGGTCGGGGGCGGTCTTCGGGGAGCGCATCATCTGCTGCAGCTTGGTGTAGTACTCGGAGTCCGGCGCCTTGATCGGCACCAGCTTCACCTTCTTGCCGGGGTTCTCCTTCTCGAACTGCTTCTTGATGCCGTCCAGGTAGGTGTCGGTGACCTTGATCTTGTTGTCCGTGGACTGCTTGAAGGAGACCTTCACGGTGTCGGGGTCGTCGCCGGAGCCGCCGCCGCACGCGGTGAGGGTGGCGGCGGCGAGCAGGGCGGAGGCGGTGAGGAGCAGGCGGGTGGGGGTGGGGCGCACGGGCACGACCTCCTACGGGCCGGCGCGGCCGGGTCGCCACGCGGGTTGCCCGGTGAACGTACGGGCGCGCTCCGAGCAAGGTCAATGCCCCTGCGGAGGCTGTGAATTGATGCTTTTCGGCAACGTGACAACGTTGTTGTCGGACGTACGTTGGTGAGGCGCCCGGGGTGGGCCGGTCAGGGGGTCAGTCGCTCGCGGTGAGCCAGCGGTAGACGAGTTCGGGGCGGCCGACGTGGCCGTACTGGGGGCTGCGGGCCGCGCGGGCGGTGTCGACCAGGTGTTCCAGGTAGCGGCGCGCGGTGATGCGGGACAGGCCGGCCGACTGGGCGGCCGCGGTGGCGGTCAGGCCGTCGGGGGCGGCGCGCAGGGTGCGGATGACGCGTTCGAGGGTGGGGCCGCTGAGTCCCTTCGGCAGGGCGGCGGGGCCCGGTGCGCGCAGGGTGGCGAGCGCGCGGTCCACCTCGTCCTGGCCGGTGGCCTCGCCCTCCGCCGCGGCCGAGCGGTACTCCGCGTAGCGGGTGAGGCGGTCGCGGAGGGTGGCGAAGGTGAAGGGCTTCAGGACGTACTGGACGACGCCGAGGGAGACGCCCTCGCGGACGACGGCCAGGTCGCGGGCGGACGTCACCGCGATCACGTCCGCGGGGTGGCCGGCGGCGCGCAGGGAGCGGGCCAGCTGGAGGCCGTGGCCGTCGGGCAGGTGCAGGTCGAGGAGGATCAGGTCGACCGGGGTGCGGTCGAGGACGCGGCGGGCCTCGGCGGCGGAGTGGGCGGGGCGGGGGGTGGCCTCGAAGCCGGGGACTCTGTTGACGTAGAGGGCGTGGGCGTCGGCCGCGACGGGGTCGTCTTCGACTACGAGTACGCGGATCACTGGGCGCCTCCGTGATCGCTTCTGTCATCCCGGGGCGAGCCCATTGCGGGCTCGGGGGCGTCGTCGTTTTCCTTGCGTGGCAACGGGGTTGCGCCCTGCGTGGTGCTTCGGTCGGTGCCACGGTTGTCTGGGCGCGGCGCCGGGGGTGGGGCCTGTGTCGTGCTTCGGTCGGTGCCACGGTTGTCTGGGCGCGGCGCCAGGGCTGGGCCCTGCGTCGTCCTTCGGTCGGTGCCACCGTTGTCCGTGCCCGGCACCGGGGGCTGTGCCCACCCGTTCCGCCATGCGGAACGTTTGCCCACAGCGGGAGCGACCTCGGTCTCGGTGGCGGTGCTCTGTGCCGGGGCGGGAGCGGTCTCGGTGGCGGTGCTCTGTGCTGGGGCAGGGGCGGCCCCGGTGGCGGTGCTCTGCGTCGGGGTGGCCCCCGTACCCATGACCCGTGGCGGGGTAGCCGTCGGCGTCGGGGTGATCGTTACTTCGAATTGCGCTCCGCCCTCCCGTGCCTCCCGTACCGTCAGCGTGCCGCCGTTGCGGGTTACCGTCTGGTGGACCAGGGCCAGGCCCAGGCCGCGGCCCGTCGGCGCCTTCGTGGACCAGCCGCGTTCGAAGACCGCCCGGCGTTGCGCGGGGTCGACCCCGGGACCCGTGTCCGCGACGCGCAGACGCAGGCCCGCCTCGTCCGCCCGTGCCGTCACCGTGACCCGCGCCGCCGGGGAGCCCTGCGCCGCGTCGACCGCGTTGTCGATGAGGTTGCCGAGCACCGTCACCAGGTCCCGCGCGGAGAGCGCCTCCGGGAGCACGCCGTCGTCGATGCTGCTGTCGTCCGAGACGACCAGTTCCACGCCGTGCTCGTTGGCCTGCGCCGCCTTGCCGAGCAGCAGCGCGGCGAGGACGGGCTCACTCACCGCGGCCACCACTTGGTCGGTCAGCGCCTGCGCCAGCTCAAGCTCGGCCGTGGCGAAGTCGACCGCCTCGTCCGCGCGGCCGAGTTCGATGAGGGACACCACCGTGTGGAGCCGGTTCGCCGCCTCGTGGGCCTGCGACCGCAGCGCCCGCGTGAAGCCGCGCTCGGAGTCCAACTCACCGGCCAGCGCCTGGAGTTCGGTGTGATCGCGCAACGTCACCACCGTGCCGCGCCGCTCGCCGCCCGTCACCGGGGAGGTGTTGACGACCACCACGCGGTCGGCGGTCAGATGCAGTTCGTCGACCCGCGGCTCCGCGGCGAGCAGCGCGCCGGTCAGCGGTGCGGGGAGCCCGAGTTCGGCGACGTTGCGGCCGATCACCGGCTCGCCGGCCACCCCGAGCAGCTCGCGGCCGCCGTCGTTGATGAGCGCCACCCGTCGTTGTCCGTCCAGCATGAGCAGGCCCTCGCGCACGGCGTGCAGCGCCGCCTCGTGGTAGTCGTGCATGCGGCTCAGTTCGGCGGCGTTCATGCCGTGCGTGCTGCGGCGCAGGCGCGCGTTGATCACGTACGTACCGATGCCGCCGAGCACGAGCGCCGCCGCCGCGACGCCGAGCAGCGCGAGGAGCTGGCCGCGGGCGTTCGCGGTGATCTCCTCGATGGTGATGCCGGCGCTGACCAGGCCGACGACCCGGCCGTCCCGTTCGGCGGGGCGGTCCCAGATCGGCGTGACCACCCGTACCGACGGGCCGAGCGTCCCCGTGTACGTCTCCGTGAAGGTCTCGCCGCGCAGCGCGGCCGCCCGGTGGCCGAGGAAGCGCTCGCCGATGCGCCGCTCGTCCGGATGCGTCCAGCGGATGCCGTTCCTGTCCATGATCGTGACGAAGTCGACGCCGGTGTCCCGCTGCACCTGCGCCGCGTACGGCTGGAGCGTCTCGGAGGGGTCGCTGCCGCGTACGGCCTCCCGTACCGACGGGGAGTCCGCGACCGCCCGCGCCGCCGCGGTCGCCTGGCGGCGCGCGCTCGTCTCGGCCTGGTGCTTGTCGCTGAGGTACGTGAAGAGCGCGCACCCGGCGACCACCACCGCGACCAGCACGATCTGCATCGCGAAGAGCTGGCCCGCCAGACTGCGGGGCAGCCGGCGCGGCCGGGCGGGAGGGATGCGGGACATGCTGCCAGTCTGCCTCGTCACCCTTCGCGTACGAGCGGCTGCACCTGCCGCGCCCCGTCCCACGAGCGCCGCCGCACCGGCCACCCCGTCCCACGAGCGCCGCCGCACCGGCCGCCCCGTCCCACGAGCGCCGCCGCACCGGCCGCCCCGTCCCACCAACGCCGCCCCACCGGCGACCCGTACGAGTGCCTGCCGCCGCAGGAAGCGCCCCGGCGCTCGTACAAGCGCGAACTAAATGAACGTAAGGGTGACCGCCCTCACAGGGCAGGAGATAGTCGCCGGGATCGCCCGGACCGCCCAGGACGTGAGCCGCACGCACTGCAGGCACCGCAACGCCGACGTCGTCGTTCAAGGAGGGCCCCGTGACCAGCACGGCTGACCCGCACAAGGCACCCGCCGCCCGGCGGGACCGCACGCATTACCTCTACATCGCCGTCATCGGCGCCGTCCTGCTCGGCATCGCCGTCGGCTTCATCTGGCCGGACTTCGCCAAGGAGCTCAAGCCCGTCGGCTCCGGCTTCGTGAACCTGATCAAGATGATGATCTCGCCGATCATCTTCTGCACGATCGTGCTCGGCGTCGGTTCGGTGCGCAAGGCCGCCAAGGTCGGCAAGGTGGGCGGGCTCGCGCTCGGCTACTTCATGGCGATGTCGGTCGTCGCACTCGCCATCGGCCTGGTGGTCGGCAACATCCTGCACCCCGGTTCGGGCATGGACCTCACCGAGTCCGAGAAGGGCGCGGGCCACGACGCGGCCGAGGAGGCGGACAAGGGCCTCGTCGACTTCGCGCTCGGCATCATCCCCAAGACCGTCGTCTCCGCCTTCACCACGGGCGAGGTCCTCCAGACGCTGCTCGTCGCGCTGCTCGTGGGCTTCGCGCTGCAGGCCATGGGACGCTCCGGCGAACCCGTGCTGCGCGGCATCGGACACATCCAGAAGCTCGTCTTCCGCGTACTCGGCATGATCATGTGGGCCGCCCCGATCGGCGCGTTCGGCGCGATGGCGGCCGTCATCGGCGAGACCGGCGTGGACGCGCTCAAGGCGCTCGCCACGATCATGATCGGCTTCTACGTCACCTGTGTGCTGTTCGTCGTGGTCGTGCTCGGCACGCTGGTGCGCCTGGTGACCGGGGTCAACCTCTTCAAGCTGCTCAAGTACCTGGGCCGGGAGTTCCTGCTCATCCTCTCCACCTCGTCCTCGGAGTCCGCGCTGCCGCGGCTGATCGCGAAGATGGAGCACCTGGGGGTCAGCCGTCCGGTCGTCGGCATCACCGTGCCGACGGGCTACTCCTTCAACCTCGACGGCACCATGATCTACCTGACCATGGCGTCCCTGTTCATCGCCGACGCGATGGACCAGCCGCTCGGCATCGGCGAGCAGATCTCGCTGCTGCTCTTCATGATGATCGCGTCGAAGGGAGCGGCGGGCGTCTCCGGCTCGGGCATCGCGGTCCTCGCGAGCGGCCTCCAGTCGCACAAGCCCGCGCTGGTCGACGGGGTCGGCCTGATCATCGGCGTCGACCGCTTCATGAGCGAGGCCCGCGCCCTCACCAACTTCGCGGGCAACGCCGTGGCCACGCTGCTGATCGGCACGTGGACCAAGGAGGTCGACAAGGAACGGGTGACGGCGGTACTCGCCGGCCACCTCCCGTTCGACGAGCGAACGTTGGTGGACGACGGGCACGGGGATCCGGTGGGCGCGGAGGACGACCGGGACGGCGTGCGAGGCGAGGCCAGGGGTACGGACGCGGGCGTGGACGCAGGCACGGACGGGGACGCCGTGCCGGAGCAGCGTGACGACGGCAAGGAGCCGGCAAAGGTCTGACCCTCGCCCCCTTTCTTCCCTCTCTCCCGCCCACGCCCCCGCGGGCACCGTCGCGGGGGCGTGCGTCGTCCCCGCGCGGGAGCGGAGGCGGGGCGGCGATGCAGGGGCTCGAAATGGTGCTGGTGCGGCTGGCGTCGACGGTTCTGACGGCGCTCACCAAGGTGTACGTCTCCAAGGTCCCCGAGGTCGGCGGCATTGCCGCTCTCGCCGAGCTGCCGCAGTTGGCGGAGGTCACGTTCGGGAAGTCGCGGCCGGGACGTCGTCGGCTCACGCCAGCGCCGCGATGATCCCCCGCGCCCGCTCCACCGGCACCCCCGCCGACAGGAGCGCCGTCGACGCGGCGGCCAGGCCCGCGTCCTTCGGGTCGAGCAGGCCGTCGTTGACGGCCTCCATCAGGCCGAAGAGCTGCTGCTCGTGGACGTACGAGAGGGCGGCGGGCGGCAGCGGGGAGGCGAACGAGCCGTCCTCGTGGCCGACGCGCAGCAGGTTCACGCACTCCGCGCGGACCGGGGCGAGGCGCTGCCGGATGCCCTCCATCGTGACGCTGCGCTGCGCCAGGGCGACGAGCAGGCGGTAGCCGTCGGCGATCTCCCAGACGGCGACCATCGAGTGGGCGAGCGATTCGGCGGGGTCGTCCGACCGTGCCCGCCCCGAGGCGTGGGCCGCGGCGACCGCCTCGACGGCGCCGTCGATGAGCGCGCCGATCAGCGCCTCACGGCTGGGGAAGTGGCCGTACACCGTCCGGCGCACGACGCCCGCGGTGCGCGCGATCTGGTCCATGGACGCGTCCGGATCGCGCAGCAGCTCGGCGAGGGCCACCTCCAGGATGCGGCGGCGGTTGGCGTCGGCTCGGCTCATGCGCTCCATTGTGCACGCGGCCCGGGGAGGGGTTCCCGGCGCTTGCCCGCGGGGTTCCTTTGGGGCGCTCTCCACCCGTTTTGCACGTGACTGTGCAATGGCGTAAGTTGCACAGTCGTGTGTAATTGCACAGTGCTGTGCAAGGTCACCGGACAGACAGGAAGTAAACGGGGAGCAGGGAAGGGTGAGGCTTCGGTGGCTCTGCTGATGAAGCAACCGGTCGAGGAGATGAAGCAGCCGTACGCGCGCCGCTGGTGGGCGCTGGGCGTGCTGTGTCTGAGTCTGCTGATCATCGTCATGGCGAACACGGCGCTGACCGTCGCAGCCCCCGACATGACCAAGGACCTCGGGCTCTCCAGCTCCGACCTGCAGTGGGTCATCGACGGCTACACCGTCCCGTACGCCGCGCTGATGCTGCTGCTCGGCGCGATCGGCGACAAGTACAGCCGGCGCGGCGCGCTGGTGCTCGGACTCGTCGTGTTCGGCGCGGGATCGGTCGCGGGCTCGCTGGTGGACAGCTCGGGCGGGGTCATCACGGCCCGCGCGGTGATGGGCTTCGGCGCGGCGATGATCATGCCGGCGACGCTCTCGCTGCTCGCGGCTACCTTCCCGCGCGCGGAGCGGGCCAAGGCCATCGTGCTGTGGACCGCCACCGCCGGCCTCGCCATCGCGGCGGGCCCGCTGGTCGCGGGCGCGCTCCTGGAGGACCACGGCTGGGCCTCGACCTTCCTGATCAACGTGCCGGTCGCCGCTCTCGCGATCGTCGGTGCCTTCGTGCTGATCCCGCCGTCCAAGGCCGGGCACCACAACCGGATCGACTACGTCGGCGGCCTGCTGTCCGTGATCTGGACCGGCGCGCTCGTCTACATGATCATCCAGGGTCCGCACTTCGGCTGGGACGCCAAGGCGATCTCGGCGGCGGTCGTCGCGGGCCTCGGCCTGCTCGCCTTCGTGGCCTGGGAGCTGCGCCACCCGCACCCGATCCTGAACGTCCGCCGCTTCCTCGACCGCCGCTTCGCCGGCTCGAACCTCGCGGTGGCGCTCTTCTTCCTCGCGGTCTTCGGCGCGTTCTACTACCTGACGCAGCACCTGCAGTTCGTCCTCGGCTACAACCCGCTGGAGACGGGCGTGCGCATGCTGCCGCTCGCGGGCGCGGTCTTCGTCGGCTCGGCGCTGACGGGATATCTGACCCCGCGCATCGGCATGAAGATCACGGTCTCGGCAGGCATGGTCGCGGGCACGGTGGCGCTGGCGCTCCTGACGCGGGTGGACTCCGGTTCCTCGTACGGGGACTTCGTCGCCCCGCTGATCATCCTGGGCCTGGCCATCGGCCTCGCCCTGTCGCCCTGCACGGACGCCATCATGGGCGCGTTCCCGGAGTCCGAGCTGGGCGTCGGCGGCGCGGTCAACGACACCTCCCTCGAACTCGGCGGCTCGCTCGGCATCGCCATCCTCGGCTCGGTGCTTGCCAGTTCGTACTCCTCGAAGCTCGCGGACGCGGCGGAGGCCTCCGGCACGAAGCTGCCGGCCGGCACGCTCGACACCGCGCAGGACTCGGTCGGCGCGGGGTACGCGGTGGCGCAGGGCATCGGCGAGAAGGCGCAGGCGGCGGCCGAGAAGGCGGCCCACGCGAGCTCGCAGCAGCAGGCGGCCCAGCTCAAGGGGCAGGCCGACCAACTCGCGCAGGGCGCGGGCAAGATGGCGGACGCGGTCGGCTCCGCGTTCTCGGACGCGGTGGCGCACACGAGCCTCATCGGCGCGGTGATCCTCGGCGTCGGCACGGTCCTTGTGGCGGTGCTGCTGCCGCGCAAGGGCCGGGACGAGGCGGCGTCGGCCGATGGTGACGCGGGCCCGTCGGACGACCGCTCCCCGGACCGGGAGCCGCAGCTGCAGGACTGAGCCGCCGCGCTCACCCTCACGATCGGCCGGGCCGTCCCTATCGGGGCGGCCCGGCTTCGTCGTCCCGTCCCGGGGAGCCTCGGGGCGTCCGTCTGTCCCGGCGAGAGCGAGGTTCCCGAAAAGTGTTGACACCACTCCAGGTGAAGTACTACGTTCAGACCACTTCAAACGGAGTACAACAGGCGCAGTCGCCACCATAGCCTCACCACCGCCCCAAGGAGCCGCATGCGAAAGCTCGTCTACTTCATCGCCGTCAGCCTCGACGGGTTCATCGCCGGACCCGACGGCGCCGACCCCACGGGCCCCGACGGGTTCTGGCCGGTCGCGCAGGACTACGTGCGGCACCTCACCGAGACGTACCCCGAGACCCTGCCCGCCCCGGCCAGGGAGGCGCTCGGAATCACCGCCGACGGGGTCCACTTCGACACGGTCCTCGAAGGGCGCAGGACGTACGAGATCGGCCTGGCCGCGGGCTTCGCGAACTGCTACCCGCACCTGCGCCACCTCGTCTTCAGCCGCACCCTCACCGAGAGCCCCGACCCCGGCGTCGAACTGGTCGCCACCGACCCGGTCGAGCGGGTGCGGGAGCTGAAGCGCGAGGAGGGCAAGGACATCTGGCTGTGCGGCGGCGGCGAGCTCGCCGGTGTGCTGCGCGGCGAGATCGACCGGCTCGTCGTCAAGTTGGGCCCCCTGTCGCTCGGTTCGGGCACCCCGCTCTTCGCGCACAAGACCGCCTTCGACCCGGTCCTCTACCAGCGGACGGACGCCGTCCTCCTCGACAGCGGCACGGTGTTCCTCACGTACGACAGGGCCGCGGGGGACGTGAACGGGTCCTAGACCGTGAGCCGTTGGCCCTCGCCGGCCGCCGCCCGCAGCAGTACGTCCGTCAGTTCGCCGGGGGTGGAGAGCATCGGCCAGTGTCCCGTGGCCAGTTCGAAGAAGGTGGCGCGCGGGCCGGCCAGGTGCTGGACGAGCGGCAGGCCCGACGCCACCAGCGCTTCCAGCGCGGCGATGTCCGTCGTCCCGCCGGTGGTGCAGAAGATCCCCGTCGTCGCAAGCTCGGCGACCGCGCCGGAGATGCGGAGCCGCTGCGCGTACGGGCCGGCCGGTGCGGGCGAGACGAGGCGCGCGAGCCGGTCGAGCGCCTCGTCGGGGACGCCCGCGAGGTTCCCGTAGGCCTGCAACTCGGCCCGGGTGGGCGCCGGGATGCGCCAGCCGTCCTCGGCCTGCTCCTGCTGGCGCAGCGTCCGGTCGCGGGCCGGCCCCTCGGGCATCTGCTTGCGCACCTGGTCGATCATGGAGAGGCCGTCCTGCGGCAGGGGCGAGTCCAGGTGTACGAGCCGGCCGACCCGGTCCGCGCGCCGGTCGGCGGCGCCCGCGGACGGGTAGATGCCGTAGCAGTAGCCGACGAGCACCACCTCGGGCGCGTCGATGTGGTCGATCAGCTGGACGACGTCCTCGATGTGCGTCTCCAGGTCGACCTCGGGCCCCGCCAGGTGACGGCGGTCGCCGAGCCCGGTGAGCGTCGCCGCGTGCACCTCGGCCCCGGCCGCCCGCAGCCCGGCGGCCACGTCCCGCCAGAGCCAGCCCCCGGTGTACCCGCCCGACACCAGCACGAACGTCGTCGTCATGCGTCCTCCTCCACTCAGCGGCGCCCCCGCGGCCCTCGTGTGCCGCGCGCCCGCCGGTACGGTAGGAACTCCCCCTGAGGGAGGTTCAAGTCCGTGTCGCCCGACGATCCGTGGAGCACGCCCGACGGCCTCTGGAGCACGCCCGAGGACCCGTGCAGCACGCCCGACGACCCGTGCAGCACGCCCGACGACCTCTGGAGCATCGGACAGCTCGCCGAACGCGCCGGCGTCACCGTCAAGACCGTGCGCTTCTACTCCGACCGAGGCCTGCTGCCCGAAGCCGCCCGCAGCGGTGGCGGCCACCGCCGCTACGGCCCCGACGCGCTCGACCGGCTCCGCCTCATCCGCTCCCTGCGCACCCTCGACCTGCCGGTCCCCGACGTGCGCCGGGTCCTCGACCAGGACGACGACCTGGAAGACCTGGTCGCGCGGCAACTGCGCGAGGTCACCTCGCGTCTCGCGGCGCTGCGCTGGCGGGAGGCGGCCCTGCGGCTCCTGGCCGAATCCGACTGCACCGTGCGGGAGCGGGCCGAGCGGCTGCGCCTGATCGGGACGGTGTCCTTCCCTCCCGGCACGGCCGCGATCGCCCGATTCTGGCGGTGCTGGCTGCCCGCGCGGCTCCCCGCCCGCGTGGCCGCCGCGGTCGTCGACCGGGCGGTGCCGGCCCTGCCCGACGCCCCCACCCCGGCCCAGGTGCTCGCCTTCGCCCGGCTGCAGGAGTTCGTGGCCGGCCCCTGCGCCGTCTCCGGGCCGCGCGCGGGCGCCGGATTCGGCGTGCCCGAAGTCCACGCGCCCGGCAAGGGCTACCGTCCCGCCGTCCTCTACGAGGGCCTGCCCGAGGCCTTCGAACTGGCGGCGGCGGAGCTGCGCGCGGGACGCGCCCCGCACGCGGGCGAGGCCCTCGACTGCTTCGCGGCCGTCCACGCCGCCGCCCTGGGCCGCCGCGACACCGCGGACTTCCGCCGCGGCCTGCACCCCATGCTCGCCGCGGAGACCCGCGTCGACCGCTACTGGCAGCTCACCGCGGAGATCGAGACCCAGCCCCCGGGCCCACCGGAACCGACCCCCGGAGCCGCGGACAACTGGCTCAGGGCGGCCCTCGGCGCCACCGCGTAACGCCACGCCACCGCCTGATGCCACGCCACCGCATGCCGCCGCGCCGACGGCGACCGTGGTGCCGCAACTCCTCTGGAGCGTACGGTGGTTGCGTGAGCGACCACGCCCGACCGGAACCGCAGCGCGTGGGCGTCGACTTCTGGTTCGACCCCGTGTGTCCGTACACGTGGATCACCTCGCGGTGGCTGCGCGAGGTGGAGCGGGTGCGGGACGTCGACGTGCGATGGCGGGTGATGAGCCTCGCCGCCCTCGACGAGGACCGTGCCGTCGATCCGGAGGACCCCGAGGGGCTGTACGGGGAGTACATGAAGGCGCCGGGACGCATCTGCGCGGCCGTCCGCGCGCGGTACGGGAACGCGGCGCTCGGCCGGTACTTCGACGCGCTCGGCGAGCGGATCCACGGCCGGCAGGACTGGGCGGGCACGGGGGCGGCCCTCGCCGACGCCGGGCTGCCCGCGGAGCTCGAAGCGGTGGCGATGACGACCGAGTACGACGACGCGGTACGGGCCTCGCACGAGGCGGGCGTCGCGCTCGTCGGCGACGACGTCGGCACCCCGGTGCTCGCCGTGGACGGGGTGGGCGCGCTCTTCGGGCCCGTCGTCTCCCCGGCGCCGCGGGGCGAGGCGGCGGGGCGGCTGTGGGACGGGGTGGTCCTGATGGCCGGGGTGGAGAGCTTCCACGAGTTCAAGCGGGGGCCCGCCGCACCCGACTTCCGCTGAGGCGCGCGCCCGCCCGGCGGCCGTCCCCGAAAACCCCTGGCCTTGACGCCCACGTCAAGGATTACCGTCGGGGCATGCGAATCGGCGAGCTCGCGGCGCGCGCGGGGACGACCACGCGGACGCTGCGCTACTACGAGTCCCGCGGGCTGCTGCCCGCACGGCGCACCGGCAACGGCTACCGCACGTACGACGAGGACGACGTGCGGCTCCTGGAGCAGATCAGGACCCTCCAGGACTTCGGGTTCGACCTGGAGGAGACCAGGCCCTTCGTGGAGTGTCTGCGCTCCGGTCATCCGGAGGGCGACTCCTGCCCCGCGTCGCTCGCCGTGTACCGCCGCAAGCTCGGCGAACTCGACGCGCTGATCGGCGAGTTGAGCGCCGTGCGCGAGCAGGTCGGCGCGCAGCTCGCGCGCGCCGAGGAGGCGTTCGTGAGCGGCCCCGAGCCGCGGTGCGAACTCACGGGATGACGGAACCACGGGATGACGGAACCACGGCATGAGGAGAGTGGGCACATGAAGGCAGCCGGAGTGGCCGAAGTGACGGACGCGGACTTCGCGGGGGAGGTCCTTGGCGAGGCCGGCAGGCCGGTCCTGGTGGAGTTCACGGCGGACTGGTGCGGGCCGTGCCGGCAGCTGGCGCCGGTGCTCAGCGAGCTGGCGCGCGAGGAGGCGGAGCGCCTGAAGATCGTGCAGCTGGACGTGGACCGCAGTCCGGCGACCGCCATCGCCTATCAGGTGCTCTCGGCGCCGACGATGATCGTGTTCCGGGACGGGGAGCCGGTGAAGCAGATGGTTGGCGCGCGGGCCAAGCGGAAGCTGCTCGCCGAGCTGGCCGACGTGCTCTGAACGGACTCCGAACGGAGAAATGCCCCGGACGAATTGACGTCCGGGGCATTTCTCTGCGTATATTGGATTCTTTCGCGAAGCTGCGCTTATTCAGCACGACGCCTTCACGGAAAGTTTCAATAAGAGCACTGTAACTGTCGAGGGGCTGAATTGTCAACCGAGGAATTGCGGGAAGAGCAGCAATTCGTCTCCGGGCTGTACGCACGCCTGGACGCGCTGCGCGAGGAGGCCGAGGCCGCCGTGCGGACGTCGTTGTCGCAGGTGGGCACCGGTCTTCAGGCGCGCCTTGAGCGGGATGTGCTGGTGGCGGAGCAGTCCGGGCTTCTCGCCGCCTTCGACGCGGGGGAGAACGGGCTCTGCTTCGGCAGACTCGAATTCCGGGACGGCCGCGACCACCACATCGGACGCGTCGGTATCCGCGCGTCCGACACCGAACGCACCCCGCTCGTGATCGATTGGCGGGCCGACGTGGCGCGCCCCTTCTATCTCGCGACGGGCCACACCCCGATGGGCCTGCGCAGGCGCCGGCACATCACCACCAGGGGCCGCGAGGTCACGGACCTGCACGACGAGATCCTCGACCTGAGCGACACCACCCGTACGGGCCACGAGGGCGCCGACGCCGACGAGGTGCTGCTCGCCGCGCTCGACTCTGCCCGCACCGGCCGCATGCACGACATCGTGCAGACCATCCAGGCCGAGCAGGACCGCATCATCCGCGCCCCGCACCGCGGCGTCCTCGTCGTCGAGGGCGGCCCCGGCACCGGCAAGACCGTCGTCGCGCTGCACCGCGCCGCGTTCCTGCTCTACGCCCACCGCGAGCTGCTCGCCAAGCGCGCGGTCCTGGTCGTCGGCCCGAACCCGGCCTTCCTCGGCTACATCGGCGAGGTGCTGCCCGCGCTCGGCGAGACCGGCGTGCTGCTCTCCACCGTCGGCGAGCTGTTCCCCGGTGTGACCGCGACCGGCACCGACACCCCGGAGGCCGCCGAGGTGAAGGGCCGCGCGGAGATGGCCGACGTCCTCGCCGCCGCCGTGCGCGACCGGCAGCGGACCCCCGAGCCGGGCGAGCCCGTCGTCATCGCGCACGACGACGGCGACCTGATCCTCGACTGGACCGTCGCCGACCAGGCGCGCGAGGCCGCCCGCGCCGTCGACGTGCCGCACAACCTCGGCCGCCCGCACTTCGCGTTCCGGATCATCGACGCGCTGACCGAGCAGCTCGCCGAGCGCATCGGCCACGACCCGTACGGCGGCCCGAACTTCCTGGGCCCCGACGACATCGCCCAGCTCGGCAAGGCCATCGCGGCCAGCACCGAGGTGCACGCCGCCATCGACGAGCTGTGGCCGGTGCTGACCCCGCAGCGCTTCCTCGCCGAGTACCTGGAGGAGCCGACCGGTCTGGCCGAGCCGGACGCGGCGGCCGTCCGCAGGCCGTACGACGCGCCCTGGACCGCCGCCGACGTGCCGCTGCTCGACGAGGCCGCCGAGCTGCTCGGCCACGACGACAGCGCGGAGCGGGCCGCCGCGGAGGCGGACCGGGCCCGGCAGATCGCGTACGCGCAGGGCGTGCTCGACGTCTCGCGGGCCTCCCGCACGTACGAGTTCGAGGACAAGGACGAGGACGACGCCGAGGTGCTGCTCGCGCACAACATCATCGACGCGGAGCGGATGGCCGAGCGCCAGGAGGAGGCCGACCACCGCAGCGCCGCCGAGCGCGCCGCCGCCGACCGCACCTGGGCGTTCGGCCACATCATCGTCGACGAGGCGCAGGAGCTCTCCGCGATGGCGTGGCGGCTGCTGATGCGGCGCTGCCCGACCCGCTCCATGACGCTCGTCGGCGACCCGGCGCAGACCGCGGAGGCGGGCGGCTGCGGCTCGTGGGAGAGCATCCTCGCGCCGTACGTCGAGGACCGCTGGGAGTACACCCGGCTCGGCGTCAACTACCGCACACCCGTGGAGATCATGGACGTCGCCGCCGAGGTGCCGCGCCGCGAGCACCCCGGCTTCCGGCCGCCGAGCTCGGTGCGGTCCACCGGAGTGCGGCCCTGGGCGCGCCGGGCCGACGACCTCGCCGGGGCCGTCGCCGCCGCGGTGGCCGACGAGGCGCCCGACGAGGGCCGCCTCGCCGTGATCGCGCCGCGCGAGCTCCACGCGGAGCTCGCCGCACGGCTGCCCGGAGTGAGCGCCGGGCAGGCCCCGGACCTGACGCGGCCGGTCGTCCTGATCGACCCGCGTCAGGCCAAGGGCCTGGAGTTCGACACGGTCCTGGTCGTCGAGCCCGCCCGGTACGGCACGAGCGACCTGTACGTGGCGCTCACCCGCGCCACCCAGCGCCTCGGCATCCTGTACGCGGAGGAGCTGCCCGTCGCGCTCAAGCAGGCCGAAGCCACACCGTAGCCAGCGGGGGCAGGGTCAGGCGCAGCGACGCGGGACGGCCGTGGGACGCCACCGGCTCCGGTTTGACCGGGTCGGGGTTGGTGACGTCACCGCCGCCGAAGCGGGCCTCGTCGGTGTTCAACACCTCCTGCCAGGCGCCGAACTCGTCCGGTACGCCGAGCCGGTAGCCGTGCCGGACGACCGGGGAGAAGTGCGAGACGGTGAGCAGCGGGGTCCCGTCGCCGCCCTCCGCGGGGAAGCGCAGGAAGGCGAAGACGTTGTCCTCGGCGGCGTCGCCCTCGACCCAGGCGAAGCCGCCGGGGTCGGTGTCGCGCTGCCACAGGGCGCCCTCGCGCCGGTAGACGGTGTTGAGTTCACGTACGAGGTCGCGCACGCCCCGGTGGTCGGCCTCCGCGCCGTACGCCGGGTCGAGCAGCCACCAGTCAGGGCCGTGGCTCTCCGACCACTCGGCGCCCTGGGCGAACTCCTGCCCCATGAAGAGGAGTTGCTTGCCGGGGTGGGCCCACATGAAGCCGAGGTAGGCGCGCTGAGTGGCCCGCTGCTGCCACCAGTCGCCGGGCATCTTGGAGACCAACGACCGCTTGCCGTGCACCACTTCGTCGTGCGAGATGGGCAGGACGTAGTTCTCGCTGTAGGCGTACACCATCGAGAACGTCATCTCGTTGTGGTGGTGCTTGCGGTGCACCGGCTCCTTGGCGGCGTAGCCGAGCGAGTCGTGCATCCAGCCCATGTTCCACTTCAGGCCGAAGCCGAGGCCGCCGCGTGCCGGGCTCTCGGGGGTGCCGGGGCCCTCGTGGTGGGTGGCCCGGGTCACGCCGTCCCAGGCCGTGGACTCCTCGGCGATGGTGACGACGCCGGGGCAGCGGCGGTAGACGGTGGCGTTCATCTCCTGGAGGAAGGCGACGGCGTCGAGGTTCTCGCGGCCGCCGTGCGCGTTCGGCGTCCACTCGCCGTGTTCACGGGAGTAGTCGAGGTAGAGCATCGAGGCCACCGCGTCGACGCGCAGGCCGTCGATGTGGAACTCCTCGCACCAGTACGTGGCGTTGGCGACCAGGAAGTTGCGGACCTCCTTGCGGCCGTAGTCGAATTCGAGGGTGCCCCAGTCGGGGTGCGCGGAGCGGGCCGGGTCCTCGTGCTCGTACAGGGGACGGCCGTCGAACTCGGCGAGCGCCCAGTCGTCGCGCGGGAAGTGCGCGGGCACCCAGTCCATCAGGACCCCGATCCCGGCCCGGTGCAGCGCGTCGACGAGGAACTTGAAGTCGTCGGGGGTGCCGAGGCGCGCGGTCGGCGCGTAGAAGCCGGTGACCTGGTAGCCCCAGGAGCCGCCGAAGGGATGCTCGGCGACGGGCATCAGCTCGACGTGGGTGAAGCCGAGCTCCGACACGTACGCGGGAAGCTGCTCCGCCAGCTGACGGTAGGTCAAGCCCGGTCGCCAGGAGCCCAGATGGACCTCGTACACCGAGAACGGCGCCTCATGGACCGGCCGGTCCGCGCGGTGCGCGAGCCACTCCTCGTCGTGCCACTCGTGGTGCGACTCGTGCACGATCGAGGAGTTGGCGGGCGGGGTCTCGGTGCGGCGCGCGAGCGGGTCGGCGCGCAGCGTCGTCGAGCCGTCGGGCCGGGTGATCGCGAACTTGTAGAGTTCGCCCTCGCCGACGGACGGCACGAACAGCTCCCAGACGCCGCTGCCGCCGAGCGAGCGCATCGGGAAGCCGGTGCCGTCCCAGTAGTTGAAGCCGCCGACGACCCGCACGCCCCGGGCGTTGGGCGCCCACACCGTGAACCGGGTGCCGGTGGCGCCCTGGTGGATCATCGGCCGGGCCCCGAGCGCGTCCCACAACTGCTCGTGCCGCCCCTCACCGATCAGGTGCAGGTCCAACTCGCCGAGCGAGGGCAGGAAGGAGTACGTGTCCTGGATCTCCAGCTCCGTCTCCTCGTACGTGATGCGGAGCCGGTAGTCCTCGGGCACCGACCGCAGCGGCACGACGGCGGAGAAGAAGCCGTCGCCGTCGTCGCGCAGTTCGACGCGCAGGTCGTCGGCGACCACGGTGACGGCCCTGGCGTACGGGCGCAGCGCCCGGAAGGCCGTGCCGCCCGGAACGGCGTGGGCGCCGAGGACGCCGTGCGGGTCGTGGTGGGTGCCGCTCAGGAGCCGGGCCCGGTCCTCCTCGGGTACGGGGGACTCGGTGACGGGTCGGGAGGGGGCCCTGGTCGCGGGGACGGCGCCCGAGGACGGCGGGGGTCCGGCGTGTGAGGGTCCGGCCTGTGGTCCGACCACCGCCCCGCCGCGCCCGCCCGGCACCTTCGCTGCCGCCTTCTTGCCGGTCCCGGCACGCTTGGCGGCGCTCTTCGTGCCCTGCGCGCCCTGCACACCCGCCGAAGTCTTCGCCGTCTTGGCCGACTTGGCCGTCTTAGCAGTCTTGGCCGTCTTGGCCGTTTGCGCCGTCTGGGCGGTCTTCGCCTTCTTCGCCGTGCTCGTGGTGGCCTTCGCCGTCTTCGCGCTCCGGCGGGGCTTCGGGGTCTTCTCGGCCTGCTCGGTCTTCTCGACGGCGGGTTCGTCGGTCGGTTTGCGGGGGCGCGGGGTCACGGGGGAGGCCTCCTCCAGAGGGATGGTCAGCGGGCTTCTTCGGCGGAGCCGTCCTGGGCGAGGCGGCGGACCGCGGCCAGGGGGACCGGCAGCCAGTCGGGGCGGTGCCGGGCCTCGTAGAGGACTTCGTAGACCGCCTTGTCGGTCTCGTGGGCGCGCAGCAGTACGGGGTCCGTGCGCGGGTCGCGGCCGGCGACCTCCGCATACCCGGCGCAGTACGCGGCCCGGCAGGCGTCGGCCCACTCGGGCTCCCACGTGCCGTGCGAGGCCGCGTAGTCGAAGGAGCGCAGCATGCCCGCGACGTCGCGGACCGGCGGCTGCGGCAGCCGCCGCTCGGCGAGCGGTCTGGCCGGCTCGCCCTCGAAGTCGATGAGCGACCACGCGCCGTCCGGCGAGCGCAGGCACTGCCCCAGGTGCAGGTCTCCGTGGACGCGCTGGGCCGTCCACGACTGGCCCTCGCCGCCGAGGTCCGCAAGCGCCTCGAAGGCGGTGAGCAGCCCCGGCGCGTAGGGCCGCAGGGCGGGCACCGCTTGGGCCGCGGCGGTGAGGCGCTCCGCCATGGCGTCGGCGGTCCGCTCGACCTGGGCCCGGCCGAGCGTGACGGTCGGCAGGGCGGCCGCGAGGGACGCGTGCACCTCGGCGGTGGCGCGGCCGAGCGCCCGCGCCTCGCCGGTGAAGGACTCGCCCTTGGCGCGCATCCGCAGGGCGAGCTCCCAGCCGTCCTCGGACCCGGCCAGGAACGGCTGGAGCACCCCGAGGCCGCAGGCGTCGTCGTCCGCCGCGCCCGCGCCGCCCGCAGGGCCCGTCCCGTGCGCGAGGTCCGCGAGGAACCAGGCGGCGGGCGCGGGCACCCGGGCGCAGCTCTCGCGGGCGAGCTGCAACGGCAGCTCTATGTCGGGGTTGACGCCGGGCACGACGCGGCGGAACAGCTTGAGGATGAACGTATCTCCATAGACGAGCGACGTGTTGGACTGCTCGGTGCCGAGCAGCCGCGGGGCGAGACCGGAGGGGATCTCGACGGCCATGTCGCGCTCGAAGCGGAGCACGCCGTGCCGGCCGGGTATCCGCAGCCGTTCGAGGAGCAGTTCGGCCAGGTGCGGGTCGTGCAGGCCCTCGTACACGGTGTGGCCGGCGAGCGGACCCTCGGTGACGTGGCCGATCAGCGCGGAGGCCAGGTGTGGCGGCAGCGAGCGGCGCACGCCGAGCAGCAACTGGTAGCAGTCGGCGGGCCGTTCGGGCAGCGCGCCGTCGGGGGCCGGGCCCTGGCCGGGGACGGCCGGCTGACGGACCCGCAGGAGCAGGTGGAGCAGGCCCGCCGGTGAGCTGCGCGGCAGGAGTTCGGTGGCCGTCACCGCTTCCAGGCCGCTGATGGGACGGCCCTTTCCGGCGAACCACCGCTGCCGGGGCAGCCACTCGCGCAGCAGCGGGTCGAGCGAGGCGAGCAGCGCCGTGGCGTGCGCATTGGGGCGAAGGGCGGCTTCCGACATGGCGTCGCGTCCTTTCCGCGTCGCGGACAAGGCAGGAGTGCGGGAGTGCCGTGGTGCGTGGAGGGGTGTGCCGGTGGTGCGTAGGAGTGCCCAGGGCGGGGCGGGTGGAAACCGCCCCGCGGGGGTCGCGCTGCCGGAGCCTACGCCGGTTCCTTGCGCAGCCGGAACCAGTAGAACCCGTGTCCCGCCAGCGTCAGGAGGTACGGCAGCTCACCGATGGCCGGAAAGCGCACCCCGCCGATCAGCTCCACGGGGTGGCGTCCCTCGAAGGTCTGGAGGTCGAGTTCGGTGGGTTGGGCGAAGCGGGAGAAGTTGTGGACGCACAGGACGAGGTCGTCTTTGTATTCGCGCAGGAAGGCGATGACGGCGGGGTTGGTGGAGGGGAGTTCGGTGTAGGAGCCGAGGCCGAAGGCGGGGTTCTGTTTGCGGATCTCGATCATGCGCCGGGTCCAGTGGAGCAGGCTGGAGGGGCTGCTCATGGCGGCTTCGACGTTGGTGACCTGGTAGCCGTAGACGGGGTCCATGATGGCGGGCAGGGAGAGGCGGCCGGGGTCGCAGGAGGAGAAGCCGGCGTTGCGGTCGGGGGTCCACTGCATGGGGGTGCGCACCGCGTCGCGGTCGCCGAGCCAGATGTTGTCGCCCATGCCGATCTCGTCGCCGTAGTAGAGGATCGGGGATCCGGGCAGGGACAGGAGCAGGGCGGTGAAGAGTTCGATCTGGTTGCGGTCGTTGTCCAGGAGGGGGGCCAGGCGGCGGCGGATGCCGATGTTGGCGCGCATGCGGGGGTCTTTGGCGTATTCCGCGTACATGTAGTCGCGTTCTTCGTCGGTGACCATTTCGAGGGTGAGCTCGTCGTGGTTGCGCAGGAAGATGCCCCATTGGCAGCCGGAGGGGATGGCGGGGGTCTTGGCGAGGATCTCGGAGACGGGGTAGCGCGATTCGCGGCGTACGGCCATGAAGATGCGGGGCATGACGGGGAAGTGGAAGGCCATGTGGCATTCGTCGCCGCCGCCCTGGAAGTCGCCGAAGTAGTCCACGACGTCTTCGGGCCATTGGTTGGCCTCGGCGAGCAGGACGGTGTCGGGGTAGTGGGCGTCGATCTCGGCGCGGACGCGTTTGAGGAGGTGGTGGGTGCGCGGGAGGTTTTCGCAGTTGGTGCCCTCCTCGGCGTAGAGGTAGGGGACCGCGTCCAGGCGGAAGCCGTCGATGCCCAGGTCGAGCCAGAAGCGCAGGGCGGAGATGATCTCTTCCTGGACGGCGGGGTTCTCGAAGTTGAGGTCGGGCTGGTGGGAGAAGAAGCGGTGCCAGTAGTACTGCTTGCGTACCGGGTCGAAGGTCCAGTTGGAGGCTTCGGTGTCGACGAAGATGATGCGGGCGTCCTGGTAGGCCTTGTCGTCGTCCGCCCACACGTAGTAGTCGCCGTAGGGGCCGGTGGGGTCGGCGCGGGAGGCCTGGAACCACGGGTGCTGGTCGCTGGTGTGGTTCATGACGAAGTCGATGATGACGCGCATGCCGCGCTGGTGGGCGGAGTCGACGAACTCCACGAAGTCGGCGAGATCGCCGAACTCGGGCAGGACGGCGGTGTAGTCGGAGACGTCGTAACCGCCGTCGCGCAGGGGTGACTTGAAGAAGGGGGGCAGCCACAGGCAGTCCACCCCCAGCCACTGCAGATAGTCCAGCTTGGCGGTGATGCCCTTCAGGTCGCCGATGCCGTCACCGTTGCTGTCCTGGAAGGAACGGACCAGCACCTCGTAGAAGACGGCACGCTTGAACCAGTCGGGGTCGCGGTCCTTGGTGGGCGTGTCCTCGAACGTGTCCTGGACGGGCTCATTGAAGATCATGGTGTGGGTGACCCTCCGATCGACGGTGAGGACGCTCGCAGGACCGTGAAGACGTGCGCGGGGGCCTGGCCCGGTTCGAGGCGCACGTAGTTGGTCCTGCCCCAGTGGTAGGTGTCGCCGGTGAGCTCGTCGCGCACCGGCACGGTCTCGTCCCAGTCGAGGCCGAGTTGTGGCATGTTCAACGAGACCGTGGCCTCCTGGGTGTGGTGCGGGTCGAGGTTGGCGACCACCAGAACCGTGTTCGAACCCTGCGCCGTGGCCGCCGACTTGGAGTAGGCGATCACCGCGTCGTTGTCGGCCTGATGGAAGTGCAGGTCGCGCAGTTGTTGCAGGGCGGGGTTGGCGCGCCGTACCGCGTTGAGCGCGGTGATGAGCGGGGCGATGGTGGTGCCGGTCCGGGCGGCGGACTCCCAGTCGCGCGGGCGCAGTTCGTACTTCTCGGAGTGCAGGTACTCCTCGCTCCCGGGCCGCGCGGGGGCGTTCTCGCACAGCTCGTATCCGCTGTAGACGCCCCAGGCGGGCGAGAGAGTGGCGGCGAGCACGGCGCGTACCTCGAAGGCGGGCCTGCCGCCTTCCTGGAGGTAGGCGTGCAGGATGTCGGGGGTGTTCACGAAGAAGTTGGGGCGCAGGACGTGGGCGGTCTCGCGCGACAACTCGGTGAGGTAGTCGGTGAGTTCGTCCTTGCTGTTGCGCCAGGTGAAGTACGTGTACGACTGCTGGAAGCCGACGGCGGCGAGGGTGCGCATCATCGCGGGGCGGGTGAACGCCTCGGCGAGGAAGACGACGTCGGGGTCGGTGGCGTTGACGTCGGCCAGGACCTGCTCCCAGAAGACGACCGGCTTGGTGTGCGGGTTGTCGACGCGGAAGATCCGTACGCCGTGGCCCATCCAGAAGCGCAGCAGCCGCACGGTCTCCGCGACGAGTCCCGGCATGTCCTGGTCGAAGGCGATCGGGTAGATGTCCTGGTACTTCTTCGGCGGATTCTCCGCGTACGCGATGGAGCCGTCCGCGCGGCGCCGGAACCACTCGGGGTGCTTCTCCACCCAGGGGTGGTCCGGCGAGCACTGCAGCGCGAAGTCCAGGGCCACTTCGAGCCCGAGCCGCCCGGCCTCGCGCACGAACGCGTCGAAGTCCTCCAGCGTCCCCAGGTCCGGGTGGACCGCGTCATGACCGCCTTCCGGCGAACCGATCGCCCACGGCACACCGACGTCGTGCCGCCCCACGGACAGGGAGTTGTCGGGGCCCTTGCGGAAGGTGGTGCCGATGGGGTGGATCGGCGGCAGGTACACCACGTCGAAGCCCATGGCCGCGATGGCGGGCAGCCGGGCGGCGGCGGTGCGGAAGGTGCCGGAGACGGGCGGGGCGCCGGGCCGGACGACGGCGCCCTCGGAGCGCGGGAAGAACTCGTACCACGATCCGTACAGCGCCCTGCGCCGCTCCACGATCAGCGGCAACTCCTCGCCGGCGGTGACCAGTTCACGCAGCGGGTGCCGGTCGAGGACCTCCGCCACCTCGGGGGTGAGGGCGGCGGCGAGCCGGGCCGCGGGGGAGCGGCCGGTGTCGCGCAGGGCGCGGGCGGCGCCGGCGACCACGGCCCGTTCGGTGCGGGGGACGCCCGCGGCGGCGCGTTCGTGCAGGCGGGCGCCCTCCTCCAGGACCAGGTCGGTGTCGAGGCCCGCGGGTATCTTGATCCGCGCGTGGTGGCGCCAGGTGGTGAGCGGATCGCCCCACGCCTCCACGGCGTACGTCCAGCGGCCCTCCGCGTCCGGGGTGACCTCGGCGCCCCACCGGTCGGTGCCGGGCGCGAGCTCCCGCATCGGGGTCCAGGGGCCCGGCCTGCCCTCGGGGTCGCGCAGCACGACGTTGGCGGCGACCGCCTCGTGCCCCTCGCGGAAGACGGTGGCGGTGACCTGAAAGGTCTCTCCCGGCACCGCCTTCGCCGGTTTTCGTCCGCCGTGGACGGCCGGGCCGACATCCAGGACGGGGATGGTGGGCTGTGCGGGTGAGCCTGGCGGGGTTGAGCCAAGAGGCATGTCTGACCGCTCCTGTCCGCGTGCACGGATACGTGGGTGGGGAGGGGTTCCGCGGTGCGTGCCGGCCGGTGCGCCGACGGGTGTACCGCAGGAGCCTTCCCACTCCCTTCGGGTGCGCAATCCGGCGCTTTGTTAACTACTAGTGCGTAAGGACCCATGCAAGACCGGCCCCGTCATGAATGGCGCGACCGGCCCAATTCGCATATGCCGTAAGCCGTGTTGACCTGTCCGCATATGCCTCGGGGGTGAAAGGCGGGTGAACGGGCGCCGGATGAAGCCGGGAAGAAGCCCGGAAGGAGCCCGGAAGGAGCCCGGAAGAAGTCTCGTCCCGGCCGCGGGACGGCGATTGGTACGCGAAAAGACTGGCCGGAAGTCCCGGGTCACCGGGGCGTGAAAAAGCCCCCGTCGCCGGGCGGCCCGCACCACGGCCGACATCGAGGTCCGATACCCGCCGGTGCCGGGCCACCCGCCGCGGTCGGATGAGGGCATGACGCCACACGTTGCCGGCATGACGCCACGGGACGAGGGCATGAGGCCACAGGACGAGGGCGCGACGCCCCAGACGGACGCCGCGCCCCCGAGCGAGAGCCTTCGGGTGCTGACCGGCATGTACGCGGCCGAGGCGGAGTACCTGGCGGCGGGCGGCCCCGGCCGTGCCTCGTTCGCCCTGCTCGCGCCCTACTTCTCGCCCCAGGTCGTCCTCCACCAGGCCGCCGCCCTGCCGTACGGCGGCACCTGGCGCGGCCACGACGGCATGGCGCGGTTCTTCCTCGCGATGAGCGAGGCGTGGGAGGTCTTCGACATCACCCGGCAGGAGTTCCTCGCCACGGGGGAGACCGCGGTGGTGCACAGCGACATCCGGGCCCGTGCCCGCGCGACCGGCCGCACGCTCGACTTCCCGATCCTCCAGACGCTCACCGTCCGAGGCGGCCGCATCGCCGAGGTCCGGCCCTTCTACTGGGACACGGCAGCGATCGCGGCGGCCTGCGGAGCGGGGCGGGGCCGGTGAGCCGGGGCGTCGCGCAGGGGTGGGAGCCGGTGAACGGATCGCTGCCGTAAGGGAGTTCCGGCGCTCTGCCGGTGATCTCTTGTTGCGGACGGAACCGAATGTGGTGTCGGGTGATCCCATGACACACCGTCCGCATCCGGCCGCCGTCGTCGCCACCACCCACGGGCCCGTGCGCGGGGAGCACCAGCCCTACGGGACGCGCTTCCTCGGCATCCCGTACGCCGCCCCGCCCGTCGGCGCCCTCCGTTTCGCGGAGCCACGGCCGCCCACGCCCTGGGCCGAGCCGCTGGACGCCACCGCGTACGGCCCGACCGCCCAGCGTCAGGGCTTCGGCGAGGACGCCACCATCCCGGAGCCCTCGATCCCCGGCGACGGCACCCTCAACCTCAACGTCTTCACCCCCGCCGCGGACGCCTCGGCCGCGCTCCCCGTGCTCGTCTGGATCCACGGCGGCGGGTACGTCGCCGGGTCCGCGGCCAGCCCCTGGTACGACGGGGCAGCCTTCTGCCGCGACGGGGTCGTCCTCGTCTCGATCGGCTACCGCCTCGGCATCGAGGGGTTCCTGCACCTGGCCGACGCCCCCGACAACCGGGGCGTGCGCGACTGGATCGCCGCCCTGGAATGGGTGCGGGACAACATCGCGGCCTTCGGCGGCGACCCCGCCAAGGTGACCGTCGCCGGGCAGTCGGCGGGCGGCGGCGCCGTCCAGACCCTGCTCGCCGTGCCCGCCGCCCGCGGCCTGTTCCGCGGCGCGCTCGCGCTGTCCGGCGCGATGATGGAACCGCAGGACCGGCGGGCCGGGCACGCCGTGGCCGAGCTCTTCACCCGCCGCACCGGTGTGCCCGCCACCGCGGCGGCCCTGCGCGACCGGCCGGACCAGGAGCTGCTCGCCCTCCAGGACGCGGTCACCGCACCGGGACCCGACCGCGCCGACCTGCCGGGCCTGCTCCTGGCCCCCTTCGCCGACGGCGACCTGCTCCCGCGCCCGGCCTTCACCGAGCTCACCCTGGGCGGGACCGCCGACGACGTGCCGCTGCTCCTCGGCTTCACCCGGCACGAGTTCCACCCGGCCGGCGGCCCCGAGCTGACCGACCGCGTCTTCCGCCGCCCGAACCTCGCGCTCGCCGAGGCGCTAGCCGCCCGCGATTGCCCCGTTTGGCTGTACGAGTTCCGCTGGCCCTCACCGGTCCCCGGCGACACCGAGGGCCTCGCCTTCCACTGCCTCGATCTGCCGTTCGCCTTCGACCTGCTCGACGCCGACGGCGTCACCGCCGCCGCAGGCCACGCACCGCCGCAGGCGCTGGCCGACGCGATGCACGGGGCGTACACGGCCTTCGTACGCGACCTCGACCCCGGCGAGGACTGGCCGCGCTACACGCCAAAGCGGCGCGCGGTGCGGATCTGGGACGCCGAACCGGTGGTGGCCGACGACCCGTTGCGGGAGCTGCGGGCGGACCTCTCCGACTGATGTGCTCCCCGTGCGCCGTGGTGACGGAGGGCGCCCCACGGCTACCGTCGTTGCGAGCCGTCGGCACTGCGAGCCGTCGACACGCTCACGCGCACGCACACCACGCTCACGCGCACGTACACGCCGTACGAAGGTGGAGACCGTGAAGGCAATCCGTCGATTCACCGTACGACCCGTCCTGCCCGAGCCTCTCGCCCCGCTGGCCGAGCTGGCCCGCAACCTGCGCTGGTCCTGGCACCCGCGCACCCGTGACCTCTTCCGCGCCGTCGACCCACGGCTGTGGGAGGCGTCCGGCTGCGACCCCGTGCGCCTGCTCGGCGGTGTGCCGGCCGCGCGGCTCGCCGAGCTCGCCGGGGACGCCGAGTTCCTGCGACGGCTCGGGGAGGCCGCCGACGACCTGCGCGAATACGTCACCGGGGACCGCTGGTACCAGGAGCAGGCCCGGGGCGACGGCGGCCTGCCGCGGGCCGTCGCCTACTTCTCGCCCGAGTTCGGCATCACCGCCGCCCTGCCGCAGTACTCCGGCGGCCTCGGCATCCTCGCCGGCGACCACCTGAAGGCGGCGAGCGACCTCGGCGCCCCCCTCATCGGCGTCGGACTGCTCTACCGGCACGGCTACTTCCGCCAGTCGCTCTCCCGCGACGCCTGGCAGCAGGAGCACTACCCCGTCCTCGACCCGAACGAGCTCCCCCTCGCCCTGCTCCGCGAGGTCGACGGGACCCCCGCGACCGTGGCGCTCGCGCTGCCCAGCGGCCGCTCGCTGCGCGCCCACGTGTGGCAGGCGCAGGTCGGGCGCGTACCGCTGCTCCTGCTCGACTCCGACGTGGAGGAGAACGACCCCGGCGAGCGCGACGTGACCGACCGGCTCTACGGCGGCGGCAGCGAGCACCGGCTGCTCCAGGAGATGCTCCTCGGCATCGGCGGCGTGCGCGCCGTCCGCGCGTACTGCCGCCTGACCGGCCACCCGGACCCCGAGGTCTTCCACACCAACGAGGGCCACGCCGGCTTCCTCGGCCTGGAGCGCATCCACGAACTGGCCCTGCGCGACGTCGAGTTCGACGCGGCCCTCGAATCCGTGCGCGCCGGGACCGTCTTCACCACCCACACCCCGGTCCCCGCCGGCATCGACCGCTTCGACCGCGAACTGGTCGCGCGCCACTTCGGCCCCGCCGCCGAGCTGCCCCGCGTCGACGCGGCGGACGTCCTGCGGCTCGGCATGGAGACCTACCCGGGCGGCGAGCCCAACCTCTTCAACATGGCCGTGATGGGGCTGCGCCTCGGCAGCCGCGCCAACGGCGTGAGCACCCTGCACGGCGCGGTCAGCCGGGAGATGTTCGCGGGCCTGTGGCCCGGCTTCGACGCCGACGAGGTGCCGATCGACTCCGTCACCAACGGCGTGCACGCCCCCACCTGGGTGGCCCCCGAGGTCTTCCGGCTCGGCGCCCGCCAGATCGGCGAGCGGCGCACCGAGGACGCGCTGTCCGTCGGCGGCTCCGACCGCTGGGACGCGGTCGCCGACATCCGGGACGCCGACATCTGGGAGCTGCGCCGCACCCTGCGCGAGCAGCTGGTCCACGAGGTCAGGCGGCGCCTTCACGACTCCTGGCGGCAGCGCGGCGCGGCCACCGCCGAGCTCGGCTGGATCGACGGCGTCCTCGACCCGGACGTCCTCACCATCGGCTTCGCACGCCGCGTCCCCTCGTACAAGCGGCTCACGCTGATGCTGCGCGACCGGGACCGGCTGATGGAGCTGCTCCGCCATCCCGAGCGGCCGGTGCAGATCGTCGTCGCGGGCAAGGCGCACCCGGCGGACGACGGCGGCAAACGGCTCATCCAGGAGCTGGTCCGGTTCACCGACGACCCGCGGGTGCGGCGGCACATCGTGTTCCTGCCGGACTACGGCATGGCGATGGCGCAGAAGCTCTACCCGGGCTGCGACGTGTGGCTGAACAACCCCCTCCGGCCTCTGGAGGCGTGCGGCACGAGCGGGATGAAGGCCGCCCTGAACGGCTGCCTCAACCTGTCGGTCCTCGACGGCTGGTGGGACGAGTGGTTCGAGCCGGACTTCGGCTGGGCCATCCCGACGGCGGACGGCGCGGCCATCGACGAGGACCGCCGCGACGACCTGGAGGCCGCCGCGCTCTACGACCTCCTGGAGCAGCGCATCGCGCCCCGCTTCTACGAGCAGGGCCCCGGCGGCCTGCCCGACCGCTGGATCGAGATGGTCCGCAGGACCCTGACGCGGCTCGGCCCGAAGGTGCTCGCGGGGCGCATGGTGCGCGAGTACGTGGAGAAGCTGTACGTTCCCGCGGCGCGGGCGCAGCGCGCCCTGGACGCCCCGGCCGCCGGCGAACTGGCCGGCTGGAAGGCCCGGGTCCGGGCGGCCTGGCCGCGGGTCGCCGTGGACCACGTCGAGGCGTCGGCGAGCGGCGCGACGGCCGAACTGGGCGCCACGCTCTCCCTGCGGGTGCGGGTGCACCTGGGCGAGCTGACCCCGGACGACGTGGAGGTGCAGGTCGTCGCGGGCCGCGTCGACCCGGACGACCACCTCGCCGACGCCTCGCCGGTGCCGCTGAAGCCGGTGAGCGGGCCCGACGGGGAGGGGCGGCGGGTGTACGAGGGGCCGCTGGCCCTGGACCGTACGGGGCCCTTCGGCTACACGGTCCGGATCCTGCCGGCCCACCGGCTGCTGGGCGGCGGGGCCGCGGAGCTGGGTCTCGTGGCCCTGCCGTCCGAGGCGACGGGGGAGGAGGCGGGGGTCCTGATGCGGTGAGGGGGCCCGGCCCGGGCAGGGGAACGAGCTTCAGCTTTGCGGGGTGGCTGGGTATCGTCGTATCGCCCTACGAGCCCCTCACCCCACCAGGGGTGGGGAAGGCCGGGGTGCGCGACTTTTACGGGGGAATGAGCAGTGTCGTACCGCCCTGCCGATTGGCATGTCCTTGACCTGGAGAAGGATCCGACGCCGGGGGATCCGCACCGGGTGCGGTCGTTGGCCAAAAATCTCCATGACTTCTCCGAGGATGTCGGCCGGGTACTCCGTGACATCAAGGGGATGGCGGGCGAGGACGCGATCCTCAAGTGGGCGGGCAAGACGGCGGACGCGTTCACGGAGAAGTTCGAGGACGCACCGGACAAGCTGAAGAAGCTCAAGAAGAGCTACGAGATGGCGGGCGACGCGCTGGCCGCGTACTGGCCGGAGCTGGAGCGCGCCCAGTCCCTCGCGGACAAGGCGCTGGCCAAGGGCCGCGAGGCGCAAGCTGACCTGTCGTCCGCCAAGTCCCGCCTCTCGTCGGCCGATTCGTGGATGGAGCGGGCCGGCAAGGAAGCCGACAAGTACAAGGACGACAAGGGTTCCGGCGGCGGCAAGGACGTGCCCAAGCCCGACCCGGACAAGGTCAAGGCCGCCACCCGCAACGCCAACTCCGCGGAGAAGGCGCAGAAGTCCGCCCAGGGTGATGTGGACTCCGCCAAGAGCGCGCTGGACGCGGCGAAGAAGATGGCCGAGGACGCGCGCAAGATGCGTGAGGAGGCGGCAGGGACCGCGAAGAAGAAGATCGGCGAGGCCTCCGACGCGGGCATCCGGAACCGGCACTGGTGGGAGGAGGTCGGCGACTGGGTCACCGACAACTGGGACACCATCGTCGCCGTCTGCAAGGTCGTCGTCGCGGTCGTGGGCGTCATCGCGATGATCGTGGGCGGGCCGATCCTGGCGGCCATCGTCATCGTCGCGGGCGCGATCGTCCTGGCCGACACCTTGAGCAAATACGCGAAAGGCCAGGCCACGTTGATGGACGTGGCGTTCGCGGCCATGGACTGCATCCCCGGCGGCAAGGGGTTCACCACCGTCGCCAAGGCGGCCAAGGGCCTGAAGGCCGCCGCCCGCGGGATGCGCTCCGGGGGCGTCCGCAAGGCACTCGCGGGCGGCATGAAGAAGCTGGCGAGCAAGGCGAAGTCGAGCAAGGGCCGCTGCAAGAACGGCGACCCCATCGACATGGTCTCCGGCGAGATGCTCATGGAGCGGACCGACGTCGAACTGCCGGGCCTGCTCCCGCTCGCCCTGCGGCGCACGCACCTGTCCACGTACCGCTGGGGCCACTGGTACGGCCACTCATGGGCCTCGACGCTCGACGAGCGGATCGAGATCGACGACAAGGGGCTGGTCTACCTCACCGAGGACGGCCAGCTGCTGTCCTACCCCCATCCCGAGCCCGGCGGTGACCCGGTGCTGCCCGCGCACGGCCCCCGCTGGCCGCTGCACGTCGACGCCGCGGGCACGGTCACGGTCAGCGACCCGCACACGGGGTACGTCCGCCACTTCCCGCCCATCCCGCCCGACGCGGTGGAGACGGGTGACACGGAACGGGGCACGGAACGGGGCGCCGAACGGCACCTGCCGCTGCGGGCCATCACCGACCGCAACGGCAACCGCGTCGACATCGACCACGACGCCACCGGCGCGCCCACGGCGATACGCCACACCGGCGGCTACCACCTGAAGGTCGACACCGACGATCACCGCGTCATCGCGCTGCGTCTGCTCACCGCCGGCACGAGTACCACCGGTACGGGGGACACCTCCGTCGGCACGCCGGTCGCCGCGTACGGCTACGACGAGGTCGGCAATCTGGCCGAGATCCACGACTCGGCAGGGCCGCGGCTGCGCCTGGAGTACGACGACGACGCCCGCATCACGTCCTGGACCGACAGCAACCACACCTGGTACCGCTTCACGTACGACGACGAGGACCGCTGCGTCCGCGGCGAGAGCACCGGGGGCCACCTGGCCTGCACCATCGACTACCGCCCCGGTGAGCGGGAGACCCGCTACACCGACGCCCTCGGCCGGACCACCGTCTACCGCTACAACGACCTCAGCCAGCTCACCTCCGAGACGGACCCGCTGGGCGGCACCGTCCACTCCGAGTGGGACGACTGGAACAACCTGCTGGCCCGCACCGACGAGCTGGGGCACCGCACCGAGAACACCTGGGACGAGCGGGGCGACCTGACGGCGATACGCCTCCCGGACGGCACCCGCACCAGCGCCGTGTACAACGACCTCCACCTGCCCGTCGAGATCGTCGGAGCGGACGGCGCCGTGCTGCGCCAGACCTGGGACGAGCGCGGCAACTGCACCGGCACGACCGACCCCGACGGCATGACGCACCGCTTCACCCACCACACCACCGGAGCCGTCTCCACCGTCACGGACCCGCTCGGCCACACCACCGAACAGCGCTGCGACGCGGCGGGCCTGCCGGTGCGCGTCACCGACCCGACGGGCGCGGTGACCCGCTACGACCGCGACGCCTTCGGTCGCGTGGTCACGGTCACCGACCCGACGGGCGCGATCACACGCCTGGAGTGGACGGTGGAGGGCAACCCGTCGCGGCGCACCGAGGCGGACGGCTCGTCGCAGTCCTGGACGTACGACGGCGAGGGCAACTGCGTCTCGCACACGGACGCCACCGGCGCCACCTCGACGTACGAGTACACGCACTTCGGCCTGATCGCGGCCCGCACGGACCCCGACGGCGTCCGCCACGAGTTCGACCACGACACCCAGTTCCAGCTCCGCAAGGTCACCAACCCGCAGGGTCTGACCTGGAGTTACGAGTACGACCTGGCGGGCCGGATGGTGGCGGAGACGGACTTCGACGGCCGCGCGCTCACGTACACCCTGGACGCGGCGGGCCGGTTGGTGAGCCGGACGACGCCCGCGGGGGACGAGATCACCTTCGAGCGGGACGCGCTGGGCCGGACCGTCACGAAGAACGTGGCGGGCGCCGCGACCACGCACTTCGCCTACGACGCGACGGGCCGCCTCGTCCGCGCGGTGGGCCCGGACGTCACGCTGACCCTGGAGCGGGACGCGTCGGGCCGGCTCCTCTCCGAGACGGTCGACGGCCGCACGCTGAGCTACACCTACGACGCCCTGGGCCGGCGCACCGGCCGCACCACACCGTCCGGCGCGACGAGCACCGGGACGTACGACGCGGCGGGCAACCGCACCGGGCTGACCACGTCCGGGGTGCGGATGGCGTTCACGTACGACGGAGCGGGCCGGGAGCTCACCCGCACGGTCGGCGCGGCCCTGCGGCTTTCGAACGTGTACGACACCGTGGGCCGCCTGGCGCGACAGGACCTGAGGGGCCGGGACGGCACGCACGTGCAGCACCGTGCGTACACCTACCGCGCGGACAACCATCTGACCGGCATGGAGGACCGGCTCGGCGGCGCGAGGCGCTTCGACCTGGACGCGGCGGGCCGCGTCACGGCCGTCCACGCGGCGGGCTGGACGGAGACCTACGCCTACGACGAGGCCGGCAACCAGACCCACGCCTCCTGGCCGGCCTCCATGCCGGGCCACGAGGCGACGGGCGCCCGCGCGTACACAGGCACCCGCATCACCGCGGCCGGCGGCGTCCGCTACGAACACGACACGTCGGGCCGCGTCACCCTGCGCTGCAAGACCCGCCTGTCCCGCGGACCCGACACCTGGCACTACGCCTGGGACGCGGAGGACCGCCTCACGTCCGTGGTGACCCCCGACGGCACCCGGTGGCGCTACCTGTACGACCCCCTGGGCCGCCGGACGTCCAAGCAGCGCGTGACGGAGGCGGGGGTGGCGGAGCAGGTCGACTTCACCTGGGACGGCACGACGCTCTGCGAACAGACGAGCCACACCCCCGGCGCCCCGGAATCGACGACCCTCACCTGGGACCACGACGGTCTGCGCCCCTTGGCCCAGACGGAGCGCAAGCACCTCACCGACGAGGAGGTGGACGCCCGCTTCTACGCCGTCGTCACCGACCTCGTCGGCACCCCGACCGAACTCCTCGACGAACACGGCGACATCGCCTGGCGCACCAGGACCACCCTCTGGGGCACCACGGTCTGGAACCGGAGCGCCACCGCCTACACTCCGCTGCGCTTCCCCGGCCAGTACCACGACCCCGAGACGGGGCTGCACTACAACCACTTCCGGCACTACGACCCGGAGACCGCCCGCTACCTCACCTCGGACCCGATCGGCCTCAACGGCGGCTTCGCGCCGCACAGTTACGTCCCCAACCCGTTCATGTGGGCCGACCCCCTCGGTCTGTCCCTCCTCGACGTCAGCAAGAACGGCGTGCACATCGTGGTGCACGAGTACGACGTCGACAAGCCGGCGCACGGGCACGTCACCGGTGGCGGCGGGCGCGAGGTCAGGATCGGTCCGAACGGCAAACCCATCGACGGGCAGCCGGAGCTGTCGCGCAAGCAGCAGCAGGCGGTGGAGCATTACAAGCCGGAGATCCGGAAGGCCGTCAGGAAGCTCGGCCGGCGAAACCAGGCGGAGGAGCGGGCCGAACGGGAGCAGCGCGAGAGCGCCAGGAAACCTTGCAAGGGATGAAGCGATGACATTGCGTTCCGATCTGGCCGAGCTGCTGGCGGAGGCCGGCATCGTCGACGTGGACGTCGACGGCATCGTCGCGGACGACCACGCCCGGACGTCCGCGTACCTCCGCGTGGTCTCGGTGATCGCCGCCTCGCAGAACCGCGACCGGGACCGCGTGATCGTGGCCACGATCCTGCGGGACCCCGACGAAATGGGGTCCAAGACGGCGGTGGTGGCCCTCGTGGACAAGGTGGCGCAGAAGGCGGGCGGACCTGACGAGTTCCGGCTGTGGTCCGGCGGACTGCTGCCGGAGATCGACCGGTTCACGCAGGAGTCGCACCGCGAGTTCATCCGCCGGCGCATCCAGGACTGGCTCCTCTACCTGACCGTCGAGGACGGCCACGTGCCGACCGCGGACGAGCTCGCCGAGGTCACCGACTGGATGCAGCGCCATCTCGCCGAGTCTTCGAGGTCACCGGAGGTGCTCGCCGCGGTCGCCGAGTCGGCCCGTACCAAGAAGACGCGGAACATCGCGAAGAACCGGGCCAACAGCCGCGAGCTCAGGGCGGAGTGAACGCAAAGGCGGCACCCGGGGGAGGAAGGACCCCCCGGGTGCCGCCGGTCGCGCGCGTCGTTACTTGACCGCGACGCCCGTCCAGGCCGCGCCCACGGCCTTGGCCTCGGCCGAGTCCGCCCCGTAAAGGTCCGTCGCCGCCTTCAGCGTGCCCTCACGGGCCGCCTTGTAGTCGGTCGTCGACGTGAAGTACGTCGTCAGGGCCTTGAACCAGATCTTCTCGGCCTTGTCGCGGCCGATGCCCTCGACCTTGGAGCCGTCGGCGGTCGGGGAGTCGTACTTGACGCCGTTGATCTCCTTCGCGCCGCTGCCCTCGGACAGCAGGTAGAAGAAGTGGTTGGCGATGCCCGAGGAGTAGTGGACGTCGACGTTGCCCGCGTCCGCGCTCCAGCTGTCCAGGGACTGGCCGTCCTTGGAGGGCTTGTCCATGTAGCGCAGCGGGGAGCCGTCGCCGTTGATGTCGATCTCTTCGCCGATGAGGTAGTCGCCGACGTCCTCGGGGCTCTTGGCGTTGAACTCGACGGAGGTGCCGAAGATGTCCGAGGTGGCCTCGTTCAGGCCGCCGGACTCGCCGGAGTACTCCATGTTGCCGGTGGCCGAGGTGACGCCGTGCGACATCTCGTGGGCCGCGACGTCGATCGAGGTGAGGGGCGCCTTGTTGCCCTCGCCGTCGCCGTACGTCATGCAGAAGCAGCTGTCGTCCCAGAAGGCGTTGACGTAGCTGTCGCCGTAGTGGACGCGCGAGGTGGCACCCTTGCCGTCGCCCTTGATGCCCTCGCGGCCGTGCACGTTCTTGTAGTAGTCCCAGGTGACCTGGGCGCCGTAGGCGGCGTCGACGGCGGCGGTCTGCGGGTCGTCCGGCTTGCCGGTGCCCCACGTGTCGTCGTCGTCGGTGAAGAGCTTGCCCTCGCCGCTCTCGCTGTTCTCCAGGTTGAACGTGGAGTGGCCGCCGCGGCTGTCGTCGGTCAGCTCGAAGCCGCTGCCGCCCTTCTTGGAGCCGATCTCGACCTTGCCGCTGTACTGGCTGTTGCCCGTGCCGTTCTCGATGGCCTGGTGCTGGAACAGCTTCTTGCCGGTCGCGGCGTCGGTGATGACGTGCAGTCTGCTGGGCGTGCCGTCCTTCTGCACCCCGGTCACGACGGTCTCGTACGCGAGGACGGGCTTGCCGGTGGCGGCCCAGATCACCTTGCGCGGCGACTGCGCGTCGGCCTTGGCGGTCTTCGCCTTGGCGGCTGTGGACTCGGCGGACTTGGCCGCGGTGCCCTTGGCGACCTTGGCGTCGGTGGAGGCGACCTTCACGGTGGCCTTGGTGGCCTTGGTGACGCTCTTGACCTTGCCGCTCTTGGCGGTGTGCACGACGAGGTCGCCGCCGAGGACGGGCAGGCCGTCGTAGGTGCGCTCGTAGCGGGTGTGGACGGTGCCGTCGCGGTCCTTGACGACGTCGCGGACGACGAGCTTCTCCTTGGCGCCCAGGCCGATCTTCTCGGCGGTGGCGGCCTTGTCGGCGTTCGCGTCCTTGAGCAGGCCCGCCTTGGCCGAGGTGGAGAGGGCGGCGGGCGCGCCGGACGGCGCGGCCGGCTGGGCGGAGGCGCCGGTGGTGAGTCCTGCGGTGAGCAACGCTCCGGCCGCGACCGCGGTCGCGATGGCCAGGGTCGAACGCTTACGGGATATGTGGGGGGTCACGCAGGCTCCTTCTGTGGGGGGCCCGGGTGGTGTTGGGGAACTACCCGGGCATGAAAGATGCGGTGCGGGTGTGGTTCTTGTGTGGTGCGAGGGAAGAGTGTCATTCGAGCCAGGTACATGTCAGCCCCTGAGCTGATGTTGGCCGGAAATCGTCCGTTGAGCGATGGTCAACATACGGAATGCGAACAGGGTCTGAACGGGAAAGGGCGTGAACGAGCGCGCCGCCCCGGGGAGTTGATCAACCCGGGGCGGCGGCGTTCGTTGTGCTCAGCGGTGCGCGGGAGGGGCGCCCCGCCCGCTGTGCACGGGTGGGGCACCCCTCCGGGCCGTTTGCGAAGGGAACCTTGCGGCGCCTTCCGGCCGGTTTACGGGAAGGTGACCTTCCAGCTGTTGATGTAACCGGTGTCCTGCGCGGCCTTGTCCTGGACCCGCAGCTTCCAGGCGCCGTTGGCAGCCTCGGACGAGGCGTTGACCGTGTAGGTCGTGTTCACGTTGTCCGCGGAGTCCGAGGCGCTGGTGCCCTTCAGCGGGTAGACCGTCCCGTCGGGGGCCAGCAGGTCGACCTTCAGGTCACCGCGCCAGGTGTGCACGATGTCCACGCCGACCTTCAGGTTGCTCGGCGCGTTGCCGGTGCGGCCGGTGACGTTGACCGTCGAGGTGACCGCGGGGCCGTTGTCCGGAATGCTGACGTCCGTGGTGTTCTCGAACGACGTGCCGCCGCCCGGGTCGCCGGGACGGCTGCCGACGTTCACACCGGCCCAGGCGTTCGCCACGGCGGTGTACTCGGCGCTGGTGGTGCCGTACAGCTCACCGGCGGCCGCGAGCGTACCGGTGCGCGCGGCGGCGTAGTTGGTCGTGGAGGTGAACTTCGTGGTGAGGGCCTTGAACCAGATCAGCGAGGCCTTGTCCCGGCCGATGCCGGTCACCGGCAGACCGTCCGAGGTGGGCGAGTTGTAGGAGACGCCGTTGATGACCTTGGCGCCGCTGCCCTCGCTCAGCAGGTAGTAGAAGTGGTTGGCGACACCCGACGAGTAGTGCACGTCGACGTTGCCGATGCCGGAGTACCACGAGTCCTTGGACGCGCCGTCCTTGCTCGGCTTGTCCATGTAGCGCAGCGGGGTGCCGTCGCCGTTGATGTCGATCTTCTCGCCGACGAGGTAGTCACCCACGTCCTGCGGGTTGTTGGCGTTGAACTCCACGGCCGCCGCGAAGATGTCCGAGGTGCCCTCGTTCAGGCCGCCGGACTCGCCGCTGTAGGTCATGTTGCCGGTCGCCGACGTCACGCCGTGCGTCATCTCGTGGGCCGCCACGTCGATGGACGTCAGCGGCGCCGCGTTGCCCGAGCCGTCGCCGTACGTCATGCAGAAGCAGCTGTCGTCCCAGAACGCGTTGACGTAGTTGTTGCCGTAGTGCACCCGGGAGTACGCGCCGACGCCGTCACCGCGGATGCCGGTGCGGCCGTGCACGTTCTTGTAGTAGTCCCAGGTGAGCTGGGCCCCGTAGGCGGCGTCGGCGCCGGCGGTCTCGACGTTCGAGGGGTTGCCGTTGCCCCAGATGTCGTCCGGGCCCGTGAAGAGGGTGCCGGTGCCGGAGGTGCCGTGGTTCAGGTTGTACGTCTTGTGGCCGCCGCGCCCGTTGTCGGTGAGGGTGTAGTTCGACCCCGACTGGGCGCTGCCCACGGTGACCTGACCGCTGTACTGCGTGTTGCCCGTGCCGTTCTCGATGCCCTGCCACTGGAAGAGCTTCTTGCCGGTGGCGGCGTCCGTGATGACGTGCAGCTGGTTCGGCGTGCCGTCGTGCTGCAGGCCGCCGACGGTCGTCTCGTACGCGAGGACCGGCTTGCCACTGGCCATCCAGACGACCTTGCGGGGCGCCCGGTCCGCGTCGGCCTTCTTCGAGCCCGCCTCCTTCGCGGCGCCGAGCGCCTGCTTCTCGGCGGCCGACGCCTTCACGTCGGCGCTCATGTCGACGCCCTTGAGCTGCGCCTTCGCGGCCTTGACGACGCCCTCGGTCTTCCCCGACTTCGCGGTGTCGACGACCAGGTCGCCGCCGAGGACGGGCAGGCCGTCGTAGGTCCGCTCGTAGCGGGTGTGGACGGTGCCGTCGCGGTCCTTGGTGACGTCGCGGACGACGAGCTTCTCCTTGGCGCCGAGGCCGAGGCCCGCGGCGGTGTCCGCCTTGGTGGCGTTGGCGTCGCGGAGGAGCTCCGCGCGCTGGGCGGGGGTGAGCTTGGCGGCCAGCGCGCCGGGGTCGACCTTGCCGAGCTTCTGGGCGGCGGCCTTGGGGGCGTCCGCCTTCGGTCCGTCGGCCGAGGCGGGACCCGCCTGGACGGCCACCGCGAGCAGAGCGGCGACTGCGGAGAGGGCGCCGACGGCGGTCGCACGGGTGCGGACCGAACGGCTGTGGGAGGTGGGTCTGTGGGAGGTGTTTCTCAACACGGACTCCTTCTGCGCGGCCGCGGGGATGCGCGGCCAGAACTACCGGACGGCTGGGTCGCCGTCCGGGCAGAGCAAGGCGGAACGCAGAACTGGGCGGTGCACAACGGGTATTGCGTGAAGAGAAACCGTCGCCTTGTTGAAAGCCGTGCGGCGGTCGAGGGGAAGAGTGGCACCAGAGCCGTGCGTCTGTCAGGAGCGCATCAAGAGTTGGCCGGATTTAGTCCGTTGGCCGGTGGGGCGGGTTCGGTAATCGGCGTCCGGACGACACGGCGCCCGCGCCGCGCCCCCACCCCACGGACCGCCACGGCCGGTCACACCCCCTGGACCAGGCTTTTCCCCCCGGATCTTGAGCCGACCACCCCGCTGCGGGCGCGCGCCCACCCGAAAGACACCGCCGACCGCGGGGCCGCGGGACCCCGCTGGACCGTGAACCTCCGGTTCACGACAGCGCCGAGAAGAACACCGACGCTGGCGAGATCACGTCCGTGCGGGCGGGGGCGCGGCATCGGACCCGCCCAGCGCATCGCCAGGTTCACCCTGCCGGTGCCGATTGCACGACGTACCCGTGCCGTCAGCACGACTGTACCCAGGCGGCGCTTCGTGTCCGCAGCGCGCTACGGGGCTGTGCATGGCACGGGTGGTTCGTCCCACAGACGGCGAATTCCCTGGTAGGACGCCCCTGAGGCGGGCCTCTTCCGCGCGGCAGAGGTCTCGGATGCAGCCCGGCGCAGGAGCCTGGGGGAGAGGAATTCGATTGATGGCCGTGTGATTGGGGACGTAGTCTGGGCCGGTCGTGGAGCTGTCCGCTCCGTTCGCATATGTCACGAGGTGATGACCTATCTCCCAGGCCTGAGAACCGCTTGCCCCGAGGCTTGACCCCCCTGTTCTGTGCAGCAGCGAGCGGTCGCCTCTCAGCAGCGGTCTGCCCTTCGGCCTGGGCGTTTCCGCACCCGAATCCTCCTGTCGCGCAGTGAGCGGGACGGGCATGCCTGGCCTGCCCCTCTTCCGCTTTCTGTCCACCAGAACAGGAACTGCGTCGTGTCCGCTGACACCAGAGTCCTTCTCCAACCCTCCGTCCCCAATGGCGGCCGCCCCGGCAGTGGCTGCACCCTCATGCTGGTCGTCGTCCTGGTCGCGGAGCTGATGAACGCTCTTGACGGCTCCGTCGTCTATACGGCTCTGCCCTCCATCCAGCACGACACCGACGCCTCAGGCGCCGCGGTGCAGTGGATCCACGCCGCCTACGCGCTGACCTTCGCCCTCGGGCTGATCACCGGCGGCCGGCTCGGCGACCTCTACGGCCGCAAGCGGCTGTTCCTCCTGGGGACCGGCGTATTCACCGCGGCGTCCCTGCTCTGCGGTCTGGCCGGCACCGCCGCCCCGCTGATCGCTGCCCGCGTCGTCCAGGGCGCCGCCGCGGCGGTCATGGTTCCTCAGGTCCTGGCCACCTTGCACGTCAGCTTCGACGAAGGCTCCCGGGCCAGGGCGTTCAGCCTCTACGGCACCATCATGTCGCTGGGCAGCGTCGCGGGACCGGTACTGGGCGGGGTGCTCACCAGCGCCGACATCTTCGGCCTCGGATGGCGCCCGATCTTCCTGATCAATGTGCCCATCGGAGTGGCGACCGTACTCCTGGGCCTGCGGTGCCTGCCCGAATCCCGTGACGCCGCCGCCCGGCGCCTGGACTTTACGGGCATGACCCTGGCCGGCCTGGGCCTGCTGTCGATCGCCTACCCGCTCAGCGTGGGCAGCGCACGCCACTGGCACGCCTGGAACCTTTTCATGATGGCCGGGGGGTTGCTGACCCTGACGGCCTTCGTGGTCCAGCAGCGGGCCAGGACCGCACGAGGCCGCGACCCGCTTGTCGTTCTGGCGTTGTTCAGGAGCCGGGCGTTCACCGCGGGTGTGGCCGCGCAGCTCGTCTTCGGGCTGCTGTCCGGTGCGTTCTTCCTGGCCTGGACCCTGTTCATGCAGGACGGACTGGGGCTCTCCCCCCGGCAGGCGGCGACGGGCTTCGTGGTGGCCTCGGTGGGTGAGATGGCCGGCGCCTGGCTGGCGATGAGCCTCGCCGCCCGGCACGGCAGGCGCGCCCCCCAAGCAGGCGCCCTGCTGGCCGCGGCCACCCTGGGCGGATACGCGTGGTTGATCACAGACCAGAACACCGGTCTCTCCCTGGTATTGACGGTTGTGCCCATGCTGGCGGTCGGCCTCGGCCTCGGCATGATCGGAGCGGTCTTGGCCGATTTGACGCTGCGTCAGGTCGACCACGACCACGCAGGATCCGCGTCCGGGCTCTTCAACACCTCGACCCAACTCGGCATAGCGCTGGGCACGGCGTCGACCGCGGTGGTGTTCTTCGCCCACTCCCCGGTCGGCAGTCACGGCACCACCGTCACCGCCGCGTTCGCCGGAACCCTCGGGTACGTCATCGCTGCCTTGCTGGCGATGTGGGCCCTCATGCTCCGGCTGCCCAAACGCCTCGCCGCGCAGTAGAACCCGCCCTCAGGGGGGATCCGCAGCACCGTTGCTCACCCCCGTCGATGAGTCCACCAATGAGGAACAACCGTCTGTCATGATCCGACTGCTGATCGCCGATGGCCTGCGACTGACGCGGGAGGCACTGGCTGTCGTCCTCGCGTCCGAACCCGGCATGCAGGTGGTCGCCCAGGTGCCCCGAGGTGACGAGATCGTGCCGAACGCCCTGCGCACCTGCCCGACGGTGGCGCTGCTCGACGCGCACCTCCCCGGCGTGGCCGGAATCCCGGCGGCGGCACAGCTCAAAGCCGTCCTGCCTGCCTGCCGCATCGTCATCCTGACCACCCTCGAACGCGCCGGCGCCCTGCGAACTGCCCTGGAGGTGGGGGTCGAAGGGGTCATGAGCAAAGGCGCATCGGTCAGCGAACTGTCCGACTCCGTCCGCAGGATCGCCCGCGGTGACCGTGTTCTGGACCCACGACTGGTCACCGACGCTCTGCACACCCCCGACAAACCGCTCAGCGAACGCGACACCGACCTGTTGCGGTTGGCCGCGCACGGCCACACGCCCCCGGAGATCGCCGCGATCCTGCATCTCTCACCCGGCACGGTCCGTAACAACCTGGCCGCCATCAACCGCAAGGTCGGGGCACGCAACCGCATCGAGGCTATACGCACCGCCTCCGCCCGCGGCTGGATCTGACCGTGCCCACCCTCGCCCCCGGCGTCTCCCGCGTGCAATCCGCACGAAGACACATGCGTTTCACCTTCGTGGCATTCCGCACGGCATCCCCGAAATCCTTCACATCCGCTGGTCAGCGCAGCGGCGGCAGAGGAGGTCGGGTCCAGAACGGATTCGGTGGCTGTCGTGGCCTTGGAAGAATACGAACGCGGCCCGGCCATCGAATGGGCCGTTGCCGTCTTTGATGTGAACGAGAAGGAGACATCGTGTCCAGCTGGTGTGATGTGTGCGGCAAACAGCCCAGCTACGGCAAGCGCGTGGCCCGTTCTGGGTCCCGCGCCCAGAGCCGACACGTCCGGGGGCGGTCGAGCCGCCGTTTCAACCCGAACATCCAGTCCGTCCGGGCCGTCAAGGAGGGAACGCCCTTGCGCATGAATGTATGCACCTCCTGTATCAAGGCGGGCAAGGTGAACCGCCGCGTCTTGCCATAAACATGCGTGCGCCCTGCGCCGAGGTGGTGCGGAGCGGAATTTATTCCGTTGCATGGAGGCTCGATGCCGTCTTAGCCTGGTGCGGTTCCATTGCATTTCCGTCGGTGCCCGTTCTGGGGACCGACGCCGTATTCCGAGGTGATGACATATCCCCCAGGCCAAGTAAGTAGCCGCTCGTCTTCGAGGCGCTCTTTCCGGTTGTCCGCCATGGCGGACCGCTGACGCATGCCTCGACCGCGGTACTCATTGCCGGCCTGGGTTCGTCGCCCTCTGCTTCCCCCCTGCCGCGCTGAACGGCGTGCGGGGGCGCGCCCAGGCCGCCCCCGCTCCCATTTCCCTTCCGTACGCGAACAGGAATCTTCACCGTGTCCACCGACACCCCTACCACCGGCCGCCCGCGCCCCACCGGGGCCGCTCGCGCTGCCACGGTCACGCTCGTCGTGATCCTGATCGCCGAGCTGATGAACGCGCTCGACGGTTCCATCGTCCACACCGCACTGCCGTCCATCCAGGCGGACACCGGTGCCTCCAGCGCCGCCGTGCAGTGGATCCCCGCTGCCTACACCCTCACCTTCGCCCTCGCCCTGATCACCGGCGGGCGCTTGGGTGACCTCTTCGGGCGCAAGCGTGTCTTCATCGTCGGCACCGCTCTGTTCACGCTGGCCTCGCTGCTGTGCGGACTCGCGACCGGCCCGGAGTTCCTGGTCACCGCCCGTGCTCTGCAGGGCGCCGGAGCGGCGGTGATGGTGCCGCAGGTCATGGCCACCATCGCGGTCACCTTCCAGGGCGAGTCGCAGGCCAAGGCGTTCGGCATGTACGGCATGATCATGTCGCTCGGCGGCGTCCTCGGCCCCGTCCTGGGCGCCGTCCTGACCGCCGCCGACATCGCCGGCCTCGGCTGGCGGACGATCTTCCTGATCAATCTGCCCATCGGCGTGGCCACCGTTCTCTTCGCCCTGAAGTGCGTCCCCGACTCCCGCGACGAGCAGGCTCGGCGCCCGGACCCGCTCGGCATGCTGCTCTCCGCCGCGGGCCTCCTGCTGATTGCCTACCCGCTCACCGTGAGCGGCGAGAAGCACTGGCCCGACTGGAGCTTCCTCATGATCGCCGCAGGCGTGGCCGTGCTGTCCGTGTTCGTGGCCCAGCAGCGTGCCAAGACGGCCAAGGATGGGTCCGCGCTGGTGGCGCTGGCTCTCTTCAAGAGCAAGGCGTTCGCCGGTGGGCTCGCCGCACAACTGGTCTTCGGCCTGGTCTCCGGTGTCTTCCTGCTGACGTGGGTGCTGTTCATGCAGTCCGGCCTCGGCCTCACGCCCGGGCAGTTCGCCCCGGCATCGGTCGCCATCTCCCTCGGAGGTATGGCCGGCGCCATGCTGGCCTCCAAGTGGGCGGGCGCCCAGATGCGGCGCGTGCCGCAGGCCGGAGCCGTGCTGATCGCTCTCACGCTCGGGGGCTACCAGATGCTGGTCTCCGCTCAGCAGACCGGGACGCCGTTCGTGGCCGCCGTCGCTCCGATGATCCTCGTCGGGGCCGGCTTCGGCATGGTCGGTGCGGGTCTCGCCGGTCTCACCCTCAGCCAGGTCGGCCACGAGGACGCCGGATCCGCGGCGGGACTGTTCAACACCGCCATGCAGCTCGGTACCGCACTCGGTATCGCGACGGCCTCCGTGGTCTTCTTCGACCAAGCCCCCGCAGGCAGCCACGGCACCACCGTGACCCACGCCTTCGCGGACAGCGTCTGGTACGTCATCGCCGCCCTCGCCGTGATGTGGGCGCTGATGTTCCGGCTTCCCGGGCCGGTCAAGGCCCCCGCTGGGCCCGGCTCCGCGGCATAGGAACCACGTGGGGCGTTGGGCGTGGGCGTCACGCCCGTGGGCGCGGGTCGATCCACAACGCCTCGCCCAGCGCGCACAGTTCACCGGTCGCCGTGGTCACCGCCACGGCCATCGTGTGTTTGCGGCCCGATCCGGTGGTCGGCCAGGCGTAGGTGATGTGGTCCTCGCCCGTCGTCGCCGGGCGCAGCAGCGTCGCCGTGAGGGAGGCCGTGACCGCGCCGACGCGCAGGTTGTCGAGGTGGGTCCCGGCCCAGGCCGTCGCGCAGTCGAGGGTCGCCCAGAGCATCTCGTCGCGCAGCGCCCCGCCCTCGCCCGAGAACGCGGGGTGCGGCGTCCAGGCCGCCGCGACGACGTCCCGGCCCGGCAGCCGCATGCAGTGCTGGCGCAGGCCGCGGTCCGGCGTCCGGTGGCCGCAGCCGAAGCAGTCCAGCGGCGTGCCGTCCTCGGCGCGGCCCGAGACCCGGGCCTCGCGGAACGCCTCGGAGGCCGCCCTCGCCTCCGCCAGGGTCGGCGCGGGCGGTACGGCGGTCGCGGAGAGCGCGGGCGCGGGGGTCGCGGTCGCCAGTACGGTGCCGGACGCGTCCGTCAACCGGGCCCCGCCGCCGTCGAGTTCGCCCAGGTGGAGCGGCGCGTCGACCGGCGTCGCCGCGCGGAAGTCGACCCGTACGGTACCGGCCGCCGCGCGGTCGGCGAGCAGCCCGGCGACGTAGCCGCCGTAGGCGACGCCCGGGTAGCCCTGGTAGAGCGCGGGGATCGTGAGGAGGTCCCGTACCTCGGCGCCCGCGCCGGTGTGGGTCCCCGTGTTCGTCGTCTCCGTCATGCCGTCAGCTCAACTCCCGTTGTTCGTGCGGTCCTTGGACGCATTCACTTCTGCGGGGCCTCCGCTGACGGCATCCGTTTTCCGGGTACGCCTTCGGGGGCACCCCACCCTCACCCCACCACGCTGTCCCGCCACGCCCGGTGCAGGTCGGCGAAGGCCCCCGTGCCCGCGATGAGTTCGGCCGGGGTGCCGTCCTCCACGACGCGGCCGTGTTCCATGACGAGGACGCGGTCGGCGATCTCCACCGTGGAGAGCCGGTGGGCGATCACCACGGCCGTCCGGCCGCGCAGCACCGTGTGCATCGCGCGCTGCACCGCCCGCTCGCCCGGGATGTCGAGGGAGCTGGTCGCCTCGTCGAGGATCAGCACCGCCGGGTCGGCGAGCAGCGCCCGCGCGAAGGCCACCAACTGCCGCTGGCCCGCCGAGATCCGGCCGCCCCGCTTGCGCACGTCGGTGTCGTACCCGTCGGGGAGCGACGCGATGAAGTCGTGGGCGCCGATGGCCTTGGCCGCGCGCTCGACCTCCTCGCGGGTGGCGTCCGGGCGGCCGATCGTGATGTTCTCCGCGACCGTCCCGGAGAACAGGAACGCCTCCTGGGTCACCATCACGACCCCGCGCCGCAACTCCGTGCCCGCGAGCTCGCGCAGGTCGACGCCGTCGAGGAGGACCCGGCCCTCGGTCGGGTCGTAGAAGCGGGCGAGCAGCTTGGCCAGCGTGGACTTGCCGGCGCCGGTGGAGCCGACCACGGCCACGGTCTGCCCGGCGGGCAGCGTCAGATCGAAGCGCGGCAGCACCTCGCCGCCCGTGCGGTACGCGAACCGCACCCCGTCGAACCGGACCTCGCGGCCCGGATGTCCGGACTCCAGGACGGGCAGCGGACGCGCGCGGGAGGCCGGCGGCTCGGGCACGGTCGGCGTCTGGGCGAGCAGCCCCGCGATCTTCTCCAGCGAAGCGGCCGCCGACTGATAGGAGTTGAGGAACATGCCGAGCCGGTCGATCGGGTCGTACAGACGCCGCAGGTAGAGCACCGCGGCTGCGAGGACACCGAGCGCGAGCCCGCCGTCCGCCACCCGCTGGGCGCCCCACAGCACGATCGCGGCGACGGCGATGTTGGCGACGAGCCGCGAGCCGACCACATAGCGGGCCATCTCCAGCATGGCGTCGCCGTTGGTCCGCTCGTGCCGGCGGTTGAGCGCGCCGAACTCGGCGTCGTTGGCCCGCTCCCTGCGGAACGCCCGGACCGGCCGGATGCCGTTCATCGTCTCCGCGAACTTCACGATGACGGCGGCGATGGCGGTCGAGCGGTTGCGGAACATCGCGCCCGCGCGCCGCTGGTAGAGGCGTACGAGGAGGTAGAGCGGCACGAAGGAAGCGACCGCCACCGCGCCGAGACCCAGGTCGAGCCAGAGCAGCATCGCCGAGATGTAGACGAAGGAGAGCAGGACCGTGACGAGCTCCTGCAGCCCCTCGCTGAGCAACTCGCGCAGCGACTCCACGTCCGTGGTGGAGCGGGAGATGAGCCGCCCCGAGGTGTACCGCTCGTGGAAGTCGACGCTGAGCGCCTGCGCGTGCCGGAAGATGCGGCCGCGCAGGTCGAGCAGTACGTCCTGGTTGACGCGCGCGGAGGCGACGATGAACCCGTACTGGAGCGCGCCGGAGGCCGCCGCGCAGCACAGGTAGCCGGTGCCGACGGCGATCAGCGGGCCGTAGTCGTCGGCGCGCACGGCGGGCACGCCGCGGTCGATGGCGTACGCGACGAGCAGCGGGCCCGCCTGCACCACGGCCTGCTGCAGGAGGAGCAGCACGGCGGCGAGCGTGACGCGGCCGCGCAGCGGCGAGAGCAGCGAGCGCAGGAGGGCGCGGGTGGCGCCGGGGGGCGCGGGCAGTTCGTCCCGGTCGAAGGGGTCGCCGGGGGCGGGGGCCGTGGCGGCTTGGCCCGCTGCCTGTGCGGGCCCGGTGGGCGGCCCGGAACTCCCGGGTTCCTCCGGGTCGAACGGCTTCTCCCGTACGGATGTCGACGAGGTCATCGGGCAGCCTCCTCGGCGGGGCGGTGGGCGGCTGGGGCGTCGGGGCCGTCGGGGTTGCCCGGGCTGCCGGTGGCGGCGGTGCGTGTGGTCTTGCCGGCGCCAGTACGGGAGGGGGAGCCGGTTCCCGTACGAGCAGGGGAGTCGGCGTCGGTACGGGAGGGGGAGCCGGTTCCCGTACGAGCCGGGGAGTCCGCGTCGGAGTCGGCGCGGGCATCCGCTTCGGTGTCCGCCCCCGACATCAGCCACGCGTACTCCGCGTTCTCCCGCAGCAGTTGCTGATGCGTGCCGACGGCGGCGACGCGCCCGCCGGACAGCAGCGCGACCCGGTCGGCGAGCAGCACCGTGGAGGGGCGGTGGGCGACGACCAGCGCGGTCGTGTCCGCGAGGACCCGCCGCAGCGCCGCCTCCACCAGCGCCTCGGTGTGCACGTCGAGCGCGGACAGCGGGTCGTCCAGGACGAGGAAGCGGGGGCGGCCCACCACCGCGCGGGCCAGCGCGAGCCGTTGGCGCTGGCCACCGGAGAGGCTCAGGCCCTGCTCGCCGACCTGGGTGCCGGTGCCCTGCGGGAGCGCGTACGCGAAGTCGGCCTGCGCCACGTCGAGGGCGCGCCGCAACTCCGCGTCGCCCGCGTGCTCGTCCGCGCCCATGAGGACGTTCTCGCCGACCGTCGCCGAGAAGAGGGTCGGCTCCTCGAAGGCGACGGCGACGAGCGAGCGCAGCCGTTCGCGGTCCATCGCCGTGATGTCCTCGCCGTCGAGCGTGATGCGGCCGCCGGTCGTCTCGTGCAGCCGCGGTACCAGCGCGGTGAGCGTCGTCTTGCCGCTGCCGGTCGCGCCGACCAGCGCCATGGTCTCGCCGTGGCGCACGTGCAGGTCGATGCGGGAGAGGACGGCGGGGGAGTCCGGGTCGGCGTCGGGGTACCGGAACTCCACACCGTCGAACCGCAGCCCACCGCCCCCCGTACCGTCCTCGCCGCCTCCGCCACCCGTACCGCCTCCGCCGCCTCCGCCGCCCGTGCCGGCCACGCCGCCTCCGCCGCCCGCACCGCCAGAGCCCGCCACGCCACCCGTACCGGCCACGCCCCCCGCACTCACCTCGTCGCCCGCCGAAGCACCCCCGAGAAGCGCCGCGCCCCCCGCGGGCCCCGCACCCCCCACACCCTCCGGCTCCGCGTCCATCACCTCGAAGTACCGTTCCGTGGCCGTCGCCGACTCCTGGCTCATCGCGAGCAGGAAGCCGATCGACTCCACCGGCCAGCGCAGTGCGAGCGCCGTCGACAGGAAGGCGACCAGCGTGCCCGCCGACAGGCCGCCGTCCGCGACCCGCACCGTGCCGAGCACCAGCGCCGCCCCGATCGCCGCCTCCGGCAACGCCATGATCACGGCGTAGATCGCGGCGAGGATCCGGGCCTTGACCAGCTCGGTGCCGCGCAGCGTGTGCGACAGCTCGCGGAAGGCCCGCGCCTGGCTGCGGTGGCGGCCGAAGCCCTTGATGATGCGGACGCCGAGCACGCTCTCCTCGACGACCGTCGTCAGATCGCCGACCTGGTCCTGCGCGCGCCGCGCCGCCGCGGTGTACCGCCCCTCGTAGTACGCGAGCGCGATCACCATCGGCACCACGGGCGTGAGCAGCACCAGGCCGAGCGTGAAGTCCTGCCCGAGCAGGATGACCACACCGACCAGGATGGTCGCGCCGTTGACCAGCAGGAACGTCAGCGGGAAGGCGAGGAACATCCGCAGCAGCATCAGATCCGTCGTGCCGCGCGAGAGCAACTGCCCCGACGCCCAGCGGTCGTGGAAGGCCACCGGGAGCCGCTGCAGATGGCGGTAGAGGTCCGCCCGCATCGCGGCCTCGACGCCCGCGAGGGGCCGGGCGATCAGCCACCGCCGCAGCCCGAAGAGCAGCGCCTCCGCGACGCCGAGCAGGAGCAGCAGGAGGGCGCCCAGCCACACCCCGCCCGCGTCCCGGTCCGCCACCGGGCCGTCCACCATCCACTTGAGGACGAGGGGGAAGACGAGCCCCGTGCAGGAGGCGATGATCGCGACAACCGCCGCTGTGATCAGGCGTGTTCGGACCGGCCGGACGTACGGCCAGAGCCGCAGCAGTGTCCGTACGGTCGAGCGTTCCCTGGTGGTGGCAGCTGAGTTCGGCATCAGGAGCGAGCCTACGGATCGCCACTGACAGAACCCACCGAGTTTTGGACCGCACGCGGTACTGCGCTGGTCCTAGGACCGAGGCCCCGCACCGGCCCACGCCCCGTGGTCGTACCCCGCCATCAACCGATCGGCTGATGCGCCTTCGAGCGGGTCGGGCGATGTGCGCGCCCCCGTCCACCGGCGATTCTCGACCCATGCCCCTCATCGAAGTGCACGGACTCCAGAAGGCCTACGGTGGCCGGCCCGTCGTCGACGGCGTCTCCTTCGCCGTCGAGGAAGGCGAGATCTTCGGCATCCTCGGCCCCAACGGCGCAGGCAAGACCACCACCGTCGAGTGCGTCGAGGGCCTGCGCGTCCCCGACGCCGGATCCGTCCGCGTCGCCGGGCTCGACCCGGTCGCCGACCACGAGCGGCTCACCCGCATCCTCGGCGCGCAGCTCCAGGAGAGCGAGCTGCAGCCGAAGCTCACCGTGCGCGAGGCCCTGGAGCTGTACTCCGCGTTCTACCCGAACCCCGCCGACTGGGGGCCGCTGGCCGAGCGGCTGCGGCTGACCGACAAGCTGGACAGCCGCTTCGGCAAGCTCTCCGGCGGCCAGAAGCAGCGCCTGTTCATCGCGCTCGCGCTGATCGGCAATCCGAAGGTCGTCGTCCTCGACGAGCTGACCACCGGCCTCGACCCGCGCGCCCGCCGCGACACCTGGGAGCTCATCGAGGACGTCCGCGCCGGCGGCGTGACCGTCCTGCTCGTCACCCACTTCATGGAGGAGGCCCAGCGCCTCTGCGACCGCGTCGCCGTCATCGACAAGGGCCGGGTCGCCGCCCTCGACACCCCGGCGGGCCTGATCAGCCGGTCCGCGAGCTCCACGGTCATGTCGTTCACCCCGTCCGCGCCGCTTGGCGAAAGCGTGCTCGCGGCGCTGCCCGCGGTCACCTCCGTGGAGCACCGCGAGGGCCGCTACACCCTGAACGGCACCGACGAGACCGTCGACGCCGCCATCACGCTGCTCGCCCGGCACCACATCACCGCCCACCAACTCCGGGTCGCCGACGCCACGTTGGACGACGCCTTCCTCGACCTGACGGGAGCAACGGCATGAGCGCCGCCGCAGTCCTGCCCACGCACCGGAGCGACAGCCGACGGGCCTCGCGCGCCGTCCTCAAGGCCGAGCTGCGCCTCTTCCGCCGCGAACCGGCCGCCATCTTCTGGATCATGGCGTTCCCCACCGTGCTCCTGGTGGTCCTCGGCTCCATCCCGTCCTTCCGCGAGGCCAGCGACTCGCTGGGCGGCCTCAGGACGATCGACGCGTACGTGCCGGTGACGGTGATCCTCCCGCTGATCATGGCGGGGCTGCAGGCCATGCCGCCGCTCGTCACCGGCTACCGCGAGCGCGGCATCCTGCGCCGGATGTCCGCCACGCCGGTGCGCCCCGCCGCCGTGCTCGGCACCCAGATGGGCCTCTACGGCACGGCCGCCCTCGTCTCGGCGCTGCTCTCCCTGACCGTGGGCCGGCTCGCCTTCGACGTGGCCCTGCCGCGCCAGGCCTTCGGCTACGCCGTCGCGCTGCTCCTCGCCATCGCGTGCGGGCTCGCCCTGGGCGCCCTGGTCTCCGCGCTGGCCCGCACCACGAAGGCCGCGACCGCCATCGGCTCCGCCGTCTTCTTCCCGATGATGTTCAGCGCCGGCGTGTGGCTGCCGGTCCAGGCGATGCCCGGCCTACTGCGCCACATCGTGGAGGTCACCCCGCTCGGCGCCGCGTCCCAGGCCCTCAACGAGGCCGCGGCCGGCGACTGGCCCGGCTGGATCCACCTCGGCGTCCTCGCGCTGTGGACCGTGGCCCTGTCGGCCGGGGCCGCCCGCTGGTTCCGGTGGGAGTGAGCCTTCCGGTGTGGTCCGCCGGGGGCACCGAGGCCGCCAGGGGCACCGAGGCGGCCGGGGTGGACGACACTGGACCGGTGAGCACGAACACGACGGCCGCCATGATCACCGTCGAACAGCGCTGGGGCACCTTCCACCGGTGGGGCCCCTACGTCCTGCTGGGCTTCGGCGTCCTCATGTCGGTCGCCACCAGCGGTGTCGTCGGCATGGGCCGCACCGAGTGGTACGTGGCGGGAGCCCTGGTCGGCGCCGGTGCCGCGCTCCAGGCGGGATGGGGCGTCCTGAGCCCCTCCCGGCCGGGCCCCTCGACCGCGGGCACCCTCTACTACGCGCTGCGCTGGGCCATCGCCTTCGTGCTGACCTGGCTCAACCCGTTCTTCGCGTTCTACGCCGTGGCCGGCTACTTCGGCGCCGAACGGCTGCTGCCGCCGCGTCTGGTCAAGCCCGGCCTCTTCGCCACCGCCGTCACCATGGCGGGCTCCCAGTCCGGCGGTCTTCCGCCGGGCAACGGCCTCGGCTGGGGCGTCTTCGGCGGACTGCTCGCCGTGAACGTCGCGCTGCTCTCCGTCTTCGCCCACCTCGCCGCCCAGGAGGACGAGCGGGCCCGCGTCCAGGCCGTCACCATCACCGAACTGGAGCGCACCAACACCGCGCTGCAGCAGGCGATGGACGAGAACGCCGCCCTGCACGCCCAGCTCCTCGTGCAGGCCCGCGAGGCGGGCGTCGCCGACGAGCGGCGCAGGCTCGCCGCCGAGATCCACGACACCATCGCGCAGGGCCTGACCGGCATCATCGCCCAGCTCCAGGTCGTGGCGGGCGCCCAGGACACCGGGCGCGAGGCGCTGGCCCGCGAGCACCTCGGCCGGGCCGCCGACCTCGCCCGGCACAGCCTGGGCGAGGCCCGCCGTTCCGTGCACAACCTCTCGCCGGCGCCGCTCGCCGACGACCGGCTCCCCGAGGCGCTGAAGAAGACCGTCGCCGAGTGGGCGGACCGCACCGGCGTCCGCGCCGAGTTCACCGTCACCGGCACCGCCGAGGACCTGCACGACGAGATCGAGGCGACCCTCCTGCGCATCGTCCAGGAGGCCCTGTCCAACGCCGCCCGGCACGCCGGGGCGAGCCGCCTCGGCGTGACCCTGTCCTTCATGGGCGACGAGGTCAGCCTGGACGTCCGCGACGACGGCCGCGGCTTCGACCCGCTGGCCACGGCGGTGCGCACCGGCACGGGCGGTTTCGGCCTCGACGGGATGCGGGCCCGCGCCGAACGCGTCGCCGGGTCGCTCACCGTGGAGTCGGAGCCGGGCGGCGGTACGGCGGTCTCCGCTCGCGTACCGTTGGTGCGCCATGAGCACTGACGTGATCACTCTCCTCCTCGTCGACGACCACCCCGTCGTCCGCGACGGCCTGCGCGGCATGTTCCTCTCCGCTCCCGGCTTCGAGGTACTCGGCGAGGCGTCGAACGGCGTGGAGGCGGTGGCCCTGACCGCCGAACTCGACCCGGACGTCGTCCTGATGGACCTGCGCATGCCCGGCGGCAACGGCGTCGACGCGATCACCGAGCTCACCCGGCGCGGCGCCCGGTCCCGCGTCCTGGTCCTCACCACGTACGACACGGACTCCGACACGCTCCCCGCGATCGAGGCGGGCGCGACGGGATATCTGCTCAAGGACGCCCCGCGCGAGGAGCTGTTCACCGCGGTCCGCGCCGCCGCCGAGGGCCGCACGGTCCTCTCGCCCGCCGTCGCCTCCCGGCTCGTCTCCCGCGTGCGCGCCCCCGGCAACGAGCCGCTGAGCACCCGCGAGAGGGAGGTGCTCGCGCTCGTCGCCAAGGGCACGTCGAACCGTGCGATCGCGGCGGAGCTCTTCATCAGTGAGGCGACGGTCAAGACGCATCTCACCCATATCTACGGGAAGTTGGGCGTGAAGGACCGTGCGGCGGCGGTGGCCACGGCGTACAGCAGGGGAATCCTGGGCTGACCCGGAGTGCTACGCCTGTTGCCAGAGGGCCGGCGTGTTGGGCGGCTCCCACCCGGGCTGCGCCTGGTGCCCCTGGAGGCAGCGGTACGTGGACCCGCCATAGGTCACCGTGTCGCCCGGGGCGTAGACCTTGCCGGCCGCCCAGGTGCCGCCCGGGTCGGGGTCGCCGGGGCCGGGGTCCCCGCCGCCCGTGGTCTTCAGCGTCAGGCCGAACTGCTGGAGCAGCGGATTGATCGGCTGGTAGAACGTCGTGCCGCCGCTGGAGCAGTTGCCCGAGCCGCCCGAGGTGACGCCCTGCGCCTGGCTCCCGGAGATGAAGGAGCCGCCCGAGTCGCCGGGCTCCGCGCAGACCGAGGTCCTGGTGACACCGCTGATGGTGCCCTCGGGGTAGGTGACGCTGGTGTTGTGCTGCTGGATCGTGCCGCAGTGCCACCCCGTCGTGGAGCCGGACCGGCAGACCGACGCACCCACCGGGGACTGCGTGGAGCCCCCGACGCCGACCCGCTGGCCGCCCTGGCCCTTCACGTACGGGGTGGCCGTCCACTGGGAGTTGGTGGCGACCCAGGCCATGTCCATCCCGGGGAAGACGGATGCCTGGAACGTGCCCTGGGCCACCTGGTTGTAGCCGCTGGTCGCGGTGCCGGCACGCCCGCAGTGGCCCGCCGTGGCGAAGCCCTGCTGGGCGCCCTTGGTGACGGGGAAGCCGATGGAGCACCGGCCCCCGCCCATGTAGTACGCCTCGCCGCCCACCAGGTCGTACAGCGGCCGCGGCCGTTCCTTGGTCCGTTCGACGCGTACGAGGGAGGGGTCCACGCCCGCCGCGGCGACGAGGGAGTCCGCGGCGGAGGCGCGCACGGCCCGCACCACGACGGCGTTGGCGCGCACGTCGACGTACCGGACGGGCACGTCGTACGACGCCGCCCGGTCCAACTTTCCCTGCGCCGCTGTCAGTTGTGCCACCGAGTGCTCGACGACCTTCGCCTCGGCGCCCCGCGCCTCGATCGCGGGGACGTCGGAGGCGTCGGTGGTGGCCACGGTGAGCCGCGCGGAGGTCGCGCCGTGCACCCAGGCGCCCGCGAAGTCACGGCCGAGCGCGTTGTGCAGGGCACCCGCGACGGCCCCGGCCTCGGCCTCGTTGCCGAGCCGCACCTCGGCCTGCGCCGCCGTGAGCCCGAGATCGCGCCGCATGGCCGGCAGAACCTGGGGAGAGGTCGAACCGACGGCGGCGGGGGAGGGGGACTCGGCGACGTTCTGCCCGGAGGCGGACGCGGCCCCGGGAAGCCCGGCGAGGACGAGCGCACCGGCGGCAACCACCGCGGCACACGCGGCGGCGACGCGTCGGTGATGGATGGGGAGCATACGAGGTCTCCTCAAGAACCGGGGACGAGCGGGATCCCCCCACACGGTAGAACCCCCAACTCCCCCTCATCACCTGCCGATTGACCCCTGGCACCGACGTTATGGAAGCCACTCCGGGGGGCCGGCCCGACCGACTCACCCGGCCGAGCCGAAGCCTGCTCACCCCGGCGGAGCCGGCGGTGTGGTGAGCCATGCCGTGTAGCTCTCGCTGCGGGATGCCACGTCCGCGTGGGCGGACCGGGTCTGGGTGAAGACCGCCGCCGCCGTGTCGTGGGCCGGTGCCGCCGGGTGCCAGCCCAGGAGGTGGCGCCAGTACAGCGGGGTCCCCGTCAGGGGTCTGGTCACCAGGCCCGGCGTCGGCGGGAACGTCGCCCGGCACAGTCCCACCGCCCGCCCCACCTGCACCAGATGCACGCACGAGGCGACATCCGTCTCGTACACGCGCGCCGGTGTGAACCCCGCCCGCGCGCACGCCGCGGAGAAGCAGTCCGCGAAGCAGCCGTCGCCCGGCACGTCCGTCCACGCCTCGTCCGCGAGCAGCGCGAGGTCGATCTCCGGGCACCGTGCCAGCGGATGCCCGGTGGGCAGCATCACGAAGACCGGATCGCGGGCCACCTCCCGCCACACCAGGAGCTCGCTCTCCGGCGGCGCGCTCGGCCCGCACGTGCCGACCAGCGCGAAGTCGAGCCGCCCCGCCGCCGTACGGGCCGCGATCTCCCGCTCCGACCAGGAGGTGTGCGTCGTCACCGACGCGCCCGGATACGCGGCGGCGAGCCGGTCCACCAGCGCGCCCAGCAGCGGCCCGTGGATGCCGCCGAGCCGGAACCCGGCACCCACCTGCCAGGCCTGGGCGAACCGCTGCGCCTCCTCGCGCAGATCGCTCACCGCGGGCAGCACGACCCTGGCCCGCGCCAGCACGAACTCACCGAGCGCGGTGGCCCGTACCCCGTGCCGACCGCGCTCGAAGAGCTCACCGCCGAGCGCGCGCTCGATCCGCTTCAACTGCGTGCTCAGCGCGGGCTGGGCGAGCCCGAGCGCGGTGGCCGCCTTCGTCAGGCTGCCCGCGTCGGCGATCGCCCGGATCGTCCTCAGGTGCCGCAACTCCAGGTCCATGACGTGAGCTTGGAGCCACCCCCGGGCCGGGGCAAGACTCTGGTCCGGACCAGAAGTGATCACCGCCGGGCCGCCGGTACGGGCGGCGGGCGCGGACAGAGATCACCCCCACCCGTCAAGGACCCGCAGCAGCACCACCGACCTCCCCGCCACCGCCAGCACCTCGCCCGCCCGGTGCACCGCCCCCGGCGCCACCGCCTGCTCCTCCGCCGAGGTGTCCACGACGACCTCGTAGGCGTCGGCCCACGGCGGCCCCGGCAGCACGAACGCCGAAGGGCGCTCCGCGGCGTGCAGCACCGCGAGGAAGCTGTCGTCGACGACCGGCGCGCCCCGCGCGTCCCGGCCGGGTATGTCCCGGCCCGACAGATACATGCCAAGCGTCGCCGTGGGTGCGTACCAGTCGTCCTCCGTCATCTCCGTACCGCCCGCCGTGAACCACGCCAGATCGCGCAGCCCGTCCGCGGAGTGGGCCCGCCCGGAGAAGAACGCCCGCCTGCGCAGCACCGGATGACGGTGCCTCAGCTCGATGAGCCGAGCCGTCAGCGCAAAGAGCTCCCGCCACCCCGGCTCCTCCCGGAGCCCCCAGTCGACCCAGCTGATCTCGTTGTCCTGGCAGTACGCGTTGTTGGAGCCCCGCTGCGTGCGCCCCATCTCGTCGCCCGCGACCAGCATCGGCACCCCGGTGGAGAGCAGCAGCGTCGTCATCAGATTGCGCAGCTGCCGGCGGCGCAGCGCGGCGACGTCCTCGTCGTCGGTCTCGCCCTCGGCCCCGCAGTTCCAGGCCCGGTTGTCGTCGGAGCCGTCCCGGTTGCCCTCGCCGTTGGCCTCGTTGTGCTTGCGCTCGTAACTGACCAGGTCCCGCAGGGTGAACCCGTCGTGCGCCGTCACGAAGTTCACCGACGCGTACGGCCTGCGCCCGCCCCACGCGTACAGGTCGCTCGACCCCGAGAGCCGGTACCCCAGATCCCGTACGTCCGGCAGCGCGCCCCGCCAGAAGTCCCGCACCGCACCCCGGTAGCGGTCGTTCCACTCCGTCCACAGCGGCGGGAACGCCCCCACCTGATAGCCGCCCGAGCCCACGTCCCACGGCTCCGCGATCAGCTTCACGCGCCGCAGCACCGGATCCTGCGCGATCACCGCGAGGAACGGCGAGAGCATGTCGACGTCGTGGAAGGAGCGCGCGAGCGCCGCCGCAAGGTCGAAGCGGAAGCCGTCCACGCCCATCCCCGAGACCCAGTACCGCAGCGAGTCCGTGATGAGGCGCAGCACGTGCGGCTGGACGACCTGCAAGGTGTTGCCGCACCCCGTGTAGTCCGCGTACCGCCGCGCGTCACCCGGCTGAAGGCGGTAGTAGCCGCGGTTGTCGATGCCCTTCAGGGAAAGCATCGGACCGAGCTCACCGGCCTCCGCCGTGTGGTTGTAGACGACGTCGAGGATGACCTCGATGCCCGCCTCGTGCAGCGCCCGCACCATCCGCTTGAACTCGCCGACCTGCTCGCCCCTGGTCCCCGACGCCGCGTACGCCGCGTGCGGGGCGAAGTAGCCGATCGAGTTGTAGCCCCAGTAGTTGCGCAGGCCCCGGCGCAGCAGATGGTCCTCGTGCGCGAACTGGTGCACCGGAAGCAGCTCCACCGCCGTCACGCCGAGCCGTACGAGGTGCTCAAGCGCCGCCGGATGCGCCAGCCCCGCGTACGTACCGCGCAGTTGCTCGGGAACGCCCGGATGCAGCTTGGTGAAGCCGCGCACGTGCAGCTCGTAGATGACCGAGTCCGCCCACGGCGTCTTGGGCCGCCGGTCGTCCGTCCACTCGTCGTCCGGCGCGTCGTCGTGCACGACCACGCCCTTGGGCACGTACGGCGCCGAGTCCCGCTCGTCGCGCACGGTGTCCGCCACATGCTGCTGGGGCCAGTCCCGCACGTGCCCGTACACCTCGGCGGGCAGCCGGCCGTAGTCGTTGCCCGGACCGCCGTCCACCGCGCGGGCGTACGGATCGAGGAGCAGCTTCGCGGGGTTCCAGCGGGCGCCCGTCCAGGGGTCCCAGCGGCCGTGCACCCGGTAGCCGTACCGCTGCCCCGGCCGCACGCCCGGCACGAAGCCGTGCCAGATCTCGTGCGTCAGCTCGGTGAGCGGACAGCGCGTCTCGACGACCCGGGACCCCTCCGTGTCGAACAGGCACAGCTCGACCGCCTCCGCGCCCCCCGCCCACAGCGCGAAGTTGGTGCCCGCGACGCCGTCGGGCCCGACCCGGAAGCGGGCACCCAGCGGAGTCGGCGCGCCCGGCCACACCGGGCGGCCCGGCGCGGCACGGGACGCGGCCCGGCCCCTGCCGTTCACCGTCGGGGCGGGCCGCCCGGTCGTGCCGCGCCCCGCCGTCCGTGCCCTCTGCACTGCCTCGTGCTCGGGCTGCACTGCCTCTTGCTCGGGTGCGCTCGACACCTGCTCGCCTCCCGCGGCTCCGTGGCCGACGCGCGAAGAAGGGCGTGCGGCGTCCCGGCCGCGGCTCCCCCCTACGTCGTCCTCACCACTGTTCTGCCCACCCCGCGCGTCGCACTCACGTTTCCCCGGCAGGGGGACGGTCGTTGGGACCCACGTGAGACAGGTTGCGAGGCGCGCACGGCGCGCAGGGGCCGCGCTGGCCGCGGCGGTGACATGGGCGGGCCTGCTGGCCGGGGCGTCCGGCTGCTCCGCCGACAGGCCCGACGGATTCATGGGGAAGCCGCGCTCGCCCGCGGACGCGATCCGGGTGTCGCCCGGTGACGACAGCAAGGGGATCAAGCCGCAGGAACGCATCGAGGTCACGGTCCCGGGCGGCCGCCTGGAGTCGGTGAAGGTCGTCCGGACGCAGGACGCGCAGGAGTTCGACGTGCCGGGCCGCATCGACGAGGACGGCCTGACCTGGCGCCCCGTCGACGAGGGACCGCTCGCCCTCGCCTCCACGTACAAGGTCGACGCCGTCGCCCTGGACGGTCACGGCCGCCGCTCGGCCCGGCACACCACCTTCCGCACGCTCGTCCCCGACGAGCGCTTCATCGGGTACGTCGCGCCGGAGAACCGGGCGACGGTCGGCACCGGCATGATCGTCTCCCTGGAGTTCAACCGGGAGATCGAGAACCGCGACGCCGTCCAGCGCGCCATCCGCGTCACCGCGCACCCGGACGTCGAGATCCGCCCGCACTGGTTCGGCAAGAGCCGTGTCGACTTCCGCCCGGAGAAGTACTGGAAGCCCGGCACCAAGGTCACCGTCGGCCTCAAGCTGCGCGACGTCGAGGCCGCCCCCGGGGTCTACGGCCTGCAGGACAAGAGCTTCTCGTTCACCGTCGGCCGCAGCCAGGTGTCCCTGGTGGACGCCGCCGAGCACACCATGGAGGTACGCAGGGACGGCGAGCTGGTCTCCACCGTGCCGATCACCGCGGGCGCCCCCAAGACCACCACGTACAACGGAAAGATGGTCGTCACGGAGATGCTGGAGGTGACCCGGATGAACAGCCGTACCGTCGGCTTCGGCGGCGAGTACGACATCCCCGACGTCCCGCACGCGATGCGCCTGACGACCTCCGGCACCTTCCTGCACGGCAACTACTGGTCGCCGGACGCCCCCGGCACCACCAATGTCAGCCACGGCTGCGTGGGCCTGCGCGACGTGAAGGGCGGCAGCTCCAAGACGCCGGCGGGCTGGTTCTTCGACCGGAGCCTGATCGGTGACGTCGTCGAGGTGATCAAGAGCAATGACAAGAAAGTCGCTCCTGACAACGGCCTCGGCGGCTGGAACATGGAGTGGAAGGACTGGGTGAAGAACAGCTGATCTCCCGGGTGACCACGCGGTGTTGTCCGGGTGACCGGCCGGCCGACACCGAGTGATCATGGTCCGCCCGCACCCCCCGGGCAGTTGGAACGCAACGGTGACATTGGCGGGACGTCAGCGCCGGGAACCGTGTGATTATCTAGCGCTTGCGCGTGTCCGAAACGCGCAGGTGCATTGGGGTGCGGGCCCGGATCGGGCCCGGCGAGGGGAGACGACAATCGTGAACGGGCGACCGATATCGGGGGCGTCGGTGGGTGCGCGGGTGCGCGCGCGGCGACGGGGCGCCAGGGGACTGACGGCGGTGGCATCGGGGGCGACGCTGCTGTTCGTCGCGGCATGCGGGGGCGGCTCGGACTCGGGCGGCGACGGCGGGGGCAAGGACGAGGCGGGCAAGAACGCCCCCTCCGCGGCCGTCGTGACGATAGCCCCCAAGGACGGCGCGGACTCCGTGGCCACCAGTGGCGCCCTGAAGATAGGCGCCGAGAAGGGCAAGCTCTCCGAGGTCGAGGTCAAGGACAGCAAGGGCAACCCGGTCCCCGGCAGGATCACCGCCGGCGGCACCGCGTGGAAGCCCGCGCACCACCTCGCCGCCGCCACGAAGTACAAGGTCCACGCGGTCGCCAAGGACTCCGACGGCCGCGCCTCCGCCAAGGACACCGCCTTCACGACGCTGACCCCGAAGAACACCTTCGTCGGCCAGTTCAACCCGGAGGACGGCTCCACGGTCGGCGTGGGCATGCCGTTCTCGGTCAACTTCACCCGGGGCATCACCGACCCGGAGGCCGTCGAGAAGGCCATCGAGATCAAGACCGAGCCTTCGGTGCCGGTCGAGGGCCACTGGTTCGGCAACGACCGCCTGGACTTCCGCCCGGAGAAGTACTGGAAGGCCGGCACCAAGGTCACCGTCAAGCTCAACCTCGACGGCGTCGAGGGCCGCCCCGGCGTCTACGGCAAGCAGGCCAAGACCCTGAACTTCACGATCGGCCGCAGCCAGGTCTCCACCGTCGACGCCAAGACGCACCAGATGAAGGTCGTCCGCGACGGCAAGCAGATCAAGAAGATCCCGATCACCGCGGGCGCCCCCGGCACCACCACGTACAACGGCGAGATGGTCATCAGCGAGAAGCTGCAGGTGACCCGGATGAACGGCGAGACCGTCGGCTTCGGCGGCGAGTACGACATCAAGGACGTCCCGCACGCCATGCGGCTGTCCACCTCCGGCACGTTCCTGCACGGCAACTACTGGTCGGGCGGCGCCTTCGGCAACACCAACGCCAGCCACGGCTGCATCGGCCTGAGCGACGTGCGCGGCGGCTACAGCAAGAAGACGCCCGCCGGCTGGTTCTTCGAGCGGTCGATGATCGGCGACGTGGTCGTCGTGAAGAACTCGGCGGACAAGAAGATCCAGCCCGACAACGGCCTGAACGGCTGGAACATGTCCTGGGAGAAGTGGAAGGCCTGATCCGCCACCGCTCCACGCGAGGCCCGGTGCACTGTGACCAAGTGCACCGGGCCCTTCGCGTTAACCCCCGCTAACGTGCCTGTCATGACTGCACACCTCGAAGTCGCCGAAGGCGTCGGCACGATCCGACTCGACCGCCCCCCGATGAACGCCCTGGACGTCGCCACCCAGGACCGCCTCAAGGAGCTCGCCGAAGAGGCGACCCGCCGCGACGACGTCCGCGCGGTGGTCATCCACGGCGGCGAGAAGGTGTTCGCGGCCGGCGCGGACATCAAGGAGATGCAGGCCATGGACCACGCGGCGATGGTCGTGCGCTCCGGGGCCCTGCAGGAGTCCTTCACCGCCGTGGCCCGCATCCCCAAGCCCGTCGTCGCCGCCGTCAACGGCTATGCGCTCGGCGGCGGTTGCGAGCTGGCGCTCTGCGCCGACTTCCGGATCGCCGCGGACAACGCCAAGCTCGGCCAGCCGGAGATCCTGCTCGGCCTCATCCCCGGCGCGGGCGGCACCCAGCGCCTGGCCCGTCTCGTCGGCCCGTCCAAGGCCAAGGACCTCATCTTCACCGGCCGCCACGTGAAGGCCGACGAGGCGCTCACCATGGGCCTCGTCGACCGTGTCGTACCCGCCGCCGAGGTGTACGAGCAGGCGCACGCCTGGGCCGCGCGGCTCGCACGGGGCCCGGCCACCGCGCTGCGCGCCGCCAAGGAGGCCGTCGACGCCGGCCTGGAGACCGACATCGACACCGGACTGACCATCGAACGCACGTGGTTCGCGGGCCTGTTCGCGACCGAGGACCGCGAGCGGGGCATGCGCAGCTTCGTCGAGGAGGGCCCGGGCAAGGCGAAATTCATCTGAACTGACCTTGTTCGGCGCCCAGTTGATGCTCGGTTGACGCCACGCGGACGGCGGGCAGGTCGGCACGTCCCTCGAAGGGGCGGATTATGAGCGGCTTAACGCAGCCTTAAGCCTGCGCGCCGCCGTGCGCTGTGTGATCATGCGTAAGCGGGCCGTCAGCGCAGGTCAGCGTCGATTCCGCGGCGCTTCACTGCCAGTGGCATATGTCAACACGGCCTTCCGGAATGGTTGGTTCCGGGGGGCTTATTCCGCCGGAACGGCCCCGCGCGGCGCCTCGGGCGGCCATGATGGGGGCATGGCGGGGCTGGAGGGTTATGAACGGCCGCGGCGGCAGGGCGGTGGGACCGTGGCCCGGTGGTCGCCGGCGGTGGAGGACGAACACGCGCTCAAGGCACTCGAGTTGTTCGGCAACCCCACGGACGCGGAGGTGCCGCTGCCCTCGCGCCCGGAGTCCGCGGCCATCGCGCGCCGCCTCGCCCAAGTCGTCGTCCTGCGCCACTGGGGCCTCTCCCCGAAGCTCACCGAGGACGTCGTCCTCCTCGTCTCCGAACTCGTCGGGAACGCCGTGCGGCACACCGGCGCCCGGGTCTTCGGCCTGCACATGCAGCGGCGGCGCGGCTGGGTCCGCGTGGAGGTCCGCGACCCCTCGCGCGGGCTGCCGTGCCTGATGCCGGTCCACGAGATGGACCTGAGCGGCCGAGGCCTGTTCCTCGTCGACAAGCTGTCCGACCGGTGGGGCGTGGACCTGCTGCCGCGCGGCAAGACGACCTGGTTCGAGGTGCGGGTCGCCGACCGCTGACGGACGCGGTCCGGATACGCGAAAGCGGTGCGGACACGCGAAAGCCCCCGGCGGCCGTGGTCGGCGCGAGGGGGCCTTCGTGAAGCGGCGTGGAGATCGGGGTGTGATCCACGGCCGCCGGAACGACCTGAGCCCGGGTCAATGGGGGTCGTGTCCCCGACTATGGCAGACGGGCGTTCGACGATCCAAAGCGGCATAACCGTACATAATCGGGCGAACAGCGTCAGTTTAGAGGTGAATCCTTGGTGAGATGGGACACCTGCCTGGTAAACGCTGGTTAAGCGGCGGCTGTGACAGGCGATACGCAAGGGCCGGGTGACCGGAGGCGATCCCCGGGTGTCGACCCGTAACCATCCCGAAGCGGGCAATCAGCATCTTTCGCCTGTTTTTCGCATTAAATGGGCGGGTGATCGAGACCGACCGCCGCAGAGCCCTGTGCGCGGGCGCCGGCCTACTCGCCGCGGGCGCGCTCACCACCGGGTGCGCCGCGACCGGCCCCGCCCCCGCCCCCGACCGACCGCCCGCACCCGAGTCGCCCGGCCCACCGGGCACAGCCCACCGCCCCGCCCCCGCGGCCCCCGCGCCACGCCGCATCCCCGGCCGGCCCGCCCAGATCACCCACGGCCCCCGCACCCGCCCCCAGGTCGCGCTCACCTTCCACGGCCAGGGCGACCCGGCCATCGCCAAGGCGCTGCTCACCGAGGCGGAGAAGGCGGGCGCCAAAGTCACCGTGCTCGCCGTCGGCAGCTGGCTCGACGACCACCCGGACATGGCGCGGCGCATCCTCGACGGCGGCCACGACCTGGGCAACCACACCCTCCACCACCTCGGCATCAACGACATGCCGGAGGCCGAGGCCTACGCCGAGATCGCCGGCTGCGCGGACCGGCTGCGCCGCCTCACCGGCTCCATCGGCACCTGGTTCCGCCCCTCACGCACCCCGACGGCGACCCCCCTCGTCGTACGGCTCGCCCACCGCGCGGGCTACCCGCACGTCCTCGGTTACGACGTCGACTCCCTCGACTTCACCTCGCCGGGCGCCCCGGCGGTCACCCGCACGATCGCGGGCGGCATCCGCGAGGGGTCCGTCGTCAGCCTGCACTTCGGGTACGCGGACACGGTCGCCGCGCTCCCCGCCGTCCTGGAAGAACTGGAACGCCGCGGCCTGCGCGCGGTCACGACCACGGAGCTGCTGACCTGATGACCCGGAAACCCAACCTCACCCGGCGCACCGCGGCCGTGCTCGCCGCCGGCGCCGCGCTCGCCGTCCTCGCCGGCTGCGGCGGCGACCAGCACGCCGACGAGGCCCTCGGCACCGAGGGCGTGCGCGAGCCCCACAAGCCGAAGATCGCCCACGGGCTGCCCGGCATGCCGCCCGTCCTCGACCCGAAGGACGTCTACGCCGCCGACCGGCCGAACGCCCTGCAGCCCGTGACGAGGAAGTTCCTGAACCGGATCTACGTGCCCAACACCAACTCCAACACGGTCTCGGTCATCGACCCCGAGAAGTACAAGGTCGTCAAGACCATCAAGGTCGGCAACCAGCCCCAGCACGTCGTCCCCTCCTGGGACATGAAGACGCTCTGGGTCAACAACGACCTCGGCGACAGCCTCACCGCGATCAACCCCGTCACCGGCAAGGAGGGCCGCACGGTCGAGGTCTCCGACCCGTACAACCTCTACTTCACGCCGAACGGCAAGCACGCCATCGTGATGGCGTCCATGGACCGCGAGCTCGTCTTCCGCGATCCCAAGACCATGAACCGGGTGAAGACCCTGCCGGTGACCTGTGCGGGCGTCAACCACGCCGACTTCTCCATGGACGGCCGTTACTTCATCGTCTCCTGCGAGTTCTCCGGCGAACTGCTGAAGGTCGACACCGAGAAGATGGAGGTCGTCGGCCAGCAGAAGATCCCGTTCAAGGGCGCCATGCCGCAGGACGTGAAGCTGTCGCCGGACGGCAAGACCTTCTACGTCGCCGACATGATGGCGCACGGCATGTGGGTCCTGGACGGCAAGAAGTTCACGAAACCGAAGCTGCTGCCCACCGGAAAGGGCTGCCACGGCCTGTACGTGAGCCGCGACTCCAAGGAGATGTACATCTCCAACCGCGGTGAGGGCACCATCTCCGTCTTCGACTTCACCAAGAACAAGCTCACCAAGAAGTGGAAGCTCCCGCAGGGCGGCAGCCCCGACATGGGCGGCGTCTCGGCGGACGGCAACACGCTCTGGCTGTCCGGGCGCTACGACTCCGAGGTGTACGCCATCGACACCCGCACCGGCGTCCAGCTCGCCCGCATCCCGGTCGGCGACGGCCCGCACGGCCTCGCGGTCTACCCCCAGCCGGGCCGCTACTCGCTCGGGCACACCGGGATCTTCCGTTGAACGATTGATGGTTGACGGTTCGCCGTGGCTGACAACGGGCACCAGACGGGCAGTTCAGGAAGTCCAGGAAGTTCAGGCCTCCTGCCTTCCCCCCACCCCCTGGAGGCGCCCGTGATCCGTGGCATCGACGTGAGCTCGCACCAGTCGACCTTCGACACGGACGGCCTCTCCTTCGTCTTCATCAAGGCGACGGAGGGCCGTTCGTACATCAATCCGAAACTGTCCGCCCAGACGAAACTCGCCCGCGACGGCGGATGCGTGGTCGGCTTCTACCACTTCCTGTGGCCGGGGAACATCACCGCCCAGGCGGAGTACTTCGTGAACCACGCCCCGGAGAAGGCGGGGGATCTGCTGGCGGTGGACTGGGAGACGACGGGAGACGGCACGCGCGCCAGCAACGCGGAGAAGGACCGCTTCATCCGCGAGGTGAAACGGCTGCGGCCCTCACACCGCGTCCTCTTGTACGCGAACCGCGATTTCTGGTTGAACCGGGACACCACGTCCTACGCGGGCGACGGACTGTGGATCGCCGACTACGTGACGTCGGGCAAGCCGCGCATTCAGGCGAAGTGGACGATCCATCAGTACACGTCGACGCCGCTGGACAAGAACGTGGCCGCGTTCGCGAGCGGGGCCGCGATGCGGGACTGGGCCACGCCCTGACCCTCCCCGGCCGGGCGGCTCAGGCGCGCCACTCCGGGGTGCGCTCCGGCGACGCGGCGTCCAGCGCCGCGCGGATCTCGTCCACGCCACCGGTGTGGCCGTACACGGGGGTGCCGGGCTGCTGGCGCCAGGAGTCGTCCTGGCCGCCGTTGTCCACGGTGTCGAAGCCGAGCTCGTCGATGAGGTCACGCACGACCTTCTTCGCGGCCTCGTCGTCACCGGAGACGGGCAGGGCGACACGGCCGGGGGCGCCCTGGGGGAGCGGCTTGTCGAGGATGTCCTGGGCGTAGGTGCCGTTGAACGCCTTGATCACCGGGTGGCCGATCTGGCGCTCGGTCCAGCGGCTCTCGGTCAGCCCCTCCTCGATCTCGGCGATCCGCCCGTCGCGCTGCTGCGGGTAGTAGTTGCCGGTGTCGATGACGGCGACGCCGTCCGCCGCGCCGTCGAGGAAGCCCGCGGGCAGGTCGGGCACGGCCTTGAGCGGGACCGTCACGACGACGACCTGCGCGCCGTTCGCCGCCTCCGCCGCGGTGACGGGCTTCGCGCCGGTCTCGTCGGCGAGGGCGGTGAGGGTGTGCGGGCCGCGCGAGTTGGCGACGGAGACGTCGTGGCCGAGGGCCGTGAGGCGACGGGTGAGGTTGCCGCCGATGTTGCCCGCGCCGATGATGCCGATCTTCATGACTGGCCTGACCTTCCGGTTGTTCCGCTGTCGTAACGGAGGCAACCTCCGGAATGGCCGGGGTATTCCGGGGCCGGCGGGGAACTTCGGCGTCACGCGTCGAGCCGCACCACGATCTTCCCCACGTGGTCGTTGGACTCCATCAGGCGGTGCGCGTCCCGGATGCGGTCCAGGCCGTCGAGGACCTCGCCGACCACCGGCCGCAGCGTGCCGTCCCGCACTCCCGAGGCGATGAACGCGTTGACGCGGCGCAGGCCGTCCGGTGTTGCGGTGAGCCGCGAGTTGGCGTAACCGTGCACGCTCAGCGGCCAGTTGAGCGGCATCGCCATCGGCCGCGGGTCCAGGAAGCCGTAGACGACCACCGTGCCCGCCTCCGTCGCCGCCCCGGCGAGCTCCGCGAGGCCGGGCCCGCCCACCGCGTCAAAGATCAGCTCGGCTCCCCGGTCGTCGGTGAAGCGCCGTACCTCCTTCACGACGTCCTCCGTGTCCGAGGCGATGACCAGGGCCGCGCCGTTGTCGAGGAGCTGCTGCCGCTTCTCGCCGGTGCGGGTCACCGCGATCGGGACGGCGCCGATCCGCGCGGCGGTCTGCAACGCGGCGGTGCCGACCCCGCTGGACGCCGCCGTGACCACCACATGGTCGCCGGGCCGCAGGCCGCCGGTCTCCAGCATCCCGCCGTACGCCGTGGAGTACGTCAGCCAGGTCGCCGCCGCCGTGACTGCGTCGAGCCCGGCGGGGCGGGCCACGACGGACGCGGCGGGCAGCACCACGCGGTCGGCGTAGACGCCCTGGGCGCTCATCTCGATGCCGGGTCCGGTCAGGACCGCGTCGCCGGGGGAGTGGGTGCGCACGCCGGGGCCGACCGCCTCGACGGTGCCGGACGCCTCGTAGCCGAGCCGGGAGGCGGGCAGGGTCGGCTGGTAGTAGTAGGTTCCCGCCCGGAAGAGGGCTTCGGCCCGGTTGAGACCCAACGCCTCGACGCGGACGAGGACTTCGCCCGGCCCGGGGGCGGGCAGCGGGAGGGTCTCGACGCGCAGGACCTCGGGTCCGCCGGTCCGGTCGAAGAGTACGGTGCGTGCGGTGTTCGTCGTCATGTGCAAGACGCTAGGCGGGCGTTCGGGGGCGGACCATGCTCGGCGCTCCCGCGTCGATGTCCGTTCGTCTCGCGGTCCCGGCCCGCGGGTACGGTGCCTCCATGGACGTACTCAGTGACGCCGTCGCGGCCATGCGGGTCGGGCGGCCGCACTCCTCGATGACGTGGAAACACGCGCCGTGGGGCGTGGGGTTCAACGGGGCGGGCGGCACCGGATTCCATGCCCTCCTGAAGGGGGAGGCATGGCTGGTCGTGGCGGGCGGCACCGTGGAGCCGGTCCGGCTCGGTCCGGGGGACATCGCCTTCGTCACGCACCGGGGTGGGTACGAGCTCGTGAGTGAGCCGGGCGCCCGCGCGGCCACCTGCCGGTACCCGTCCGACGGCGGCCGGCCCGCGCCCGCATCACCCGCACCGCCCGCACCCGCGCCCGCACTGCCCGCACCGCCCGCACCCGCGCCCGAACCGCCCGAACCGCCCGCACCCGCGCACCCGGTGGACGCCGGAGTGCCGTCCGCCGTGCTGGTCTGCGGCGCTTACCTCCTCGACGAGAGTCGGCCGCACCCGCTCCTCGCCGAGCTGCCGCCCGTGGTCCACCTCGCCGCCGACGACGCGGCGGGCGAGCCGCTGCGTGCGGTGCTCGGGCTGCTCGGCGCCGAGTTGGAGGAGCCGCAGCCCGGCTCGGACTCCATCGTCGCCTCGCTGCTCGACACGTTGCTGTTGCTGCTGCTGCGCACCTGGTGGCTGCGAGTGCGCGGCCGCGCCGGGGATCACTCGGGGTGGGCGGCGGCGCTCGCCGACCCGGCGGTGGCCGCGGCGCTGCGCGCCATGCACAGCGACCCCGTGCACCCCTGGACGGTGGGGGAACTGAGCGCGCTCAGCCAGTTGTCGCGGGCGCCGTTCGCGCGCCGGTTCACCGCTTCGGTGGGGACGCCGCCGCTCGCGTATCTCACGTGGTGGCGGATGACCACGGCGGCGGGCGAGCTGCGCGCGCCGGACGGCGTGCCGTTGCGCGCGGTGGCCGAACGGGCGGGCTACGCCTCGGAGTTCGCCTTCGCCAAAGCGTTCAAGCGAGAGTTCGGAATGGCGCCGGGGCAGTACCGCACGCTGCGTGCCGCCGGGTGAGGGCCGGGGCGGGGGCCCTTGAAGCGAGAGAGGCGCCGGCGACCGGGGCTGACCCTTCGGTGTCGCCGGCGCCCCGTGGCGCCCTGCCTACTTCTTGTTGACGCTGGCCATCAGGTCCTTCGTCTGCTTCTCGACGACGGGGACGAGGCCGGCGACGACGTCGACGCCGTCGTTGGCCACGTCGCCCACCGGCACGGGGGCGTTCTGCGGACTGTCCTGCGCCTGGGCCGCACCGGAGAAGGACAGAGCGGCACCCGCGAGGGCGACGGCGGCCAGGGCACGCTTGGTGTTGTTGGTCATGACCTGCCAACGATCACCCCGGGCACGGGTCACGGGTGGCCCTGCGGACAGGCCCTAGCCCTGTGCGCGCAGCACGGCGAGTGTGGCCTCCAGCTCCTCCTGGGCCACCCGGGCGGCCCGTTCCGCGTCCCTCGTCTCGACCGCGTCCACCAGCGCCGCGTGCGCGGCGTCGCCGTGGTTCGCCTCCGCGGCCCGTACGTCGGTGAGTTCGAGCAGGTCGACCAGGCCCGTGCGCAGCGCGGGCGTGAACTGCGCGAACAGATCGGTGAGTACGGGGTTGTGCGCCGCCGCCACGACCGCCGCGTGCAGGGCGATGTCGGCGTCCACGAACTCCGCGTCGGCCCCGGCGGCAGCCGCCCTGCGACCGTCGAGCGCGGCCCGCATCGCCGCGAGGTCCTCGTCGGTGCGGCGCAGCGCGGCGAGCCGCGCCGCCTGGGCCTCCACCAGCATCCGCACCTCGTACACGTCGGTGACCGCCGCGCGCCGCAGCCGGGCCGGCCAGTCCGCGACCGGCTCCGTCGCGATCACGAAGACCCCGGCGCCCTGCCGGGACCGTACGAGGCCCGCGCCGGCGAGCGCGCGCAGGGCCTCGCGGAGGGTGGAGCGGCCCACGCCCAGCTCCTGGGCGAGGGTCGTCTCGCCGGGCAGCCGGGTGCCGACGGGCCAGGTGCCGTCGGTGATCTGCGCGCGGAGCCGGGCGGCGGCCTGTTCGACGAGGGGGCTGGGGCGTACGGAGCCGAGCGGCATGGGGTGGGCCTGTGGCCTTTCGGGCGGGGCGCCGGGATACGGGCGGGAACTTGTCTGAGGAGTACTTGTCTGAGGAGCTGACGTGTGGCTAGTGTAGCCCCATGATCTTCCGCGGTCTCCTCCTTCTCGGTTGCCGCGGCGGGGCCTGACGCGACCGGCACCCCGCCGCGGGGTGCCGTGCTGCCGGTCCGCCGACCGAGCTCAGGAGCAGGAGAACCCCGCATGAACCCCGGCACGCCCGTCACCGCCCCCGGCACCCCCGTCGCCGACGCCCCCGGCCCCACGTACGACTGGAATCCGCAGCGCCCCGGCCCCATGCCGCACCACCGCTACCGTCCCTACCAGGAGCGGGTCAACGTGCCTGTGGCGCGCAGGAGTTGGCCGGACGCCCGGTTCGAGCGCGCTCCCCTGTGGGTGCCCGTCGACCTGCGCGACGGCAATCAGGCGCTGGCCGAGCCGATGGACACCGGGCGCAAGCGCCGCTTCTTCGACCTGCTGGTCTCCATGGGGTTCAAGGAGATCGAGGTCGGCTACCCCTCGGCCAGCAGGACCGACTTCGACTTCGTGCGGGACCTGGCAGGGCGGGCCGCGCGCGGCGAGCTGCCCGATGACGTGACCGTCGTCGTCTTCACCCCCGCCAAGCCCGAACTGATCGACCGCACCTTCGCGTCGATCGACGGGCTGCCGCGCGCCGTCGTGCACCTGTACATCCCCACCTCGCCGCTCTGGCGCGACACCGTGCTCGGCCGGTCGAGGTCCGAGGTGCACTCCGTGGCCCGGGAGGCCGCGGCGCACATGGCGCGGCTCGCCGACAAGCGGCCGCACGCCGACATCCGGTTCCAGTTCGCGCCGGAGACGTTCAACCTCACCGAGCCCGACTACGTCCTGGAGGTCTGCGACGGGCTGACCGAGCTGTGGGACGCGAGCCCCGACCGGCCCGTCACGCACAACCTGCCGGCCACCGTCGAGATCGCCAGCCCGAACGTGTACGCCGACCAGATCGAGTACATGCACCGCCACCTCGCCCGCCGGGACTCCGTCATCCTCTCCGTGCACCCGCACAACGACCGCGGCACCGGTGTCGCCTGCGCCGAACTCGCCGTCCTGGCGGGCGCCCAGCGCGTCGAGGGCTGCCTGTTCGGCAACGGGGAGCGGACGGGCAACGTCGACCTGGTGACGCTCGCCCTGAACCTGTACGCCCAAGGCGTCGACCCCATGGTCGACTTCTCCGACATCGACGCCGTACGCGAGGTCGTCGAGCACTGCAACCGGCTGCCCGTGCACCCCCGGCACCCCTACGCCGGCGACCTCGTGCACACCGCGTTCTCCGGCACCCACCAGGACGCCATCAGCAAGGGTTTCGCCGAACACGCCAGGCGGGCAGCCGAGTTGGGCGTCCCGGAGCGTGAGGCGCCGTGGGAGGTGCCGTATCTGCCGATCGACCCGGCGGACATCGGCCGCAGCTATGAGGCCGTCATCCGCGTCAACTCCCAGTCGGGCAAGGGCGGCATGGCGTATCTGCTGCAGACCCGGCACGGCCTCGACCTGCCGTCGTCGCTGCGCCCCGACTTCTCGCGCGTGGTGCAGGAGGCCACCGACGACAGCGGCCGGGAGGCGACCGCGAAGGAGCTGTACGAGCTGTTCCGGGCGACGTACGTGGTGCCGGGCCGGGACGGCGAGGTGGGCCTGAGCTCCTGGACCACCGACCGGGCCCCGGACGGCGCGCACCGCTTCGTCTGCACCCTGCGGGTGGGGGAGCGGGCCGGGGACTACGAGGGCGTGGGCAACGGCCCGCTGTCCGCCTTCGTCGACGCCCTGGCCGCCGCCGGGATCACCGTCGGCATCCTGGACTACGCCGAGCACGCCGTGGGCGAGGGCGGCGGCAGCGAGGCCGTCGCGTACGTGCGGTGCCGGGTCGGCGACGTCGAGTGCTGGGGCGCGGGCCTGGACACCTCGGTCCTGACCGCCTCCGTGCAGGCCGTCCTCGCCGCCGTGAACCGGGCGGGTGCGAGGCGATGACCGCCGCCCCGCCCGGGGGCGACCCGGCCGCCCCCGTCCTGCGCGCCGACCGCGTCACCGTCGTCCGCGACGGGCGGCCCATCCTGGAGGACGTCACCTTCACCGTCCGCCCCGGCGAGCACTGGGCGCTGCTCGGCGCGAACGGCGCGGGCAAGTCGACCCTGCTCGGCCTCTGCGGCGCCGTCACCCACCCCACGCACGGCACGGTCGAGGTGCTCGGCCGCCGCCTCGGCACCGTCGACCTGCGTGAGCTGCGGGCCTACGTCGGCCATGTGAACCCGCGCCATCCGCTGCGCTCGCCGCTGCCGGTCCGCGAGGTCGTCCTCACCGGCCTCACCAACAGCGTCGAGCCGGTCCCGCGGTGGCGCCCCACCCCCGGGCAGGAGGCGCGGGCCGACCGGCTGATCGACCTGCTCGGCCTCGCCCACCGGGCGGACGCGCGCTGGCCCACGCTGTCCCAGGGTGAGCGGGGCCGCACGCTCATCGCACGCTCGCTGATGCCGAGCCCCCGCCTGGTCCTGCTCGACGAGCCGGCCACCGGCCTCGACCTCGCCGGGCGCGAACGCCTCCTCGACAGCCTCGACACCCTGCGCGAGGCCCACCCGGAGCTCGCCACCGTCCTGGTCACACACCACCTGGAGGAGCTGCCCGCCGGCACCACCCACGCGCTGCTGCTGCGCGACGGGCGCGCCCTCGCCTCCGGGCGGGTGGCGGAGGTCCTGACGAGCGACCAGGTCGGCAAGTGCTTCGACCACCCCGTGCGCCTGGAGCGCAGGGACGGACGGTGGAGCGTGCGCACCAGCCGCTGACGCGCGGGCGGGGGAGCGAGCGGATACGGCGAAGGGCCCGCGCGCCATCGTGCGCCGGGCCCTCGTCGTCCGCCCGCCTACTTGTTCAGGCTCGCCCAGAACTCGTCGAAGGAGAGGCGCTTGTCCGCGTTGGTGTCCTTCGAGCCGATCACGGCTTCGGCCACCGCCTCGGTCTGGTAGAAGTCGCCCATCCTGGCCATGGCGCTCTTCCACTCGGCTGCCGTGATGAAGCCGTCGCCGTCCGCGTCGAACTGCTCGAACGTCTTGCGCGCTTCCTCGATGTCCGCCACCGGATCCACCCCTTCTTCGTGCACTACTGACGGGGGTCAGGGTAGCGGGAGCCCCGGCGCGTGCCCCTCGCGGGGATTGGTCGCCGGACGACGGAGCGGGGCGGCGGCCGTGCCCGTCTCCCAGGGTGAGCACATCGAACCTGGGAGCGACCCGTTGAACCCCGTCCACCACCGCCGCCGGTCCCGGCGGGGCGCCGGCCGCCCGCTCGCCCTCGCCCTGTCCGCCCTCACCGCCGCCGCGCTCGCCGGCTGCACCGCGCCGGGTGAGGCCGCCCCGGACGACGGCAAGGCGGCCCCGCGCCCCGAGCTCCAGCGGTTCTACGGGCAGCGGCTGGCCTGGAAGAGCTGCGGCGACCTGCGCTGCGCGCGCCTCACCGTCCCGCGGGACTACGCCCACCCCGACGACGGCAAGACGTTCGTCCTGCCGGTGGTGCAGGCGCAGACGGCCGACCCGGACCGGCGCATCGGCTCGCTCGTCTACAACCCCGGCGGTCCGGGCGCCTCCGGCGTGAGCGACCTCGAGGCGGACGGCGGCGAGGCCTTCACCGCGCGGCTCCGCGCCCGCTTCGACATCGTCTCCTTCGACCCGCGCGGCGTCGGCGGCAGCGTCCCCGCGGTCTCGTGCGCGGAGACGGACGAGGACGACGCGGAGACGGACGAGGACGACGCGGAGACGGACGAGGACGACGCGGAGACGGACGAGGACGAGGAGGCCGCCCCCGAGCCCCTCACCCCCCGCACCCCGGCCGACCGCGCCCGCGCGGTGGCCGAGGCCGACGGGGAGGCCGCCGCGTGCGTGCGGGGCAGCCGCGCCGTCCTGCCGCACGTCGGCACCGTGGACGCGGCCCGTGACCTGGACGTCCTGCGGGCCGCGCTCGGCGACCGCAGGCTCACCTACCTCGGCTGGTCCTACGGCACGAGCCTCGGCACGTCGTACGCCGAGCAGTTCCCGCGCCGGGTCCGCGCCCTGGCCCTGGACGGCGCCATGGACCCCGCCCTGGACTGGCGGCAGCGCGCGCTGAGCCAGGGCGTGGGCTTCAGCAGGGCGGTCGACGACTACGCCGAGTACTGCGCCGACATCGCGGGCGACAGCTGCCCCGGCTCGACCCCGGCGGAGATAGCGGCGCTGCTCGACGGGGTGTACGCGCGGGCGGCCCGCGCGCCGCTGCCGGTCACCGACGAGGAGCTGTACGAGGTCGACGCCCGGACGGTGCTCGACGTGGTCACGGCCGCGATGTACAGCCCGGAGGACGACTGGGAGGAGCTGTCGCGGGCGCTGGAGGCGGCGGACGACGGCGACGGGACGCGGCTCGCCCGCCTGGCCGAGTCGGACTCCCCGGCCACGGAGTCCCGCCGCGGGCACCGCCCCCGCCCCCGCCCCCGGGCCACCGCCGAGAACGACGACGAGGCCATCGTCGCCGTCAGCTGCCTCGACGTGCCCCACCCGCACACGGCGGCCCCGTACTGGAAGGCCCTCGGCGCCGCCGAGAAGGCGGCGGGAAATTACGGGACGACGAGCGTCCTCGACGAGCTGACCTGCAAGGACTGGCCCACGGGGCCCGGCGCGGGCCGCCCGCACCGGGTCCGGGCCGACGGGGTTCCCCCGGTCCTGGTCGTCGGCACCACGGGCGACCCGGCCACCCCGTACGAGGAGGCCGAGAGCCTGGCCGGGCAGTTCCCCGGCGGCATGCTCCTGACGTACGAGGACGTCGGCCACACCGCCTACGGCCGCGGCGGCGCCTGCGTAGCGGACGCCGTCGACGCCTACCTCATCGACGGCAAACGGGTCCGCCCCGGCGCGACCTGCTGACGCGGGCCGGGGGCGGACCCGCACCGGGGTCAGCACTCGATGATGTTGACCGCGAGCCCGCCCCGCGCCGTCTCCTTGTACTTGACGGACATGTCCGCGCCGGTGTCCTTCATGGTCTTGATGACCTTGTCGAGGGAGACCTTGTGCGAGCCGTCGCCGCGCATCGCCATCTTCGCGGCGGTCACGGCCTTCACGGCCGCCATGCCGTTGCGCTCGATGCACGGGATCTGCACGAGGCCGCCGACCGGGTCGCAGGTCAGGCCGAGGTTGTGCTCCATGCCGATCTCGGCGGCGTTCTCCACCTTGGAGGGGGAGCCGCCCATGACCTCGGCGAGGGCGCCCGCCGCCATCGAGCAGGCGGAGCCGACCTCGCCCTGGCAGCCGACCTCGGCGCCGGAGATCGAGGCGTTCTCCTTGAAGAGCATGCCGATAGCGCCGGCCGCGAGCAGGAAGCGGACCACGCCGTCCTCATCGGCCCCCGGCACGAAGTTCATGTAGTAGTGCAGAACCGCGGGGATGATGCCCGCGGCGCCGTTCGTCGGGGCGGTCACGACGCGGCCGCCCGCGGCGTTCTCCTCGTTCACGGCCATCGCGTAGAGGGTGATCCACTCCATCGCGCGGGCCTGCGGGTCGCCCTCGGCGCGCAGCTGGCGTGCGGAGTTGGCGGCGCGGCGGCGGACCTTCAGGCCGCCGGGCAGGATGCCCTCGCGGGACATGCCGCGGGACACGCACGCCTGCATCACGCGCCAGATGTCCAGGAGACCCTCGCGGATCTCCTCCTCCGTGCGCCAGGCCTTCTCGTTCTCCAGCATCAGCGCGGAGATCGACAGGCCGGTCTCCTCGGCGCGGCGCAGGAGCTCGTCGCCGGTGCGGAAGGGGTGCTTGAGGACGGTGTCGTCCGGCACGATCGGGTTGGCGCCCTCGGCGCCCCCCTCCTGATCGAGCACGGTCTCGTCGACCACGAAGCCGCCGCCCACGGAGTAGTACGTCTTCTCCAGGACGAGGGCGCCCTCACGGTCGTACGCGAAGATCGTCATGCCGTTGGCGTGGTAGGGCAGGGCCTTGCGGCGGTGCAGGACCAGGTCCTCGTCGAAGTCGAAGTCGATCTCGTGCACGCCGAGCAGGTTGATGCGGCCGCTGCTCTTGATCTCGTCCACGCGGTCGTCGGCGCCCTCCACGTTCACCGTGCGCGGCGACTCGCCCTCAAGGCCCAGCAGGACGGCCTTGGGGGTGCCGTGGCCGTGGCCGGTCGCGCCGAGCGAGCCGTACAGCTCCGCCCGTATCGCGGCGGTGTGGGCCATGAGGCCCTCGTTCTTGAGGCGTCCGGCGAACATGCGGGCGGCACGCATCGGACCGACCGTGTGGGAGCTGGACGGGCCGATGCCGATCGAGAACAGGTCGAAGACCGAGATGGCCACGGGATACTCCAAGGGTGGTTGGTAGACGCCGTTGTCTGCCGGGGTGGAGCAGAAGTACAAGGCGGTGCAGAAACACGGAACTGCGGGACTGCGGGCGGGTCACGTGGTGCGGGGCACCCCGCTCACTGTCCAGTGTGCGGGGTGCCCCGACGTTTCGTACGTACGAACAAAAGCGTACGAACAAAAGGGTACGAAACTCAGCCCAGGCCGGGGTACAGCGGGTGCTTGTCGGCCAGTGCGGTGACACGGGCCTTCAGGGCGTCCGCGTCGAAGCCCGGCTTGAGGGCCTCGGCGATGATGTCGGCGACCTCGCGGAAGTCGTCCTCCTGGAAGCCGCGGGTGGCGAGCGCCGGCGTGCCGATCCGCAGGCCCGAGGTGACCATCGGGGGGCGCGGGTCGTTCGGGACGGCGTTGCGGTTGACCGTGATGCCGACCTCGTGGAGGCGGTCCTCGGCCTGCTGCCCGTCGAGCTCGGAGTCGCGCAGGTCGACCAGGACCAGGTGCACGTCCGTGCCGCCGGAGGCCACACCGACGCCGGCCGCCTTGGCGTCGTCCTGCACCAGGCGCTCGGCCAGGATGCGGGCGCCGTCCAGGGTGCGCTGCTGGCGCTCCTTGAAGTCGTCGGATGCGGCGACCTTGAAGGAGACGGCCTTGGCGGCGATCACGTGCTCCAGCGGGCCGCCCTGGAAGCCGGGGAAGACCGCGGAGTTCAGCTTCTTCGCGAACTCCTTGTCGCGGGCCAGGATGATGCCGCCGCGCGGGCCGCCGAGCGTCTTGTGCGTGGTGGAGGTGACCACGTCCGCGTACGGCACCGGGTTGGGGTGCAGTCCGGCGGCGACGAGCCCGGCGAAGTGCGCCATGTCGACCCACAGCTTGGCGCCGACCTCGTCGGCGATGCGGCGGAACTCGGCGAAGTCCAGCTGACGCGGGTAGGCGGACCAGCCCGCGATGATCACCTTCGGGCTGTTCTCCTTGGCGAGGCGCTCGACCTCGGCCATGTCGACCAGGCCGGCCTCGTCCACGTGGTAGGCGACCACGTTGAACTGCTTGCCGGAGAAGTTCAGGCGCATGCCGTGGGTGAGGTGCCCGCCGTGCGCGAGGTCGAGGCCGAGGATCGTGTCGCCGGGCTTGGCGATGGCGAACAGGGCGGCCTGGTTGGCGGAGGCGCCGGAGTGCGGCTGGACGTTGGCGTACTCGGCGCCGAACAGGTCCTTGACCCGGTCGATCGCGATCTGCTCGGTCACGTCCACGTGCTCACAGCCGCCGTAGTAGCGGCGGCCGGGGTAGCCCTCGGCGTACTTGTTGGTGAGGACGGTGCCCTGGGCCTCCATGACGGCGACCGGAGCGAAGTTCTCCGAGGCGATCATTTCCAGGGTGGACTGCTGGCGGTGGAGCTCGGCGTCGACGGCGGCGGCGACGTCCGGGTCCAGCTCGTGGAGAGGGGTGTTGAGAAGCGACATCACGCGATCCCTAACGGTATGGGTCAGCCGGCGGCGAAGGCGGTGTACTCATCGGCGGAGAGCAGGTCGCCCGGCTCGTCCGTGATGCGCACCTTGAACAGCCAACCGCCCTCGAACGGGGCGGAGTTGACCAGCGAGGGGTCGTCCACGACGTCCTGGTTGGCCTCGGTGACCTCGCCGTTCACCGGGGAGTAGAGGTCGCTGACCGACTTGGTCGACTCCAGCTCGCCACAGGTCTCGCCCGCGGTCACCGTGGAGCCGACCTCCGGAAGCTGCACGAAGACGACGTCACCGAGCGCGTTCGCGGCGTGCTCCGTGATGCCGATCGTCGACACGCCCTCCTCGGCGGCCGACAGCCACTCGTGCTCCTTGCTGTAACGCAGCTGCTGGGGGTTGCTCATGACCTGAATTCTCCTGTACGCGGGTGGGTGCTGCGGAACGGGGACGGTGTGCGGGGGGTCACGTCCGGCGCCGGGGCGCCGTGCCGCACGCCGGGCGTCACTTCTGGCGCTTGTAGAACGGCAGGGCCACGACCTCGTACGGCTCGTGGGTGCCGCGGATGTCCACGCCGACGCCCCGGGTGCCCGGGGCGGCGTGCTCGGCGTCGACGTACGCCATGGCGATCGGCTTGCCCAGCGTCGGGGACGGGGCGCCCGAGGTGACCTCGCCGATCACCTTGCCGTCGGCGACCACCGGGAAACCGGCGCGCGGCACCCGGCGGCCCTCGGCGACCAGGCCGACGAGCTTGCGCGGGGGTGCGGTCTCGGCGCGCTCGGCGGCGGCCGCGAGGGCGGCGCGGCCCACGAAGTCCCGGGCGTTCTCGGTCTGCCAGGTCTTCTCGAACTTCACGACCCGGCCGAGGCCCGCGTCGAACGGTGTCAGGCCGGCGGTCAGCTCGTGCCCGTACAGCGGCATGCCCGCCTCCAGGCGCAGCGTGTCGCGGCAGGAGAGGCCGGCCGGGACCAGACCGACGGGGGTGCCCGCCTTGAGGAGCGCGCCCCACAGCTGCTCCGCGTCGCCGGGGGCGACGAAGAGCTCGAAGCCGTCCTCGCCGGTGTAGCCGGTGCGGGCGATGAGGGCGGGGACGCCCGCGACGGTGCCCGGCAGGCCCGCGTAGTACTTCAGGCCGTCCAGGTCGGCGTCGGTGAGCTGCTTGAGGATTGCGGAGGACTCCGGGCCCTGGACGGCGAGCAGCGCGTACGCGTCCCGGTCGTCGCGGACCTCGGCGTCGAAGCCGTCGGCGCGGGCGGTCAGCGCGTCGAGCACGACCTGCGCGTTGGAGGCGTTGGCGACGACCATGTACTCGGTCTCGCCCAGGCGGTAGACGATCAGGTCGTCCAGGATCCCGCCGTCCTCGGCGACGATCATGGTGTAGCGGGCGCGGCCGACGCCGACGGAGCCGATGTTGCCGACCAGCGCGAAGTTCAGGAAGTCGGCGGCCTCGGCGCCGGTGACGGTGATCTCGCCCATGTGGGAGAGGTCGAAGAGGCCGGCCTTGGTGCGCACGGCGTTGTGCTCGTCACGCTCGCTGGCGTACCGCAGCGGCATGTCCCAGCCCGCGAAATCGGTCATGGTCGCGCCGAGCGACCTGTGCACGGCGTCGAGGGCGGTCAGACGGGGGGCAGTGCTCATGAAGGGAACTCCCAGGGCATGACGGGCGAGGTCGATCCTCCCCATCTGTCATCGGAACCTGAGAGGTTCGCCGCAAGCGTCCCGGTATCCGAGACGTACGGCTTGCACCTTGGGTGGGACCGCCGGGGCGGCCCGCTTTTCAGATGTGCCTCGCCCGCGCGGTACGGGGCCTGAGAGATTCAAGGGAGGGACTTGCTCCTTCGGCGCCCCGGACGACACAGCACCTGCTGGTCCCGGAGACTCTCCCGCGCGGATTCAAACGGCCGGTATGGAGTTGGCGGGCTCATCATTGCACGCGACCCTGTCCAGGGGGACCCGTGACCGTGCGCGGATCGCGCGGCCCGCGCACGGTTGTGCCGCATTACCTTCTCTTTACACTTGACGGGGAAGCAGTACGTGACCGCTATGGGGAGGCCGATCACGGTGCGCAGCAGGACAGGCGTCTTCGCCTCAACCACGGGGGTGGCGCTGCCCAAGCAGGTCGCCGCCCCGGCCCGGGAGAGCTGCGGCCCGCTCCCCGTGGCCGTCGTCCGCGACCTGCGCCGGCGCTCCGGCCACAGCCCGCACCGCCTCACCTTCGGCGCGGGCGACCTGGTCGTCGTCTCCGGGCTGCCCGGTGGCGGGAAGTCGACGCTCATGCGGCAGGCCGTCTCCGGCCCGCGCATCGACTCCCAGGACACCCGCGACCGCTGGGCCGGCCGGATGCCCCGCCTCCTCCCGTACGTGGTCTACCGCCCCCTGGTCCGCCTCGCGCACTACGCGGGACTGCGCCGCACCCTGCGCTCCGGGGCGGGCGTCGTGGTGCACGACTGCGGCACCCAGCCCTGGGTGCGCCGCTGGCTCGCCCGCGAGGCGGGCCGGCGCGGCGCGGCCCTGCACCTGCTGCTGCTCGACGTGCCGGTGGACACCGCGCTCGCGGGCCAGCGCGAGCGCGGCCGCGGCGTCTCCCGGTACGCCTTCGCGCGCCACCGCAGGACCGTCGGCCGGCTCGTCGACGCCGCCGAGCGCGGCGACCTGCCGCGCGGCTGCGGCTCCGCGGTGCTCCTGGACCGGGCGGCGGCGCAGGTCCTGCGGGGGATCGCCTTCGACGGCCGAACCGCCCGGCGTTAGGGTTCGAGCCGCAGGCAGAGCGGTCGCGAGCAGGGGTTGGACAGATGGACTTTCCGGCGCAGGCACACGCCCATCCGTACGCGGGATGGCCGGGCAACGAGCTGGAGGAGGTCCTCGCGGCCTCCCTCGGCGCCGCCGAATCGGCGGGCGGCCGGATCGTGGAGGTCCTCGGCCGCAGCCAGATATGGATCCCGCTGCCGAACGGCGGCGGTCCCGAAAGCGGCACCCTCGACCTGCCGACGCTGGAGATCGGGGGCCAGGCGTACGTCCCCGTCTTCACCTCCGAGCAGCAGTTCCGCCAGGCGCTCGGCGCCGCCGCCGACCGCATGGGGTGCACGGTGGCGGCCGCCGTGGAGTTCGCCCGCGGCCTGCCCCCGCAGCTGGGCATCGCGCTGAACCCGGACGGCACCGTCGGCGCCCCGCTGCCGCCCGCCGCCGTCGCCGAGCTCTGCAGGGCCGGCCGCTCCGCACTGGACGGCCCCTCCACCGGCGGCCGCGTGCGGCTCTACGAACCGGACTGGCAGGAGGAGCCGGTGGACTTCCTGGCCGCCGCCGGCCGCGAGTTCGAGGCCAGCGGCGTCGTGCTCACCGCCCGCCGCTGCCTGGCGAACGTCGAGACCGACGACCCGACGCTCTTCGTCGGCGTCGAACTCGCCACCTGGGAGGGCACCGCACGCGACCTGCCCATGGAGGCGCTCGGCCGCGCCCTCGGGCAGGCCCCGCTCCCGTGGGCGGTGAACCTCGTGCTGCTCGACGTGGCGCAGGACCCGGTGGGGGACTGGCTGCGGGCCCGGGTGCGGCCCTTCTATCAGCGCGTCGGCTGAGGCCGGGCGGCGCGCCGGGGCCGAAAGCCGCGGGCCGGGGCCACGGGCGCCGTACGAAGGGACCCGAGGTGTCGTACGTCAAGTCCGCGCCGGGATCGCCGCTTAAGCTGGTTCCATGACCCGGTCGGGGCACCTCCGTGCCCGGACGGCGGGGTGCACGGTTCGGTTGTCGGGCAGTCGGGTGCGAAGCGAAGGGGCGGTTACGGGTGAGTGCGTCGGGCACGGCCGCGGACGATGGGGCCTCCCCTGCTCGAGCGGAGTCGCGGGCTCCGGGGAAGGTCGAGCAGCTGCTGCGCCAGGTGACCCCGGGGCGCTACGACGCCTACGAGGCGCTCCTTCGCGCCCTCGCCGCCGACCAGGTGTGGATGCTGCTCTGGCACGGCCAGGCCGGCTCCCCCGACGCCCAGTACGGCAACATGGAGGTCGAAGGCCTCGGCTACGCCCCCTGTGTGACCTCCGCCCAGGAGCTCTCCGCCAGTGGCTGGAACCGCAGTTACGAGGTGGTGCGCGGCACCGACGTCGCCCGCACCCTCTACCCCGACCACTACGGCCTCTGGCTCAATCCGCACGCGCCGGGCGGCGGCGTCGGCATCCCGTGGCTGGATCTGCGCCGTATCGCCACCGGCCTCGACCTGCTGCCCGCGGGGCCCCTCCGGCTGACCGAACCGAGCATCCAGATCCCGCAGTTCTACGCGCTCCTGACGCAGAACGCGCACCGCACCCCGGTGGTCCGCTCGCTGCGCCGCGCCTGGGTGCAGCCCGCGCTCGGGGCGCCGTATCTGGCCATCGGCCTCGACGTGTACGACACCTCGCCGCCGTCGGTGGACGCCGTGCGGACGATGATGCAGCAGTCCATTCCCGCCGTCCCCGAGGGCCTGCCGGTCTCGACGGTCGCGATGTCCGACGAGGACGACCCGGTCACGATGTGGCTCCGCGCCAACGCCCGCCCCTTCTACGACCGCGAGGCACAGCCCGCCCCGGCGCCGGCCGGCGGTTACGGCTACCCGGCGCAGTACTAGCGCCGCTGAGCAGCGCCGACCGCCGCGATGTCCGTTGTGGTGCTGGTGAGGCCGTATGGGCAGGAGTGACGGCTTGCGCCCCAACTGCCCCGTGTTCGCCCCTCGTTCACTGACGTCCGGATAACGGAACACCTCGATCAGCATCACGTTTGCGCATCCTTTCCCCGTCAAGTCTGGTAACAGATCGCGACGTGGATGAAGACTCCCGCTCCAAGGGGCCTTCGCCCCATGTGTACGACGACTGATCACGTCGCTACAGCGGCAAGTGCGGGCCGGTCACCACCGGTTGAGAGGGGTCCCTGCCACGATGACGGCACCATTGCATGACACACCTGCGGACGCGGATCCGACCGAGGACGTCGCCCCCGCAGTTGATGCAGGGGTGAAGAAGGTCGAGGGGCGGTCCCTCAAGCAGATCGCCTGGAACCGCCTGAAGCGGGACAAGGTCGCCCTGGCCGGCGGCATCACGGTGCTGGTCCTGGTGCTCGTCGCCGTCTTCGCGCCTCTGATCGTGAGCCTGCTCGGCCACCCGCCCAACGACTTCCACCAGGACAAGCTGGACGAGCTGACCGGTCTGCCCACCGGCTCGCTCGGCGGGGTGAGCGGCGACTTCCTCTTCGGCGTCGAGCCCAACAAGGGCCGCGACGTCTTCAGCCGCATCGTCTTCGGAGCGCGGATCTCGCTCCTGGTGGCGTTCCTCGCGGCCATCGTCGCGGTGGCCCTCGGCACCCTCTTCGGGATCATCGCCGGTTACTTCGGCGGCTGGGTCGACGCGCTGATCAGCCGTGTGATGGACGTCCTGCTCTCGTTCCCGCAGCTGCTCTTCATCATCTCGCTGGTCTCCGTGCTCCCCGACGACCTGCTGGGCCTGGAGGGCACCAGCGTGCGCGTCGCGATCCTCGTCATGGTCATCGGCTTCTTCGGCTGGCCGTACGTCGGCCGCATCGTCCGCGGCCAGACGCTCTCGCTCCGTGAGCGCGAGTACGTGGAGGCGGCCCGCAGCCTCGGCGGCGGCAAGCGCCACATCCTCTTCCGCGAACTGCTGCCCAACCTGGTCGCGCCCATCACCGTCTACGCGACGCTGATGATCCCGACCAACATCCTCACGGAGGCGGCCCTCAGCTTCCTCGGCGCCGGCGTCAAGCCGCCGACGGCCTCCTGGGGCGGCATGCTGCGCGACGCGCTCAAGACGTACGAGCACGACCCGATGTTCATGGTCTTCCCGGGCGTCACGATCTTCATCACCGTGCTGGCCTTCAACCTCTTCGGCGACGGGCTGCGCGACGCGCTCGACCCGAAGGGGACGCGCTAGAAGGTCCCAATTGGCTTGCCCCTGCCGCATGTCAGGTGGCTTTAACCATGGTTCTCCGGCAGCACTAGGCCAGGGACCGCGATCTCGGAGGTTACGAGAAAATGCCCACAGGTTCCACGAAACGACGGCTCACCAGCGGTGCGGCCCTCGTCGTCGCGGCGCTGGTGACCACCACGGCGTGCGGCGGCGGTGACGGTGGCGACAGCGACTCGAAGGGTGCCGGCTACAACGCGGCGCTGAACAAGATCGCCAACCCTTCCAAGAAGAAGGGGGGCACGCTGAAGATGGTCGGCAAGCAGGACCTCGACTCCGCCGACCCCCAGCGTGCCTACTACGGCATGACGTGGGACTTCATGCGCTTCTACACCCGGCAGCTGGTGACCTACGACACCAAGCCGGGCAAGGCGGGCACGAAGCTGGTCCCGGACCTCGCCACCTCCACCGCGAAGATCTCCGACGACGGCAAGACCTACACGTACAAGCTGCGTGACGGCCTGACGTGGGAGGACGGCTCCAAGCTGACCTCCAAGGACATCAAGTACGGCATCGAGCGCACCTGGGCGACGGACACCATCACCGGTGGTCCGGGCTACATCCGCCAGACGCTCGACCCCAAGGGCAAGTACAAGGGCCCCTACAAGGACAAGGGCGGCCTCGACGCGATCGAGACCCCCGACGACCAGACGATCATCTTCAAGCTGCCCAAGCGCAACGGCGACTTCGAGCAGTTCCTGGCCATGCCCACCGGCTCGCCGGTGAAGGAGGCCAAGGACACCAAGGCCAAGTACACCCAGCGACCGTTCTCCGCGGGCCCGTACAAGTTCAAGGAGTACAAGTCCAACAAGAAGATCGTGCTGGTCCGCAACGACAAGTGGAAGAAGTCCTCGGACCCGATCCGCGCGGCCCTGCCCGACGTCATCGACGTGACGATCTCCGCCAACCAGGAGGAGAACGACAAGAAGCTGATGGAGGGTGACTTCGACGTCGACCTCAACGGCACGGGCATGACTCAGTCCGGCCGCGTCAGCGCCGTCACCGACCACCGCGGCAACGTCGACAACATGCACACGTCCTTCGTGCGCTACGTCGCTCTGATCCACAACGCCAAGCCGTTCGACAACGTGCACTGCCGCAAGGCCGTGTTCTACGCGACCGACTTCGCGAGCCTGCAGCAGACCCGCGGCGGCAAGGTCGCGGCCGGCGACATCGCCAACAGCACCTTCCCCGTGGCGATCCCGGGCTACAGCAAGTACGACCCGTACGGCGTCCTCGCGCGCAAGGGCAAGCCGGACGTCGCCAAGGCCAAGGACGAGCTGAAGCAGTGCGACAAGCCCGGCGGCTTCACCACCAAGCTCACCGCCCGCAGCAACAACCCGGGTGAGGTCGACGCGGCCGAGGCGCTTCAGGAGTCCCTGAAGAAGGTCGGCATCAACGTCCAGGTCGACTCCCTCGACGGCGCCGACACCTCCAGCATCACCGGCTCGCCGTCCGTCGTGAAGAAGCGCGGCTACGGCATGACGATGAGCGGCTGGGGCCCGGACTTCCCGTCCGGCCAGGGCTACGCGCAGCCGCTGTTCGACAGCCGCTTCCTGAACCCGACCGGCAACTACAACGAGTCGCAGATCAAGGACAAGAAGGTCGACGCCCTCTTCGACGAGGCCATCTCGAAGACCGACCCGGCCGAGGCCGGCGAGGTCTACAAGAAGCTCGACAAGAAGATCCTCGACCAGGCCGACTGGATGCCCTTCCTCTACGAGAAGAACATCACCTGGCGCGGGTCGCGGCTGACCAACGCCTACATGTCCGACGGCTACAACGGCCGTTACGACTACGCCTCGCTCGGCGTCAAGAAGTAACACCCGTCGAGCAACACCCGTCCGGGCAACCGCAGTTGATCGTCCTACCGCCGCCGAATCCCGCCAGTCCGAAGGGCAGGTGATGGCCCCGGGCGGTGGCCGGAGCTCCTCACAAGGGGGCTTCGGCCACCGCCGGGCCGCGCACAGTGCTTGCTTATCTCATCCGGCGCCTGATCGCCGTAATCATCATGGTGCTGGTCGTACTGCTCGCGACCTTCACCGTCTTCTTCATGCTGCCCAAGTGGGCGGGACAGGACATCGCCGTCCTCTTCGCCGGCAAGGCCACCGGAGCCGAGCAGATCGAAGGCATCCGGACCAAACTGGGACTCGACGACCCGCTGCTCGTCCAGTTCTGGGAGTTCATCAAGGGCATCCCGATGGGCCGCGACTACGTCAACGGCAGTGACGTCACGCACTGCCCGGCGCCCTGCTTCGGCTACTCCTTCCGCACCGAGGCGCCCGTCTGGGAGACCCTCAAGGACGCGCTGCCCGTCACCGGTGCGCTCGCCGCGGGCGCCTGCGTCCTGTGGCTCGCCGCGGGTGTCGCCACCGGTGTGGTCTCCGCCCTCAAGCGGGGTTCCATCTGGGACCGCTCCGCGATGACCGTCGCCCTCGGCGGCGTCTCGCTCCCTGTCTTCTTCACCGGCATGATCGCGATGGGCATCTTCGTCCACAACCTCGGCTGGGTGAAGATCGCGGACAGCCTCAGTACCGAGGACTCGGCAGGGGTCTGGCTCCAGACACTGATCCTGCCGTGGATCGTGCTCGCCTTCCTCAACGCCGCGATGTACGCCCGCCTCACCCGCGCCACCATGCTCGAAGTGCTCGGCGAGGACTACATCCGCACCGCGCGCGCCAAGGGGCTCGGTGAGGCCACCGTCATCCGCAGACACGCGCTGCGCTCCGCGATGACGCCGATCCTCACCGTCTTCGGACTCGACCTCGGCGTCCTGATGGGCGGCGCCGTGCTCACCGAGTCCACGTTCAACCTGCCGGGGCTCGGCCTCGAAGCGGTCAGGGCCATCAGCAGCAAGGACCTGCCCGTGATTCTCGGCGTGACCCTGTGCGCGGCGCTCGCGATCGCCGTGGCCAACCTCGTCGTCGACCTTATGTACGCCGTCATCGACCCGCGAGTGAGGCTGGGATGACCGAACTGTCCAAGAGCGGAGCCGCGGTGGGCGAGCCCGTCGCCGCCGCGGCCGCTCCCTCCGCCTTCCTCGAGGTGCGCGACCTCAAGGTGCACTTCCCGACCGACGACGGCGTGGTCAAGTCCGTCGACGGGCTCAGCTTCCAGCTGGAGAAGGGCAAGACCCTCGGCATCGTGGGCGAGTCCGGCTCCGGCAAGTCGGTGACCTCGCTGGGCATCCTCGGGCTGCACACCGCCGGGCAGTACGGCGCCCGCAAGGCGCGGATCTCCGGCGAGATCTGGCTGGACGGCAAGGAGCTGCTCGGCGCCCCGGCGGACGAGGTGCGCAGGCTGCGCGGCCGCGAGATGGCGATGATCTTCCAGGATCCGCTCTCCGCGCTGCACCCGTACTACTCCATCGGCAAGCAGATCACCGAGGCGTACCGGGTCCACAACGACGTCGACAAGAAGACCGCCCGCAGGCGCGCCATCGAGATGCTCGACCGCGTGGGCATCCCGCAGCCGGACAAGCGGGTGGACTCCTACCCGCACGAGTTCTCCGGCGGCATGCGCCAGCGCGCGATGATCGCCATGGCGCTCGTGAACAACCCCGAACTGCTCATCGCGGACGAGCCGACCACCGCCCTTGACGTGACCGTCCAGGCGCAGATCCTCGACCTCATCCGGGATCTGCAGAAGGAGTTCGGCTCCGCCGTCATCATGATCACGCACGACCTGGGCGTCGTCGCCGAGATGGCCGACGAGCTCCTGGTCATGTACGGCGGCCGGTGCGTCGAGCGCGGCAGCGCAGAGCGGGTCTTCTACGAGCCCCAGCACCCCTACACCTGGGGCCTGTTGGGCTCGATGCCGCGCATCGACCGCGAGGAGACCGAGCGGCTCATCCCGGTCAAGGGCTCCCCGCCCAGCCTGATCAACCTGCCGAGCGGCTGCGCCTTCAACCCGCGCTGCCCCTACGCGGACATCCCCAAGGACCAGATCACCCGGAGCGAGCGTCCGGAGCTGCGGCTCGTGGCCGAGGGGCACTACTCGGCCTGCCACATGTCGCAGGACGAGCGCACCCGGATCTGGACCGAAGAGATTGCGCCGAAGCTGTGAACGATGACGTGAAGGGCCAGGAGATGACGATCCCGGCGCAGACGAAGAGCTCGCCCGAGCCGCTGCTCAAGGTCGACGGCCTGGTGAAGCACTTCCCCATCAAGAAGGGGCTGCTCCAGCGCCAGGTGGCGGCCGTGCAGGCGGTCGACGGGCTCTCCTTCGACGTACGCCCCGGTGAGACGCTCGGCGTGGTCGGCGAGTCCGGCTGCGGCAAGTCGACGATGGGCCGGCTGATCACCCGGCTGCTCGAACCGACCGGCGGGCGCGTCGAGTTCGAGGGCACGGACATCACGCACCTGAACACGGGGCGGATGCGTCCGCTGCGCCGCGACGTGCAGATGATCTTCCAGGACCCGTACTCGTCGCTGAATCCCCGGCACACCATCGGCACCATCGTCGGCGCGCCCTTCCAGCTCCAGGGCGTCAAGCCCGAGGGCGGCGTGAAGAAGACCGTGCAGGAGATGCTGGAGCGCGTCGGGCTCAACCCCGAGCACTACAACCGCTATCCGCACGAGTTCTCCGGCGGCCAGCGCCAGCGCATCGGCATCGCGCGGGCGCTCGCCCTGCGGCCCAAGCTGGTCGTGGCGGACGAGCCGGTCTCCGCGCTCGACGTGTCCATCCAGGCCCAGGTGGTCAACCTCCTGGACGACCTGCAGGACGAGCTCGGCCTCACGTACGTGATCATCGCGCACGACCTGTCGGTCATCCGGCACGTCTCGGACCGCATCGCGGTGATGTACCTGGGCAAGATCGTGGAGCTGGCGGACCGCAAGGACCTCTACTCCACGCCGATGCACCCGTACACCAAGGCACTGCTCTCCGCGGTGCCGGTGCCGGATCCCAGGCGGCGCGGCGTCAAGAGCGAGCGCATCCTGCTCCGCGGCGACGTCCCCTCGCCGATCGACCCGCCCACCGGTTGCCGCTTCCACACGCGGTGCTGGAAGGCGACGCAGATCTGCAAGACCAAGGAGCCGCCGCTGGTCGCGCTCGCCGGCGGGCACCAGGTGGCCTGCCACCACCCGGAGAACGCCGCGGACCAGGCGCCCGAGGACACCGAGCTGCTCTCGGTGGCCAAGGAGGCGATCGACGTGGTGACGGTGGCCCCGAAGGCGACGGAGGCGAAGCCGGAGCCCGCGAAGGCGGAGCCCGTCAAGAAGGCGGAGCCCGTCAAGAAGGCGGAGCCCGTAAAGAAGGCCGAGCCCGCGAAGGACGAGGGCCAGAAGTCGACTGAGTCGTAAGGCAAGTTGACCCGGGCGAAGTACGCGCCCCAGGTCATGTACATGCCCCAGCGGGAGAGTGCAGAGTCTGCGTGTCCGTCGCCACGGACACGGACCCCATCGGAACGCGTTCGAAGGGAAGACTCATGGCACTCTCCCGTTCGGCACGTCTGGGCGCGCTCGCCACCGCGGCGCTCTCGTTCTGTCTGATCGCCGCCGCCCCCGCGCCCCACCCCGGCGCCGACGGCATCGGCGACCCGTACTTCCCGCAGCTCGGCAACGGCGGCTTCGACGTACGCCATTACGGTCTCGACGTCGCGTACGACCCCGGCACCGACCGCCTCGACGGCCGCACCACGATCACCGCGCGCGCCACCCGGAACCTGTCCTCCTTCGACCTGGACCTGCAGAAGCTGACGGTCACCCGGATCGAAGTGAACGGCAGACGCGCGCAGTTCACCCGCGCCGACGACGAGATCCGCATCACGCCGCGCGAGGCCCTGCGCAAGAACAGGACCTTCACGGTGACGGTCACCTACGGCGGCGTGCCCGAACCGCTCACCGGCCCCATAGTCTTCGGCTCCGACTACGGCTGGATGAAGACGGCCGACGGCGTCTTCGTCGCCTGCGAGCCCAACGCCGCGTCCACCTGGTTCCCGTCCAGCGACCACCCCTCCGACAAGGCCGCCTTCGACATCCGCATCACGGCGCCCAAGGGCCTCACCTCGGTCTCCAACGGCCGCCTGGTGGGCACGTACGGCAAGGGCGGGCAGCGCGTCGCACACTGGCGCTCGACCAAGCCGATGGCGACCTATCTCGCGACCGCCACCATCGGGAAGTTCGACGTGCGCACCGGGAAGACCCCGGCCGGCACGCCGATCTACGTGGCCGTCGACCCGACGCTGCCCGCCGGCGACGTCGACGTGTACGGCATCACGGCCGAGGTCACCGACCACTGGTCCGAGGTGTTCGGCCCGTACCCCTTCGAGGAGACCGGCGCGATCGTCGACGACATGCCGCAGGCCGGCTTCTCCCTGGAGACCCAGACCAAGCCGATCTACTCGGCGGTGCGCTCGGAGGGCACGATCGTGCACGAGCTGACCCACCAGTGGTTCGGCGACGCCGTCTCGCCCCACCAGTGGAAGGACATCTGGCTCAACGAGGGCTTCGCGACGTACGGGCCCTGGCTGTGGGGCGAGCACAAGGGGCGCGGCTCGGCGCACGACGCCTTCCGGGCCGCCTACGACTCCCGCCTCGCCGACTCCGCGTTCTGGCAGACCGTCGTCGGCGACCCGCAGCGCGACACGATGTTCGCCTCGGCCGTCTACCAACGCGGCGCGATGACCCTGCAGGTCCTCAGGGAGCGCATCGGCGACAAGGACTTCTTCAGGCTCCTGCGCGCCTGGGTGAAGGAGCACCGGTACGGCGACGCGAGCACCGCCGACTTCGTCCGCCTCGCCGAGAAGATCTCCGGCGAACAGCTCGACGGGCTCTTCCGCACCTGGCTGTTCACGAAGGGGAAGCCGGCGCTTCCCGCGCGGTGACCCGCCAGCCGCCGACCTCGCGGTACCCGGAGTCGTACACGGCCTCACCGGCGCCGGGCTCCAGCGCGTAGTGCTTCAGGTTGCCGCCCCAGTACCGCAGGATCCGCCCCAGCTCGTCGGCGGCCTTCCCCTCGAAGGCCGCCTCACCCAGGTCGACCTCCAGCACGAACTTCATCTCCCGCACTCCCTCCGCCGACGGCCCGGCCGCTCCGGAACCACCTCCTTCAACTTTCTCATTGAAGTCCTTGTTGGGACTTTTCCGTCCCAAGCCCTCGGCATACGGGCCACTGGGGCCGAAAAGCCCCAACTCCGGGTGACGGCGGCGGCGGTGCCGCGCCGTGCGCGGGTAAGAATGGCGCGTGCTCCAGGATCTGTTCACCCCCTCCGTCCAGCACTCGCTCGACATCGTGGGGATCTTCGTCTTCGCGATCTCCGGCGCGCTGCTCGCCGTGCGCAAGAACTTCGACGTCTTCGGCATCGCCGTGCTCGCCGAGGTCACCGCGCTGGGCGGGGGACTCTTCCGCGACCTGGTCATCGGGGCGGTGCCGCCGGCCGCCTTCACCGACCTCGGCTACTTCATCACCCCGCTGTTCGCGGCCGCGCTGGTCTTCTTCCTGCACCCGGAGGTGGAGCGCACCCAGCTCGCCGTGAACGTCTTCGACGCGGCCGGGCTCGGCCTGTTCTGCGTCTCGGGCACGACCAAGGCGTACGACTACGGCCTCGGCCTCACCGCGTCGGCCGCCCTCGGCCTGATGACCGCGGTGGGTGGCGGCGTGCTGCGCGACATCGTCGCCAACGAGGTGCCCTCGCTGGTCCGCTGGGACCGGGACCTGTACGCCGTGCCCGCCATCGTGGGCGCCACGATGGTCGCCCTGTGCATCGAGTTCGACGTCCTCACGGCCTTCACCAGCGGCTTCGCCGCCGTGACCGCGTTCGTCCTGCGGCTGCTCGCGCTGCACTACCACTGGCGGGCCCCGCGCGCCTGGAACCGCCGGTCCACGGCGGTGGAGGCGGAGGCGAAGGAGACGCCGTAGCGGTGGCCGAAGGGCGGGCTGGCAGAAAAAGCTACCGCTCAGTAGTTTCCTGTTGTACGTTGCTGGCATGGCAACGGCAGCATCGGAGGCGGCGGTGTCCTCCATCCCGGGAACGGCGCACGCGACCATCGGCGACAGCGAGTTCGACCGCGACACCGCGCTCACCCGCCGGGAGCCGGGGGTCTACGACACCGAGCTCTCCGCGGGCTGGACCATCATCAACGCCGTCAACGGCGGCTACCTCCTCGCCGTGCTCGGCCGCGCGCTCGCGGACGCCCTGCCGCACGCCGACCCCTTCACCGTCTCCGCGCACTACCTCACGGCGTCGCACCCCGGCCCCGCCGTGGTCCGCACCGAGGTGGTGCGCGCGGGCCGTTCTCTCTCCACCGGCCAGGCCTCGCTGTTCCAGTACGACGAGGAGGGCCGCGAGGTGGAGCGGATCCGCGTCCTCGCCTCGTACGGCGACCTCGACGCGCTGCCCGACGACGTCCGCACCACCGCGGAGCCGCCCGCCCTCCCGCCGCTCGACCAGTGCTTCGGCGCGCAGGACGCTCCGGACCATCGCCCGGTGCCCGGCAGTTCGGCCATCGCCGACCGTCTCTTCCTCAAGCTCGACCCGGCCACGCTCGGCTGGGCGCTCGGACAGCCGTCCGGCAAGGGCGAGATGCGGGGCTGGTTCGGCCTCGCGGACGGCCGCCCCGCGGACCCGCTGTCGCTCCTGCTCACCGTCGACGCGCTGCCGCCGACCGCCTTCGAGATGGGTCTCACCGGCTGGGTGCCGACCGTGGAGCTGACGGTCCACGTCCGCCGCCGCCCGGCCCCGGGCCCGCTGCGCGTCGCCATCACCACCCGCAACCTCGCCGGCGGCTTCCTGGAGGAGGACGCGGAGGTCTGGGACACCGAGGACCACCTGGTGGCCCAGTCGCGGCAGCTGGCGCGGGTGCGGCTGGGCTGACCGGTCAACTCGTCAGGAAGCGGATGAGTTCGCCCGCGAGCTCGGCGGGCGCGTCCTCCTGTACGAGGTGGCCCGCGCCCTCGATCAGACGCAGCTCGGCGCCGGGGATCGCCGCGGCCAGCTCGTGGCCGCGCGCCACCGGGATCCAGGTGTCCTCGGCGCCCCAGCAGATCAGCACCGGCAGCTTCAACTCCCCGTACCGGCCCTGGATCTCGTCGGTGTACCGCTGGTCGTTCTGCTCGATCTGCCGGTAGAAGGCGGGCCTGCCCTCCTCGGTGCACCAGGGCGCCACCAGCCGGTCGAGCACCGCGGGGGCGAGCCCGCGGTGGCTCGCCGAGGACACGTATTCGCGCACCAGCGCCCGGTGCAGCGGCGGCGGCAGCTGCCCGAAGACCCCGGCGTGCGCGCCGAGCAGCCGGTACGTGGGGGAGCCCCAGGGGGCGAGCGCCACCGGGTCGACGAGCGCGAGGCGTTCGTAGGCGGCGTCGTGCAACAGATGTGCCCGCAGCGCGACGCAGCCGCCGAAGTCGTGAGCGACGACGGCGGGCCGCTCCAGGCCCCAGTGGGCGAGGAGTTCGGTGAGTACGCGTGCGTGTGCGGCGAGCGTCACGTCCTGGCCGGTCCGCATTTCCGATGCGCCGTATCCCGGCAGGTCCCATACGTACACGCGGTGGTCGCGGGAGAGTGCGCGGGCCGTCGCACGCCACACGTACGACGAGAACGGCGTGCCGTGGACGAGGACGACCGGCGGGGCGTCGGCGGGGCCGAGGGCGGCCCAGCGGACGGTGCCGGTGGGGCCGGCGAACGTCCGGTCGAGGTTCCAGGGCTCTCGGGCGGCGGTTGTCATGACCGTAAGGCTAGTGGCTCCTTACGGCTGGCGTCGAGGGTTCCGGCCCCGCGGGGGAGCGGTGTCAGGCCTCGTCGTGCCAGTGCAGGCGGCCGAGGCCCACCAGGCGCAGCTGTCTGCGGGCCACGTCGGCCACCCGTGCCTCCTCCGCCGTCCCGGGGCCCGCGTCCAGGAACGCCGACGCGGTCATCACCATGTGGTCGACGTACATTCCGGCCAGCATCAGCAGGTCGTCCTCGGTCCACTCCGACGTGGGCGACTCGGCCGCGAACTGGTCGGCCACCTCCCGTGCGAACAGGGCGAGTTGGGCGCCGATCGCGTCCCGTACCGCCCGGACGCCGCCGTGCCGTTCGCGGGCGATGAAGCGGACGTGGGCGGGGTGCGCGTGGACGTATCCGGCTATCAACTCGACTGTGCCCGCGATGCGTTGCTCGCTGTCACCGGTCTCCGCCGCCAGCATCGCGGTCAGCGTGGTGTGCAGGCTGCCGAGGGTGTCCTCGACCAGGGCCACGCCCAGGTCGGCGGTGTCGCGGAAGTGCCGGTAGAAGGCGGTGGGGGCGACGCCCACGGCACGGGTGACCTCGCGCAGGCCCAGGCTGCTGAGGCTCTGCTCCTCGAGCAGCCGGAGCGCCGCTTCGAGGAAGGCCTGCCGGGTCTTCTGCTTCTGGGCCTGCCGGGTGCCGAGAGTGTGACTCATGCCATGCAGTTAACAACTGTTCTCCGAGTTTTGAAAGCCGGAGAGGGAGTACTCTCTAAGTCAGTGAACAACTGTAACCACAATCGTTCACCGAACCGAGAGAGGGATCTCCATGCTTTTCCTTGTCGCCGCCCTTCTGCTGCTGGGTGTCGCCATGGGTTCCGTGGCCCACGCCCCGCTTCCGGTCAGCCTGATCGCCGCCGTCGTCATCGGTGTGTGGCTCCTGGTCTTCGCCCTCCGCGAGCGTCACGCGCGGCACCGCTGACACCGCCGGACGCCGCTGATCCGCTCCGTACGACACCTCCACCTGTCAGGAGTCGCACCATGGAACTCACCGCAGAACGCCCCACCGAGCGCACCGCTGAGCGCACCGCCGGCGGCGCCACCCAAAGCGCTCCCGAGCGCCCCACCGGCCGCCGGGACACCAACGGCATGGCCGTCGCCTCCTTCGTCCTCGGCCTGCTCGGGCTGCTGGTCCTCAACGTCTTTCTCGGGCCCGTCGCGATCGTTCTCGCGAGCATCGCGCTGTGGCGCGGCACCGCCCGCCGGGGCCGCGCGCTGCTCGGACTCGGGCTCGGCGTCGCCGACCTCGTCGTGCTCGCCGTCCTCGTCTCGATGGACAACACCGTGTCCTGGGGTCTCGCGGGCTGATACCGGTCGCGGGCTGATACCGCCGGGGCGCGGCGCACCGCACGGCTCGTAGAATCGTGCGCACCATGGCCTACCTCGACCACGCAGCGACCACTCCGATGCTCCCGGAGGCGATCGCGGCGCTGACCGCCCAGATCGCCGTCACCGGCAACGCCTCCTCGCTGCACGCGGCGGGGCGGCGGGCGCGACGCACCGTCGAGGAGGCCCGCGAGTCGCTCGCCGAGTCGCTCGGCGCACGCCCCAGCGAGACCGTCTTCACCTCGGGGGGCACCGAGGCGGACAACCTCGCCGTGAAGGGCCTGTACTGGGCCCGGCGCGACGCCGACCCCGCCCGCACCCGGGTGCTCGCCAGCCCCGTCGAACACCACGCCGTCCTCGACGCCGTGCACTGGCTCGGCGAACACGAGGGCGCCACCGTCGAATACCTGCCGGTCGACCGGCACGGCCGCGTCCACCCCGACGCGCTGCGCGAGGCCATCGAGCGCGACCCCGACGACGTCGCCCTGGCCACCGTCATGTGGGCCAACAACGAGATCGGCACCATCATGCCGATCCGCGAACTCGCCGACGTCGCCCAGGAGTTCGGCGTCCCGCTGCACGCCGACGCCGTGCAGGCCTACGGCCAGATCCCCGTCGACTTCGGCGCCTCCGGGCTCGCCGCGATGACCGTTTCCGGCCACAAGATCGGCGGGCCGTACGGCATCGGCGCACTGCTGCTCGGCCGCGAGTACAGCCCCGTACCGGTGCTGCACGGCGGCGGCCAGGAGCGGCATGTGCGCTCCGGGACGCTGGACGTGCCCGCCATCGCCGCGTTCGCCGTCGCGGGCGAGCACGCCGCGGCCCACCGCGAGCGGTTCGCCGCCGAGGTCGGCGCGCTCCGCGACGACCTGGTGGCCGCGGTCCGCTCGGCGGTCCCCGAGGCGATCCTCGGCGGCGACCCGGAGCCCGGCGGCCGGCTCCCCGCCAACGCGCACTTCACCTTCCCCGGCTGCGAGGGCGACTCGCTCCTGCTGCTCCTGGACGCGCAGGGCATCGAGTGCTCCACCGGGTCCGCGTGCACGGCGGGCATCGCCCAGTCCAGCCACGTCCTGCTCGCCACCGGCACCGACCCCGACCTGGCCCGCGGCACCCTGCGCTTCTCGCTCGGCCACACCTCGACCAAACGGGACGTCGACGCGGTGGCGGCGGCGATCGGCCCTGCGGTGGAGCGGGCGCGGTCGGCGGGGCTGAGCTAGGCCTCGCCGGGCGTCGGCTCAGCTGGGACTTGCCGGGACCGGCTGAGCTAGGGCTTGCCGGGGCCGGCTGAGCTGGGACTTGCCGGGCACCGGCCTCTTCGTGGGCCGCTCCGGGCGCTCCCGCGCCTCCCGCACCAGCCGTATGTACCGGTCCCAGTCCCAGTGCGGCCCCGGATCGGTGTGGTCCGTGCCCGGCACCTCCACATGGCCGACGATGTGCTTGCGGTCCACGGGGAAGTCGTACCGCCTGCATATCCCGGCGGTGAGCCGCGCCGACGCCGCGTACATCGCATCGGTGAACGAGGACTTCTTGTCGACGAAGCCCTCGTGCTCGATGCCGATGCTGCGTTCGTTCCAGCTCTTGTTGCCCGCGTGGAACGCCACGTCCAGCTCGCGGATCATCTGCGCTATGTGGCCGTCCTTGCGCACCACGTAGTGCGCGGCGGCGCCGTGCGACGGGTCCTTGAAGACGCGCAGCGCCGTGTCGTACCCGCCCTGGACGACGTGGATGACGACCCGGTCGATCGTGTAGTCGTCGGGGCGGTCCGCGCGCCGCCAGTTGTAGTCCGACGCCGCGACCCACTGCACGCCGGGGGCGTCCACCTCGCCCTCCGCGCGCCGCTTGACCACGCCGGGCAGCCGCCACCACAGCCGCCCCAGCTCGTCCCTGGCCAGGAGCGCCGAGCCGGCCGCAGCCGCCGCGCCGCCGATGAGCAGGGTGCGCCGGTCGATGCCGCGCCGCCCCGGCCCCTTGCCCGCACCCTCGGTTTCTTCCCCCATGTGATCGTCAACGCTTACTCGGGGGCGTCCGGTTCCCGTCGCCCCGTACCCTGTATGGGCTATGACTTTGACCGAGACCCCGCAGCGTGCCCAGCGCCCCCTCCGTGTCCTCGCCGCCATGTCCGGCGGCGTCGACTCCGCCGTCGCCGCCGCCCGTGCCGCCGAGGCCGGGCACGACGTGACGGGAGTGCACCTCGCGCTCTCGGCGAATCCGCAGTCGTTCCGCACCGGCGCGCGGGGCTGCTGCACCATCGAGGACTCGCGCGACGCTCGCCGCGCCGCGGACGTCATCGGCATCCCGTTCTACGTGTGGGACCTCGCCGAGCGGTTCCGCGAGGACGTGGTGGAGGACTTCGTCGCCGAGTACGAGGCGGGCCGCACGCCCAATCCGTGCCTGCGCTGCAACGAGAAGATCAAGTTCGCCGCGCTGCTCGACAAGGCCCTCGCCCTCGGCTTCGACGCGGTCGTCACCGGCCACTACGCCAAGGTGATCGTCCACGAGGACGGCTCGCGCGAGCTGCACCGCGCCTCCGACATGGCCAAGGACCAGAGCTACGTCCTCGGCGTCCTGGACGACCGCCAGCTCGCCCACGCGATGTTCCCCCTGGGCGACACGGTCACCACCAAGGAGGAGATCCGCGCGGAGGCCGAGCGCCGCGGGCTCGCCGTGGCCAAGAAGCCCGACAGCCACGACATCTGCTTCATCGCCGACGGCGACACCCAGGGCTTCCTCGCCTCCCGCCTCGGCAAGGCCGAGGGCGACATCGTGGACGAGTCCGGGGAGGTCCTCGGCACCCACGAGGGGGCGTACGGCTACACCATCGGCCAGCGCAAGGGCCTGCGCATCGGCACCCCCGCCCCGGACGGCAAGCCGCGCTACGTCCTGGACATCTCCCCGGTGAACAACACCGTGACGGTCGGCCCGGCCGCCGCCCTCGACGTGACCGGACTGACCGCGATCAAGCCCCGCTGGTGCGGCCTCGCCCCCACCGGGCCCGGCACCTACACGGCGCAGCTGCGGGCGCACGGCGGCGAGACGGAGGTGACCGCCGAGCTCGTCGAAGGAGAGCTGCGGGTCTCCTTCGACGAGCCCGTGCGCGGCGTCGCCCCCGGCCAGGCGATCGTGCTGTACGACGGCACGCGCGTGGTGGGCTCGGCGACGATCGCGACGACGGAGCGGGCGACGGCGGGCGTCTAGGGCCTGTCCGCCGGACCGGCCCCAAGGCCTTTCCTTCGGGATCAGGCCGGGCTCGCGCCTCCCTCAGCGGTCCGCGACCTGGAGCACGATCTTGCCCTGGGTGCGGCCCTGTTCGCCCCGCGCGTGGGCCTTGGCCGCCTCCTCCAGGGGGAGCACCGTGTCGATCTCGACGCGCAGCTTCCCCTCGTCCACCAGGCGGGCGATCTCCAGGAGACCCGCGCGGTCCGGCTCGACGATGGTCCAGCCCGTGTGCACGCCGAGCTCACGCGCGCGGTCCTGGTCCGGCAGACCGCCGGGGTCGGGCAGGGTCACCAGGTGGCCGCCCGGCCGGATGACCTCCAGGGACCGGGCGCCGTACGCGCCGCCCACGCCGTCCAGGACGATGTCGACGTCGCGTACCGCCTCGGTGAAGTCCACGCGCGTGTAGTCGATGACCTCGTCCGCGCCGAGGCCCCGCAGGAAGGCGTGCTTCTCCTCGCGCGCGGTGCCGATCACGTACGCGCCGTGCGCCTTGGCGATCTGCACGGCGAGGTGGCCCACGCCGCCGGCGGCCGCGTGGATCAGCACCCGCTGCCCGGCCCGGAGCCCGGCCGTCTCGACCAGGCCCTGCCAGGCGGTGAGCGCGGCGAGGGGGAGCGCGGCGGCCTCGACGTGGGAGAGGCCCGCGGGCTTCGGCGCGAAGCGGCGGGCCGGAGCCGCCACGAACTCCGCGTATCCGCCCGTCTGTTCGGGGAAGCGGGGCATGCCGAACACCGCGTCGCCGGGCTGGTACAGGGTCACGCCGGGGCCGACCTCCTCGACGACGCCCGAGACGTCGTAGCCGAGGATCGGGGTGTCCCCCCAGGTGCCGAAGGTGCCCTCCGCGCGGGTCTTCCAGTCGACGGGATTGACGCCCGCCGCGTGCACCCGGACCAGGATCTCGGTGAGGCCGGGCTCGGGGCGGTCCACCTCCACGGGGACGAGGTTCTCGGGGGCGCCCCAGGCGCGGGGGCTGACGGCACGCATCTTCATGGCCTTGAACTTTCTCTGGTGACAAACGGGCTGGTGGGACCAAGAGTGCGGCGGTCCGGGCCCGTGCGGTGCTGGCAGTTTGGCCATCATGTGACAGGATTCGGCCATGAACCTCAATGGGCTCGGCGACCGCAGCGGCGCGCACCGGGTGGCCGTCATCGCCCTGGACGGCGCGTACGCCTTCGAGCTGGGCATCCCCTCCCGCGTCTTCGGCAACGCCCTGAACGATCGCGCGGAGCCGCTCTACGACGTCGTCGTCTGCACCGTGGACGGGCGCCCGGTGCGCACCGACTCCGGGTTCACGGTGGCGGCCGAGCACGGGCCCGAGGCCCTGGAGACGGCGGACACCGTGGTGATCACGCCCACCCGCACCTTCGACCGGGGGATGGCGGGCGGGGAATTGCCGGACGCGGTGACCGCGGCCCTGCGCAGGATCAGGCCCGGCACCCGGATCGTGTCCTTCTGCAACGCCTCGTACGTGCTGGCCGCCACCGGCGCCCTGGACGGCCGCCCCGCGACGACCCACTGGCACGTCGCCGAGGACTTCCAGCGCTCCTTCCCCAGGATCAAGGTCGACGCGGACGTGCTCTTCGTGGACGACGGCGACGTGCTGACCGCGGCGGGCGTCGCGGCCGGCATCGACCTCTGCCTGCACCTCGTGCGGCGCGACCACGGCGCCGCCGTCGCCAACCACGTGGCGCGCGTCTGCGTCGTACCGCCCTGGCGCGACGGCGGCCAGGCGCAGTACATCGAGCGGCCCGTCCCCGAGCCGACGCTCGCCACGACGGCCGCCACGCGCGCGTGGGCCCTGGAGAGGCTCCAGGAGCCGCTGTCCCTGGGCGAACTGGCCGCCCACGCGCGGATGAGCCTGCGGACCTTCACGCGGCGCTTCCAGGAGGAGGTCGGCATGTCGCCGGGGCGGTGGCTCGCCGCCCAGCGGATCGAGCTGGCCCGCCAGCTCCTGGAGTCCAGCGACCTGCCCGTGGACGTCGTCGCCCACCGGGCGGGATTCGGCACCGGCAACTCCCTGCGCCAGCACATGCGCGCCGTGCTCGGCGTCTCGCCGGCCGCCTACCGACGGACCTTCACGGCTGCTTCGTGACCTCCGCCTCGTAGAAGCAGAAGTGGTCCTTGATCTCGGCCACGGCCGACTTCGGGTCCGGGTACCCCCACACGGAGTCGGGAGAGCCCGGCAGCGACCAGTAGGAGGCCGTTCCCTTGAACGGGCAGTACGTCGTGGTGTCCGACGCGGTCAGCAGGTCCGTGCGCACGTCCTCCGGCGGGAGGTAGTGGCGCACCGGGTAGCCCGTCTCGCTCAGCAGCAGCGGACGACGGCTCTCGGCGACGACCTGCCCGTCGTGTTCCACGCGCACGTGGTCCGTGCCCTGCTCGACGGTGATCCGGTGTCCGGCGGCCATGAGGTGCCCTCCTCGATGAGTGCTCTGCGAGTGGTCTCAGCACCGGAACGTACCGTGGCCGCATGAACATCTGCGTCTTCCTCTCCGCCGCCGACCTCGACGACCGCTACACCCGCCCGGCCCGCGAATTCGCCGAACTGCTCGGCAAGGGCGGCCACACCCTGGTGTGGGGCGGCTCCGAGAGCGGTCTGATGAAGGTCGTCGCGGACGGCGTGCACCAGGCGGGAGGGCGGCTCGTGGGCGTCTCCGTGGACTTCCTGGCCGCCAAGGCCCGGCAGGTCGTCGAGCCGCACGAGATGGTGATCGCGCGCGACCTCGCCGAGCGCAAGGCGCTGCTCCTGGCGAAGGCCGACGCCATAGTGATCATGGTGGGCGGCACCGGCACGCTCGACGAGGCCACCGAGATCCTGGAGCTGAAGAAGCACGGCAAGCACACCAAGCCGGTGGTCCTGCTGAACTCCGAGGGCTTCTACGACGGCCTCAAGGAGCAGTTCCGCCGCATGGAGGACGAGGGTTTCCTGCCCGTGCCACTCACCGACCTGGTCTTCTTCGCCGAGGAGCCCGTCGGCGCGCTGGCCTACCTGGAGGAATACGCGGGCACCCAGTGATGCGAGCATGGCCGGTATGGCAACACATGTGATCACCGGGGCGGGCTCCGGCATCGGCGCGGCCGTCGCCCGCCGCCTCCACGCACGCGGCGACGCCCTCGTACTGCACGCGCGGGACGCGGGCCGCGCCAAGGAGCTCGCCGCCGAGTTCCCCGGCGCCGGCACCCTCGTCGGCGACCTCTCCGACCCCGACAAGCTGTCCTGGGCCTTCGGGCACCAGTCGCTGCCCGAGCGCGTGGACTCCCTGCTCCACATCGCGGGCGTCGTCGACCTCGGCCCGGTCGGCGAGCTCACCCCCAAGACCTGGCGCCACCAGCTCAACGTCAACCTCATCGCCCCCGCCGAACTCACCCGCCACTTCCTGCCCCAACTCCGGCTCGCCCAGGGCCACGTGGTCTTCGTCAACTCCGGCGCGGGCCTCAGCGCAGGACCCGAGTGGTCCGCGTACGCCGCCTCCAAGCACGGCCTGAAGGCCCTCGCCGACTCGCTGCGCCACGAGGAGCACGGCAACGGCGTCCGGGTCACCTCCGTCTACCCGGGCCGCACGGCGAGCGCCATGCAGGTCAAGGTCCACCAGCAGGAGGGCAAGGAGTACGACGCGACCCGCTGGATCGACCCCGAGTCGGTCGCCACGACGATCGTCATGGCCCTGGACCTGCCGCGCGACGCGGAGGTCAACGACCTGACGGTGCGGCCGGGACGATGAGCGACGCCTTCACCCCGGTCCCGGCCACCGGGATCGGGTCGATGCCCGGCGGCGACGCCCGCGAGGCCGCGAAGACCGTGACCGGCACCTTCGAGGGGCCCGAACAGGGCATGCCGTACCTCCCGGAGCTGCCCGCGCGCGGGCCCGGCGCCGACATGATCGGCCGCACGGCGGGCCTGCTCGTCGACCTGTACGCGCGCGTGGAGCCCAGCGGCTGGCGGATCGGCGACCGTCCGGGGCGCGACACCCGGCGGGCCAGGGCCTGGCTCGGCGAAGACCTCGACGCCCTGGAGGAGTTCACCCAGGGGTATCAGGGGCCGCTGAAGGTGCAGGCCGTCGGCCCGTGGACGCTCGCCGCCGCCCTGGAGCTCAGGAACGGCGAGGCCGCGCTCTCCGACCCCGGCGCCTGCCGCGACCTGGCCGGATCCCTCGCCGAAGGGCTGCGCGCCCACCTCGCGGACGTGCGCCGCAGGGTGCCCGGCGCCCAGGTGGTGCTCCAGCTCGACGAGCCCTCGCTCGTCGCCGTACTGCGCGGACAGGTCAAGACCGCCAGCACGTACCGCACGCACCGCGCCGTGGACCGCCAGCTCGTCGAGAGCACCCTGCGCGACGTCCTGGACGTGCGCGGCGAGGGGGCCGCGGTCGTCCACTCCTGCGCGCCGGACGTGCCGTTCGCGCTGCTGCGCCGGGCCGGCGCCGACGCGATCTCGTTCGACTTCGCGCTCCTCACCGAGCGTGACGACGAGGTGATCGGCGAGGCGGTCGAAGGGGGCACGCGGCTCTTCGCCGGTGTCGTGCCGGGCGTGGACGGCGGATTGTCAGACCCTGCCGGTAGCGTCATGGGTGTCAGGACGTTGTGGCGCAGGCTGGGGCTGAATCCGGGATCACTCGCGGAGTCGGTCACGCTCACTCCGTCGTGCGGTCTCGCGGGCGCGTCTCCCGCGTACGCACGTGCGGCGCTCGCCCACTGCGTCAAGGCGGCGAGATCGCTTGCAGACAACCCTGAGTAATTGGGTATGACGTAACGGGAGGACGAAACGGTGGCTGTCGAACAGCAAGGATCTGTGCCCGCCGAGGCACGGGACCAGCATGCCCAGCTGGCCGAACAGATCGAGGAGCACCGCTTCCGGTACTACGTGAAGGACCAACCGGTCGTCAGCGATGCCGAGTTCGACAAAATCCTGCGTTCTCTCGAAGCCCTGGAGGACAAGCACCCGGAGCTGCGCACCCCGGACTCGCCCACCCAGAAGGTCTCGGGGGCGTACGAGACGGAGTTCACCGCCGTCGAGCACCGGGAGCGCATGCTCTCCCTGGACAACGCCTTCGACGACGCGGAGCTGGCCGCCTGGGCCGACCGCGTCGCCAAGGAGGTCGGCTCGCCCGACTTCCACCTGCTGTGCGAGCTGAAGGTCGACGGCCTCGCGGTCAACCTCACCTACGAGTACGGCAAGCTGACCCGCGCCGCCACCCGCGGCGACGGCCGCACCGGCGAGGACATCACGCCGAACGTCCGCACCATCGCCGACATCCCCCAGCGCCTCAAGGGCGACCGCGTGCCGGCCCTCGTCGAGGTCCGCGGCGAGGTCTTCTTCCCCATGGAGAAGTTCGAGGAGCTCAACGCCCGCCTGGTCGAGGCGGGCGACAAGCCCTTCGCCAACCCGCGCAACGCGGCGGCCGGTTCGCTGCGCCAGAAGGACCCGCGCGTCACCGCGACCCGCCCGCTCCACATGGTGGTGCACGGCATCGGCGCCCGCGAGGGCTTCGACATCGACTGCCTCAGCCATGCCTACGAGTTGTTGCACGAGTGGGGCCTGCCCACCGCCAAGCACAACAAGGTGGTCGACGGCCTCGACGGCGTGCGCGACTTCATCGCGTACTTCGGCGAGAACCGCCACTCCGTGGAGCACGAGATCGACGGCGTCGTCGTCAAGCTCGACGAGATCCCGCTCCAGGGCCGCCTCGGCTCCACCTCGCGCGCCCCGCGCTGGGCCATCGCCTGGAAGTACGCGCCGGAGGAGGTCAACACCAAGCTCATCAACATCCGCGTCGGCGTCGGCCGCACCGGCCGCGTCACGCCGTACGCGCAGGTGGAGCCCGTCACCGTGGCCGGCTCCGAGGTCGAGTTCGCGACCCTGCACAACCAGGACGTGGTGAAGAAGAAGGGCGTCTTCATCGGCGACACGGTCGTGCTGCGCAAGGCCGGTGACGTCATCCCGGAGATCCTCGGCCCCGTCGTGGACCTGCGGGACGGCAGCGAGCACGAGTTCGTGATGCCCGCCGAGTGCCCCGAGTGCGGCACGGCGCTGCGGCCCATGAAGGAGGCCGACATCGACCTCCGCTGCCCCAACGCCCAATCGTGCCCCGCCCAGTTGCGCGAGCGTCTCTTCTACCTCGCGGGCCGCAAGTCCCTGGACATCGAGAACTTCGGATACGTCGCGGCGGCCGCCCTCACCCAGCCCCTGGAGCCCGCCGAGCCGCCGATCCGCGACGAGGGCGACATCTTCGACCTCAAGGTCGAGGAGCTCCTGCCCATCAAGTCGTACGTCCTCGACCAGGACTCCGGGCTGCCCAAGCGCGACCCCAAGACCGGCGAGGAGAAGGTCGTCACCTTCTTCGCCAACCAGAAGGGCGAGGCGAAGAAGAACACCCTCGCCATGCTGGAGAACATCGCGGCGGCCAAGGACCGGCCGCTCGCCCGGGTCCTCACGGGCCTCTCGATCCGGCACGTCGGCCCGGTGGCCGCCGAGGCGCTGGCCCGTGAGTTCCGTTCCATCGACCGCATCGAACAGGCCACCGAGGAGGAGCTGGCCGCGGTGGAGGGCGTCGGCCCGATCATCGCGGCCTCACTCAAACAGTGGTTCGCCGAGGAGTGGCACCGGGAGATCCTGCGCAAGTGGCGGGCTGCCGGGGTGCGCACGGAGGAGGAGTCGAGCGGCGAGGACGAGGGTCCGCGTCCGCTCGAAGGCCTCACGGTGGTCGTCACCGGAACCCTCGAGCACTACACACGGGATGGCGCGAAAGAGGCGCTGCAGTCCCGTGGCGCGAAGGTGACAGGTTCCGTTTCCAAGAAGACGTCGTTCGTGGTCGTCGGTGACAACCCCGGATCCAAATACGACAAGGCCATGCAGGTGAAGGTTCCGGTTCTCGACGAGGACGGTTTCGTCGTCCTGCTCGAACAAGGACCGGACGCGGCAACGGAAGTCGCGCTTCCGACCGAGGAGTAGCGGTTGAAGGCCACCCGTTCAGCGCATATCAGATGCATACGGGTGGCCGGGTCGCATTCGGGCAACCGTAGTCGACCGCTGCCCGTGGAAGCCTTCTGCGGCCTACTGTTGAGGTGTGCGCCTGCCGTGCCCCGCTGCGAACGGGGTATCTCCTGCTCATCAAGAGCGAGGAAAGGGGCATCCCCGCTCGGCGCGAGTCCGGGAGCAGCGCGTCTCCTTGCTCGCGAGGAACCGGGGAAGTACGAGGGGACGCGGCCGACTCAGGGCCGAGTCCGCGTGGCGTGGGCACCGCCGGCTGTGAGAGGGACGGGAATGGAACCGACCGAGAGCGCCGCCCCGGACTCACGGCTGCGCGCGCGCCTGTGGCGCGCGCCGAGCGTCTGGCTGCGCGGCCGCAGGACAGCACCGGCCACCGGACCGCACCCCGCGTCGACCGCCGTCGGCGGCTGTGGATCCGGCACGCTGAGCACCGCGGTCGAACCCCGGGAGCGGGCCTGGATCTCCGGCGCGCGCAGCCCCGCGGAGAGCCCGGCGGCGGCCACCTCGGGCGCCCTCGGACCCACCGCCCAGGACGCCCGCGACGCCTGGCCGCTGCTGCCCGTCGCGATCGTCACGGCCGCCGCGGTGCTGCTCGGCACCGGCTTCTTCCAGGCCTTCACGGGCCGGCACGCGCTGTTCCCGACCGGCTCCGCGGGCTGGTCCCTGGCCATCCTCACCGGCTTCATCGTCGGCCACCTGGTCGCCCTCGGCCGCGACCGCTGGTGGGGCGGCACCGGCTCCGGCGGCGCGCTCACCGTCGCCGTCCTGCTGCTCTACGGCTGGGTGCCCGCCGGCATGGTCAGCCTCACCGTCGTCGTCCTGGTCGGCGTCGCCCGCAGGCACCGCAGGCGCCAGGGCGTGCTGCACGGCGCGGTCGACATCCTCGGCATCGGCGCGGGCGCGCTGGCCCTGGCCGCGTTCGGCACGTCGCCGAGCGCCGAGTCCCCCTGGCTGCCCGACACCTGGGACCTCTACACCGCCCCCCAAGTGGCCCTGGTCGCCGTCGCCTACCTCGCCGTCACCCGCGTCCTGCTCTGGTACGTGCACGCGCCCCGCACCGGCGCCCTGCCGACCGTCACCCGCACCGCCCTGGTCCGCCAGGGGCTCCTCGGCATCGCGCTGCTCGGCATCGCCCCGCTGATCTGCGTCGTGGCGATCTCCCTGCCGATCCTGCTGCCCCTCTTCGCCATCCCGCTGGTCGCCCTCGACTCCACCCTCTGGATCGCCCGCGCGCGGGCCGAGGAGCAGCTGCGCGACCCGCTCACCGGCCTGCCCAACCGCCAGTGGCTCCTGGAGCGCACCTGGACGGCCCTCGACGACGCCGAGCGGATCGGGGCGCGGGCCGCCCTGCTGCTGATCGACATGGACCGCTTCCGGTCGGTGAACGACACCCTCGGCCACCTCGCGGGCGACCGGCTGCTGCTGCAGATCGCGGACCGGCTGCGGGTCGCGCTGCCGCGCGGCGCGGAGGCCGCCCGCCTCGGCGGCGACGAGTTCGCCGTGCTGCTGCCGGTCGCCGACTCCACCACGTCGGCCACCCGCGCGGCGCGCCAGCTGGTCGCCGCGCTCGGCTCCCCGCTCGACCTGGACGGCCTGACCCTCGTCCTGGAGGCCAGCGCGGGCCTCGCCGTCTTCCCCGACCACGCGCTCGACGCGGAGGGGCTCCTCCGGCGGGCGGACGTCGCGATGTACCAGGCGAAGCGGGACCGCACCGGCGTCGAGGTGTACGAGTCCAAGCGGGACTCCAACACCCCCGACCGGCTCGGCCTCCTGGGCGACCTGCGCCGCGCCCTGGACGCCGGCGACGTCGAGCTGCACTACCAGCCCAAGGTCCGCTTCGACGGCAAGGTGGCGGGCCTGGAGGCGCTGGTGCGCTGGGTGCACCCCGAGCGCGGCAAGGTGCCGCCCGACGAGTTCATCGCCATCGCCGAGTCCTCCGGCCTCATGCCGCACCTGACGGAGTACGTCCTGGAGACCGCGCTCGGCCAGGTCGCCAAGTGGCAGGCCCAGGGGCTGAAGGTGCCCGTCGCCGTCAACGTCTCGCCGCGCGACGTGCACACCCCCGGCTTCGCGGGAGCGGTCGCCGCCCGGCTGGCCCGGCACGGGGTCCCCGCGGGCGCGCTGCAGCTGGAGATAACGGAACACGTGCTCCTGGAGGACCCGCAGCGGGCCGCGGACACGCTGGCCGGGCTCACCGGGCACGGGGTCAAGATGTCCCTCGACGACTTCGGCACGGGCTACTCCTCCCTGGTCCATCTGCGCCGGCTCCCGGTCAGCGAGCTGAAGATCGACCGCTCCTTCGTGGCCCGCCTCGCCGTCGACAACGAGGACGCCGAGATCGTCCGCTGCACCGTGGACCTCGCCCACTCGCTCGGACTGCTCGTCGTCGCGGAGGGCGTCGAGGACGACGAGACGTGGGAGCGTCTCCGGGACCTCGGCTGTGACGCGGTGCAGGGCTGGCTGGTCGCCGCGGCGATGCCCGCGGACGAGGCGACGGCGTGGCTGCGGGCGCGCGGTTCGCGCGGCTGGCGCCGCCCGGCCGACGTCGCGGCGGAGGCCGCGGCGGCCTCCGCGGAGGGCTCCGACATGGGCCAGTCCTCGGGCCACGTGGTGCAGTAGGCGCGGCCTCGGGGCGGCGGCGGGGAAACCGTTTCACGGGCACCCCGCGCCGACCCATAGGATTGGGCCCACAACCCACACACTCACCACCCCTGAGGATCGCCGCATGCCTGGCATCACGCGCGAGGAGGTCGCCCACCTCGCCCGCCTTGCACGTCTGGAGCTGAAGGCCGAGGAGCTCGACCACTTCGCCGGACAGCTCGACGACATCATCGGCGCGGTCGCCCGCGTCTCGGAGGTCGCCGACCAAGACGTACCGCCGACCTCGCACCCGCTGCCGCTGACGAACGTCATGCGCGCGGACGAGGTCCGTCCGTCGCTCACCCCCGAGCAGGCGCTCTCGGGCGCCCCGGCCCAGGAGCAGCAGCGTTTCAAGGTGCCGCAGATCCTGGGGGAGGACTAAGAACATGACGGACATCATCAAGCTCACCGCCGCCGACATCGCGTCGAGGATCGCTTCCGGCGAGCTCACCGCCGTCGAGGTCACCGAGGCCCACCTGGCCCGCATCGAGGCCGTCGACGAGAAGGTGCACGCCTTCCTGCACGTCGACCGCGAGGGCGCCCTCGCGCAGGCCCGCGCCGTCGACGAGAAGCGCGCCAGGGGCGAGCAGCTCGGCCCGCTGGCCGGCGTCCCGATCGCGCTCAAGGACATCTTCACCACCGAGGGCGTGCCGACCACCGTCGGCTCGAAGATCCTCGAGGGCTGGATCCCGCCGTACGACGCGACGGTCACCAAGCGCCTGAAGGCCGCCGACGTCGTCATCCTCGGCAAGACCAACATGGACGAGTTCGCCATGGGGTCCTCCACCGAGAACAGTGCGTACGGCCCCACCGGCAACCCCTGGGACCTCACCCGCATCCCGGGCGGCTCCGGCGGCGGCTCCTCCGCGGCCCTCGCGGCGTACGAGAGCCCGCTCGCCATGGGCACCGACACCGGTGGCTCCATCCGCCAGCCCGCGGCCGTCACCGGCACGGTCGGCGTCAAGCCGACCTACGGCGGCGTCTCCCGCTACGGCATGGTGGCGTTCAGCTCCAGCCTCGACCAGGGCGGCCCCTGCGCCCGTACGGTCCTGGACGCCGCGCTGCTGCACGAGGCCATCGCGGGCCACGACGAGCTCGACTCGACGTCCATCGACGCCCCGGTCCCGCCGGTCGTCGAGGCCGCGCGCAACGGCTCCGTACAGGGCATGCGCGTCGGCGTCGTCAAGCAGTTCCGCGGCGAGGGCTACCAGGCCGGCGTCGTCCAGCGGTTCGACGAGTCGGTCGAGCTGCTCAAGGAGCTCGGCGCCGAGATCGTCGAGCTGGACTGCCCGACGTTCGACCTGGCGCTCTCCGCGTACTACCTGATCGCGCCGTCGGAGTGCTCCTCGAACCTGGCCCGCTTCGACGCCATGCGCTACGGCCTGCGCGTCGGCGACGACGGCACCCGTTCGGCCGAGGACGTCACCGCGCTGACCCGTGAGGCCGGCTTCGGCGACGAGGTCAAGCGCCGCGTCATCCTGGGTACGTACGCGCTCAGCTCCGGCTACTACGACGCGTACTACGGAAGCGCCCAGAAGGTCCGCACCCTCATCACCCGCGAGTTCGAGGCCGCCTTCGAGCAGGTCGACGTGATCGTCTCGCCGACGACGCCGACCACCGCCTTCCCGATCGGCGAGCGCGCCGACGACCCGATGGCGATGTACCTCGCGGACCTGTGCACCATCCCGACCAACCTGGCGGGCAACGCCGCCATGTCGCTGCCCTGCGGCCTCGCGCCGGAGGACGGCCTGCCCGTCGGACTGCAGATCATCGCCCCCGCCATGAAGGACGACCGGCTGTACAAGGTCGGTGCTGCCGTCGAGGCCGCCTTCGTGGAAAGGTGGGGTCACCCGCTGCTTGAGGAGGCACCGTCACTATGAGCCCCATGACTGCCAAGGCCAAGGGTTTCAAGAAGTCGAAGCCCGGCGCGTACCTGTCGATGGGCACCACCGCCTTCGGCGCGATCTCCGTGGTCAAGCAGGCCCGTATGGCCCGCAAGGAACACGACACGCTCCGACTCATCGACGCCGCTGTCTCCGCCGCCGCCATCGTCACCGGCCTCGCTCTGCTCTACCGCGAGCTGAAGAAGCTGGGCGACGACGACGTCCTGCTGGGCTGAGAGGGAAAGTTTCACCGTGACTGTCACTTCTGACCTGGTGTCGTACGAGGATGCCCTCGCGACGTACGACCCCGTCATGGGCCTGGAGGTCCATGTCGAGCTCGGCACCAAGACCAAGATGTTCTGCGGCTGCTCGACCACGCTCAAGCAGGACGCGAACAGCCAGACCTGCCCGACCTGTCTCGGCCTGCCCGGCGCGCTGCCGGTCGTCAACGAGATCGGCGTCGAGTCCGCGATCAAGATCGGCCTCGCGCTGAACTGCGAGATCGCCGAGTGGTGCCGGTTCGCCCGGAAGAACTACTTCTATCCGGACATGCCGAAGAACTTCCAGACCTCGCAGTACGACGAGCCGATCGCCTTCAACGGCTATCTGGACGTCCAGCTGGAGGACGGCGAGATCTTCCGCGTGCAGATCGAGCGCGCCCACATGGAGGAGGACACCGGCAAGTCGACGCACGTCGGTGGCGCGACGGGCCGCATCCACGGCGCCTCGCACTCCCTGCTCGACTACAACCGCGCCGGCATCCCGCTCATCGAGATCGTCACCAAGCCGATCGAGGGCGCCGGCGAGCGGGCCCCCGAGGTCGCCAAGGCGTACGTCGCCGAGCTGCGCGAGCTCATCAAGGCGCTCGGCGTCTCCGAGGCCCGGATGGACAAGGGCCAGATGCGCTGCGACGTGAACCTCTCCCTGCGTCCGCACGGGCGCGAGGAGTTCGGCACCCGCAGCGAGACGAAGAACGTCAACTCGCTGCGTTCCGTGGAGCGCGCGGCGCGCTTCGAGATCCAGCGCCACGCGGCGGTGCTCGGCTCCGGCGGCACCATCGTGCAGGAGACCCGGCACTTCCACGAGGAGGACGGCTCCACCACCTCCGGCCGCATCAAGGACAACGCCGAGGACTACCGGTACTTCCCGGAGCCCGACCTGGTCCCCGTCGCCCCGGCCCGCGCGTGGGTCGAGCAGCTGCGGGCCGGCCTGCCCGAGATGCCGCGCGTGCGCCGCAACCGGCTCCGCGAGGAGTGGGGGATCAGCGAGCACGACATGCAGTCGATCCTCAACGCGGGCGCGGTCGAGCCGATCGTCGCCACCATCGAGGCGGGCGCCGACGCGGCGTCGGCCCGCAAGTGGTGGATGGGCGAACTGTCCCGCCACGCCAACGAGTCGGGCGCCGCCCTCGAAGAGCTCGCCATCACCCCGGCGCACGTCGCCCGGGTGACCGAGCTCGTCTCCTCGGGCGACCTCAACGACAAGCTGGCCCGCCAGGTCATCGAGGGCGTCCTGAAGGGCGAGGGCACGCCGGACGAGGTCGTCGAGAAGCGCGGCCTCAAGGTCGTCTCGGACGAGGGCGCGCTGACGGCCGCCGTCGACGAGGCCATCGCCGGCAACCCCGGCGTCGCGGACAAGATCCGCGGCGGCAAGGTCGCGGCCGCCGGCGCCCTGGTCGGCGCGGTCATGAAGGCCACCCGCGGCCAGGCCGACGCGGCCCGCGTGAAGGAACTGATCCTGGCGAAGCTGGGCGTCGGCGAGGGCTGACGGTCTCTTCCCCGGCACGAAGGGGGCGGCGCATCCGACGGGTGCGCCGCCCCCTTCCGCGTACCCCCAACGCCCCCCGGGCCGAGACCTTTTGGACGTTCACCCCGACTTCGACCCGCAGCCTTCCCATCGAAACCGGGCGTCACTAGCGTCCCCGTCGTACAGGCCAATGGATCAGCAGAGAACCATTGGATGTCGGCCAGGACCACTGGGAGGCCCACGTGACGCCCGAGATTTCGCGCAGACGCCTGATGGCGATCGGGGGCGGCGCGCTCGGCGTCGCCGCCGTCGGCTCCTTCCTGCCGCCGTCGCTGCAGGAGGCGCTCGCGCACGAGCCGCCGCGCGAGGGCGGCCTCGACAAGATCGAGCACGTGGTGATCCTCATGCAGGAGAACCGGTCCTTCGACCACTACTTCGGCTCCCTGCGCGGCGTACGCGGCTTCGGCGACCGCAACGCCGTCCAACTCCCGGGCGGCAAGCCGGTGTTCGAGCAGCCCGGCACCTTGCGCACCATCCTGCCCTTCCCGGTCCGGCAGGCCGCCGAGACCCAGAAGAGGGACCTCCAGTACATCGGCGCGCTCGACCACTCCTGGGGCGGCGGTGCCAAGGCCTGGCACGACGGCTGGATGGACGGCTGGATCACCGCCAAGACGGCGGCCACCATGGCGTACTACACGCGCGAGGACATCCCGCTGCACTACGAACTCGCCGACACCTTCACCGTCTGCGACGCCTACCACTCCTCCATCCACAGCTCCACCAGCCCCAACCGCAACCACCTGTGGAGCGGGAAGACGGGGTACGAGGCGAACGGCAGACGGGCCGTCGGCAACGACGCGTACGACGAGGGCACCCACCCCGGTTACGGCTGGGGCACGTACGCCGAGCGCCTGGAGAAGGCGGGCGTGAGCTGGCGCACGTACACCGAGTGGGAGAACTTCACCGACAACCAGATCGAGTTCTTCACCACCTTCAAGGCCATCGCGCGCAAGGTCCTGGCCGGGACCGGCCTCACCTTCATGGAGGCCTTCTACGCCAAGGTGCGCGCCGCCGCGAACGAGACCGAGCGCGCCGCGCTGCTCGCCACCCTGGAGGAGGGCGTCGCCACGCTCGACAAGCGCGAGCGCTCGCTCTTCGAACGCGGGCTGCGGCGCGTGCCCACCGGCGAACTCGCCGAGAAGTTCGCCGCGGACGTGGCCGGCGGCAAACTCGCCAAGGTCACCTATCTGGTGCCCTCCGCACAGGACTCCGAGCACCCGAGCGTCTCCTCGCCCATCCACAGCGCGACCATCGTCTACAAGGTGCTCGACGCCCTCGCCTCCCACCCGGAGGTCTGGCGCCGCACCGCCGTCTTCATCAACTACGACGAGAACGACGGCTTCTTCGACCACGTCCCGCCGCCCGTGCCCGGCGGCGACAGCGCCGAGGAGCGGGAGGAGCGCTGGGAGGGCAGGCCGACCGGGCTCGGCGTGCGGGTGCCGATGCTCGTCGTCTCGCCGTGGACCGTCGGCGGCTACGTCTGCTCCGAGGTCTTCGACCACACCTCCGTGGTGCGCTTCCTGGAGCAGTGGACGGGCGTGCGCGAGCCCAACATCAGCGCCTGGCGCCGCAAGGTCACCGGTGACCTCACCGGCGCCTTCGACTTCCGGCGCGCTCACCGCCGCCCCGACCTCGAACAGCCGGGCGCCATACCGGCGTTCAGCGGCCGCTGGGCCCCGCAGCCGCCGCTGAAGCAGTCCATGCCGGTCCAGGAGCCCGGCACCCGCCGCGCCCGCCCGCTGCCCTACCGGCCCGACGCGGACGCATGGCCCGGCGAGGACGGCGCGCTCACCGTGCGGCTGCGCAACGGCGGCAGTTCCAGCGCCCACTTCGCGCTCTACCCGTACGCGGGTGAGTTCGCCCTGCCGCAGCACCAGGACGTGGTGCGCAAGGGCTCCTGGACCGTGCCGGTGCCCGGCGACACGTACGCCTTCACCATCACCGGACCGAACGGCTTCCGGCGCGAGTTCGCGGGCGCCAAGGGTGCCGCGGGCGGCAAGAGTGGCACGGGCGGGGCCGGCGGCGGGGGAGCGCGGCTCAGTTCCGCGATCACGCACCGCGAGATCCACCTGATCCTCGCCAACCGCGGCCGGCGCACCCTCGTCTTCACGGTCGCGCCGCTCGGCTACGTGGACGAGGCGGACGTCCGGTCGCGGACGCGGACCGTGCGCGTCCGGGCGGGCAGCAGCCGCACCGTGGCCTGGCACACCGCCGACGAGCACGGCTGGTACGACGTCGAGGTGACCGCGGACGGCGACCCGGCGTTCCGGCGGCGCCTCATGGGCCACATCGAGAACGGACGCGCGAGCGTCTCGGGCTGAGCCCCGCGGGGCACGGGCGGGTGAGACGTACGGGGCCGCGGAGTGGCCCCGTACGTCTTGTGTCCTTGTGAGGATGGACACGAAAGCGACAAAGGATCTCTTAATGCTGTCAAAGTGACCTCGGCGTCGATGTCGCCACTCATGCGTTCTTTGCGGGCCCCAGTTCGTGGACTGCTCCCGGTGAAGATCCACACGTGACCCAGGGAGTCCGCCCGTGGCCGCACTCGCCCGGTGGTGCGTCAGGCGCCGCCTCGTCGTCGTCCTGCTGTGGCTCCTCGCCCTGGGCGCCACCGCATCGGCCGCCGCGGTCGCCGGGTCCGCGTACTCCAACGACTACGAGGTGCCGGGCACCGAGTCGGGCCGCGCCGCCCAGCTCCTGGACGACAACTTCCACGGCCTCGGCGGCGACAGCGACACCGTCGTCTGGCACACCGGACCCGGCACCTCCGTCCGCGCCGCCGACGTCGAACAGACGATGACGGACACGCTGCGGGAGATCTCCGGACTGCCCGCCGTGGCCAACGTGAGCGGCCCGTACGAGGGCGGGGGCGCCGGGCGGATCAGCGCGGACGGCCGCACCGCCTACGCCACCGTCACCTTCCGCGAGCAGGCCGACGACATCTCCGTGGCGGACGCCCGGGCCGTCGTGGACACCGCCAAGGCAGCCGCCTCGGACCATCTGCGGGTCGACGTCGGCGGCACCGCCGTCGGGCTCACCGAGACCAAGAGCGCCCAGCTCGCGGAGGTCGTCGGGGTGGCCGTCGCCGCCGTCGTCCTCTTCCTCGCGTTCGGCTCGCTCGCCGCGTCCGTCCTGCCCATCGCCACCGCGCTGGTCTCCGTCGGCACCGCGTACGCGGGCATCGTGCTGCTCGGCCATCTGATGACCGTCGCGGACTTCGCCCCGATGCTCGGCACCCTGATCGGGCTCGGCGTCGGCATCGACTACGCCCTGTTCATCGTGACCCGGCACCGCAAGGGCCTCAAACGCGGCCTGCCCGTGGCGGTCGCCGCCGAGCGCGCCGTCGCCACCACCGGACGCGCGGTCGTCTTCGCGGGCGCCACCGTCTGCATCGCCCTGCTCGGCATGCTTGTCCTGCGGCTCGGCTTCCTGAACGGCGTCGCCATCGCCGCCTCGCTGACCGTCGTCCTCACCGTCGCCGCCTCCGTGACCCTGCTGCCCGCGCTCCTCGCCTGGATCGGACCGCGCGCCCTCAGCCGCCGCGAGCGCCGCAGACTCGCCGAGCACGGGCCCGAACCGGAGCTGCCGGCCGGGTTCGCCGCCCGCTGGGCCGCCTTCGTGGAGCGTCGGCCCCGCCTGCTCGGCGGCCTCGCCGTCCTCGTCATGGCCGTGCTCGCGCTGCCCGCCTTCGCCCTCCACCTGGGCACCTCCGACCAGGGCAACAACCCGGCGAAGGCCACCACCCGGCAGGCGTACGACCTGCTGGCCGACGGCTTCGGGCCCGGCGTGAACGGGCCTTTGACCCTGGTCGGCGAGGTCTACGGAGCCGGCGACCGGGTCGCCGTCGACGACCTCGTCACGACGCTGAGGTCGACGCCCGGCGTCGCCTCCGTCGGCCCGGTGACGTACGACGACGGCGGCCGCACGGCCCAGCTCACCGTGGTCCCCGACTCCGCCCCGCAGTCCGAGGCGACCAGCGAACTCGTCGACCGGCTGCGCGACGACGTGCTGCCCCGGGCCGAGGCGGGCAGCTCCCTCGACCTGCACGTCGGCGGGGTCACCGCGAGCTACGACGACTTCGCGGAGATCATCGTCGGCAAGCTGCCGCTCTTCGTGGGCGTGGTCATCGGGCTCGGCTGCGTGCTGCTCCTGCTCGCCTTCCGCTCCCTCGGCATCCCGCTCAAGGCCGCCGTGATGAACGTCGCCGCGGTCGCCTCCGCGTTCGGCGTCGTCGTCGCGATCTTCCAGTGGGGCTGGGGGAGCGAGCTGCTCGGCCTCGGCAGGGCGGGGCCGATCGAGCCCTTCCTCCCGGTGATCATGGTGTCGGTCCTCTTCGGACTCTCCATGGACTACCAGGTCTTCCTGGTCGGCCGGATGTACGAGGAGTGGCTGGAGACCGGCGACAACCGGCGTGCCGTCCGCGTGGGGCTCGCCGAGACCGGCCGGGTCATCAACTCCGCCGCCGTGATCATGATTTCGGTCTTCCTCGCCTTCGTGCTCAGCGGCGACCGGGTCATCGCGATGTTCGGCATCGCGCTCGCCGCGGCCGTCGCGCTTGACGCCTTCGTCCTGCGCACCCTGCTCGTACCCGCCCTGATGCATCTGCTCGGCGGCGCCAACTGGTGGCTGCCGCGCCGCCTGGACCGCCTCCTGCCGCGCATCAGCATCGAGCCGCCCGAATGTCGTTCGAACCCGCGCGACGCCCGTGCGAGGATCCCCGGACAGCGTGACGTGGCCGACGACGCGCACGGGGAGAGGGAGCACGATGTTCGCGATATCGCTGGGCGAGGGCGCTGAGCTGCGGCCGATCGAGCCCTGGCAGGCGCAGGAGTTCCTCGAACACGTCGAGCGGGCGCGGGAGTACGCGGGGCCGTGGGTGCCCTTCACCACCACCGTGCGCGACCTCGAATCGGCGCGGACCTTCCTGCAGTCGCGCGCCGACCGGCAGGCCGCCGACACCGGCCGCTTCCACGGCATCTGGCTGAACGGCACGCTCGTCGGCGGGGTCTTCTTCCGGATCTTCGACACGAGCGTGGACGGCTGCGAGGTCGGCGTCTGGCTGGAGCCGTCGGCAGCGGGCCGCGGCCTGGTCAACAGGGCCTCGAAGATCCTCATCGACTGGGCCGTGGACGAGCGCGGCATGCACCGCGTGGAGTGGCTGGTCTCCTCGCGCAACGAGCGCAGCAAGGCCGCCGCCGCACGCCTCGGCCTCACTTTGGACGGCGTGCTGCGCGAGAGCTTCCCCTGGCAGGGGATACGGCACGACATGGAGGTCTGGTCCGTCCTGGCCCCTCAGTGGCGGGCGGCGCGGGACGGCTCGGGGCCCGGGGCCGACGCTCGTTAAGAGAGCTCTCAGACTCCGTCCGTACGGTGCGCAGCATGGGTACCAAGACAGACGACGCGACCGTGACCAAGGCCGCCACCGGAGCCAAGGACGCCGACCAGACCGAGGAAGTGACCGGTTCCGACACGTCGGAAGCGAAGACCGAGGCCGGAGCCGATGCCGAGGTGGACGAGGACGCGGTCGAGGCCGACGACGCGTACGACACGACGGGCCCGGCCGTCCGGTCCGCCGGCGTCGGCCAGGGCGCCGCGGCCGTCGTCTCCGCCGCGCTCGGCGTGATCGGCCTCTCCGGCGGCTGGCTCGGCACCATCGCCGGGGCCCGCTCGAACATCATGGGCCAGCTGGAGACCAAGCAGTCCGCCAGCGTCTCCGACCAGCTCCAGGCCATGTACGGCGACTCCTGGCAGGCCACCGCGCTGATCGCCGGCATCTTCGCGGTCTCCGCGCTGATCGTCGGCTTCGTGGTCCTGGTCAGGCCCGCCTTCGGCGCCCCCGGCAAGGAGCAGGCGCCGTGGATCAAGTCCGTGGCGTGGGCGGGTGTCGCGCTCGGCGTGATCGGGCTGATCCTCGCCGTCGCCAAGTACAGCGACCTGCTGCTCGGACTGCCCTCCGCACCTTCCTGAGCCGTCCGCGCCCGCGCATAAGGCAGGGGCGGGGCAGGGGCTAAGGCCCCCGCCCCGCCCCTCGTCGCGTCTAAGGCCCCCGGCGCTCCGGAGATGCGGCAGCCGCCCGATGTGGGGGACCCCCCTGGGAAACGACAGTGGAGACATCGCAGAGAACGACACCGGCGATACCGACCACGACCCGAGGGGTACGAGATGTTCGAGTACGAGATGCACCAGATGCGCGCCGCCGAGCTGGCCCGGGTGGCCGACCGGCAGCGCCGGGTCACCGAGGCCCGCAAGGTCCGCGCCGCCGCCCGCCGGTCGGCCCGCCACGAAGGAGAGGGGCGGGTGAGCGCGACGCTCCGGCTGCGCACGATCCGCTTCACGCGGACCGCCTGACGTGAAAGGGCCGGTCAACCCGGTGTCCGCCCCTCGGATATCGGGTGCCGCGCGGTCGGCACGCTGTGCGATGCTCGCCGCTGTGGAGACCAGGTCTGTCAGCCCCGTGTTCGTCGGCCGCGCCGCTGAACTGGGCGTACTGAACGAAGCGCTCGCCCGCGCCACGGGCACCCCGCGCGAGAGCGCCGGGGGCCCCGGCCCGGGCGAGCCGCAGGCGTTGCTGCTCGGCGGGGAGGCGGGCGTCGGCAAGACCCGCCTGGTGGAGGAGTTCACCGCGGCCGCCGAGCGGCAGGGCGCCGTCGTCGCGCTCGGCGGCTGCGTCGAGATCGGCGCCGACGGCCTGCCCTTCGCGCCCTTCGCCACCGCCCTGCGCGCGCTGCGCCGCCGGCTCCCCGACGAACTGGCCGCCGCGGCCGAGGGCCAGCAGGAAGAGCTCGCCAGGCTGCTGCCCGAACTGGCCGCGCCCGCCCCGCACATCCAGGGCCACGCCTCCGGCGGCCGCTCCGACGAACAGGGCATGGCCCGGCTCTTCGAACTCACCGCCCGCCTCCTGGAACGCCTCTCCCAAGGCCGCACCCTGGTCGTCGTCCTGGAGGACCTGCACTGGGCCGACGCCTCCACCCGCCACCTCCTCGCCTACCTCTTCCGCACCCTGCGCGGCGGCCGCCTGGTCCTGCTCGCCACCTACCGCGCCGACGACATCCACCGCCGCCACCCGCTGCGCCCCCTGCTCGCCGAACTCGACCGGCTGCGCACCGTGCGCCGCGTCGAACTGGGCCGCTTCAGCAGGGACGAGGTCGCCCGCCAGATGGCCGGGATACTGGAGGCCGAACCCGAACCCGGCCTGGTCGACGACATATTCGACCGCTCCGACGGCAACGCCTTCTTCGTCGAGGAGCTCGCCGTCGCCTCGCACGGCGGCAGCTGCGCGAGCCTGTCCGACTCCCTGCGCGACCTCCTCCTGGTCCGCGTCGAGGAACTGCCCGAGGACACCCAGCGGGTGGCGCGGATCGTCGCCGAGGGCGGCTCCACCGTCGAGTACGCCCTGCTCGCCGAGGTCGCCGGGCTCGGCGAGGACGACCTCATCGAGGCGCTGCGGGCCGCCGTCGGCGCCAACATCCTGCACGCCTCGCCGGACGGCGACGGCTACCGCTTCCGGCACTCCCTGGTCCGCGAGGCCGTCAGCGACGACCTGCTGCCCGGCGAACGCTCCCGTATCAACCGCCGCTTCGCCGAGGCCCTGGAGGCCGAGCCCGCCCTGGTCTCCGCCGACCAGCGCGCCGCCCGCCTCGCCGCCTACTGGTACCACGCACACGACGCCGCCAAGGCGCTGCCCGCCGTGCTCGCCGCCTCCGTCGAGGCCCGCCACCGGCACGCCTACGCCGAACAACTGGGCCTGCTCGAACGGGCGATGGAGCTGTGGGACGACGCCCCCGAGGCCGTCCGCGACGCCCTGCGCCCCGCCGACTTCGTCGAGGGCTACCCGTCCTGCGGCTGCGACCCGGCCACCCCGCTGCAGTACCTGGACCTGATGGCCGAGGCCACCGTCGCCGGACGCCTGTGCGGCGAACGCGAGCGCGCCCTGAAGATCACCAAGCGCGCCCTGCGCCTCCTGGCGGAGGAGAAGGACCCGTTGCGCTCCGCCTGGTTCTGGGTGTCCCGCTCCCGCCTCGTCTCCACCCTCGGCCGCGGCGACGGCTGGACGGAGATCGCCAAGGCGCAGGAGCTGATGCGCGGCCTGCCGCCCTCCGAGGTGCACGCGGACGTGCTCGTCCACCGCGCCTCCTGGGGCATGCTCCACGACCCGGGCCCCGAGACCATGGCCGCCGCCGAACGCGCCGTCGAGTACGCCCGCATGGTCAAGGCCGACTCCATCGAGCTCAACGCCCGCCTCACCCGCGGCAACCTCCTCATCGAGGCCGGCGACCCCGAGGCAGGCCTCGCCGAGATGTACGAGGTCAGAGAGCGCGTCATCGCCGAGGCCCTGGTCACCGACCTGAGCCGGGCGCACATCAACCTCCCCTCGGCCCTGGAGGGCGTCGGCCGCTCCGCCGAGGCCGTACGCGTCGCCATGGAGGGCATCGAGTTCTGCCGGAAGTACGGCCTGGTCGACACCGAGGGCTGGGTCTGGGCCAATGCCGCCGAGTCGCTGCTCTCCGTCGGCCGCTGGGACGAGGGCGCCGAGGCCGCCGCCCGGACCCAGCGCCGCGCGCAGAGCGCCAAGCCCCGCGGCACCGCCGAGATGTGCTCCGCCCGCCTGGCGCTCTTCCGCGGCGACTACGCCGCCGCCACCCGCCACATCCAGTCGGCCCACCACCACTACGGCAGCCACGACCCGCAGCCCCAGTACACCCTGCCGCTCATCCGCATCGCCGTCGGCATCGCGGCCGGCGAGGGCCGCATCCTGGACGGCCGCGCCGAGGTCGAGCGCGCGCTGGCCACCGGCTTCCCCGTGGGCACCCAGCGGTACGGCTGGCCCCTGCTCCTGGCCGCCGCCGCCATGGAGGCCGACACCCGCGGCCTGCCCGCCGCCGAGGCGGGCCGACCCGCCGCCGTGAGCCGCATCCGCGCCGCCGCCAAGACCCTCGCCACCCCCATCCCGCTCTGGCGGGTCTACGACGAGTGGACCCGCGCCGAACTGCTCCGCGCCGAAGGCCGCGACGGTCCGGACGACTGGTGCGCCGTGGTCGCCGCCCTCACCCCTCTCGACCGCCCCCACGACCTCGCCCTCGCCCGCCTGCGCCTGGCCGAAGCCCTCCTCGCACCGGACACCACCGACCGCGACCGGGCCGCCCACCTGCTCCGCCTGGCCAAAGAGGTGGCCGACCGGCTCGGCGCCCGGCCCCTGTCGGACTCCGTCACCGGCCTCGCCCAGCGCGCTCGCCTCACCCTGAACCCCGCGGAGGCCACGCGCGCGCCCGCCGCCCCCGCCGACCCGGCCGAGGCGCTCGGCCTGACCAGCCGGGAGCGGGACGTGCTGCGCCTGGTGGCGGTGGGCCGCAGCAACCGCCAGATCGCCGAGGAGCTCTTCATCTCCCCGAAGACGGCGAGCGTCCACGTCTCCAACATCCTGGCCAAGCTGTCCGTCACCGGCCGCGGCGAGGCCGCCGCGCTCGCCCACCGGCTCCGCCTCTTCCCGACGGCCGGCGAGCCCGCCCCACACTGACGCACACCCCTACCGCTGACCTGCGCCTTCCGGGTCCCGGCCGGTTCCGGGCCGGCTCGCTTACGCTTGACGGCAGAGACCCGGCTCCTGGGAGGCGCAGTGTTCAATGCGATCGAGGCCCTGTTCGCGCCGGGGCGCAAGCACACGGACGACGAGCAGAAGCGCCTTGAGCTGACCCGCGTCGACCTCGCCGACGGCGATCCGGGGCGCGGGCCGATAGATCTGACCTCGGGCAAGGTGGTCGTTCGCCCACCGGTCCCGTCCCCGCGTCCCGACGACCCCTCGGCCACCGACGACCCCTCGGCCACCGAACGGGCCGACGACTCCGACAGCTGACCGACTACGTCACCTGGACCTCAAGGATCTTGTCGTCCCCCTTCTCGGGCGTCCCGCGCGTATCGGTCTCGCTGGTGACCACCCACAGCTTGTCGCCGCCCGCGGCCACCACCGTGCGCAGCCTGCCGTACGCACCCTTCAGGAAGTCCTGCGGCTCCGGCTCGCCCTTCACGCCCCGCACCGGGACGCGCCACAGCCGTTCGCCGCGCAGGCCCGCCAGCCAGACGGAACCCTCGGCATAGGCGACGCCGCTCGGTGAGGCCTGTGAGGTCTTCCACTGGGCCACCGGATCGCGGAAGCCCTTCTCGCCCGCCTTGCCCTCGGCCTCGGGCCAGCCGTAGTTGCCGCCCGCCTTGATCTCGTTCAGCTCGTCCCAGGTGTCCTGGCCGAACTCCGAGGCCCACAGCCGCTTCTGCTCGTCCCAGGCCAGGCCCTGCACATTGCGGTGTCCGTACGAATAGACGGGGGAGTCGCCGAAGGGATTGCCGGGTGCCGGGTCGCCGTCCGGGGTGAGGCGGAGGATCTTGCCGCCGAGCGACTTCTTGTCCTGCGCGAGGCCGGTCTCGCCGGTCTCACCGGCGCCCGCGTACAACATCTTGTCCGGGCCGAACGCGATCCGGCCACCGTTGTGGATCATGCCCTTGGGGATGCCCTTGAAGACGGTGTCGGGCGCGCCGAGCTGCTGGCCGGAGGGTTTCTTCTCGTCGTACAGCATGCGGGCGACGCGGTTGTCGGACTCCGTCGTGAAGTACGCGTACACCAGGTGGTCCGATGCGTACGCCGGGGAGAGCGCGAGGCCCAGCAGGCCGCCCTCGCCGCCGGGGGAGACGCCGGGCACCGAGCCGACCTTCTTCTTCTCGCCCGTCTTCCCGTCGACCCGGGTGATCGTCCCCTCGTCCCGCGAGGACACCAGCAGGTCGCCGCCGGGCAGCGGCGCGAGGCCCCAGGGGGACTTGAGGTCCGTGGTGAGGGTGCGGGTGACCTTCGCGGAACCCTTCTCCGGCGGGGCATCGGCGCCCGCCTTGCCGGTGGAGGGCGGACCGGTCCCCTCCCGCCCGGGCGGGCTCTCGCGGTGGGACGGCTCGTCGTCGCCGGAGGAGCACCCGGCCGCGAACACGAGGGCGGCGGCGGCCAGCACGGCTGTGACAGCAGGTCGTTGCACGATCAGGATCCCTTCGACGCGGCGCTTCTCCTGTTCATACACCGCTCGCGCCCCGAGGGGTCCCGTTCCCCCGCCACGACATCGGGACTCAGTCCCATGAACCCAGCGCCGCAGGCAGCGCGGCGATCTCCGCCAGGTCCGCCTCCGTCAGCCGCACCGCCGCCGCGGCCGCGTTCTCCACCGCCCAGCGCTCCCGCTTGGCCCCGGGTATCGGCACCACGTGCGGGCCCTGCGCGAGGACCCAGGCCAGCGCGGCCTGCGCCGGCGTCGCCCCGTGCCGCTCCGCGACCCGGCGCAGCCCCACCACCAGCGACTGGTTGGCCGCCATCATCTCGGCGGTGAAGCGGGGGTGGCGGGCCCGCAGGTCGTCCGGCTCGAACCCCTGGCCCGGCGTCAGCGTCCCGGTGAGGAAACCGTTCCCCAGCGGCATCGCCGCGAGCACCCCGACCCCGCGCGCCGCGCACCACGGCAGCAGCGTGTCCAGCGCCTCCGGCGACCACACCGACAGCTCGGCCTCCACCGCGGTGACCGGGAAGACCTGCTGGATCCGCTCCAACTGCCGGACCGTTCCGTCGTACAGGCCAGGGCCCGGCCGGCCCGGCGCCGCACGCCGGTGCGAACGCGCCCCCATCGCGCACAGGCCGAGCGCCCGCACCTTCCCGGCCGCGACGAGTTCGGCCATCGCGCCCCAGGTCTCCTCTATCGGCACCTCGGGGTCGGGGCGGTGCAGCTGGTACAGGTCGATGGTGTCGGTCTGCAGCCGCCGCAGCGACGCGTCGCAGGCCCGCTTCACATAGCCGGGGCGGCCGTTGGCGACGATGTGCTGATCGCCGACGAGCAGCCCGCACTTCGTCGACACGAACGCCTCCGCCCGCCGCTCCTTGAGCACCCGGCCGATCAGCAGCTCGTTGGTGAAGGGCCCGTACATGTCCGCGGTGTCGAGCAGCGTCACCCCGCGCCCCGCCGCGGCCGCCGCGTCGAGAGCCGCGTGCACCGTGCGCAGCGACGCGTCGCCGCGCTGCCGCGAGCCGGTGTACGCCCAGCTCATCGGCATGCAGCCGAGTCCGACGGCGCCCACTTCGAGCGCCCCCGCGCCGATCGTCCTGCGCTCCACCTGGCCGTACCCTCCCACTCCTCGTCCGGAGATCATCAAAACTAACCGCTGCCGCGACAGCTCCGGGCGCTGCCTCCCCGCGGGCGGTGCGTGAGCGGCGCGCATTAGCCTCCAGCCATGACGACAGACGTATGGCTTCCGTACGCGGCGCACGAGATCCCGGGGCTGCCCGAGGCCTCCGGAGCCGGATTCACCTACCGATTCTGGGCGGGCGGCCCGGAGTTCCCCGCGGACCCGGCCGACTGCGCCTTCTACGTGGTGCCCTATATGAAGACCTCGGAGATCGCCGTACGCCCGCTGTCCGCGATGACGTCGCTACGCGTCGTACAGACCCTGACCGCGGGCATCGACCACGTGCAGCCCGGGATCCCGCTCCTCGCGCCCGGTGTGCGCTTGTGCAACGCCCGCGGGGTGCACGAGGCGAGCACCGCCGAGCTCGCCCTCACCTTGATCCTCGCCTCCCTGCGGGGCATTCCGCGCTTCGTCGAGGGGCAGCGGCGGGAGGAGTGGCGGTCCGGGTTCTATCCGGCGCTCGCCGACAGGTCGGTGCTCATCGTCGGGTACGGGTCGATCGGCGCCGCCATCGAGGACCGGCTCGCCCCCTTCGAGTGCGCGCGGGTGGCGCGCGTCGCGCGCTCCGCACGCACCACGGAGCGCGGCCCCGTGCACCCGCTCACCGAACTGCCGTCGCTGCTGCCCGAAGCGGACGTCGTCATCCTCTCGACCCCGCTCACCGATGCCACCCGCGGGCTGGTGGGAGCCGACTTCCTGGCCCGCATGAAGGACGGCGCGCTGCTCGTGAACGTCGCCCGCGGACCCGTGGTCGACACCAAAGCGCTCATGACCGAACTGGAGTCGGGACGGATCACCGCCGCCCTCGACGTGACCGACCCGGAACCGCTGCCCGCCGGCCACCCCTTGTGGCACGCTCCGGGAGTGCTCATCAGCCCGCACGTCGGAGGCTCCACCTCCGCCTTCGAGCCGCGCGCCAAGCGTCTGCTGGCCGCGCAGCTGAGTTCGTACGCGGCCGGGAAGCCTCTCGACAACATCGTGCTCACCACGGGCAGTTGATCACCCGGGAGCGATTTGCGCACGCTCCGCGTCCGCCTGCGTGCGCCTCGTGTTCGCTTCTCCGCCTGCCGTCACGGAGCGTAGAGGAGCTATGTCCCTGAGTGACGAGTCTGGTGTATCGTCCCGATTGGGGATGCGCCGTGAACCGTTCGGCGCGGGGACGAGATGTTGAGAACTGCGAGGGGGGCGACGGGCGATGCACGGCCTATGGGCGAAAAATCCGACGCGGCGGGAGCGCAGCCGACGCCTCTGGCGTGCACCTGCCCGCCGACGCAGGCGAGTCGGGAGCCGCGCGAGCGGCCGACGCCGCACCCACCAGCGCCCGTGCCGGCCCGGCCGGCGCACGGGTCGGACGGACACGGGAGCGGCACGGACCAAGGCGGCCCGGTGAGCGGCCGGGTGGCCTCCACCGCCGTCCTCGACGCCGGCGTGGCGACCCTGTCGCGGCGGGCGCCGTCGGTCCGGCGTCCGCTGCACGGCGGCCGCGGTCCGGCCTCCCAGGTGGCGCTCCTGCTGATCTGCGGGGCTTACGCCACGGGATCCGCGCTCGGCTGGGGCTCGCCCCAACTGGCCCGGTTCATGGGCGACTTCGGCCTGAGTGTAGCCGCCGGAGCCGCCGCGATCTCCTGCTTCCGGTACGCCCGCACCCGGCACAGCCGCTTTCGACCCGCATGGCTGCTGTTCGCGCTCTCCTCCGCGATGGCGGCGTGCGGCAACGCGGTCTGGGGGTGGTACGAGGTCGTGCTCGACGCGGAGGTGCCGGCGCTCAGCCTCGCCGACGTGTTCTTCGTCTGCTTCGCCCCGCCCGCCATCATCGGCCTGCTCGTGCTCGCCAAGCGCCCGGTGACCAGGGCGGGTTGGATCTGCCTCGGCCTCGACGCCTGGCTCATCGGGGGCTCGCTCCTCACCCTCTCCTGGAGCCTCGCCCTCGCCCGCGCCGCGAGGTTCGAGGGCCAGGGCGTGCTGCAGGGCGCGCTCGCCCTCGCGTACCCCCTCCTCGACATCGCCCTGGTCAGCGTGGTGCTCGCGCTGCACTTCAGGCGCTCGGCCGCCCAGCGCGCCCCGGTGAACACCGCGATCGGCGCGCTCGCCCTGACGGTGATGTGCGACGCGCTCTTCAGCACCCCGCTCCTGAAGGACACCTACCAGTCGGGCCGGATCCTGGACGCCGGCTGGTTCGCGGGCTCGCTGCTCCTCGCGTACGCCCCATGGGCCGCCCCCTGGCACGCGCGCGGGGCGCACGGCACGGACTCCGCGCACGTGCCGTACGACAGCGAACCGCAGGAGCCGCGCCCCGCGGCGCCCCGCCCGATCGCCGGCTCCCTCGCCGCCCTCACCCCGTATCTGGCCGCCGCCGTCTGCACGTTGGGGATCCTCTACAACGCGCTCAGCGGCCAGAGCGTCGACCGCGTGGTGCTCTTCACCGGCGGCGCCGTGGTGCTCGCCCTCGTCGTGCGCCAGGGCATCATGCTCATGGACAACATCACGCTCACCCAGGAACTGGCCCAGAAGGAGAACCACTTCAGGTCCCTGGTCCAGGGCTCCAGCGACGTCATCATGATCGCCGCGCCGAACGGCATCCTGCGGTACGTGAGCCCGGCCGCCGCCGGGGTCTACGGCCGCGAGGCGGACGACCTCGTCGGCTCCGAACTGGCCACCCTCATGCACCCGGAGGACCTCGGCCGCGTCGTCCACGAGATCCGCAGGTTCCTCGCCGCCGACCCCGCGGAGGAGTCCACCACCCGCATCGAGTGCCGCTTCAAGTCCGGTGACGGCGCCTGGCTGAACGTGGAGTCCACCGTCAACCGCCACCACGGCGGCCTCATCTTCAACAGCAGGGACGTCACCGAACGGGTCAGACTCCAGGCGCAGTTGCAGCACAACGCCGAGCACGACCCGCTCACCGACCTGCCCAACCGCGCCCTGTTCACCCGGCGCGTCGGCCAGGCACTGGCCGGCCGCAGAGTGACTGACCGCGGCACGGCCGTGCTCTTCATCGACCTCGACGGCTTCAAGGCCGTCAACGACACCATCGGGCACCAGGCCGGTGACGAGCTCCTGATCCAGGCGGCGCGCAGACTCCAGGAGGCGGTGCGTTCGGGCGACACCGCCTCCCGGCTCGGCGGCGATGAGTTCGCGGCTCTCATCGTCGGCGACGGGACCAGGGACCAGGCCGCCAGGGAACGGCACATCTACGAGCTGGCCGACCGGCTGAGAATCACCCTCTCCCAGCCCTACGCCATCGACGGCAACGACGTGCGCGTGGCGGCCTCCATCGGCGTCGCGTTCGCCGAACCGGGCATCGGTGCGGGGGAGTTGCTGCGCAACGCCGACCTGGCGATGTACCGCGCGAAGGCCGCGGGCAAGGGCCGCGTCGAGCTGTACGCACCACAGATGCAGGCCGACGTCGTGCGCAAGGCGGAGCTCGCCACCCGGCTGCGCGCGGCGCTGCACGACGGCGAGTTCGCGCTGCTCCACCAGCCCGTGGTCCGCCTCGACGACGGCCGGATCACGGCGGTCGCGGCGCAGGCCCGCTGGCGCTCGGCGCAGGGCATCCTCTTCACGCCCGCCGAGTTCCTCAGGGTCTCGGAGACCCGGGACGGCAGGGAGGGCAAGGAGAGCGCGGCCCGCGCGGCCGAGCTCGGGCGCTGGATGTTCGAGGAGGCCGTCGAGCAGGCCGCCGAGCGCGGCAGGGCCGGCCACGCGGTGCCCGTCGCCGTTCGGATGAGCGCCCGCAGGCTCGTCGACCGCTCGCTGCCGATGGGCTCCATCGAGGCGCTCCTGACCCGGCACGGCCTGCCCTCCGGCGCGCTCATCATCGAGCTCACCGGCAGCGACCCCCGGGTCTCCCTGGACGAGCTGGAGCGGCGCCTCGCGGCCCTGCGCAGGCTCGGTGTGCGCATCGCGCTCGACGGCTTCGGCAGCGGTTACGCGGCGATCACCGCGCTGCGCAGGCTCCCCGTCGACATCCTGAAGCTGGACCGCGGTCTGGTCGAGGGCGTCGTCGAGTCCGCGCGGCTGCACAAGATCACCTCCGGACTGCTGCGCATCGCGGGCGACCTCGGGCTGATCTCCGTGGCCGACGGCGTCGACGAACCGGAACAGGTGGCCGCGCTCCGCGCGATGGGGTGCACACACGGCCAAGGGGCGGCGTTCGCGGGCCCGCTCGACGAGTACCGGCTGCGCCGCGCGCTCTCCCTCGGGGAGTATCCGGTGCCGCTCGGTCCCGCCGAGCCGGTCCTCGCGGGCGGGCCCACGGGGCCGTACGCGGGCAGCGCCTCCGCCGGGTACCCGGGCGCCCCCACGGGGACGTACGGCGTGCCGCAGGCGGTGTACACGGGCGGCCCCACGGCCTACGCCCGTTCACATGATGAGACCCCCGTCCCACCTACTTGACAGGCACTGTGTGCCGGGGGGAGGGTCAATGCCATGCGCACCCGAATTCTCGTACTTGGAAAGCGCGTCGGCTGAAGCTGGGACTGACCGGTCCGAACACCGGAGTCCCCGCGACCGCACCCGGCGCGCTCCCCTCGCTTGCCTCACGGCACGAGGGGTTTTTTGTTGCACTGGCACCCGCCAAATCCCCGCAAAACCCCCGCAAAAACCCTCAGCTTCGAGAAGAGAATGCCGATGACCGAGCAGGCCACCGGGGCCCACCATCCGCAGCCGCGGCCCCGAACCTCAGGACAGCAGCCCGCCCCCGTCGAGCACGTCACGGGTGCGCAGTCCCTCATTCGTTCTCTCGAGGAAGTCGGGGCCGACACGGTGTTCGGCATTCCCGGCGGAGCCATCCTCCCGGCCTACGACCCGATGATGGACTCCACCCGGGTGCGCCACGTCCTGGTCCGCCACGAGCAGGGTGCGGGGCACGCGGCCACCGGGTACGCGCAGGCCACCGGCAAGGTCGGCGTCTGCATGGCGACGAGCGGCCCCGGCGCCACCAACCTGGTCACGCCGATCGCCGACGCCCACATGGACTCCGTCCCGATGGTCGCGATCACCGGCCAGGTGGCCTCCAAGGCCATCGGCACGGACGCCTTCCAGGAGGCGGACATCGTCGGCATCACGATGCCGATCACCAAGCACAACTTCCTGGTCACCAAGGCCGAGGACATCCCGCGCACCATCGCCGAGGCCTTCCACATCGCCTCGACGGGACGCCCGGGCCCGGTCCTCGTGGACATCGCGAAGGACGCGCTGCAGGCGCGGACGACCTTCTCCTGGCCGCCGCAGCAGGACCTGCCCGGCTACCGCCCGGTGACCAAGCCGCACGCCAAGCAGATCCGCGAGGCCGCCAAACTCATCACGGCGGCCAGGCGCCCGGTCCTGTACGTCGGAGGCGGCGTCCTCAAGGCGCAGGCCACCGCCGAGCTGAAGGTCCTGGCAGAGCTCACCGGAGCGCCCGTCACCACCACCCTGATGGCGCTCGGCGCATTCCCCGACAGCCACCCGCTGCACGTGGGAATGCCGGGCATGCACGGTGCGGTCACCGCCGTCACCGCGCTGCAGAAGGCCGACCTGATCGTCGCCCTCGGAGCCCGCTTCGACGACCGCGTCACCGGCAAGCTGGACAGCTTCGCCCCGTACGCGAAGATCGTCCACGCCGACATCGACCCGGCCGAGATCGGCAAGAACCGGGCCGCCGACGTGCCGATCGTCGGTGACGCCCGCGAGGTCATCGCCGACCTGGTGCAGGCCGTCCAGGCCGAGCACACCGAGGGCCACACCGGCGACTACACCGCCTGGTGGACCGACCTCAACCGCTGGCGCGAGACCTACCCGCTGGGCTACACGCAGCCCGAGGACGGCTCGCTCTCCCCGCAGCACGTCATCGAGCGCATCGGCGAACTCGCCCCCGAGGGCACGATCTTCGCGGCGGGCGTCGGCCAGCACCAGATGTGGGCCGCGCACTTCATCCAGTACGAGAAGCCCGCCACCTGGCTCAACTCCGGCGGCGCCGGGACGATGGGGTACGCGGTCCCCGCCGCGATGGGCGCCAAGGCCGGCATGCCCGACCGCGCGGTCTGGGCGGTCGACGGCGACGGCTGCTTCCAGATGACCAACCAGGAACTCACCACCTGCGCCCTGAACAACATCCCGATCAAGGTCGCCATCATCAACAACGGCGCCCTCGGGATGGTCCGCCAGTGGCAGACGCTCTTCTACAACCAGCGCTACTCCAACACCGTCCTGCACAGCGGTCCCGAGGACATCGGCCCCAACAAGGGCACCCGCGTCCCGGACTTCGTGAAGCTGTCCGAGGCCATGGGGTGTGTGGCGCTGCGCTGTGAGCGCCCCGAGGACCTCGACAAGGTCATCGCCGAGGCCAACGCCATCAACGACCGGCCCGTCGTGGTCGACTTCATCGTCCACGAGGACGCCCAGGTGTGGCCGATGGTCGCGGCCGGCACCTCGAACGACGAGGTCATGGCCGCCCGGGGCGTCCGCCCCGACTTCGGCGACAACGAAGACGACTGAGACCGAGAGCGAAAGAGAGACCACGAGTCATGTCCACCAAGCACACGCTCTCCGTCCTGGTCGAGAACACCCCCGGCATCCTCGCCCGGATCGCCGCCCTGTTCTCGCGCCGCGGCTTCAACATCGACTCCCTCGCCGTGGGCGTCACCGAGCACCCCGACATCTCCCGCATCACCATCGTGGTGAACGTCGAGGACCTGCCGCTCGAACAGGTCACGAAGCAGCTCAACAAGTTGGTCAACGTCCTGAAGATCGTCGAACTGGAGCCGGGCGCGGCCGTCGCCCGCGAGCTCGTCCTCGTGAAGGTCCGCGCCGACAACGAGACGCGCTCCCAGATCGTCGAGATCGTCCAGCTGTTCCGCGCCAAGACCGTGGACGTCTCCCCGGAGGCCGTCACCATCGAGGCGACCGGCAGCAGCGACAAGCTGGAGGCCATGCTCAAGATGCTGGAGCCCTTCGGCATCAAGGAGCTCGTCCAGTCCGGCACCATCGCGATCGGCCGCGGCTCCCGCTCCATCACGGACCGCAGCCTGCGGGCGCTCGACCGCAGCGCCTGACCGGCACCCGCCGGCACCCCTCTCGGATACCGAGACCCGAGACCTTCCCTTCCTGAACCCGCCGTACGGTGGGACGCAACACCAGCACACATAGGAGATTCCCAGTGGCCGAGCTGTTCTACGACGACGACGCCGACCTGTCCATCATCCAGGGCCGCAAGGTCGCGGTCATCGGTTACGGCAGCCAGGGCCACGCCCACGCGCTGTCGCTCCGTGACTCGGGTGTCGACGTCCGCGTCGGTCTGCACGAGGGCTCCAAGTCCAAGGCCAAGGCCGAGGAGCAGGGCCTGCGCGTCGTCACCCCCTCGGAGGCGGCGGCCGAGGCCGACGTCATCATGATCCTGGTCCCGGACCCGATCCAGGCCCAGGTCTACGAGGAGTCCATCAAGGACAACCTCAAGGACGGCGACGCGCTGTTCTTCGGCCACGGCCTGAACGTCCGCTTCGGCTTCATCAAGGCCCCCGAGGGCGTCGACGTCTGCATGGTCGCCCCGAAGGGCCCGGGCCACCTGGTCCGCCGCCAGTACGAGGAGGGCCGCGGCGTCCCGTGTATCGCGGCCGTCGAGCAGGACGCCACCGGCAACGGCTTCCCGCTGGCGCTCTCGTACGCCAAGGGCATCGGCGGCACGCGTGCGGGCGTCATCAAGACGACCTTCACCGAGGAGACCGAGACCGACCTGTTCGGCGAGCAGGCCGTGCTCTGCGGCGGCACCGCCGCGCTGGTCAAGGCGGGCTTCGAGACGCTGACCGAGGCGGGCTACCAGCCGGAGATCGCGTACTTCGAGTGCCTCCACGAGCTGAAGCTGATCGTGGACCTCATGTACGAGGGCGGCCTGGAGAAGATGCGCTGGTCCGTCTCCGAGACCGCGGAGTGGGGCGACTACATCACCGGCCCGCGGATCATCACGGACGCCACCAAGGCCGAGATGAAGAAGGTCCTGGCGGAGATCCAGGACGGCACGTTCGCCAAGCAGTGGATGGACGAGTACCACGGCGGTCTGAAGAAGTACAACGAGTACAAGACCCAGGACGAGAACCACCTCCTGGAGACCACGGGCAAGGAGCTGCGCAAGCTCATGTCTTGGGTCAACGACGAGGAGTAGGGGTGCCCGGGTCCGGGGCTGATGCCTCGGGGCTCCGCCCCGGACCCCGCTCCTCGGACGCCGGAGGGGCTGTTTCGGATTCCCCGCCGGTGCGCAGCCGGCGGAGCTGAATCCTGTGCCCCTCCGCGTTGTCCACCGCGTCCATCCACGGACGGGTGATCCTTCCGCGGAGGCGTAAGAAGATCTGCTTCCCGCCACTACACTTCTGTTCAACATTCGCGTCGGGCCCACAGCGTCGTGCGTCTTCCACGCGGCTAAGCGACTCCGCCTGCGGCCGTCGGGACGGCCGTCCGCAATGGACTTGTGAGGACTCACGTGAGCACTGCTGCCACCGGCAAACCCGTCGTACTCATCGCTGAAGAGCTGTCGCCCGCGACCGTCGACGCCCTGGGCCCGGACTTCGAGATCCGCCAGTGCAACGGCGCGGACCGCGCCGCGCTGCTGCCCGCGATCGCCGACGTCGACGCGATCCTGGTCCGCTCCGCGACCAAGGTCGACGCCGAGGCCATCGCCGCCGCCAAGAAGCTGAAGGTCGTCGCCCGCGCGGGCGTGGGCCTGGACAACGTCGACGTGTCCGCCGCCACCAAGGCCGGCGTGATGGTCGTCAACGCCCCGACGTCGAACATCGTCACCGCCGCCGAGCTGGCCTGCGGCCTGCTCCTGGCCACCGCGCGCAACATCCCGCAGGCCAACACCGCCCTGAAGAACGGCGAGTGGAAGCGCTCCAAGTACACCGGTGTCGAGCTCGCCGAGAAGACCCTCGGCGTCGTCGGCCTCGGCCGCATCGGCGCCCTCGTCGCCCAGCGCATGAGCGCCTTCGGCATGAAGGTCGTGGCCTACGACCCGTACGTGCAGCCCGCCCGCGCCGCCCAGATGGGCGTGAAGGTCCTCTCCCTCGACGAGCTGCTCGAGGTCGCGGACTTCATCACGGTCCACCTGCCCAAGACCCCCGAGACCCTCGGTCTCATCGGCGACGACGCGCTGCACAAGGTCAAGCCGACCGTCCGCATCGTGAACGCCGCGCGCGGCGGCATCGTCGACGAGGAGGCGCTGCACTCCGCCCTCAAGGAGGGCCGCGTCGCCGGCGCGGGCCTCGACGTGTACGCGAAGGAGCCCTGCACGGACTCCCCGCTCTTCCAGTTCGACCAGGTCGTCTGCACCCCGCACCTCGGCGCCTCCACCGACGAGGCGCAGGAGAAGGCGGGCATCGCCGTCGCCAAGTCGGTGCGCCTCGCCCTCGCCGGTGAGCTCGTGCCGGACGCGGTCAACGTCCAGGGCGGCGTCATCGCCGAGGACGTCCGTCCCGGTCTGCCGCTCGCCGAGAAGCTCGGCCGCATCTTCACCGCCCTCGCGGGCGAGGTCGCGGCCCGCCTCGACGTCGAGGTGTACGGCGAGATCACCCAGCACGACGTGAAGGTGCTCGAACTCTCCGCGCTGAAGGGCGTGTTCGAGGACGTCGTCGACGAGACCGTGAGCTATGTGAACGCGCCGCTGTTCGCGCAGGAGCGCGGCGTCGAGGTCCGCCTCACCACCAGCTCCGAGTCGCCGGACCACCGCAACGTGGTCACCGTGCGCGGCACGCTCGCCGACGGCGAGGAGATCGCGGTCTCCGGCACGCTGGCCGGGCCCAAGCACCTCCAGAAGATCGTCTCCATCGGTGAGTACGACGTGGACCTGGCGCTCGCCGACCACATGGTCGTCCTGCGGTACGCCGACCGTCCGGGCGTCGTCGGCACCGTCGGCCGCGTCCTCGGCGAGGCGGGCATCAACATCGCCGGCATGCAGGTCGCCCGCGCCGACGTGGGCGGCGAGGCGCTGGCCGTCCTGACCGTCGACGACACGGTGCCGCAGCCGGTCCTGAACGAGCTGGCCGAGGAGATCGGCGCGGAGTCCGCTCGCGCGGTGAACCTCACGGACTAGGGCTCCGGAGCCTTGGGCGGGGTAGGTCACCGGCTTCGCCGAGTTCGTCCTCAAACGCCGGACGGGCTTCATTACGTACACGCCGGACGGGCTTCATTACGTACACGCCGGGCGGGCTTGAAGACGTACACGCCGGGCGGGCTTCATTACGTACACGTCGGGCGGGCTTCATTACGTACACGCCGGACGGGCTTCATTACGTACACGCCGGGCGGGCTTGAAGACGTACACGCCGAGCGGGCTGAACACGCGAGCGCCGGGCGGGCTGGGTATCCAGTCCGTCCGGCGCTCGCGTGTGCGGGTCCCTTACGCCAGGGCGCGCTCGGCATCGGGCGTTTCGGGCGCCTCCGCCGCCTCGGGGCTCTCCTCCCGGACCCGCACCCTCCGCAGCGTCGCCGACGCCAGGGCCGCCGCCGCGAGCAGGACCACCATGCCCGTCAGTGCCGCGACGTGCATGCCGTCGGTGAAGGCGGTGCGGGACGCGGTCAGCAGGGCGTCCGCCGCGTGGGCCGGCAGCTGCTGGGCGACCGCCACCGCGCCGCCCAGCGTCTCGTGGGCCTCGGCGGGAGCCGCGTCGGGGATGCGGCTCTGGTACACCGCGTTGCCGATGGAGCCGAGCAGCGCCATGCCCATCGCCCCGCCGAACTCCTGGCCGGTCTCCAGGAGTGAGGACGCCGTGCCCGCCTTCTCCGCGGGGGCCGCGCCGAGCGCCAGGTCGGTCAGCTGGGAGCCGATGATCACCGCACCGCAGGCGAGGACGCCCGCGCCGGCCAGCACCAGCCACAGCGAGTCGGTTCCGGTGAGGGCGAGCAGGCCGAAACCGGCGGCGGAGAGGACGAAGCCGGTGGCGACGACGTGGGCACGGTTCATGCCGCGCTGAACGAGCGCCGTGGCGACCGGCGCGGCCGCACCGATGAGGACCGAGGGGAGCAGCGCCCACAGCGCGGCCTCCATCGCGCTGTTGCCGAGCACCGACTGCAGGTACTGGGTGGTGAAGTAGGCCGAACCCATCATCGCCAGCGAGGAGATGAGGTTCAGGGAGACGGCGGAGCCGAAGGTGCGGCCGTGGCCGCGGAAGAGGTCCGGCGAGATCATCGGCGAGCGTGCGGTGCGCTGGCGGTGCACGAAGAGGGCGGCGAAGACGAGTCCGACGGCGACGGACGCGACGTACGAGATCTCGACGCCCTCGACCGGCATCTCCTTGAGCCCCCAGACCACCGGCAGCACGGCGGCCATCGAGAGCGGCACGCTCAGCAGGTCGAACCGGCCGGGCTTCGGATCCTTGGACTCCGGGATGAGGACGGGCGCGAGGACCAGGAGCAGGACCATCGCGGGCAGGTTGACCAGGAAGACCGAGCCCCACCAGAAGTGGGCGACGAGCACGCCGCACAGCACCGAGCCGAGCGCGATGCCGGCGACCATCACGCCCTGCCACATGCCGATCGCCTTGGCGCGCTGCGCGGGGTCGCGGAAGAGGGTACGCACCAGGGCCAGCGTGGACGGCATCAGGGTCGCGCCGCCGATGCCGAGGACCGCGCGGGCGGCGATCAGGGTCTCGGCGCTGTCGGCGTAGGCGGCCACGAGTGAGGCGGTCCCGAAGGCCGCGGCGCCGAACATGAGGAGCTTGCGGCGGCCGATGCGGTCGCCGAGCGAGCCCATCGTCATCAGCAGTCCGGCGAGCACGAAGGCGTAGATGTCGAAGATCCACAGCTGTTGGGTGCCGCTGGGCCGCAGGTCGGCATTGATCTCCGGGACGGCGAAGTAGAGGACGGACACGTCCATCGAGACCAGGAGCAGCGGAAGCATCAGGACGGCGAGGGCGGTCCATTCCTTGCGGGTGGCGCGCGGGTTCGTCTGCATGACAGGGACTGTACGGACGTCTTAAACGGTTGTCTAGTACGAGCGTATAAATCAGTCGTGTAAGACGTCGGTACTAGGGTGGGCGGCATGGGACACCGCGAAGATCTGCTCGAGGGCGCGAAGCGCTGCCTGCTGGAGAAGGGGTTCGTGCGCACCACGGCCCGCGACATCGTGAAGGAGTCCGGGACGAACCTCGGCTCCATCGGGTACCACTACGGGTCGAAGGACGCGCTGCTCGCGCAGGCGTTCATCGCGCTGGTCGAGCCGATGGGCGACGACTACGAGAAGACGCGGGCCGCGCGGGAGGCGGCGGGGGCGGACGCGGGTGTGGCGGCCGGCGCCGAGGAGGCGGGCGGCCTGGAGCGGTTCCGGGATGTCTGGGCCGACATCATCCGCTCGGTCCCCGAGTCCCGCCCCATCTGGATGATGACGCTGGAGGTCGTCACCCAGGGCGAACGCCTGGCGGGCATCCGCAAGTTGCTGATCGAGGCGCAGAAGGAGGGCCGGAGCGGGCTCACGGCCATGTTCACCGGCATCGAGGAGAGCAAGCTCCCCGCGGACATGGTGGACACGGAGGGTCGCCTTTACACGACGCTCCTCAATGGCCTGATGGTCCAGTGGCTCTTCGACCCGGACTCGGCGACGACGGCGGATCAGTTGACCGAGGGCCTGCGGCGGGTGATGGAGCGGGGTGAGCGGGGCGGGTCCCGTCCCGAGGCCGACGGGCGGTAGGAGGCCGTCTTCGGCACATGCGGCGGGTGCGGCTCACAGAAGACGCGTCAGGGCCGCCTCCGACGGGCTCCCGTCCTTCGCCTGATAGACGATGATCACCTGGTCCTCGGCGCCGCCGACGGTCAACGCCTGCCTGCGCAGGGCGAGTTGGCCGACCACCGGGTGTGCGAAGCGCTTGAGTTCGTCGCGGGCGGGCCGCGTCTCGTGTCTGGCCCACAGCCGGCGGAACTCCTCGTCCGCTTCGAGCCCGGCGACCAGGCGGGCGGTCCTTGGGTCCGTCAGGTCGGCCTCGGCGCGCAGGGCCGCCGCGGTCTGCGCCGCGACCTCCGCCCAGTCGGGGAAGAGCCGGCGGGACGCGGGGTCGAGGAAGACCGCCTCGGCCAGGTTGCGTCCGGGCTCGTACATGGGGGCGAGCGCGCGGGCCCGCTTGTTCGCCGCCAGCACGTCGAAGCGCCGGTCGCGCACGTACGCGGGGCGGTCCGCCCATGCGTCGAGCAGCCGCTGTACGTCCGGGGAGACGTCGGTCCGCGACGGCGGTACGGCGGCGGGGCCGGCCAGGGCGAGCAGGTGTGCCGAGGCGTCGGCGTCCAGCTCCAGCGCCCGCGCGAGGGAGCGGAGCACCTGGGGGGAGGGGTGCCGGTCGACGCCCTGTTCGAGCCGGACCAGGTACGGCTCGCTGATTCCGGCGAGCCGGGCCAACTCCTCCCGGCGCAGCCCCGCGACCCGGCGTCGTCCGCCGGCGGGCAGCGCCGCGTCTCCCGGAGCGACCCGTCCGCGCCGGGCCTTGAGGAACTCTCCCAGCAGGTTGTCGGCCGCCATGGTGCGAGGGTAACCCCGCGGGGGTGCTGGCTGCCGGTGCGCGTACGGCGCAGGCTCGATGACATGAAGATCTGGTTCATCACCGGCGCGTCCCGCGGCTTCGGCCGTGTCTGGGCCGAAGCCGCTCTCGACCGTGGCGACCGTGTCGTCGCCACCGCCCGCGACCCGAAGACCCTGCGGCCTCTTGTGGAGGCCTACGGGGACGACGTCCTCCCGCTCGGTCTCGACGTGACCGACCGCACCGCCGTGACCTCCGCGGTGCGGCGGGCCGCCGAGGTCTTCGGCCGTCTCGACGTGGTCGTCAACAACGCGGGTCACGGCCTCTTCGGCATGGTCGAAGAGGCCACCGAGGAACAGGCTCGCGCCCAGCTCGACACCAACCTGTTCGGCCCGCTGTGGGTGACGCAGGCGGCCCTGCCGTACCTGCGGGCCCAGGGCAGCGGTCACCTCCTGCAGATCTCCAGCCTCGGTGGCCTCGCCGGCTTCCCCACGCTCGGGCTGTACAACGCCTCCAAGTGGGCCCTGGAGGGGATGAGCGAGGCCCTGGCCCAGGAGGTCGCCCCGTTCGGGATCAACGTCACCCTGGTCGAACCCGGCCCGTACGGCACCGACTGGTCGGGCTCCTCCGCGGTGCACACCGAGCCGCTCCCCGCCTACGAGCCCGTCCGCGCCGCGCGCCGGGCCGGGGCGTCCGCCCGCACGCCGCAGGACGCGCGAGCCACCGCCCCGGTCCTCCTGGAACTCGTCGACACCGACGAGCCGCCCCTGCGGCTCTTCCTCGGCACGTACCCCTATCCGGTGGTCGAGGCGGCCTATCAGAAGCGGCTCGACACCTGGAACGACTGGCGGCACCTCGCGTCCCGGGCGTGACCGTAACGGGACTTGGGGCGGTTACGACCAGTTGGTGCAGGTGACGGGGACGTAACCCTTCTTGTGGGTGCCGTACGGCATCGCGTACACCCACTTGTTGCTCGTCTTGCCGCACTTCTTGTACGTCTGGCCCTTGAACATGTAGCCGTCGTGGCAGAGGAAGCCCTTCTTGCCCTTGTTCCACTGGCCGACCGCGGTGGCGTTCGTCTTCGGGCTGGTGCGCAGCTTCACCGCTTCCTTGGCGACGACGTTGGACATGCCCCGGCTGCAGTCCGGCTTCGTCGCGGCGACGGCGGTGCCGCCGAAGGTGAGCGTGGAGCCGACGAGGGTGACGGCGGAGACGGCGATGGCGGGGGCCAACATCCTGAGTTTCATGGGGTGTTCGTTCTCCCGTGTGGCGGGGTGAATGTTCGGACGGGGAGACGGTACCCGCCGGTGATCATGGGGGCGGCCGCGGTTACGCAGGTGTGACCGACTGGGCGGGTGTTCGCGACGTCAGGCGCCGTCGTGGACGAAGTCGGCCAGGGCCGCGGCGACCGCCTCGGGCTGTTCGTCGGGGAGGAAGTGGCCGGCGTCGGGCACGACGACTCCCGTGGTGCGGGCGGCCCAGGGGCCGAGGGAGGCCGCCATGTCCGGGATGGAGCCGTGGCTGCCGGAGATGCCGAGGACGGGCACGGTCAGATGCCGCCGCCGCAGGACCTCGTGGTTCCTGCGGGCCGACTCGGCGGCCTCCCGGTAGTAGGCGAGGGAGGCGGACAGGCCTCCCTCGGCCGCGAGGGCCGCCGCGTAGTGGTCGATCTCGGCGTCGTCGAAGGTGTCGGGGGAGAGGGACTTCATCCGCAGGAACCAGGCCACGTACTCCCGTTCGCGGCCGGCGAGCAGCGCCTCGGGCAGGTCGGGCACCAAGTGGAAGGCGAAGTGCCAGGTCTTCCACGCGCGGTCCGGGTCGGTGGGGATCGCCTCGGGGAGGGTGATGCCAGGGATTCCGGCGTCAAGCAGGGCGACCCCGCGCGGTCCGTCTTCGCGCGGTCCGTCCTTGTGCCGCCCGTCCTCGCGCGGCCCGTCCTCGTGTGTGAGGGCGAGCGAGAACGCCACCCAGGCGCCGACGTCGTGGGCGGCCAGCCAGTAGGCCGACACCCCCAGGGCCCGGACGGCGGCGTGGACCTGCGCGGCGACCGTGTGCGTGTCGTAACCGCGCTCCGGCCGCTCGGAGTTGCCCTGGCCCGGCAGGTCGACCGCGATGACGTGGTACCGGTCGGCGAGGGCGGGCATGACCTTGCGCCAGGCCCACCAGGTCTGCGGGAATCCGGCGAGCAGGACGACGGCCGGGCCGCCCGGGCGGCCGCCTTCGACGGCGTGGAGGCGGACGCCGTCGGCGTCGACCCAGCGGTGCGTGAACCCCGCCAGGTGGTGCAGGGGCAGATCGGGGACAGGGTTGGTCACGAGGACCTCCGTCGGTGGTGGGGGCTCGGAGGCTCGGACGCTAACACATCTTGAACTGGTTGGTTCAAGATAGGATGGCGGGGCACGACGCGACAAGGACACCGACACATCGGCAAGGAAGTCCCACGTGGCAGGCAAGAAGCAGTTCGACATGGACACCGCGCTGGACGCCGCGATGATCCAGTTCTGGCGGGCGGGTTACGCCGACACCTCGCTGGACGACCTGTGCCGGGCGACCGGCCTGAACCGCAGCTCCATCTACTCCTCGCTCGGCGGCAAGGACACCCTCTTCCTGCGCTGCCTGGACCGCTACGCCGCGCGCTACGGCGAGAAGTACGACGCCGCCCTGTCGGACGCGGCCTCGGACCCCTCGGCGGCCGTCCGCGCCTTCCTCGACGTCACCCTCGCCCGCATCGCCGATCCCGCCCTGCCGGACGGATGCCTGATCGCCCAGTCGGCCATGGCCGTCCCGGTGCTGAGCGAGCCCGTCGCGGCCCGCGCCAAGGAGGCACTGGGCTTCCAGCGCGCCCGGCTGCGCGCCGCACTGAGGGCGGGCCGGCTGGCCGACCGCGACGCCGACGCCTTCGCCGAGCACGTGGCCGCCGTGAACCAGTCCCTCGCCGTCATGAGCAGAGCCGGCGCGAGCCCGGCACAGCTCCGGGCCGTCGTGGGCGTGACCGTCGACGCGCTGGCACGGGTATCAACGGTCGCGCCCGGGTAGCGCCGCCGTCGACCCGCTTCCACTCCCGGAGAGTCCTGAACCGCTGTAGGAAGCGCAATTTCGTGAGCACTGGCTCCTCCAGGGACATCGAAATCCGCGTGTTGCGAACAGTGGCGCTGCCGGTGGAGAGGGAGCAATCGATGGTTCTCCTTGCTCGGATAGGTAACAGTGAGTGAGGTGCCAATGGCTGCAGTGAGCACCAGATTCTCTAACCCGGATCGGCTCTGACGCTCGTGTCCACGTCGCTCTCGACTCGGCCGATCGGCGCGGCCACTACACTCCCAACTCCCTTGTCAGATGGGAGTCTGGTCATGAGCGCCTGGCGATGGTGGCCGTCGTTAGCACATATAACCCGGGCTTCATTCGCTACTAGGACGCCGAGGGCCGGATCGTCGGGGACGCCGGGCCGAAGGTGACTCGATCCCTGCCCGGCGTTCCCGGCCTGCGCATGTTCCATGACCAGTCGGACGTGGATGCTCCGCAACTAGATGTCAATGAGGTGGGTCGCCTGCGCGTCGAAGCTTTCGGTCTTCCGTGCTAGGACGAGTTGCGCGGCCATTCTGTATCTATCTTGCTGACGCTGAGGGGGTTCCTGTGGACATGCCGTCGTGGTTGCGCGACCGCACCCAGGAGGAGGTCAGTCGCGCCCGCCCGGCGGCTCGGGGCTAGAGGCTCCCCGTGCGCCCGGACAGTTGTGATTGAGCGCGCTACTCGGCCATTCGGAGCATGTGGTTTTGGCCATGCACCGGACGAGGTGCATGCGAGGATTCGGTGCACGCGTAAGTCTGCGATCCGCGTAAATTCCTGACACGCGGAGATTTTTCCGCGTAACGTATTCGGTGTCTGACCACCGTGACACCGAGGGAGGGTCGCATGTCCAACGCGCGTAAGACCGTCCGGTCCATGCCTGGCGTGAAGAAGTACTACGAGGCGATTCCGGTCTCGCGGTTGCGGGTCGACCGGGCGTACGACGCTCAGCGGATGTTCCAGTCCAAGTGGGCCGTCCAGCTGGCGAAGATCTGGGATCCCGAGGTCCTGATGCCCGCCATCGTGTCCCGTCGGCCGGACGGGGACTACCTCCTTGACGGCCAGCACTCCACCAAGGTCGCTCTGGACATTGAGGGGCCTGACTTCCTGCGGGATTGCATGGTCTATGAGGGACTCACCAAGCAACAGGAGGCGAAGCTGTTCCTGGCAGCGAACCGCGACCGCCGCGCGGTGAAGCCGTATGAGAACTTCACGGTGGCGGTGACCGCCAAGGAGGCTGAGGCGGTCACGATCGATGAGGACGTGAAGAGCTGCGGTCTGTACGTGTCGACCGGTACATCGAAGAACGGCATCTCGGCGATCCAGGCGCTCAAGGTGGTGCACCGGATGCGTACTCCCCAGGACGGCCTCCTGCGCAGGACGCTGAAGACGGTCCTCAACGCCTGGGGCTCGGACCCGACCAGCTGGGACGGCATGATGCTTCGCGCGGTCGCCATCGTGATCCACCGGAACTGGGAGACGATCGACCTGGACTCCCTGTCGCTGACCCTCAAGCAGGAGCCGGTCGGCCGGTGGAAGGACACGGCAATTCGTGACACGGTCAGCGGTGGCGGCTCGCAGTCCCGTTCGATTCCGCTCGCGAACAACATCGCGTACGAATACACAGTCGCGTTCGGCGAGCGGCACGGGCCGGCCTACGGTCCGCCGAAGCGACGGAAGGTGAAGGCCGCCGCGGTCGCGGCGTAGCGCGGTTCTCCAGCGGGCCCATGCCGACGCGGCAAATTGCAGCCGATGTGACCAGCGCGGTCTTCGGTGATCCACGCCACTCAAACTTCGGTGGTGGAGGCCAGACCTCCGCCATCCAGGCTCAGTCTCCGCCTGGTCCGCGGCTGAATCACTAGCTCTGCCGCACGACGCATTTGCCCGCGACTCCCCTGTCCAGTCTGAAAGCAATAGATACGTGAAAGTCCTTGGCATCGCTATTGCCGCCGGCGCCCTCCAGTACGGCGCCCTCCGCTCCGATCCCGCCATATCCCCCATCTCTGGCGCCCCTGAGCGTCTGGGCAAAGCGGACGGGCTGACGGGGACTGATCTCATCGCGGACACCTACAGTCGCATCAAGCAGGACATCCATGGCTTGTCGCCCGACCTCGTGATCGTTGTGGCCACCCGCAAGAACGCGCAGTGGACCTACCGGCAGGCCGCCGACCGCGCGTCCCTGGAAGCACTAGTCCAGCTTGCCTGTCACGAGGAAGGCATCCGCTGTGAGGAGTGGAAGACCGAGAGGATCGGCAAAATCATCGGCGTGCCGGCCACCGCGATCGACAGCGTCGACCTGGCGCATCTGGGTCTCTCAGCCCGCCCCAGGTATTGGGCCGGCCGCGGTGATGCCTTTGCGGCGGCCCTCGCCGGGCTGAACGAGTCAAACGCGTAGGCCGACCGGTAGCCCCGGCGTCACCCCGATCAACGGAGAGTGGAGCGGTGACCGAGCAGAAGCGACGCCTGATCCTGGACTACGAGTCCTTGCACAGCATGCCGCTGGGCGTCCACGAGGTGCACGTTTGGTGGGACCCTCACCTGGGGAACTGGCTTGTCGGCAAGTGCGTCGATCTTGCCGAGTTCCACGACGACGCGGATCTGATCGAGCCTCAGCTCATGGAGAGGATCAAGCATCGCAATATCGTCCCTGTACGGGCCGTGGCCAGGGTTCCCGGCTATCCGCAGCCGATGCGCGTGATCGAGATCCTCATGCCGTACTACGAGGCGGGAAGCATCACCGACGCCCTCGAGGATGGCCGGACATTCACGCCAACGAGGTCCCTCCAAATCATCCAGTCGGCGCTTCAGGGACTGCGGGAGATGCACGAGCACCACGGAATCCTGCACCGTGACATCAAGAGCCCCAACCTGTTCCTCACCGATGATGCCGACCTCGTCAAGATCGGCGACCTGGGCGTGGCTGGCCGGATGGATGCTTCTGGATCCACGCCGGCCATTCAAGTGGCGCACCTCTACTCACCCCCAGAGATCATGATTGGACCGCGCGTCACCGCAGCGTCAGACCTCTACTCCCTTGGCGTGGTCCTTGTGGAACTGCTGGCAGGGAAGTTCGACTACGCGTCCTACAGCCGCACCGACATCGTCGACGCGCTCCAGCAGGGCCTTCCGCCACTGCGTACCGAGGACCGCAAACTGCCGGCTTGGGTCTGCCGACGCCTTCGTCAGCTGGTAGCCAAGGTCACACACCCCGACCCGGCCCGGCGCTTCACGACCGCTCGCGAGATGAGCATGGCCCTGGCCGCAGTCAAGATCGCTGATTGGCAGCAAACCGAGCCCGGCACTTGGCAGACCCCCCATTTGTGGAAGGACGAGAGCTGGAGGGTCAACGCGGCTTCCGCCGACGGAGGGATCGAGCTAACCCTCCTGCGGCGCAAGCAAGCCTCGTGGCGGCGTGTAGGTACGTCGCAGGTAGCCAGCACGCTGCAGGACGGAAAGGCGCTGGCCTATTTCGAGGAAGCCAATAGGCGAGCCGTGAGCTGATCGACTGCCTGCGTCAGTACTTCATCGGCCTCGGCCGAGCATTTAATCGGTGCCACAGACTTAGACTCCTCGACAGCTTCCGGAGTCACAGTGAACCGCGCTAGGTGGCCGATACCTGCCGGTTCGAGAGCGCCGCCGCGTGCGAGTTGCCAGACCTCGCCTCGGACACGGCGGGCGTCGATGCCTTGCTCGGCGATCATCGGTGCCAGAAGTTGCCGCCACTCTTCGCGACCGGTTCCGACGGAGCAGGCCCAAAGCTGCTCAACCAGTACCTCCGCAGCCCAAGCGTGCCGCGGAAGCGAACGTTCAGGCAGGCGGGCGATGCACAGAGTCAACAATGCGCCCTGCGGACTCATCGCCTCCATGCCACCTCCCGGATCAGGCACTCGCTCACAGCTCACTATGCCGCCAGCGTGCCTGACCACGAGGTGCCGTGCAAGGGCGCGCGTATCCTGGGCGCCGGGTCGGATCCGCGAACTACCACGTCGTGGATAGCAACGATGTAGGGACTGTGCCGGAGCTTGGCGGCGTTGCTGGGCCCGGATCACGCGCTTGGGATGTTCCTGATCGGATCCCAGCTGCGGCAGCCTTACCTTCTTGACCGCCACGTCCACATCCAGGACGTCGTCGTGAGCCAGCCACGCTCGTCCGAAGCCGCTGCTCCCGAGCTCCTGGAGAAGCCGATACCGGTTGTTGAGGATGCGCTCTGAGTCTTCGCCAGTTACCAAAGCCCGTCGCATGCACGTGAGTTCGCCTCTCGGGAACCCTGAAACGGCCCCGAGTAGAGCGTGGGGATCGGCACCCCGAGGATCAACGAAAGACCATTGAAGATCCCTGAAGCGACACATACCGAACACCTCAACACTGAGCGACTGTGACACGAGACGCGGAACAACGAGCTGAGCACCAGAGTGGCTAACTGAGATGAGCAGTGGCCAACTAGCGTTCCACAACAGGTGTGCGTAGGTCGCTCGGGCCGGGCCCCGAGGCGCCCCCAGGGAGGGCGCCTCGGGGCCCGTTTCGCGTGGCTTGGCCTGCCCCGAGGTTCTGCCTACCCTCGGACAGGTCAGCCGATCGCCGAACGTGCGAAGGCGACCGTGGCGCCGAAGGCGGCTCCGCCGGCGAGCGCGGAGGTGGCCACCGGACTGCCGGCGGCGTTGGTGAGGTACCCCGCCGCCGCGGCGGCCTGCAGGCTGATCAGGAACACCACTGCGGAGCGGAGGCTCAGCAGCGGTTCTTGGGACCTGTTCCTCGCCATCAGTTTGCCCCCGGGATCTGGGCCTTGGCCCGGGCGACGATGTCGTCGCCCAGCCGCAGGAGCTTGCGCCGCACTCGCTCGCCCATGGCGACGTCCTGGCCGACCATGTGGGGTGCCTGGCGCCAGTTGATCGGGGCGTTCTCGGCCCAGACGCGCGCCACTCTCTGCTCGGGATCCTCCAGCCGCCCAGTCACATGGCGGACGTGACGGTTGTCGAAGCGCTCGGCCCAGGGCACCACTGTGGCGATGGCCAGGGCCTCCGGCCCCGGGGCGGGGGAGAGCAGGTCGATGCCCTCCTCCATGTGGCCGATCTTGTAACCCATGACCTGGTGATCGCCGTCCAGATCGTTGCCCTCCCGAGCACACTTCCGCAGAACGGCGCGCACCGCATCGGCGTCCTGGAGGTCGACCTGTTCCTCCCACTCCCGGAGGAACAGCGCCATGGCCAGGGCTTGGGCATGGTCCTCCGTGGGAGGTCGGAGACGAAGGTGGGTGTAGAGGAACGCGCGCATCGGTTCGTGGTCGCCGTGCAGGTAGGCATCCAGAGCAGCCCTTGCCAGCCAGACGATCGGTGCCCCAAGACGCTCGATCAGCCGGGTGATGGATCGCAGCGGCTCCAGCAATCCGTCCGGGAGCCCCCGCATGAGGCCGGTGAAGCCAGGCATGTCAAAGACACGGTTCCAGGCTGAAGCCATCGCGTCGCCGAGTGGGTTGAACTCGGGCCTCCTCTGGCGGAGGGATGCCAGGCCGCTGTCCAGGACTCCAGTCGAGGCCAGCCGGGCGGCGGTCGTGCCGAACAGCGACAGCTTCTCGAGCGCGGAGGAACCGAGGATCGACGCCGGGGACCGGCGGGCGAAGCTGCTCATGGCCTCGGCGAAGGTGTCCAGGGCCGTGAACTGCGTGCTCAGCCGGGCGATGCCGGTGTCGAACACGGACAGCTCTTTCAACCTGGAGGAGATACCGAACACCGGTGAGAAGTCGACGAGGTGACTGCCGGCCAGCTTCGCGAACCCGGCCGAGGCGATCGCGTCGCCGAACGGGTTGTACTCGGGCAGCTTCAGACCGAGCGAGACGAGGCCGTTGCCCATCGCGCCGGTCTTGGCCAGCCGGGTGGTGGGCGTGTCGATGACGGACAGCTTTTCCAGCGCGGCGGAGGCGATGCTGACCGTTGGTGGGCGGAAAGCCAGTTGCTTACCGACCGTCTCAGCGAGCTGACCGCTGACGGGCTTTGCGGTGCCCATGGACGCGAGTGCAGATCCCGCAGCGGCGAACTTGAGCGCCGGTGACATGTCAGCCAGCACCTTTCCCAGGCTGGGGGAGGTAGGAACGGCCTTTAGGAGGGGGAACAGCGTGGCCACTTGGCCTCCTTGGATCGGAAGTGCTTCTACTTCCTGGTGGCGGGAGCAGGCCGTTACGGCAAAAAAATCTTCATCGCCCTAGTGTGATCTGCATCACTGCCATGCTGCTCATCCTGCGGATCTCGGCGTTCCCGTCTCCAGGGTAATGGTGGTCCCTGACAGTGGTGGTGCCCGCAGATCCCGATGAGCGTGCACCGGAGGTCGAACCGCTGCGGCTGGTCAGTCTTGGCCAACCGGGGCTGCGTCTGCGATGCGGAGGATCTCGGCGGCTTCGCTAAGAAACTCGCGGCCTTGTTCCGTGGGTGCGCGCGGCTTGGCGGAACGGTCGATGATGAGGAATCCGACGGCGTTTTCAACCTTGTTGAGGCGTTGCCTGAGGGCGCTGCTGCGTCCGTCGTAGAAGTCGTAGAAGGTGCGGGCTGCTGCGGCGAAGCTCGTCTGGCCGGGGATGCTCATGACGAACCGCAGCCGGTCGAGGGCATATCGGCTCATGGTGACTACCTGCATGATGGGTGATGGGTGATGGGGGAGGTCGAGGTCGGTGATGTCGTTGTGGTGGGAGCCGCCGGGGCGGATCGGGATGTCCCAGCTCCGCGCGAGGAAGATGATGTGGTCGAGGGTGATGCCGCGCTGGCGGGCCAGTGCGGTGAGGTTGTTGCGGTTGACGATGTACTCGTTGTGCAGTCAGTCGCGGGTGATGTCAGGGTAGGGAGGGTGTGTGCGGCGACACCGACTCACCGGACAACGGCCGGGACAGTTCCGTCGCCAGCCGCCCAGACCACAACAGCGCCGTCAGCGCCGGTCTTGCCTGTTCAGCAGGTCATTCCTCGGCCACTCGGCGTTCTGCCAGGGCTAGTTCCTCGCCGTCCAGGACCTGCTGCCACGCCCGCTCCACCGCGTCCTTGGGCACCACGCCGGGGCGCCGGTAGCCGGCCAGGAACCGAATGTTCTCCAGCAGCACACGATCGGCTCCGGACCAGACTTCGTAGCCCCAACCGTGCTGCCGAAACAGCTCACCCGGCCACTCCAGAGCTTCCGCGATCTTCGCATTCAACAGACGGTCCGCCGGTTTGACGTTGACCACCCGCGCCGTCCCTGAACGCATGACCAGCAGAAAGTCCGGCACATGGTGCTGCACTCGGTCACCGACCCGAGCCGCCAACCGGCACGGCTGAGCGAAGATTCCCCGTACCTCAGGATCAAAGTCCGCCAGCAGCAGTCGGGCCAGCTCCATACGGCTCTCATAGACCACGTGCCCGCCTGCCGTCGTGGACGCATACTTCCCCGAGTAGTGGGCCATCCCTCGTACCGACCGGACATCCCGCCACGGCTTCGACTCCGAGAAGTCCGCCAACCGCAGCTGCCGCACCGGCACTTCACGCACCGAAACGTCCTCGTACCGGATCGACGCCATGGGTACCTTGCGGATACGTTGGGCGCCGCCCGCGCTCCGTAATGCCATGCTGGGACGCTACGGAGGTTGGCCGACGCACTCGGAGAAGATCAGAAGAACCCGGACAAGGACCGACTGAACGTAGTCGTTGTCAACGTGATCCTGGATTTGCTAATCCACTGCTAACGAGCTGCCTTCGCTGCTAACGAAGTCGCGGATCATGCAACCGCCTTACAGCCGCGACGACTTCAGCACCATGTGCAGGAGCAGCCGGTCCTCGCCGTCGTCCAGGTCCAGGCCGGTGAGCTGCTCCACGCGTGAGAGGCGGTAGTAGAGGGTCTGGCGGTGGATGCCCAGCTCCGCCGCCGCGCGGCCCGCCTGGCCCGCGCAATCGAGGAACACCTCGGCGGTGCGCGCCAGTTCACGGTGGGAGGGGCCCAGGAGCTGCCGGGCCACCGGGTCGTGCGCCGCCTCCGGGGGCAGCGCGGTCAGCAGGCGGTAGGGCCCCACGTCCGACCACTGCGCCACCGGCGCGAACCGCCGCTCCGCCAGCGCCGCGCGCGCCGCCCCCGACGCCTCCCACCACGCCGCCCCCAGCTCCTCCAGGCCGTGCCGGGCCCCCGCGATGCCCGCCGCGGCGCCCGGCGCCGCGTCGAGGAGGCGGGACGCCGCCGTGTGCGCGGGGGAGAGCGCGTCGGCCGAGCGCAGCCGGACCAGGGCCGCGAGCGACTGCGCGGTCGTGCCCCAGGGCACCGTGCACACCGCCGCCGCGCCCGGCACCGTACGGGCGGCGGGGGCGTCGTCCGGGTCCGCCGAGCGCCACGGCGCCACGCACACCACCGCGTGCAGGCCGTCGCCGCGCGCGCCGAGCGCCGTGCGCAGGGCGGCCACCGCCATGTCCCGCTGCCAGCCCCGCTCGGCCGTCAGGACCGCCCGGAACTCCCGGGTCAGATCGGCGCCCGCCTGCGCCTCGTCGGCCAGCAGCGCGCCGATCCGGGTGGCCACCTCCATGGCGGCGGTCAGCTGCTGCTCGCTCGGGCCGGGATCGTCGTCGAGCAGCCACACGTATCCGAGGGCGAACCCCCGATGGCGTACGGGCAGACAGACGCGCCCCCGGTAGACGCCCGCCTCCGGGGTGGGCGGGATGCGGACGGGCGTCGTCGCACGGGTGATGCCGAAGCTCTCGAACCAGGAGCGGACCTCGGCCGTGGACCGGCGGGTCAGGATCGAACGGGTCCTGACCGGGTCCAGGGCGGTCGCGTCGAAGCCGCTGTCCCCGTCGCCGCCGCCGTCGTGCGCGCCGAACGCGATCAGCTCGAAATCGCGGTTCTCCAGGGTCGCCGGGGCGCCGAGGAGCGCCGAGATCTCGTCGACCAGTTCTTGGTAGTCACCCTTCACCACCCCATTCTCCCGCAGCCCACGGCTTCCTTCAGACATCTGTCTGAGATCCAGGGCACGGATGCGTGACAGGTGTCGATGGCTCGCGACGGGCGTGATCCCTAGATTTCACGGTGGTTCTCCGTGCCGTACCGCCGCATTTCCCCCCGAGAGGGGCTATGCCGGTAAGGCACCCGTTTTCGTACACCCGTGGAGGTGCCCCGTGCTGGGTCCCGTGATTCTCGCCGCGTCACGCAGCGACAAGATGCGCCGTTTCGTCTCGGCGGCTCCCGGCACCAAGCAGGTCGTGGCCCGGTTCATCGCCGGTGAGAGCGTCGACCAGGTCGTCCCGATCATCGCCGACGCCGCCGACAAGGGCCTGGAGGTCACCCTCGACGTCGTGGGTGAGGACATCACCACCGTCGAGCAGTCGCACGACGCCCGCGACGCCTACCTGGCGCTCATCGACCGCCTGAAGGACCTCGGCCTCGGCACCAGGGCCGAGATGTCGGTGAAGTTGTCCATGTTCGGCCAAGCGCTGGAGAACGGCCACGAGCTGGCGCTCGCCAATGTGCGCCCCGTCGTCGAGGCCGCCGCCGCCATCGGCACCACGGTCACCCTGGACGCCGAGGACCACACCACCCTCGACTCGATGTTCGCCATCCACGACGAGCTGCGGAAGGACTTCCCGCAGACCGGCTGCGTCATCCAGGCCTACCTCTTCCGCACCGAGGCCGACGCCCGCCGCCTTGCCGAGAACGGCAGTCGCGTGCGTATCGTGAAGGGGGCCTACAAGGAGCCCGCCGAGGTCGCGTACCAGGACAAGGCCGAGATCGACAAGGCGTACGTCCGTATCCTGCGCATCCTCATGGAGGGCGAGGGCTACCCGATGATCGGGTCCCACGACCCGCGCCTCATCGCCATCGCCCAGGAGCTCGCCCGCCGCGCCGGGCGCAAACTGGACGAGTACGAATTCCAGATGCTGTACGGCATCCGCAGCGACGAGCACCTGCGGCTCGCCGCCGAAGGCCACCGGATGCGCGTGTACACCGCCTACGGCACCGACTGGTACGGCTACTTCATGCGCCGTCTCGCGGAGAAGCCGGCGAACCTCCTCTTCTTCGGCCGCTCCATCCTCACCAAGGGCTGAGCTCCCTTCCCCCGACCCCCCTTAAGGAGATACGGAACTCATGGACGCTGTGACCCAGGTCCCCGCGCCGGTCAACGAGCCGGTGCACGGCTACGCGCCCGGCTCCCCGGAGCGCGCCCGCCTCGAGACCAAGCTCAAGGAGCTGGCCGAGAACCCGATCGAGCTGCCGATGACCATCGGCGGCGTCAAGCGCCTCGGGGGCGGCGAGCCCTTCCAGGTCGTGCAGCCGCACAACCACAAGTCCGTCATCGGCACCGGCCGCGGCGCCACCCGGCAGGACGCCCAGGACGCGATCGACGCCGCCCTGGCCGCCGCCCCCGCGTGGCGCGCCATGTCGTTCGACGACCGCGCGGCGATCATCCTGCGCGCCGCCGAGCTGCTCTCCACCACGTGGCGCGAGACCCTGGCCGCCTCCACGATGCTCGGCCAGTCCAAGACCGTCCAGCAGGCCGAGATCGACACCCCGTGCGAGCTCGTCGACTTCTGGCGCTTCAACGTCAAGTACGCCCGTGACCTGCTCGCCGAGCAGCCCCCGGCCAACGCCACCGGCGTCTGGAACCGCCTGGACCACCGCCCGCTCGAGGGCTTCGTCTACGCGATCACGCCGTTCAACTTCACCGCCATCGCGGGCAACCTCCCCACCGCCCCCGCCCTGATGGGCAACGTGGTCGTGTGGAAGCCGTCCCCGACGCAGACCCACGCCGCCGTGCTGCTCATGCAGCTCCTGGAGGAGGCCGGTCTGCCCAAGGGTGTCATCAACCTCGTCACGGGTGACGGCATCGCCGTCTCCGAGGTCGCCCTGACCCACCGCGACCTGGCCGGCATCCACTTCACCGGCTCCACCCCGACCTTCCAGCACCTGTGGAAGACGGTCGGCGAGAACATCAAGAAGTACCGCACCTACCCCCGCCTCGTCGGCGAGACGGGCGGCAAGGACTTCGTCGTCGCGCACCCGAGCGCCGACCGCGCGATCCTGAAGACCGCGCTGACCCGCGGCTCCTTCGAGTTCCAGGGCCAGAAGTGCTCCGCCAGCTCGCGCGCCTACGTCCCGGCGTCCATCTGGAACGACGGGTTCAAGGAGGAGTTCGCGGCCGAGGTCGACGGCATCAAGATGGGTGACGTCACCGACCTGTCGAACTTCATCGGCGCCGTCATCGACGAGCGCGCGTTCGCCAAGAACAAGGCGGCCATCGACCGCGCCAAGTCCGACGACACCTGCACGATCGTCGCCGGCGGCACGTATGACGACTCCGTCGGCTACTTCGTGCGCCCGACCGTCGTCGAGTGCACCGACCCGGCCAACGAGGTCTTCACCACCGAGTACTTCGGCCCGTTCCTGGCGGTCCACGTCTACGACGACGAGAAGTACGACGAGATGCTGGCCCAGATGGAGTCGGCCTCCGACTACGCGCTCACCGGCTCGGTCATCGCGAACGACCGCGCCGCCGCCGCGTACACGATGGAGAAGCTCCGCTACGCCGCGGGCAACTTCTACATCAACGACAAGTCGACCGGCGCCGTCGTCGGCCAGCAGCCCTTCGGCGGCGGCCGCGGCTCCGGCACCAACGACAAGGCCGGCGCCCCGCAGAACCTGCAGCGCTGGACGCTGACCCGCGCCATCAAGGAGACGCTGGTCCCGCCGACCGAGTACGGCTACCCGCACATGGGCTGACGCCCGCCCCGGGCCCCTGCGGCCCGCCCCTGAACCCCGCCTCCGACCTGGGCCCCACCCCGGTCGGAGGCGGTGTCGTCTCCGGGGTCCGTCTTCGGGGTCAGGTCAGCGCGTCCACGACGATCCGGGTCATGTCCTCGGCGATCCGGTCCTCGCCGGGGGTGTCCGGGTCGAGGCGGGTCGTGTAGACGGAGATCACCAGCGGTGCACCCTTGGGCGGCCAGGCCACCGCGACGTCGTTGACGCCGCCGTACGCGGGCGAGCCGGTCTTGTCGCCGACCCGCCAGCCCTTCGGGAGCCCGGCGCGGATCCGCTTGTCGCCGGTGGTGTTCTCCACCAGCCAGCGGGTCAACTGGCCGCGGTCGAGCGGGTGGAGGGCGTCGCCGACGACGAGCTTGCGCAGGTTCGCCGTCATCGCGGCGGGCGTGGTCGTGTCGCGGCGGTCGCCGGGGATGTTGCTGTTGAGGTCGGTCTCCCACCGGTCGAGGCGGGTGCGGGCATCGCCGAGCGAGCGCGCGAAGTCCGTGATGCCGGACGGGCCGCCGATCCGCCGCATCACCAGGTTGGCGGCGCTGTTGTCGCTGTACGTGATGGCCGCGTCGCACAACTCCCGTACGGTCATGCCGGTCGCGAGGTGCAGCTCGGTGCGCGGCGAGTAGTCGACGAGGTCGTCGCGTCCGTACCGGACCAGGACGTCGAGCAGGCCCGGCTCCTGCTCGCGCGCCCTGCGCAGGGCGGCCGCGCCGGCCAGCACCTTGAACGTCGAGGCGAGCGCGAAGAGTTCGTGGGCGCGGTAGCCGACGGTGGCGCCGGTGCCGGTGTCGAGGGCGTGCACGCCGATGCGGCCCGGATAGCTCTTCTCCAGGTCGCGCAGGCGCCTGTGCACGTCGCGCGGGGTGGCGTCCGCGCCGGGGGCCGGTGCGCCCGCCGCGTGTGCGGCGCCGGCCACGGAGAGGAGGGCGGGGGCCGCGGCGGCGGCGCCCAGGAGCGTTCTGCGGGAGGGGGTCGAGGTCATGATCCCGACCGTACCGGGGGCGCCGCCGGGCGTGGCCTGTTCGGGGGCTGCGCTCAGACCTCCACGAGCACCTGGTCGAGGGACTTGCGTACGAGGTCGGGGACTTGGCAGTCCGGCGCCGGGTAGCCCACCGGGATCACCGCGAACGCCTTCTCGTTCTCCGGGCGGCCGAGCACCTCCCGCAGGAACCGCATCGGGCTCGGCGTGTGGATCAGCGCGGCCAGGCCGGACAGGTGCAGCGCGGAGAGCAGCATGCCCACCGCGATGCCGACCGACTCGTCGACGTAGTAGTGCTTGTGCTTGGTGCCGTCCTCGCCCAGCCAGTAGCGCTGCTGGAAGACGACGATCAGCGCGGGCGCGTCGGTGAGGTGCGGCTTCACCTCGTCCGTGCCGAGGGGGCGCAGGGCCGCGAGCCACTCCTCGCCGAGCCGGCCGTCGTAGGAGATCTGCTCCTCGTGCTCGGCGGCCTCCCGGATGCGGCGGCGTATCTCCGGGTCCTGGACGAGGACGAACGTCCAGGGTTGCTGGTGCGCGCCGGACGGAGCCGTCGCGGCACAGGCGATGGCGTCGCGGACCACCTGGGTGGGCACGGGGTCCGGGGCGAACTGGCGCACGGTCCGCCGTTCGTCCATCCGCTCCCGCAACTCGGCTGCCTGCGCGAGGGATCGGGTCTCCGGCATGCGTGCGGGCCGGTACGGGACGGAGCGGTAGGGCTCGCCGTGGATGGGGGTCCACGGTCGTTGCTGCGCGGTCTCAGACATGGTCGGATTCTGCGCCGGGAGGCGGCCCGAGCGCCATGGTGCAGACCAATTCCGGCCCCGCGTCGGCCGGAACGGCCCGGTCAGCTCCAGCCCGTCACGACGAGCGAGAGTCCGGCGGCGAAGCCGCCCGCGAGGAGCGTCAGATACAGCCCGTAGCGGCGCCGCAGCCGGTGCGCGAGGAACCCGAACGCCCCGAACGCGAGCCCCACGGTGAGGGTGCGGGAGCCCCGGGAGAGCGCCGAGCGGGCCAGCCAGGCGGACGGCGCGACATCGGCGCGGCCGGCCTCGCGTGCGTACACCTTGAAGGGGATGCCGTTCCACGGCTGGTGGCGGACGGCGGCCGCCGACTCGACGGAGAGCTCGTGCCGCACCTCCGAACGCATCCGGTCCGTGGTGAGCGGCTGCGGCAACTGCACGCCGCAGGCTGCCAGTTGGACGGCGAGGAGACCGCCGGCGAGGCTGCCCGCGAGCGCCGCGAGCGACAGCTTCAGGGCGCGGCGCGGGACCGCCGCACACGTCACGGCGAGGAACAGCTCCGGCATCAGCGGCCAGCTGAGCGCCTCCGCGCAGGCCCACGCGAAACCGAGCACGAGGCCCGCGCGGGACCCGGCGACCGCGGCGACCCGCTTGCGCGCGCGGGAGTCGGCGAGGGGTTCGCCGGCCGTACGGCGACGCAGCGCCGCCACCGCGTCGCGGGCCTCCTCGGGGGTGGCCGACGCGGGCAGCGGGGCGCCGACGGCGACCCGCACCAGGGCGGGGCGGAGCCTGCCGTGCTTGGGCAGCAGCCGGTCCGTGCCCGCGATGGCCACCGGGACGACCGGCACGCGCGCGTGCTCCGCGAGGACGAGGGCGCCGCGGTGGAAGGAGCCCAGTTCGCCGTCCCGCGCGCGGGTGCCTTCCGGGAAGAGGACCACGGCCCGGCCCGCCCGCAGGTCGGCGGCGCGGGACAGCAGGTCGTCCAGGCCGCCACCGGTGCGCCGCACCGGGAATCCCGCGGCAAGCCGGCTGCAGATCCGCCGTCGCCACGGCGAGGCGAACCAGTAGTCGGCGGCGGCGCCGATCGCGGGGGAGTGGCGGGCGTCCAGCGCGGCGAGCAGCGCCGCGGTGTCGGCGTGGGAGGAGTGGTTGGCGACGACCACGCACCCGCCGCGCGGAAGCCCGCCGCGCCGCTCCACGCCGCCGGTGAGGGTGAGCAGGGTCCACCACAGGGCGCGGCGGAGTGCGGCGGCGAGGGAGCGCCGGGGTGCGGAGACGGCCGCAACAGAGCCCGGCGGGACGGGACTTGACGTTTTCGTTCTCACAGCGTCACCACCATGGTCAGCAACAGCGCCACCAGCAGCGAGTCGATCCGGTCGAGGAGCCCGCCGAAACCCGGCAGCCAGCTGCCCGCGTCCTTCACGCCCGCCTCCCGCTTGACCATCGACTCCAGGAGGTCGCCGAGGACGCCGCCGACGAGGACCGTCGCCCACAGGGCGGGGGAGAACGCGCCGACGGCGACCAGCGCGGCGCCCGTCGCGACGGCGGCCCCGACGACCCCGGCCCAGGTCTTGCGGGGCGACAGGGGCGACAGCGCGCGGGACAACGGGCCCCGGCGGCCGAGCGCCGTGCCGCCGCACCACGCGCCCACGTCGCCGAACGCCACCGCGACGCCCACCGCCACGGCCGTGTCACCGAGCAGGACGAGGCCGCTCAGCGGCACCGGGATCCACAGGAGCCCGAAGAGCGTGCGGCACGCGCGCGTGAAGCCGGTCTCCGTGTCACCGGAGAGGAGCGCGACCGCGGCGGCGGCGACCAGGAGCAGGCAGGCCGCCCGAAGCCCGAGCGCGCCGGGCGCGGCCCAGGCGACACCGGGCACCGCCACGGCCGCCGCCCCGAGCACCGCGCGTTCGCCCCGGGGCAGCCCGGCCATGCGGGCGTACTCGCCGGCCGCGACCACCCCGAGCCCGGCCGCCAGCGCGAACGCCCCGGCCCGCCCCAGGAGGAACGCCCCGAGGAAGAGCGGCGCGGCCACGGCCCAGGTCCGCCACCGCTTGCGCAGCTCGCCCCGCATCCGTACCCGGGAGGGCAGCGCGGCGACGGCGACCCCGCCCGCGCCCAGCACGCCGGCCACCACGGGCAGGGCCCGCCCCGCCGCTTCCCCCGCGAGGACCGCGGCGCTCATCGCGCACCGCCCGGCGCCGCAGCATCGGCGGTCGGGCCCGCGCCCAACTCCCGCCACAGCCGCGCCAGTCGCAGGCACGCCGTCAGCGCGGAGCCCGCCGCGACCGTGACGAGGACCGGTGTGCACCAGCCCGACGCGGCCGCGAGCACGACCAGCGCGCAGCGCTCCGTCTTGCCGACCGGCCCGCCGTTCAGGCGCCCCGCGCCCGCCGCCGCGCCCGCGAGGGAGACCCAGGACGGCAGCGTCGCCGCCAGGCCCGCCGTCGCCACCAGCCACAGCGGGGCCAGGGGCAGGAAGCCCGCGAGGACCACCAAGTCGGCCGCCCGGTCGCCCAGTTCGTTGAGCAGCGCGCCCCTGCGGGTCGTGCGGCCCGTGTCCCGGGCCAGCGCACCGTCGAGGTTGGCGAAGGCGAGGCGGGCGGCGAGCAACACGGCGACCGGCGGCGCCGACCAGCCGAAGGGCAGCAGGGCCAGCGCGGCGGCGGCGCCCGCCGCGCAGACCACGCCCGCCAGCGTGAGGGCGTCCGGTGACACCTCGCGCCGGACGAGCGCGGCCCGCACGCCGGACAACTTCTCGGCGTACCAGGGCTTGAGAGCGTAGAGGCCGTTCATGGCACCGACTCTGCCGCTGTCCGGGCCCGGGCAAATCGGGGTGCGTACTCAGATGCGGGCTGAGTACGGTGAGGACGTGAACTCCTCGTACACCACCGTGAATCCCCTGCGCACCGCCCACACCAGCGAGCTGTCGCCGGCCGAACTGCGCGCCGCGCGCGCCCTGATGGACGAGGCCTTCGACGGGGACTTCGACGACCACGACTGGGAGCACGGCCTGGGCGGCATGCACGCCCTGATCCACGACGGGACCGGCACCCTCCTCGCACATGGCTCGGTGGTCCAGCGCCGGGTCCTGCACGCCGGCCGTTCCCGGCGCATCGGGTACGTCGAAGCGGTCGCCGTCCGCCCCGACCGGCAGCGGCAGGGGCTCGGCGGGCAGGTGATGGACGCCCTGGAGCGCGTCATCGACGGGGCGTACGAGCTGGGCGCGCTCTCCGCGTCCGACGCGGGGGTGCGGCTCTACCTCGGGCGCGGCTGGCGGCAGTGGGAGGGCGCGGTCGGCGCGCTCGGCCCCTCCGGTGTCGTCCACATGCCGGACGAGGAGCCGCCGTTCCTGTGGGGCGCGGACCTCGACCCGGCGCACGCGTTCCTCATCGACTGGCGGGACGGGGACGTCTACTGAGACGCCCGTCCCCCCTGCCCCGGGTGGTCTCCGTCTCAGATAGTAGGAAGTCCGAGTAATCGTGGAGACAGACGCTCCGTCCTCCCTTAGCTTGGTAGAGCCGAACGTCTCGCTCGATCAAGCGAATGGCGGTCGTGAGCCGGAGCCTCACGCAGGCGAACCCTGCCGCTCCGTTGCTCCCCGCCTCGTTGGGGGTGCCCCCACGCCGCACGCAGTGGGTGGGGGAGTCTCGAAAAGCACCCTTCCCTCAAGGAGTGGACTTCCCATGGCCGAGACGACCGCCCGCCGAGTCCGTCACGTCTCCCGTACCACCGATTCCGAGCGCAAGAACGCCGCCGCCGCCCTCCAGCGCGCCCTCGACCGCCGTGACAACGGCGGCGAGACGGGTCACTGATCCGCGCGTACGACCTCGAAGTGGTCGATGCGCTCGCCGTTCTCGGCGAGCGCGGAGACCGAGAGTTTCGGGTGCGCCCCGGCCGTCACCTCCACCGCGAGGAACGAGTAGCCGGTGTAGCGCACCCGTGACCACTCCACGGTCTCCGGGTCGGGCCGCCGGGACCTCGTCCAGCGGAAGGTCGCGACATGGTCGCGATCGTGGACGTGGCCCTCGTAGCTGTCCTTCACCCCGGGGCCGAAGCCGTACAGGTCCTTGCCCGCGCCGCCCGCGGTGACGTACACGATGCCGTCGCGCGTCGGATCGGTCGACGCGCCGACCGGCACGGGCCTGCCGACCTCGCCGTCCCTGATGGCGTCGGTGCGTTCGTAGACGTGGTTGTGGCCGTTCACGACCAGGTCCACCTGGTAGCGCGTGAACAGCTCCAGCCACGCGTCGCGCACCCCGCCGTCGGAGGCGTGCGTCGACGTCGAGTACGCGCAGTGGTGGAAGAAGACCACCACGAAGTCGACGGCCGGGTCCGCGCGCAGCTCGCGCAGCCGCCGGCCGAGCCAGGCCGTCTGCCGTCCGTCGGTGTAGCCGCGGTTGGCGGGTATCTCGTACGAGACGTCGTTGGCGTCGAGCGCGACGACACCGACGTTCCCGTACCTGAAGGAGTAGACGCCCGGCGCGAGCCGCGGGTCGAAGCCGTTGTCGGGCAGCGACCAGCGGGCGTACTGCCCGCCGTACCCGTTCGGCGAGTACCACGCCTCCATGTCGTGGTTGCCGGTGGTCACCATCCACGGCACCTGCCGCGCCACCGACTCGGTCTGCGCGAGGAAGGTGTCCCACACCCGCGCGTCGTAGGTGTCGCTCTCCTTGCCGTGCCCGGTGGTGTCCGCGTAGCAGAGGTCGCCCGCGTGCAGATGGAAGGACGGGTTCTGGCCCAGGATCAACTGGTCGTTGGCGAGGGCGTGCGCGCCGACGCCCTGGTCGCCGAAGGCGGTGAAGACGAAGCTCTCCGGCCGCGCGGGCGCCGTCCTGAACGAGCCGACCGTGGCCGACCGCGCGGGCGACGCCGGGTCGAAGCCGTCGTGGCCGACGCCGTAGTAGTACGTGGTGCCGGGCGTGAGGCCGTCGAGCGCGGCGTGCAGGTAGTACTGCTCGACCGCCGGCAGCTTCTTCGACAGCGACGGCGTGTGCAGGTCGCGCACCTCCGCCTCGATCTTGTGGCCCAGCTCCCCGGGGTGCGTGCCCACCCGTACGTACGGCGAGCGCACCGCGAGCGGCGCCTGCCAGGAGATCCGCATCTGCGTCCTCGGGTCGGCGCCGAAGGCGAGATGCCGCCCGAAGGGGGCCACCAGCCGGCCGTCGACGCGCACCGCGGCGCGGGGCGCGGTGGACGACGACGCCGCGGAGGAGCCCGCGCCCCGCGCCGTGCCCGAACTGCCCGCGAGCAGCCCCGCGCCGCCCACCGCTCCGGCCGCCGCGAACGAACCGGCGAGCACCCTGCGGCGGGAGAGCCGCCCGCGCAGGTACGCGTGCTGCTCGGGCATGCTCATGCGGGCCGCGAGCCGCTCCGGAATGCCGACGTCGGGTGTGTCCATGCCGGGAAAGTTCCCAGGGAACCCCAACTCCGCGCCTACGCTCGGGTGAAGAGGGGGTGTCGGGGCGATGGCGGGTACGACAGCGGCGTCCACATGCCGGACGGCGCGTGTCATCCCGTGGGACGGCGAGTAGGCTGCCGGCATGTCGGCCAGTCGCAGCATCAATCTCGCAGTCATCCCCGGAGACGGCATCGGCCCAGAGGTCGTGGCCCAGGGGCTCAAGGTCCTGAGCGTCGTCCTTCCGCAGGACGTGAAGCTGGAGACGGAGGAATTCGACTTCGGCGCCAAGCGGTACCACGCCACGGGTGAGACCCTCACCGACGCCGACGCGGCCGCGCTCAAGCAGCACGACGCGATCCTCCTCGGCGCGATCGGCGACCCCTCGGTGCCGTCCGGCGTCCTGGAGCGCGGCTTCCTGCTGAAGCTCCGCTTCCTCTTCGACCACCACGTCAACCTGCGGCCGTCGAAGCTGCTCCCGGGTGTCGCGACCCCCCTCGCGGGACAGCCGGAGATCGACTTCGTCGTGGTGCGCGAGGGCACCGAAGGCCCGTACACGGGCAACGGCGGCACCATCCGCACCGGCACCCCGCACGAGGTCGCCACCGAGGTCTCGGTCAACACCGCCTTCGGTGTGGAGCGCGTGGTCCGCGACGCCTTCGCGCGCGCCCAGGCCCGCCCGCGCAAGAAGCTGACGCTGGTCCACAAGAACAACGTGCTGACCTACGCCGGACACCTCTGGACGAACACCTTCAACAAGGTGGCCGAGGAGTTCCCCGAGGTCACCACCGACTACATCCACGTCGACGCCGCGACGATCTACCTCGTCACCGACCCGGCCCGCTTCGACGTGATCGTCACCGACAACCTCTTCGGCGACATCGTCACCGACCTCGCCGCGGCCGTCTCCGGCGGCATCGGCGTCGCGGCCTCCGGGAACATCAACCCGAGCCGCGAGTTCCCGTCCATGTTCGAGCCGGTGCACGGCTCGGCGCCGGACATCGCCGGCCAGGGCAAGGCCGACCCCACGGCGACGGTCCTCTCCGTCGGCCTCCTGCTGCGCCACCTCGGGTACGAGGCGGAGGCCGTCCGCATCGAGGACGCGGTCGCCGCTGACCTCGCCGAGCGCGGCGACACCGTACGCAGCACCGAGCAGATCGGCGACGCGCTCGCCGTACGCGTGGCGGGCTGACCCGGCAGTTCGAACGTCAGACAGAAGCCGCCGGGTCCGCGCAAGACGCCCGGCGGCTTCTCGTATCCGCTCCCAGGTGTCACTATCGACCCTCGGGCCGCACCCACGCCGTTTCTCCTGCGGGACCCTCCGGGCGATAATCGAACGAGGGCCGTGACAGCAGCGGGGAAACTCGGACGTCCTAGTACTGGGCGTGCGGACGGGAGCGCGGTCCGTCACCATCACACGTGAAGGACGTAGGACTCATGACGACGACGCCGACCATCGAGCTGAAGCCCTCCTCGACACCGCTGGCCACCGCCGAGCGCGAGGCGGTCCTGGCGAACCCCGGGTTCGGCCGCCACTTCACCGATCACATGGTGACGATCAAGTGGACGGAGGGCCGCGGCTGGCACGACGGCCAGCTGGTGCCGTACGGCCCGCTGGCGCTCGACCCGGCGACGAACGTCCTGCACTACGCCCAGGAGATCTTCGAGGGCCTCAAGGCCTACCGGCAGCCCGACGGCACGGTGGCGACCTTCCGCCCCGACGCCAACGCCCGCCGCTTCCAGTCCTCCGCGCGCCGCCTCGCCATGCCGGAGCTGCCCGTCGAGACGTTCATCGAGGCGTGCGACCTGTTGGTCGGCCAGGACAAGGCGTGGGTCCCCGAGCACGGCAGCGAGGACTCCCTCTATCTGCGCCCCTTCATGATCGCCACCGAGGTCGGCCTGGGCGTGAAGCCCGCCAACGAGTACCTCTTCGTCGTCATCGCCTCGCCCGCGGGCGCCTACTTCCCCGGGGGCGTCAAGCCCGTCTCCATCTGGCTCTCCGAGGACCGCGTGCGCGCCGTCCCCGGCGGTGTGGGCGACGCCAAGACCGGCGGCAACTACGCCGCGTCGCTGCTCGCGCAGGCCGAGGCCGCCACGAAGGGCTGCGACCAGGTCGCCTACCTCGACGCCGTCGAGCACAAGTGGGTCGAGGAACTGGGCGGCATGAACCTGTACTTCGTGTACGGCGACAAGATCGTCACCCCCACCCTGACGGGCTCCCTGCTCGCGGGCGTCACCCGCGACTCGCTCCTGTCGGTCGCCCGTGACCTCGGGTACGAGTCGCAGGAGGGCCGCGTCTCCATCGAGCAGTGGAAGACCGACTCCGAGAACGGCACCCTCACCGAGGTCTTCGCCTGCGGCACCGCCGCGGTCATCACGCCCGTCGGCACGGTCAAGTGCAACGGCGGCGAGTGGCAGCAGAGCGGCGGCGAGCCGGGCGAGGTCACGATGAAGCTGCGGGAGACCCTGCTGGACATCCAGCGCGGAAAGGCGGAGGACCGGCACGGCTGGATGCACGATCTCGGCTGAGGGCTTGACCCCTTTGAGGGTGGCCCCGCGTCTTCGGCTCTGCCGGAGGTGCGGGGCCTTTTCCGTCTCCCGGCGGCTGCGGGTTCGCTGTGGCTGGGCGCGCGGTTCCCCGCGACCCTGAGGGGCGTCATTGTGCGGGGAGGGTGAGGCTTTGCGGGGCCGCTCGGCAGGCGGCTCGTAGGGCTGCCGTCAGCTCGTTCCGGGTGGGGGACGGGGAATCCGTCCAGGTCTCCAGGGCTCGGTGGAACGCCGCCACCAGTACGTCGATGGCCAGCCTGGGGCGCAGGTCGGGCGGGGCCGGCAGGGAGAAGCGGCGCGCCGCCAGATCGTGTGCCGCCCGGCTCGTCCGGTCGCAGAAGGCGAGCCCGTGCGCGTCCATGGACGGGGTGCGGGCGGCAAGGCGCCGGCTGAGCAGCACGCGATCGGTCCAGCCCTCCTCCGGCATGCGGTCGAGCGCGGCGAGCAAGGCGTCCCGCAGAACGTCGAACAACGGCTGACCGGCGGCCGGTTCGGCCGTGCCGAGCTCTTCGAGGAACGCCCCCCACAGGTCCTGGGTGGGCGCCATCGCCACGTCTTCCTTGCTGGTGAAGGTGCGGAAGAACGTCCGCTTGCTGATCTCCACCGCCTCGCACAGCGCGTCGAGCGTGACGCCGTCGAAGCCGTGCTCCGTGAACAGGTCGAGGGCGGTGTCGACGAGCGCCTGCCGCGTCCGCAGCTTCTTGCGCTCGCGCAGGGGCAGCCGTTCGGCGTCGGTACGCATGGCGAAAGTGTAGCCCGGAGGCGAATGCCCCTTGATGGCTTCTGCCACTCAGTGGCGCTATTGCCGATGCCGGGCGCCCACCCTGGGCTCCGGCACCCGTCACTCCCCCCTTCCGAGAGGCTCAACTGCCATGCGCGCTCTGCTGGTCGACCGTTCCGTCCCGGGTGGACTGCGTCTCGGTACGGCACCGGATCCCGAGCCGGGTCCGCACCAGGCCCTGGTCCGGGTGACGGCGACCTCCCTCAACCACGGCGAGGTGAAGTGGGGCATCGAGGGCTCCCCCGAGGGTTCGGTGCTCGGCTGGGACGCGGCGGGCGTGGTCGAGCGGGCCGCCGCCGACGGCTCGGGCCCCGCAGCCGGCACCCCGGTGGTGACCCTGGGGGAGGCCGGCGGCTGGGCGGAACTCCGCGCCGTGGACACCGACTTCATCGGTACGGTGCCCGAGGGCGCCGACCCCGGCGCGATCAGCACGGTCCCGGTCGCCGGTGCGAGCGCACTGCGGGCCCTCAACCGGATCGGCCCGCTGCTCGGCCGGCGCATCCTGGTCACCGGTGCCACGGGCGGCGTGGGCCGCTACGCGGTGCAGCTGGCACGGCTCGGCGGCGCGGAGGTCATCGCGGTGACACGGGATCCGGCAACTCGGGGCGCCGAACTCCGGCGGCTCGGCGCGCACGAGGTGATCGCCTCACCGACGGCCGCGGGCAAGCCGGTGGACGGCGTGGTCGACATGATAGGGGGCCGCCAACTGGTTGACGCCTTCGCCCAGTTGGCGCCCGGCGGCACACTGGTCTCCGTCGGCCACACGGACGGCGAGGAGGAACACTTCCCCTTCGGCGCGTTCTTCGGCGACCGCGCCCGCCACGACCGCACGATCGCCACGTTCTACCTCCTGGACTGCCCCGACCTGGGCCCCGACCTGACCTGGCTGGCCTCCCAGGTGGCCAACGGAACGCTCACCCCCGGCGAGGCATGGCGCGGCACATGGGAAAAAGCGCCAGAAGCAGCAGAAACCCTGCTGTCCCACCGCCTGCACGGCAAGGCAATCCTGGACATCACACCCTGACCCCACGCCCGCACCCGGGACGAGAGGCGACCACAGCCCGGCACCCGCGTACGAGACGCGAGGGGACGTGGGGGTATGTGCGCACGGAGCACCGAGCGCGCTGTAGCAATGTTGTTCGCGAGGCAGTGGCGCATAGTGATGGCGAGTACGCACATACCCCCGCGGCCCCGCACCCACAAACGCACCCAAGGCGCAGAACGCAAGCCCCCACTCAGGCCAGGTGATCCACCGAGGCCCCAACCGAAGCCGCGGACACCCCCTCCACGGCGGAGCCCCCCGCACCCACAGCCCCCCGGCCCCCCGCCGTCAGCGCCGCGTAGGCCACCCCGCCCACCACCCCCGACAACAGGAAGCTGCAGTCGACCCCGCCCGTCACACCGAGCAGCGGCCCCTCGTACGACGGCAGGGAGACCGCGAGCAGCCCGACCGCCGCACCCAGCGCCCAGGCCGCGGTCGCGCGGACGTTCCAGCCGGCGCGGTACCAGTAGACGCCGCCCCGGGAGCGGCGGTTGAAGACCTGGAGGGCCTCCGCGTCGTACTCCCCGCGACAGCGCACGAAGCCGATCAGGGTGATGACCGCCCACGGCGTGCCGATGGCGGTCAGGAGCAGCACGAACGACGTCATCGCGTCCTGCGCCTCCCAGGCGAAGTGCCCGACGAAGACGCACGCGGTGGCGACCCCGGCGACGGTGTACGTGGCGCGGGCGCGGGACGCACGCGGCAGGATCGCGTCGAGGTCGAGCCCCATCGAGTAGAGCATCAGACCCGCGTTGCCGACCGATCCGGCGGACGCGGCGAGCAGCAGTGGCACCAGGTACCAGCCGGGTGACGCGTGGACGAGCCCGCCCGCGTACTCCAGGGCGGCGCGGGCCGCGAACGCCGTGAACGTGCCGAAGAGCTGCGGGATCAGCAGCCCGGCGATCAGTCCGAGCCAGGCCGCGCCGAGCACCTTGCGGGAGCTGTGCCGGGCCGGCGAGACGTAGCGGGTGTAGTCGCCGAGCAGGGTGATGAAGGCGATCGGCCCGGAGAGACCCGCCGCGACCAGGGCGAGCAGCCACGTGGGCCAGAACGAGCCGAGCGCGTAGCCGCCCGCGCCGGGCAGCGCAGAGGTGGTGAAGTCGGGGGCGTAGGCGATGACGCCGAGGGTCAGCAGGGCCGTCATGCCGACGGCGAGGATGCGGGAGAGCCGCAGCAGCACCCGGTAGCCGTAGACGGCGCCGGCGACGGTGGCCGCGGCGAGCAGCGCGTAGATCACGGAGTAGGTGAGTCCGCCGGCCGGCAGGCCGAGCAGGCGGTGCAGCGTGTCCACCATCACGTCACCGCCGATCCAGATGGTCAGCGCGGTGTAGCCGAGCGAGAGCAACAGCCCCACGACCGAGCCGACCAGCCGGCCGCGCACCCCGAACTGGGCGCCGGAGGAGGTCGAGAGGTTCGTCCCGGTGCGCAGCGAGACGAGCGCGAGCGGCGCGGTGAGCGCCGTGCCGAGCACCGTACCGGCCACCACCGCGCCGACCGACTGCCACCAGCCGAGGCCGAACGACACCGGCAGCCAGCCGAAGATGATCACCCCCAGGCAGAGGTTGGAGCCGATGAGGATCGACACGAGATCGCGGGGACCGCTGGTGCGCTCCCCGTCCGGGATGGTGTCGACTCCGCGTTGTTCTATCGGCATGAGGGTGCCCCTGACGCTCGCTGGTCCCGATCGGTTGCTCCACGTGTCGCAGGTCGCACGTTAGAGCAGCGCTCAATGTGACGCCTAAAACCCCTGCACGTCAATGGTTCCCGCATGCGGATTTCGTAGTTAGAGTGTTGCTCTAAACGTGCAACAGGGAGGTACGGCGCGTGCGACTCACGCCCACCGAACGCGACCGGCTGCTGCTCTTCGGGGCCGCCGAGCTCGCCAGGTCGCGCAAGGCACGCGGCCTCAGACTGAACGTCCCCGAGACGACCGCGCTGATCGCCGACACCGTCTGCGAGGCCGCCCGCGACGGCGTCCGGCTCGCCGAGGCCATCGAGCGGGCCCGCGCCGTCCTCGGCCCCGACGACGTGCTGCCCGGCGTCGCGGACGTGGTGACCGAGGTGCACGTGGAGGCGGTCTTCGACGACGGCTCCCGCCTCGCGGTGGTGTCCGACCCGATCGGGGGCGCGGGCGACGGAGGCGGCGGCCTCGGCGACGAGGCGCCCGGCGCCCTGCTGCCCGGCCCGCAGCACGAGGACACCGCGGCCTCCGTGACGCTGACCGTGCGCAACACCGCGACCGTGCCCGTCTCGGTGACCTCGCACTTCCACTTCTTCGAGGCCAACCCGCGGCTCGACTTCGACCGCGCGGCGGCCTACGGGCTGCGCCTCGCCGTCCCCGCCGGATCCTCCGTCCGCTTCGGTCCCGGCGAGAGCGGCGAGGTCGGTCTCGTGCCGATCGGCGGCGCCCGGATCGCCATCGGCTTCGCCGGCCTGGTCGACGGCCCGCTGGACGCGCCGGGCGCCCGCGAGGAAGCCCTGCGCCGCGCCGCCGCCTGCGGCTACCTCGGCGTACCCGACACCACCGAGCAGGAGGCCGAACGATGAGCCGCCCCGGAGGCCACGCCGCGGAACCGCGCCGCCTCACCCCGTACGAGTACGCCGCCACGCACGGCCCCCGCGCCGGCGACCACGTCCGGCTCGGCGACTCCGGCCTGACCATCCGCGTCGAGGCGGACGCCCAGAAGTACGGCGACGAGTTCCTCGCCGGCTTCGGCAAGACCGCCCGCGACGGACTGCACCTGAAGGCCGCCGCCGTCCGCGACACCTGTGACGTCGTCATCAGCAACGTCGTCGTCATCGACGCCGTGCAGGGCATCCGCAAGGTGTCCATCGGCATCCGCGAGGGCCGCATCCACGCCATCGGGCGGGCGGGCAACCCCGACACCCTCGACGGCGTCGACGTCGTGGTCGGCACCGGCACGTCCATCGTGTCCGGCGAAGGGCTCATCGCCACCGCGGGCTCCGTGGACACCCACGTCCACCTGCTCTCGCCGCGCATCATGGAGGCCTCCCTCGCCTCCGGCGTGACCACCATCATCGGCCAGGAGTTCGGGCCCGTCTGGGGCGTCGGCGTCAACTCGCCCTGGGCGCTGCGCCACGCCTTCAACGCCTTCGACGCCTGGCCGGTCAACATCGGCTTCCTCGGCCGGGGTTCGTCCTCGCACGACGCGCCGCTGATCGAGGCGCTCGCCGAGGGCGGCGCCTCCGGCTTCAAGGTGCACGAGGACATGGGCGCGCACACCCGCGCCCTGGACACCGCGCTGCGCGTCGCCGAGGAGCACGACGTCCAAGTCGCCCTGCACAGCGACGGGTTGAACGAGTGCCTCTCCGTCGAGGACACCCTGAAGGTTCTGGACGGGCGCACCATCCACGCCTTCCACATCGAGGGCTGCGGCGGCGGTCACGTACCGAACGTCCTGAAGATGGCGGGCGTGCCGAACGTCATCGGCTCCTCCACCAACCCGACCTTGCCCTTCGGCCGGGACGCGGTCGCCGAGCACTACGGCATGATCGTCTCCGTCCACGACCTGAAGACCGACCTGCCGGGCGACGCCGCGATGGCCCGCGACCGCATCCGCGCCGGGACGATGGGCGCCGAGGACGTGCTGCACGACCTGGGCGCCATCGGCATCACCTCGTCCGACGCGCAGGGCATGGGCCGGGCCGGCGAGACCGTCCGGCGCACCTTCGCGATGGCCGGGAAGATGAAGGCCGAGCTCGGCCCGATGGAGGGCGACGGCGAGCACGACGACAACGCGCGCGTGCTGCGCTACATGGCCAAGCTGACCATCAACCCCGCCCTCGCGCACGGCCTCGCCCACGAGGTCGGCTCCCTGGAGGTCGGCAAGCTCGCCGACATCGTGCTGTGGCGCCCGCAGTACTTCGGCGCCAAGCCGCAGATGGTCCTCAAGTCGGGCTTTCCCGCCTACGGGGTCACCGGCGACCCGAACGCCGCGACCGACACCTGCGAACCCCTCGTCCTGGGCCCGCTGTTCGGGGCCCACGGCGCCGTGCCCGCCGACATCTCCGTGGCGTTCGTCGCGCAGGCCGCCCTCGACCAGGGCAACGACACGATGCCCACCCGCAGGCGCCGCGTCGCCGTCCGGGGCACCCGCGGCATCGGCCCCGCCGACCTGCGCCTGAACGCCCGTACCGGGGCCGTCGACGTGAACCAGCGCACCGGCCTCGTCACCCTCGACGGCGACCCGCTCCGCTCCGAGCCCGCCGAATCCGTCTCCCTCAACCGCCTCTACTTCCTTTAAGGGTGTACGTCATGACCGCAGCCGCCGACGGCTTCCGCATGCCCGCCGAGTGGGCCCCGCACGAGCGCACCTGGATGGCGTGGCCGTGCCCCAACCCCACCTTCGACGACCCCGCGGGCCTGGACGAGTCCCGCCTGGCCTGGGCCAACGTGGCCCGCGCCGTCCGCCGCTTCGAGCCGGTCACGGTGGTCTGCGGCCCCGCCCAGTCCGCGTACGCCACCGAGCTCCTCGGCCCGGACATCGAGGTGGTGGAGCGCGAGCTCGACGACGCCTGGATGCGGGACATCGGGCCGACCTTCCTCACCGACGGCAAGGGCGGGCTCGCCGCCGTCGACTGGACGTTCAACGGCTGGGGCGCCCAGGAGTGGGCGCGCTGGGACCACGACTCCAAGATCGGCGCGTACGTGGCCGACCTCGCCGGAGCCGCCACGTACGCGTCGCGCCTGGTGAACGAGGGCGGCGGCCTCCACGTCGACGGCGAGGGCACCGTCCTGCTCACCGACACCGTCCAGCTCGGCCCCGAGCGCAACCCCGGCTGGAGCAGGGAGCAGGTCGAGGCGGAGATCCACGCCCACCTCGGCACCACCAAGGCGATCTGGCTCCCGCGCGGCCTCACCGCCGACTACCCCGGCCACGGCTACGGCACCCTCGGCCACGTCGACATCGTCGCCGCCTTCGCCGCGCCCGGCGTGGTCCTCGTGCACTCCCAGCGCGACCCCTCCCACCCCGACTTCGAGGTCAGCCGGCAGGTGATCGCGGCCCTGAAGGGGCAGACGGACGCGCGCGGCCGCACCCTGCGGATCGTCGAGGTGCCTGCCCCGACCGTCCTCAAGGACGACGAGGGCTGGGTCGACTACTCGTACATCAACCACTACCTGTGCAACGGCGGCGTCGTCCTGTGCGCCTTCGGCGACCCCCACGACGAGATCGCGGCGGGCATCTTCCGCGGTCTCTTCCCCGGCCGTACGGTGACGCTCGTCGACGCCCGTACGATCTTTGCCGGGGGTGGTGGCATTCACTGCATCACCCAGCAGCAGCCGAAGGTGTGAGCAAGGAGCGGGAACATGGCCGGTCAAGTCCGCGCGCGGAAGAACGCACCACCGCGTGAGGACGTACTGACCGTCGCGATGGAGATGATCGCCGAGCGCGGCCTGGAGAAGCTGACCATGGCCGCGCTCGGCCGCGAGGTCGGCATGAGCTCCGGGCACCTCCTCTACTACTTCGGCACCAAGGACGAGCTGCTCCTTCGCACCCTGGAGTGGAGCGAGGGCCGGCTCGGCGCCGAACGCGGCCGGCTCCTCGCCCGCCCCGGCACGGCGCGCGCCCGCCTCGACGCCTACGTCGAGCTGTACGTCCCGGACGCGGCGGGCGACCCGCACTGGACGCTCTGGCTGGAGGTCTGGAACCGCTCCCTGGGCGCCGACGAGGACGGCCGCGACCGCCAGGCGGCGATCGAGGGCGCCTGGCACCGCGACCTGGTGGCGCTGCTCGCCGAGGGCGTCTCGCGCGGCGAGTTCGGGCCGGTCGACCCCGACCGCTTCGCCTCCCGGCTCCGGGCGCTGCTCGACGGGTTCTCCATCCACGTGGCGATCGGGCTGCGGGGGACGGGGCGCGAGCACGTCATCGCGCACGTACGGGAATTCCTGGACGGGGCGCTCGCGGCCTGACGCCGGGCGGACACGCCGTCCGGCGCCGCCCGTATCGTGAGACGGCGTCCCGCGCGGAGCCGAAACCGTGGCAAGCTGCCCCCGTGCTCTCGTTCGCCATGATTATTGGCAGCAGGCGCGCCGGTCCGCAGTGACCGCCTCGTACCCATCACGTACGGGCGGACACCGTCGCCTCGACCCGCGCGCAGACCTCTCGCACCCGCGAGGGGTTTTCTCGTTTCCCGGCCCAACTGCAGCCGGGCACGGAGCGCGAGGGATCATTGGGGGTGGTGGAGCCGGTCATTCCGGTAGACCGAGATCCGACACAGGAGCCAGATCAGCATGACGGAAACCAGCGCACCCGACGATTCCTTCCACGTCTTCGACACCACCCTGCGCGACGGCGCGCAGCGCGAGGGCATCAACCTCACCGTCGCGGACAAGCTGACCATCGCGCGGCACCTGGACGACTTCGGCGTGGGGTTCATCGAGGGCGGCTGGCCCGGCGCCAACCCGCGCGACACCGAGTTCTTCGCGCGGGCCCAGCAGGAGATCACCTTCCGGCACGCCCAGCTCGTCGCCTTCGGCGCCACCCGCCGCGCAGGCGCCAAGGCGGCCGACGACCCGCAGGTGGCCGCCCTCCTCGCGTCCGGCGCCCCCGTCATCACCCTCGTCGCCAAGTCCCACGACCGGCACGTCGAACTGGCCCTGCGCACCACCCTCGACGAGAACGTCGCGATGGTCCGCGACACCGTCTCCCACCTGGTCGCCCAGGGCCGCCGCGTCTTCGTCGACTGCGAGCACTTCTTCGACGGCTACCGCGCCAACCCCGAGTACGCGAAGGCCGTCGTACGGGCCGCCGCCGAGGCGGGCGCCGACGTCGTCGTGCTCTGCGACACCAACGGCGGCATGCTCCCCGCCCAGGTCCAGGCCGTCGTGGCCACCGTGGCCGCCGACACCGGCGCCCGGCTCGGCATCCACGCCCAGGACGACACCGGCTGCGCCGTCGCCAACACCCTCGCCGCCGTCGACGCGGGCGCCACCCACGTGCAGTGCACCGCCAACGGCTACGGCGAGCGGGTCGGCAACGCCAACCTCTTCCCCGTCGTCGCCGCCCTGGAGCTCAAGTACGGCAAGCAGGTCCTGCCCGAGGGCTCGCTGCGCGAGATGACCCGGGTCTCGCACGCCATCGCCGAGGTCGTGAACCTGACCCCCTCGACCCACCAGCCCTACGTCGGCGTCTCCGCCTTCGCGCACAAGGCCGGTCTGCACGCCTCCGCGATCAAGGTCGACCCGGACCTGTACCAGCACATCGACCCCGACCTCGTCGGCAACCGCATCCGGATGCTCGTCTCCGACATGGCGGGCCGCGCCTCCATCGAGCTCAAGGGCAAGGAACTCGGCGTCGACCTCGGCAACGACCGCGCGCTGATCGGCCGGGTCGTGGAGCGGGTCAAGGAGCGCGAGCTCCAGGGGTACACGTACGAGGCCGCCGACGCCTCCTTCGAACTGCTGCTCCGCGAGGAGGCCGAGGGCCGCGCACGGCGCTACTTCCGCGTGGAGTCCTGGCGGGCCATCGTCGAGGACCGCCCCGACGGCACGCACGCCAACGAGGCCACCGTGAAGCTGTGGGCCAAGGGCGAGCGCATCGTCGCCACCGCCGAGGGCAACGGCCCGGTCAACGCCCTCGACCGGGCGCTGCGGGTCGGCCTGGAGCGGATCTACCCGCAGCTCGCCAAGTTGGAGCTCGTCGACTACAAGGTCCGCATCCTGGAGGGCAAGCACGGCACGTCCTCCACCACGCGCGTTCTGATCTCCACGACCGACGGCGTCGGCGAGTGGTCGACCGTCGGTGTCGCGGAGAACGTCATCGCCGCCTCGTGGGGCGCCCTGGAGGACGCGTACACCTTCGGCCTGCTGCGGGCCGGCGTCGAGCCCGTCGAGTAACCCGGGTTCGAACCTCCGTCCGCGTCCCCGCTGGGTTACGTTCGAAGTATGAGGAATCGGGCGAAGCGGATCACCGTCGGACTTTCGGGGCTGCTGCTCGCCCTGGGGGCCGTGTCCTTCACGGCGGCGCCCGGGGCGCCGGCGGTCACCGCGGCGCCGGACGCCTCCAGTGCGTCGGTGGTCGCCGACGCCTGGGAGAAGAGTCCGGTGTACGTGGACCCCGCCGCCTCGGACCAGCTCTCCGAGGCGCAGGCCGGCGCGCTCGCCGAGCGGATCAAGAAGGCGGACAAGCCGGTGTTCGTCGCGGTGCTCCCGGACGACTTCCCGCAACAGGACATCTTCCGGCGGCTGCGCACGGAGACCGGCGTGACCGGGGTGTACGCGGTCCGGCTCGGCGGCGGCTTCGACGCGAAGGCCGACCGTTCGGTGCTGTCCGGCAACGCCGTCAACAACCTCGTCTCCCTCGTCCAGGGCGAGGACACGCCCACCCAGCTCGACCACTTCGTCCGCCAGGCCCTGGCGCAGGCGGGCGGCAAGGCCCCGCGCTCCTGGGGCGGCGGCGCGGGCGACGGGGTCTCGGCGGGCGCCCTGATCGGCGTCGGCGTGGTGGTCGTCGCCGGGGCCGGCGGCGCGTACGCGGTCATCCGGCGCAAGAAGCGGCGGCACGAGGAGAGCCGGCGCGAGGCGCTGCGGAAGCTGTCCGTCGTCGTCGACGAGGACATCACCGCGTTCGGCGAGGAGCTGGACCGCCTGGACTTCCACCCCGCGGAGGCGGGCGCGGACGACGCGATGCGCGCGGACTACGAGCGCGCGCTCGACGCGTACGAGAAGGCGAAGTCGTACATGGCCGCGGCGACCGGCCCCGAGGACGTCCGCGCCGTCACCCAGGCCCTGGAGGACGGGCGCTTCTCGCTGGCCCTGCTCGCCGCCCGGCGCGAGGGCCGCGAGCTGCCGGAGCGGCGCGCCCCCTGCTTCTTCGACCCGCGGCACGGCCCCTCGGTCGAGGACGTGGCCTGGGCGCCGCCGGGCGGTCCCGAGCGCTCGGTCCCGGTGTGCGCGGCGGACGCGGCGCGCCTGGCGGACGGCGAGGACCCGGCGACCCGGCACGTGGTCACGGACTCCGGCGAGCGCCGGCCGTACTGGGAGGCGGGCCCGGCCTACGGGCCCTGGGCGGGCGGCTACTTCGGCGGCGGCCTGCTGCCGGGCCTGCTGGTCGGCACGATGCTCGGCGGCATGATGGCGTCCCCGGCCTACGCGGCGGACTACGGCTCCGGGTACGGCGACTTCGGCGGCGGCTACGACGGCGGTGACTTCTCCGGCGCCGACTTCGACCCGGGCGACTTCGGCGGCGGCGATTTCGGTGGCGGGGGCGACTTCGGGGGTGGCGGGGACTTCGGCGGGGGCGGCGACTTCGGGGGCGGGGGAGGGTTCTAGCCGGGGGCGGGTTCCGGGCGCGCGACACCGCTTGACCGGGCGTCGAGGATGCGAGACGATACGTACCGTCTCACGCCGTTGGCCGCCGTACCGTCTCACGCTGTCGGGTCGCCGCGGCGCTCACGAGAGGGGTGTCCCATGCCGGAACGGGTTCAGGAGCAGTACGTCGAGGTCGCACCGGGCGTGCGGCTGTGGACCGAGCGCCGGGGAGCGCCCGACGCCCCCGCCCTGCTGCTCGTCATGGGGGCCCAGGCCTCCGGGCTCGGCTGGCCCGAACCGCTGGTGGACGCGCTCGCCGCCCACCACCACGTCATCCGCTACGACCACCGCGACACGGGCCGCTCGACCCGGTCCTTCGACGAGCACCCCTACGCCGTCACCGACCTGGCGCGCGACGCGGTGACGGTCCTGGACGCCCTGGGGGTCGAACGCGCCCACCTCGTCGGCCTGTCCCTGGGCGGCATGCTCACCCAACTGGTGCTGGCGGACCGGCCCGAGCGGGTGCTGAGCGCGACCCTGATGGGCACGTGCGCGCTGAGCGAGACGCCGTACGTACGCCCGGACGGCACGTCGGTGCCCGTCGCGGAGCTGCCCGGCATCGCGCCGGAGATCGTGGAGATGTGGTCGCAGCCGGTCGAGGACCACGGCCCCGAGGCCGAACTGGACCGCCGCGTCGAGCACTGGCGACGGCTGAGCGGCGACCAACTCCCGTTCGACGCCGCGTACTTCAGGGAGCTGGAGCGCGGCATCATCGCGCACGCGGGCAGCTACCTGGACTCCGCCGCGCACGGCAGGGCCGACGACTCGGGGATGCTGCGCACCGCGGAACTCGCCCGCACCCAGGTCCCCACGCTCGTCGTCTCCGCCACCGCGGAGCCCGTCTTCCCGCTCCCGCACCCCCAGCACCTCGCCCAAGTCATCGCGGGCGCACGGCTCGTGGAGATCCCGGGCATGGGCCACTCGCTGCCGCCGTCGGTGCACGGGCCGCTGACCGAGGCGATCCTGGGGCACACCCTGAACGGGCGGTGAGCGTTCACTGCCCCGGGGAGGGGGCGGACGGTTGCGTGGCGGGCGGGGGCGTCGTGGGCGGGGGAGTCACCGGCCACCGTCCCGAGTGCCCCGGCGGCAACGCCAAGTCCCGCCGGGCCGCCGCGTAATACGCCCCACGCGCGGTCCGCTGCCGTTCGAGGAGGGCCGTCCAGGCCTCGGGATCGTGCGTGTCCTCGCGCAGGAAGCGCTCCATGGCGATCACCGTGAGGACCCACGCCCGCCCCTCGTCGACCACGTCCGGCGCGCCGAGCATCAGCAGCGCCTCCCCGGCGGGGTCCCGCGCATCGGCGGCCTGAGTGAAGTGCGGCACCGCCTCTTCGGGGGTGAGGGGATGGGGGTGCGGGTCGTTGCCGAGGTGGGCGGCGACGCGGTAGGTGAGGGTGACCGTCTGCTTCAGGACCCGGGCGTACTCGGTGTAGACGGCGAGCCGCCGCTCCTCCCAGCGCGCCGCCTGCTCGCGGCGGAACCGGATGCGGTCGCCCCGCGTGATCGCCACGTAGGAGCCGACCGCACCGATGACCACGCCCAGGAGAGCGGGCAGTTGCTGTATGAACTCGGGCACGGCGAAACCGTAGCGCGCACCAGAGGCTCAGGCGCCGGCCTTGATCGCCGAGATGTCGAAGTTCAGCTTGATCTTGTCGGAGACGAGCACGCCACCGGTCTCCAGCGCGGCGTTCCACGTGAGGCCCCACTCCGAGCGCAGGATCTCCGCCTTGCCCTCGAAGCCGACGCGCTCGTTGCCGAACGGGTCCTTGGCCGAGCCGTTGAACTCCAGGTCGATGGAGAGCGGCTTCGTGGTGCCCAGGATCGTCAGGTCGCCGGTGACGCGGTAGTCGTCGCCGCCCAGGGCCTCCGTCTTGGTGGAGCGGAAGGTCATCTCCGGGAACTCGTCGGTCTTGAAGAAGTCCGCGCTCTTCAGGTGCCCGTCGCGGTCCGCGTTGCCCGTGTCGATGCTCTGCATCGTCACGTCGAGGGTCGCCGTCGAACGGGACGGGTCGGTGCCGTCCAGGTGCAGGGCGCCGGTGAAGTCGAGGAAAGAGCCCTTCACGTTGGTGACCATGGCGTGCCGCGCGACGAAGCCGATCGTCGAGTGCGCGGGGTCGATCGTGTAGTCACCGGTCAGCGCGGCGAGCTCCGGGGTGACCGCGGCGGGGGCGGCGGAGGTGGTGGGGGTGGCGGTAACGGTGTCGGTGTCGTTCTTGCGGCCGAAGAGACCCATGACGTGCTCCTTGGGGACGAGCTCCGAGGGGAGCTGCTGTTGAAAGTTCAACGAGATTGAATGTAGCGCTATTCGGTTCAATGTTCAACCTCTAAGGTGGCGTGTCTTTCGTGGGATCCGTGTGTGACGCCATCGCCTTTGCGGGGTGGTGCCATTGTGGCGCCAAACGCTGTGCCATGCGGCCTGGCCTGCGGAGATGGCGCCGGGGTGGGCGGCGCTGGCAACTTCTGGGCGCATTGGCACTTGTCGTGGCGCCAAAGTGGTGCCACCATGGCGTCATGAACCTCACGCAGTACGTCGACCAGCTCCGCCACGAGCTCGCGGTGGCCGCCGAAGCCGGCGGGGACGAGGCCCGCGCGCTGGCCGAGCGCCTCACCGCCCCGCTGGAGTCGGCCGCCCGCCTCACCCTGCTGAACGCGCTCTCCGCCGCCGCGGACGAGATCACCGTCGATCTCGCGCCCGGCTCGGTCGACGTACGGCTGCGCGGGCTCGACCCCGAGTTCGTGGTGACACCGCCGCCCGCGGCCGAGGCGTTCGACGCCCAGGCCGAGTACGCGGCCCTCATGCGGGCCCAGCAGGTGCCGCCCCCGCCGCCCGCCGCGCCCGACGCCGCGGAGGACGGAGGCACCGCCCGGATCAACCTCCGGTTGCCGGCGCACGTGAAGTCCCGCGTGGAGGAGGCCGCGAACCGGGACGGCCTCTCGGTCAACGCCTGGCTCGTCCGCGCGGTCTCCGGAGCGGTGGATCGACCCGAGGCGCCGGCGGAGGCGAAGTCGGGCCACCACGGGTCGTGGAGCGCCGACAACCGCTTCACCGGCTGGGTGCGCTGACGCGGGCCCACCCGGCCCGCGCGTCTCTCGGGCCCGCACGTCCCTCAGGCCCGCGCATCCCTCACGCCCCGCACGGCACCGTACGTACCGCACCGCACCGCCGCCCCCACCTCCATCCATCGAGCCTCCGGGGCTCGACGAGCCCTCAGGACGGGACAGTCATGCCTGCTTTCGACACTCCGAAGCCCATCTCCGCCACCGTCACGATCGAGGTCGGCACCCTCCGGATCGTGGCCGGGGACCGCACGGACACCGTCGTCGACGTACGCCCCAGCAGCGCGTCCCGCGACGCGGACGTCAGGGCGGCCGAGCGCACCCGCGTCGAGTACTCCCACGGCAAGCTGCTGGTCAAGGGGCCCAAGGAACGCTCCCTGTTCGGCAAGGGCTCGTCCGTCGACGTGGACATCGCGCTGCCGGCCGGCTCCGAGGTGCGGGCCACGTCCACCATGGGGCACATCACCGCCGAAGGCGCGCTCGGCGAGAGCGAGTTCAAGACCTCCGCCGGTGACGTGCAGGTCGAGCGGGTCGCCGGGGTCAGGGCCACCACCGGCTTCGGTGACGTGCGGATCGGGTACGCGGGCGGGGCGGCCCACGCCGCCACCGGGTCCGGCGAGATCCGGCTCGGCGAGATCCGGGGCGGGGCCGTCGCCAAGAACTCCAACGGTCCCGTCGGCCTCGGCGACATCGGGGGCGACGTCACGGTGAAGACGTCCAACGGTTCCGTCACCGTCGACCGCGCGGCCGCCGACGTCTCCGTGAAGACCGCGTGCGGCTCCATCCAGGTCGGCGAACTGGTGCGCGGCAGCACCGAGTTGGAGACGGCCGCGGGCAAGATCGACGTCGGCATCCGCGAGGGCACGGCCGCCTGGCTCGACGTACGGACCGGGGGTGGCGTCGTCCGCCAGTCGCTGGAGAAGGCGGGCACGTCGCAGGCGCCCGCCGACGCCACGGACACCCTCAAGCTGCGGGCCCGCTCGGGCTTCGGCGACATCACGGTCCACCGCGCCTGACCGCACGCCTCCAGCCTCGCCTCTCCTTACTCCCACCCCTTCTCCCTCCCTCCCTCCTCTGCGCCGGCCACCGACCCGGAACTTCGTTTCGAACTGGTGTCCGATGTCAGCGCTGCCCGGAACCGGGCGGCCGCGCCCGCCCGCGCCCGCCGCCCGCTCCCGCCCCGAAAGGAACGGACATGAGCACGCCCCACATGCCCCATGCGCCCCACATGCCCCGCCAGACGCCGACGCGGTCCCGGCCGCAGCCGTCCCCTGCCGCGATCACCGCCACCGGCCTGCGCAAGTCCTTCGGCGAGAAGACCGTCCTCGACGGCATCGACCTCGACATCCCCCGGGGAACCGTCTTCTCCCTGCTCGGCCCCAACGGCGCCGGCAAGACCACCGCCGTGCAGATCCTGTCGACCCTGATCCGCCCCGACGCGGGAGAGGTCAGGATCGCGGGGCACGACCTGGCCCGCGAGCCCGCGAAGGTGCGCGCCGCGATCGGCGTCACCGGCCAGTTCTCCGCGGTCGACAACCTCCTGACCGGCGAGGAGAACCTGCTCCTCATCGCCGACCTGTACGGCTTCGGCCGGCGCCCCGCGCGGCGGCTCGCCGCCGGCCTCCTGGAGCGGTTCGACCTCGTCGAGGCGGCGCGGCGGCCCGCGTCGACGTACTCCGGCGGCATGCGGCGCCGGCTCGACATCGCGATGACCCTGGTCGGCAGCCCGCGGATCATCTTCCTCGACGAGCCGACCGTCGGCCTCGACCCGCGCAGCCGGCACACCATGTGGGAGATCGTGCGCGGACTCGTCACCGACGGCGTCACCATCTTCCTCACCACGCAGTACCTGGACGAGGCCGATCAACTCGCCGACCGCATCGCGGTGTTGAACGGCGGCAGGCTGGTCGCCCAGGGCGCCCCCGCGGAGCTCAAGCGCCTCGTCCCCGGCGGCCACGTCCAGTTGCGCTTCGCCGGCCCCGACGCCCTGGAGAAGGCCGCGCGGCTGCTCGGCACCGGGACCGGTGACGAGGACGCCCTGACCCTGCAGGTCCCCAGTGACGGCAGCCTCAAGTCCGTGAAGGCGGTGCTCGACCGGGTCGACGCCGCCGGGATCGAGGTCGAGGGACTCGGCGTCGACACCCCGGACCTGGACGACGTCTTCTTCGCCGTGACCGGCCGCCCCGACCACGCGCCCCGCCCATGACCCGCCGCCCCGACCACGCGCACCCGACCGGCCGCCCCGACCACGAGAAAGCGACGACCCGATGAGCACCGTGACCACCACTCCGGCCGCCACGGCCCTCCCGCACCCCGACGGCACCGGCCCCGCGCCCACCTCCGCGCTGCGCAACTCCCGGACCATGCTGCGGCGCAACCTCATGCACGCCCGCCGCTACCCGGCCATGACGATCAGCCTGGTGAGCATGCCCATCGTCATGCTGCTGCTCTTCAACTACGTCTTCGGCGGCACGATGTCGGCCGGCATGGGCGCCGGGTCGTCCGGCGACTACCTCTCCTACCTCGTCCCCGGCATCCTGCTGATGGCCGTCGGCGCCGGTGTGCTGCCCACCACGGTCGGCGTCAGCATCGACATGACCGAGGGCATCGTGGCCCGCTTCCGTACGATGCCGATCAACGGCTCGTCGATCCTCACCGGCCGCGCGGTCGGCGCCGTCATCCAGATCCTGCTCAGCGTCGTCCTGGTCATCGGGGTCGCCCTCCTCGTGGGCTTCCGCTCCGGCGCAGGACCCGTCGAGTGGGCCGCGGCCTTCGGGCTCCTGGGCCTCATGTCGCTGGCCCTCACCTGGCTCGCGGTCGCGCTCGGCCAACTGGTGAAGGCACCGGAAGCGGCCAGCAGCGTCGCCCTGCCCTTCTCCTTCCTGCTGCCCTTCCTCAGCAGCGTGTTCGTGCCGCTGGACTCGATGCCGGGCTGGCTGCACCACTTCGCCGAGTGGCAGCCGTACACCGCCTTCACGGAGACCCTGCGCGGCCTGCTGACCGGCTCCGAGATCGGCAAGTTCGGCCCGCTGGCGGTGGGTTGGGGCGTCGCGATCGCCGTACTCGGGTTCCTGTGGTCGCGTGCGCTCTTCCGGCGGGGCGCCAAGCGGTAGGGCGCAGGGGGGAGGGCGCTGGGCGCTCCACCGCGACCGGCCGAAACCGCGCGAACGGCTTCGGCCGGTCGCGCGGTTCTCCGCGTCCGGTTCATGTCTTCTTTAGGGACGCGCTGTCAAAGGTATAGACAGCGCTTTCTGAACGCTGGTACACCCCTGTCGCATGACGCCTACCCGCCGCGCTTTTCTCGCCGCAACCGCTTTCGGTACGAGTGGAGCCGCGGCCTTGCTGCACCTACCGGCCCCCGCGCACGCCGCCGAAGGGCACGCCGCCGAAGGGCACGCCGCCGAAGGGGACGACGAGTTCACCGTCCTGCGTGCGCGCTGGCTGGAGATCTCCCTCGGCACCGGCTACGACCCCGCCACCGAGCCGTACGCGACCCGCCTGAAGGAGACCGGTGACCTCGCCCGCGCCGCGCGCTCGGCGATGGCCCCGGCCGCCGCGTCCCTGTGGCCCGACGCCCCGTTCGACCCGCCGGCCGGCATCACCTTGAGCTACAGCAGGCTGTGGACGATGGCCCAGGCCTACGTCTGCGAGGGCACCGGATCGACGGGCGACGCCGGGCTCCTCGCCGACGTGCTGCGCGGCGTCGACCACCTGGCGGCCACCGTCTACCACCCCGGCGCCACCCGCTACGGCAACTGGTGGGAGTGGCAGATCGGCTCCCCGCGCCTGCTCATGGACATCGTGGCGGCGCTGCACGACGAGCTCGGCGCAGAACGCAGGGCCAAGGCCTGCGCCGCCGTCGACCACTTCATCCCCGACTCCGAACTCGGCGCCTACACCGGCACGTCGACCGGCGCCAACCGCGTCGACCTGTGCCGCTCCGTCGTCCTGCGCGGCATCCTCGGCAGGTCCCCGGCCAAGGTCGCCCTCGCCCGGGACGCGCTCTCGCCGGTCTTCCCCTACGTCACCAAGGGCGACGGCCTCTACCGGGACGGCTCGTTCGTCCAGCACACCTGGATCGCGTACTCGGGAACGTACGGGCAGGTCATGCTCGACGGTCTCGGCCGGCTCTTCGCGCTGCTCGCCGGGTCGACCTGGGCCGTCACCGACCCCGGGAAGCAGATCATCCTGGACAGCGTGGAACGCGCGTACGCGCCGCTGATCCTCGACGGACTGGTGATGGACGGCGTCAACGGCCGTGCCGTCAGCCGCGGTTACCTCAAGAGCGACGACCGCGGGATCATGCGCAGCGACCACTTCCACGGCCAGGGACTGATCGCCGCCATCGCCCTGCTCGCGGGCGGGGCGAGCGCCGCCGAGCGGGAGCGCTGGCACGGCCGCATCAAGGGCTGGATCGAGCGGGACACCGTCACCCCGATCCTCGCCGCGCGGCAGTTCGGGGTCGCCGACCTGGCGCGGCTGCACGCGGTCGCGGACTCCGGTGTGCGGGCGGCGCCGGAGCCGGTGGAGCACCGGCTGTTCGCCGCCATGGACCGTGCCGTGCACCGGCGCCCCGGCTTCACCGCGCAGCTCTCGATGGCCTCGGAGCGGATCGCGTACTACGAGTGCGGCAACGGCGAGAACCCGCGCGGCTGGCACACCGGGGCCGGCATGCTCTCCTGGTGGGCCGCGGGGGAGAGCGGCGACCAGTACACCGACTGGTTCTGGCCGACCGTCGACCCCTACCGGCTGCCCGGCACGACCGTCTCCACCAAGCGGCTGCCGGACAGGGCGGGCGGCGAGTGGGGCGCCGCCCGGCCCGCCGTGACCTGGGTGGGCGGGGCCACCGACGGCGAGTTCGCCGCGCTCGGGCAGCACGTGAAGGGGCTCGGCTCCACGCTGACGGCCCGCAAGTCCTGGTTCTGCGCCGCCGACGCCGTGATCTGCCTCGGCGCCGGGATCACCGCCGACGACGGGACGGTCGTCGAGACCGTCGTCGACAACCGCAACCTCGGCGAGGCCGGTGACGCCCGCTTCACCCTCGACGAGGGCCCGCGCCCCCGCTGGGCCCACCTCGAAGGCCACGGCGGCTGGGTCTTCCCCGGCGGCGCGAGGGGGCTGCACACCCTGCGCGAGGACCGCACCGGCGCCTGGTCCGACATCAACACCACCAGCTCCACCGAGCGGCGGACCCGGCGCTGGCAGACCCTCTGGCTCGACCACGGCACCGACCCCGCCGACGCCACGTACGCCTATCTCCTGATGCCCGGGGCCTCGCGCCGCGGCCTCGCGGGCCGGGCGGCCGACCGCAGCTGGTTGTCGGTCCTCGCCAATTCCGCCGAGGCGCAGGCCGTCACCGTCGACTCGCTCGGCCTGACCGCGGCCAACTTCTGGCGGGCCGGTGCGGCGGGACCGCTGCGCGTCACCGCCCCCGCGAGCATGCTGATCCGGCGGCGGGGCGGGCGGGCCACGGTGTGGATGAGCGAGCCCCCGCGCACCGGAGAACCGCTCGAATTCACCTGGAACCGACCCGTCTCCCGGGTCGTTGCTAAGGACCCCGGGGTGGAGGTCCTCGGCACCGGCGGGTCGCTGCGGCTGCGCGTCACCCCGGGAACCGCGTGTGTCAGCCACCGATGTGAGGTGACTCTCAGGTGACTCCCGGGCGGCCGGGCCGGTGCGGGACCGCGTCCGCAGGGGTTCTTTTGTGGAATTCCTACAGCGGGGGAGGGGCTGAGCCGTCACTTCTTCAGTACGACGGCCCTCTTCTGTCCGGGGGTGCCAGGAAAACGGCCCGGAGACTGTGAGGAGTCGACGGTCCGTTTCCCCGGGGGCGCTCCGTAAGGTCGCTACATGACCGTTTTGGACGAGACCGCTTCGCCCGGGGGCGAGCCCACCGACTCGCGCGGCCGCGTGGCCGAACTGCACGAGATCCGTGCCGAGGCGCTGCGCGGGCCGAGCGAGAAGGCGACCGAGGCGCAGCACGCCAAGGGCAAGCTGACCGCACGCGAGCGGATCGAACTGCTCCTCGACCCGGACTCGTTCAACGAGGTCGAGCAGTTGCGCAGGCACCGGGCCACCGGCTTCGGCCTGGAGGCCAAGAAGCCGTACACCGACGGTGTCATCACCGGCTGGGGCACGGTGGAGGGCCGCACGGTCTTCGTCTACGCGCACGACTTCCGGATCTTCGGCGGTGCCCTCGGCGAGGCGCACGCCACCAAGATCCACAAGATCATGGACATGGCCATCGCGGCCGGTGCCCCGCTGGTCTCGCTCAACGACGGCGCGGGCGCCCGTATCCAGGAGGGCGTCTCGGCACTCGCCGGCTACGGCGGCATCTTCCAGCGCAACACCAAGGCCTCGGGCGTCATCCCGCAGATCTCGGTCATGCTCGGCCCGTGCGCGGGCGGCGCGGCGTACTCGCCGGCGCTGACCGACTTCGTGTTCATGGTCCGCGACACCTCGCAGATGTTCATCACCGGACCCGACGTGGTCCGCGCGGTGACCGGCGAGGAGATCACCCAGAACGGCCTGGGCGGCGCCGACGTGCACGCCGAGACCTCCGGCGTGTGCCACTTCGCGTACGACGACGAGGAGACCTGCCTCGCCGAGGTCCGCTACCTGATCTCGATGCTCCCCTCCAACAACCGGGAGAACCCGCCGGCGCACGAGTCGGAGGACCCGGTGGAGCGCCGCTCCGACGTCCTGCTCGACCTGGTCCCCGCGGACGGCAACCGGCCGTACGACATGGCCAAGGTCATCGAGGAGCTCGTCGACGACGGCGACTTCCTGGAGGTCCACGAGCGCTGGGCGCGCAACATCATCTGCGCCCTGGCCCGCCTGGACGGCAAGGTCGTCGGCATCGTCGCCAACCAGCCGCAGGCGCTGGCCGGTGTCCTCGACATCGAGGCCTCCGAGAAGGCCGCCCGTTTCGTGCAGATGTGCGATGCTTTCAATATCCCGATCGTCACGCTCCTCGACGTCCCGGGCTTCCTGCCCGGTGTCGACCAGGAGCACGGCGGCATCATCCGGCACGGCGCGAAGCTGCTCTACGCGTACTGCAACGCCACGGTCCCGCGGATCTCGCTGATCCTGCGCAAGGCCTACGGCGGCGCGTACATCGTCATGGACAGCCAGTCCATCGGCGCCGACCTCACGTTCGCCTGGCCGACCAACGAGATCGCGGTCATGGGTGCCGAGGGGGCCGCCAACGTGATCTTCCGCCGGCAGATCGCCGCCGCCGAGGACCCCGAGGCGATGCGGGCCCGCATGGTCAAGGAGTACAAGGCCGAGCTCATGCACCCGTACTACGCCGCCGAGCGCGGCCTGGTCGACGACGTCATCGACCCGGCCGAGACCCGCGAGGTCCTCGTGCGGTCGCTCGCGATGCTCCGCAACAAGCACGCCGACCTGCCCTCGCGCAAGCACGGCAACCCCCCGCAGTAGCGGCGGGCCGGTCACCACCACCGCAGTAACCCACGCAGTTGCCCACAAGGAGAACGCTGCAGATGACCACCCCCGACATCCGCGTCGAGAAGGGCCACGCCGAGCCCGAGGAGGTCGCGGCCATCACCGCGATCCTGCTGGCGCGCGCCGCCGCCCAGCCGGCCGCCCCCGCCGCTCGCCGCGGCCGCGACAAGGCCGGCTGGCGCCGCCTGGAGCGCAGCCCCGGCTTCCGCGCCCCGCACAGCTGGCAGGGCTGACCCACACGGCTCCGACAAGGCCCCCGCTCCCCCTCGGGAGGGCGGGGGCCTTGTCGTGTCACACCGGCGTACGGGCGTCCCCCGCCAGGTGGCCGGCGGCCGCCTCCGCCAGCGACCGGACGGCCGGGTGCCAGAGACGCCCCCGTGGCCCGCTCAGGACCAGGCGGCGCGAGACCCGCGGCGTCACCGGCAGCAGCACCAGATCCACCGGCAGCAGCGGCCGGGACACCTCCGACAGGACCGTCACCCCGACGCCCGCCTGCACCATGCTGATCAGGGTCGCCAGATCGCGGACCCGGTGCGCCGGGACGAACGGCAGGCCCGCCCGGTCGTGGAGCGCGCGGACCCGCTCCTCGCAGCCGCCCGGCGATATCAGGAAGTCGTCGTCCTCCAGATCGCGGATGTCGACGGCCCGCTCGCCCGCCAGCGGATGGTCCCGGCGGAGCAGGGCGCGGTAGCCGTCGGCCGTGAGCAGGGTGCCGGGGCCCGGCTCCGGGTCGACCAGTACGGCGGCGTCGGCGGTGCCGTTCTCCAGCCACGCGGCGATCTCGGCGCTCTCGCCCTCGAAGACCCGCACCGTCACCTGGGGCGTGCTCTCCCGCCAGTGCCGCAGCAGGGCGGGCAGCAGGCCCTGGCCGACCGTCGGGGTGGCGGCAAGGCGCACCGTGCCGGTCAGGGTGGCGGCGGCGTCCGCCGCGACGCGTTCGACGGAGCGGACCGCCGACAGCGCGCCGCGCGCGTGCGGCAGGATCCGCTCGCCGAGCGCCGTGGTCCGCACCGGGGCGGAGCGGACCAGGAGCGGTCCCGCCAGCTCGCGTTCGAGGGAGGCCACGGCGTGCGACACCGCCGACTGCGTCACGCCCAGTTCGGCGGCGGCCGCGCTGAAGCCACCCGCGTCGACCACCGCGAGAAACGCTCTGAGCTGCGGGAAGTTCACGGTCATGAGACGGCCTCATCCCTCCATGACGGACGTGTGTTGGATCAAGGGTGCCCGGCGGGGCGAGAGTTGCTCCGGGCCGCCGGACCGGGCGGCCCGAGAAAGACACCGCAAGGAGAAGCCATGCCCCACATCAGGGCCACCGTCACCGACCCCGACCTGCCCGCCGACGTCCGGCGCGACCTCGCCGAGGGGCTGACCCGCCTGGCCGTCACCGCGCTCGGCAAGTCGGCCGAGCGGACCATCGTCCACCTCGACCTCGTCCCCGCCGACCGCCATTACGTGGCCGGAAAACCCCTCACCGACGGCGTCCGCGATGTGCACCTGGAGGTCAGCATCACCGCCGGCACGAACAGCGCGGCCCAGAAGGCGGCCTTCATCGCCGGGGCCTCCGCCTTCCTGACGGAGCTCATCGGCCCGCTCGCCCGGGGCGGCGTCGCCCTGCACGAACTGCACCCCGAGAGCTACGGCTACCAGGGCGTCACCCAGTTCGACCACTACCGCGCGACATGACAGGGGCCCGCACGCCGCGGCGTGCGGGCCCACATCCGCGTACGGGCAAGAAAGGGGCGGGCGCTATCGCAGCCGCGCCATCAGCGCGTGCTCGACCAGCGTGATCAGCGCGCTCTTCGCGTCCGCGCGGTGGCGGGCGTCGGTCGTGATGATCGGGGTGTCCGGGCCGATCTGCAGCGCCTCGCGCACCTCGTCCGGCGTGTACGGCTGGTGGCCGTCGAAGCCGTTGAGGGCGATGACGAAGGGCAGCCCGGAGTTCTCGAAGTAGTCCACGGCGGGGAAGCAGTCGGCGAGCCGCCGCGTGTCGACCAGGACGACCGCGCCGATCGCGCCACGGACCAAGTCGTCCCACATGAACCAGAAACGGTCCTGACCCGGCGTACCGAAGAGGTACAGGATGAGGTCCTGGTCCAGGGTGATGCGGCCGAAGTCCATGGCCACCGTCGTGGTGGTCTTGTCCCCGGTGTGGGTCAGGTCGTCGATGCCCGCGGACGCGGACGTCATGACGGCCTCGGTGCGCAGCGGGTTGATCTCAGAGACCGCCCCGACGAACGTGGTCTTGCCCACGCCGAAGCCGCCCGCCACCACGATTTTCGCGCTGGTGGTGGAGCGGGCTGTTGCTCCGCCGCTAGAGCTTGCGAAGTCCACTGAGCACCCTTTCGAGCAGTGTCACGTCTGGCTGGCCGCCGGCGGACTCGTCGCCGCCGGGCTGATGGATGGCGACAAGTCCGGCCTCCGCCAGGTCGGCTACGAGGATCCGGGCGACGCCGAGGGGGATGGAGAGCAGCGCCGAGATCTCGGCGACTGACTTGATCTCGCGGCACAGGTTGCAGATGCGCTGATGCTCGGGCAACTGGCCCTGCAACTGGTGCGGTTGTGCGGTGGTGTGCACCAGCGCCTCGATGGCGAGCTGGTAGCGGGGCCTGGTGCGGCCGCCCGTCATGGCGTACGGGCGCACCAGGGGGTTGTTCGCCGACCCCGCGGGCGCCGGCTCGGGGGCGCGTCGCTGGGGTTGCACGGGCTGGATGCGGGGCGCGTGCGCCGGAGTGCCCTGGTCGTACGGGCGCGGTCCGGGCTGCTGGGGCTGCGCGTACGGCTGGCGGCGGTGGCTCGGCGTGGAGGGGAAGTTGTACCTGTTCGGACCGCCGCCGTGCTGGCCGCCCTGGCCGTGACCAGGGGACCAGTTCGCCGATGACGAACCGTCTGGGGGTGTTGCCACGTTGCTTCCTCCTCCAACTGTGCCGGGCACCATCACTGTGGAGCCGCGTCCCGAAACCTTACGGGGCCGGAACGCGAAAACGCACCGTCCGTCTGTTAGTTGAGAAGGCTCCCCTGGAGCTCGGCGCGCAGGTCCGGCGTGAGCACCGTGCCCGCGCGATCGACAAGAAGTGCCATTTCGTACCCAACGAGACCGATGTCCGCATCCGGGTGGGCGAGAACGGCGAGCGAGGAGCCGTCGGAAATGGACATGATGAAGAGAAATCCTCTCTCCATCTCCACAACGGTCTGGGTCACGGAGCCGCCCTCGAAGATCCGGGAGGCCCCGGCGGTCAGCGAGGTCAGACCCGAGGCGACGGCCGCGAGCTGGTCGGCGCGGTCGCGCGGGAAGCCTTCGGACATCGCCAGAAGGAGTCCGTCGGCGGAGACCACCACTGTGTGGGACACCCCGGGGGTGTTGTCCACGAAGTTGGTGATCAACCAGTTCAGGTTCTGTGCCGCCTGGCTCATCGGGCTCACACTAACGCTCCTGGTTGTAGGTGCTATCAGGGCTGAAGCCCTGGCCATTCGTGTCACTGCCTGCGGTGCGTCCCCGCTGGACGCCGCGGCGCAGGTTGCTCAGCCTGCCCCGTACGTCCTCGGGGTCGCGGGAGACCTGGGGGCCGCCCTGTGGGGTCTGTTCCGCGGTGCCCTCGACCAGGTTGGCCTTGGGCACCCGCCGCGGGAGCCCGGACGAGGTGACCCCGCCCGCCTTCGGCTCCTTGAGGCGCTCGGCGCGCTGCCAGCGCTCGTCGTTGGACGAGCGCCAGTCGCCCGGGCCCTCGCCCGCGGCGGGGGAGCTTCCGTTCCCGTTCGCGGCGGCGGAGCCCCGGCGGGGAAGACCCGCGTCGGTCGTCTCGTGGACCACGGAGGGAGTCGGTCCCGGCCGGTCGAAGCCTACGCGGTCGGCGTCGGCCGCGTGGCCCGGTGCAGCAGATTCCGCTTCCTGGCCGTACTCGGGCTGATAGCCGTCGGTGCTGGGCCAGTCGTCCTGGCGGGACCGCTCCGGATAGGCGATCTGGGGGTCCTGGTAGCCGCCGTCCCGGGACGGCTGGGCCGGGTGGTACTGCTCGTCGCGGTAACCGTTGTCGGCGTACTGCTGGTCGCCGTACTGCTGCTCGGCGTACTGCGGGTCCGTGTACTGGGTGTCGCCGTACTGGCCGGGGGCGTACTGCTGGTCGTCGTAACCCTGCCCCTGGCCGTAGCCGGCCTGCTGCCGTTCGTCGTACGCGGGGGCCTGCTGCTCGTAGCCGCCCTGCCGTGGCTCCACCTCGTCGCGGAAGAGCGGGCGGTGGCCGCCGGGCTGCTGGGCCTGCGCCTCCAGGGCCGCCCGGCGCTCCTCGCGCATCAGCGAGCGGCCGACCGGGTCGAGCTCCGCCTGCGCCTCGGAGCCGTCACCGTGGTAGCGGCTGTCGTCGAAGCCGAGCTCGGCGGCGGTGCGCAGCGGCTCGGCCTCCAGGGCCTGCTGCTCCGGGATGATCGAGGAGACGGTGAACTCGTTGTCGTGCGGCGCGTGGTCGCCACCGCCACCGTGGGTGATCGCGTCCGGCAGCATGACCAGCGAGGTCGTGCCCGCCTGCTCGCCCGAGGGGCGCAGCTGGACGCGGATGCCGTGCCGGTCGGAGAGCCGGCCGACCACGAACAGGCCCATGCGCTGGGAGATCGCGGCGTCCACGGTCGGCGGGTTGGCCAGCTTGTGGTTGATGTCCGCGAAGTCCTCGGCGGTGAGGCCGATGCCCTTGTCGTGGATCTCGACCATGACGCGGCCGTCGGGAAGCCGGGTCGCGGTGACGCGGACCTTGGTCTGCGGCGAGGAGAACGTGGTGGCGTTCTCCAGGAGCTCGGCGAGCAGGTGCACGAGGTCGGTCACGGCCAGGCCGTGGATCTCGGCCTCCGGGACGCCGGACAGCTCGATGCGCTCGTACTGCTCCACCTCGGAGGAGGCGGCGCGCAACACGTCGACCAGCGGGACCGGCTGGTCCCAGCGGCGGCCCGGCTCCTCACCGGAGAGGACCAGGAGGTTCTCGCCGTTGCGGCGCATACGGGTCGCCAGGTGGTCCAGGCGGAAGAGGCTCTCCAGCTGGTCCGGGTCGGCCTCGTTGTTCTCCAGGTCGGTGATGAGGGTCAGCTGGCCCTCGATCAGCGACTGGTTGCGGCGCGAGAGGTTGGTGAAGATCGCGTTGATGTTGCCCCGGAGCAGCGCCTGTTCGGCGGCGAGCCGGACGGCCTCGCGGTGCACCTGGTCGAAGGCGCGGGCGACCTCGCCGATCTCGTCCGTGGTGTTGATCGGGATGGGCTGCACCCGGGTGTCGACCCGGCCCGGGTCGGTCCGCGACAGCTGGTCGACCAGCATCGGCAGGCGCTGCTCGGCGATGCCGAACGCGGCCGTGCGCAGCTGGCGCATCGCCTTGGACATCTGGCGGGCCATGAGCCCGGCCAGGATGAACGCGGCGAGCAGCGCGAGGACCACGATGGCGCCGGTGATGTAGGCGTTGCGCTGCGCGTTGGCGGCGATGTCGGACGCCTCGTCCACGGCCTTGTCGGCGAGGTCCGACTCGATGGTGCGGTACGCGTCGAACTTGGCGGAGGTGGTGGCCCACCAGGCCTGCCGCGTGACGCCCTTGCCGGCGAGCACCACACGGGCGCTCGGCTGGGTGCTCTGCAGGGTGGCGAGGGCCGCGACCATCTTCTCCTGCGAGGGCGGCGGGACGAAGGTCTTGCCCTGCGCCTTGGCCTGGGCGGCGGCCTCCTTGGCCTGCTTCTCGCCGGCGGCCGTCAGCTCCTTCTTGGCGGCCTCCAGCTTGGCGACGTCCTGGGGGGTGCCGCCACCGGTGTACTCCTCGATGGCGATGCGCTCCAGGTAGGCGTACGAGGAGAGCGAGGTGCGCTGCAGTGTCAGCGAGCCGGTGCCGGGACCCGGCTTGACCAGCAGATGGGTGCCGATGGACCGCTCCAGCGAGAGCGCGGCCTTGGAGAGCGAGATCGCGTAGACGGTCCGGCCGTAGCTGGTGATGTTTCCGGTGCCCAGACCGAGTTCGTTGGCGAACTCCATCAGCGGGTGCTGGATGGCGACGTAGCCCTCTTCGGTCTGCACGCCGGGAAGCTTGGTGGTGTACGCGGCCTGGCGCAGCGGGCCGAGCTTCGGCTCGACCTTGCGGAAGCCCTCGAGGCGGCGGTTGAGGCCTTCCTTGTCGGGCATGTTCGAGGCGGCGGACTTGAACTCGGCGGCGGCCCGGTCGGTGGCCTTGCGCGCCTTGACGACGGTCGGGTCGTTCCGCTTGCCGCTCAACAGCGGGGCGGCGGAGAGGTCGCGCTCCTCGATGAGACGGTTGCCGTAGTTCAGCGACGCCCGCACCAGGCGGGCGGTGTTCTCGGCGTCCTGGGCCTCGCTCCAGGTGTCGATGGAGCCCTTCACCTGGAAGCCGCCCATGACCAGGCCGACGAGCACGGGTATGAGCAGGATCGCGTTCAGCCGGGTCGGCACACGCCAGTTGCGGGGGGACATCCGTCCACCGGAGGCGGCCGGGGGCTCGTTTCCTGGCGCGGCGGCCATGTCGGCGGGGGACGCCGCTGTGCGCGGCGGCGGGGTGAAGTTGCCCCGGGTGTCCCCCGTGGGGGATGCCGCGGGGCTCGGCTTGCTTCGCCTCACTCGACCAACAACCTCTCGGCGGCGGCACTCACATCGTGCCGCTGTCGTCTCCAAGGCCCGTGCTACTGGGCAGTTCAGCGCATTCCAGCACGTCAGAGCCTGCTGCACCAAACACTGGGAAGCGGAAGTCCCGAGTGGTGTAAGCCTCAGATAAATCGGTCATAAAGAGCGAGCCCCGCCAAAAGGCGGGGCTCCTGTGAGCACAGCGACACCAGATGACCGCGACGCGTGGCGGTCACCCGGCAATTCTCTGTCGAAACGTTATGAACACGGCGCGCGGCCGTGTCAAAGGACACAGATCACTCCGTACGGACTACGGCAACTGCCGTACTGACCTGCCTACTTGAGGCGTGCCATAAGTGCGTGTTCCACCAAAGTGATCAGGCCACTCTTTGCGTCCGCACGGTGTCGCGCGTCGGTCGTGATGATCGGAGTGCCGTCCCCGATCTGCAGCGCCTCGCGCACTTCTTCGGGCGTGTACGGCTGGTGGCCGTCGAAGCCGTTGAGGGCGATGACGAAGGGCAGCCCGGAGTTCTCGAAGTAGTCGACGGCCGGGAAGCAGTCGGCGAGACGACGGGTGTCCACGAGCACGACCGCGCCGATCGCGCCGCGCACGAGGTCGTCCCACATGAACCAGAAACGGTCCTGACCCGGCGTACCGAAGAGGTACAGGATCAGGTCCTGGTCCAGGGTGATGCGGCCGAAGTCCATGGCGACGGTGGTCGTCGTCTTGTCCCCGGTGTGGGTCAGGTCGTCGATGCCCGCGGACGCGGACGTCATGACGGCCTCGGTGCGCAGCGGGTTGATCTCGGAGACCGCCCCGACGAACGTGGTCTTGCCCACGCCGAAGCCACCCGCCACCACGATCTTCGCGGAGGTGGTGGAACGGACGGCGTCCGAGCTCGTGTCGCTAGAGCTTGCGAAGTCCACTGAGCACCCTTTCGAGCAGTGTCACGTCAGGCTGGCCGCCGGCGTTCTCGTCGCCGCCGGGCTGGTGGATGGCGACGAGCCCGGCCTCGGCCAGGTCCGCCACCAGGATCCGGGCCACCCCGAGCGGCATCGACAGCAGCGCCGAGACCTCGGCCACCGACTTGACCTCACGGCACAGGTGGCAGATCCGCTGGTGCTCGGGGAGCAGCCCCATCAGCTGGGCCGGGTCGGCCGTGGTGCTCACCAGCGCCTCGATGGCGAGCTGGTAGCGGGGCCGGGTCCGGCCGCCGGTCATCGCGTACGGACGCACCAGCGGCTGGTCGCCCTCCATTCCGTACGAGGCGTCGCCGTACGGGTTGTGAGAGGCGGTGGGCGGGGTCATGGATCCTCCGGGCGGGACAGCAGGTCATCTGCGTGTGCCGTCTGACAGAGCCGGTGGGGGCAGTGTGGCGGCCGGACGGTTGGTCAGTACGTTCGGTCGGTGGGGCGGCCGAAGGGGTAAGGCTTCGGAGCGTGCTCGGGGCTAGTGGAGCAGGCTGCCCTGCAGCTCGGCGCGGAGGTCCGGGGTGAGGACGGCGCCCGCGCGGTCGACGAGGAGGGCCATCTCGTACCCGACCAGGCCGATGTCGCACTCGGGGTGCGCGAGCACCGCGAGGGACGAGCCGTCGGAGACGGACATGATGAAGAGGAACCCCCGCTCCATCTCCACCACGGTCTGGGTGACGGTGCCGCCCTCGAAGATCCGGGAGGCGCCCGCGGTCAGCGAGGTCAGCCCGGAGGCGACCGCGGCGAGCTGGTCGGCCCGGTCGCGCGGGAACCCCTCGGACATGGCCAGAAGGAGGCCGTCGGCGGAGACCACGACCGTGTGGGACACCCCGGGGGTGTTGTCCACGAAGTTGGTGATCAACCAGTTCAGATTCTGTGCCGCCTGGCTCATCGGACTCAACTAACGCTCCTGCTGGTGAGTGGGGCGAGGGAAACTGCCGGTCTGGCCCGAGCCGGCCTGGCGCCCCTGTTGGATGCCCCGACGGAGATTCGTCAGCCGGCCGCGCACCTCTTCGGGGGCGCGCGAGACCTGCGGACCTGTGCTGTCCTGCTGCTGCTGTGCCGTGCCCGCGACCAGGTTGGCCCGCGGGACGCGGCGCGGCAGTCCGGATGTGGTGACGCCGCCCGCGGAGGGCTGGCGGACCCGCTCGGCCTGACGGCCCAGCTCGTCGTTGGGGGAGGAGCGCCAGTTGCCGGGCACGCCACCGCCGTTGGTGCCGCCGATGGTGCCGCCGTTGGCGCCGGCCGGCGCGGGGGCGCCGCCCTGGTCCTGGCGCTGGGGGCGCGAGGGGAGCGGGCGCTGCGGCGGCTCGGGGGCCTGGCGCGGCGCGGCCTCGGGGGCCGGCCTGCCGTGCTGCCCGTGCGGAGCGGCGCGGTGGTTCTGCTGCTCCTGCTGCGGGGCCTGCGGGGCCTGGTGCTGCGGGGTCTGCGGGGCGGCCTGCTGGTTCTGCTGCTGCTGGAACCAGTTGGTCTCCAGCGTGTCGAACAGCGGCGTACGGCCGTCGCCGGGGCCCGCGGGGGGCAGCGGCTCGGGCTCGGCGGGCTGCAGGGGCTGCGAGGACTGCACCGGCTGCGCGGGCTGCTGCGGCGCCTGCTGGTCGCGCTGCGGCTGCTGGTCGCGCTGAGGCTGCTGGGGGAGGCCCTGCTGGGGGTCGCCCTGACCGCGGCGCGGGGCCGGCGGACGCGGCACGGTGTAGTCGGGCATCTCCCGGTTGCCGTGCTGCGGCGCGGGGCCGCCCGCCTGGTTCGGCTGGGCCTGGTGCTGCTGCGGGTTCTGCGGCCTGCCCTGCTGGTTGTTCGGTCCGGGCCGGTGCTGCGACTGGTCCTGGTGCGGACCGGCCGGGGCGCTCTGGCCGCCGAAGACGTCCGAGCGCACGAACTGGCCGGTGGAGCCGTTGTCCTGGGGTGCCTGCGTGCCGGGTACCTGCGTACCGGGCGTCTGCGTGCCGGGCGGCGGCGCGTCGAAGTCCGGGCGCGGGAACTCGGCGGTGGAGCCGGGACCCTGCCGGTCGTCGCCGGTGGGCAGCTCGTACTGGCCGGTGGTCTCGGGCTCCTCGTGCCCGCGCGGGGTGTCGAAGGGCTCGCGCGAGACCTGCGGCTGCGCGTTCTCGTCGCTCCAGCTGGGCACGCGCGGCTGCGGGTTGCCGCCGGGCAGCTCGGCACGCGGGCCTTCCCCGAGCTCTCGGCTCCGCTCGAGCGGGGGAGGCCCCATTCGGGGCGGCAGCTGGGGCCTGCGGCCCTGGTCGCCGGAGTCACCGGGCGGGTTCATCGCGTTCGTACGCTGCTGGGGCACCGGAGGCTGCGGCGCGTTGCCGCCACGGCCGCGCTGCGGCGCCTGCGGCTGACCGCCCTGCGGGGCGAGCGGCGGACGCTGACCCTGACCGGGGCCCTGGCCCTGGCCGGGACCCTGACCCGGGCCCTGCGACCGGCCCGGACCCTGCGCCTGGCCCTGACCCTGACCCGCGTCCCGGGAGGGCAGCGCGGCCCGCGGCCCCGAGCCCGCGACCTGCTGGCGGGGCGCACCCGCACCGAGCAGCCCCGGGCCACCGGAGGAGCCGGCACCGGAGCCGCCGCCGAGCGCGGGACCCCCGCGGCCGGGACCGCCGGTCAGCCCGGCGTTGCCGTTGCCGTTGCCCGCGCCGACACCGCGGCGCGCGGCGGCGGCACCTGCGGCGGCCTGCGCCGCGGCGGGGCCACCGGTCGGGGTGGGCGCACCGGGCTTGCCCGGCACCTTCTTGCCGCCCTGGGCGACGTCGACGGGCAGCATGACGAGCGCGGTCGTGCCGCCGGAGTCGGACGGGCGGAGCTGGATGCGGATGCCGTGGCGCTGCGAGAGACGGCCGACCACGAACAGACCCATGCGGCGGGAGACGGAGACGTCCACGGTGGGCGGCGAGGCGAGCCGCTCGTTGATCGCCGCGAGGTCCTCGGGCGACAGACCGATGCCGGTGTCGTGGATCTCGATGAGCACGCGCCCGTCGGGCAGCGCGTGACCGGTGACCTTGACCTTGGTCTGCGGCGAGGAGAAGGACGTCGCGTTCTCGAGCAGCTCGGCGAGGAGGTGCACGAGGTCGTTGACGACGCGTCCGGCGACCTCGGTCGCGGGGACCGAGGAGAGCTCGATGCGCTCGTACTGCTCCACCTCGGACGCGGCGGCACGCAACACGTCGACCAGCGGGACGGGCCGGGTCCAACGGCGGCCCGGCTCCTCACCGGCGAGGACGAGGAGGTTCTCGCCGTTACGGCGCATGCGGGTCGCGAGGTGGTCGAGCTTGAAGAGCGAGGACAGCTGGTCCGGGTCGGCCTCGCGCGACTCCAGCTCGGAGATGAGCGAGAGCTGGCGCTGGATGAGGCCCTGCGAGCGGCGCGAGAGGTTGGTGAACATCGCGTTGACGTTGCCCCGCAGGAGGGCCTGCTCGGCGGCGAGGCGGACGGCCTCGCGGTGCACGTCGTCGAAGGCCGCGGCCACCTGGCCGATCTCGTCCCGGGAGTGCACACCGACGGACTCCACGGAGGTGTCGACGTCCTGCGGGTCCGACTCCGAGAGCTGCTTGACGAGCTCCGGCAGCCGGTCCTGGGCGACCTTGGTCGCGGTGTCCTGCAGCCGGCGCAGCGAGCGGATCATGGACCGGGCGACGACGAAGGCGCCGACGAGGGAGACGCCGAGCACGAGCAGGATCAGCGCACCGTTGAGGATGGCCGACTGCTCCGACTCGTTGCGCAGCTCGCGCGCCTTCTGCTCCATCTCGCCGAGCAGCGTCAGCTCGATCTTGGACATCGCGTCGATCTTGGTGGTGTCGGCGTCGATCCAGTCCTTGTAGGACCGCTTGTCCTGGAGCTTGATGCCGCCCTCCTGCTCGAGGACGCGCTTGGCGTACTCGTTGGCGGCCTTGATCGCCGGGTTGCCGCCGTCGATGGGCTTGGTCAGCTCACCGGCGTTGCCCGCGTAGATCTTGCTGAAGGTCTGCAGCTCCGAGCGCTCGCTCTCGTTGGCGCTGAGGCCGAAGGTGCGGTCGGTCTCGGAGATCTTGCCGTACTGGCTGTCGTTGGCCGGCAGCGCCGCGGCGATGATCGCGCGCTGTACGGACGCGTACTCCTTGGCGGAGGAGAAGGCGGCCAGCGAACGCGTGCGCTGGATCATGTCCGGGTTGCTCGTGGCCTGCGCCATGTCCTGCGACAGGTCGAGGAGCTGCTCGACGAGCTTGCTGTAGGCCTCGACGGTCTGCGAGGTGGTGCCCTTGCCGAAGGCCTTCTTGCGGACGTCGTTGATGCCCTGCAGCTGCTGGGTGATCTGGACCGCGCTGTGCCGGACGCCGAGGAGGCCCTTCTCGCCGTCGGTGTCGTTGAGGTCCTGGGTGCCCTGCAGGAAGTTGCGGTAGACGCGGTCGGTCTTCTCGCGCGCGCCCTTGACCGTGTAGTCCGAGGCGTCGGCGCCGTGGGCGAGGGGGCCCGCCGACTTGTCGCGCTCCTCCTGGAGCGCCGCGGCCAGCTCGGTGGCCTGCTTGGTCATCTCGGTCAGCAGCTTCATGTTGTCGAGCTGCTGGATCTCGTCCAGGGACGAGTTGATGCGGAGCGCGCCGAGGGAGGTCGCCGTGATCACGGGGAGCGCGAGCAGCGACACCAGGCGGGTGGAGATGCGCCAGTTGCGCAGGGCTATTCGCGAGCCGGGGCCGGTGGGCGTCTTGGCGCCTGCCGAACCCTTGCCCTTGCTCTTGCCCTTGGCGGGGGCGGCCGCCGCGCCGCCCGTGGTGCCCGGGCGCGTGGCGCCGGGACCGCTGTCGCCGGGCGTACCCGGTGCGGGGCTCTGGGCGTGCTGGGGCGCGGAGCCGCGCTCCGGCTCCGCCGGAGCACTGCCTCGGCCGTGGTCGGCCTGGGGAGACCCCTTGCCATCCCTCTTGAAACGTCCCTGCACTAGCGTCGCAACCTCTGGACCAGGCGTCCTGCCGGTGAACGGCGGGACGGTGTCGGCGTCGTGGGGCGGCGAGCGCCCCATGGGTGGTCGTGAGTGACCGGCGCTGCTCCCCCTCCCCGCCGCCACTCGGCGCTGCGTTGCGCCCCTGCGCGCCGGTTCGATCCCGCGGCGGTCCCGGGAATTCCAGCACAGTGCCGGATCTCCAACAAGGCCCGTGTGTCGCGCCTCGACCTATGTGACTGGTTGTGAGTGCGGAGTCACGAGACGTAGAAAGTGATCTAGTAGAAAACGGACCGATACCCACAAAGCTGCTACCGGTGGGGGGTGTCCCAGTCTTCATGATCAGGAGCGGAATGGTGCCTTCAGTGGCGCAATGTCCGTTTCCAACTGGCTGGCCCTGGGCCGGAATTGACCCATATGTCGGCTCGCTCGTGAGGAAACTCACACGAAGATCATGGCGTCTTCCGGACTTTCGCCGGGAATTGGATGTTTAGCCTGACGCTTTACAGGGATGGTGCATCCGACAATCGCGTCCGCCATGTGACGCCCCAACCGACGAGGTCCGAACAGCAGATGAAGACGGTCAAGTCCACGATGTTCCGCAACATAGCCAACCCGCGCCGCACCACCCTCGCGCACCTCACGGAAGCGGACGAGTTCCAGGCGGCCCCGGCCCAGCCGGACCACGCCACCGACCTCCCGACCCAGACGGCCAACCCGAAGCGCACGATCCTGATGACGGCCCCGGAAGAGACCACCGCATCCGCGGTCTGACGACAAGACCGCCCAGGGGATCTCCCAGCCCGTCCGGCGTTCGAATCATTCAGCCCGTCCGGCGTTTGAGGACGAGCCGCGAAGCGGCGACGAGCCGAGCCGAAGGCGCGGGCCCACCAGCGAAGACGCGGGCCACCGAAGCGACGTCGTCAGCAGGCCGCAGGCCCCCGCGTTAGCCTGGAGCGTCATACCGCAACCACCCCAAGAGGCTAGAGCGTGCGCATCGCCAGGTTCTCCATCGACGGCAATGTCGGCTACGGCGTAGTCGAGGGGGAGAGCACCCCCGGCAAAGAGGGCGAGCTCGTCCTCGACATCATCAAGGGCATCCCGTACGCCGACTTCGCGCTGTCCGGCACCAAGGTCCCGCTGAGCAAGGTGCGCCTGCTGCCGCCGGTGCTCCCGAACAAGATCGTGGGCATCGGCCGCAACTACGCGGACCACGCCGCGGAACTCGGCAACGAGGTCCCCGACATCCCGGTCGCCTTCTTCAAGCCGTCCACCTCGGTGATCGGCCCCGGCGACACCGTCACGTACCCCTCGTTCTCGCAGGAGCTGCACCACGAGGCCGAGCTGGCCGTGGTCATCGGCCGGATGTGCCGGGACGTCCCGCGCGAGCGCGCCCGCGACGTCATCCTCGGCTACACCTGCGCCAACGACGTCACCGCGCGTGACGTCCAGCGGCGCGAGAACCAGTGGGCCAGGGCCAAGGGCTTCGACAGCTCCTGCCCGCTCGGCCCCTGGGTGGAGACGGAGCTCGACCCCTCCGACGTCACCATCCAGTGCACGGTCAACGGCGAACAGCGCCAGCTGGGCCGCACGGCCGAGATGGTCCGCTCCGTCGAGGACCTGATCGCGCACATCTCCGAGGCCATGACGCTGCTCCCCGGCGACGTCATCCTCACGGGCACCCCGGCCGGCGTCGGGCCCCTGCACGACGGCGACGAGGTCGCCGTCACCATCGAAGGCATCGGCACTCTCACCAACAAGGTGATCAAGCGTGGCTAACGCGACCCCCGTACGCGTACGGTTCTGTCCCTCGCCGACCGGCAACCCCCATGTGGGCCTGGTCCGCACCGCCCTCTTCAACTGGGCCTACGCCCGGCACAACGAGGGCACCCTGGTCTTCCGCATCGAGGACACCGACGCGGCCCGCGACTCGGAGGAGTCGTACCAGCAGCTGCTCGACTCGATGCGCTGGCTGGGCTTCGACTGGGACGAGGGCCCCGAGGTCGGCGGCCCGCACGCGCCGTACCGCCAGTCGCAGCGCATGGAGACCTACAAGGACGTCGCGGCCAAGCTCCTGGACGCCGGCCACGCCTACCCCTGCTACTGCACGACCGAGGAGCTGGACGCCCGCCGCGAGGCCGCCCGCGCCGCCGGCAAGCCGTCCGGTTACGACGGCCACTGCCGCGACCTCACCGACGAGCAGGTACGGGCGTACGAGGCCGAGGGCCGCAGCCACATCGTCCGCTTCCGGATGCCCGACGAGGCCACCACCTTCACCGACCTGGTCCGCGGCGAGATCACCGTCCAGGCGGAGAACGTCACGGACTACGGCATCGTCCGCGCGAACGGCGCCCCGCTGTACACGCTGGTCAACCCGGTCGACGACGCGCTGATGGAGATCACCCACGTCCTGCGCGGGGAGGACCTGCTCTCCTCCACGCCCCGCCAGATCGCCCTCTACAAGGCGCTGATCGAGCTGGGCATCGCGACCACCATCCCCGAGTTCGGCCACCTGCCGTACGTGATGGGCGAGGGCAACAAGAAGCTCTCCAAGCGCGACCCGCAGGCGTCCCTGAACATCTACCGCGAGCGCGGCTTCCTGCCCGAGGGCCTGCTGAACTACCTGTCCCTGCTCGGCTGGTCGTTCTCCGCGGACCAGGACGTCTTCTCCGTCTCCGACATGGTGGCGAAGTTCGACGTGGCGGACGTGAACCCCAACCCCGCCCGCTTCGACCTGAAGAAGGCCGAGGCGATCAACGCCGACCACATCCGCATGCTGGACGTGAAGGCGTTCGCCGAGGCCTGCGAGCCCTGGCTGCGGGCCCCGCACGCCAACTGGGCGCCCGAGGACTTCGACGAGGCCGCCTGGCAGGCCATCGCGCCGCACGCGCAGACCCGCCTCAAGGTCCTCTCCGAGATCACGGACAACGTGGACTTCCTGTTCCGCGCGGAGCCGGTCTTCGACGAGCCGTCCTGGACGAAGGCCATGAAGGAGGGCTCCGACGCCCTCCTGCGCACGGCCCGCGCCAAGCTGGAGGCGGCCGACTGGAGCTCCCCGGAGTCCCTCAAGGAGGCCGTCCTGGCCGCCGGCGAGGAGCACGGCCTGAAGCTCGGCAAGGCCCAGGCCCCGGTCCGCGTCGCCGTCACTGGCCGCACGATCGGCCTGCCCCTCTTCGAGTCCCTGGAGATCCTGGGCAAGGAGAATACGCTGACCCGCATCGACGCGGCCCTGGCAAAGCTGACCGCCTAGCCCCCGCGCCCACGAAGGACCCGGAGGCCCCCTGGGGCTTCCGGGTCCTTTCGCATACCGTCGAAGGCATGCCGATCAAAGCCGTGGTCTGGGACATAGACACTGCATTCTTCGGGGGATAACCCCCGAACCCCCAGCCGGGAGCCGCGTCTGCGATTACCGTCGAAGACATGCCGATCAAAGCCGTGGTCTGGGACATAGATGACACGATCTTCGACTACGCGCGCGCCGACAGCGCCGGCATGCGGGCGCACCTCACGGCCGAGGGGCTGCTGGAGCGGTACGAGTCCGCGGAGCGCGCGCTGGAGCTCTGGCGGCGGCTCACCGAGCGCCACTGGGCCCGCTTCGGCGCGGGCGAGGTCGCCTTCGAGCAGCAGCGCCGCGACCGCGTACGGGACTTCCTCGACGCCCCGGCGCTCTCCGACCCCGACGCCGACGCCTGGTTCACCCGCTACGTCGGGCACTACGAGGCGGCCTGGTCGCTCTTCCCCGACACCGTGGCGACCCTGGAGGCGCTCGCCGGCGACTACCGCCAGGCGGTGCTCTCCAACTCCGCACTGGTCGTCCAGGACCGCAAGCTGACGATCCTCGGCGTCCGCGCCCACTTCGAGGCGGTGCTGTGCGCCGCCGACCTGGGCTTCTCCAAGCCCGCCGCGGAGGCCTTCCACGCGGTCTGTACGACGCTGGGCCTGGAGCCCGCCGAGATCGCCTACGTCGGGGACCAGCCGGAGATCGACGCGCGGGGCGCCCGGGACGCCGGCCTGGTCGGAATCTGGCTCGACCGCAACGGCACGGCAGGGCACGGCCCGTCGGGCGTGCACCGCATCACGCGCCTCTCCGAGCTGCCCGCGCTGCTGCGTGCGGATACCCGTTTTGGAGCGCCGTCCACCTTCGGGTAATGTTCTTCCTGCGCCGCCCGAGAGGGCCGAAAGGTCCGGCCGGGAGGCGCAAGTCAAACAAAACCCCCACTGGGGGTTGCGCTTTGATGGCCTATGGTGTAATTGGCAGCACGACGGTTTCTGGTTCCGTTAGTCTAGGTTCGAGTCCTGGTAGGCCAGCTCGCAGAGCTCATCTGCACTCGCGGGTGTTCGTCCAAGGACACAGCATCCGCAATGCCCCCGTTGTGTAGCGGCCTAGCACGCCGCCCTCTCAAGGCGGTAGCGCCGGTTCGAATCCGGTCGGGGGTACAGATCCTTCCCGCGGGGACAGATCGGGTCGCACCCACTGTCCCTGATGCAGGATCGCTAGGGCCCCCGTTGTGTAGCGGCCTAGCACGCCGCCCTCTCAAGGCGGTAGCGCCGGTTCGAATCCGGTCGGGGGTACGGTTGGTACTGGACCTGGTCTAGACCACATTGGGCTATGGTGTAATTGGCAGCACGACGGTTTCTGGTTCCGTTAGTTTAGGTTCGAGTCCTGGTAGCCCAGCTGGATCAAGTGAACACGCAAGATCCTTGCCCCCGTTGTGTAGCGGCCTAGCACGCCGCCCTCTCAAGGCGGTAGCGCCGGTTCGAATCCGGTCGGGGGTACAGATACGGCAGAGGGCCTTCCCGTCAGGGAGGGCCCTCTCGTCATTCCCCGGGCGCCCGCTGCCCGTAGCGCCGGCCGGACTCCTCGGCCTGGGACATCCGGCGCAGGCTCAGCAGGACCGGCTCGTACAGCACGGTGAGCGCGACCGCCGCCTCCAACTGCTCGTCCGGCGACTCGTACCGCTCGATCAAGTCCAGGTCGGCGACGGCCAGTTGCGCGCCCGCCCGCGCGTACGGCGCCAAGTCCGCCACGCCACACGGGTATCCGAGCCGCGTCAGGGTGCTCACCGCGGTCACCAGCATCCGGTACGCCGGTGATTCGGCCCCGTACTCCCGTGCGCCGCGCCAGTCGAGCCGCTCCAGCAGGGCGTCCACCGTCCGGCGCGCCTCCTCCTCGGACGTATCGGGCCCGGTGGCCTCCGGGCCGTGCGGCAGGGCCCATACCGCCGTCCCCAGACGGGAGTTGTGGTCCAGCGAGTCGTCCTCCAGTGCGGTGAGCACCTCGCGCGCCGATGCGATCGGCACCCGGCCCACCTGGACCAGCGCCCGTACCAGCCGGAGCCGCCGCAGATGGGTGTCGTCGTACTCGGCCTGCGTCGCCGTCACGCGGTGGCCCGGCGGGACCAGGCCCTCGCGCAGGTAGTACTTGATCGTGGCCGTGGGGACCCCGCTGCGCCGGCTCAGTTCCGCCAGTCTCATCGGTGTGTGCCTCCTCTTGCGCTCCTCTTTGGAGAGTGGCACTATCCAATCATGGATAGCGAAACTATCCAATGTTCGGCCAAGGCTCCATCAAGGGGGAACCGCCATGAGCAGCAAGCCGATCGAAGGGCGCATGACCGACGCGGCGGAGGGCGGCGTGGTCGTCTTCCACATCGGGATGCGCATCAACTCCTTCCGCGCCGTCCGCAGCTGGTGGCCCGTCTTCCTCGCGATGCCCCGGATGCTCAAGGAGCTGTCGCGGGACCGGGAGAGCGGAATGCTGGGCTACCGGCTGCTGTTCGGCGGGGCGCGCCTGGTGTACGTGGTCCAGTACTGGGAGTCGCAGGAGAAGCTGCTGGCCTACTCGACGGCTCCGGACAAGGCCCACCGGCCCGCGTGGGCGGCCTTCAACCGCCGCCTGAGGGAAGGGCGGGGCAAGGTCGGCTTCTGGCACGAGACGTTCGTCGTGCCGGCCGGCGCCCATGAGGCGGTGTACGTGAACATGCCGCGGTTCGGCTTGGGCGAGGCCGCAGGCGTCGTACCGGTCGGGCGCCGCGGGGACCGGGCGGCGGACCGCCTGAAGGCGGCCTGAGACGCAAGCGGTCTGAGACGCAAAGCAGCCTGAGGCAAGAGAAAAGCGCCGGAAGGGACCGCCGCGGCGTTGAGGCGGTTCCTTCCGGCGCTGTGCTGTCTGCGGGCCGGCGCTCCGGGCGCCGGGGGTCAGCCGCCGGTGCGGCGCAGGGCTTCGGAGAGGCGTCCGGCGGCGTCGATGACCGCCTGGGCGTGCATGCGGCCGGGGTGGCGGGTCAGGCGCTCGATCGGTCCGGAGACCGAGACGGCGGCGACCACGCGGTTGGAGGGGCCCCGCACGGGCGCGGAGACGGACGCGACGCCCGGCTCGCGCTCGCCGATCGACTGGGCCCAGCCCCGGCGCCGTACGCCCGAGAGCGCCGTCGCGGTGAAGCGGGCGCCCTGGAGGCCGCGGTGCAGCCGCTCCGGCTCCTCCCAGGCCATCAGGATCTGCGCCGACGAGCCCGCCTTCATGGTGAGCGTCGAGCCGACCGGGACGGTGTCCCTCAGGCCCGAGAGGCGCTCTGCCGCGGCCACGCAGATGCGCATGTCGCCCTGGCGGCGGTAGAGCTGCGCGCTCTCGCCCGTGACGTCGCGCAGATGCGTGAGGACGGGGCCCGCCGTGGCCAGCAGGCGGTCCTCGCCCGCCGCAGCGGCGAGCTCCGCGAGGCGCGGGCCGAGGATGAAACGGCCCTGCATGTCCCGCGCCACCATCCGGTGGTGTTCCAGTGCCACGGCCAGTCGGTGTGCCGTGGGTCGTGCGAGCCCGGTGGCCGCGACCAAGCCCGCGAGGGTGGCCGGACCGGACTCCAGAGCGCCCAAGACAAGGGCTGCCTTGTCGAGGACGCCGACGCCGCTAGAGTTGTCCATGCGTCGATACTCGCGTCTCACTCTGTGAAACGCAAGTTCAAATTTCTGCGATACCCGCCACTCTGTAGGGGCGATCCGCGGACCAACGGATCGGCGGTCCACGTGCGGTACGAGGGGTACGCGCGTCGGCCACCACATTCTCTAGTTGAGCCGGCGAACCGGCCGGTCGGAGGGAAAGCGATGGGTAGGACACTGGCGGAGAAGGTCTGGGACGACCACGTCGTCCGGCGCGCCGAGGGCGAGCCCGACCTCCTCTTCATCGATCTGCACCTGCTGCACGAGGTGACCAGCCCGCAGGCCTTCGACGGTCTCCGCCAGGCCGGCCGCCCGGTGCGGCGGGTCGACCTCACCATCGCGACCGAGGATCACAACACCCCGACCCTCGACATCGACAAGCCCATCGCCGACCCGGTCTCGCGCGTGCAGCTGGAGACGCTGCGCAAGAACTGCGCCGAGTTCGGCGTGCGCCTGCACCCGCTGGGCGACGTCGAGCAGGGCGTCGTCCACGTGGTGGGACCGCAGCTGGGACTGACCCAGCCCGGCACCACGGTGGTCTGCGGCGACTCGCACACCTCGACCCACGGCGCCTTCGGCGCGCTGGCGTTCGGCATCGGCACCTCCCAGGTCGAGCACGTCCTCGCCACCCAGACGCTGCCGATGGCGCCGCCGAAGACCATGGCCATCACCGTCGACGGTGAACTGCCCGACGACGTCACGGCCAAGGACCTGATCCTCGCGATCATCACGCAGATCGGCACCGGCGGCGGCCAGGGTTACGTACTGGAGTACCGCGGATCGGCCATCGAGAAGCTCTCGATGGAGGCCCGCATGACCATCTGCAACATGTCCATCGAGGCGGGCGCCCGCGCCGGGATGATCGCCCCGGACGCGACCACCTTCGACTACATCAAGGGCCGCGCCCACGCCCCGCAGGGCGAGGACTGGGACGCCGCGGTGGCGTACTGGGAGACCCTGAAGACCGATGACGACGCGGTCTTCGACGCCGAGGTCTACATCGACGCCGCCTCGCTGGCCCCGTTCGTCACCTGGGGCACCAACCCGGGCCAGGGAGCGCCGCTTTCGGCGAACGTCCCCGATCCGGCTTCGTACGAAGACGCTTCGGAGCGCTTCGCCGCCGAAAAGGCCCTGGAATACATGGGGTTGACCGCCGGGCAGCCGCTGCGGGACATCAAGGTCGACACCGTCTTCGTAGGTTCCTGCACCAACGGCCGCATCGAGGACCTGCGGGCCGCGGCCTCCATCGTCGAGGGCCGCAAAGTCGCCGACGGCGTACGGATGCTGGTCGTCCCCGGCTCGGTCCGGGTCGCCCTGCAGGCCGTGGAGGAGGGCCTGGACAAGGTCTTCACCGCAGCGGGGGCCGAATGGCGGCACGCCGGCTGCTCGATGTGTCTGGGCATGAACCCCGACCAACTCGCGCCCGGCGAGCGCTCGGCCTCCACGTCGAACCGCAACTTCGAGGGCAGGCAGGGCAAGGGCGGGCGCACCCACCTGGTCTCCCCGCAGGTCGCCGCCGCCACCGCGGTCACCGGCCACCTGTCCTCGCCCGCCGACCTGTCCGACGCCCCCGTCACCGCCGGAGTCTGAGACCCATGGAAGCTTTCACCACGCACACCGGCCGGGCCGTTCCGCTGCGCCGCAGCAACGTCGACACCGACCAGATCATCCCCGCCCACTGGCTGAAGAAGGTCACCAGGGACGGCTTCGAGGACGGGCTCTTCGAGGCCTGGCGCAAGGACCCGGAGTTCGTCCTCAACAGTCCCGAGCGCCAGGGCTCCACGGTCCTGGTCGCGGGCCCCGACTTCGGCACCGGCTCGTCCCGCGAGCACGCCGTGTGGGCGCTGCAGAACTTCGGCTTCAAGGCGGTCATCTCCTCCCGCTTCGCCGACATCTTCCGCGGCAACTCGCTGAAGAACGGCCTGCTCACCGTGGTGCTCGACCAGTCGGTCGTGGACGCGCTGTGTGAGCTGACGGAGCGCGATCCGCAGGCCGAGATCACGGTTGACCTGCGGGATCGCCAAGTCCGCGCGGAGGGCGTCACCGCCGACTTCGAGCTCGACGAGAACGCCCGCTGGCGGCTCCTGAACGGCCTGGACGACATCAGCATCACCCTGCAGAACGAGCCGGCCATCGCCGCGTACGAGACCGGGCGCCCCGCGTACAAGCCGCGGACCGTGCAGGTCTGACAGCGCGGAACACCCCCGCAACACCCTGATGTACCCCCAATCGTGGACGGTTGGGGGTACATCTGTGTGTGGCCCCCGGGCGGCCCCGCTGACCTGAACGGGTGGTCTCAACTCCCTTGTCGGACACGGAAGAAGAGGCCGGAAATCCCCTTGTACTCGGCGAGACGGGGTACCCTCGGAACGGCTGCGGGCGGCGGCAGTTACCCCCTGCGGAGGCGACAACTCGCCCCAGATGGCACAATCGGTGCATGGGACGTGACAGCCAACTCGAGCTCTACGGGCTCGTCGCGGACCAACTGAAGGAAGCGCACGCAAGAGTGCGCGCACTGCAAGTCCCGGAGGGCGTACGGATGGCGCTGACCCGGAAGCTGCTGGTCATTACGGCCGCGGCCAAACACGATCTCGCCGATGCGGCAAGGCGTCTGGAGCGATTGATGGCGACTCTCGACGAAGCGGACGAGGGCCGATTCCCTCAAGACACCTGATCCGCAGCCTCAACGGGCCTTCGAGGAACTCCGAGATGGCCCACTTCGTTGCGGCACAAGGGTGATTAGCCCGTTTCGTGTTTGATTTGCGGTATATATCTGCCTAACGTGCGAAAAAGCCGGAGTATTTCGCTCCCGGCAATGTCTCCGAAGGGGAAGACGTGAACAAGGCGCAGCTCGTAGAAGCGATTGCCGACAAGGTGGGTGGCCGTCAGCAGGCCGCCGACGCCGTGGACGCGGTCCTGGACGCCGTCGTCCGTGCCGTCGTCAGCGGTGACCGCGTTTCGGTCACCGGTTTCGGCTCGTTCGAGAAGGTCGACCGCCCGGCCCGTTACGCCCGCAACCCGCAGACCGGGGAGCGCGTGCGGGTCAAGAAGACCTCGGTTCCGCGGTTCCGCGCGGGTCAGGGCTTCAAGGACCTGGTGAGCGGCTCGAAGAAGCTCCCGAAGAACGACGTCGCGGTCAAGAAGGCGCCCAAGGGCAGCCTGACCGGCGGCGCTTCGGCGACCGTCAAGAAGGCCGCGGCCAAGAAGGCCACCGCCAAGAAGTCGGCCGCGAAGACCACGGCGACGGCCAAGAAGGCGACGGCGAAGAAGGCCACCGCCAAGAAGGCCACCCCCACGGCGAAGAAGGCGGCCGCCAAGAAGAGCACCGCCAAGAAGTCGGCCGCGAAGACCACGGCGACGGCGACGAAGGCGACGGCGAAGAAGACCACCGCCAAGAAGGCCACGCCCACGGCGAAGAAGGCCACGGCCAAGAAGACCGCGCCGGCGAAGAAGGCCACCGCCAAGAAGGCGCCCGCCAAGAAGTCGACGGCGCGCAAGACGACCGCCAAGAAGGCCACGGCCCGCAAGAAGTAAGGGCACGAGGGCACTCACGCGCCGGGCCGGACTCCCACGGGGGAGCCCGGCCCGCGTCGTGTGTCCGGGCCGCTCCGGGCCGGTGTCGCCGGTCCTAGAACGTCTGCAGGGTCACCAGGGTGATGCGGCGCGCCTCGCCCTCGCCGTCGACCTCGATGCGCACGCGCTGGCCAGGACGCAGCAGCCGCAGCCCGCCCGCGTCGAACGCGGGCGCCCCGAAGGGCACGGGGGTGCCGTCGTCGAGCAGCACGCTGCCGCTGCGGGTCTCGGAGTCGTATGTGTACGCGGTGGCCTGCATGGAGAGCAGCGTACTCAGTCGGCGATGAGCAGCCGGGCCGCGGCCGCCGCGGTGCGCGGACCCACGCCGAGCGCGAGGGCGGCCCGCAGATCGTCGCCGGTGTCCACGTCCTGCCGCACGGAATCGACGCCGGCGAGTGGGAGTTCCACCGCTCCGGACGCCGCGTGCCGGGCCCGTGAGGCCGTACCGAACGCGGGACGCAATTGCGTTCCCGCGCCCGCGCACAGCAGCGTCGTGCCGATTCCCGCGGCATCCGGCATGAATGCGCGGGGAAATGCGGCGGCCTCGTCGAGGGCGCGGGCCAATTCCGGCGCGCGCAGGGCGGGCAGATCGGCGTTCAGGGCCGCGACGGGCGCCTCGGGGCGTTCGGCGCGCACCAGGCCCGCCCCGTGCGCCAGAGCGGCGTTGAGGCCGCCTCCGGGGGTGTCGGGGACGACGCGGGCGCCCAACGCCACCAGCTCGCGGCGCGCGAGGGCGTCGTCCGTGACGACCGCCACATCCCGTACCGCCGGGCACGCGAGCGCCGCGGCCACGGTGTCCTGCGCGAACGCCAGGGCCAGGCCGGGGCGCAGGCCCTCACCGGAGGCGGCGGCGAGCCTGCTCTTGGCGCGCGCCAACGGTTTCAGGGGGATGACCAGGGTCCACTGCACGGGCGCTCCGTCCTTCGCGTCGCGCCCATTGTGACCTGCTGAGGGGCCGGGGCGCGGGGGAGCGGGGAGGGGGTGGCGGACGGGGCCCGCACACAGGAGCGGTGCCGGAAGTCGGGTGGGCGTACGGTGTTCTCGACAGACCGGCAGCCTGGGGCGACACTTGTGCGGCCGAACAGGCTCATGGAAGAAGGTGTCCGCGTGTCCCGCCGCCGAATCGGCTTCTGGTACCGCCTTGCGGCGGTGATTGCTAAACCGCCGCTGGTGGTTCTGTTCAAGCGGGACTGGCGGGGAATGGAGCACATTCCTGCCGAAGGCGGATTCATCACCGCGGTGAATCACAACTCCCATATCGACCCGTTCTCGTACGCGCACTTCCAGTACAACACCGGACGAGTGCCGCGTTTCCTGGCAAAGGACGGCCTTTTCAAGGGCGGTTTCGTCGCCAAGGTCATGAAGGGCACGGGCCAGATCCCGGTCTACCGCGAGACGACGAACGCGCTGGACGCCTTCCGCGCCGCGGTCGCCGCCATCGAGCACGGCGAATGCGTCGCCTTCTACCCCGAGGGCACCCTCACCCGGGACCCCGACCTGTGGCCGATGACGGCCAAGTCCGGGGCCGCGCGGGTCGCCCTGAAGACCCAGTGCCCGGTGATTCCCGTCGCCCAGTGGGGCGCCAACCTCGCGCTCGCGCCGTACAGCAAGAAGCCCGCCTTCTTCCCGCGCAAGACCCTTCAGGTGAAGGCCGGGCCGCCCGTCGACCTGTCGCGCTTCTACGGCAAGGAGCCGACGAACGAGGTGCTGCGCGAGGTGACCGAGGCCATCATGGCCGCGATCACCGAACTCCTGGAGGAGATCCGGGGCGAGAAGGCCCCCGAGACGCCGTACGACCCGCGCAGGGCCCGGCTGGAACAACGGCGCAAGGCAGCCGGCCGCAGCGCCGCGCAGAGCGCCCCAGAGGGCAGCACAGAGAGCACCCCGGAGGACAGCAAGTGACGAACCCCGTGAACTCGGCGGGCCGCGTGAAGGCCGCCGTCTTCGGAACGGGCTCCTGGGGTACGGCCTTCGGCATGGTGCTCGCCGACGCGGGCTGCGACGTCACCCTGTGGGGCCGCCGCGCCGAACTCGTCGACGCGGTCAACTCCACGCGGACCAACCCGGACTACCTCCCCGGCGTCGCGCTCCCGGAGAACCTGCGGGCGACCGCCGACCCCGCCGAGGCCGCGGCGGACGCCGACTTCACGGTCCTCGCGGTGCCCTCGCAGACGCTGCGCGGCAACCTCGCCGAGTGGGCGCCGCTGCTGGCCCCGCGGACCGTGCTCGTCTCCCTCATGAAGGGCGTCGAACTGGGCTCCGCGATGCGGATGAGCGAGGTCGTCGAGGACGTCACCAAGGTGGCCGCCGATCGGATCGCCGTCGTCACCGGGCCCAACCTCGCCCGCGAGATCGCCGCACGGCAGCCCGCCGCCGCCGTGGTGGCCTGCCGGGACGAGGCCATCGCCCGGCGCCTCCAGACGGCCTGCCACACGCCGTACTTCCGCCCGTACACCAACACCGACGTGGTGGGCTGCGAGCTCGGCGGCGCGGTCAAGAACGTCATCGGCCTCGCCGTCGGCATCGCGGACGGCATGGGCCTCGGCGACAACGCCAAGGGCTCGCTCATCACGCGCGGTCTCGCCGAGACCACCCGGCTCGGCCTCGCGATGGGCGCCGACCCGCTGACGTTCGCCGGACTCGCGGGCCTGGGCGACCTGGTGGCGACCTGTTCGTCGCCGCTGTCGCGCAACCACACCTTCGGCACCAACCTCGGCAAGGGCATGACCCTGCAGGAGACCATCGCGGTCACCAAGCAGACCGCCGAGGGCGTCAAGTCCTGCCAGTCCGTGCTGGATCTGGCCCGCAGGCACGGCGTCGACATGCCGATCACGGAGACGGTCGTCGGCATCGTGCACGAGGGCACGCCCCCCGTGGTCGCCCTCAAGGACCTCATGTCGCGCAGTGCCAAGCCCGAACGCCGCTGACGGCAGGCCTGACTCCGCACGGGCCAGCGGGTACCCTCAACGCGATATGAGCAGCGAGAACCTCCCCCAGAGCCCTGAGCCGCGCCCCGAGCCGAGCGCTGGGCAGCCGCTCCGCAAACCGCGCGTGGCCGTCGTGTTCGGCGGCCGCAGCTCGGAGCACGGCATCTCCGTCGTCACGGCCGGCGCCATCCTCGGCGCCATCGACCGCACCAAGTACGACGTCCTGCCGATCGGCATCACCACGGACGGCCGTTGGGCGCTGACGGCCGACGAGCCCGAGCGGATGGCCATCGCCGACCGCAGGATGCCGAACGTCACCGAACTCGCCGACTCCGTGGAGGGCGGCGTCGTCCTGCCGGTCGACCCCGGCAACCGCGAGGTCGTCTACAGCGAGCCGGGCTCCGTGCCCAAGGCGCTCGGCGAGGTCGACGTCGTCTTCCCGATGCTGCACGGCCCCTACGGAGAGGACGGCACCCTCCAGGGGCTGCTCGAACTCTCCGGAGTGCCCTATGTGGGCTCCGGCGTCCTCGCCTCGGCCGTCGGCCAGGACAAGGACTACATGAAGCGGGTGTTCGCCTCCTTCGGGCTGAACGTCGGCCCGTACCTGGTGATCCGCCCCCGCGAGTGGCGCCAGGACGAGGCGGGCGCCCGGCAGCGCATCGCCGACTTCGCCGGTGAGCACGGCTGGCCGCTGTTCATCAAGCCCGCGCGCGCGGGCTCCTCGATCGGCATCACCAAAGTCGAGTCCTTCGACGGCCTCGACGAGGCGATCGCCGAGGCCCAGCGCCACGACCCGAAGATCCTGATCGAGGCGCTGCTGCGCGGCCGCGAGATCGAGTGCGGCGTCCTGGAGTTCGAGGACGGCCCGCGGGCCAGCGTCCCGGCCGAGATCCCGCCGGTCCAGACGCACGACTACTACGACTTCGAGGCGAAGTACATCGACTCGACGCCCGGCATCGTGCCGGCGCCGCTGACGCCCGAGCAGACCGCCGAGATCCAGCGGCTCGCGGTCGAGGCGTTCGAGGCGGCGTCCTGCGAGGGCCTGGTGCGCGCGGACTTCTTCCTCACCGAGGACGGCCGGTTCGTGATCAACGAGATCAACACCATGCCGGGCTTCACGCCCATCTCGATGTACCCGCAGATGTGGGAGAAGAGCGGCGTCGGCTACGCGGAGCTGGTGGACCGGCTCATCCAGTCGGCCCTGAACCGCTCCACGGGGCTGCGCTAGCGCAGCCCGACGGGCTCAGGCGATGCCGGTGGGGATCGTCTTCTTGACGGGGGCGGCGAAGTCCGTGAGCGGGCCGAGGCCGTCCCCGGCCCGCTCCTCGGGCAGCGTCACCTCCACGTAGGCGAGCCGCGCCCCGGTGGTGAAGGTGTAGGAGCCGTCGTCGCGCTTCTGCAGGAGCCAGGCGACGCCGTTCACCTTCACGCCGTTCTTCGCGGCGTAGTCGGGGTCGATCATCTCCGGGGGCCGCGGCACACCGCAGCGCAGTATGATCGCCGGGTCTCCCCACCCGGCGGTCAGGTCCGACTTCGGCGCCGGATCGGTGCGCTCCAGGCCGTCGACTTCCCGCGGAAGCCGTGCGTGCAGGTCCCGGCAGAGTCCGGCCGCCTTCGCGTCCGGGGAAGGAACCGCCACCGACGCCCCGTCGTCCGTAGAGGAGCAGGCTGTCGTGATCAACAGCGCGAGAGCGGACGTTCCCATGAGGAGGCGGCGCCGGAGACGGGGGATGTTCACCGGGCCAGGGTAGACGGGGGCTACAAGTGCACGACCGGGCAGGTCAGGGTTCGGGTGATGCCGTCCACTTGCTGGACCTTGGCGACCACCATGCGGCCGAGTTCGTCCACCGTGTCCGCCTGGGCGCGCACGATGACATCGTAGGGTCCGGTCACGTCCTCGGCCTGGATCACTCCAGCGATCTCGCCGATCAGCTCGGCGACGGTCGACGCCTTGCCGACCTCTGTTTGGATCAGGATGTACGCCTGTACCACGGAACCTCCAGGGCGGCCACGAGGATCATGTGGGGAGAAGGGACGCCACGGTACCGCGTCGCCGCTCGCCGCGGGGAGACCCGGGGGACCTGTGGCGCGCACATCGTGGTGGACGAAAGAAGAGAAACGGACGGTCACGTCGACCGTACCGACGACAGACACGGCTCGCGACCGGGGGCCGCGCAGCGCGAAAGGGCATGGTGAGACTCGGTGAAGGGATCCGTGGGCGAGTTGGGGGAGTTCGGGCTCATCAGAGAGCTCACCTCGCGGCTCACCTCCACTCCGGCCGTTCGGCTCGGCCCGGGCGATGACGCCGCGGTCGTGTCCGCTCCGGACCGCAGGGTCGTGGCGAGCACCGACATCCTCCTGGAGGGGCGGCACTTCCGCCGCGACTGGTCCACCGCGTACGACGTGGGCCGCAAGGCCGCCGCGCAGAACCTCGCCGACATCGCGGCCATGGGCGCCGTGCCGACCGCGCTGCTGCTCGGCCTGGTCGTCCCCGCCGAGCTCCCCGCGAGCTGGCCCACCGAGCTGATGGACGGCCTCAGGGACGAGTGCCAGGTCGCGGGCGCCGCCGTGGTCGGCGGTGACGTCGTACGGGGCGACACCATCACCGTCGCCATCACCGCCCTCGGCGACCTGCGCAACCACGAACCGGTCACCCGCGCGGGTGCCCAGCCCGGCGACGTCGTCGCCGTGACCGGCTGGCTCGGCTGGTCCGCCGCCGGGCACGCGGTGCTCTCCCGCGGCTTCCGCTCGCCGCGCGCCTTCGTGGAGGCCCACCGCAGGCCCGAGCCGCCGTACCACGCGGGCCCCGCGGCAGCGGGCCTCGGCGCGACCTCCATGACGGACGTCAGCGACGGCCTGATCGCCGACCTCGGGCACATCGCCGAGTCCAGCAAGGTGCGCATCGACATCCGCTCGGGAGATGTCGACGTGCCCTCGCAGATGAACGACATCGGGCAGGCCGTCGGCGTCGACCCGCTGCAGTGGGTGCTCAACGGCGGCGAGGACCACGCGATCGTCGCGACGTTCCCGCCGGACGTGAAGCTGCCCGCCCGCTGGAAGGTCATCGGCGAGGTCCTCAACCCCTCGGCGCTGCCCCAGGTGACCGTGGACGGCGCCCCCTGGACCAGCAAGGGCTGGGACCACTTCGGGGACAACGGAGACGCGGAGTGAGCGCACCGCCGCGGGTCCTGACCGTCGCCGGGTCCGACTCCGGCGGCGGCGCCGGCATCCAGGCCGACCTGAAGACGATGCTCGCCCTCGGGACGCACGGCATGAGCGTCGTCACCGCCGTCACCGCGCAGAACTCCCGGGGCGTCCAGGGCTTCTGGGCGCTGCCGGAGGAGGCGGTGCGGGCGCAGTACCGCAGCGTCGTCGACGACATCGGCGTCCAGGCCGTGAAGACCGGCATGCTCGCCTCGGCCGAACTGGTCGAGACCGTCGCCGACTTGCTCGCGGGCACGGACGCCCCAACGGTCGTCGACCCCGTCGGCGTCTCCAAGCACGGCGACTCGCTGCTCGCGGCCTCCGCCCTCGACTCCCTGCGCACCCGGCTGCTGCCGGTCGCCACCCTCGCCACGCCCAACCTCGACGAGGTGGCCCAACTCACCGGCATCGAGGTCGAGTCGGAGGACGGGCTGCGCCGCGCGGCGGACGCCGTCCTCGCGTACGGACCGCGGTGGGTGCTCATCAAGGGCGGCCATCTCCGCGGCGACGCCGTGGACCTGCTCACCGACGGCTCCGAGGAGTACGTGCTGCGCGCGCCGCGCCACGACAACCGCCACACGCACGGCACGGGCTGCACCCTCGCCAGCGCCGTCGCCGCGCAGCTGGCCAAGGGGCAGGACGTGCCGGAGGCCGTGGCGGCCGCCAAGGAGTACGTCACCGGGGCGATCGCCGCCGGGTTCGCACTCGGCTCCGGGATCGGCCCCGTGGACCACGGGTGGCGGTTCGCTCAGCCGTAGTTCTTGAGCGTGAGGCCGCCCGCCGGCCGTTCGGTCAGCTTCTTGAAGAGGCAGGCCAGCGGGCGGGAGCCGAGCACGCGGTACACCCGGTCACGGCTGCGGATCCGCCGCTCGGTCGGCGGGGCCAGGAAGGGCCCGACGCGGTCCGAGGACTTCTGGCAGTTCCTGGCGTAGGCGCCGATCTCCGCCTCGTACGCGGCGAACGCGGCCCGGTGGTCGCCGCCCGCGGCCGCGAGCTCGCCGGCCAGGACGTACGCGGACACCAGGGCGGTGCCGGTGCCGATGCCGCCCATCGTGGCGCCGTACCCGGCGTCGCCGAGCAGCGCCACACGGCCCTGTGAGAGCCGGTCGACGTGGATCTGCGCGATGGCGTCGAAGTACAGGTCCTCGGCGCTCTGCAGGCCGTCCAGGGCCGTGGCGGCGTGCTTCCAGGCCATGCCCGCGAAGCGCTCCGCGAGGATCTCCTTCTGGCGTGCGGTGCCGTGCCGGTGGTGGTCGGCGCGGTCGGAGCTGAAGACGAGGGCGACGCCCGCCCTGGTGGGGTCGCCGCCGTAGTTGCTGATCATCATGGTGCGGCCGGGCTCGGTGTAGATGCGGGCGGTGCGGTGGAGGCCGAGGTGGTTGGGCACGCCGAAGCCCGCCACGTAGTGGCCGAGGTGGCGCAGGTACCGCGACTCGTCGCCGAAGACCAGACGGCGGGTGCGGGAGTGCAGCCCGTCGGCGCCGACGACGAGGTCGAAGCGGCGGGGCGCGCCGCGCTCGAAGGTCACGTCGACGTCTTCGGAGTCCTCGGTCAGCGAGGCGACGGAGTCCCCGAAGACGTACTCCACGTCCGCGCGGGTGCGCTCGTACAGGATGTGGGAGAGGTCGCCGCGCAGGATCTCCACGTCGCCGCTCATGAAGAACGCGGGCAGGTCCACCCGCTCCCGGTCGTCGGCCGCGACCACGGTCTGGCGGCCCATGTGCGTCTGGCGCCGGTGCACCTCGTCCCAGATGCCGGTGCGGCGCAGCACGGTGTGGTGGGTCGCGCCCCGGAAGTCGACGGCGAAGCCGCCCTCGCGCAGGGCGGGCGCCTTCTCGACGAGGGTGACGTGGGCTCCGTACCGGACCAGCCACAGGGCGAGCGCGGGGCCCGCGACGCCGGCGCCGGAGATCAGGACGGTCAGGTGGGCGAGGCGGCGGTCGGTGGGGGCGAGGGCGGTGGTGGGTTCGGGCCTCGTGGTGCGGGGTGCCGGGTGAGGTGCCGTGCCGTCCGTCAGTCGATGTGTCATGCCGGGAGCCTCGGGCCGGCCCCTTACCGCCCGCCTACCGTTCGCTGACCGCCGCCGCCCGCAGGCTCCGCCCCTGCTCGAAGGCCTGCTCGTAGGCCGCCGCGGAGAGCCGTGCGCGGGCCGCTTCCTCGACGGGTACGACATCGGGGTCACCGTCGATCAGAAGGCCGCGCAACCCGTGGGCGGCCCCCAGGAGCCGCGCTGCCTCCTCCGGGTCCACGGTCACGGCAAGGGACGCCAACGCCTCGGCCACCTCCGCCAGTTCACCGCTGTCCGAGACGCGGGCGCCGGCCCCCGATGCCCGTACGCCGGTGCCGCAGGCCGACCCGCGGGCCTGCTCGAACCAGTCGGCCGCCTCCCGTACGCGGGACTCGGCGAGCGCGGCGCGGCCGAGGCCGATCAGTATCCGCACCCGCTCCGCGCGGCTGAACCAGTTGGCGGCGCACGCCTCAAGAGCCGCGTCGTAGTGCACGCGCGCGCGTGCCGTCTCGCCGGAGAGCCGGGCCACGTCACCGAGCCCGCGCCGCGCGGTCGCCACCTTGTCGGGGATGCCGACGGAACGGGCGAGGGCGGCGGAGCGCGTGTAGTGGGCCGCCGCCCCCGCCAGGTCGCCCCCGTGCAGCAGAACAGTGGCACGTCGGTGCAACAGGTCCGCCGTCTCCTCGGGCGCCGCCAACTCCCCTACGCGCACCAGGCCTTCGTCGAGCAGTTCCAGGGCCCGTACCCGGTCGCCCCGCCAGTCGGCGAACATGGCCAGCGGATCCAGGCAGTTGGCCATGCCCCAGCGGTCACCCGTCACCCGGAAGGCCGCGAGCGCTCGCGCGAAGGCGGCCTCGGACGCGTCCGCGCGGCCGGCGAACAGCTCCTGGAACCCCAGCCCGAGGTCGAGAAGGGCCACCCCCCAGGGATCCGCGTCGACCTGGGCCCGCACCTCGTCCCGCATGGCCCGCGCGGGACCGCCCGCGATCGACCACAGCACCACGAGGACGGGCCGCCGCAACGGCCGTACGAGCGTGTCGAACAGGCCGTCCGCGCGGGCGACACGGCCCGGTTCGGCGGGGTCGGCGCCGTCCCCCGCGACGGTGTTGATCAGGCAGAGCAGATACTCCTCGACGAGGCCCTCCGGCGGCTTCGGGCCCACCGCCGCCAGCAGGTCGACGGCGAGCACGGTCCGCTCCCCGTACCGCCCGCGCAGCCGCCAGAACCAGGAGAGCGCGGCCATCAGGCGCAGCCCGTCGTGCGGGGCCGCGCGGGTCAGCCGGCGCAGCGCGGCGTCCAGGTTCGGCTGCTCGGCGTCGAGCCGGGCCAGCCAGGGCAGTTGTGCGCCGCCGCGCAGCCGCGGCTCGGCCCGCTCGGCCAGGCGCAGGAAGTACGCGGCGTGCGCGTCCCGCAGCCGGTCCGCCTCGCTCGCCTCGGCGAGCTGCCGGGCGCAGTACGCGCGGATCGTCCGCAACATGGCGTAGCGCCCCTCGACCACGTCGAGGAACGACTTCTCCACGAGGGAGGCGAGCAGGTCCTCCGGGTGCGGCACCCCGCAGACCGCCTCCACGGCGTCGCAGGTGGCCCCTCCGGAGAACACGGTCAGCCGCCGGGCCAGCTCCCGCTCCGCGTCGTCGAGCAGCTCCCAGCTCCACTCCACGACCGCGTGCAGCGTGCGGTGCCGGGGCGCCTTGGTGCGGTCCCCGCGCGAGAGCAGCCGGAAACGGTCGCCGAGGCGGGCGGCGAGCTCGTCCAGGGTGAGGGTGCGCAGCCGGGCGGCGGCCAGCTCGATGGCGAGCGGCAGCCCGTCGAGCGCCGCGCAGATCTCCTCGGTCAGCCGCCGGGTGTGCTCGTCCTGCGGGAGCGCCCTGTCGGGCCGTACGGCGGCCGCCCGGTCCGCGAAGAGCCGGGCGGCGGGCCCGGCGCCCAGCGGCGGCACCGGCCACAGCACCTCCCCGGTGATCCCGAGCCCCTCTCGGCTGGTGGCGAGGATCCGCACCCCCGGGCAGGCCGCGAGCAGCAGCCCGGTGACGCGCGCCGCGTCGTCCACGAGGTGCTCGCAGTTGTCCAGGACGAGCAGCACCTCTCGGTCGCGCAGCACGGACAGCAGCCGTTCCGTCGTGTCGACGCCCTGCGGGTGGAAGCCGTCGCGCACGCCCAGCGCGGCGAGGACCGCGTGCGCCGCCCGGGAGCCGTCGTCGAGCGGCGCCAGCTCCACGAAGCAGACGTCGGGCAGCGGCCGGACCGCCTCGACCGCGAGCCGCGTCTTACCCGCGCCGCCGGGGCCCGTGAGGGTGACCAGGCGCTCATCGGCCAGCAGCGCGCCGATCCGCGCGAGCTCCTCGTCCCGCCCCACGAACCGCGTCAGCTGCGCGGGCACACCCCGCTGCGGGGCCGGTTCGCGGCCCCTCAGCAGCTCCAGGTGGAGCGCGGAGAGCTCAGGAGAGGGCTCGGCGCCGAGCGCGTCCGCGAGGGCGTGCCGCGCCTCCTCGTACGCGGTGAGCGCCTCCGCGGGCCGGCCGGCCGCCACCAGCGCCCGCATCAGCTGCCCATGCAGCCGCTCACTGATCGGATGCTCGGCGAGCAGCCCGCGCAGCTCGGGCACGAGCTCGGCGCCGCCGCCCAGCGCCAGCTCCGCCTCGACGCGGTCCTGCACGGCCGCGAGACGCAGCTCGTCCAGCCGGACCAGGAGGGACCCGGCGTCCGGCAGATCGGCGAGGGCGGGCCCGCGCCACAGCCCGAGCGCCTCCCGCAGCAGACCGGCGGCCCGCGCGGGATCCCCGCCGGCGAGCGCCTCGCGTCCCGCGCGGGCCAGGCGCTCGAAGCGGTACAGGTCCACGGCGTCGGGGGAGACGGCGAGACGGTAGCCGCCCGGCCCGGCCTCGACGGCGAGCCCGAGCCGCCCCCGCAGCCGGGAGATCTGGGACTGCAGCGCGTTCGCGGCGCCGGCGGGCGGCTCGTCGCCGTAGAGCCCGTCGGTCAGCCGCCGTACGGAGACGGTGCTCCCCGCGTCCAGGAGCAGCAGGGTGAGGAGCGCGCGGGGGCGCGGCCCGCCGGGGTCCAGCGGGGTGCCGTCCGGGGCGCGGACGTCGAGCGGGCCGAGGATGCCGAAGCGCATCCGTCAGATTCTGGCAGCACGGCGGCCGGGCACGGCCCGCGCGTGGGCGGACGAAAAGCCGGCCCGCGCGTGGGCAGACGAAAAAGCCGGCCCCCCGAAGGGGACCGGCTTTTTCAGCAACCAGCTAGGTGGCCGCGCTGACGTCAGCGCGAGACCTTGCCGGCCTTGATGCACGAGGTGCAGGCGTTGAGGCGCTTCGGCGTCCCGCTCACCACGGCACGCACACGCTGGATGTTCGGGTTCCAGCGACGGGGCGTACGGCGGTGCGAGTGCGAGATGTTGTTGCCGAAGCCCGGCCCCTTGCCGCAGACGTCGCAGTTGGCAGCCACGGGTCACTCCAAAGACTTCAGATGCACTTACGGTTAATCCCGGCATGCCGGGATCAGTGCAATGATCGGAGTGGCGTTGCCAGGAGGAATGGCCCGATGTGTATCGGGCAACCGGAGCAGCATACAACGACTGCTTCGATAGAACGAAACTACCACGGACGGCCGGGCCCCCGCCCCGGAGCCCGTGTTCATCCGGGGTCTACGCTGCGTCCATTCCGGATGGTCAAGGAGGCGAACAGGTGCCGCAGAACCTCGACGCGGTCGCGGTGCGCGCCTGGTCCCGACTGGCTCTGGACGCCCTCGGCAGGGCCCGCGAGGAGATCGACGCCATCAACGTCTATCCGGTCGCCGACGGGGACACCGGGACGAACCTCTATCTGACAGTGGAGTCCGCCGCACAGGCGGTCGACGCGGCGTTCACGGGCCACGAGCCCGCCCTTCCCTCACTCGCCGAGACGGTGCGCGCGATGGCGCATGGAGCGCTGCTGGGGGCCCGGGGCAACTCCGGCACCATCCTGTCGCAGCTGCTGCGCGGGATGGCCCAGGTCATCGGCGGCGCCGAGGGCGATCCGGACGGCCCGCCCCGGGTCGATGGTGAGGCAGATCACGCCGACGGCCGGGTCCTGGAGCGGGCGCTGCGCCGGGCCGCCGAGTCGGCGTACCAGGCGGTCGCCCACCCCGTGGAGGGCACGGTCCTGACGGTGGCCACCGCCGCGGCCGATGCGGCCACCACCGCCGCCGAGGGCACCGACGACTGCGGGGCGGTGGCCAGGGCGGCGTACGAGGGGGCCTGCGCGGCCCTGGACGCGACGCCCGGACAGCTGGCGGTGCTCGGCCGCGCCGGGGTCGTGGACGCCGGCGGCCGGGGGCTCGTGGCGGTCCTCGGCGCGCTCGTGGGCGCCCTTTCCGGGGAGACGGTGACCCGCAGGAGCGAAACGCACGTACGCGCGGAGGCGCCCCTCGAGATAGGCGCGGACCCGCGCGCGGACGCCGTCGAGTGTGACGAGCCGGCCGGTGAGACCGGTGGCCCCGCCTTCGAGGTGATCTACCTCCTGGAAGCCGACGACGCCGCCGTGACCCGGCTGCGGGCCCGCCTCGACCGGCTCGGCGACTCACTCGTCGTGGTCGGCGGCGACGGCCTCTGGAACGTCCACGTCCATGTCGACGACGCGGGAGCGGCCGTCGAGGCGGGCGTGGAGGCGGGCCGCCCGCACCGCATCCGGATCACCCACTTCGGGGCGGGCGACGCCCACACCACCGCGCAGCCGCCCCGGGAACGCACGCAGCGGGGCATCGTCGCCGTCGTACCCGGAGAGGGCCTCGTCGAGCTCTACGGAGAGGCCGGGGCGACCACCGTGCACGCGCGCGTGGGAGAGCCGCCCGCCAGCGGCGAGCTCGTGGACGCGATCCGGCGTGCGCACGCCCGCGAGGTCGTCCTGCTGCCGAACGACGCCGAACTGCGCCACACCGCGGCCGCCGCCGCGGAACAGGCCCGCACGGAGGGCGTACGGGTCGCGCTGATCCCCACCCGCTCCGCGGTCCAGGGCATCGCGGCGCTCGCCGTGCACGAACCGGACCGGCGCTTCGACGAGGACGTCGTCGCCATGACCTCGGCGGCCGGCGCGACCCGGTACGGCGAACTGGCCGTCGCCGAGCGGCAGTCCTGGACCATGGCGGGCATCTGCCAGGCCGGCGACGTGCTCGGCCTGATCGACGGCGACGTCGCCGTGATCGGCTCCGAGGTGGCCCGCACCGCGGCCTCCGTCCTCGACCGGATGCTGTCCGCGGGCGGCGAGATGGTCACGCTGGTCCTCGGCGATCGTGTGCCCGACACCGTCGCGGAGCACCTGGAGAAGCACGTGCGCGAGACGTACCTGGCCGTCGACACCGTGGTCTACCGCGGCGGCCGCCAGTCCCAGCTGATGCTGATCGGCGTCGAGTAGCGAAGTCGGCAGCGCCCCGGATCCGGGGGACGTCACACGGATTGTCAGTGGCGTGGTGTGCAATGGATCTCGTGCCCGCGCTCGAAGAACCCCTGAAGAAAGTGGTCGGCCCCGCCACCGCGAAGGTGATGGCCGAGCACCTCGGCCTGCACACGGTCGGCGACCTCCTGCACCACTACCCCCGGCGGTACGCGGAGCGCGGCGAGCTCACCCGCCTCGCCGACCTCCCGCTCGACGAGCACGTCACGGTGGTCGCCCAGGTCGCGAGCGCACGCATCCTGAAGTTCAACGGCGGCCGGGGCCAGCGCCTGGAAGTCAGCATCACCGACGGCAGCGGCCAGCTCCAGCTCGTCTTCTTCGGCCGCGGCATCCACAAGCCGCACAAGGACCTGCTGCCCGGCACCCGCGCGATGTTCGCCGGCAAGGTGTCGGTCTTCAACCGCAAGATGCAGCTGGCCCACCCGGCGTACGAGCTGCTGCGCGCCGAGGGCGACGAGGTCGGCGAGGCCGTCGGCTCCTGGGCCGGCGCCCTGCTGCCGATCTACCCGGCCACCGCCAAGCTGGAGTCCTGGAAGATCGCCAAGTCGGTCGACATGGTGCTGCCCAGCGCCCAGGAGGCCGAGGACCCGCTGCCGCCCGCCCTGCGCGACGGCCGCGCCCTCGTCCCGCTCACCGAGGCCCTGCTCAAGATCCACCGGCCGCACTCGAAGGCCGACATCGCCGCCGCCCGCGACCGCCTGAAGTGGGACGAGGCCTTCGTCCTCCAGGTCGCCCTCGCCCGGCGGCGGTACGCGGACGCGCAACTGCCCGCCGTGGCCCGCAGACCCAAGGCGGACGGCCTCCTCAAGGCCTTCGACGCCAAGCTCCCGTTCACCCTCACCGAGGGCCAGGAAAAGGTCTCCAAGGAGATCTTCGCCGACCTGGCGACGGAACACCCGATGCACCGCCTCCTTCAGGGGGAGGTCGGATCGGGAAAGACGCTGGTCGCCCTGCGCGCCATGCTCGCCGTGGTCGACGCGGGTGGGCAGGCCGCCATGCTCGCGCCCACCGAAGTCCTCGCCCAGCAGCACCACCGCTCCATCGTGGAGATGATGGGCGAGCTCGCCCAGGGCGGCATGCTGGGCGGCGCCGAGCAGGCCACCAAGGTCACGCTGCTCACCGGCTCCATGGGCGTCGCCGCCCGCCGGCAGGCCCTGCTCGACCTCGTCACCGGTGAGGCCGGCATCGTCATCGGCACGCACGCCCTGATCGAGGACAAGGTGCAGTTCCACGACCTCGGCCTGGTCGTCGTCGACGAACAGCACCGCTTCGGCGTCGAGCAGCGCGACGCCCTGCGCGGCAAGGGCAAACAGCCGCCGCACCTCCTGGTCATGACGGCCACCCCCATCCCGCGCACGGTCGCGATGACCGTCTTCGGCGACCTGGAGACCTCGGTCCTGGACCAGCTCCCGGCGGGCCGCTCACCCATCGCCAGCCACGTCGTCCCCGCCCAGGACAAGCCGCACTTCCTCGCCCGCGCGTGGGAGCGGGTGCGCGAGGAGGTGGAGAAGGGCCACCAGGCGTACGTGGTCTGCCCGCGCATCGGCGACGGGGAGGACGAGCCCAAGAAGTCCGGCAAGAAGAAGTCGGCCGAAGACAAGGCTGAGGACAAGGCGGAGGAAGAGGCCACCGCCGAGAAGCGGCCGCCGCTCGCCGTGCTCGACGTCGCAGAACAGCTCGCGCACGGCCCCCTGCGGGGCCTGAAGGTGGAAGTCCTGCACGGCCGCATGCAGCCCGACGACAAGGACGCGGTGATGCGTCGCTTCGCCGCAGGCGAGACCCAGGTCCTGGTCGCCACGACGGTCATCGAGGTCGGGGTGAACGTGCCGAACGCCACCGCCATGGTGATCATGGACGCCGACCGCTTCGGCGTCTCCCAGCTGCACCAGCTGCGCGGCCGCGTCGGCCGAGGCTCGGCCCCCGGCCTCTGCCTCCTGGTCACCGACATGCCCGAGGCGAGCCCCGCCCGCGCCCGGCTCGGCGCCGTCGCCTCGACGCTCGACGGCTTCGAGCTCTCCCGCATCGACCTGGAGCAGCGCCGCGAGGGCGACGTCCTCGGGCAGGCCCAGTCCGGCGTCCGCTCCAGCCTGCGCATGCTCGCCGTCATCGAGGACGAGGAGATCATCGCCGCCGCCCGCGAGGAAGCCGTCGCCGTGGTCGCCGACGACCCCGAGCTGGAGCGCCTGCCGGCCCTGCGCACCGCACTGGACGCGCTGCTCGACGCGGAGCGCGAGCAGTACCTCGACAAGGGCTGACGCCGCCGTACGCCATATCGTGGAACGACCACTGTCCAGCCAGAAGGAATCAGATGACCCGCGTGATCGCCGGCACCGCCGGCGGACGCCGCCTGACCGTCCCGCCGGGCAACGGCACCCGCCCCACGTCCGACCGCGCGCGCGAGGGCCTCTTCTCCACCTGGCAGGCCCTCCAGGGCACGCTCGACGGCACCCGCGTCCTGGACCTCTACGCGGGCTCCGGAGCCGTCGGCCTGGAGGCGCTCTCCCGCGGCGCCGCGCACACCCTGCTCGTCGAGGCGGACGCCAGAGCGGCGCGCACCATCAGGGAGAACGTGAAGGCGGTCGGTCTGCCCGGCGCCGAGGTCCGGGCGGGCAAAGCCGCCCAGATCGTCCACGGCGGGGCCCCCACCACCCCGTACGACCTGGTCTTCCTCGATCCGCCGTACGCCGTCGGGGATGACGATCTTCGGGAGATCCTGCTCACACTCCGCTCGGAGGGCTGGCTCACGGACGACGCGCTCGTCACCGTTGAACGCAGTACAAGAGGCGGAGAATTCGGCTGGCCGGAGGGTTTTGAAGCCCTCAGGTCCCGTCGCTACGGCGAGGGGACGTTTTGGTACGGTCGCGCCGCCTCTACGTGCGACGACTCAAGCGTCGCGCCATGACCGGACCGGAGAGCGAGGGACTCACGTTGCGCCGCGCCGTATGTCCGGGGTCTTTCGACCCCATCACCAATGGACACCTCGACATCATCGCCCGCGCCTCCAAGCTGTACGACGTGGTGCACGTCGCGGTGATGATCAATCAGTCGAAGAAGGGCCTCTTCGAGATCGACGAGCGGATCGAGCTGATCCGCGCGGTGACCGCCGACTTCGGCAACGTCGAGGTGGAGGCCTTCCACGGCCTCCTCGTCGACTTCTGCAAGCAGCGCGACATCCCGGCCATCGTCAAGGGCCTGCGCGCGGTCAGCGACTTCGACTACGAACTCCAGATGGCCCAGATGAACAACGGCCTCTCGGGCGTCGAGACCCTCTTCGTGCCGACCAACCCCACCTACAGCTTCCTCTCCTCCTCGCTGGTCAAGGAGGTCGCGGCATGGGGCGGCGACGTCGCCCACCTGCTGCCGCCCCTCGTGCACGAGGCCCTGGTCGAACGCCTGGGCAAGAAGTGACGCGCACACCGATCCACTGACGACCCGTCACCCGGTGTCGGGCGGGCACCCGTCGGCCTTACAGTCGTCCCGTCCGTCTCCCAACCAGCTGTAGAGAGTGGCGAGCACACGGTGGACGTGCAGAAGAAGATCGACGAGATCGTACGGGCGGTCGGCAGCGCCCGGTCCATGCCCATGTCGGCCTCGTGCGTGGTCAACCGCGCCGATCTGCTCTCGATGCTCGAAGAGGTGCGCCAGGCCCTGCCGGGCTCCCTGGCGCAGGCCCAGGAGCTCATCGGCGGCCGCGAGCAGCTCGTCGAGCAGGCCCGCCAAGAGGCGGAGCGGATCATCGAGAGCGCGCACGCCGAGCGTGGCTCCCTGATCTCCGACACGGAGGTCGCCCGCAACTCCCGGGGCGAGGCCGACCGCATCCTCGCCGAGGCCCGCCAGGCCGCCGAGGAGGTCCGCGGCGAGGCCGACGAGTACGTGGACAGCAAGCTCGCCAACTTCGAGGTCGTCCTCACCAAGACCCTCGGCTCGGTGGGCCGCGGCCGCGAGAAGCTGCTCGGCACCGGCCCAGGCCTCGACGAGCACGGCTACGAGGACGAGGACGCCCCCGAGCGCAGCCACGACCCCGAGACGCTGCGCCGCGACGCCGACGCGTACGTGGACGCCAAGCTCGGCGCCTTCGAGGCGGTCCTCGCCAAGACGCTGGAGGCCGTCGGCCGGGGCCGCCAGAGCCTGCACGGCCGGGCCCCCGCCGACGAGCTCGGCACCCTGGGCGAGGCCGCCACCACCCAGGGCCACACCACCGACGCCGAGTACCTCGCGGACCTCGCGGGACCCGCGCCCGCCGCGCAGCCCGTACCGCAGCAGCCCGCGCAGGCCCCGCCGATCCCGGCCCAGCAGCCCTACGCGCCCCCGCAGCAGCAGCCCGACCCGTACGGGTACCAGGACCAGTACGCGTACCAGCAGCAGTACGGCCAGCAGGATCCGTACGGCTACCAGCAGCAGCACGACCAGTACGGCTATCCGCAGCAGGGCTACGACCAGCAGCCGCAGCACGCCCAGCACCAGGACCCGCACCAGGATCCGCACCAGGGCGGGCAGCACCACGGGCAGCCGCAGCCGGCCGTGCTCGACGAGACCAGCCTCTTCGACACGACCATGATCAGCGCCGAACAGCTGCGGGCGTACGAGCAGGGGCGTTAGCGCGGGACCCGGGGCGCATCGGACCGGATTGGGCCGAGAGCGGAAGGTCAAGTATCCTGGCTCTTCGGTCGCGCATACGTCCGCGGCTCAGGCTGCCCACCCAAGCCTCAGTTCTGCGGCATCAGTGCGGTGGCCCCCCTTGAACTCCCAGGATTCGAAAGCAGGAAAAACCCTGAGCACGCGCCTCGACCACCGAAACCCCCTCGTGTTCGACACACACGAGCTGGGGCGGCGTCCTGGTGCCATGCAGCGGGTGACCCGCGAGATCGAGGCGCCCGGCCCGCCGAGCGCCTTCGGCATCGAAGGGGTCATCGGAGTGCCGCAGGGCGCCCCGGTCCAGCTGGAGGTCCGCCTCGAGTCGGTCATGGAAGGGGTGCTCGTCACAGGCACCGCCCGTGCATCGGCCGAGGGGGAGTGCGTAAGGTGTCTGGAGCCGCTCGAGCTGGAGCTCGACGCGGACTTCCAGGAGATGTTCTCGTACCCTGACGCCGACGACCGGGGCCGCACCGCGGTACCGGCCGACGACGCCGGGGAATCCCCGGAGGACGAGGACAGGCTCTACCTCGAGGACGGCATGTTCGACCTCGAGCCTGTGCTGCGTGATGCGGTGGTGCTCGCACTGCCGATGCAGCCGGTGTGCCAGGACGACTGTCCGGGCCTGTGCTCCCAGTGCGGGGTACGGCTCGCGGACGACCCGGACCACCACCATGACGCCGTCGACATCCGTTGGGCGGCTTTGCAGGGACTCGCTGGCACCATCCAGGACGGCGAGAAGGACGAGATGAGCGGCGCCGAAGCACAAGCGGGCGTCGACGAGAAGCAGGAGAAGTAGCCGTGGCTGTTCCGAAGCGGAAGATGTCGCGCAGCAACACGCGCCACCGCCGGTCGCAGTGGAAGGCTGCGGTCCCCACCCTGGTTTCGTGTGAGCGGTGCCAGGAGCCCAAGCAGCAGCACATCGCGTGCCCGAGCTGCGGCACCTACAACAAGCGCCAGGTCCTCGAGGTCTGAGCGGCTGGTGAGAGGCACCGTGTCTAGCCCCAAGAAGGCGGAAGACGCCAAGAAACTGGCGGAGACAACGGCCTCGTCCCACACGCTTCTGGAAGGGCGGCTCGGGTACAAGCTCGAGTCCGCCCTTCTGGTGCGCGCGCTGACCCACCGTTCGTACGCGTACGAGAACGGCGGTCTGCCGACGAATGAGCGGCTCGAGTTCCTCGGGGACTCGGTGCTCGGTCTCGTCGTCACGGACACGCTCTACCGCACCCACCCCGACCTGCCCGAAGGCCAGTTGGCCAAGTTGCGGGCCGCGGTGGTCAATTCGCGTGCGCTGGCGGAGGTCAGTCGCGGCCTCGAACTCGGCTCCTTCATCCGGCTCGGCCGGGGCGAAGAGGGCACGGGTGGCCGGGACAAGGCATCCATCCTCGCCGACACCCTTGAAGCGGTGATCGGCGCGGTCTATCTGGACCAGGGTCTGGACGCGGCGGGTGAGCTGGTGCACCGGCTCTTCGACCCGCTGATCGAAAAGTCCTCGAACCTGGGCGCGGGCCTGGACTGGAAGACCAGTCTGCAGGAGCTCACCGCGACGGAGGGCCTCGGCGTGCCCGAGTACCTCGTCACGGAGAGCGGCCCCGACCACGAGAAGACCTTTACTGCTGCCGCCCGCGTCGGAGGCGTCTCGTACGGCACCGGCACCGGCCGCAGCAAGAAGGAAGCGGAGCAGCAGGCCGCCGAGTCCGCATGGCGCGCCATTCGTGCCGCCGCGGACGAGCGGATCAAGGCGGCCGAGGCCGCCGCTGCCGCGCAGTCCGAGGGGATCGCCGACACCCCCTCGGCCTGACGGCCGCCCATCCTTCGGTGCCGGCCGCCCTCTTCACGAGGGTGGTCGGCACTGTGCTTTCCCGATTCCCCGGCCCCCGGGGCCGGCCTCCCCTTCCCCTGCGTCTCCCGGAGCGGACATGCCCGAGCTGCCCGAAGTCGAAGTCGTCCGGCGCGGACTGGAGCGCTGGGTCAGCGGCCGGCTCATCGACGAGGTGCGGGTGCTGCATCCCCGTGCGGTACGGCGGCACGTGGCGGGCGGCGAGGACTTCGCGGCCCGGCTGACCGGCCACCGGATGGGGCTCGCCCAGCGGCGCGGCAAGTATCTGTGGCTGCCGCTCGCCGACTCCGCGCAGTCCGTCCTGGCCCATCTGGGCATGAGCGGCCAGCTCCTGGTCCAGCCCCAAGAGGCCCCGGACGAGAAGCACTTGAGGATCCGGGTGCGCTTCGCGGACGAGCAGGGCACCGAGCTCCGCTTCGTCGACCAGCGCACCTTCGGCGGGCTCTCGCTGCACGACAACACCGCCGACGGGCTCCCGGACGTCATCGCGCACATCGCCCGCGATCCGCTGGACGACGCGTTCGACGACGACGCCTTCCACCGCGCGCTGCGCGCCCGCCGTACGACGATCAAACGCGCCCTGCTCGACCAGTCGTTGATCAGCGGCGTCGGCAACATCTACGCGGACGAGGCCCTTTGGCGGGCGCGGCTGCACTACGAGCGGCCCACCGGCACCTTCACGCGCCCGCGCACGGCCGAACTCCTCGGCCACGTACGGGACGTGATGAACGCGGCGCTCGCCGTCGGCGGCACCAGCTTCGACAGTCTCTACGTCAATGTGAACGGCGAGTCCGGCTACTTCGAGCGGTCGCTGGACGCCTACGGCCGCGAGGACGAGCCGTGCCGCCGCTGCGGCACCGCGATGCGCCGCCGCCCCTGGATGAACCGGTCCAGCTACTTCTGCCCCCGCTGTCAGCGGCCGCCGCGCACCGCGTCGTAACGCTCCCGGGCCGCGAGCACCTCGTCCTGCCGGCCCTCCACGAAGTGGATCAGGGCCAGGAGGCGCTCGGCGACCTCACGGCCCAGTGGGGTGAGGCGGTACTCCACGTGCGGCGGGTTGGTCGGCCGCGCGTCGCGGTGCACCAGGCCGTCGCGCTCCAGCGCCTGCAGGGTCTGGGAGAGCATCTTCTCGCTGACGCCGTCGACGCGGCGGCGCAGTTCGTTGAAGCGGAACGTGCTGTCGTACAGCGCGCCGAGAGTGAGTGCTCCCCAGCGTCCGGTGACGTGCTCCAGGGTGCCGCGCGAGGGGCACTGCCGGGAGAAGACGTCGTACGCCAGGTCGGAGGGTTCTGCCATACCGCAACCTTACGGGCGCACAGCGCTTTCGAATAGTGAGCGCTGCCCCGGACGGCACACGGGAGCCGTGGACCGGGTCAGAAGCCGAAGTCCTGCGTCCACCACGGGCCGCCCGGCGCGAAGTGCGCGCCGACGCCGAGGGTCTTGTAGTCGCAGTTGAGGATGTTGGCGCGGTGGCCGGGGCTGTTCATCCAGGAGTCCATGACGGCCCGCGCGTCGGCCTGCCCGCGGGCGATGTTCTCGCCGCCGAGGTTGTCGATGCCGGCCTTCTCGGCGCGGTCCCACGGCGTCGCGCCGTCCGGGTCGGTGTGGTCGAAGAAGTCGCGCGCGGCCATGTCCGCGCTGAAGGCCCCGGCCAGCTCCGCGAGCCGGTCGTCCGCCTGCACCGGCCGGCAGCCCGCCGTGGCCCGCTCCTGGTTGACCAGGGTGATCACCTCGGCCTCCGCCTTGGCCTCGTCGGAGCCCGCGGAGGCGTGCGCGCTCACCGGGGGAGCCTTCGGCTTCTCCTCGGGCGTACGGGCGGGGGCCGGCGTCGACTTCCTGGGGGCCTTCGACTGCGAGGCCCGGGACGACGGCTTCTCGGACGGCGTCCTCGACGGCTTCGGGTCGGCCTTGGACGGCGTCGGCTTCGGCTTCGGCGCGGGGGAGCGGTCGGTGCCCCGGCTCGGCGAGGGCTCGGCGCGCCCGGCGTCACCGCCGCGCCCGCCCTGGCCGTCCACCTCGGTCGGCGCGGCCGCGGAGCGCACCTTGCCGGAGTCGCCACCGCCGCCCAGCTGATAGGTGTCGCCGCCGGGGAGCACGCCCGCGGCGACCGCGACGGCGCCCATCGCGACGGCGGCGGAGACCCCGAGCAGGCCCGTGCGGACCGGGGTGAGGACGCGGCCCCTGCGGCGGTGCGACACCGTCCCCGGGTGGTTCTCCGGGGTGGCGGCGGCCTGCCCAGCGCCGGAGCGTCGGTGGCGACCCATCTCCTGGCCTTTCGTCCTCGACGATCAACGTGACTCACCCATATGAGTGAGGCTCATCGAGTCGGGACTGTACGCGATGGCGCATGGGGACGAAGTGCTCACTGTGCAATTGGCCGGTTAGCGTGCAGCCATGAACGAAGACGTACGACTCACCGCCTGGGTGCGCGGACGCGTGCAGGCCGTGGGATTCCGCTGGTTCACGCGGGCCAAGGCCCTGGAGATCGGCGGCCTGAGTGGTTTTGCTCTCAATCTGGAGGACGGCCGCGTCCAGGTCGTCGCCGAGGGCCCCCGGGCCGGCTGCCAGAACCTGCTCGACTGGCTCCGCGAGGGCGACACACCCGGGCGGGTCGACGGAGTCACCGAGATCTGGGACACACCACGTGGCATATACGAGACGTTCGCCATCCGGTGAGGTGACCCGGACGGACGTGCGCGGGCGGAGCCGCCACGGGGCGGGAACGGTGTCGCGGGCAACTGCCTGAGGCAGAAAAAGCCTGGTGGTTGCCAAGAACCGGTTGTCGTGGCAGGCTCCGCAGGTAAGGATGATCTCCACGCCCCCAGGGCCCCGCAGGAGAAGCAGCGCCGCCCGTTCCAGGGCCGCGCGCCCCCGGGTCGCCCGCCAATACGGGGCGTGATCGTGTTGACCGTCAAACTTTTTGGTGAGACTCTGGAAGCCCCGCGCACCTTAGCTGTTTGGCATGTGAGAACGGCCAGTACGATCCAGCAGAACAATGAGTGCCAAGCACCGCGGGTGCGATTCCCTCACGACCCACCACCGCTTCGGTCGGTCACTCATTGTGGAGGACCATCCATCATGGCAAAGGCGCTTCTCGGTTACGTCGGCGGCAGCGACCCGCGACTCCTCGCCGAGATGCGACGGCTCCAGCAGCGCGTCCAGGACCTGGAATCCGAGCTCGTTCGGATCCAGGCGGAGAACGACGCTCTCGCGGCTGCCGCTTCTCACGAATCGCTCCTGGAGAGCATCGACGTACCCCAGGCGGAGCCTGCGCTCACCTGACCATCCATCGATCACGACGCATCACAGGGTCATAGGCTCATGTGGCCCTGGTAAGCAACCGGTCAGGCTGTCCGTGTCAGCCGCTTGTTCCAAGATCTGCAAGGGACGCTACGGCGTCCCTTCTTTCTTTGCTCCCCCGTACGCCACGCCGCTTCCTTTACCGTCTGATGTGCCCTGCACCTTCATCGGTGAAACGGCGAGAAGGAGATGCGGCGCGCAGCGCCTCGCTGGAAGGGTGGCGGTGGGAGGCGGGTGGGAAGGTAGAGTCCGACGGCGTGCACCTCAAGGCCCTGACCCTGCGCGGTTTCAAATCCTTCGCGTCGGCCACCACGCTGAAGTTCGAACCGGGCATCACCTGCGTCGTCGGCCCCAACGGTTCCGGCAAGTCCAACGTCGTGGACGCGCTCAGCTGGGTCATGGGCGAGCAGGGCGCCAAGTCGCTGCGCGGCGGCAAGATGGAGGACGTCATCTTCGCCGGCACCACCGGGCGGCCCCCGCTCGGCCGCGCCGAGGTGTCCCTCACCATCGACAACTCCGACGGCGCCCTGCCCATCGAGTACGCCGAGGTCACCATCACGCGGATCATGTTCCGCAACGGCGGCAGCGAGTACCAGATCAACGGCGACACCTGCCGCCTCCTCGACATCCAGGAACTGCTCTCCGACTCCGGCATCGGCCGCGAGATGCACGTCATCGTCGGACAGGGCCAGCTCGACGGCGTGCTGCACGCCGACCCGATGGGGCGGCGCGCGTTCATCGAAGAGGCCGCGGGCGTCCTCAAGCACCGCAAGCGCAAGGAGAAGGCGCTCCGCAAGCTCGACGCGATGCAGGCCAATCTCGCGCGCGTGCAGGACCTCACCGACGAGCTGCGCCGCCAGCTCAAGCCGCTGGGCAGACAGGCCGCCGTGGCCCGCAGGGCCGCCGTCATCCAGGCCGACCTGCGCGACGTCCGCCTGCGACTGCTCGCCGACGACCTCGTGCGACTGCGCGACGCGCTGAACGCGGAGGTCGCCGACGAGGCCGCGCTCAAGCAGCGCAAGGAGAGCGCCGAGGCCGAGCTGAAGGCCGCCCTGCAGCGCGAGGCGCAGCTGGAGGAGGAGGTGCGCCGGCTCACCCCGCGGCTGGGGCGCGCCCAGCAGACCTGGTACGAACTCTCCCAGCTCGCCGAGCGGGTGCGCGGCACCGTCTCGCTGGCCGACGCCCGGGTCAAGAGCGCCACCGCCGCCCCCGTCGAGGAGCGGCGCGGGCGCGAGCCCGAGGACATGGAGCGCGAGGCCGCCCGCATCCGCGAGCAGGAGGCCGAGCTCGAAGCCGCCCTGGAGGCCGCCGAGCACGCCCTGGACGACACTGTCACCCACCGCGCCGAACTCGAACGGCAGCTGGCCGTCGAGGAGCGCAGGCTCAAGGACGTGGCGCGGGCCATCGCCGACCGGCGGGAAGGGCTCGCCCGGCTGCACGGACAGGTCAACGCGGCCCGTTCACGGGCGGCGTCCGCCCGCGCGGAGATCGACCGGCTCGCTTTGGCGCGGGACGAGGCCGCCGAGCGCGCCGTCACCGCCCAGGAGGAGTACGAGCAGCTCAAGGCCGAGGTCGACGGGCTCGACGCGGACGACGCGGAGCTCGGCGAGCGGCACGACGCGGCGAAGCGGGAACTCGCCGAGGCCGAGGCCACGCTCACCGCGGCGCGCGAGGCGGCGACCGCCGCCGAACGCAGACGGGCCGCCGTCGCCGCCCGGCACGACGCCCTCGCCCTCGGGCTGCGGCGCAAGGACGGCACCGGCGCGCTGATCGCCGCCAGGGAGCAGCTCACCGGGGTGCTCGGGCCCGCAGCGGGGCTGCTCACCGTGGCGCCCGGATACGAGGTGCCGGTCGCGGCCGCGCTCGGCGCCTGCGCCGACGCCGTCGCGGTGAGCGGTCCGAGCACCGCCGCCGAGGCCATCCGGCTGCTGCGCAAACAGGACGCGGGCCGGGCGGCGCTGCTGTTGGGCGGCGCCCCCGACGACGTACGGCCGCCGCGTTCCGAGGGGCCGCCGCACGTCGCCGATCTCGTGCGCGGCCCCGAGGAGCTGATGCCCGCCGTGCGGCGGTTGCTGCGCGGGATCGTCGCCGTGGGCACGCTGGAGGACGCCGAGGATCTGGTCTACGCGCACCCGGAGTTGACGGCCGTCACCGCCGAAGGGGACCTGCTCGGGGCGCACTTCGCCCAGGGCGGCTCCGCGGGCGCCCCGAGCCTGCTCGAAGTGCAGGCCTCCGTCGACGAGGCCGCCGCCGAGCTGGAGCAACTCGCCGCGCAGTGCGAGGAGTTGGCCGAGGCGCAGCGGCGTGCGGGGGAGCGGCGCAAGGAACGTGCCGCGCTCGTCGAGGAGTTGGGGGAGCGGCGCAGGGCCGCCGACCGGGAGAAGTCGTCCGTCGCCCAGCAGTTGGGGCGGCTCGCCGGACAGGCGCGGGGCGCCGCCGGGGAGGCCGAGCGCAGCACGGCGGCCGCCGGCCGGGCGCAGGACGCGCTGGACCGGGCCGTCGAGGAGGCCGAGGAGCTAGCCGAGCGGCTCGCCGTCGCCGAGGAGGCGTCCCCCGCCGGAGAAGAGGAGGAGCCCGACACCTCCGTCCGCGACCGGCTCGCCGCCGACGGGGCCAACGCCCGGCAGACCGAGATGGAGGCCCGGCTGCAGGCGCGGACGCACGAGGAACGGGTCAAGGCGCTGGCCGGCCGCGCGGACTCCCTCGACCGCGCCGCCCGCGCCGAACGCGAGGCACGCGCGCGTGCCGAGCAGCGCAGGGCGCGGCTGCGCCACGAGGCGGCGGTCGCCGAGGCCGTCGCGTCCGGCGGACGCCAGCTGCTCGCGCACGTCGAGGTCTCCCTCGTACGGGCCGATGCTGAGCGCACCGCGGCCGAGCGGGCCAAGGAGGTACGGGAGCGGGATCTGGTCGCCGAGCGGAGCCGGGGGCGGGACCTCAAGGGCGAGCTCGACAAATTGACTGATTCAGTTCACCGCGGCGAGGTACTAGGTGCCGAGAAGCGGCTGCGCATCGAGCAGCTGGAGGCCAAGGCACTGGAGGAGCTCGGTGTGGAACCGGCGGGGCTCGTGGCCGACTACGGCCCGGATCAGCTCGTGCCGCCCTCGCCCCCCGCCGAGGGCGAGGAGCGGTCCGACGCGCCCGACGACCCGCGCAACAGGCCGGTGCCGTTCGTCCGTGCCGAGCAGGAGAAGCGGCTCAGGTCCGCCGAACGGGCGTATCAGCAGCTCGGAAAGGTGAACCCGCTGGCCCTCGAGGAGTTCGCGGCGCTGGAGGAACGCCACAAGTTCCTGAGCGAGCAGCTCGAAGACCTGAAGAAGACCCGGACCGACCTCCTCCAGGTGGTCAAGGAGGTCGAAGAACGGGTCGAGCAGGTCTTCACCGAGGCGTACCACGACACGGCGCGCGAGTTCGAGGGCGTCTTCTCGCGGCTCTTCCCCGGCGGCGAGGGGCGGCTGATCCTGACCGACCCCGACAACATGCTGGCCACCGGCGTGGACGTCGAGGCCAGGCCGCCCGGCAAGAAGGTCAAGCGGCTCTCCCTGCTCTCCGGCGGCGAGCGGTCGCTGACGGCCGTGGCGCTGCTCGTATCGATCTTCAAGGCGCGGCCCAGTCCGTTCTACGTGATGGACGAGGTCGAGGCGGCGCTCGACGACACCAACCTGCAGCGGCTCATCCGCATCATGCAGGAGCTGCAGGAGGCCTCGCAGCTCATCGTGATCACGCACCAGAAGCGCACGATGGAGGTCGCCGACGCGTTGTACGGCGTCTCGATGCAGGGGGACGGCGTCTCGAAGGTGATCAGCCAGCGCCTGCGCTAGCCCTTTCTTGATCACTTCAATACTTGAACGAGCGAAGCCTCAAAGTGCTCATAAATTCACAGCAGCCCCCCTATTGACTTCGAAACTTGAAGGCATAGTCTCTGCAACGTTGCTTTTACCTTCAGGTGGTGGGCGGCGTGAAGTTGTGCGCCACTTGAAGAGCTCGCCCCCACCCCCGGCAACGCTGCCGGTGGCCCGAGGAGTACACGTGACCAGCACATCGCAGGCGCCTCAGTCCGGAGCCAGAGAGGCCCACCCGGACCATCTGGGACATGTCATCTTCATTACGGCGGCAGCCGCGATGGGTGGCTTCCTCTTCGGCTACGACAGTTCGGTGATCAACGGCGCGACCGTCGCGATCCAGCACCGTTTCGACGTCGACGCCAACGTGCTCGGCTGGATCATCGCGACCGCGCTGCTCGGTTGTGCCGTCGGTGCCGCGGTGGCCGGGCGCATCGCCGACCGCATCGGCCGCATCCGCTGCATGCAGATCGCCGCCGTGCTCTTCGCGGCCAGCGCCATCGGCTCGTCGCTGCCCTTCGCGGCCTGGGACCTCACGATGTGGCGCCTCATCGGCGGCATCGGCATCGGCATGGCCTCGGTGATCGGCCCCGCGTACATCGCCGAGGTCGCACCGCCCGCCTACCGCGGCCGGCTCGCCTCCTTCCAGCAGGCGGCCATCGTCATCGGCATCGCCGTCTCCCAGCTGGTCAACTGGGGCATCCTGAACATGGCCGACGGCGACCAGCGCGGCAAGCTGGGCGGGCTCGAGGCCTGGCAGTGGATGCTCGGCGTCATGGTCATCCCGGCCCTCATCTACGGGCTGCTGTCCTTCATCATCCCGGAGTCGCCGCGCTTCCTGATCTCCGCGGGACGGCACACCGAGGCCAAGAAGGTGCTCGGCGAGGTCGAGGGCAACTCCATCGACCTGGACGCCCGCGTCGACGAGATCGAGCGGGGCCTGCACCGCGAGCACAAGCCGTCCTTCAAGGACCTGCTCGGCAAGGTCGGGTTCCTGCCGATCGTCTGGATCGGCATCGGGCTCTCGGTCTTCCAGCAGCTCGTCGGCATCAACGTGATCTTCTACTACTCGAACCAGCTGTGGCAGTCGATCGGCAAGGACCCGTCCAGCTCGTTCCTGTACTCGTTCGAGACGTCGATCGTGAACATCATCGGTACGGTCATCGCGATGATCTTCGTCGACCGCATCGGCCGCAAGCCGCTGGCGATCATCGGCTCCGCGGGCATGGCGCTGGCCCTGTTCACCATGGCGTGGGCGTTCTCGTACAAGACCGGCTCCGGTGACAACGTCTCGCTGCCGAACGCCCAGGGTCTGACCGCGATCATCGCCGCCAACGCCTTCGTGCTCTTCTTCGCCCTGTCCTGGGGTGTGGTCGTCTGGGTGCTGCTCGGCGAGATCTTCCCGAACCGGATCCGCGCCGCCGCGCTCGGTGTGGCCGCGGCCGCCCAGTGGCTCGCCAACTTCGCGATCACCAAGACCTTCCCGAGCATGTCCGAGTGGTCGCTGACCGGCTCGTACATCATCTACGGCGCGTTCGCCGCCATCTCGATCCCCTTCGTCATGAAGTTCGTCAAGGAGACGAAGGGCAAGGCCCTGGAGGAGATGGGCTAAACCCCCGCTGCCCCCTCCTCTTCAGGAAGCTGCCCCGGCCGACGGACCTGTGAGTTCTCACTTGTCCTTCAGCCGGGGCAGTACGTTTTCGCAGAAGTGGTGCAGGCTGCGCCAGCCCTCGTCGACGGGCATGCCGCCGGAGAGCGGATGCAGGATGAGGCTGTCCGCGCCGTTCTGCGCGTACGTCACGCACTCGTCGGGCGTCAGGATGCGGTAGACGCCCTCCGCGCGCAGCTCGTCCACCGTCGTCGCCCCCGACTTCACCGCCGAGCGGATGTCCTTGGACTGCCAGGAGGCGTACGTACGCGCCTCGTGCAGGAAGTGTTCGCCGTGCTCGGCCCACGTGCGGTCGGGGTCGTCGGCGATGTGCAGGAGCGGGGTCTCGGCGGCGGGCATCATCGTCCAGCCCTCGGTGCCGTGCTCCGCGAGCTGCGCCGTGTAGTACGCCTCGATGTCGGGCAGGTGCGCGCTCGGGAAGAACGGCAGGCCGAGCCGGGCCGCGCGCCGGGCCGCCGCCTTCGACGAGCCGCCGACCAGGAGCAGCGGGTGCGGCTGGGTGAAGGGGCGGGGTGTGACCCGCACCGTGCGGCCGCGGAAGTCGAAGGGCTCACCCGTCCAGGCCCGCAACAGGGTCTCCAGGAGCTCGTCCTGAAGTTTGCCGCGGCTCTTCCAGTCGACGCCCGCCTGTTCGTACTCCTCGGGCCGGTAGCCGATCCCCGCCACCGTGACCAGGCGCCCTGCGCTGAGCAGGTCGAGGACGGCGATGTCCTCGGCGAGCCGGAGCGGGTCGTGCAGCGGGCCGATCACCGCGGACACCGTCACCGCGATGCGCCGGGTCGCGCCGAAGACGGCGCCGGCGAAGGTGAACGGCGAGGAGATCCAGTTGTTCGGGGCGCCGTGGTGTTCCTCGGTCTGCACGGTGGAGATACCGCGGTCGTCCGCGTAGGCGGCCATCTCCAGGGCGGCCCGGTAGCGCTCGCTCAGGGAGGCGGGCGTGGCCGCGGGATCGACGAGGTTGAACCGTACGACTGTGGTGGGCATGGGAACGTCCCCCTTCACCGGGCGCGGGCTGCGGCGAAGGGGGACGTTAGTTGACGTTGCGTCAGATAGGTAGTGGTGTACGGAAGTTGGCGCGACTCACGTGGGGACGCGCGGTCACCAGCCGAGGATCGGACATCCGGCGGGGCCGTCGCACTTGAAGAGCGGGGTCTCGTATGTCTTGGTACCGGAGGAGGTGTACATCTTCAAGTACCCGCGGCTCGGCTGGAACTTGTTCTTCTGGCCGCGCCAGGTGAAGTCCACCGCCTGGCCCTTCTTCACCGACCGGGCCTTGGTCCAGTGCAACTTGTTGGCCTGCTTGTAGCCCAAAGCGATCTTCGCCGGGCTGCCGCCCCGCTTGTCGTAGACGACCCTGAGCTTCTGCCGCCGCTGCTTCTCCTGGATCTGCGACATCGCGAAGTAGAGCTTGCCATTGCCGAGCGAAGTGCAGGTCCCCGTGGTCGTCGTGGTCATCCACCACGTGTAGCGACCGGAGCGCGGGCAGTTGTGGGGGACGTCCTTGCGTGCGACGACCGAAGGCGTCCCTGTGGCGGCCTGGGCGGGAGCTGTGATCAATGTCAGGCAGCTCGCAGCGGCCACCCCGGCCACTGTGAGCCGGGCTACACCCCGATTAAGCATGTGAATGCCCCTCTGTTCCTTTATTTCCATGGTCAGAGAGGACTCTAACCGCCGTATTGGCCGCTCTGTCTAGGCGGGTCCATGGGTGATCGGCAGTGGACCGTCAAGCGGTGGCCGCCGCCCGGTCCCCGGTTGCGGACTGTTCGGGCTGCGGAACCGTCTCGCGCGGCGCCGGCAGTGCGGCGGAGAGTGCGGCGGCGACGGCGATGGTGGCGGCCCAACCCAGACCGTTGCGACCGACCCAGGTGGTGGCCAGCGGGCCGGTGAACCACTGGACCTTGGTAAGGCACAGGCCCACGATCAACGCGACGGCCCATGCCGCCATCGCCTGCCAGCAGTAACCGCCGGTGTACCAGTAGCGGCTCGTGCGGCCGGTGTTCATCAGGTCCGCCGAGTGGTATCGAATGGCGCGGCCGGAGCGGCGGGCCATGTCGACGGCGTAGACACCGATCCAGGCGGAGAACGACACGGCGAGCAGCGTGAGGAAGGTGATGAACTGGCCGATGAAGTCCTTGGCCACCAGCATCATGAAGAGCCCGCCCACCAGGCTGATGACGGCATTGATGGAGACGGCCATCGCGCGCGGCAGTCGTACGCCCATGGTCTGCGCCGTGAACCCGGCCGAGTACATCGAGAGGCTGTTGATCAGCATCATGCCGACAAGTGCGGTAACCAGATACGGCACCGCGAGCCAGGTCGGCAGCAGCCCGCCCAGGAAAGACATCGGATCGGTGTTCTGCCCGGCGAGTTTGGGATCGGACACGGCCATGACGCCGCCCATCAGAACCATCGGGACCAGGACGAGGGCCGCACCGGAGATGGTCGCCGAAACGATCTTCTTGCCCGACGCGGCGTGAGGAAGGTATCGGGCGAAGTCGGGGCCTGTGGGGACCCAACTGATACCGCCTGCCGCGATGGTGCCGATGCCGGCGATCAGCATCGCCGTGGTGCCGGGCTTCTTGGAGAAGATCGCATCCCAGTCCATGTTGGCGATCAGGTAGACGAGCACCAGCACGCTGAAGAGGCCGAAGAGGTACGTGGACCACTTGTTGCACACGTTGAGCGCCTTGCGGCCCATGCCGCTCACGAGGAAGGTGACGGCGACGAACGCGAGCAGAGTGACGACGACGAGGACGTCGTTGCTCTTGATGTCGAAGAGCAGGTCAAGGACGGTCAGGATCGCGTAGGCGCCGGTGACGGCGTTGATGGTCTCCCAGCCGAAGCGGGCCACCCACAGGATCGCACCCGGGAAGTAATTGCCGCGGACGCCGAACGCGGCGCGTGAGAGAAGTGCGCCGGGCGCGCCACCCCATTTGCCGGAGACCGAGAGCACGCCGACCAAGCCGAAGGCGACGACGGAGGCGACGGCGGCGCAGATCAGTACTTGCCAGAAGTTCAGCCCATTGTTCACCACGAGGGCGGCACCCATGGTGAGCAGCAACACGCTGATGTTCGCAGCCACCCAGGTCGGGAAGAGCTCTCTCACGCGGCCGTGTCGTTCGTCGTCGGGAACGGGCTCGATGCCTCTGGTCTCGACGGCGCCTTCGGACTGGGGAGGGGTTGTCTTGCTCATGGTGCGGGGTGCCTCTCGCTCGGTGTGCGTCGTCGCAGACCGGTGGGGGTGATCGCGATGGACTCTACGCGCGTTGATGCGGAGACCTCCATCGTACTTTAGTCCGAGTAGTGCCCTTGCTGGGCATATGTTCTTTGGAGGAAAGTACGGAAACGGCTCCCTTTTCCGGGCCGGTACTGCGCCGTGCGGCCGCCGGTGGACCGCCCGCGGCGCCGTGTGGAGCCGGGCCGAGGGGGTAGGGGGTCGAAGGTGCGGCGGGCCGCCGCGGCGCCCCGCCGCCGTGCGCGCCCCGTCACCGTCCGTACTTCTGCGAATCCCCGCCTTTCATGGCCGATACTGGACGGGTTATGGAAATCGTCATCCTTGCTGTAGTCATCGCCGTGGTCGTGATCGGCGCTCTCGGCGGGCTCGTGATCGGCAGCCGCAAGAAGAAGCAGCTGCCTCCGAAGTCCCCGTCCACCGCGCCCACCATCACCGCCCCTCCCGTCGAACCGAAGGTCGGCGAAGAGGCCGAGACGCCGCGCGACGAACCGCGCCGCACGATCGAGGAGGTGGAACTCCCGCTCGTCGAGCCCTCGGCCACGGCCCCGGTCGTCGTCGAGGAGCCGGTCGCCGAGGAACCGGCCGCGCCGGAGATCGAGACCCCCGAGCCCGCCGCGGGACGCATGGTCCGGCTGCGCACCCGGCTCTCCCGCTCGCAGAACGCGCTCGGCAAGGGACTGCTCACGCTGCTGTCCCGCGAGCACCTCGACGAGGACACCTGGGAGGAGATCGAGGACACGCTGCTGACCGCGGACGTCGGCGTCGCGCCCACCCAGGAGCTCGTCGAGCGGCTGCGCGAGCGCGTGCGCGTGCTCGGCACCCGCACGCCGGACGAGCTGCGCACGCTGCTCCGCGAGGAGCTCCTGACGCTCGTCGGCGCGGACCTCGACCGCACCGTGAAGACCGAGTCCGGCCTGGAGACGCCGGGCATCGTGATGGTCGTCGGGGTCAACGGCACCGGCAAGACCACCACCACCGGCAAGCTCGCGCGCGTGCTCGTCGCCGACGGCCGCTCGGTCGTCCTCGGCGCCGCCGACACCTTCCGCGCCGCCGCCGCCGACCAGCTGCAGACCTGGGGCGAGCGCGTCGGCGCCCGCACGGTCCGCGGCCCCGAGGCCGGCGACCCCGCGTCGATCGCCTTCGACGCGGTCAAGGAGGGCATCGCGGACGGCGCCGACGTCGTCCTCATCGACACCGCGGGCCGGCTGCACACCAAGACCGGCCTCATGGACGAGCTCGGCAAGGTCAAGCGGGTCGTCGAGAAGCACGCCCCGCTGGACGAGGTGCTGCTCGTCCTCGACGCCACCACGGGGCAGAACGGCCTGGTGCAGGCGCGGGTCTTCGCCGAGGTCGTCGACATCACCGGCATCGTCCTGACGAAGCTGGACGGCACCGCCAAGGGTGGCATCGTCGTCGCCGTCCAGCGGGAACTGGGCGTACCGGTCAAGCTGGTGGGTCTCGGCGAGGGCGCGGACGACCTGGCGCCGTTCGAGCCGGAGGCGTTCGTCGACGCGCTCATCGGGGACTGACGCGCACGTCACGCAAAGGGCCTCCTCGCACGGTGCAGGTGCGGGGAGGCCCTTTGCTGTCCCGAGGTCCGCGGGGCCGTGGTCCTGGGCCTGCCGTGGCCCTAGGCCGGCGACCGGTGCGCCACGTACGCCAGGGTGCCGAGGACGAGCCGGGCCTGCGGCGGATGCGTCGCCGTGTCGAGCGCGGGGGCGCGGAGCCAGCGGACCGGGCCGAGGCCGCCGCGGTCGGACGGGGGCGCGGTGATGTGGCTGCCGGGGCCCAGGCCGTGCAGGTCCAGGGCGGCGTCGTCCCAGCCCATCCGGTAGAGCAGCTGGGGGAGTTCGGCCGCGGCGCCCGGCGCGACGAAGAACTGCGCCCGGCCGTCCGGAGTGATGGCCACCGGCCCGAGGGGAAGCCCCATCCGCTCCAGGCGGACCAGGGCGCGCCGCCCCGCCGCCTCCGCCACCTCGATCACGTCGAACGCGCGCCCGACCGGCAGCAGCACGGCGGCGCCGGGGAACTCCGCCCAGGCATCGGCGACCGCGTCGAGCGTGGCCCCGGCGGGGACCTCGGGGGCGAAGGACAGCGGGTGGGCGCCGGGGGTGGCGCAGTCGGCGGCCCCGCACGAGCAGACGCCGGCCAGCGCGCGGGCGCCGGGCACCACGTCCCAGCCCCACAGGCCGGTGTACTCCGCCACCGAGGTGCACTCCGAGGCGCGGCCGCGCCGCCGTGATCCGGTCCGGGGCCGGTCGGTTCCCCGGATGCCGCCGATCGTGAAGCCCATGCCCCCTCCAACGGGTCGAGCGCGTCGTGGTTACGTGACGGAATCGGATCGTGGCCCGCACTCCTGAAGACGGCGCTCGGTGGATTCACGGGTGGTGCGTCCGGTGTCGTGCGCCCCGGTGCACTCCGCTGCGCCCACTTTCGTTCGTCCTATGTCAAGTGAATCGCTTGTGGCGGCCCGGGAGTTCATTCGAAGGGGTGGCGAATGGTGGCGTTTCCGGGATCGCCCTCGCGGGAGGGGTGATCGTAGGATTACTTTCGGTACATGGCCCTGGGAGTTCGAGCACTCGTGGGTATGCCGGAGGCAAGTCGGTTTCCTGTTCGACGGGTGACATTCTCCGGACGGACCGCCGCAGGACGCGGCATTCTGTTAGGGCTTGGCGTGGACAACGCACAAGTGGCTTGAGGGATGGGGGCGTTCCAGTGGGCGGCAACGGCGGAGGCGGCGCGAACGCTGAGAAGCGCCCGAACGAGATGCTCACGTCCTGGTTCGTGCGCAGCGGCTGGTCGAAGGGTGAGCTGGCGCGCCAAGTGAACCGAAGGGCGCGGCAGTTGGGCGCGCACCACATCTCCACGGACACCTCACGGGTGCGCCGCTGGCTGGACGGCGAGAATCCGCGCGAGCCGATCCCCCGCATCCTCTCCGAGCTGTTCTCCGAGCGGTTCGGCTGCGTCGTCGCCGTCGAGGACCTGGGCCTGCGCGCCGCGCACCGCACCCCCGCCTCCTCCGGCGTCGACCTGCCCTGGACCGGACCGCAGACGGTCGCGCTCATGAGCGAGTTCTCGCGCAGCGACCTGATGCTCGCCCGCCGCGGGTTCCTCGGCACTTCGCTCGCGCTCTCCGCGGGCCCCGCCCTCATCGAGCCGATGCAGCGCTGGCTGGTCCCCCCGCAGTCCACCTCGCCGCCCGCGGAGCCCGACGCGGGCTCCGCCCAGCGCCGCCCGTCCCGGCTCTCCAAACCCGAGCTCGACCTGCTCGAGTCCACCACGGTGATGTTCCGCCAGTGGGACGCCCAGTGCGGGGGAGGGCTCCGGCGCAAGGCCGTCGTCGGGCAGCTGCACGAGGTGACGGACCTGCTGCAGGAGCCCCAGCCCGAGTCCACCTCCCGGCGCCTGTTCAAGGTCGCGGGCGAACTGGCCGAGTTGGCCGGCTGGATGAGTTACGACGTGGGCCTGCAGCCCACCGCCCAGAAGTACTTCGTCCTCGCCCTGCACGCCGCGAAGGAAGCCGGCGAGAAGCCCCTCGGGTCGTACATCCTCTCCAGCATGAGCCGTCAGATGATCCACCTCGGCCGGCCCGACGACGCACTCGAACTCGTCCATCTCGCCCAGTACGGCAGCCGGGACTGCGCGAGCCCGCGCACCCAGGCCATGCTGTATGCGATGGAGGCCAGGGCGTACGCCAGCATGGGCCAGCCCGGCAAGTGCAAGCGCGCCGTGCGGATGGCCGAGGACTCCTTCGCCGACGCCGAGGACTTCGGCGGCCCCGAGCCGGACTGGATCCGCTTCTTCTCCGAGGCCGAGCTGAACGGCGAGAACGCCCACTCGTACCGCGACCTGGCCTATGTGGCGGGCCGCAGCCCGACGTACGCCTCGCTCGCCGAACCCGTCATGGACCGCGCGGTGGAGCTCTTCGAGCGCGACGACGAGCACCAGCGTTCGTATGCGCTGAACCTCATTGGCATGGCCACCGTGCACCTGCTCCAGCGCGAGCCCGAGCAGAGCACGGTCCTCGCCGGGCAGGCCCTCGACATCGCCAAGAAGGTGCGGTCCGAGCGGGTCAACACCCGTCTGCGCAAGACCGTCGACACGGCCGTCCGGGACTTCGGGGACGTCGCCGAGGTCGTCGAGATCACCGAACGGCTCGCCATCGAGATGCCGGAGACCGCGGAGGCGGGCTGATCACCGGCACCACCGGCCCCGGCCGCGGCAGGACCATCCCGAACAGCCCGACTCGGCTCCCCCATGCCAGGTCAGCCGGATGGCCGCCGCGGCCGGTTCTCGTGCCCCGCGCGCGGGTGACCTCCGCACCCGCCGCGACCCGGCAGTTCATGGCCGCGTAACACACCCGACCTCTTCGTCACTGCGGCGAAACACCGAGGGGCGCCCGCCGAAACGGCGCTGGGCCAGTCTCTGGCGCACAACCGGCCCCACAGCGAGGAGACGCCGATGCCCCCAGGCATCACGATCGCCGCAGACGCCCCCGAGCTGTCTGCCGCCAACACCGGGTTCATGCTCATCTGCTCCGCCCTGGTGATGCTCATGACACCGGGACTCGCCTTCTTCTACGGAGGCATGGTCCGCGTCAAGAGCACCCTGAACATGCTGATGATGAGCTTCATCAGCCTGGGGATCGTCACCATCCTCTGGGTGCTGTACGGCTTCTCCCTCGCGTTCGGCACCGACCACGGCAGCCTCTTCGGCTGGGACGGCGACTACGTGGGGCTCAGCGGCCTCGGCATCAACCAGCTGTGGGACGGCTACACCATCCCCGTCTACGTCTTCGCCGTCTTCCAGCTGATGTTCGCGGTCATCACCCCGGCGCTGATCAGCGGCGCACTCGCGGACCGCGTGAAGTTCTCGGCCTGGGCGCTGTTCATCGCCCTGTGGGCCACCGTCGTGTACTTCCCCGTCGCGCACTGGGTGTGGGGCGCGGGCGGCTGGGCCTTCGAACTCGGCGTCATCGACTTCGCGGGCGGCACGGCCGTGCACATCAACGCCGGTGCCGCGGCGCTCGGCGTGATCCTCGTCATCGGCAGGCGCGTCGGCTTCAAGAAGGACCCGATGCGGCCGCACTCGCTGCCGCTCGTGATGCTCGGCGCCGCCCTGCTGTGGTTCGGCTGGTTCGGCTTCAACGCCGGCTCGTGGCTCGGCAACGACGACGGCGTCGGCGCGCTCATGTTCGTCAACACCCAGGTCGCCACCGCCGCCGCCATGCTCGCCTGGCTCGTCTACGAGAAGCTCCGGCACGGCGCGTGCACCACGCTGGGCGCCGCCTCCGGCGCCGTCGCCGGGCTCGTCGCCATCACCCCGTCCGGCGGCTCCTGCTCGCCGCTCGGCGCCATCGCCATCGGCGCGATCGCCGGTCTGCTCTGCGCCCTGGCCGTCGGGCTCAAGTTCAGGTTCGGATACGACGACTCGCTCGACGTCGTCGGCGTCCACCTGGTCGGCGGCATCACCGGATCGGTCCTCGTCGGCTTCTTCGCCACCGGCGGCGGCCAGTCGAAGGCGCAGGGCCTCTTCTACGGGGGCGGCCTCGACCAGCTGTGGAAGCAGCTCGCGGGGGTCGGCGCGGTCCTCGCGTACTCCCTGATCGCCTCCGCCGTACTCGCCCTCCTCATCGACAGGACGATCGGGATGCGGGTCGCCGAGGACGACGAGGTCGCCGGCATCGACCAGGTCGAACACGCAGAGACGGCCTACGACTTCAGCGGGGCCGGCGGCGGAACGGTCGGGCGCACGGCGGCGGCGGTGCCCGCCCCGCTCACGGACGGCGCCGCGGGCCGCGGCGGCACGGGAACGCAGGCCCAGGGCCACACGAACAAGAAGGTGGACGCATGAAGCTCATCACCGCGGTGGTCAAGCCGCACCGGCTCGACGAGATCAAGGAGGCGCTGCAGGCCTTCGGCGTCCACGGCCTGACCGTCACCGAGGCCAGCGGCTACGGACGCCAGCGCGGACACACCGAGGTCTACCGGGGCGCCGAGTACACCGTCGACCTCGTGCCGAAGATCCGCATCGAGGTCCTGGTCGAGGACGACGACGCCGAAGAGCTCCTGGAGGTCGTGGTGAAGTCCGCCCGCACCGGCAAGATCGGGGACGGCAAGGTGTGGAGCGTGCCGGTCGACACGGCGGTCCGGGTGCGCACGGGGGAGCGCGGGCCCGACGCGCTGTGAGGCGCGGACGCCGGTGAGGCCGGGCGTGGGGTACGAGACCGGGGGGCCGGGGGCCGGGGGGGCGGATCGGGGCGGGACGGAACGGAACGGTGCGGGACCGAACGGGAGCTGCTGGGTGACGAGTGTGGACGTATCGACCGAGACGACACCGGAGGACTCCGGACCCGGCGGCTACGCGGCGGCCCGGCTGCGGCTCCTGCAGGAGGAGTCGCGGCCCGGCCCGCCGCGCCGTGCCGCGCTCGCCGACCTCACCGACGCGTGGCTGGCCGGGCTCTTCCGGGCCGGCGGCCCCGCGGGCGTACCGCGGGGCGCCGCGCTCGTCGCGGTGGGCGGCTACGGACGGAGCGAACTGTCGCCGCGCAGCGACCTCGACCTGCTCCTGCTGCACGACGGCACGGCGGACGGCGCGGAGGTCGCGGCGCTCGCCGACCGCCTCTGGTACCCGGTCTGGGACCTCGGCATCGCCCTCGACCACTCCGTGCGGACGCCCGCCGAGGCCAGGAAGACCGCGGGCGATGACCTCAAGGTGCACCTCGGGCTCCTCGACGCCCGCCACGTCGCCGGGGACGCGGGACTGACCGCCGCGCTGCGCTCGGACGTGCTCGCCGACTGGCGCAACCAGGCGGTGCGGCGCCTGCCCGAACTGCGCGAACTGGGCGAGGAACGGGCCGAGCGCCAGGGCGAGTTGAGTCATCTCCTCGAACCCGACCTCAAGGAGGCCAGGGGCGGACTGCGCGACGCCACCGCGCTGCGGGCCGTGGCCGCGTCCTGGCTCGCCGACGCGCCCCGCGAGGGCCTCGCCGACGCCCGCCGGCAACTCCTCGACGTACGGGACGCGCTGCACCTGGCGACCGGCCGGGCCACCGACCGGCTCGCCCTCCAGGAACAGGACCAGGTCGCCAGCGAACTGGGGCTGCTCGACGCCGACACGCTGCTGCGCCAGGTGTACGAGGCGGCGCGCGTTGTCGCGTATGCCGGTGACGTCACCTGGCGCGAGGTCGGGCGCGTGCTGCGGGCGCGGTCCGGGCGGCCGCGGCTGCGGGCCATGCTCGGGGGCCGGGCCGGGGGTGGCGTGCGGCGCGGGGGCGATTCGGGGGCCGAGCGGTCGCCGCTGGCCGAAGGGGTCGTCGAGCAGGAAGGGGAGGCGGTGCTCGCCCGCGCCGCCCGTCCCGAGCGGGACCCGGTGCTGCCGCTGCGGGCCGCCGCGGCCGCCGCGCAGGCCGGCCTTCCGCTGTCCCTGCACGCCGTGCGCCGGCTGGCCGCCGCGGCGCGGCCGCTGCCCGTGCCATGGCCCGCGGAGGCGCGCGAGCAGCTCGTGACGCTGCTCGGCGCGGGGCGGCCGACCGTCCCGGTGTGGGAGGCGCTGGAGGCCGAGGGGCTGATCACGCGGCTGCTGCCGGACTGGGAGCGGGTGCGGTGCCGGCCGCAGCGCAACGCCGTCCACACGTGGACGGTCGACCGCCACCTCGTGGAGACGGCGGTACGGGCCGCCGACCTCACCCGGCGGGTGGGGCGGCCCGACCTGCTCCTGGTGGCCGCACTGCTCCACGACATCGGGAAGGGGTGGCCCGGGGACCACTCCGTGGCCGGGGAGACCATCGCGCGGGACGTCGCGGCGCGGATCGGCTTCGACGCGGGCGATGTGGCGGTCCTCGCGTGTCTGGTCCGGCACCACCTCCTCCTGGTGGAGACGGCGACCCGGCGCGACCTCGACGATCCGGCGACGGTACGGGGCGTCGCCGAGGCGGTGGGCTGCGTCGGGACGCTGGAGCTGTTGCACGCCCTGACCGAGGCGGACGCGCTGGCCACCGGGCCCGCGGCCTGGTCGGCGTGGCGGGGTGCGCTGGTCGCGGATCTGGTGCAGCGGGTGGCGGGGGCGTTGAGCGGGGACGCGCCGGTGGAGGCGGAGGGGGAGTCGGAGCGGGAGGAGACGGCGCCGACGGCGGAGCAGGAACGGCTGGTGGTGGAGGCGTTCCGGACGGGTGGGCCTGTGGTGGGGCTGCGGACGGAGGACGACGATGCCGACGCGGGGGCCGGGGCTGGGGCCGGGGCCGAGCCGCTGGGGGTGGAGTTGACGGTCGCGGTGCGGGATCGGCCGGGGGTGCTGGCGGCGGTGGCCGGGGTGCTGGCGATGCATCGGTTGACGGTGCGGGCGGCGGAGTTGCGGGAGGTGGGGGTGCCGGTGCCGGGAGCGTGTTCGGTTTTGCTGCTCAGCTGGCGGGTGGCGGCGGAGTACGGGTCGCTGCCGCAGGCGACGCGGGTGCGGGCGGATCTGGCGCGGGCGCTGGACGGGTCCCTCGACATCGAGGCGCGGCTGGCGGAACGGGAGGCGGCATACCCGCGCCGCCGCGGGACGGTGGCGCCGCCGGCGCGGGTGACGGTGGCGCGCACGGGATCGCGGGCCGCGACGGTGATCGAGGTGCGGGCCCGTGACGTACCGGGACTCCTCCACCGGATCGGCCGGGCGTTGGAGGGGGCGGGGGTGCGGGTGCGGAGTGCGCATGTGTCGACGCTGGGGGCGAACGCGGTGGACGCGTTCTACGTGACGGGGTCGGACGGGGCGCCGTTGACGGGGGAGCGGGCGGTGGGGGTGGCGCGGGAGGTGGAGGGGGTGTTGCGGGGGTAGGGGGGTGGGGTGCGGGTGCGTGGGGGCTGGGGTCTGCGCCTACTGCCCGTTTGTGGGTGCGGGGCCGCGGGGGTATGTGCGTACTCGCTATCCACTGTTCGCCACGCCTGACGAATGGCGGGGCTATTGCTGGCTCGGTGCTCCGTGCGCACATACCCCCACGTCCCCTCGCGTCTCGTACGCGGCTGCGGCCCGGCGGACGACGCACGCCCCTACCCTCAATACGCACCCCAGACAGCGGGGCACACCCACCCCGGCTCGCGGTACGCGACGGGGTACACCCACCCACCCGACCTCCGCCACACGTGGCGGGGTAAACCCACCCACCCTTACGGGGGCCCCGCCGTACGCGACGGGCTGCCCCACCCACCTGGGCTCCCGCGGTACGCGACGGGGCAGACCCACCCACCTGGGCTCCCGCGGTACGCGACGGGGCAGACCCACCCATCCCTATGGGGACCCCGCCGTACGTGATGGGGTAAACCCCACCCACCCCCACGGGGACTCCCGCCATATGTGGCGGGGTACGCCCACCCACCCCGATCCTCGCCGCACGCAGCGGGGTAGACCCCCCGGCCCCTCCTCCCGCCGCACGTCGCGAGGGGTAGACCCACCCACCCGCCCCTACTCCCGCCCTGCGTCGCGGGGTAAACGGGTGGGTGGGTGGGATACATCCGCCGCGAAGCGGCGGGCCTGTTTGAACCCGCAGGGGGAGCCGGGGACCCACCCCCACCCGAGCCCCACGTCGCAGGGGACCCCCACCCGTACCCCCGCGGCCGCGGACCGGCACCGCTCCAGGGCCGTAGGAGGAAGGCCGCCGGGAACCCCGAGCGACAGACAAGTCCGCCCGCAGCCCCAGGCACCCGTGAGCGACCGATACTCTGGAAGGCGACCTGTCCCCTTTTCCCCGACCCGAGGATTCGCGACCGCCGTGTTCGATACTCTCTCCGACCGCCTCGCAGCGACATTCAAGAACCTCCGGGGCAAGGGCCGCCTGTCCGAGGCGGACATCGACGCCACGGCCCGCGAGATCCGCATCGCCCTGCTCGAGGCGGACGTCGCCCTGCCCGTCGTCCGCGCCTTCATCAAGCAGGTCAAGGAGCGCGCGGCCGGCGCCGAGGTCTCCCAGGCCCTCAACCCCGCCCAGCAGGTCATCAAGATCGTCAACGAGGAGCTCATCGGCATCCTCGGCGGCGAGACGCGGCGCCTGCGGTTCGCCAAGACCGGCCCGACCGTCATCATGCTGGCGGGTCTGCAGGGTGCCGGTAAGACGACCCTCGCAGGAAAGCTGGGCCTCTGGCTGAAGGGGCAGGGCCACTCGCCGCTCCTCGTCGCGTGCGACCTGCAGCGTCCCAACGCCGTCAACCAGCTGAGCGTCGTCGCCGAGCGCGCCGGCGTCGGTGTGTACGCCCCGCAGCCGGGCAACGGCGTCGGTGACCCGGTCCAGGTCGCCAAGGACTCCATCGAGTTCGCCAAGACCAAGCAGTTCGACGTGGTCATCGTCGACACCGCGGGCCGCCTCGGCATCGACCAGGAGCTGATGCGGCAGGCCGCGGACATCCGCGACGCCGTGAGCCCGGACGAGGTCCTCTTCGTCGTCGACGCCATGATCGGCCAGGACGCGGTCAACACGGCCGAGTCCTTCCGGGACGGCGTCGGCTTCGACGGCGTCGTGCTCTCCAAGCTCGACGGCGACGCCCGCGGTGGCGCCGCCCTGTCGATCGCGCAGGTCACGGGCCGCCAGATCATGTTCGCCTCGAACGGCGAGAAGCTGGACGACTTCGACGCGTTCCACCCGGACCGCATGGCGTCCCGCATCCTCGGCATGGGCGACATGCTCACGCTCATCGAGAAGGCCGAGCAGACCTTCTCGCAGCAAGAGGCCGAGAAGATGGCCTCGAAGCTCGCCTCCAAGAAGGGGCAGGACTTCACGCTCGACGACTTCCTGGCCCAGATGGAGCAGGTCAGGAAGATGGGCAGCATCAGCAAGCTGCTCGGGATGATGCCCGGCATGGGCCAGATCAAGGACCAGATCGCCAATCTGGACGAGCGGGACGTGGACCGTACCGCCGCCATCATCAAGTCGATGACGCCCGCCGAGCGTCAGGAGCCGACGATCCTCAACGGCTCGCGCCGCGCCCGTATCGCCAAGGGCTCCGGTGTCGACGTCAGCGCCGTGAAGAACCTCGTCGAGCGGTTCTTCGAGGCCCGCAAGATGATGTCCCGCATGGCCCAGGGCGGCGGCATGCCGGGTATGCCCGGGATGCCGGGCATGGGCGGCGGTGCCGGCAAGCAGAAGAAGAAGCAGAAGCAGGCCAAGGGCAAGCGCAAGTCGGGCAACCCGATGAAGCGCAAGCAGGAGGAGCTGGAGGAGGCCGCCCGGCGCGAGCAGGCCGCTCAGGCCGGCGGCGCCTTCGGCCTTCCCGGTGGGCAGCCCGGCAAGGACTTCGAGCTGCCGGACGAGTTCAAGAAGTTCATGGGCTGAGATCGGTCCGCGGGGCCCCGCCGGTGCGGCGGGTTCCCCGTGTCGTACGGGTGTGGGGTGTCCCTCCGGAAGGGGCGCCCCACGGCGTTTTTCGGAGGGGGCAGCGGGTGCCCCTGCCGTATTTCTGACGTAACGTCCGGATATGAGCAACCCCGTGCCGCCGCGCCAGGAGCCCGACCGGCCGTGGCGTTCCGAGGGCGCGCCGCCGCCCGACCCGACTCCGCCGCCGAAGAAGAAGATGCCGGGCGGCTGGGGAAGCCTCATCCTGACGGCGCTGATCGTCTACCTCATCGCCAACGTCGTCCTGTCCTTCTTCAACGACGGCGACGAGCCGACGATCTCGTACACGGAGTTCAGCAAGCAGGTCGACGCCGGCAACGTCACCAAGATCTACTCCAAGGGTGACGCGATCCAGGGGCAGCTCAAGAAGGAGCAGCCCAAGCCGGACGGCGACAAGGGGAACTACACCAAGTTCACCACCCAGCGGCCCGCCTTCGCCGACGACAAGCTCTGGGACGACCTGACCAAGCACAAGGTCACGGTCACCGCCGAGCCCGTGGTGCAGGAGCGCAGCTTCCTCTCCAACCTGCTGATCTCGCTCGCCCCGATGCTGCTGCTCGTGGTCCTGTGGATCTTCATCGCCCGGCGGATGAGCGCCGGAATGGGCGGCGGGGGCGGCATGCTCGGGCGCAAGACGCCGCCCAAGCCGGTGGAGCTCGAACCCGGGGCGAAGCGCACCACCTTCGAGGACGTGGCGGGCATCGACGAGGTCGAGGGCGAGCTCAACGACGTCGTCGACTTCCTGAAGAACCCCGACGCCTACCGCAGGATGGGCGCCAAGATGCCCCGCGGCGTGCTGCTCGCGGGCCCGCCGGGCACCGGCAAGACGCTGCTCGCGCGCGCCGTCGCGGGCGAGGCCGGCGTGCCCTTCTTCTCGGCCTCCGCCTCGGAGTTCATCGAGATGATCGTGGGCGTGGGCGCCTCGCGCGTACGGGAACTCTTCGCCGAGGCCCGCAAGGTCGCGCCGTCGATCATCTTCATCGACGAGATCGACACCATCGGGCGTGCCCGGGGCGGCGGCAGCGGGATGGGCGGCCACGACGAGCGCGAGCAGACGCTGAACCAGATCCTCACCGAGATGGATGGTTTCTCCGGCGTGGAAGGCGTCATCGTGCTCGCCGCCACCAACCGCGCCGACGTCCTCGACCCCGCCCTCACCAGGCCCGGCCGTTTCGACCGCGTCGTCAACGTCTCACCCCCCGACCGAGGCGGTCGCGAGGCCATCCTGAAGATCCACACGCGGTCCATCCCGCTGGCCGACGACGTCGACCTCGCTCAGGTCGCCCGTACGACACCGGGCATGACCGGCGCCGAACTCGCCAACCTCGCCAACGAGGCCGCCCTCGTCGCCGTCAAGCGTAAGCAGCACACCGTCACCCAGTCCGACCTCTCCGAAGCCATGGAGAAGGTGCAGCTCGGCGCCGAGCGGCCGCTCGTGATGCCCCAGGACGAGCGCAGGCGCACCGCGTACCACGAGAGCGGCCACGCATTGCTCGGCATGTTGCAGCCCGGCGCCGACCCGGTCCGCAAGATCACCATCGTCCCGCGCGGGCGCGCGCTGGGCGTCACCCTGTCGACGCCGGACTCCGACAAGTACGCCTACACCGAGGAGTACCTCCGTGGTCGCATCGTCGGCGCCCTAGGAGGCATGGCCGCCGAACACGTCGTCTACGGAGTCATCACCACCGGCGCCGAGAACGACCTGGAGCAGGTCACCAACATCGCCCGCGGCATGGTCGGCCGCTGGGGGATGAGCGAGCTCGTCGGCCGCCTCTCCGCCCTGCCGAGCGACGCCCAGCAGGCGTACGGGCTCGCGGCCGCCCCCGGCACCCTCGACACCATCGACGGCGAGATGCGGCGGATCGTCGACGAGTGCTACGAGAGCGCCTGCCGACAACTGCGTGAGCACCGGGACCAACTGGATGCGCTGGCCGCGGCGTTGCTGGAAAACGAGACCCTGGAGGAGGCGCAGGCGTACCGGGTGGCGGGCATCACGCGGATGGCCAAGCAGGACGGCTGACGCCGGAACAGGGCCATGGGCCGGACAGGGCCGGAGCGGTCCCGACAGCCTCTCCGACAGCCTCTAGGGCACGCGGGCGATCAGATAGCGGAAGACGTTCGGCATCCAGACCGTCCGGTCCCCGCGCCGATGCGGATGCAGCGCCTCCGTCAGCTCCTTGTCGACCTGCGCCTGGTCCGTCGCGCGTATCGCCGCGTCGAACAGCCCCGTCGAGAGCAGCCCGCGGGCCGCGCTCTCCACGTCCGCGTACCCGAAGGGGCAGGCCACCCGGCCCGACCCGTCCGGCTTGAGCCCCGCCCGGTGGGCCACCTCCTCCAGGTCGTCGCGGAGCGCGGGACGCCAACTGCCGGTGCTCCGCAACGGGTCGGCGAGCTTCGTCGCCACCCGCAGCACGGAGGACGTCGCACAGCGCTCCGGAGGCCCCCAGCCGACGAGCACCACCGGGCTGCCGTGCCCGGCGAGCGGAGCCGCCGCCTCCAAGAGGTCGGAAAGCCCCTCGGAGTCACCGGCCGTGCACCCGATCGGCTGGAAGGCGGTGACGAGGTTGTACGTGGGCAGCTCCGGGTCCGCCGCGTCCGCGGGACCTCCTTCGACCAGGCGCGTGTCGGCACGCGCGCGTGCGTCCTCGGCGGTGTCCGACAGCAGACGTTCGCGCGCGAGAGCGAGCCGTTCGGGCTGCGCCGGGTCGACGCCGGTGACCCCGGCCCCGCGCGAGGCCGCCATCAGCAGCGCGAGTCCGGAGCCGCAGCCGAGGCCGAGGAGCCGGGTGCGCGCGCCTACTTCGAGCCGTTCGTACACCGCTTCATAGAGCGGGACCAGCATCCGTTCCTGGATCTCCGCCCAGTCACGCGCGCGTGCACACCGGTCCACACGGGGCGCTGTGCCCGCGTGGGGGAGGTGCGTCTGCACGAGTGTTGGTGTCATCGAAAGCGCCCCAATCCAACGAGAGTTAGTGCCGTGCCGAAATCCAACGGTTCGTCCGCCCCCGTGCAGTGCGCTCGCACTCCCCCTGTATGCCAGAGAACTCCGCATCCGCCGTGGAGTCCAGGGGTTGTGTGCCACTGCTTGCGCGCCACCGTCGCGCGCCCCCCGAAGGGGAAAAAAGGATTCCCGCTCCCCGAAGGCTCGCCCCTACCATGCGCGCATGGCCAAGACACCCGTGCTCACACCCCGGGCGGACGACTTTCCGCGCTGGTACCAGGACCTGATCAACAAGGCCGAGCTGGCCGACAACGGCCCGGTGCGCGGCACCATGGTGATCCGACCGTACGGGTACGGCCTGTGGGAGCGGATGCAGCAGGACATGGACGCCCGTATCAAGGCGACGGGTACCCAGAACGCGTACTTCCCGCTCCTCATCCCGCAGTCGTACCTGACGAGGGAGGCCGAGCACGTCGAGGGCTTCGCCCCGGAGCTCGCCGTCGTCACGCACGGCGGCGGCAAGGAGCTGGAGGAACCGGTCGTCATCCGTCCCACCTCGGAGACGATCGTCAACGAGTACTTCTCCAAGTGGGTGCAGAGCTACCGTGACCTGCCGCTGCTCATCAACCAGTGGGCCAACGTGGTCCGCTGGGAGATGCGCCCGCGCCTGTTCCTGCGCACGTCGGAGTTCCTGTGGCAGGAGGGCCACACCGCCCACGCGACGTACGAGGAGGCCCGCGACTTCGCCGCCCGCATCCACCGCCACGTCTACGGCGACTTCATGCGCGACGTCCTCGCCATGGACTTCGTGCTCGGCCGCAAGACCGCCAAGGAACGCTTCGCCGGCGCCATCAACACCCTCACGCTCGAAGGCATGATGGGCGACGGCAAGGCCCTCCAGCTCGGCACCAGCCATGAGCTCGGGCAGAACTTCGCCCGGGCCTTCGACACCCGGTACCTCTCCAGGGAGGGCAGCCAGGAACTGGTCTGGCAGACCTCCTGGGGCAGTACGACGCGGATGGTCGGCGCCCTGGTGATGATGCACGGCGACGACAGCGGCCTGCGCGTGCCGCCCAGGCTCGCGCCCGTCCAGGCCGTCGTCCTCGCGGTCAAGGGCGACGACGTGGTGCTCGCCGAGGTCCACGAGCTCGGCCGGCGGCTGACGGCCGCAGGCGTCCGCGTCCACGTTGACGACCGCGTCGACGTCCCCTTCGGGCGGCGCGCCGTGGACTGGGAGCTCAAGGGCGTCCCGGTGCGCGTCGAGGTCGGCCCGCGCGACCTGGCGAACGGCACCGCCATGCTGGCCCGCCGTATCCCCGGCGGAGACAAGCAGCCGGTCGCCCTCGACGCTCTCGCCGGCCTGCTGCCCATCCTCCTCGAAAAGGACCAGGCGCTGCTCCTGACCCAGGCCCGGGCCCGCCGCGAGTCCCGCACCGCGGACGTCGGCACCGTCGAGGAGGCGGTGGAGGCCACCGCCGCCGGCGGCTGGGCGCGGCTGCCGTGGGCCGCGCTGGGCGAGGAGGGCGAGGCCAGGCTGGCCGAGCACGCCGTCACCGTACGGTGTCTGGTCGCCGCGGACGGGGCGGTGCCGGAGGCCGACGACAGCCCGGGTAACGTCGCTCTCGTGGCCCGCTCCTACTGAGGGACGCGGCGCCGCGACCGGCGCGCGCCTCCCCGGCCCGCGCGCCCACCCGCGCACCATGAGCCCCGGCGTGCGGACATGGCCTACGCGCTGGGGCGTACGCGCCACTACGTACCGGCTTGGTGTGAGCTGTGAGGCTTCTCCGCAGATCAGCGCACCCGCCCTCGTCTTGACGCATCAACGGCAACTGACGGGTACGTGCAAATTATTTGGGATGCCCCGGAATGGAACCCCGAGGGCACCCGGCTCGTTGTCACGACGTGAGCACGACACCACCTGTTCTCGCCGCAGAGCTGGCACAGGCGTGGGCCGACATTCAGCGGCACCACCCCGAGCTGCCCGACCTTGCCGCGCCCGAATCCCTGATCGGAGAGTCGTCGTCCGCCTGCGGCGCCGAGCTCTCCTTCGAGCGACTGCTTCACGAAGCAGTCCATGGCATCGCCGCCTCGCGCGGCGTACGCGACACCTCACGTGCCGGCCGTTACCACAACCGCAGATTCCTCGCGATCGCCGAGGAGCTGGGCCTGGACCACCCCGAGGAACCGCATCCCAGCAGCGGCTTCTCCCTGGTCACCCTCAACCCCGAGGCGAAGAAGCGCTACCGCCCGACGATCGAACGCCTTCAGCGCGCGCTGAAGGCACACACCGCGGCGACGACGGCGGACACCGCGCGCAGCTTCCGCGGGCCGGCCGCACGGCACGGCTCCTCCGGGGGCGGCGTGCGCGTGAAGGCGGTCTGCGACTGCGGGCGCAACGTCCGTGTGGTCCCGTCGGTGCTCGCCCAGGCGCCGATCATGTGCGGCGGCTGCGGCAAGCCGTTCCGCATCCCGGACGTGGTCGGTGTGGGCGTGGGCTGAGCAGGCCAGGGGCGCCCGGACCGGGTTCGGGTGCCCCGGCGACGTATGGCACAATGGCTAGCTGTACTCGACAGTCGCATAGGACCCCTCTCTCCTCCGGCTGACGCGTCCATCGGGCACTCGAGTACCGCAACCCCACGCGGCATCACTGTTGTGCCCACCCACGTCATAGACCAGGAGACACCACTCCCGTGGCAGTCAAGATCAAGCTGAAGCGTCTGGGCAAGATCCGTTCGCCTCACTACCGCATCGTCGTCGCCGACTCCCGTACCCGCCGTGACGGCCGGGCCATCGAGGAGATCGGTCTGTACCACCCGGTGCAGAACCCCTCGCGCATCGAGGTCGACTCGGACCGCGCCCAGTACTGGCTGTCCGTCGGCGCCCAGCCGACCGAGCCGGTCATGGCCATCCTGAAGCTCACCGGTGACTGGCAGAAGCACAAGGGTCTGCCCGCCCCGGCGCCGCTGAAGGTCGCCGAGCCCAAGGACAAGCGCGCCGCGTTCGAGGCCTTCACCAAGGGTCTCGAGGGCGACGACGCCAAGGGCGAAGCCATCACCCAGAAGGCCAAGAAGTCGGACAAGAAGGCGGACGAGGCCGAAGCCGCGTCCACCGAGTCCACCGAGGCCTGATCATGCTCGAGGAGGCTCTCGAGCACCTCGTAAAGGGCATCGTCGACAACCCCGACGACGTGCAGGTGGCCTCGCGCAACCTGCGCCGGGGGCGCGTACTCGAGGTCCGGGTCCACCCCGACGACCTCGGCAAGGTGATCGGCCGCAACGGCCGCACCGCACGCGCCCTGCGTACGGTCGTGGGCGCCATCGGTGGCCGCGGTGTCCGCGTCGACCTCGTCGACGTGGACCAGGTTCGCTGAACCACAGCAGCACCGGCTCGGGCCGGGGAGGGCTCCAGGGCCTTCCCCGGCCCGTAGTCGTTGGATGAGGAGAAACGCAGTGCAGTTGGTAGTCGCCCGCATCGGCCGTGCCCACGGCATCAAGGGCGAGGTCACCGTCGAGGTCCGCACCGACGAGCCGGAGCTGCGGCTCGGCCCGGGCGCCGTCCTCGCCACGGACCCCGCCGCCACCGGCCCGCTCACCATCGAGACCGGCCGGGTGCACAGCGGCCGCCTCCTGCTGCGCTTCGAGGGCGTGCGCGACCGCACCGGCGCCGAGGCGCTCCGCAACACCCTGCTGATCGCCGAAGTGGACCCCGAGGAACTCCCCGAGGAAGAGGACGAGTTCTACGACCACCAGCTCATGGACCTGGACGTGGTCACCGAGGACGGCACCGAGGTCGGCCGCATCACCGAGATCTCGCACCTGCCCTCGCAGGACCTCTTCATCGTAGAGCGGCCCGACGGCACCGAGGTGATGATCCCCTTCGTCTCGGAGATCGTGGTCGAGATCGACCTGGACGAGCAGAAGGCCGTCATCGACCCGCCGCCCGGCCTCATCGACGACCGCGCCGAGATCGCCTCCACGCGGGACGAGGCGTAATGCGTCTCGACGTCGTCACGATCTTCCCGGAGTACCTGGACCCGCTGAACGTCTCCCTCGTGGGCAAGGCCCGCGCGCGCGGACAGCTCGACGTCCGGGTGCACGACCTCAGGGAGTGGACGTACGACCGGCACAACACGGTCGACGACACCCCCTACGGCGGCGGCCCCGGCATGGTCATGAAGACCGACCCCTGGGGCGCGGCCCTCGACGACGTGCTCGCCGAGGGGTACGAGGCGGGGGCCCACGGACCCGCCCTGGTCGTCCCCACGCCCAGCGGCCGCCCCTTCACCCAGGAACTCGCCGTGGAGCTCTCCGAGCGCCCCTGGCTGGTCTTCACGCCCGCGCGCTACGAGGGCATCGACCGCCGCGTCACCGACGAGTACGCGACCCGTATGCCCGTCTACGAGGTCTCCATCGGCGACTACGTCCTCGCGGGCGGGGAAGCCGCCGTCCTCGTCGTCACGGAGGCCGTGGCCCGGCTGCTGCCCGGCGTGCTGGGCAACGCCGAGTCCCACCAGGACGACTCCTTCGCCCCCGGCGCCATGGCCAACCTCCTGGAGGGCCCGGTCTACACCAAGCCTCCCCAGTGGCGCGGACACGGCATCCCCGACGTGCTGCTCAGCGGCCACCACGGCAAGATCGCGCGCTGGCGGCGGGACGAGGCGCTGCGGCGCACCACCCGCAACAGGCCCGATCTCATCGAACGGTGCGACCCCAAGGCCTTCGACAAGAAGGACCGCGAGATGCTCTCGATCCTCGGGTGGCGACCGGGGCCCGACGGCCGATTTGGGCGAGACCCCGAAGCCGTGGAAGAATAGGCCGCTGCTGTACGTCCAGCGTGCGCCCCTGCCACAGGGGGAACGACGCCCGCCCGACGCGATCAGCTACCGAATCCTCATCTCCCCGTACCGCTGATGACCTGTGGCATCAGTGAAGAAAGCAGACGATCATGGCTAACCTGCTCGACTCCGTCGACAGCGCGTCGCTGCGCAGCGACGTCCCCGCGTTCCGCCCGGGTGACACCGTCAACGTCCACGTCCGCGTCATCGAGGGCAACCGCTCCCGTGTGCAGCAGTTCAAGGGCGTAGTCATCCGCCGCCAGGGTGCCGGCGTGCGCGAGACCTTCACGGTCCGCAAGGTCTCCTTCTCCGTCGGCGTGGAGCGTACCTTCCCGGTGCACACCCCGATCGTCGAGAAGATCGAGCTCGTCACCCGCGGTGACGTCCGTCGCGCGAAGCTGTACTACCTCCGTGAGCTGCGCGGCAAGGCCGCGAAGATCAAGGAGAAGCGCGAGCGCTGAGCTCCCGCACGGGTTCACAGCTCGGCCGGATAGCATCTGGCCCCGATGGACACCGAAGCACAGCACACGGAGCGCGACCGCTCCTCCCCACCCTCCGGCTCCGGAGACGTCCCGTACGTCGCCGAGGAAGCCGAGGAGCCGGAGGGACGGTCGCGCTCCGTTCTTGCGTGGCTGACCGACCGGGTGCCGGGCGGCGGACTCACCCTGACGTTCCTGCTGTGCGTGGGCATCCTGCTCCTCGTCAGCGCCTTCGTGATGCAGCCCTTCCAGATCCCCAGCGGCTCCATGGAGCCCGCGTTCCGGTCCGGGGACAGGGTGCTCGTCAACAAGTTGGCGTACCGTTTCGGGTCCGAGCCGCAGCGGGGTGACGCGGTCGTCTTCGACGGACACGGCTACTTCGGAGACGCCGACTACATCAAGCGGGTCGTGGGCACAGGGGGAGACCGAGTGGTCTGCTGTGACAAGCGGGGGAGGATCAAGGTGAACGGCGAGCCCGTCGACGAGCCGTACCTCTACCCGAACAACGCCCCCTCCCAGGTGCCCTTCGACGTCGTCGTCGCCGAGGACAGCCTCTTCCTCCTCGGCGACCACCGCAGCGACTCCCGGGACTCCCGCGACCACCTCGGCGAGCCGGGCGGCGGCATGATCCCGGTCGACGAGGTCATCGGCAGGGCCGACTGGATCGCCTGGCCGATCGGCCGCTGGACCTCCCTGAAGCGTCCCGACAGCTACGCGCGCGTGCCGGACCCGGGCGGCGCACATGGGTAACCGCGGACGGACGCGCGGCTCCGGCCACCGGGCGGACACCTCGCTGCCCACCGGGTCCAGGCCCACCGACGGACCCGTCCTGCCGGGCCGGGCCGACCGGCGCAAGCTCGCGCGGAAGGTCAAGCGGCGCAGGCGACGCTCGGCGATCAAGGAAGTGCCGCTGCTCATAGGCGTGGCGCTGCTCATAGCCCTCGTCCTGAAGACCTTCCTGGTGCAGGCCTTCGTGATCCCGTCGGGCTCCATGGAGCAGACCATCCGCATCGGCGACCGGGTCCTGGTCGACAAGCTCACCCCGTGGTTCGGCTCCAAGCCGGAGCGCGGCGACGTCGTCGTCTTCAAGGACCCCGGCAACTGGCTCGAAGAGGAGCAGGGCAAGAAGAAGCACGACCCGGTGGTCGTCAAGCAGATCAAGGAAGGCCTGACCCAGATCGGTCTGCTGCCCTCCGACAGCGAACGGGACCTGATCAAGCGCGTGGTCGGCGTCGGCGGCGACACCGTCAAGTGCTGTGACAAGAACGGCAAGGTCACCGTCAACGGCGTCCCGCTGGACGAGCCCTACATCCACCCCGGGGACAAGCCCTCGGCCTTCGCGTTCGAGGTGAAGGTCCCCGAAGGCCGTCTCTTCATGATGGGTGACCACCGCAGCGACTCGGCGGACTCCCGCTTCCACCGCACCGAGAAGTTCCACGGCACGGTCTCCGAGGACCAGGTGGTCGGGCGCGCGATGGTCATCGCCTGGCCCTTCGGCCACTGGCGCAAACTGGAGGAGCCGAAGACGTACGCGTCGGTACCCGACGCGCGTCCGGCGTCGGACGCCGTCACAGGTGCGTCGCATAGGGTGGCCCCCGGCGATCGATATGGATTGATCCGGCTCCCGACCCCTGCGGAACTCCCGCTCGTTATGGGAGTGGTGGGCCTGCATCGCATCTGGGGCAGGCAGCGGCACGGACTGAGGAGTGGATGTGGGGGATTTGGCGGTCGGCGCACGATCCGGACACGAGGGGCCCGAGGAGCGGCCGGAGCGATCCGACGAGCCGGGCGTCGAGGCCGCAGAAGGCGGTGCCACCCCCGGGAATGACGCCGCGGCCGGCGACGGCGCGACGGACGGGCAGGACGGCAAGCAGCAGAAGAAGCCCCGCTCCTTCTGGAAGGAGCTTCCGCTCCTCATCGGCATCGCCCTGGTCCTGGCCCTGGTCATCAAGACCTTCCTGGTCCAGGCGTTCTCGATCCCGTCGGACTCGATGCAGAACACGCTGCAGCAGGGCGACCGCGTGCTGGTCGACAAGCTGACGCCGTGGTTCGGCTCCGAGCCCGAGCGCGGCGAGGTCGTCGTCTTCAAGGACCCCGGCCACTGGCTGGACGGCGAGCCCACGCCGGATCCGAACGCGGTCCAGCGGGTCCTCGGCTGGGTCGGCCTGATGCCGTCCGCCGACGAGAAGGACCTCATCAAGCGCGTCATCGCCGTCGGCGGCGACACCGTGGAGTGCAAGGGCACCGGCTCGGTGAAGGTCAACGGCAAGGCGCTGAACGAGCCCTACGTCTTCGCGGGCAACACCCCCTGCAGCGTCGACGACCAGGGCGGCCAGTTCAAGGTGACGGTACCCAAGGGCAAAATCTGGGTCATGGGTGACCACCGGCAGAACTCCCTGGACTCCCGCTACCACCAGAACCAGCCCGGCGGCGGCGCCGTCCCCGTGGACAACGTCGTGGGCCGCGCCATCGTGATCGCCTGGCCGCCCACCCGCTGGGCGACCCTGCCCAAGCCGGACACCTTCGACCAGCCCGGCATCAACGCCCTCTCCGGGGCGGCGCCGGGCGCGCTCGGGCTGGCCGGGGCCGTGCCGCTCGTGCTGTGGCGCCGACGCCGGCTCACGGTGGCGGCCGCGCGCGACGCGAGGGTTTCTGGCGGCAGTACCGCCGGGTAGGGTGCCGTCCCAGATCGCCGATCTTCCGCCGTCCGTACCGACGCGGCGGGGTCGTCTCCAACACGGGGGAGCACTGGGATGAGCAGGACACGTCGTACGGACGAGGGCCACGGACGGCTCGGCAGCGTGCTGTCGGGTGTCGCCGTGGCCCTCGGCTGTGTGCTCTTCCTCGGAGGCTTCGCCTGGGGCGCCGTCCAGTACCAGCCGTACACCGTCCCCACGGGCTCCATGACGCCGACGATCGGCTCGGGCGACCGGGTGCTCGCCCAGCGGATAGACGGCGACGACGTGCGCCGCGGTGACGTCGTCGTCTTCAAGCAGAAGACCTGGGGCGACCTGCCGATGGTCAAGCGCGTCGTCGGCATAGGCGGTGACAAGGTGGCCTGCTGCAAGGAGGGCAAGCTGACCGTCAACGGCAAGGAGATCGCAGAACCGTATCTCCCCGAGGGCCAAGGCGCCGCCGCCACCGGCATCCCCACCACCACGGTCCCCAAGGGCCACCTGTTCCTGCTCGGCGACGAGCGCAGCGGGTCCCTGGACTCCAGCGTGCACCTGGAGGACTCCAACCACGGCTCGGTGCCGCGCAGCGCGGTGCGGGCACGGGTCGACGCGGTGGCCTGGCCGATGGACAAGTTCGGTGAACTGAAGCGCCCCGACGGCTTCGCCGACCTGCCGGGCGGCCTCTCCGAGCCCGGCCCGCTGACCCTGGTGGTCAGCGCGATCGTGGCGGGCATGGTGCTGGTCCTGGGCGGTGCGGCGTACGGGCCGGTGGCCAAGCGGCTGGGCCGAGGGCGCGGCAAGGACCGTACGCGGGAGGCCGCCGGTGCCGTCTGAGGACGCGGCGGCCGGACGGACCGCGCTCCCCGAGGAGGCCGGGGCGTCCCTGTCGGGGCGGCCGCTGCGCCGGGTCGCGCGGGTGGTCCTGCTCGATCCGGACGACCGCGTCCTGCTGCTGCACGGCCACGAGCCCGGGGACGTGACGGACGACTGGTGGTTCACGCCGGGCGGCGGTCTGGAGGGCGCCGAGACGCGGGAGCAGGCGGCCCTGCGCGAGCTGCGGGAAGAGACGGGGATCACCGAGGTCGAGCTCGGTCCCGTCCTGTGGCGACGGGTCTGCTCCTTCCCGTTCGCGGGGCGGCGGTGGGACCAGGACGAGTGGTACTACCTGGCGCGTACGGCACAGACGGAGACCGTCGCCGAGGGCCTCACGGAGCTGGAAAGGCGCAGTGTGGCCGGAGCTCGTTGGTGGACGTGCCGAGAACTGACCGAGGCTCATGAGACGGTGTACCCGACCAGGCTCGCCGAGCTGCTTCGCAGACTGCTCGACGAGGGGCCCCCGGATCGGCCCGAGATCCTCGGCACGGAAATCGTGTAGGGGTTCGCGGGACTGACGCACAATAGGGGGACGCACGGCTGAAGGGGAACATGCCATGAGCGCCGAGGACCTCGAGAAGTACGAGACCGAGATGGAGCTGAAGCTCTACCGGGAGTACCGCGATGTCGTCGGTCTGTTCAAATACGTGATCGAGACCGAGCGGCGTTTCTACCTCACCAATGACTACGAGATGCAGGTGCACTCCGTCCAGGGCGAGGTCTTCTTCGAGGTCACCATGGCGGACGCCTGGGTGTGGGACATGTACCGGCCCGCTCGGTTCGTCAAGCAGGTGCGGGTGCTCACGTTCAAGGACGTGAACATCGAGGAGCTCAACAAGAGTGACCTCGAGCTGCCGAGCAGCTAGCCGGCCGACTGGGCACGGGGACTTCACCGGCGAGGCGCGGGGGATTTCACTCGCGAGGGTGGCGGAGTTATCCACAACCGGTGAGTTGTGCACCAAGATCCAACAGGGATCGGCCGGTGCGTGACGGTGGGTGCCGGAGGTGGTGCCGACATGAACGCACGGGGAGCGATCGGCAGGTACGGCGAGGATCTGGCCGCGAGGCGGCTGGTCGAGTCGGGGATGACGGTTCTGGAGCGCAATTGGCGCGCGGGCAGAACCGGTGAGATCGACATCGTGGCCATGGACGGCGAGGCCCTGGTCGTCTGCGAGGTCAAGACGCGCAGGGCGGCGGGGCCGGGCGCCGTGCCGTACGAGCATCCGATGGCGGCCGTGGGCCGGATCAAGGCGGAGCGGCTGCGCAGGCTCGCCGAGCGGTGGATCGAGGAGCGCGGCGGCCCACCGCCGGGCGGCGTCCGCATCGACCTGATCGGCGTCCTGATCCCGCGGCGCGGCGTCCCCGTGGTCGAGCACGCGCGGGGGGTGGCCTGATGGGATTCGCGCGTACGTGTTCCGTCGCCCTGGTCGGCGTCGAGGGCGTGGTCGTCGAGGTGCAGGCCGATCTGGAGCCCGGTGTCGCGGCGTTCACGCTGGTCGGCCTGCCGGACAAGAGCCTGAGCGAGAGCCGCGACCGGGTGAGGGCCGCCGTGGTCAACTCGGGCGGGGAGTGGCCGCAGAAGAAGCTCACGGTCGGGCTGAGCCCCGCGTCGGTGCCGAAGGGCGGCAGCGGGTTCGACCTCGCGGTCGCCTGTGCCGTCCTCGGGGCGGCCGAGCGGATCGACCCCAAGGTCCTCGCCGACATCGTGATGATCGGGGAGCTCGGCCTCGACGGCCGGGTGCGGCCGGTCCGCGGCGTGCTGCCGGCCGTCCTCGCGGCAGCCGATGCGGGGTACGAACAGGTGGTCGTCCCCGAGTGCACGGCGGCGGAGGCGGCGCTGGTCCCCGGCGTCTCCGTCCTCGGCGTGCGCAGCCTGCGCCAGCTCATCGCGGTGCTCACCGACGAGCCGGTGCCGGAGGAGGAGCCGGACGAGACCGGGCGACCCGACCCGATGCTCGCCGGACTCTGCGTCCCCGGCACCGGCGTCGGCACCGGTCTTGGCGAGGCCTTCGACGACGCCCACGCGCTGGACCTCGCCGACGTGGTCGGCCAGGCCTCGGCACGGACGGCCGTCGAGGTCGCCGCGGCAGGAGCGCACCACCTCTTCCTGCAAGGACCACCGGGCGCCGGCAAGACGATGCTCGCGGAGCGGCTGCCCGCGGTCCTGCCCCGGCTGACCAGGGAGGAGTCCCTGGAGGTCACCGCGGTCCACTCGGTGGCCGGCATGCTGCCCCCGGGCAGGCCCCTGGTGGACGTCGCGCCGTACTGCGCGCCGCACCACTCCGCGACGATGCAGTCCCTGGTGGGTGGCGGCAAGGGAATCGCGCGGCCGGGGGCAGTGTCCCTCGCCCACCGAGGGGTGCTCTTCCTCGACGAGGCGCCCGAATTCAGCACCCAGACCCTGGACTCCCTGCGCCAGCCCCTCGAAGCGGGCCACGTGGTGATCGCGCGGAGCGCGGGGGTGGTGCGGCTGCCCGCGAAGTTCCTGATGGTGCTCGCCGCCAACCCCTGTCCGTGCGGCAGGCACACCCTGCTGGGCGACGGCTGCGAATGCCCGCCCTCCGTCATCCGCCGCTACCAGGCCCGCCTCTCGGGCCCGCTGCTCGACCGCGTCGACCTGAAGGTCGAGGTGGAGGCCGTCACCCGCTCCGAGCTCGCCGGGTACGGCACCCGCGGGGAGTCCACCAGGACCGTCGCCGACCGGGTGCGCGGTGCGCGGGAGCGGGCGGCGGCCCGGCTGGCCGGGACGGGCTGGCGGACCAACAGCGAAGTCCCCGGCCATGCGCTCAGGACCCGCTGGCCCGCCGCCCCCGGTGCGCTGGACGCGGCCGAGCTGGACCTGGAGCGGGGCTTCTTGACCGCCCGCGGCCTGGACCGTGTTCTGCGGGTGGCCTGGACCGTCGCGGACCTCTCGGGGCACGACCGGCCCAGCGCGCAGGACGTCGCGCTCGCCCTGCAACTGCGGACGGGCATCTCGCGTGGTGTGCCGATGGTGATCGGGGCGGCGACATGAGGGATGAGCCGTCACCGGGGGAGCGGTTCGCCCGGATCGCCCTGACGCGGGTGCTGGAGCCGGGGGACGCGATCGGCGGGCGCTGGTTGCGCGAGGCCGGGGCCCAAGAGGTGCTGCGCCGGCTCGGCGGTGACGACGAGCGGCTGCCGGGGGTGAGCGCGCGACGGTGGGAGGGGTTACGGGCGAGGACGGCCAAGGTGCGGCCGGAGCAGGACCTGGCTGCGGCGCGGGATGTCGGGGGGAGGTTCGTGTGCCCGGGGGACGCGGAGTGGCCGGTGACCCTGGACGACCTGGGGGACGCGCGGCCGGTCGGGCTCTGGGTGCGGGGGCGGCCGTCGCTGCGGATGTGGGGGCTGCGGTCGGTGGCCGTCGTGGGGGCGCGGGCCTGTACGCAGTACGGCGCGCACATGGCGGCCGGGCTCGCCGCGGGGCTCGCGGAGCGCGGCTGGGTCGTGACCTCGGGCGGGGCGTACGGCGTGGACGGGGCCGCGCACCGCGGGGCGCTCGGGGCCGGCGGTGCCACCGTGGCCGTGCTCGCCTGCGGTGTCGACCGGGCCTATCCGCGCGGGCACACCGAACTGATCGACCGGATCGCGGAACAGGGGCTCGTGGTCAGCGAGTTGCCGCCGGGCGACCATCCGACGCCGAGCAGATTCATCCTGCGGAACAGGGTGATCGCGGCGTTGACCCGGGGGACGGTGGTCGTGGAGGCCGCGTACCGCAGCGGGGCGCTCGCCACGGCGCGCAGCGCCCAGGAGTTGGGGCGCTTCACCATGGGGGTGCCGGGGCCCGCGACCAGCGGGTTGTCGGCCGGGGTGCATGAACTGCTGCGGGGTGACGGTGTGCTGGTGACCGACGCCGCCGAAGTCGTCGAGCTGGTCGGCGACATGGGGGAGCTCGCACCGGTCAGGCGGGGGCCCATCGTGCCGCGTGACCTGCTCGGTTCCGGCGTGCAGCGGGTCCTGGCCGCCCTGCCCGCGCGGGGGCGTGCGGCGGTACGGGACGTGGCGGTCGGCGCCGGGACCACCGAGGACGACGCGGTCGGGCGGCTGTACGAGCTTCAGTCGTTGGGGTTCGTCGAACGACACGGCGACGGCTGGCAGTTGACACGCCAGGTGAATCCGACCGTGTCGGCCGCTGAAAAGGGTTCGTGACCGAGCGTGTTCCGCCGGACGGATGACCCCCGACAACCTTGGGAAATCAGGCAGTTGATACGCCGACGTCGTCACGCTCAGCGATCGCTTGCACACTCCGAGGCGTCAAGCGGAACGTATCTGCGCACGCGCGATCCCATACTCTTCGCACACTGCGACACTTCAGTCACGCTACGCTCACGTGGATTCCGGCACGGACAGGCAATCAGGCGGACGACCTCATTCACCCCACGCACACTCCCCACCGCACCGACCCGAGCGACACCGGCGCCCCCACCGGCTCGCGCGACCTCCCCGAACCCCGCGATCCCACCGGTTCACGCGACCTCCCCCCGTCGCGCGACCGCGCGGGCTCCCCCGACCTCACCAGTTCACGGCAGAACGGCTCAAGGCGACGAATGCCCCAGCACACCTCAGGGTCCGACCGGGCAGCGGTTCCCCCCGCCGCCCGTAGCGGCGAGCAGGAGCGGCCCCCCGCGCCCTCGTCGCTGGACGAGTTGTGGCGTTCGTACAAGGAGACGGGTGACGGGCGGCTGCGGGAGCAGCTGATCCTGCACTACTCGCCGCTGGTGAAGTACGTGGCGGGGCGGGTCAGCGTGGGGCTGCCGCCCAACGTGGAGCAGGCCGACTTCGTGTCGTCCGGGGTGTTCGGGCTGATCGACGCGATCGAGAAGTTCGACATCGAGCGCTCCATCAAGTTCGAGACGTACGCGATCACCCGCATCCGCGGGGCGATGATCGACGAACTGCGGGCGCTCGACTGGATCCCCCGGTCCGTACGGCAGAAGGCGCGCAATGTGGAGCGGGCCTACGCCACCCTGGAGGCGCAGTTGCGGCGCACCCCCTCCGAGGCGGAGGTCGCCGCGGAGATGGGCATCGCGCTGGAGGAACTGCACGCTGTTTTCAGCCAGTTGTCGCTGGCGAACGTGGTGGCCCTGGAGGAGCTGCTGCACGTCGGCGGCGAGGGCGGCGACCGGCTCAGCCTGATGGACACGCTCGAGGACCACGCGGCCGACAACCCCGTGGAGGTCGCCGAGGACCGGGAGCTGCGACGGCTGCTGGCACGGGCGATCAACACCCTGCCGGAGCGCGAGAAGACCGTCGTCACGCTCTACTACTACGAGGGACTCACCCTCGCCGAGATCGGCAACGTCCTCGGGGTGACCGAGAGCCGGGTGAGCCAGATCCACACCAAATCCGTGCTGCAGCTGAGGGCGAAGCTGGCGAGTTTTGGACGCTGAGCACGCTGAATCGTGCCTGCCCCCTGCGGTGGGCGCACGGCGGCGGCTCCCGTGCGCGGCGCCCCGTCCGTAAGGTGGAGCCGTGCCAAGGATTCGAGCGGCCTCAGTGGCCGAGCACCGGTCGATGCAGCGCGGCGCCCTGCTGGACGCCGCGCGTTCCCTGCTGTCCGAAGGCGGTACGGAGGCGCTGACCTTCCCCGCACTCGCCGAGCGCACCGGGCTCGCCCGGTCGTCCGTGTACGAGTACTTCCGGTCGCGGGCAGCCGTGGTGGAAGAGCTGTGCGAGGTCGACTTCCCCGTCTGGGCGGCGGAGGTGTCGGCCGCCATGGAGCGCGCGGAGTCGGCCGAGGGCAAGGTCGAGGCGTATGTGCGGCGGCAGCTGGCCCTGGTGAGGGACCGGCGCCACCGCGCCGTGGTCGCCATCTCCGCGAGCGAGCTCGACGCGGGGGCGCGGGAGAAGATCCGCGCCGCCCACGGCGGTCTCATCGCGATGATCGTCGAGGCCCTTGAGAGCCTGGGCCACGGGCAGCCGAGGATGGCGGCGATGCTGCTGCAGGGCATCGTGGACGCGGCGGTGCGGCGGATTGAGCTGGGCGCCGCCGAGGACCCCACCGCGATCACCGAGGCGGCGGTCGCCATGGCGCTGCGGGGAGTCCGGGGCTGAGGCCTCGTCCGCCGGTGTGCACGTCGGTGTGCACCGGAAGGAGCCGGGACGGGCCGCGGTGCCGCAGCCGCGGGGACAGCAGGCTCAGCGGGTCCAGATAGGTCCCGGCCCTGCGCAGGCCCCAGTGCAGACAACTCCCCGGGCAGTGCCCCGTCGGGAACTCCAGGGTGCCCACCACCTCGCCGGCCGCCACTCGCGCGCCCTTCTTCAGCGACGCCGCCCCGCGCACCGGCTCGTACGTCGTGCGCAGCGGCGGGTCGCCCGTGCCCTCCAGCTCCACCGAGACCACGCCCCGGCCCGCCACCCGCCCCGCGAAGGCGATCCGGCCCGCGGCCACCGCCCGTACCGGACCGCCCGGCGGCGCGGTCAGGTCCACGCCGCGGTGGCCCGCCCCGTACGGCGTCGCGGGCGGGTCCCAGGCGCGGACGACCGGCGGGCGGGTGCCGACCGGCCAGACGGTGGCCGACGGCAGGGGCGCGGGCGGTGCCGCACGTGGGGGCAGGACGGTCGCGAGCAGGGCCGCCAACGTGGGCAGCAACAGTTCCAGGCGCATGGGAGAACCGTCCTCCGCCGGGCTCCGCCGTGGGGATCATGGTCCGGATCTGTGGACGGCCCGCCACCTGTGGACAACGCCGTCACCCGATCGTGGATCAGGCCGTCACCCGGCCGTGTGCCGTGCCTCGACGGCGGCGTCACCTGCCACCCCGTGGGTCCCGTACACTTCTGGTGGCGATCCGGGTCACCGGGTCGACTTCGCACGCCCCGGCACCTGGCCATGAAAAAGCCGGTGTCAGCGCCTCTCGGTCCCTCGTGGGCAAGGCGCACCGCGGGCGTCAGGCGCGAGTGCCGTCCGGCACACGCGGCACAACCGAGATTCTCAAGGAGAACGGCCATGGCCGTCGTCACGATGCGGGAGCTGCTGGAAAGCGGCGTCCACTTCGGTCACCAGACCCGTCGTTGGAACCCGAAGATGAAGCGCTTCATCTTCACGGAGCGCAACGGCATCTACATCATCGACCTGCTCCAGTCGCTGTCGTACATCGACCGCGCCTACGAGTTCGTCAAGGAGACCGTCGCCCACGGCGGCACGGTCATGTTCGTCGGCACGAAGAAGCAGGCGCAGGAGGCCATCGCGGAGCAGGCCACCCGCGTCGGCATGCCTTACGTCAACCAGCGCTGGCTGGGCGGCATGCTCACCAACTTCTCGACCGTCTACAAGCGTCTGCAGCGCCTCAAGGAGCTCGAGCAGATCGACTTCGAGGATGTGGCCGCGTCCGGCCTCACCAAGAAGGAGCTGCTCGTCCTCTCCCGCGAGAAGGCCAAGCTGGAGAAGACCCTCGGCGGTATCCGCGAGATGTCCAAGGTGCCCAGCGCCGTCTGGATCGTGGACACCAAGAAGGAGCACATCGCGGTCGGTGAGGCCCGGAAGCTCAACATCCCGGTCGTCGCCATCCTCGACACCAACTGCGACCCCGACGAGGTCGACTACAAGATCCCGGGCAACGACGACGCGATCCGCTCCGTCACCCTGCTCACCCGCGTGATCGCCGACGCCGTCGCCGAGGGCCTCATCGCCCGTTCCGGCGTCGCCACCGGTGACTCGAAGCCGGGCGAGAAGGCCCAGGGCGAGCCGCTGGCCGAGTGGGAGCGCGACCTGCTCGAGGGCGAGAAGAAGGCGGACTCCGAGGACGCCAAGGCCGAGGAGCCGAAGGCCGCCGAGGCCGAGGCCGAGGTCGAGGTCCAGAAGTCCGCCGAGACGGAGAAGGCCGCCGACGCCGAGCAGGCCGAGGCCCCCGCCGCGGCCGCGGACGCCGAGCAGGCCTGACCTCAGGTTCGGTAAGTGACGGCGGGGGCCCGATCGGCCCCCGCCGTTCACCCGTAGACCTTCGTAGATCTTTCAGACTCCGAGAGAGAAATTTCGATCATGGCGAACTACACCGCCGCCGACGTCAAGAAGCTCCGTGAGCTCACGGGCGCCGGCATGATGGACTGCAAGAAGGCGCTCGACGAGGCCGAGGGCGACGTCGACAAGGCCGTCGAGGCGCTCCGCATCAAGGGCCAGAAGGGCGTCGCCAAGCGCGAGGGCCGTTCCGCCGAGAACGGCGCCGTGGTCTCCCTCATCGCCGACGACAACACCTCCGGTGTCATCGTCGAGCTGAAGTGCGAGACGGACTTCGTCGCCAAGGGCGACAAGTTCCAGGCCGTCGCGAACAACCTCGCCGCCCACATCGCCAAGACCTCCCCGGCCGACCTCGAGGCGCTGCTCGCCTCCGAGATCGAGGCCGGCAAGACCGTCCAGGCGTACGTCGACGAGGCCAACGCCAACCTCGGCGAGAAGATCGTCCTGGACCGCTTCGCGCAGTTCTCGGGCGCGTACGTCGCCGCGTACATGCACCGCACGATGCCCGACCTGCCCCCGCAGATCGGTGTCCTCGTCGAGCTCGACAAGGCCGACGCCGACGTGGCCAAGGGCATCGCCCAGCACATCGCCGCCTTCGCGCCGAAGTACCTCTCCCGCGAGGACGTCCCGGCGGACGTCGTCGAGTCGGAGCGTCGCGTCGCCGAGGAGACCACGCGCGCCGAGGGCAAGCCCGAGGCCGCCCTCCCGAAGATCGTCGAGGGTCGCGTCAACGGCTTCTTCAAGGAGGCCACCCTCCTCGGCCAGCCGTACGCGCTGGACAACAAGAAGTCGGTCGAGAAGGTTCTCGCCGAGGCCGGTGTCACCCTGAAGCGCTTCTCGCGCATCAAGGTCGGCATCTGAGTCCGTACCGCGATCGACGGTAGACCCCGCTAGGGTCGACAGCGGTCGCCCGCGCACGGTCCTCGTGTGCGACGTACGACCGCAGGATCTGACGAGGAGGCCACTGCCGAGCATGGGATGCGAACGACACCCCCGCCGGCAGTGGCCTTCTTCGCATGTGTGCCAAGTAAGAGAAGCGAGAACCACATGACCACCAAGGCCGACTCGAAGAGTGACGACGACAAAGTTGCCGGACGCTTTCTGCTGAAGCTCTCCGGCGAGGCGTTCGCCGGTGGAGGCGGCCTCGGGGTCGACCCCGACGTGGTGCACGCCATCGCCCGTGAGATCGCGGCGGTCGTACGGGACGGCGCGCAGGTCGCCGCCGTCATCGGCGGCGGCAACTTCTTCCGCGGCGCCGAGCTCCAGCAGCGCGGCATGGACCGGGCCCGCTCGGACTACATGGGCATGCTCGGCACCGTCATGAACTGCCTCGCCCTGCAGGACTTCCTGGAGAAGGAAGGCATCGACTGCCGCGTCCAGACCGCCATCACGATGGGCCAGGTCGCGGAGCCGTACATCCCGCTGCGTGCCGTGCGCCACCTGGAGAAGGGCCGTGTGGTCATCTTCGGTGCGGGCATGGGCATGCCGTACTTCTCCACCGACACCACCGCCGCGCAGCGCGCCCTGGAGATCGGCGCCGAGGCGCTGCTCATGGGCAAGAACGGCGTGGACGGGGTCTACGACTCCGACCCCAGGACCAACCCGGACGCGGTGAAGTACGACGCGCTCGGCTACGGCGAGGTCATCACCCAGGACCTGAAGGTCGCCGACATGACCGCGATCACGCTGTGCCGGGACAACAAGCTGCCCATCCTGGTCTTCGAGCTGCTCTCCGAGGGCAATATCGCCCGGGCCGTCAAGGGTGAGAAGATCGGCACACTCGTGGGCGACCAGGGAAGCCGGGCCTGACCCCAGGGACCTGGGCCTGCCTCAAGCGACGGGCGCGAGACGTCACTTGAGAGGGATGGACAAAGCCCTGCCGGTCGGACACCGTGCAGGAAAGAGACGCGACGCAGCCGGCCGCCCCGTGCTAGCCGGGCCTACTCAAGACACGCAGGAGCAAGTGGTGATCGAAGAGACCCTCCTCGAGGCCGAGGAGAAGATGGAGAAGGCCGTCGTGGTCGCCAAGGAGGACTTCGCCGCGATCCGCACCGGCCGTGCGCACCCGGCGATGTTCAACAAGATCGTGGCGGACTACTACGGCGCGCTGACGCCGATCAACCAGCTGGCCTCGTTCTCGGTGCCCGAGCCGCGGATGGCCGTGGTGACCCCGTTCGACAAGAGCGCGCTGCGCAACATCGAGCAGGCGATCCGCGACTCCGACCTCGGCGTCAACCCGAGCAACGACGGCAACATCATCCGGGTGACGTTCCCCGAGCTGACCCAGGACCGCCGCAAGGAGTTCATCAAGGTCGCCAAGACCAAGGCCGAGGACTCCAAGATCTCGATCCGTTCGATCCGTCGCAAGGCCAAGGAGGCCCTCGACAAGGCGATCAAGGACGGCGACATCGGCGAGGACGAGGGCCGCCGCGGCGAGAAGGAGCTCGACGACACCACCGCGAAGTACGTCACGCAGGTGGACGAGCTGCTCAAGCACAAGGAAGCCGAGCTGCTCGAAGTCTGAGGCTCGAGTCCGAGGAATCAGGGAACCGATTCGTGAACGACTCTTCCTGGGGGGCGCCGCCCAGAGCCGGGTATTGGGGGCCGCCCGACCAGGGACCCGGTCAGGGGGCGACCCCGCCAGGTCCCGCGTACGATGCGCAGGACGCGCTGTTTCCGTCCGAGACGCAGCCCATGCCCATCGTGCCCGACGTACCCGTGACCGGCTCACACCAGGACGACGGCCGGGGGGCCACTCGGACGGGCGGCCCCCTGTACCGTGACGAGCCCTCGCAGGAGCCCATGCCCAGCGCACCACAGCCGCAGCCGGCCCCGGCCGCCCCGCAGAAGAAGAGCGCGGGCCGCGACCTCGGGGCGGCCATAGGAGTCGGTGTGGGACTCGGCGCGGTGATCGTCGCGTCGCTGTTCATCGTGAAGGCCGTCTTCATCGGCGTCATAGCGGTGGCCGTCGTCGTCGGCCTCTGGGAGCTCACCTCGCGGCTCGAGGAGCGCAAGGGCATCAAGGCGCCGCTCGTGCCGCTCGCGGTGGGTGGCGCGGCGATGGTCGTCGCCGGTTACGTGCGCGGGGCCGAGGGTGCGTGGGTCGCGATGGCCCTCACCGCGCTCGCGGTCCTCGTCTGGCGGATGACCGAGCCGCCCGAGGGCTATCTGAAGGACGTCACGGCGGGGGTCTTCGCGGCCTTCTACGTCCCGTTCCTCGCGACGTTCGTGGCGCTGATGCTCACCGCCGACGACGGCCCGTACCGGGTGCTCACCTTCCTGCTCCTGACCGTGGTCAGCGACACGGGGGCGTACGCGATCGGCTGGCGCTTCGGCAAGCACAAGCTGGCGCCGCGCATCAGCCCCGGCAAGACCCGCGAGGGCCTGGTCGGCGCGGTCACCTTCGCGATGGCGGCGGGCGCGCTCTGTCTGCAGTTCCTCATCGACGACGGCGCCTGGTGGCAGGGCCTGGTGATCGGCTTCGCGGTCGCGGCGAGCGCGACGCTCGGTGACCTCGGCGAGTCGATGATCAAGCGGGACCTCGGCATCAAGGACATGGGCACGCTGCTGCCGGGCCACGGCGGCATCATGGACCGCCTGGACTCGCTCCTTCCGACGGCGCCCGTGGTGTGGCTGCTGCTCGTTCTCTTTGTCGGGTCAGGCTGAGGTGCACATCGTCTGACCTGCGTGTTCGTGGGTGAGGGGTCCGTTGTCCACAGGGCGGCGGGCCCCTCCTCGTATGTCTGCGACACTGGAAGGACCATGCCTGTACCCGGAGAACTCACCTTCGTCGCGCCCCGCGGAGCCAAGAAGCCGCCGCGGCACCTCGCCGACCTCACGCCCGCCGAGCGGAAGGAAGCCGTCGCCGCCACCGGCGAGAAGCCGTTCCGCGCCAAGCAGCTCTCGCAGCACTACTTCTCGCGGTATGCGCACGACCCGGCCGAGTGGACCGACATCCCGGCCGGGGCGCGCGAGAAGCTGCGGGAGGCGCTGCTGCCCGATCTGATGTCCGTGGTGCGGCACATCAGCTGTGACGACGACACGACCCGCAAGACGCTCTGGCGGCTCTTCGACGGGACGCTCGTCGAGTCCGTCCTGATGCGCTACCCGGACCGGGTCACCATGTGCATCAGCTCCCAGGCGGGCTGCGGCATGAACTGCCCGTTCTGCGCCACCGGACAGGCCGGCCTGGACCGGAACCTGTCGACCGGCGAGATCGTGCACCAGATCGTGGACGGCATGCGGGCGCTGCGGGACGGCGAGATCCCGGGCGGGCCCGCGCGGCTCTCCAACATCGTCTTCATGGGCATGGGCGAGCCGCTGGCCAACTACAACCGGGTGACCGGCGCGATCCGCCGGCTCACCGACCCGGAGCCGGACGGCCTCGGCCTCTCGCAGCGCGGGATCACGGTGTCGACGGTGGGGCTCGTGCCCGCCATCCACCGGCTCTCCGACGAGGGCTTCAAGTGCCGCCTCGCGATCTCGCTGCACGCGCCGGACGACGAGCTGCGCGACACCCTCGTCCCGGTGAACACGCGCTGGCAGGTGCGCGAGGTGCTCGACGCGGGCTGGGAGTACGCCGCGAAGTCGGGCCGTCGCCTCTCCATCGAGTACGCGCTGATCAGGGACATCAACGACCAGGCATGGCGTGGTGACCGGCTCGGGCGGATGCTCAAGGGCAAGCCGGTGCACGTCAACCTGATCCCGCTGAACCCGACGCCGGGCTCGAAGTGGACCGCCTCGCGGCCCGAGGACGAGAAGGCGTTCGTGGAGGCCATCGCCGCCCATGGCGTGCCGGTCACCATCCGGGACACCCGGGGCCAGGAGATCGACGGAGCGTGCGGCCAGCTCGCCGCGGCCGAGAGGTAGTCTGACGGGCGTGCGGGCGTACGCCTCGTACACACATCTGCATATTCCGACAGGGGAGCGCCACAGCGCTGAGAGTGCGGCACCTTGGACAGGTGGGCCGCAGACCCTCTGAACCTCGCCCAGGTCATTCTGGGTAGGAAGTTCGGGCATCACTCAAGCTGTAGCGTCCTGCCCGCGTGCCCCCGGCCCGCGGGCAGGGCCGCGTCTCTTCCTGGTCACCCAGGAGGAAATCCAGTGAGCACCACCAAGAAGGTCACGTCCACCGCGGTGGCGGTGGGCATCGGGCTCGTCGCCCTCTCCGCGTGCGGCAGCTCCGACGGCGGGTCGGGGAAGACCGACTCCAAGACCGTCACCCTCGTCAGCCACGACTCCTTCAACGTCTCCAAGGACGTGCTGAAGGACTTCGAGAAGCGGTCCGGGTACAAGGTCAGGGTCCTGAAGGACGGCGACGCGGGCGCCGCCGTGAACAAGGCGATCCTCTCCAAGGACAACCCGCAGGGCGACGTCTTCTTCGGCGTCGACAACACCCTGCTGTCGCGGGCGCTCGACAACGGGCTCTTCCAGCCGTACGAGGCCAAGGGCGCGGAGAAGATCAAGCCGGAGTTCCGCGTCGACGGGGACAAGCACCGGGTCACGCCCGTCGACAGCGGCGACATCTGCGTGAACTACGACAAGAAGTACTTCGCCGACAAGAAGCTGGCGCCGCCGAAGTCCTTCGAGGACCTGACGAAGCCCGCGTACAAGAACCTGCTCGTCACCGAGAACACCTCGACGTCGTCGCCCGGCCTCGGCTTCCTGCTCGGCACCGCCGCGAAGTACGGCGACCAGGGCTGGGAAGGCTACTGGAAGAAGCTCAAGGCCAACGGCGTCAAGGTCGTCGACGGCTGGGAGCAGGCCTACAACGAGGAGTTCTCCGGGTCGGCCGGCGGCAAGAAGGCCAAGGGCGACCGGCCGCTCGTCGTCTCCTATGCCTCCTCGCCGCCCGTCGAGGTGCTCTACGGGAAGCCGCAGCCCAAGGAGGCGCCGACCGGCGTCGCCACCGGCACCTGCTTCCGTCAGGTGGAGTACGCGGGCCTGCTCAGCCACGCGGGCAACACCAAGGGCGGCAAGGCGCTCCTGGACTTCCTCGCGGGCCGGAAGTTCCAGGAGGACATGCCGCTGAACATGTTCGTGAACCCGGTGCGCGAGGGCGCGAAGCTGCCCGCGCTCTTCACCGAGCACGGCGTCACGGTCGACAAGCCGCAGACCATGGATCCGAAGAAGATCGCCGACAATCGCGAGCCGTGGATCAAGTCGTGGACCTCGCTCGTACTGAAGTAGCGGCCAAGGCGAAGCCCCGCGAGGGCGCCGGCCCGGGGAGTGCGGCGCGGCTCGGCCTGATGGCCCTGCCCGTCGCGTTCTTCGCGCTCTTCTTCGCCTACCCGGTCACGGCGATCGTCGCGCGCGGGCTGCACATCGACGGCGGCTGGCGGTTCGGCCGGATCGTGGACGTCCTCGGGCAGTCCGACATCCGGCACGTGCTGTGGTTCACCACCTGGCAGGCGCTCGCCTCGACCGCGCTCACGCTGCTGATCGCGCTCCCCGGCGCGTACGTCTTCGCGCGCTTCGACTTCCCCGGCAAGCAGGTGCTGCGGGCGGTCGTCACCGTGCCGTTCGTGCTGCCCACGGTCGTCGTCGGGACCGCGTTCCTCGCGCTGATCGGGCGCGGCGGGCTCTTCGACGAGCTGTGGGGGGTGCGTCTGGACACCACGGTCTGGGCGATCCTCCTCGCGCACGTCTTCTTCAACTACGCGGTCGTCGTGCGCACCGTCGGCGGGCTCTGGTCCCAGCTCGACCCGCGCCAGGAGGAGGCCGCGCGGATGCTCGGCGCCTCGCGCTGGACGGCGTGGCGGACGGTGACGCTCCCCGCCCTTGGCCCCGCGGTGGCCGCCGCCGCGCTCATGGTCTTCCTCTTCACCTTCACCTCATTCGGCGTCGTGCAGATCCTCGGCGGACCCGCGTACTCGACGCTCGAAGTGGAGATCTACCGGCAGACCGCCCAGCTCCTCGACCTGCCGACGGCGGCCGTCCTGACCATCGTGCAGTTCGTGGCGGTGGGCCTGATCCTCGCCATCCACGCGTGGACGGTGCGGCGGCGCGAGAGCGCGCTGAAGCTCGTCGACGCCTCGGCGGTGGCGCGCCGTCCGCGCGGCGCCGGACAGTGGACGCTGCTCGGCGCCGTCCTGGCGACGGTCGCCCTGCTGATCCTGCTGCCGCTCGGGGTGCTGATCCAGCGCTCCCTCGACGGCCCCGACGGCTACGGATTCACCTACTACCGGGAGCTGACCTCGGCGGACGGCGGCGCCTTCCTCGTGCCGCCGATCGAGGCGATCGGGAACTCGCTGCAGTACGCGGTCGTGGCCACCGCCATCGCCGTCGTCATCGGAGGTCTCGCCGCCGCCGCGCTCACCCGGCGCGCCGGGCGGCTCGTGCGCGGGTTCGACGCGCTGCTCATGCTGCCGCTCGGGGTCTCCGCGGTGACCGTCGGCTTCGGCTTCCTGATCACCCTGGACAAGCCGCCGCTCGACCTGCGGGCCAGCTGGATCCTGGTGCCGCTCGCGCAGGCGCTGGTCGGCGTGCCCTTCGTCGTACGGACCATGCTGCCCGTGCTGCGTGCGGTGGACGGGCGGCTGCGGGAGGCGGCGGCCGTGCTCGGGGCGTCGCCGCTGCGGGCGTGGCGGGAGGTCGACCTGCCGATGGTGCGGCGGGCGCTGCTGATCGCCGCCGGGTTCGCCTTCGCGGTCTCCCTCGGCGAGTTCGGGGCGACCGTCTTCATCGCGCGTCCCGACAACCCGACGCTGCCGGTCGCCGTGGCGCGGCTGCTCGGCCGGGCCGGCGACCTCAACTACGGCCAGGCGATGGCCCTTTCGACGATCCTCATGGTGGTGTGCGCGGTGTCCCTGCTGCTCCTCGAACGCGTCAGGACCGAGCGCACCACGGGGGAGTTCTGATGGCGGACGCCTTGCTGAGCCTGCGGGAGGCGACGGTACGTTTCGGGGCGCGGGCCGCGCTCGACGCCGTGGACCTCGACGTCGCCGAGCACGAGATCGTCTGCGTGCTCGGGCCGAGCGGCAGCGGGAAGTCGACGCTGCTGCGGGCGGTCGCCGGGTTGCAGGGGCTCGACGCGGGGCAGGTGCTGCTCGCCGGGCGCGACCAGCGCGGGGTGCCCGCGCACAAGCGGGGCGTCGGCCTGATGTTCCAGGACCACCAGCTCTTCCCGCAGCGCGACGTGGCGGGGAACGTCGCGTTCGGGCTGCGCATGCACGGCGTGTCACGGGGCGAACAGGCCGACCGGGTCGCCGAGTTGTTGGAGCTCGTCGGCCTGCCGAACGCGCAGCGCCGCGCGGTGGCCTCGCTCTCGGGCGGCGAGCAGCAGCGGGTGGCGCTCGCGCGGGCGCTGGCCCCGCGGCCGAGGCTGCTGATGCTGGACGAGCCGCTGGGGCAGCTCGACCGCTCGCTGCGGGAGCGTCTCGTCGTCGAACTGCGCGAGCTCTTCGACGAGTTGGGGACGACGGTGCTCGCCGTGACGCACGACCAGGGCGAGGCCTTCGCGCTCGCCGACCGTGTCGTCGTCATGCGCGAGGGCCGCATCGCCCAGTCCGGCACGCCGCTTGAGGTGTGGCGGCACCCGGTGGACGAGTTCGTGGCGCGCTTCCTCGGTTTCGACAACGTCGTCGAGGCGACGGTGACCGGCGCGGCCGCCGCCACGGCGTGGGGCACGGTCCCGGTTCCGGCCGGGACGTCCGCCGGGCGGCACACGATCCTGGTGCGGCCCGCCGGGGTGCGGCTCGTCGCCCCGGACGAGGGGCTGCGGTGCGAGGTGGTGGCGCGTACGTTCCGCGGCACGCATGTCGCCGTGCGGCTTCAGCCGAAGGAGGGCCCGCGCCTGGAGGCGGCGTGCGCGCTGCGCGAGGCGCCGGAGGTGGGGGAGATCGTGGGGGTCGGGTTCGACGCGGACGATGTGGTGGTGCTCGGCTGAGCCCCCGGCCGTAATGCGGGTGCCGTCCCCCGGAGGTCGATCTACTGTTCGCCCATGACGTCACTGAGCCACGGGCGGTACTGCGACGAAGTCGCCCGGCAGATCGACCTTTTGAGAGCGGCCTTGACGGGGGCGGACCTCTCGGCCACCGTACCGACCTGCCCCGACTGGACGCTCGCCGAGCTCGTCCGGCACACCGGCGGCGCGGTGCGCTGGAGCGAGCGGCTGGTCGCGACCCGCGCCGAGCGGGACATCCCGGAAGAGGACATCCCGGAGTGCGAAGGGCCCGAGGGCGACGACCCGGCCGCCCTCGACGCCTGGCTGGCCCGTACCGCCGAACTCGGCGCCGAGACCTTCCGCGCCGCGGGCCCCGACGCCCCCGTCTGGTCCTGGAGTGGCGACCACCGCGCCGGGTTCTGGGCCCGGCGCATGACGCACGAGCTGCTGATCCACCGCGCGGACGCGGCCCTCACCACCGGCGCCGCGTACGAGGTCGAGCCGGACGTCGCGGCCGACGCGATCGACGAATGGCTGGACCTCGTCGCCCTCGCCCAGCGCACCGACCCCGACGACAGCGCGGTCGAACTCAGGGGCGCGGGCCGCAGCATCCACCTGCACGCCACCGATGTCCCCGACGGGCTCGGCGACTTCGACGGACGCGGCGGCCTCGACGGACTCGACGGACTCGGCGCCGAGTGGCTCATCGAGTTCGGCGAGGACGCCTTCACCTGGCGGCGCGGGCACGCGAAGGCGGATGTGACCCTGCGCGGACCGCTCACGGAGGTGCTGCTCGCCTTCTACCGCCGGCGGCCGCTGGAGAGCGGGCGCGTGGAGGTGCTGGGGGAGCGGGAGTTGCTCGACTTCTGGCTGGAGCGGGCGTCGTTTCAGTGACCTCGTCGGCTCACCCCGACCTCGTCGGCTCACCCGACCACGTCAGCTCGCCGGATCCGACCCGCTGAGCTCGCGCAGCGCCTCCGGTGCGTCCTCCACCCGGTCCACCAGGGCGATCCGCGACGCCATCGGGCGGTCCTTGGCCAGCGACTGCAACAGGGGCCACACCGGCAGGTGTTCGGTCCAGTGGGCGCGGTCGACCAGGACCATGGGGGTGGGCTCGCCGCGCGAACCGTAGTAGTTGGGGGTCGCGTTGTCGAAGACCTCCTGGACCGTGCCCGCCGCGCCGGGCAGGAAGACGACGCCCGCGTTCGAGCGGGCCAGGAGCCCGTCCTCGCGGGTGGCGTTGGCGAAGTACTTGCCCAGGTGCGAGGCGAACGCGTTCGGCGGCTCGTGGCCGTAGAACCAGGTGGGGATGCCCACCGAGGAGCCGCCGGCCGGCCAGCGCTCGCGCACCGCGAACGCCGCGCGCGCCCAGTCGGTGATCGAGGGCGTGAACGAGGGCGCTTTGGCGAGGAGTTCGAGGGACTCGTCCAGCATCGCCTCGTCGAAGGCGGCCGCGTAGGCGCCGAGGTTCGCCGCCTCCATCGCGCCGGGACCGCCGCCCGTCGCGACGGTGAACCCGGTGCGGGCCAGCGCGCGGCCGAGCCGCGCCGCCCCCGCGTAGGCGTCCGTGCCGCGGGCCATCGCGTGGCCGCCCATGACGCCCACCACCCGCGCGCCGACGAGGTGTTCGTCGAGGGCGTCGGAGATGGAGTCGTCGTGGATGGCGCGCAGCATCGACGAGAAGACGTCACCGTCGGCCTTGGTCCGCTGGAACCAGGCGTACGCGTGGGCGTCCGGCGTCGCCTCGTAACCGCCCTCGGCGAGGCCGGTGAACAGGTCCTCGGGGGAGTACAGCAGCCCGCGGTAGGGGTTGAACGGCAGGCCGGGGACCGGCGGGAAGACCAGCGCGCCGCCGGCCCGTACCTTCGCCGCCGCGTCCTCGCGCATCGGGCAACCGAGGAAGACGGCGCCCGCGACGTCCGCCGCGAGGAGCGCCGAGGTGCGCTCCGTCAGGTCGACGGCCTGGACGCGGCAGCCCGCGAGGGCGCCACGGCCACAGACGTCGTCGAACTCGGCGAGGGTCTCGATCTCGCGGTCGTCGCCGGGGAGTTGCGGGGGTTGCGGGGCGGATGCGTGTTCGGGAGTCGGCTGCATCCGCCCATGCTAAGCAGGGGCACCCACCGGGGCCTCGCTCAGCCCTGGACCTGCGAGGGGTCCATCCACATGATCTCCCAGGTGTGGCCGTCCAGGTCGTCGAAGGCGCGGCCGTACATGGTGCCGTAGTCCTGGACCTTGCCGGCGGTGGCGCCCGCGGCGACGGCCGCGTCGACGAGTTCGTCGACCTTCTCCCGGCTCTCGGCGCTCAGACAGATCAGCGTCTCGCTCGTCTTCGTGGCATCCGCGATCTCCTTCTGCGTGAAGTTCGCGTAGTGCTCCTTGCTCAGCATCATCGCGATGATGGTGTCGCTGATCACCACGCAGGCGCACTCGTCGGTCGTGAACTGCGGGTTGATCGTGTACCCCAGCTCCGTGAAGAACTTCTTCGACGCGGCGACGTCGTTCACGGCCAGGTTCACGAAGATCATCTGCTGGTGCATGAGTGTCTCTCCCGGTGAGTGCGTGTGCCTCACGCGTGTGCCTTACGCGTGTGCCTTACGGAGGGGTAGACACCCGTTCGACGCGGAACTCATCGCCGGTCACGCACTTATTTTCCGACGGCGTCCCACGGGCCGTCAGCGGGCCAGCGGGACCGCCGCCAGCTCCGCGACGATCCAGGTCAACGGGACGAACACGGCGGCGAGCGCGCCCGCGCGGAGCGCCGCCGAACCACGCAGCAGCGTCGCGGGCGCCCCGAGCCGCAGCAGCGCGTCCGTCGTCCGCGTACGGGCCTGCCGCGCCTCGACCGCTGACGTGGCGAGGGTCAGTGCGGCGCACCCCGCGACGAGCAGCCCGCCGAGCGCGGTGAGCGGCCCGACCTCGGGGCTCGGCCCCGCGTACAGCGCGATCGAGGCGTACGCGCCGGACGCCACCGCGCACAGCACGCCGAGCGGCCGCCCGATGCGCCGCGCCTCCTCCTGCAGGACGCGCCCGGCGAGCAGCCGCAGCGCGCCGGGGCGTGCCGTCTGCAGGATCCGTCCACTGAGATACGTGAGACCGGGGCCGGCCAGGACGAGGCCGAGGGCGGTCAGCGCCCAGCCGGCGAGGACACCCGCCGGGCTGCCGTCGGCGCCGCCCGGCATGGGGAACCCGGTGCGCGGCCGGACGTCGGAGCGGCTCGCGTACGTCTCGACGGCGAGGCCCGCCGCGAGCAGCGCGACCCCCCAGGGCAGCCCGCCCGGCGGCCGGGCCGGAGCGTCCGGTTCCCCGACGGGCTCGGTGCCCGCCTCCGCACCGGTGGCCTTGACGGGCCGGGGCCGCAGCACCACGGCGCCGGCGACCGACGCGGCGATCGGGACGAGGGAGAGCAGGGTGAGCGCGCCGGCGAGCGGCAGCGGGCGTCCGCCTGCAAGCAGGTCGGTCGCGGCCCCGTCGAAGGGCAGACCGCTGATGTCGCCGCGCAGGTGCAGGAAGAAGAGCAGCGCCACCATCGAGCCGAGGACGCAGGACACGGCGGTGGAGATCGCGGCGAGCACCATCAGACGGCCGGGGCCGAGGCCGACCGCGGAGAGCCCGCTGCGCGGCCGGGTCGCGGGGTCGGTACGGGCCACGGCGACGGCGAAGTACACGGTGGCGGCGATCGGCGCGACGCACCAGGCGAGCCGCAGGACGGCCCCCGCTCCGGGGTGCTCCATCGCGTACGCCAGGGTGCACAGCAGCAGGAAGCCGGTGCCGGCGGACGCGGCGGCCACGAGGAGGCGCCGCAGCTGGACGAGCGGGTGGGCGCCGCGGGCTAGACGGAGAGCGAGCACGCGGCCCGACCTTCCGTCGTGGGGGCGGTGGCGGTGGCGGTGGCGGTGGCGACCGTGTTCCCTGGACTGGCTGTACTCGTACTGGACGTACTGGACGTACTGGACGTACTGGACGTACTCGTACTGGACGTACCCGTGCTCCCCGTACTCGTACTGGCCGTACCCGTACTCCCGGTACCCGTACTGGCCGTCACCGCCGTACGCACGGCATCCGCACCCGCACCGGCGCCCACATCGGCTTCGGCCCCGCTCCCCACAGCGACCACGTCACCGTCACCAGCCGTACCACCCGTACCACCCGTACCAGCCGGTGCCGTCGCCGCCCCCGGCAGGTGGACCGTGTTGACCCGGCGGCCGTCGAGCAGGGCGACCGTGCGGTCGGCGAGGGTGGCGACCTCCGCGTCGTGCGTGGCGAGGACGACGGTGATGCCGTGCGAGCGGGCCGCCGTCGTCAGGGTGCGCAGCGCGTGGGCGCGGTCCGCGCGGTGCAGGGTCGCGGTGGGCTCGTCGGCGAAGAGCACGTCCGGCGTGGTGACCAGGGCGCGGGCGATGGCGACGCGCTGCCGCTCGGCCTGGAGCAGGGCGTGCGGACGCTTGCGGGCGCACCCGCCGATGTCGAGGCGTTCGAGCCATTCCAGGGCGGCGGGCTTGGAGACCCGGTGCGATGCGCCCCGCAGCATCAGCGGCAGGGCGACGTTCTCCCAGGCGGTGAGCTCGGGGACGAGCTGCGGTTCGGGGTCGATCCAGCCGAAGCGGTCGCGGCGCAGCCGTTCGCGCACGAGCGCACCCATCGTGTGGACGGGGGTGCTGTTGAACCAGACCTCGCCCTGCTGGGGCAGCCGCTGGCCCGACAGGCACTGCAGGAGCGTCGTCTTGCCGGAGCCGCGCGGGCCGTTGACGGCGAGGATCTCGCCCTCGCGGACACCGAGCGAAACGCCGGTGAGGGCGGGGGAGCCGTTGTGTGTGACGTGCAGTGCGCGTGCCCACAGCACGTCGTTGTCCGGCGGGGCCACCATGGCGTACACCTCGGTTCAGATCAGCTCGACTCCCCCGTACGGGGGAACGAAGGCGGGGCCGATCGGTCACTGGGCACGCTATGGATTCGGGCGGACATGCCCGGAAACGACGCGGCCCGGGGGCGCCCGTTCTCACTCGAACGGACGCCCCCGGGGCCGGTGTTGATCACTCGATCACACGACAACACAGGTCGGTGACGACCGGTGCCTGTCGGCTCAGAGCTTGGTCCACGCCTCGGTGAGGACCTGCCGCAGGATGCCCTCGATCTCGTCGAAGGTCTCCTGGGTGGAGATCAGCGGCGGGGCGAGCTGGACGACCGGGTCGCCGCGGTCGTCGGCACGGCAGTACAGGCCGTTCTCGTACAGCGCCTTGGAGAGGAAGCCGTACAGGACGCGCTCGGTCTCCTCGTCGTTGAACGTCTCCTTGGTGGCCTTGTCCTTCACGAGCTCGATGCCGTAGAAGAAGCCGTTGCCGCGGACGTCGCCGACGATCGGCAGGTCGTGCAGCTTGCGCAGGGTCTGGTAGAACGCGTCCTCGTTGTCGAGCACGTGCTGGTTGAGACCCTCCTTCTCGAAGACGTCGAGGTTGGCGAGGCCCACCGCGGCCGAGACCGGGTGGCCGCCGAAGGTGTAGCCGTGCAGGAAGGTGTTGCCACCCTTGTAGAACGGCTCGGCCAGCTTGTCCGAGATGATGCAGGCGCCGATCGGGGAGTAGCCCGAGGTCATGCCCTTGGCGCAGGTGATCATGTCCGGGACGTAGCCGAACTTGTCGCACGCGAACATCGTGCCGAGGCGGCCGAAGGCGCAGATGACCTCGTCCGAGACGAGCAGCACGTCGTACTGGTCGCAGATCTCGCGCACGCGCTGGAAGTAGCCGGGCGGGGGCGGGAAGCAGCCGCCCGCGTTCTGCACCGGCTCCAGGAAGACTGCGGCGACCGTCTCGGGGCCCTCGAAGAGGATCTCCTGCTCGATCTGGTCGGCGGCCCAGCGCCCGAAGGCCTCGGGGTCGTCGCCGTGGATCGGGGCGCGGTAGATGTTGGTGTTCGGCACCTTGTGCGCGCCGGGGACCAGCGGCTCGAAGGGGGCCTTGAGGGCCGGCAGGCCGGTGATGGACAGGGCGCCCTGCGGGGTGCCGTGGTAGGCGACCGCGCGGGAGATGACCTTGTACTTCGTGTGGTTGCCGGTGAGCTTGTGGTACTGCTTCGCGAGCTTCCACGCGGTCTCGACGGCCTCGCCGCCACCGGTGGTGAAGAAGACCTTGTTCAGGTCGCCCGGCGCGTAGTCCGCGAGGCGCTCGGCGAGCTCGACGGCCTTCGGGTGGGCGTAGCTCCACACCGGGAAGAAGGCGAGCTCCTGAGCCTGCTTGTACGCGGTCTCGGCGAGCTCGTGACGACCGTGGCCGGCGTTGACCACGAAGAGGCCGGAGAGGCCGTCGAGGTACTTCTTGCCCTTGTCGTCGTAGATGTAGGTGCCCTCGCCACGCACGATGGTGGGCACGGGTGCGTTCTCGTAGTCCGACATGCGGGTGAAGTGCATCCACAGGTGGTCGTACGCGGTTCGGCTGAGGTCCTTGCTCACGGCTATCGGGTTCCCCACATATAGGTCTGCTTCTTGAGCTTGAGGTAGACGAAGCTCTCGGTGGAGCGCACGCCGGGGAGGGCGCGGATGCGCTTGTTGATGACTTCGAGCAGGTGGTCGTCGTCTTCGCAGACGATCTCCACGAGGAGGTCGTGCGAGCCCGCGGTCATCACCACGTACTCGGCCTCCGGCATGGCGGCCACGGCGTCCGCGACCGGGTCCACATCGCCCTCGACGTCGATGCCGACCATCGCCTGCCTGCGGAAGCCCACGGTGAGCGGGTCCGTGACGGCGACGATCTGCATGACGCCCTGGTCGAGCAGCTTCTGGACGCGCTGGCGCACGGCCGCCTCGGAGAGGCCCACGGCCTTGCCGATGGCGGCGTACGGGCGGCGTCCGTCCTCCTGGAGCTGCTCGATGATCGCCAGGGAGACGGCGTCCACGGGGGGAGTGCCGTTCCCGTTGCCGCTTCCGCCCGGGTTTCCGGTGCGGGAGCCGCGGGGGCTGCTGGGGTCTGCGCTGCGACTGGCCACGACCTCACTGTGCACGACGTCTCGTCACTTCCGCAAGGCCAGATCGATGAAATTCGTTGTCTGTGGCTTCAATCATCACGGATTCCGCAGTTCTGGGCCGCTGGGTATGTTGAAAGCGTCGGTATAGCGACTAGGGTGGGTGTCTCATCCACTGGACATCTGACTGGAGGGCCGGAAGTGACCACCGAGCTGCGCCGTCTGCGCAACTACATCAACGGAGAATTCCGGGACGCGGCCGACGGACGGACCACCGAGGTCATCAATCCGGCGACCGGCGAGGCCTACGCCACCGCGCCGCTGTCGGGTCAGGCCGACGTGGACGCCGCGATGAAGGCCGCCGCCGACGCGTTCCCCGCCTGGCGCGACCTGACGCCCGCCGAGCGGCAGAAGGCCCTGCTCAAGATCGCCGACGCGTTCGAGGAGCGGGCCGAGGAGCTCATCGCGGCCGAGGTCGAGAACACGGGCAAGCCGACCGGACTCACCCGGTCCGAGGAGATCCCGCCCATGGTCGACCAGATCCGCTTCTTCGCGGGCGCGGCCCGGATGCTCGAAGGCCGCGCCGCCGGCGAGTACATGGAGGGTCTGACCTCCATCGTCCGCCGTGAGCCGATCGGTGTCTGCGCGCAGGTCGCGCCGTGGAACTACCCCATGATGATGGGCGTCTGGAAGTTCGCCCCGGCGCTCGCCGCGGGCAACACGGTGGTGCTCAAGCCGTCGGACACGACGCCCGCGTCGACCGTCCTGATGGCCGAGATCATCGGCTCCATCGTGCCGCCCGGCGTCTTCAACGTCGTCACCGGCGACCGCGACACCGGCCGCGCCATGGTCGAGCACCCCACCCCCGCCATGGCCTCCATCACCGGCTCCGTGCGCGCCGGCATGCAGGTCGCCGAGTCCGCCTCCAAGGACCTCAAGCGGGTCCACCTGGAGCTGGGCGGCAAGGCGCCGGTCGTGGTCTTCGAGGACACCGACATCGCCAAGGCCGTCGAGGACATCTCGGTCGCGGGCTTCTTCAACGCGGGCCAGGACTGTACGGCCGCCACGCGCGTGCTCGTCCACGAGTCCATCCACGACGACTTCGTGACGGCGCTCGCCAAGGCCGCCGCCGACACGAAGACCGGACAGCCGGACGACGAGGACGTGCTGTACGGGCCGCTCAACAACGCCAACCAGCTGAAGCAGGTCACCGGCTTCATCGAGCGGCTGCCCGCGCACGCCAAGGTCGAGGCGGGCGGCCAGCGGGTCGGCGACAAGGGCTACTTCTTCGCGCCGACCGTGGTGTCGGGCCTGAAGCAGGACGACGAGATCGTCCAGAACGAGGTCTTCGGCCCCGTCATCACCGTGCAGTCCTTCACGGACGAGGCGCAGGCCGTCGAGTACGCGAACGGCGTCGAGTACGCGCTCGCGTCCTCGGTGTGGACCAAGGACCACGCGCGCGCGATGCGGATGTCCAAGGTGCTCGACTTCGGCTGCGTGTGGATCAACACGCACATCCCCCTCGTCGCCGAGATGCCGCACGGTGGCTTCAAGAAGTCCGGCTACGGCAAGGACCTTTCGTCGTACGGCTTCGACGACTACACGCGCATCAAGCACGTGATGACGTCCATCGAGGGTTAAGCCCTTACGCCTCTCCGCACCCGCTCGCCGGGCCAGGAGGGCGGAGGTAAATCGTGTGACCCCGGAGCCGCCCCCGCGTACCGTTGCGTACGCGGGGGCGGCTCCGTGGTGTGCTTCCTTCTTTCTTCTTCTGCTAAAAGATCCGTAGCGCACCCACTCTCCGTCCCCGCTTCTTTCTGCACCACGGGGGTGGGACCTGATGACGACGACCGACACTCTCTCCGGCCTGCTGCTGCGCTGCAGGCAGAGCGTGTACGTGCCCGAAGGCCCCGGACCGTCCGCCGTGACCGAGGCAGGCGTCGTCGTCCTCGAAGCCGAACTCGCCGACCGCGGCCACCTGTTGACCGCCCCGCTGCGCCGCGCGCTGGCCGGTCTTTCCGTCGAGGACCTCGCGGCGAGCGGGCGCGCACTGCTCGCCGGCGTCGACGCCCTGATGGGCTCCGACCGCCGCCACGCACCGCTGTTCGCGCGGTTCCCCGCCGAGACCGCCTACCGGCCCGCGTACGAGCGCTACACCTCCGTCGTCGCCGAACACCTCGCCGCCCAGCCGCACCAGCCCTGCATGAACTGCGCGAACGCCACGGCACGCGTGCGCGCGCTCGACCCCTGCGCCCACCTCCTCTGCGACGACTGCCTCGGCGCGAAGAAGGCCCCCTGGAACTGCTGCGACCAGTGCTGCGAGTGGTACGAATGCCCGATCTGCGACCGGCGTTACGAGACCGACGGGCCCACCGAACCGTGGCTCGACACCGGCGCCGGGCCCGGCGGTGACGGCGGCCCCGTCCTGCGCACCCTGCGCCTCGGCGCACCCGGTGACGCCGCGGCCGAACTCGCCGCGCTGCTCGCCCGCCGCACCCCGCTGAACCGGCAGGACCACGACGACCTCGTCCTGCTCCTCGGCCACCTCGACCCGGCCGTGGCCGCCGACTGGCTGCCGCCCGCCGTCCCGCTGCGCGAGAGCAAGGCGCTCGCCCTCGCGCCGCTCCTCGACCTGCCGGCGGTGCGGCCGCTGGTCGCGCGGTACGCGGACACCGCCACCGACGTGCTGCGCATCCTCGTCGTACGCTCCGGAGGCGACCCCGACCTGCTCGAACTCCCGCGCTTGCGCGGCCTCCCGCGCCCTGCGCGCCGCGAACTGCTGGCCCTGCTCGACGGGTACGACTTCCGGCGCCTCGCCGAGGACATGGCACGCCACCCGCGCGCGTGGAAGCGGGCCGGTGAGATCCTGCACCCCTTCGAGCAGGCCCACCGCCACGCGCGCGTGGCGCTCGCCTTCGCCGCCCTGCGCTCCACCCGCGTCGGCGACGACGCGCTCGGCGAGGTGCTGCTCGCCGAGGCGGCCCGGCACGACGACGTCCGCCTCGCCGGTGACCGGCTGCGGATCGTCACCTGGCAGGCCCGCGTCGAGGAGGCGCTGGCCCGCTGGGACACCGAGGCCGCCGTCACGCTGCTGCGCGAGCGCCCCGGCGAACTCCTGCGCCGCCTGGACGTGTTGCTGGCCCGCTCGGGCGCGACGACGCTCCCGGACACCGTCGGCGAGGCGCTCGCCGACGCCCTGCCGCGCTCCGGTCCCGGGCCGCTGCTCGGCGCGTACGGCCGGATGAAGATCCGCGCGGTGCCGGGCCACCGCCGTGTCTTCTTCCCGCGCGGGCGGGTGACCAAGGCGTACGCCGTCGAGGACCACAGGCCGCCGCTGCCCGCCCGGGTCGCGGGCCGCGCGGGCGAGCTGATCGAGGCGGAGGCGGTGCGGCGCCTCGCCGAACGGGCGGGGGAGCGGTACGACGTGGCCGTCCTGGACGCCGCGCTCGCCGACCTGCCGGTGCCGTTCGCCGAGCGCGCCTCGGCCGCGTCGCTGGTCGCCGTCCCGCGCGGCAGCTCGCTGCCCCTGCCTGCGGACAGCGAGACCGTACGGCTCTTCCTGCACTGGACCCAGCCCCAGGGCACGCGCGTCGACCTCGACCTGTCCGTCGCCCTCTACGACGACCTGTGGCGCTTCATCGGCCTCTGCGACTACACGAACCTGGAGTACGCGGGCGGCGCCGCCCGGCACTCCGGGGACCTCACCTCCGCGCCCGCCCCGCACGGCGCGACCGAGTACCTGGACCTCGGCCCGGCGCGCCTCGCGCACACCGGGGTGCGGTTCGTGGTGCCCGTCGTGCTCTCGTACAACGACATCCCCTTCGACGAACTCCCGGACGCCTTCGCGGGGTTCATGGCCGTCGAGGGCAAGGAGCGCGCCGTCTACGACCCGCGCACGGTCCGGCAGCGCTTCGACCTCGCGGGCGACGCGAAGCTGGGCGTGCCGATGATCGTCGACCTGCGGACGCGGCGCGCGTGGTGGACCGACGTCACCCTCGCCACCACGGGCCTCGGCCACGACGTGTGGCGCTACCGCAAGCAGATCGGCCGGGCGGGCAACGACCTGCTCGACACCTTCCAGCCGTGCGGCCGCGCCACCCTCTGGGACCTGGCCTGCTGGACGGCGGCGGCCCGCACCGACGGCGACGTGTACGTGCGCGGCCGCGGCCACGTCCTGTGGGGCTACCGCCGCGCCGAGGACGAGCCGCGGGCCGACTTCGCGCTGCGCATACGGGACGGCTGGGAACCGGACGCGCTGCGCGCGGAGCCGGGGCCGGAGCTCGCGGGCCGGCGGGCCCTTCTCGCCCTGCTGCACGGGGAGTTGGCGGGCGCGGAGGGGGCCGCGTCCGGCACGGCGTACCGGCTCTACCCGGGGCCGGTCGACGGGGCGCCGCTGGAGCGGGTCACGGCGGGGGATCTGGCGGGGTGGCTGGAGCCGGCGGAGTGATCTTGGGCCGCTGAGCGGACGCTGGAACGGACCGTTGCAGCGGACAGCCGAAACGGGCAGTCGCAGCGGGCAGCCGCAACCGGCGCTCGAAACGAGAAGCTGATCGACAAGGTGTCGGCTCCGGGCGGCGGGGCTCGACGCTGCGTCCATTGCGGGTGCCCCGCGCGCGGGCGCATGCTGCCGGGGTGCGAGCGAACCCCGGCCCCATAGCCTCCTCCGTGTCCCGCCGTTCCCTGCTGCGCGCCCTCGGCGGCGGCGCGGCCGTCAGTACGCTCGCGGGGTGCGGGGTGCCCGCCGCGTACATCGCGCCGGGGGACCGGGCGGCGGGCGACCGCTCGGCGCGCGACAAGCGGCTGACGTTCGCCAACTGGCCGCTGTACATCGACACCGACGACGAGAACAAGACGAAACGTCCCTCGCTGGACGCCTTCGAGAAGCGGACCGGCATCGACGTCCGCTACACGGAGGAGATCAACGACAACGACGAGTTCTTCGGCAAGATCAGCCCGTCCCTGATGAACCACCAGGAGACCGGCCGCGACCTCATCGTCATCAGCGACTGGATGTGCGCGCGGTTCGTGCGGCTCGGCTGGGTCCAGGAGATGGACCGGGCGCGCCAGCCGAACGTCACCAAGTACCTGGACCCGCTGCTCCGCTCACCGCACTTCGACCCGGGCCGGAAGTTCACCGTGCCGTGGCAGTCGGGCATCACCGGCATCGCGTACAACAAGCGCAAGGTCGGCCGGGAGATCAAACGCGTCGCCGACCTGTGGGCCGACGACCTCAAGGGCCGGGTCACGCTCCTCTCCGGCCTGGACGAGGCGTTCGCGCTGCTGCTGCAGGGCGACGGCGTCGACATCACGAAGTGGACGGCGGACGACTTCCACCGGATGTGCGACAAGGTCGAGAAGATGGTGCACTCCCACCACATCCGCCGCTTCACCGGCAACGACTACATCAAGGACCTCTCCAGCGGCGACGTCCTGGCCTGCCAGGCCTACAGCGGCGACGTGATCCAGCTGCAGGCGGACGACCCGGACATCGAGTTCGTCGTCCCCGAGGAGGGCGCGGAGCTGTGGGCGGAGTCCCTGATGATCCCCAACCTGGCCCGCCACAAGCGCAACGCGGAACGGCTCGTCGACCACTACTACGAGCCGGAGGTCGCGGCGGAGCTCGCGGCCTGGGTCAACTACGTCTGCCCGGTCCCGGCCGCCCGCGACATCCTCGCCTCCTCCAAGGACAAGGAGCGCGCGGCCCTCGCGGAGGACCCACTGATCTTCCCGGACGACGCGATGCGGGGGCGCCTGGCGATCGCGCGCGACATCACGTCGAAGGAGCGGACGGGGTTCGCGAAGCGGTGGAATGCGTTGGTGGGGTTGTAGGGGCTGTAGGGGCTGCCGGTCAGGGGTGGCGTCGGCGCAGGGTTTCCCGTACGGCCGTGGCGGCGTCCTCGCCGCGCATCCGCCACACCGCCAGTTTGTCCTCCACCCTGGACGCGACCTTTCGCCACTTGAACCACGGCGGCAGGTCTCGGAACGGCACGAAGGTGAGCGTGTCGTCCACGGCCGTCTCCGCCGGGCCGCGGTGGCCCTCGGCGCGCAGCGCGGCGTACAGCTCCGGTGTCAGTTCCCCATGGAGCCGGGCGGCGGTGCCGGCCGCCGTGTAGGCGAAGGTCCGCTCGTGGAAGTCCGGGAGACGCATCGCCTTGATGATCCGCGGTGACGCCTGTGCCAGCGGGCAGTAAAAGGCCAGGCCGATCGCGGCGGAGCCGAGGTGGCGGACGCGGCCGCGTCCGTACGCGTCGTCCCACTCGGCGGGGTCGTGGAACCGCAACAGGCTCTCGTCGCCGTCCCAGTCCCAGTTCGGACCCATGGCCGCACCTCCCGTCAGGTCGTCGGCGCGGGACACTCCGCGTGTCCCGCGCGGCGCACCGGCCGCCCGGGCCTACGCCCGCACCCGCCCCCCGACCAGCTCGCTCATCATCTCAGCCGCCCGCACCGCCGCGTCCCCGCAGCAGTTGTTGAACAGGACGTGGACCTCGTCCGCCCGGTCCGCCATCGCCCGTATGCGGGGGAGCCACTGGGTCAGTTCCGCCTCCGTGTAGGCGTGGCGGAACTTGTCCTCCTTGGAGCCCGTGCCCCACGCCTCGCTCCGGCCGTGGAAACGGATTACCGCGTGGCGCGGCGAGGTGACCGGGGCCGCCGGGGGCATGGAGTGCGGCAGGCCCTGCGCCGTGTCGACCGCCACCGCCGACAGGTCCAACTCCGACAGGAGCGCCGTCGTACGGGGCCGGTGGCCCTCTTCCCACCAGTCGGGGTGGCGGAACTCCACCGCCACCGGCCAGCCCGCCGTGCGGCGCGCGCACTCCTTCAGCGCGTTCTCCGCGCGGGCGCCCGGCGCGAACCACGGCGGGAACTGGAAGAGCAGGGTTCCGAGTCGGTCCGCTGCCCGCAGCGGTTCGAGGGCTTCGCGGAAGTGCTGCCAGACGGTGTCCAGCAGTTCGGGGCCCAGCGGCCGGCCACGCAGTTCGGGCGGGAGTGCCGACTGCCGGGTCGGATGTCCCGTCAGCAGCGAGAACGCCTTCACGTCGAAGCGGAATCCGTCCGGCGTACGCTCCGCCCACAGCCGGCAGGTGCGGCTCTGCGGGAGCGCGTAGTACGTCGAGTCGACCTCCACCACGGGGAAGTTGTCGGCGTAGTGCCGCAGTCTGCCCTCCGCGTCCTTGCGCCCGCGCGGGTACCAGCCGCTGGCCATCAGCGCGCGGTCCGTCCACGAACAGGTCCCCACCAGAATCTCGCTCATCCGGCACGGGTACCCCGAAGTGTCAGGGAGTGCGCAGTGCGGTCAGGACGTCGACGCGGTTGGTGGTGATCGAGTCGACGCCTGTGTCGAGCAGCCGCCGCATCGAGCGGCGGGTGTCCGGGGTCCACGCCGAGACGAGCAGGCCCTGCCGGTGCACTTGGGCGACCAGGTCGCGGGTGACCAGCGGGAAGCGGTAGTTGAGCCAGCGCGGCTTCACCGCGTTCAGCAGGACGGGGCGGGGCGGGGCCAGGGTCGTCCAGGTCAGCGCGATCTCGGCGGCCGGGTCCGCCTCACGCACGGCCAGCATCGTCCGCCCGCCCGCGCAGTAGTACACGCGCTCCGCAGCGCCGCTCTCCGCGACGACGCCGACGACCGTGCGGACGTCGTCGTACGTCGCGCCCGGCAGATCGATCATGAGCCGGTGCCCCGCGGTCGCCGCCAGGGCCGCCGCGAGGGTCGGCACGCCGCCCTCGGTCAGCCCTTCGACCTCGGCGGCGGAGAGCGCGGCGAGCGGCCGCTCGTATCCCCACAGGCGTTCGAGCGTCGCGTCGTGCAGCAGGACGGGCACGCCGTCGCTGGTCAGGCGGACGTCGACCTCCACCGCGTCCGCGCCCCGGTCCAGCGCGGAGCGCAGGGAGGGCAGGGTGTTCTCACGGACGCGGTAGGGGTCGCCTCGGTGGGCCACAGCAGTCACGGTGCGCATGGGCCCATTGTGGTGCCGCTGTTCCTAGCGGGCGAGCCACGCCTCCGTGTACGTGTCGATCTCCTCGGCGATCCGGGCCTTGCCGGCCGGGTCGAGGAAGGACGCATCGACGGCGTTCTTCGCCAGCGCCGCGATGCCGCGCTCGTCGAGGTCCAGGAGGCGGGCCGCCACCGCGTACTCGTTGTTCAGGTCGGTGCCGAACATCGGCGGGTCGTCGGAGTTGACCGTCACGAGCACCCCGGCGTCGACGAACCGACGGATCGGGTGCTCGTCGAGGGTGCGCACGGCGCGGGTCGCGATGTTCGAGGTGGGGCACACCTCCAGCGGGATGCGGTGCTCGGCCAGGTGGGCGAGGAGCTTCGGGTCCTGGGCGGACGTGGTGCCGTGGCCGATCCGCTCGGCGTGCAGGTGGGTGAGGGCGTCCCAGACCGTCTCGGGCCCCGTGGTCTCGCCGGCGTGCGGGACCGAGTGCAGGCCCGCCGCGATGGCACGGTCGAAGTACGGGGCGAACTGCGGGCGCGGCACGCCGATCTCGGGCCCGCCGAGCCCGAAGGAGACCAGGCCCTCGGGGCGCAGCGCGTCGGTGGTGGCCAGCCGCACCGTCTCCTCGGCCGACTCGAGCCCGGCCTCGCCGGGGATGTCGAAGCACCAGCGCAGTACGGTGCCGAACTCGGCCTCGGCGGCCTTGCGGGCGTCCTCGATGGCGGCCATGAAGGCGCGGTCGTCGATGCCGCGGCGGACGGAGGAGTACGGGGTGATGGTCAGCTCGGCGTAGCGGACGTTCTGCCGCGCCATGTCGCGGGCCACCTCGAAGGTGAGCAGGCGGACGTCGTCCGGGGTGCGGATCAGGTCCACGACGGAGAGGTACACCTTGATGAAGTGCGCGAAGTCCGTGAACGTGAAGTAGTCGACGAGCGCCTCGGGGTCGGTCGGCACCGCGGAGTCGCGGTGCCGGGCGGCGAGCTCGGAGACGATGCGGGGGGAGGCCGATCCCACGTGGTGCACATGCAGTTCCGCCTTGGGCAGGCCCTCGATGAAGGCGTGCGGGTCTGTGGCGGTGCTGGCTGCGGTCTGCTGGTCGGTCACGGTTTCCTCCCCAGGAACGGGCTTGATCGGCTGATCGATGGGTCGGGATCATCGTAGGCGGCGGGCCGGACGGGGTCGGTGGGGGCCGGACGGGGCGGGCAGGGGCCGTAGCATGACGGAGCGTAGGAAAACGGATGAAAGAGGTGACCCGTGATGTCCGCCGGTTCCGAGGGCGACAACGAGGGCGGCGCGGGGGCTCCGGAAGGACGGGATCCTTGGGCGCCGCCGGCTGAGGATGCGAAGGCGCCGGGCCGGGGGCCGGGTGCGGCCGGTGGTTCCGCGTCCGTGCACGACCAGTGGACGGTCACGTCGATGCCGGGGGCCTACCCCCCTCCGGTTCAGGGCCCGGGCCCGCACGCGGCGCCTCCCGTCGGCAACCCCTTCGCGGCGCCCGGCGAGCCCGTGCCGCCGCCCCCGATCTCGCCGGACGGACCGGGCCGGATGCCGTACGGGTATGAGTACGGGTACGGACACGGGTACGGGTATCCGGGGCCGCCCGGCGGCGCTCCGGGGTACGGCTACCCGGGTCAGCAGGGGTACCCCGGCTACCAGGGGGCCCCGGGCGCGCCCGGGTACGGATGGCCCGCCCTGCCGATGGCGCCCGCGAACGGCATGGGCGTGACCGCACTGGTCCTGGGGATCATCGCGGCGGTCGGCTTCTGCCTGTGGCCGCTGGCGATCGTCGTCGGCATCCTGGCGGTGATCTTCGGCGCGGTGGGGCGCGGGAAGGCGCGGCGCGGTGAGGCGACCAATGGGGGACAGGCCCTCGCGGGGATCATCTGCGGGGCGGCCGGGGTCGTCCTGAGTGTCGCCGTCCTGGTGATCCTGCTCGTGGTGCCGGACGAGGACACCGACGCGGCGCGCTCCGAGGCTCCGACTGTCGCCGCCTCGTCGACCATGGGGCGCTAGCCCCACCGGCCCCACCGCTCACGCGTCACGCACCGCTCACCCGATCCGCCCCCGCGCCTCCATCAGCGCGAAGCCGAGCAGGTTCGGCCCGAGCCATCGGGTCGGGTCCGGTATCCGTGGGTCGTCCGCCGCCAGGCCCACGCCCCAGACGCGGTCGAGGGGGCTCGCCTCGACCAGGACGCGACTCCCCGTCCCGCGCAGGAACGCACCGAGCGCCGGGTCCGACGTGAACTTGTGGACGCTGCCCTCGACCACGATCCCGTACCGCTCACGGGCCCAGGTCGCCTCGTCGAAGTCCCGTACGAGCCGTCCCGCCTTCTTGGCCTCCGCGGGGGTACGGGCCGTGCGCGCCGCGTGCTCCGCGTCCGCGTCGCCGAAGAGGCGGGCCTTGGCGGCCATCATCCAGTGCTCGGCCGTCGCGTACGCCACGCCGTCCACCGTGAACGGCGCCGGCCACCACTGGCTGAGACAGCTCGCGCCCAGGGTGCCGTCGCGGCGCGGGGTGTGGCCCCAGAAGGGCAGGTACTTCACCTTCTCGCCGGCGCGCACCGCCCGGACCAGCGTCTCCACCGAGCGGACCGCCTCGATCTCCGTCATGCACGCGAGTGTGGCAGGCACCACTGACACTCCGTCCCTGGTTTTCCGCGAGCACTCGACACCTGGTCGACAGAATTCGTCGCGTAACCAAAAGGCAACAACGGAATCACTTGTTGGGCTATCACAGCTCTGTCAGGATCGGCACTCAAATCGATCTGGAGCTACGCCGACCCCCGCGGGACGGGGAGGGCGGCGGAGGAGAGCGTCATGCACAACTTCCAGGCGCAGGACCACTTCGCGGACGGCGCGCAGTACATCGCCGGACGGCTGACCAAGGGAACCTCGGGCCGTACCCACGCCGTCGTCGACCCCGCCACGGGCGACGACGTCCTCACGTACGAGCTGGCCGGAAGAGACGACGTGGACGCCGCCGTCGCCGCGGCCGCCGAGGCCTTCCCCGGCTGGGCGGGCGCCACCCCGGGCGAGCGCTCCGACGCCCTGCATCGCTTCGCGGGCGTGCTCGCCGACCGTGCCGAGGAGTTCGCGCAGGCCGAGTCGGTGCAGTGCGGCAAGCCGATCAAGCTGAGCCGCGAGTTCGACGTCCCGGGGACGGTCGACAACGCCGCCTTCTTCGCGGGCGCGGCCCGCCATCTGCAGGGCCAGTCGGCCGGCGAGTACACCGGCGACCACACCTCGTACGTACGCCGTGAGCCCATCGGCGTCGTCGGCTCCATCGCGCCCTGGAACTATCCGCTCCAGATGGCCGCCTGGAAGGTCCTGCCGGCCATCGCCGCGGGCAACACCATCGTCCTGAAGCCCGCCGAGCTCACCCCCTTCACCTCGCTCCTCTTCGCGCAGGCCGCCACCGAGGCCGGCATCCCCGACGGCGTCCTCAACATCGTCTCGGGCGCGGGCAAGGACGCCGGCGAACACCTGGTGGGCCACCCCGACGTCGCCATGACCTCCTTCACCGGCTCCACCGGCGTCGGCAAGCGCGTCGCCGAGATCGCCACCGCCACCGTCAAGCGGCTGCACCTGGAGCTCGGCGGCAAGGCGCCCTTCGTGGTGTTCGACGACGCCGACCTGGAGGCCGCCGTGCACGGCGCCGTCGCCGGCGCGCTCATCAACTCCGGGCAGGACTGCACGGCCGCCACGCGCGCGTACGTGCAGCGTCCGCTGTACGACGCCTTCGTGCAGGGCGTCGCCGACCTCATGGAGACCGTGCGGCTCGGCGACCCGTTCGACCCCGGCACCGACATGGGGCCGCTCATCTCGCACACGCACCGCGACCGCGTCGCCGGATTCGTCGAGCGGGCCCGCTCCTACGCGCGCGTGGTGACCGGCGGCGAGGCGCTCACGCACCCCGGCGCGTACTACAAGCCCACCCTCATCGCCGACGCCGCGCAGGACAGCGAGATCGTGCAGGCCGAGATCTTCGGACCGGTGCTCGTCGTGCTGCCCTTCGACTCCGACGACGAGGGCATCCGGCTCGCCAACGACACCCCGTACGGCCTCGCCGCCTCCGCCTGGAGCCGTGACGTCTTCCGCGCCAACCGCGCCACCCGCGAGATCAAGGCCGGCTGCGTCTGGGTCAACGACCACATCCCGATCCTCAGCGAGATGCCGCACGGCGGTTACAAGGCGTCCGGCTACGGCAAGGACATGTCCGCGTACTCGTTTGAGGAGTACACGCAGGTCAAGCACGTCATGTTCGACAACACCGCGGTGGTCCGCAAGGACTGGCACCGCACGATCTTCGGGGACCGGTAGTCAGGCAGCCACGTCGACCCAGGCCGCGTGACCGGCGGCCGCCTTCCTCCCGAAAGGGCAATCACGCGCATGGAGCAGTACGAGCCCGAACGCCTCTCCCCGGCCCAGCGGGCCGCCATGCACCGCAGCCTCACCAACGGCAGGGCCGCCCTGACCCGCCGTACCCTGCTGCGCGCCTCCACGGGCGGCGCGCTCGCCGTCGGCGGACTCGGGGGCCTGAGCGCCTGCGGGATCCCCGCGGCGGGCAAGAGCCAGGGCGAGGTCTCGTCCGATGACCACTCGGGGCAGGAGAAGCGGATCGCCTTCTCCAACTGGACCGAGTACATGGACGTCGACGAGAAGGACGAGAACCGGCGGCCCACCCTGGAGGCGTTCACCAAACGCACCGGGATCGAGGTCAAGTACACCGAGGACATCAACGACAACGTCGAGTTCTTCGGGAAGCTGAAGCCGCAGCTCGCGGCGGGCCAGGACACCGGGCGCGACCTCATCTGCGTCACCGACTGGCTGGCGGCCCGGCTGATCCGCCTCGGCTGGGTGCAGAAGCTGGACCCGGCCAACCTGCCGCACGCGTACAGCAACCTCTCCGCCCAGTTCCGCGACCCCGACTGGGACCCCGGCCGCGCCTACTCCTACCCCTGGACGGGCATCTCCACGGTCATCGCGTACAACAAGAAGGCGACCGGCGGAAAGAAGATCACCTCGGTGTCCGAGCTGCTCGACGAGCCGAAGCTGAAGGGGCGCGTGGGGTTCCTCTCGGAGATGCGCGACAGCGTCGGCATGACGCTCATCGACATGGGCAAGGACCCCGCGGACTTCACCGACGACGACTTCGACGCGGCCATCGCCCGCCTCCAGAAGGCCGTCGACAAGAAGCAGATCCGCCGCTTCACCGGCAACGACTACACCTCCGACCTGGCCAAGGGCGACATGGCCGCCTGCCTCGGCTGGGCCGGTGACATCGTGCAACTGCAGGCCGACAACCCCGACATCGGCTTCCACATCCCCGACCGGGGCTACGTCACCTCCACGGACAACCTGTTGGTCCCGATCAAGGCGCGCCACAAGCGCAACGCCGAACGGCTCATCGACTACTACTACGAGCCCGAACCGGCGGCCCGCCTCGCGGCCTACATCAACTACGTCTGCCCGGTGGACGGGGTGCGCGACGCGCTCGCGAAGATCGACCCGGACGCCGCCGCGAACCCGCTGATCCTTCCCGACAAGGAGATGAAGGAGAAGTCCCGTGCCTTCCGCTCGCTGACGTCGAAGGAAGAGACCGCGTACGAAGAGAAGTTCGCGAAGCTGACCGGCGCGTGACGCTTCTGTGCATGGGCCCGTTTCTCGGCCGCGGGTCCGTCGTGGCTTGTCGCGCGGTTCCCCGCGCCCCTTGTGCGCCCCTCGCGGGCCGGCCCTTCCTCTCCCCTCGACTCCCCCCTGGACCCACCATGACCACTGCTCAAGAACACGGCGGCGATGTCCGTCTCAGCGGGATCAGCAAGACGTACGGCTCCTTCACCGCCGTGCAGCCGCTCGACCTCACCGTGCCGCAGGGCTCCTTCTTCGCGCTGCTCGGCGCCTCCGGATGCGGCAAGACCACCACGCTCCGCATGATCGCGGGCCTGGAGGAGCCGAGTTCGGGGACCGTGCACCTCGGCGACCAGGACGTCACCGCCCTGCCGCCGTACAAGCGGCCGGTGAACACCGTCTTCCAGTCGTACGCGCTCTTCCCGCACCTCGACATCTTCGAGAACGTCGCCTTCGGCCTGCGCCGGCGCGGCATCAAGTCGGTCAAGGGCAAGGTCGGCGAGATGCTCGACCTGGTCCAGCTCGGCGAGCAGGCCCGCAAGAAGCCGCACCAGCTCTCCGGCGGCCAGCAGCAGCGCGTCGCCGTCGCCCGCGCGCTCATCAACCACCCCAAGGTGCTCCTCCTCGACGAGCCGCTCGGCGCCCTCGACCTCAAGTTGCGCCGCCAGATGCAGCTGGAGCTCAAGCGCATCCAGACCGAGGTCGGCATCACCTTCGTGCACGTCACGCACGATCAGGAGGAGGCCATGACGATGGCCGACACCGTGGCCGTGATGAACGGCGGCCGGGTCGAACAGCTCGGCGCCCCCGCCGACCTGTACGAGAACCCGCGCACCACCTTCGTCGCCAACTTCCTCGGCACCTCCAACTTCATCGAGGCGGAGGTGCAGGGCGGCGGCGACGACCTCGTCGTCAAGGCGGGCGACTGCAAGCTGACGCTGCCCGCCGCGCGATGTACCGGCCCCACCGCCACCGGCGCGAAGGTCCTCGTCGGCGTCCGCCCGGAGAAGATCTCCCTCACCCACGCCGACGACGCCGGGCAGATCCCCGACGGCCGCAACCGCATCACCGGCCGCATCGCCGACTCCAGCTTCATCGGCGTCTCCACCCAGTACGTCGTCCGCAGCCCGCTCTGCCCCTCCTTCGAGGTGTACGCGCAGAACGTGGAGCGCGACGGCAGGCTCACCCCCGGCGCCGAGGTCGTCCTGCACTGGAACCCCGCGCACACCTTCGGCCTGGACGCCGCCCAGGACGTCCAGGCGGGCGTCGAGAAGGTCGAGGAGGACACCTCCGCATGACCACCGTGACCGACGCGCCACCGCCGACGGCGCCCGCTCCACAGGCGCCACCCGCACGCAAGCCCCGCAAGCGCGGCCGCCTCGTCCCCTACTGGCTGCTGCTCCCCGGCATCCTCTGGCTGATCGTCTTCTTCGCGCTGCCGCTGGTCTACCAGGCGTCGACCTCCGTGCAGACCGGTTCGCTCGAAGAGGGCTTCAAGGTCACCTGGCACTTCGCCACCTACTGGGACGCCCTCACCGACTACTGGCCGCAGTTCCTGCGCTCGGTGCTCTACGCGGGCGCCGCCACCGTCCTGTGCCTGCTGCTCGGCTATCCGCTCGCCTACCTCATCGCGTTCCGCGCGGGCCGCTGGCGCAACATCATCCTCGTCCTGGTCATCGCGCCGTTCTTCACCAGCTTCCTCATCCGCACGCTGGCGTGGAAGACGATCCTCGCCGACGGCGGCCCGGTGGTGGGCGCCCTCAACTCGCTGCACGTCCTCGACGTCACCAGCTGGCTGGGGGTCACGGCCGGCGACCGGGTCCTCGCCACCCCGCTCGCGGTGATCTGCGGCCTCACGTACAACTTCCTGCCGTTCATGATCCTGCCGCTCTACACCTCGCTGGAGCGCATCGACGGGCGGCTGCACGAGGCCGCGGGCGACCTGTACGCCACGCCCGCCACGACCTTCCGCAAGGTGACCTTCCCGCTCTCCATGCCGGGCGTCGTATCCGGGACGCTGCTCACCTTCATCCCGGCCGCGGGCGACTACGTCAACGCCGACCTCCTCGGATCCACCGACACGCGCATGGTCGGCAACGTCATCCAGACGCAGTTCCTGCGCATCCTGGATTACCCGACGGCCGCCGCGCTCTCCTTCATCCTCATGGCCGCCATCCTCTTCATGGTGACCTTCTACATCCGCAAGTCAGGGACGGAGGATCTCGTCTGATGGCCGCCCTCTTCCGCTGGCTGCGACGCAATGCCGTCGTCATCGCGGGCCTGTTGACGCTCGCCTATCTGCTGCTTCCCAACGTCGTCGTGACGGTGTTCTCCTTCAACAAGCCGAAGGGGCGCTTCAATTACTCCTGGCAGGAATTCTCGCTCGACGCCTGGAAGAATCCGTGCGGCGTCGCCGACATGTGCGGCTCGCTCTCGCTGAGCCTGCAGATCGCCACCTGGGCGACGATCGGCGCGACCGTGCTCGGCACGATGATCGCCTTCGCGCTCGTGCGCTACCGGTTCCGCGCGCGCGGCGCCATCAACTCGCTGATCTTCCTGCCGATGGCGATGCCCGAGGTCGTCATGGCCGCCTCGCTGCTCACGCTCTTCCTCAACATGGGTGCGCAGCTGGGCTTCTGGACGGTCCTCATCGCCCACATCATGTTCTGCCTCAGCTTCGTGGTGACCGCCGTCAAGGCGCGCGTCATGTCGATGGACCCCCGCCTGGAACAGGCCGCGCAGGACCTCTACGCCGGTCCCGTGCAGACGTTCCTGCGGGTGACGCTGCCGATCGCCGCGCCCGGCATCGCGGCGGGCGCGCTGCTCGCCTTCGCGCTCTCCTTCGACGACTTCATCATCACGAATTTCAACGCGGGCTCGACTGTGACGTTCCCCATGTTCGTCTGGGGATCGGCGCAGCGGGGCACGCCCGTTCAGATCAATGTGATCGGTACGGCGATGTTCCTCGTCGCCGTCCTGCTCGTGCTCTCCGGAATGCTCATCGGCAAACGCCGCAACAGGCAGTCCCGGTAGTACCCGAAATTTCTGAAGGAGTGGAAATCATGGCCCCTGGTGCCATGACCCGTTTCACCGAGTCCCGTTTCACCGAGTCCCTTTCCGACGCCAAGCCGGTGTCCTTCTGGCTCGACGACCCCGCCCGGCCGTCCCCCGAGCCCGCCCTCACCGGCGACGAGCGGTGCGACCTGCTCGTCGTCGGCGGCGGGTACAGCGGCCTGTGGACCGCGCTCATCGCCAAGGAGCGCGACCCGCACCGCGACGTCGTCCTCGTCGAGGGCAAAGAGGCGGGCTGGGCCGCCTCCGGCCGCAACGGCGGCTTCTGCGCCGCCTCCCTCACCCACGGCATCGGCAACGGCCTGTCCCGCTGGCCCGGCGAGATCGCGAAGCTGGAGGAGCTCGGTGCGCGCAACCTCGACGAGATCGAGGCGGCCGTCAAGCGGTACTCCATCGACTGCGACTTCGAGCGCACCGGCGAGATCGACGTCGCCACCGAGCCGCACCAGCTGGCCGAACTCCACGAGATGTACGCGGAGATGGCCGAGCACGGCCTCGCCGAGGGCTCCGAGCTGCTCGACGCGGACGCGCTGCGCGAGCACGTCGACTCGCCGACGTTCCTCGGCGGCCTCTGGGACCGCGACGGCGTCGCCATGCTCAACCCGGCGAAGCTGGCGTGGGGCCTGAAGCGGGCGTGCCTGACGAAGGGCGTGCGCGTGTACGAGCACACGCCCGCCCTCGAACTGGCCTCCTCCGGCGCCGGGATGGCGGTCCGCACGCCGTACGGCAGGGTCTTCGCCGGCCAGGTCGTTCTCGCCACGAACATCTTCCCCTCGCTGGTCAAGCGGCTGCGCCCGTACACCGTCCCGGTCTACGACTACGCGCTGATGACCGAGCCGCTGACCGACGAGCAGCTGGCGGCCGTCGGCTGGAAGAACCGCCAGGGCCTCGGCGACAGCGCGAACCAGTTCCACTACTTCCGGCTCTCCGCCGACAACCGCATCCTGTGGGGCGGCTACGACGCGATCTATCCGTTCGGCGGGAAGGTGCGGGCGGAGTACGACGACCGGCCGGAGACCTACGCGAAGCTGGCCGGCCACTTCTTCGCCTGCTTCCCGCAGTTGGAAGGGGTGCGCTTCACGCACGCGTGGGGCGGCGCGATCGACACGTGCTCGCGCTTCTCGGCGTTCTTCGGCACGGCCCACAAGGGCCGCGTCGCCTACGCGGCCGGCTACACGGGCCTCGGTGTAGGGGCGACCCGGTTCGGCGCCGACGTCATGCTGGACCTGCTCTCCGGCGAGCGCACGGAGCGTACGGAGCTGGAGATGGTCCGCACGAAGCCGCTGCCGTTCCCGCCCGAGCCGTTCGCGTGGACCGGCGTCGCCCTGACCAAGTGGTCGCTCGCCCGGTCCGACGCCAACGGCGGCAGGCGCAACCTCTGGCTCAAGACGATGGACAAGCTGGGGCTCGGCTTCGACAGCTGAGCGGCCGACGGCCGGCGGCCTGGGGGCTGTGCGGTCGAAGGGTCACTGAGCGGGCTGGGCTCGACCGGCGTACGCCCCGCCCGACCCTCGCGCCCCTTTTCGCTACCAACTGGTAGCGGGAACCCGCGTAATGCCCGGCCCCGGAACCTCTCTCCCTTGTGACGCGCGCTGTCGCGCACCGTCGTCGCAGAGGAGAGAGGTTCTGTCATGACTGGCTCGGGTGGCTCGAGTGGCACGGGTGGGTTCGGTGGCTCAGGTGGGTCCGGGGGCACCGGGATGAGGGCGGCCGTCGAATGGCTCGTGTCGGTGGCGCCGGACCCGGAGGCCTGCCGCTGGGAGTGGGAGCGCCATCCGCTCGGGGTCGCGCTCCTGCCGGCCGGGCGGGGCTGGGACGTGCTGATCCTGCCCGGCGGCCTCGGCTACGCCACGCTCGACGTGCTGACCCGCTGCGTGGAGCGGCCCGGCCCCGTGCTCGTGGGCCCCGGTGACGAGCGCCTGGGGTTCTTCGTGCCGCCGGGCACCGCGTCCCGCTGGCTGGCCACGGGCGTACGGGGCGCCGGCGACGGCACGTGGATCGTCGTGCCCTATCCCGGCCGGGCCGCGGGCGGCGTCCGCTGGCTGGTCCTGCCCGACGGCTCCGGCACGCTCACCGATCCGGCGCTGCTCGAACGCGCGATGCACGAGGCGGCCGCGCGGCTCGCCCGGGAGGGCAGGCAGGGCTGGGAGGGCAGGGTGGCCCGGGAGGGCGGGGAGGACGGAGCGTGAGGCGCCGGACATGACGCGTGAGGAGCCAGCCGTGACGCGCGAGGCGCCGACCATTACCGGTGCGGCGCCGGACATGACCCGTGCGGCGCCGGACCTCTTGACAACTCGATTGGTCTGGACCAAGTTGAGCGCGATCCGCCCTCCAATCCCCCCATGCCGGGAGGCAGTTGTGGACCGTCCTTCGTTGCCCCCCACCGGCCGAGCAAGCCGCATCAGACGTCTCGCCGCGGTCGCCGTCGCGGCCTGCGCGCTCACCGCGTCCGGCCTGCTCTCCACCCGCGCGACGGCCGCCCCCGAACAGCCCGCCGTTCCCGCACGGTCCGCGGTCCCCGCACGGTCCGCCGCCCCCGCCGACCACGCCCTGGTCGGCTATCTGCACACCAGCTTCGCCAACGGCTCCGGCTACACCCGCCTGGCCGACACCCCCGACAGCTGGGACATCATCGACCTCGCCTTCGGCGAGCCGACCTCCGCGACCTCCGGCGACATACGCTTCGGCCTCTGCCCCGCGCCCGAGTGCCCGAACGTCGAGAGCGAGGCGGAGTTCAAGGCCGCGGTCAAGGCCAAGCAGGCGGCGGGCAAGAAGGTGCTGATCTCCATCGGCGGCCAGAACGGCCAGGTGCGGCTCGCCACGACGCAGGCCCGCGACACCTTCGTCTCGTCGGTCTCCGCGATCATCGACCGGTACGGACTCGACGGCCTGGACATCGACTTCGAGGGCCACTCGCTCTCCCTGAACACCGACGACACGGACTTCAAGAACCCGAAGACCCCGGCGATCGTCAACCTGATCTCCGCGGTGAAGACCCTGAAGGCGAAGTACGGCTCCGGCTTCACGCTCACCATGGCGCCCGAGACCTTCTTCGTGCAGCTCGGGTACCAGTTCTACGGCACCGGGAAGTGGGGCGGCCAGGACCCGCGGGCGGGCGCGTACCTCCCGGTCATCCACGCCCTGCGCGACGACCTGACGCTGCTGCACGTCCAGGACTACAACTCCGGCCCCATCATGGGCCTGGACGATCAGTACCACTCCATGGGCGGTGCGGACTTCCACATCGCCATGACCGACATGCTGCTCACCGGCTTCCCGGTGGCGGGCGACAAGAACAACGTCTTCCCGCCCCTGCCGCCGGGGAAGGTCGCCATCGGCATGCCCGCCTCGGTCAACGCGGGCAACGGCCATGTGTCCACGGCGGAGGTCGACAAGACCCTCGACTGTCTGACCAAGGGCACCTCCTGCGGCACGTACCGCACCCACGGCACCTGGCCGGACCTGCGCGGCCTGATGACCTGGTCGATCAACTGGGACCGGTTCAACGGCCGGGAGTTCTCGAAGAACTTCGACGCGTACTTCGGCTGACCGCCACCAGGACGACCTGAAGCAGGGCCACGGAGAGGCACCAGCTGGCCGCGACGTCCAGCGGCCAGTGGTACCCCCGTCGCACCAGGCCGAAGCCGACCGCGACGTTCAACAGGCAGCAGCCGATGAGCAGTTCGCGGCGGCCGTACGCGCCGCGGAGCAGCGGAAGCAGGAGCAGGGCCGCCGCGCCGTAGGCGACGGCGGCCGTCGCCGTGTGGCCCGAGGGAAAGTACCCGTCGCCCGCCATGCCGGGCGGCCCCGTGCGGGCGACCAGCACCTTCAGCGGGACCACGAGCACCGGCACCGCCGCCATGGCGAGCAGCGCGGCCGTCGCGGGCAGCCACCAGCGGTCCGCGCCGCCGCGCCGCGCACGCCACGCGGTGTACGCGGCGACGGCGACGAGGACCGGCACGGCGACCGTCGCGTTGCCGAGGTCGGCGAGGAACTCCGCGGCGCGGTCCGGGAGCCGGCTGCCGGTGAGGGCGCGCCCCGCGCGTTCGTCGGCGCGGCGCAGCGGGCCATCGGCGACGACCTGCCAGGTGAGCAGCGCGAAGGCGAGGATGCAGAGGGAGACGACCAGGGCCGGGTGGCGCGGCGCGGGCGACCGGCCCTCCGGCGGGGCGGGCACGCCCCGGGAGTCCGGGGACGGGGACGGGGATGCGGACATGGCCCCAGCCTTCCAGGGATGATCGCCCGGGGGTGCGCGCGGGGCGGGGCGGCGCGGCGGTGCGCCCCGCCCGATCGCGTGCCCCGCCCCGGCGCCGGGAGTCAGCGCCCGTGCCGCCCCGCCCCGACCCCCGTACTCACCGCCCGTGCTCGCAGCACCGGCCCCGCAACTTCTCGCCCGTACGCGCCCAGTGCTTCTGTTCCCGCGCCGCCGCCGGCACCGCCGGCACCGCGGAGACGAGGTCCTTCACCTGGTACGGCACTCCGCCCCGCATGACCGACACCGTCCGCACCAGTGTGTCGAAGTCGGTGAAGGGGTCCCCGTCGACGACCGCGAGGTCGGCGAGCTTGCCCACCTCCAGCGTGCCGAGGTCACGGTCGAGGCCGAAGATCCGCGCGGGGGCGAGGGTCGCCGTGCGCAGCGTCTCGGCGACCGTCAGGCCGCCGCGCCGCAGGGCGCGCAGGGCGAGGTGGACGCCCAGGCCGGTCGGGATGCCCGGGGAGTCCGTGCCGACGGCGAGCAGTCCGCCGGCCGCCGCGATACGGCGGTAGATGTCGATCTCCCGGTTGAGGGTGGCCAGTTGGGCCCCGGTGGGCGGCTGCGCGGCCAGGTCCCGTACCTGTGCGGACTCCCACGGCGGCATCAGGCGGGTGACCCGCTCGTCGTCGGCGAGGGCGGGCGCCGCGCCGATGAGCGGAGCGGCCGAGAAGGGCGTGGCGATCAGATGGAAGTCGCCGGTGGCGGTGTAGATCTCCGTGACGTCCTGGTAGGCGAACTCGCCGATGGACGTCGCGTGCCCGAACTCGGCGCGCTGGGTGGCCTGCAGATGGGTCGTCAGGTCCTGGCCGAGCTGGATGCCGGGGGAGAGGTTGTGGCTGCCGCAGCGCACGCCCATCTCCTCGTGGGCGAAGCGCGCGGCCTCCTCCATCACCCAGGCCGGGGCCCGCACATAGGTCTTGACGAAGTCCCAGTCGAGGGCCTTGCCGCGGGAGAGGGTCCGGCGCAGGCCCTCGCGGGTGGCGTGCACGCGGTTGTCCCAGGCGATGCGGCTCCCGTCGAGGACCTCGCTCGCGGTGACGAGCCGGGGGCCTGCCAGCTCACCGGAGGCGACGGCCTCGCGCAGCCTGGCCCCCTCGTACCCGGCGCCGCCCATCGACATCGCGCTGGTGACGCCGTAGGAGAGGAAGAGGGCGGCCTGCCTGCCGCCGTACAGACCGGGCTGCGGATGCATGTGCGCGTCCCACAGGCCGGGGAGCACGGTCTGCTCCGAGGCGTCGACGCGGCGGGCCGCGCCGCGTCCCGGCCGGTGCGGGCCGACCGCGGCGACGCGGCCGCCGCGCAGGGTGATGTCGACGTTCTCGCGCACGGAGTCGTCGCCGCCGCTGCCGTCCCAGAAGCGGCCGGCGTGGATGACGGTGTCCGCGGGCGCCGGGCGCCGGTGGTCGAGCGGCACCTTGACCGTGCGGACGGAGCCGTCGGCGACGGTCAGGAGCCGGAGCCGGCCCGCCGAGAGATAGAGGACGTGACGGCTGTCGCCCGACCAGGTGGGATGGTCGGCGGCCTCCGCGGGGAAGGTGCGGGGTTCGCCGTCGGGGGTGCCGTCTCCGCGCACCGGCAGCAGCCACAGCGCGGACTCGACGACGACCGCCAGGTGCCGGCCGTCGGGCGACCAGACCGGGCCGTTGCTGTTGCGGTCGGAGATGGAGGTGTGCGGCGCCACCGCGTGGGTGGCGGCCGATCCGTCGACGGTGTCGATCACCCGGACGAGGTTGTGGCCCTCGCGGAAGCGCTGGTTGATCCGGTTGCGGAAACTGACCGCCACGTACCGGCCGTCCGGCGACCAGCTGGGCCTGCCGGACAGCTCGCCGCCGGGCGGGCTGGTGGCCAGCACCTTCTCCTCGCCGGTGCGCAGGTCCCGTACCAGCAGGTTGGTGGCGAGGTCGAAGCAGGCGAGGCGGTGGCCGTCGGGGGAGAGGGCCGGCTGGATGCGCCCGCCGGCGGCGAGCACCGTCTCCCTGCCGTCCGCGAGCTCCCGCCGGTGGACGGCGGGCATGCCGTCACGGTCGTCGGAGTACAGCAGCGCCGTGCCGTCGGGCGTCCACGCGGCCGCGTAGAGGTATCCGGTCGCCTTGGCCCGCGTCACCCGGCGCGGCGCCCGGCCGCCCGAAGTCTCGCCGACCCAGAGGGAGTTGAGGGCGGTGAACGCCACCTGCCTGCCGTCGGGGGAGAGCACGGGCAGGTCGTAGGCGCGGACGGGCCGGCGCGCGGTGCCGTCCAGGTCGTAGGACTTGAGCCGGTGACTCGGGCGGTCGACGGGCAGGGGCGCGGTGAAGGGGATTTCCTCGCGGTCTCCCGGGTCCGCGGGCCGTACGACGGTGAAGTGGCCGTCCACCGTCAGGAGCAGCTCCTTGGCGGAGACCCAGCGGGGCGGCGCGGCCTCGATGTCGCCGCCCACCGCGACCGGCTCACCGGCCACGACGAGGGCGCAGCCGGCGTTCGGCGCGGGCGTCGACCGCAGGTAGGCGAGCGTGCCGTCCGGGGAGAGCGCGGGCACGAAGACCTGGGCGGTGCCGGTGTCGGTGTGCTCCACGGTGACAGGGCCGCTGCCGTCGGCGGCCACGGAGGCGATCGTACGGGCGTCGAGCGCGCCCCCCTTGAGCGCGGCGCGGACGAACAGCACCCGCTTGCCGTCCGGCGACCACGTGGGGTCGAAGTCCTCCCACGCGCCGTCCTGCACGGGCCCCCGCTGGTCCGGCAGGCCGGTCAGCCGGGTGAGTCGGCCGGTGGCGAGCTCCAGGGTCCAGATGCGGAAGGGGGCGCCCGTCACCGGATCGCCGCCGCGCTCGGAGGCGAACGCGATCCGCTTGCCGTCGGGCGACCAGGCGGGGCCGCGGGCGTCCCACGGTCCATCGGTGCGCTGGGTCAGCTCGGAACCGTCCGGCTTCAGCGTCCAGATGTGGAAGGTACCGGTACGGAACGCGCAGACGGCGATCAGTCGGCCGTCCGGGGAATGCACCGGGCGCGACGGCTCCAGGTCCGCCGGGGTGATCGGCGCGGCCTCGCCTCCCGCGCGCGGCAGGGACCACAGCACGCCCTGCACCTCGGCGATCAGCCGGTCACCGGCGAGTGAGGCGGCGCCGTTGGTGGTCGCGGTGAAACGCAGGGTGGCGCGGGCGGGCCCGGTGTGGGCCGCGGTGGCGGCGGTGGCGGGCGCGGCGTGGGCCGCGGTGGCGGTGGTGAGCGCGCCCGTCGTGGCGGCGGCGCCGGCCGCCGACGTCGTCTGCAGGAAGCGGCGGCGCGACATGTGCGGAATGGACATCTGACTTCCCCCGTCAGCGAGTTGGGAGGGCCGCGCCGGTGAGGGCGGCCCCGCCCCGCGATCTTCGTGCAGACGCAGGGCGGAGCGGGGTGCCGTGCAGGATCCGGACGAAAATGATCTGCGCACCGCAGGAAGGCGCGTTATACAGGGAGTTGTGAGCACTGATGCGCCGACGGAGGACGAAGAGGCCTTCTCCGTAACGGAGTTGGGGGCCGACGGCCTGGACCGGCGCATCGTCAACGCCCTGCAGATCGAGCCGCGCGCCTCGTGGGCGAAGGTCGGTGCCGTGCTCGGCGTGGACGCCGTCACCGTCTCGCGCCGCTGGGCCCGGCTGCGGGCCGCGGGCCTCGCCTGGGTGACGGCGTACGAGCCGGGGCCAGGACCGGGGCGGCTGGCCGTCGTGGAGATGGAGTGCGCGGGACACCCGCTGGCGGTCGCCGAGGCGCTCGTCGACGACCCGCAGTGCCTCACGATCGACGTCGCGTCGGGCGGACGCGACCTGCTGCTCGGCGTGGGCGCGACCGACGAGGCGGCACTCGCCGACTACGTCCTGCGCCGGCTCGGCACCGTGCCGCAGGTCCGCTCCGTACGCACCCAGCTCGTCACCGCCTTCGTCAAGGAGACGGTCGACTGGCGGCTCGGGGAGCTCGGCCCGGACCAGCTCGAACGGTTCACCGGCCCCGGCCCCCGCGGCCCGGCCGCCGCACGCCCGCCGGGCCCGCTGGGCGCGCTGGACCGTGCGGTGCTCGCCGCCCTGCGCGAGGACGGACGCGCGTCCGCCGCCGGGATCGCGGCCCGCACCGGCGTGCCCGTGCGGCGGGCCCGCGCCGTGGTGCACCGCCTGCTCGCCCGGCACCGGGTGGCGTTGTGGACGGACGTCTCGCGCACGCTGGCCGGGCGGCCCGTGCAGGCCTGGTACTTCCTCCAGGTCCCCGCCGGGCGGCTGGCCGGGGTCGCCGCGCGCCTGGCCCGCCTGGAGGAGGCGCGTCTGGTGCTCTCCACCGTCGGCACGTACAACCTGGTGGTCTGCGTCTGGATGCGGGACCTGACCGAGGTCGCCCGCCTGGAGGCGCAGATCGAGGACGGCCTGGAGGGCGTGCGGACGGTGGACCGCTGCGTGACGCTGCGGACGGTCAAACGCTCGGGGAACCGGCTCGACGCCCGGGGCGGAAGAATCCCGCCGCGCACCGGGTGAACAAGCCGAAGGGTCGGCACAAGGGGGGGAGTGTGCCGGCCCTGCGGTGGCCGACCGGCCCGGCCTGTCCGAACCGGCCCGCTGACGCGGGTCCGTCGGGTGAGGTGCCGAGGCGGCCTTCCGGATCGGGGTCCGCGCGCCCCGGGGGGTTTGGGGCGGGCGGCCGTCCGATCGGTGAGGATCTCCGGATCCGAAGACTCCGGGTGTGTGCGCAAGGGCACGGCCAGGGCGGGGCTGGGGAGGCTCCGCCGAGGCACCGTCCACGGTCCCCCGTGGGCGGGGTGTTCCTCTCAACTGCGCAAACCGTACGGCAGGTTGGTCGCGGCCCGACAGCGGGAACGGCAAGCCGACATGGGGCCCGCACACCTTCTTCACACGCCCCGACCGTCCCGCGGCGCCGCAACCGCCCCACCGGACGGAATCCGCGCAGGTCACACCGGGTACCGGGGCCACGGTGACCGCACGACGGAGGCCCGTACAAAATCCGTACGGGCCTCGTGCGCCGGGTCGGCTGCCGACGGGCGTCAGACGCCCGCGAATCAGACGCCCGCGAAGGCGCCCTCGATGATGTCGAGGCCCTCGTTCAGGAGGTCGTCGCCGATGACGAGCGGCGGCAGGAAGCGCAGGACGTTGCCGTACGTGCCGCAGGTCAGCACGAGCAGGCCCTCCGCGTGGCAGGCCTTGGCCAGGGCGGCGGTGGCCTCCGGGTGGGGCTCCTTGGTGGTGCGGTCCTTGACCAGCTCGATGGCGATCATGGCGCCGCGGCCGCGGATGTCGCCGATGACGTCGAACTTCTCGGCCATGGCGGCGAGGCGGGCCTTCATGGTCGCCTCGATGTGCTTCGCCTTGGCGTTGAGGTCGAGCTCCTTCATGGTCTCGATGGCACCGAGCGCGCCGGCGCAGGCCACCGGGTTGCCGCCGTAGGTGCCGCCGAGGCCGCCCGCGTGCGCGGCGTCCATGATCTCGGCGCGGCCGGTGACGGCGGCGAGCGGCAGACCGCCCGCGATGCCCTTGGCGGTGGTGATCAGGTCGGGGACGATGCCCTCGTCCTCGCAGGCGAACCACTGGCCGGTGCGGCAGAAGCCGGACTGGATCTCGTCGGCGACGAACACGATGCCGTTGTCGTTGGCGAACTTCACGATGTCCGGCAGGAAGCCCTTGGCCGGCTCGATGAAGCCGCCCTCGCCGAGCACGGGCTCGATGATGATCGCGGCGACGTTCTCCGCGCCGACCTGCTTGTTGATCATGTCGATGGCCTGCTTGGCGGCCTCGGGACCGGCGTTCTCGGCACCGGTCGGCCAGCGGTAGCCGTAGGCGACAGGGACGCGGTAGACCTCGGGGGCGAACGGGCCGAAGCCGTTCTTGTACGGCATGTTCTTGGCGGTCAGCGCCATCGTCAGGTTGGTGCGGCCGTGGTAGCCGTGGTCGAAGACGACGACGGCCTGGCGCTTGGTGTGCGCACGGGCGATCTTGACGGCGTTCTCGACGGCCTCGGCGCCCGAGTTGAACAGCGCGGACTTCTTCTTGTGGTCACCCGGCGTGAGCTCCGCCAGCGCCTCGGCGACGGCGACGTAGCCCTCGTACGGCGTGACCATGAAACAGGTGTGCGTGAAGTCCGCGAGCTGGGCGGACGCGCGGCGCACCACGGCCTCGGCGGAGGCGCCGACGGAGGTCACGGCGATGCCGGAGCCGAAGTCGATCAGACGGTTCCCGTCGACGTCCTCGATGATCCCGCCGCCCGCGCGCGCGGCGAAGACGGGCAGCACGGACCCCACGCCACCGGCGACCACGGCGGTACGGCGGGCCTGCAGCTCCTGCGACTTCGGACCGGGGATGGCGGTGACGACGCGGCGCTCCTGCGGGATGTCGCTCATGCGGGGCTCCTGTTCTGGAGAGAGGGGACGGCTGCGCCGGCACTGGTCGGCGGTCCTGCCTGGCCCGATGGGGGGTTTCTCGCAGATTAGGGGCGGGACGGGCAGGCGGTCATGCTCCATCGGGGTGGGGTCGCACGGCATGGTTGTCCGACTTGGACACATGCGGCTGACGGGCCCCCGGGGTGGACCGGGCGCGTAACCGGTGAACTCGCCCCGCGCTGGCACTAGATTGAGCGCGGATCGACGGACGGACCGGCAGGTCAGGGGGCAAGGACCATGGACACCGACGGCACGCATGGAGCACGTGACGGGAAGCGGGCCGTACCGGCACCGCACCCGGCACCTCCCACCGCGCCCGCGCCGCCGATTCCCCGGCGGCCTCCCGGTGCCCAGCCCTCCTCCACCGTGGCCGAGTGGCTTGCCGCGCCCCGCCCCGAAGCGGCCCCAGGAGTCTGGCGCTACGGGCACCGGCCATCGGAGCCCGAAGCGGAGGCCGAGGGCACCGATCGGCGCCTGATCGTGGGCATGGTGATCTCGGCACTGCTCGGCCTTCTATTCTGGTCGCTGTGGAGGCAGGGCAGCGTCCCGTACCAGTGGGCCGTCCTGAAGCTGTTCACGCCGGGCGACTGGTGGTGGGCCGGCAGCACTCAGCCGAAGGAGTGGCGGGGCGCCGAGGCACGGATCGTCTATGACGGAGTGGTCTTCGGCGCGCTTGTGTACACCGTCGGGCGGCTGGGCGCCTGGTCCGACGCGATCCGGCACTACGTGGTGCAGCGCCCGCAGCCGTCCCGCGCCGTGCTCGCCTCCGTGGCGGCCGTGGGTGCACTCGTCTATGTCTGGCCGAGTGCACTTGGGCTCGACATCCGCCCTCTGCCTGTGGCCGACCCCGTCTTCTCGTTCGTCGCCCTCGTCGTCGGCCTCGACTTCTTCACCTCGCCGGTGGCCACCGATGCCTTGTACGCCCTGATCACGCTCGCCGTGTTGTGGCCGTTCGCGCGGATCGGTGGCTGGTGGCAGGCAGTTCGCGAGGCCAGGGGAGCGACCGGGCGCCGGTCTGCGAGCCCGCCCCGCCCTGCGGGTTCCCCTGTCCGTGCGCACTGGCCGGAACTGCGGGCGGCCGGCTGCGGCCGGGCCGCTGACCTGCTGTCGGCCGAAGTGATCAGCGGACGGATGAACGACGTCGACTGCGCCCGCATCATGCACGCCTGGCGCACCGCCGCCTCCGACCCGGTGGCGCGGGAGACCTTCGTCGACACGGTGGTCCGACAGGGGGCAACGGCCTGGACCCACCCCTCCGGGCAGCGTGACGTGCCCGCCCGCGCCGCCACCCACGACCTGCTCGTCCGCCAGGTCCGTATCGGCCGCTTCGCGAAGGACGATCGCAATCCCTATGCGGTGCGGGGCGTCGGTGCCGCCCTCGGGCCCGAAGCGCTCGGCACCTCCCTGCTCGCGGTGGGCCCGTCCGGTGCCGGCAAGACCGGCCGCCTCATGCGCCCCGTGGCCGAGTCACTCGCTCTGGGCGCACTCACCGGGCAGTGCGCGGTCGTCGTGGTGTGCGCGGCAGGAACCGCGTTGGGGGCCGACGACGCTTACGACGTCGTGGTCAAGCCAGGCGACCCGGCTTCTGTGCACGACCTCGACCTGTACGCCGACTGCGTCGACCCGGACGAAGCGGCCGCTTTCCTCGCCGAAGGACTGGTCGGCGATCTCGAAGCCGTCGACACTCGGCGGGCCGCCACCTCGCTCGCCCAACTGCTCGGCCCCTACCATGCCGCGCATGGCCGCTTCCCGCCCGTTCCCGTACTGCGCGAATTGCTGGAGGGGGACCCGGCAGGTCTGGCGGCCCTCCAGGCGCGACTCACCCCGGGCGAGCATGCCGCCATGCGCCGTGAACTCGACGCCCGGATGCGTCAGGCAGGGTCTCCCAACGACCCGGGGCCGGCACTCGCCGATCGGCTGGCCCTGCTCGACCGGTCCGCGTTCGCCGACTTCTTCAACCCCGGTGGCGACAGCAACCCCTTCTCGATGCGGGCCGTCGTCCACCACCCCCTGCGGGTCCGGGTGGACCTGCCCGAGCACGGTCACGAGGAGGGCTCGCGGCTGCTGGCCAGGCTGCTGCTCGCCCAGTTCACCCACGTCGTGCGCGGTCGCACCAGGCGGCCACACTTCGCCTGTCTGATCCTCGACGACGCTTCGCGCACCCTCACCGCCGAGAGCGTTCGAGCCATTCAACGGTTGCGGTCGCTGAACGCGGGGGTGGTCCTCGGGTTGCGCACCATAGGGGAAGTGCCGGAGGCACTCCAGGGCCCGCTGTACGCGGCGGTCGGTTGCAGGATGGCGTTCTCAGGGGTGACGACCTGGGACGGCCGCCGCTTCACCGAGGCCTGGGGCACCGAGTGGATCGAGACCAAGGAAGTCGCCCAGCACACGGTTTTCGCCGATCAGCCGATGACGCGGATGCTGCACTCGTTGCGCAAGCTCGTCACGGGCAAGGCGGTGACGACGGATGCGGTCACCGTGCGGCGGGTCGAGCGTGAGCGCTGGTCGGCCTCCGACCTCGCCCACTCACTGCCGCCGGGGCACGCCGTGCTGTCGTTGACCACGGTGGGGGGCGATCACGCGCCTCCCCTGCTGGTGGACCTTCGGGATCAAGTGGCGGCCGTATAGGGGCGGTACTTACCGCGGCTTTCCGTCTTGTTCGTACCGTACGGTGAGGCAGAATCGACACAGGTCGTTCATACGGACCGGCCAAAAGATCCACATCGTTTGAAGAACGCCAGACTGCGATCCGTACGACGCAGTTCCGTCCCGGCGCCCGCACCCCCGGGCGCCGAAAAGCCCGCCCGCCCCGCCAGCCGCAGACCTGAAGGTCCCATGCCGCCCACGCTCGCCTCGCTCGTCCACCACTCCGCGCTCAAGCTGACCGTGCGCGCGGGTGAGGGACATCTGGACGCCCCGGTCCGCTGGGCGCACGCCAGTGAGCTCGCCGACCCCGTGCCCTACATGGAGGGCGGCGAACTGCTCCTGATCACCGCGTTGAAGCTGGACGCGGAGGATCCGCAGGCCATGCGGCGCTACGTGAAACGGCTCGCGGGCGCCGGCGTCGTCGGCCTCGGCTTCGCCGTGGGCGTGCACTACCCGGACGTCCCCAAGGCCCTCCTCGACGCGGCCACCGAAGCGGAGCTGCCGCTCATCGAGGTGCCCCGGCGCACCCCCTTCCTCGCCATCAGCAAGGCCGTATCCGCCGCCATCGCCGCCGAGCAGTACCGCGCCGTGACGGCCGGCTTCGCCGCCCAGCGCGAACTGACCAAGCAGGCACTGAGCGCGGGCCCCGAGGGGCTGCTGCTCGCCCTCGCCGGGCAGGTCGACGGCTGGGCCGCGCTGTACGACGCGTCCGGCGCCGTCGTCGCCTCCGCCCCGGACTGGTCCACCCGGCGGGCCGCCCGGCTCACCGCCGACGTCGAACGGCTCAGGGAGCGCCCGGCGCCCGCCAGTTCCGTCGTCGCGGGCGCCGAGGACCGCGTGGAGCTGCACTCGCTCGGCACCGGGCGCAGGCCGCGCGCCGCGCTCGCCGTCGGCACGGCCTCGACCCTCGGTACCGCCGAGCGGTACGCGGTGCACTCCGCCATCGCGCTGCTCACCCTCACCACGGAGCGCTCCCGTTCGCTGCACGCCGCCGAGCAGCGGATCGGCGCGGCCGTGCTGCGGATGCTGCTCGCGGGCGAACCCGACCACGCGCGGACCGTCGCCGGGGACCTGTACGGCGGGCTCCTGGACGCGCCCTTCCGGCTCATCGTGGCGGAGGTCGCGTCGGCCTCGGCGGCACGGGTGCGGGTGGGGGCCGCTGCTGCGGCGGCGTCGGCCTCGGCCTCGGGGGAGGGGGCCGCGGAGGCCGGACCCGGCAACGCGTCCGCGGCGGTGCGCGCCGCGGTGGCCGACGCCTCGGCCGGCGGTGACCCGCTCGCCGCGCTCGTCGACGTCGTCGAGGCGGCGGCCGCGCGCTCCGGCGAGGCGCTGCTCGTGGTGCCGTACGGCGAACGGCTCGTGCTGCTCGTGGTCGACGGCGGCTCGGGCGTACGGGCCTGCGCGGAGTACGCGGGGGCCCTGGAGGCGGGGCGCGGAACCTCGGGGCGCGAGCCGGCCGCCTCCGGCGAGGAGGCCGAGCTGGTGATGGGGCTCTCCGCGCCGGCCGGGCCGATCGCGGCGGCCACCGCGTACAAACAGGCCGAGCAGGCGCTGTCCGTCGCGCGGCGGCGCGGGCGCGCGCTCGTCGAGCACGAGGAGCTGGCCGCCGGTTCCGTCCTGCCGCTGCTCGCGGACGACGCGGTGCGGGCGTTCGCGGACGGGCTGCTGCGGGCGCTGCACGAGCACGACGCGACGGGCCGCGGCGACCTCGTCGCCTCCCTGCGGGCGTGGCTCTCCCGGCACGGCCAGTGGGACGCGGCGGCGGCCGACCTGGGCGTGCACCGCCACACCCTGCGCTACCGCATGCGCAGGGTGGAGGAAATCCTGGGCCGCTCCCTCGACGACCCGGACGTCCGGATGGAACTGTGGCTCTCCTTGAAGGCAACCTCGATGGGCTCGGACTGAAGGTCCCGGGTGCGGGGCGCCCACGAGGGGCGCGGGGAACTGCGCGCCCAGCCCGAACGGGCGCGCGGCCGAGGAACGAGCGGAACCGGGCCCGCGGCCGAAAGGCGGGGGCCACCCCCACCAGGGGCGCGGGGAACTGCGCGCCCAGCCCCGGCGGGCCCGCGGCCGAAAGGCGAGGGCCACCCCCACCAGGGGCGCGGGGAACTGCGCGCCCAGCCCCCGCGGGCCCGAGGCCGAAGAACGATGGGAATCCGCGCCCGGCCCGCACAGGGCTCGCGGGCTCGCGGCCGAAGAACGCCGAAGCCCGCGCGGCCAGCGCCCCACAGGGGAACAGCGAAGGAACAAGGGCGACACGTACAAACCGGCGCGAGGCCCCCGGCCAGCACTCCGCGTCGGACAAACGCCACCGACTCCCCCTCCCCCTACGGTGAGGGACGTACCCCCCAGACACACCACCGCGGAAGGGCCGGGAATCGACATGACTTCCATCCACGCCTTCTGGCTCGCCGGTCGCCAGACCACCGGCGAGACCACCCTCGACGTCACCTCGCCCTGGGACGGACGGCTCGTCGGCAAGGCCGCCGTCCCGACCGACGCCCAGGTCGAGGAGGCCGTCGCCGCCGCGTACGCCGTGCGCGACGAGTTCGCCGCGACCCCGGCCCATGTCCGCGCCGCCGCCCTCGCCCACGTCTCCGACCGGCTTGTCGAGCGCACCGAGGAGATCGCCCAGCTGATCTCCGCCGAGAACGGCAAGCCGATCAAGTGGGCCCGCGGTGAGGTCGGCCGCGCGGTCTCCGTCTTCCGGTTCGCCGCGGAGGAGGCCCGCCGCTTCAACGGCGGCGAGGCCCAGCGCCTGGACACCGACGCGGGCGGCCAGGGCCGTCTCGCGCTGACCCGCCGCTTCCCCAAGGGCGTCGTCCTCGGCATCGCGCCGTTCAACTTCCCGCTGAACCTCTGCGCGCACAAGATCGCCCCGGCGATCGCCGTCGGCGCGCCGATCATCCTGAAGCCGGCGCCGGCCACCCCGCTCTCTGGCCTGATCATCGGCGAGCTGCTCGCCGAGACCGAACTGCCCGCCGGTGCGTGGAGCATCCTGCCGGTCGCCAACGACAAGATGCCCGCCCTCGTCCAGGACGAGCGGATGCCGGTCATCTCCTTCACCGGCTCCGAGCAGGTCGGTTACGCGATCATGGACTCGGTGCCGCGCAAGCACTGCACGCTGGAGCTCGGCGGCAACGGCGCGGCCGTGGTCCTCGCCGACTACGCCTCCGACGAGGACCTCGACTGGGCGGCCTCGCGCATCGCGACGTTCTCCAACTACCAGGGCGGCCAGTCCTGCATCTCCGTGCAGCGGGTCATCGCGGACGCCGCGGTGTACGACCGTCTGGTGCCGCGCGTGGTCAAGGCCGTCGAGGCCCAGGTCACCGGCGACCCGTCCGACCCGGCGACCGAGGTCGGCCCGCTGGTCAGCGAGGACGCCGCCAAGCGCGTGGAGTCCTGGGTCGACGAGGCGGTCAAGGCGGGCGCGAACCTGCTCGTCGGCGGCGAGCGCGACGGCGCCTCGTACGCGCCGACCGTCCTCGCCGACGTCCCGGCCGACGTGACGATCTCCTGCGAGGAGGTCTTCGGCCCGGTCCTCACCCTGAAGAAGGTCGAGGGCGAGACCGAGGCGTTCGACGCGGTGAACGACTCCAAGTACGGCCTCCAGGCGGGCGTCTTCACCCACGACCTGCAGACGGCCTTCCGCGCCCACCGCGCCCTGGAGGTCGGCGGCGTGGTCATCGGCGACGCGCCCTCCTACCGCGCCGACCAGATGCCGTACGGCGGCGTGAAGCAGTCCGGAGTGGGCCGCGAGGGCGTCCGCTTCGCGATGGACGACTACACGTACGAGCGCGTCATGGTCCTGACGGGCCTGGCCCTGTAACGCCGCCGACGCAGACCAACGGCCGGAGCCCACTGTGCGGGGGCTCCGGCCGTTCTCGTCAGCGGTCCGAGGCCCGAGGTCCGATGTCCGAGGTCCGGGTCCGGCCGCCCGGCCGAACTCCCGGGTACGGGCGTATCGTTCGGATAAGAGCCCTTTGCGCATCTGGAGGCTCGCCATGGCCCAGCACGGCGCACACCCGCAGTGGTCCCGACCGATCCCGCCCCCGCCGAACCGGCCGCCCGGCACGCACGGTCGCCTCCGACGCCCGCACTGGCGCGTGCTGACCTGGGTGATCCTGGCCTTCAACGCGCTCATGCTGGTGTGCGTCGTCGTCGGCGTCAACGCGGCGAGCGACGGGGGCGAGACCTGCGCGGACGACGCGTGCGCGGCGGGCAACGACCTCGGCACGCTGATCGGTACCGGCATGCTCATCTTCGTCTGGATGGCCGGCGCCGTGATCCTCGGCGTTATCTGGCTCGTGACGAACCAGCACCGGGAACGCGACCGGCGCGATCGCCGGTGGTGATCGGCCCTCGCCGCGGCCCACACGAAGCAGACCGTGGAGTGTCGCACTCCGGCTGCCGCCCCGATCGGGGCTCCCTCTGCGCCGAACGCTGCGCGAAGACTGGTGAGGTCGGGATGGATCGGGTACCAACGATCCAGTAGCACCAGTCAGTAACCGACCGGGCGCGACGGGTCCCCGGGCCCGCACGCCCCACTCCGCGGCGAGGTGAGCTCCTCATGACCGCACCAACCCCCAAACCGTCCGTGAGCGAACGCGAGGCCCGGCAGGTCGCCGAGGCCGCCCGTGAGCAGGACTGGCGCAAGCCCAGCTTCGCCAAGGAACTCTTCCTCGGCCGATTCCGGCTCGACCTGATCCACCCGCATCCGATGCCGCCCGACGAGGACGCGCAGCGCGGGGAGGAGTTCCTCGCCAAGCTGCGCGACTTCTGCGAGACGAAGATCGACGGGGCCCGCATCGAGCGCGAGGCGAAGATCCCCGACGAGGTGATCAACGGGCTCAAGGAGCTCGGCGCGCTCGGCATGAAGATCGACACGAAGTACGGCGGGCTCGGGCTCACGCAGGTCTACTACAACAAGGCCCTCGCCCTCGTCGGCTCCGCGAGCCCCGCGATCGGCGCGCTGCTCTCCGCGCACCAGTCCATCGGCGTACCGCAGCCCCTGAAGATCTTCGGCACCCAGGAGCAGAAGGACGCCTTCCTGCCCCGGTGCGCCCGCACCGACATCACCGCGTTCCTGCTGACCGAACCGGACGTCGGCTCCGACCCGGCCCGCATGGCCATGGCGGCCGTCCCGGACGGCGACGACCACTACGTCCTGGACGGCGTGAAGCTGTGGACCACCAACGGCGTCGTCGCGGACCTGCTCGTCGTCATGGCCCGCGTCCCGAAGTCCGAGGGGCACAAGGGCGGCATCACCGCCTTCGTGGTCGAGGCGTCCTCCGAGGGCATCACCGTGGAGAACCGCAACGCCTTCATGGGCCTGCGCGGCCTGGAGAACGGCGTGACCCGCTTCCACCGCGTCCGCGTCCCGGCCGCGCACCGCATCGGCCCGGAGGGCGCGGGCCTGAAGATCGCCCTCACCACCCTCAACACCGGGCGGCTCTCGCTGCCCGCGATGTGCGTCGGCGCCGGCAAGTGGTGCCTGAAGATCGCCCGCGAGTGGTCCGGCGCCCGCGAACAGTGGGGCAAGCCGGTCGCGTACCACGAGGCGGTCGGCCAGAAGATCTCCTTCATCGCGGCGACCACCTTCGCCCTGGAGGCCGTCCTCGACCTGTCCTCCCAGATGGCCGACGAGGACCGCAACGACATCCGCATCGAGGCCGCCCTCGCCAAGCTGTACGGTTCCGAGATGGCCTGCCTGATGGCCGACGAGCTCGTCCAGATCCGCGGCGGCCGCGGCTTCGAGACCGCCGAGTCCCTCGCGGCCCGCGGCGAACGCGCCGTCCCCGCCGAACAGATCCTGCGCGACCTGCGCATCAACCGCATCTTCGAGGGCTCCACCGAGATCATGCACCTGCTCATCGCCCGCGAGGCCGTGGACGCCCACCTGAAGGTCGCGGGCGACCTCATCGACCCGGACAAGACACTGTCCGACAAGGCGAAGGCGGGCGCACGGGCCGGCGGCTTCTACGCCCGCTGGCTGCCCAAGCTGGTCACCGGACCCGGCCAACTCCCGCGCTCGTACGCGGAGTTCCACCCGGACGGCCACCCGGACCTCTCCGGCCATCTGCGCTACGTCGAGCGCGGCGCCCGCAAGCTGGCCCGCTCCACCTTCTACGCCATGTCCCGCTGGCAGGGAAAGATGGAGACCAAGCAGGGCTTCCTCGGCCGCGTCGTCGACATCGGCGCCGAGCTCTTCGCGATGAGCGCGGCATGCGTACGGGCCGAACTCCTGCGCACCACCGAGGCCCACGGCCGCGAGGCGTACCAACTGGCCGACGCCTTCTGCCGCCAGTCCCGCATCCGGATCGACGCGCTCTTCGACCGCCTGTGGACCAACACCGACGAACTGGACCGCACCGTGGTCAAGGGCGTCCTGTCGGGCACGTACACCTGGCTGGAGGAGGGCGTCGTCGACCCGTCGGGCGAGGGCCCGTGGATCGCGGACACCACGCTCCCGAAGAAGCCGCGCCCGGACGTGCGCAGGGTGATCAAGGAGGGGTGAACGGGCCGTGACCCCGGCCGGCACGGACCGCCCGCCGGGGTCGCACCGTGCCCCGGCAGGGCTTGGGCGGGGTCACGCGCGTACGCGCCGTACGGACGAATGAACCCCCGCGCGCGCCACGCGCGCCCCCAACCGGGCATGCCCTGTCGGAGCGGAGGCGTGTTGCGGCCACAATGGGGGGATGAGCGACAGCCCATCCCCCCTCGCCGACCCGCATCTCGTCTTCGACCCCGTGACCGCCGGGGACGGATCGGGACCGCGGGACATCGTGATCCTCGGCTCCACGGGATCGATCGGCACCCAGGCCATCGACCTCGTCCTGCGCAATCCCGACCGCTTCCGCGTCACCGCGCTCTCCGCCGCGGGCGGCCGCGTCGGCCTCCTCGCCGAGCAGGCACGACAGCTGCGGGTCAGCACCGTCGCGGTCGCCCGCGAGGACGTCGTACCGGCGCTGCGCGAGGCGCTGCGCGCGGAGTACGGCGCGGGGGAGCCGCTGCCCGAGATCCTGGCCGGACCCGACGCCGCGACCCAGGTGGCCGCGTCCGAGTGCCACACGGTCCTGAACGGCATCACCGGCTCCATCGGCCTCGCGCCCACCCTCGCCGCCCTGCAGGCGGGCCGCACCCTCGCGCTCGCCAACAAGGAGTCGCTGATCGTCGGCGGACCCCTGGTCAAGGCCCTCGCCAAGCCCGGCCAGATCATCCCGGTCGACTCCGAGCACGCGGCCCTCTTCCAGGCGCTGGCCGGCGGCACCCGCGCGGACGTGCGAAAGCTCGTCGTCACCGCGTCCGGCGGCCCCTTCCGGGGACGGACCAAGGCCGACCTCGCGCACGTCACCCCCGAGGACGCCCTTGCGCACCCCACCTGGGCGATGGGCCCGGTCATCACGGTGAACTCCGCGACCCTGGTCAACAAGGGCTTGGAGGTCATCGAGGCGCACCTCCTCTACGACATCCCCTTCGACCGCATCGAGGTCGTCGTCCACCCCCAGTCGTACGTGCACTCCATGGTCGAGTTCACCGACGGCTCGACGCTCGCGCAGGCGACCCCGCCCGACATGCGTGGCCCGATCGCCATCGGCATCGGCTGGCCCGAAAGGGTCCCCGACGCGGCCCCGGCCTTCGACTGGACGAAGGCGTCGAGCTGGGAGTTCTTCCCCCTGGACAACGACGCGTTCCCGTCGGTCGGCCTCGCCCGGCACGTCGGAAAGCTCGCGGGCACGGCCCCGGCGGTGTTCAATGCCGCCAACGAGGAGTGCGTGGACGCCTTCCTGAAGGGCGCGCTGCCGTTCAACGGCATCATGGAGACCGTGACGAGGACCGTGGAGGAACACGGCGCCCCGGTCTCCGCGGGGTCGGGAACCTCCCTGACCGTCGCGGACGTCCTCGAAGCGGAGACCTGGGCGCGTGCTCGGGCACGCGAACTGGCAGGCAAGACGACCGCGGAGGCCCGTGCATGACGACCTTGATGATGATTCTCGGGATAGTCGTCTTCGTGATCGGGCTGCTCTTCTCGATCGCCTGGCACGAGCTGGGCCACCTGTCGACCGCCAAGATGTTCGGCATCCGGGTGCCGCAGTACATGGTCGGCTTCGGCCCGACCCTCTTCTCGCGCAAGAAGGGCGACACCGAGTACGGCGTCAAGGCCATCCCCCTCGGCGGCTACATCCGCATGATCGGCATGTTCCCGCCGGGCGCGGACGGCCGCATCGAGGCACGGTCGACGTCGCCCTGGCGCGGCATGATCGAGGACGCCCGCTCGGCCGCCTTCGAGGAGCTCCAGCCCGGCGACGAGTCCCGCCTCTTCTACACGCGCAAGCCGTGGAAGCGCGTGATCGTGATGTTCGCGGGCCCCTTCATGAACCTGATCCTCGCCGTCGCGATCTTCCTCGGCGTGATGATGACGTTCGGCATCAGCAGCCAGACCACCCAGGTCGGCAAGGTCTCCGACTGCGTCATCCAGCAGAGCGAGAACCGCACCAAGTGTGCGAAGGGGGACAAGGCCGCGCCCGCCAAGGCCGCGGGCCTGAAGCCGGCCGACAAGATCGTCGCCTTCCAGGGCAAGCCCGTCGAGGACTGGTCCACGCTCCAGACGAAGATCCGCGAGACCATCGGCCCGGCCACCATCACGGTCGAGCGCGACGGCAAGCGGGTCGACCTGCACGCGAACCTGATCAAGAACCAGGTCACCAAGACCGACGGCGACGGCGCCTACGTGGAGGGCAAGTACGTGTACGCCGGGTTCCTCGGCTTCACGCCCGCCACCGGCATCGTCCAGCAGTCCTTCGGCGAGTCCATGGACCGCATGGGCGACATGATGGAGAACGGCGTCGAGTCGATCGTCGCCCTGCCCTCCAAGATCCCCGACCTGTGGAACGCGGCGTTCGGCGACGGCGAGCGCAAGCAGGACTCCCCGATGGGCGTGGTCGGCGCGGCCCGCGTCGGCGGTGACGTGTTCACGTTGGACATCCCGCCGGAGAACCAGATCGCGATGATGCTGTTCCTCATCGCGGGCTTCAACCTCTCCCTGTTCCTGTTCAACATGCTGCCGCTGCTCCCGCTCGACGGCGGCCACATCGCGGGCGCCCTGTGGGAGTCCGTGCGGCGCAACGCGGCGAAGGTCCTGCGCCGCCCCGACCCGGGCCCGTTCGACGTCGCCAAGCTGATGCCGGTCGCGTACGTGGTCGCGGGCATCTTCATCTGCTTCACGATTTTGGTGCTCATCGCGGACGTGGTGAACCCGGTGAGACTCTCCTGAGGGAACCGGACGCGTGAAGGAACCGGACGCTTCTCCGCAAGCGTCCTCTTACGAGAGGTTTGCGGCGGCCCGAAACACTATGTGACGGGCCGCCCTCCATTGGGTGGACTTTGGGACGGGATGTGTTCGGCCACCACCGGGTGCCGTAATCTCGAAGCCTGGAGCCCGCCGATCTCGGGACCTCGACTCACGCCTCTGTGATCCACACTCTTGGGGATGCTCGCCAGATGACTGCCGTATCGCTCGGAATCCCGTCCGTTCCGACCAAGCTCGCCGACCGAAGGGTCAGCCGCAAGATCCAGGTCGGCGCGGTGGCCGTCGGCGGGGACGCACCGGTCTCGGTGCAGTCGATGACGACGACGCGTACGTCCGACATCGGGGCGACGCTGCAGCAGATCGCGGAGCTGACGGCCTCCGGCTGTCAGATCGTCCGCGTCGCCTGCCCCACGCAGGACGACGCCGACGCGCTGCCGATCATCGCCAAGAAGTCGCAGATCCCGGTGATCGCCGACATCCACTTCCAGCCGAAGTACGTCTTCGCGGCGATCGACGCGGGCTGCGCGGCGGTCCGGGTGAACCCCGGCAACATCAAGCAGTTCGACGACAAGGTCAAGGAGATCGCGCGCGCCGCCAAGGACGCGGGCACGCCGATCCGGATCGGCGTCAACGCGGGCTCGCTGGACGCGCGGCTCCTGAAGAAGTACGGCAAGGCGACCCCCGAGGCGCTCGTCGAGTCGGCCCTGTGGGAGGCGTCCCTCTTCGAGGAGCACGACTTCCGCGACATCAAGATCTCGGTCAAGCACAACGACCCGGTGGTCATGGTCAACGCCTACCGCCAGCTCGCCGCGGCCTGCGACTACCCGCTGCACCTCGGTGTGACCGAGGCGGGCCCCGCCTTCCAGGGCACGATCAAGTCGGCGGTCGCGTTCGGCGCGCTGCTCTCCGAGGGCATCGGCGACACGATCCGCGTCTCCCTCTCCGCGCCGCCCGCGGAGGAGATCAAGGTCGGCATCCAGATCCTCGAATCCCTCAACCTCCGCCAGCGCCGCCTGGAGATCGTCTCCTGCCCGTCCTGCGGCCGCGCCCAGGTCGACGTCTACAAGCTCGCCGAAGAGGTCACCGCGGGCCTGGACGGCATGGAGGTCCCGCTGCGCGTCGCCGTCATGGGCTGCGTCGTGAACGGTCCTGGCGAGGCCCGCGAGGCCGACCTCGGCGTCGCCTCCGGCAACGGCAAGGGCCAGATCTTCGTCAAGGGCGAGGTCATCAAGACGGTGCCCGAGTCGAAGATCGTGGAGACGCTCATCGATGAGGCGATGAAGATCGCGGAGCAGATGGAGAAGGACGGCGTGGCCTCCGGCGAGCCGACGATCTCCGTCGCGGGCTGACGCCCGCGCACTCTCTTTCCTGCCCGCCCCGTGCCGCCTGTCCTGGCGGCGCGGGGTTTCTTGCGTGGGGGGGGTGGGGGGTGGGGGCTGGGAGGGGTACGGGGTGGTCGATGCGGGGTCGACGGGGTGCGGGGGTGTGCCTCCGGCCCGGTGCACCCCGTGCCCGGCACCGCCCGAGCCTGGCCCACCGCTCCGCGGCGGTTCCCTGCCCGCCCATGCGCAGGATGCGGTGCCACGCCGTACACACGGCCCCCGGCACCGCCCCGACCCGGCCCGCCGCTCCGCGGCGGTTCCCCCACCCGCCCGCCCGTACGTCGGTCCTGGTCGCGGGTGCGGATTTCGCGCCGTACACACGATCCCCGGCACCGCCCCGGCCCGGCCCGCCGCTCCGCGGCGGTTTCCCCACCCGCCCGCCCTATCCGGCAACGTGACGTCGCCGGGCAAACGGGTGGGCGGGTGGGCCGACCCCGCCGCGAAGCGGCGAAAGGACGCCCGCCCCCACCAAGAGGCAGCCGAGGGCGAGCCCCAGCCGAGCATCGATGAAAGCGCCCGCCCCGCCGGAAGGCAGCCCGGGCCGAGCCTCGGCCGTGCCGCCCGCTCTGCCGGAAGGCACCCGCGGGCTGGCCCCGCCCGCTCAGCGGCGAAAAGCGCCCGTCCTCCCCGCGATACAGCGAGAGCCGGCTCCCGCCGCGCGGCGGTGAAACGCGCTGGCCTCCGCCGGAGGGCACCCGGGGCCATCCCCAGCCGCGTAGCGGCGAGAAGCGCTCGCCCCCTCCGGAATGCACCCGGGGACCAACTTCGGCCGCGCAGCGGCGAGAACCGCCCACCCCGCCGGACGGCACCGAGGGGCCAGCCCCAGCCGCGTAGAGGCGAAACGCGCTCACCCCCGCCGAAAGGCGCCCGGGGGACCAGCCCCAGCCGCGCAGCGGCGAGAATCGCCCGCCCCCACCGTGAGGCACCGGGAGGCCGGCCCCAGCCGCGCAGCGGCGAAACACGCCCGCCCCCGCCGCAAGGCACCCGAGGGCCAGCCCCCGCCGCGCAGCGGCGAAAAGCGTCCACCCCATCGTGACGCAGTCGGAAGCCCCCCCCGCCGCGCAGCGGCAAAAAGCCTCCCCCCCCCGTGACGCAGCCGGAGGCCCCCCGCCCCGCCGCGCAGCGGCGACAAGCCCCCGCCCCCGCCCAGGGCCAGCCGCCCCCGGCGAGGCAGAGGCGCCAGACAAAAGGCGCCCCCCGCACAAGGCGCCCCCGCCAGGTACAGTGCGGAGATCAGCAGACCGTATGGTGAGGCCCCCGCACGTGTTGACTCAGACCACCACCCGGGTCCTCGAACCGAGTGACCTCGACGCCGCGATCGCCGTGCTCGACCGCGAGCCGGTCGCCAACGCCTTTGTGACCGCCCGTGTCCAGGTGGCGGGCCTCGACCCGTGGCGCCTCGGCGGCGAGATGTGGGGCTGGTACGAGGACGGCATGCTCGCCTCTCTCTGCTACGCGGGCGCCAACCTCGTCCCCATCTGCGCGACCCCGCGCGCCATCCGCGGCTTCGCCGACCGTGCCCGCAGGGCCGGGCGCCGCTGCTCGTCCATCGTCGGGCCCGCCGCCTCCACCGCCCAGCTCTGGCGGCTCCTCGAACCGTCCTGGGGCCCCGCCCGCGAGGTCCGTGCCCAGCAGCCCCTGATGGTCACCGACCGGCTCCCGGACGACATCACCCCGGACCCGTACGTCCGTCGCGTCCGCAAGGACGAGATGGAGACGATCATGCCGGCGTGCGTGGCGATGTTCACCGAGGAGGTCGGGATCTCCCCGCTCGCGGGGGACGGCGGACTGCTCTACCAGGCCCGCGTCGCCGAACTCGTCGGCTCGGGCCGCTCCTTCGCCCGCGTCGACCGGGACGGCAAGGTCGTCTTCAAGGCGGAGATCGGCGCCGCCACCGCGCAGGCCTGCCAGATCCAGGGCGTCTGGGTGGCCCCCGAGTACCGCGGCCGCGGCCTCGCCGCCCCCGGCATGGCCGCCGTCCTGCGCTACGCCCTCGCCGACATCGCCCCGGTCGCCAGCCTGTACGTCAACGACTTCAACACCGCGGCCAGGGCGGCCTACCGCAGGGTGGGCTTCCAGGAGGTCGGGGCGTTCATGAGCGTCCTGTTCTGATCGGGACCCCGGCGAAGTAGGGTCGATCCCATGACAGACGACGTCGTGATCGGGCCCCTCGACCTCGCCGCACGCGTGGACGACGCGCTGCGCGTCCAGGCCCACGCCTTCGGGCTGAGCGACGAGGAAGTGGCCGTGCGGCGCCAGATCGTCCTGCGCCACGTCAGCTATCCGCAGGCCCGCGCGTTCGGCGCGACCACCCCCGACGGCCGGCTCGTCGGCTTCGTCTACGGCATGCCCAACGACCGCCACCACTGGTGGTCCACGGTCGTCGAGCCGTATCTGCGCAGCCAGAACCTGGACGACTGGCTCGACGACTCCTTCGTCATCACCGAGCTGCACGTGCACCCCGGCCACCAGAACCGCGGCGTCGGCCGCACGCTGATCACCACCATCACCGAGGGCGTCCCCGAGCCCCGCTCGATCCTCTCCGCGATCGACGTCGAGAGCCCCGCCCGGGGCCTGTACCGCTCCCTCGGCTATACGGACCTGGCACGCCGCGTGCTCTTCCCGAGCGCCGCCAAGCCGTACGCCGTGATGGGCGCCCCGCTGCCGCTGCCGCGACGGGTCTGAGCAACAACCGATTTCCGCCCGCGCCGGGGCCCCGGCTAACCTCCTGGGCATCACCCTCACGCAGCAGGAGTAAACAATCATGGCCCAGGTCCAGCGCATGTCCCGTTTGATGGTCAAGACACTGCGCGACGACCCGGCGGACGCCGAGACGCTCAACCACAAGCTGCTCGTCCGGGCCGGCTACGTCCGCCGTACCGCCGCGGGCATCTGGACCTGGCTGCCGCTCGGCAAGAAGGTCTACGAGAACATCGCCCGCGTCGTACGCGAGGAGATGGACGCCATCGGCGGCCAGGAGGTCCTGCTGCCGGCGCTGCTGCCCAAGGAGCCCTACGAGGCGTCCGGGCGCTACGAGGAGTACGGCGACCTGCTCTTCCGCCTCAAGGACCGCAAGGGCGCCGACTACCTCCTCGGCCCCACCCACGAGGAGATCTTCACCCAGGTCGTCAAGGACCAGTGCTCGTCCTACAAGGACCTGCCGGTGATCCTCTACCAGATCCAGACGAAGTACCGCGACGAGGCCCGCCCCCGCGCCGGCGTGCTGCGTGGCCGTGAGTTCCAGATGAAGGACTCGTACTCCTTCGACACCACGGACGAGGGCCTCGCCGAGGCGTACGCCCTGCACCGCGGCGCGTACCAGAAGATCTTCGAGCGCCTCGGCCTCGACTACCGCATCGTCTCCGCCATCTCCGGCGCCATGGGCGGCTCGGCCTCCGAGGAGTTCCTGGCCCCCGCCCCGGCCGGCGAGGACACCTTCGTGGACTGTCCGTCCTGCGACTACGCCGCCAACACCGAGGCCGTGACCTTCGCGCTGGCGCCCGTCGACGGCTCGGCGCACGGCCCCGTCGAGGAGCTGGACACCCCCGACACCCCGACCATCGAGACCCTCGCCGAGCACCTCGGCGTCCCGGCCTCCGCCACCCTGAAGAACCTCCTGGTCAAGGTGGACGGCGAGATCGTGGCCGTCGGCGTGCCCGGCGACCGCGAGGTCGACCTCGGCAAGCTCGGCGAGCACCTGGCCCCCGCCGAGGTCGAGCTCGTCACCGCCGAGGACTTCGAGGGCCGCGACGACCTCGTCCGGGGTTACGTGGGCCCGCAGGGCCTGGCGAAGGTCCGCTACATCGCCGACCCGCGCGTCGCCCCCGGCACCGCCTGGATCACCGGCGCCAACCAGCAGGACAAGCACGCCAAGAACGTGGTGTGCGGCCGCGACTTCCAGGTCGACGACTATCTCGACGTCGTCGTGGTCGAAGAGGGCGACCCGTGCCCGAACTGCGGCGCCGGCCTCAAGCTGGACCGCGCCATCGAGATCGGCCACATCTTCCAGCTCGGCCGCAAGTACGCCGACACCTTCCAGCTCGACGTCCTCGGCAAGGAGGGCAAGCCGGTCCGCGTGACCATGGGCTCGTACGGCATCGGCGTCTCCCGCGCGGTGGCGGCGCTCGCCGAGCAGACCGCCGACGACAAGGGCCTGTGCTGGCCCAAGGAGATCGCCCCGGCCGACGTCCACGTGGTCGCCGCCGGCAAGGCGCTGCAGACCGAGCTGGCCCTGGAGGTCGCCGAGAAGCTGGGCGCCGCGGGCGCACGCGTCCTGGTCGACGACCGGGCCGGGGTCTCCCCGGGCGTGAAGTTCACCGACGCCGAGCTGATCGGCGTCCCGCAGATCCTGGTCGCGGGCCGCCGCTCCGCCGAGGGCGTCGTGGAGCTGAAGGACCGCCGCACCGGCGAGCGCGAGGAGCTCACGGTCGACGAGGCCGTCGCACGCCTCACCGCCTGACCGGACAGACGACGAGGGCGCACCCCGCATCGCGGGGTGCGCCCTCTCGCGTACCGCTACAGCCAGCCCGCGAACTCAAGCAGCAGCTCCGCGTCCTGGCCGCGCCCCACCCGCAGCGCCCGGACGCCCGACTCCACGGCCCGGAACAGCGTCCAGCCGCGCAGCCGCTCCTGGTCGACCTCCAGGGACTCGGCGAGCTTCTTCACGCGCCGCCGGGTGATCGAGGCGCCCGACGGCGACGCGATCAGGTCCTCGACCCGGTCACGCACCAGTCGCGCCAGGTCGAAGGCGGTGTCGCCGACCACCGGGTCGGGCCCCACCGCAAGCCACGGCAGCCGGTCCCCGGCCAGCACCTTGCTCTGCCGGAACGTGCCGTGCAGCAGCTTCGGCTCCGCGGCCGCGGCGAGCAGCCCGTCCCGCGCCGTGAGCGCGGCGTCGACCAGCGGGGCGACCTCCGGCTCCGCGCCGGCGAAGGCCCGCATGGCCTCGGCCTGCCGCCCGGTCCGCTCGGCCACCGTCTCGAAGCGGTGCCCGGCGGGCGGGGCGACCCACAGCCGCCGCAGCGTCCCGGCCGCCTCGAGCAGCGCCTTGGGCTCGGGCAGCGAACGCACCGAGACGTCCCGGTGCAGCCGCTCCAGGAGCAGCGCCCCGTCCGCGCACTCGGGGTCGAGCAGCCGCGCGGCGCCGAGCCCGTTCCAGTGGGCGAGCGCGGCCCGTTCGCTCTCCGGCCGGGACCGGGGCGGCACCAGCTTCAGCACGGCGGGTGTGCCGTCGGCCTGCTGCACCATCAGGACGAGGCTGCTGCGGCCGCCGGGCACGTGCACCCGCTCGACGGTCAACTCGCGTAGAGCGACGGCCTGTTCGGCTGCCTCGGGCAGCTTCTCCAGCCAGTCGTCGCCGTCCCGCGCGCTCTCGCCGAGTGCTGTGACGAGGCGCTGCGGCGGTTCGAGAGCCATGCGCGAGTCGATCCCTTCCTTGAGCGTTACGCCTTGGGCGTGGCCGGCGCGGACGGTGTCGACCGCTCGGCGAGCCCAGGGAAGGCTACGCTCCCGCCCCGCCAGCGCGCCGCCCGCACCGCGGCCTCCCGCAGCGCCCGCGCCGCGTTGCCCCGCCGGGCGCCCGAAGCGGCCCGTACGAGATCGGAGTAGACGCCCCCGACCCGGTCCTCCAGCTCGGTGGCGAGCCGCACGGCCGCCGCGGAGTCCGGCACCGGGAACGGCAGCGAGTACGCCGCGTCCGCGGACTGCGGCTCACCGCCGAGGTCGCGCACCGCGCGCTGCAGCTCGTCGCGCCGGGCGCGGTGGGCGTCGTACGCCGTGCGCGCCTCGGCCCGGCGCTTGTCGCCGATGCGGCCGCCGACGACGCCGTAGCCGTAGACGGCGGCGTGCTCGGCGCCGAGCGCCGCCTGCAGGGCCTTGAGCTCCTCGTCCTTCGAGGCGTCGGCGTCGCTCATTTGTCACCCTCCGTCTCGCTCAGCAGATACGCGTGGGCCGCGCCCGCCGCGGCCACCGAGGCGAGCAGCCTGCCCTGCTCGGCGGGGGCGTCAAGGAGGACGTCGCCGCGGCGGTCGGCCAGCTCGCGCTCGGCGTCGGCGAGGGCGCGCACCGCCTTGGCGGGGTCCTCGGACACGGCCGGTTTCGGCGTGGGCGCGGAGGCGGACGGGGACGCCGACCCGGAGGCGGCGGCCGTGGCGCTCTCGGCGGGGCCGTCCTCGAAGGCCTCCGTGTGCCGCTTCACCTCGGCGCGCAGCGGTCCGAGCCGTCCGGCGAGCGAGGGGTGCGCGGCGATGACGGCGTCGTAGTGCCGCAGCAGTTCCCGGCTCTCGCTCGCCGCCCTCGCGCGCACCCGTCGTACGGCGGACGGGCGTTCGTCGGCGGATTCGGCGGAGTCCGTGCAGCCCGCGAGCAGCGCGGCCGACGCGACGCCGGCGGCCCCGGTGAGCAGACTCCTTCGGCGCGGGCCCGGGCGGGACCGCGGGGCGGTGAGATACGACGGCACGGCAGACGTCCTCGGAAGGAAGGCCAAAAGGCGCGAGCGAGAAAGTGGTGGAAACGAACGGAAAAGAACGGAAAGGGAGATCGGTGGGCACGGACCCGGTGATCACCGTACCTTCGGACCGCCCCGGCGCCCGCGAGCGGCTCGGGTCCGGAGCGGCGTCCGCCCCCGCAGGTGGGCGGCAACACCCCTTCGGACCGGATACCCTTTGACCTGACACGCAGACTTGCAACGCACCCACAACAGCACACGCGGCCGAGGAGTCACCCGGATGAGCACCACCCAGAGCGAGAGGCTGCGGCAACTACTGGAACCGCTCGTCAGCTCCCAGGACCTGGATCTCGAAGAGATCGAAGTGGCCTCGGTCGGACGCAAGCGAGTGCTGAGAGTCGTCATCGACTCCGACGACGGCGTGGACCTGGACCAGATCGCGGAAGTGAGCCGTCTGCTCTCCGCGCAGCTCGACGAGAGCGACGCCATGGGTGAGGGGGAGTACGACCTGGAGGTCGGATCCCCCGGCGCCGAGCGAGCCCTGACCGAGCGCCGTCACTACCTGCGCGCCGTGGACCGCCTGGTGAAGTTCCAGCTGACCGAGGGCGGCGAGCTGACCGCCCGCATCCTCACCGTGGACGACGAGGGGCTCGACCTCGAGGTGCCCGGCGTGAAGGGCCGCAAGGCCACGTCCCGCCGCCTCGCCTTCACCGAGATCGACAAGGCGCGCGTGCAGGTCGAGTTCAACCGCAAGGACAAGAAGGAAGAGGAGGCGTAGCCGTGGACATCGACATGAGTGCCCTGCGGGGTCTGGTCCGGGAGAAGGAGATCTCCTTCGACCTGCTCGTCGAGGCGATCGAATCGGCCCTCCTCATCGCCTACCACCGCACCGAGGGAAGCTTCCGGCGCGCCCGCGTCAAGCTGGACCGCGACAGCGGCCACGTGACGGTGTGGGCGACGGAGGACCCCGCGGACCTCGAAGAGGGCCAGGAGGCCAAGGAGTTCGACGACACCCCGTCCGACTTCGGCCGCATCGCCGCGACCACGGCGAAGCAGGTCATCCTGCAGCGCCTGCGCGACGCCGAGGACGACGTGACGCTCGGCGAGTACGCCGGGCGCGAGGGCGACATCGTCACCGGCGTGGTCCAGCAGGGCCGCGACCCGAAGAACGTGCTGGTCGACATCGGCAAGCTCGAGGCCATCCTGCCCGTCCAGGAGCAGGTGCCGGGCGAGGACTACCCGCACGGGCTGCGCCTGCGCTCGTACGTGGTCCGGGTGGCCAAGGGCGTCCGCGGTCCGTCCGTGACCCTGTCGCGCACGCACCCGAACCTGGTCAAGAAGCTCTTCGCGCTCGAGGTGCCCGAGATCGCCGACGGTTCCGTCGAGATCTCGGCCATCGCCCGCGAGGCCGGCCACCGGACCAAGATCGCGGTCCGTTCGACGCGCTCCGGGCTCAACGCCAAGGGCGCCTGCATCGGCCCGATGGGCAGCCGCGTGCGCAACGTGATGGCCGAGCTCAACGGCGAGAAGATCGACATCGTCGACTGGTCGGACGACCCGGCCGACATGGTCGCCCACGCGCTCTCCCCGGCCCGCGTCAGCAAGGTCGAGGTCGTCGACCTCGCCGCGCGCTCGGCCCGGGTGACCGTGCCGGACTACCAGCTGTCGCTCGCCATCGGCAAGGAGGGGCAGAACGCCCGCCTCGCCGCCCGGCTCACGGGCTGGCGCATCGACATCCGGCCCGACACCGAGCAGCCGGCCGACCAGTAGCGGACCTGCGGCGGAGCGGGCGCGGGAATAAATTCCGGGCGGCCACCGCTGCGATCACGACAGTATGTGGCGAGTAGCCGTTCGATTCTTGCCCCAAAGGGGTGAGGTCGGTGCGGGGAGGTAGACTTAAGCGTGTCTGGCCGGACGCATGCCCGCGCATGCCCTGAGCGCACCTGTGTGGGGTGCCGGGAGCGAGCGGCCAAGAGCGAACTGCTGCGCATCGTGGCGAAAGAGGGCGCCTGCGCCCCCGATCCAAGCGGTACGCTGCCCGGCCGGGGTGCCTATGTACACCCCGCCCTGGTCTGTCTGGACCAGGCGATCCGCCGTCGGGCGTTCCCGCGGGCCCTTCGAGCCCAGGGACCGCTCGACACCGAGGCGGTACGCCGAGCGGTCGAGACGATCCAGCAGGCAGCAACGTAAGACGTGGTCGCACGGAACCCCGTGTGGCCCTGGTATTCCGCGAGTTGGAAGTAGGTCGAGATTGCGATGAGCACTCGATGAGCACGCGATGAGTACGCCCATGAAGTAGCGACGGTCCGGCGTAACCCGGACCTAAAAGGAGCGAAGTGGCTAAGGTCCGGGTATACGAACTCGCCAAGGAGTTCGGAGTAGAGAGCAAGGTCGTCATGGCCAAGCTCCAAGATCTCGGTGAATTCGTACGTTCGGCGTCCTCGACGATCGAGGCGCCTGTGGTACGCAAACTGACTGACGCATTCCAGCAGGGCGGCGGCAACGGCAAGTCCGCCGCCAAGCCCGGCGCGCCGCGCAAGCAGGCCGCCCCCAAGCCGCCGTCCCCCTCGGGTTCGGCGTCGTCCTCTCCCGCGCAGGCCGCCCGTCCGGGTCCGGCCGCGCCCAAGCCGCCGGCGCCCAAGCCCGCCGCGGCCGAGAAGCCGGCCTCTCCGGCCACGCCGGGCCCGCGCCCGACGCCCGGCCCGAAGCCGCCGGCCCCCAAGCCCGCGCCGGCCTCGCCGGCTCCCGCTGCCCCGGAGTTCACCGCTCCGCCCGCCGCCCCGGCTGCTCCGGCGGCCTCCGCGGCCTCGCAGACCCCCCGTCCGGCCGCTCGGCCGGGTGCCCCGAAGCCCGGTGGCCGTCCGGCCCCCGGCCAGGGCCAGGGTCAGGGTCAGGGTGGCCAGGGTCGCAGTGACCGCGGCGACCGCGGTGACCGTGGTGACCGCGGCGACCGTCAGGGTGCCCCGCGCCCCGGCGGCCAGGGCGGCGCCCCGCGTCCGGGCGGTGCCCGTCCCGCGGGTCCGCGTCCGGGCAACAACCCCTTCACCTCTGGTGGCTCCACCGGCATGGCGCGCCCGCAGGCGCCCCGTCCGGGCGGTGCCCCGCGTCCCGGCGGCGGCCCCGGTGGCCCCGGCGGCGCCCCGCGCCCGCAGGGCGGTCAGGGCGGCCCCGGTGGCGCTCCCCGTCCGCAGGGTCAGGGCGGCGCCCGTCCGACCCCGGGCGGCATGCCCCGCCCGCAGGGCGGCGCTCCGCGTCCCGGCGGCGGTCCCGCCGGTAACCGTCCGAACCCCGGCATGATGCCGCAGCGTCCCGCCGCGGGCCCGCGTCCCGGTGGTGGCCCCGGCGGTGGCGGCCGAGGCCCGGCTGGAGGCCGGCCCGGCGGTGGCGGGCGTCCAGGCGGTGGCGGCGGCTTCGCCGGCCGTCCCGGCGGTCCGGGTGGCGGCGGCTTCGCCGGCCGTCCCGGCGGTCCGGGTGGCGGCGGTGCCGGTCGTCCCGGTGGCGGCGGCGGCTTTGGCGGCCGTCCCGGCTTCGGTGGCCGTCCCGGCGGTCCCGGTGCCCGTGGTGGCACGCAGGGTGCGTTCGGCCGTCCCGGCGGGCCCGCCCGTCGCGGTCGCAAGTCGAAGCGGCAGAGGCGCCAGGAGTACGAGGCCATGCAGGCCCCGTCGGTGGGCGGCGTCATGCTGCCTCGCGGCAACGGACAGACCGTCCGTCTGTCGCGCGGTGCCTCGCTGACCGACTTCGCCGAGAAGATCAACGCCAACCCGGCTTCGCTGGTCGGCGTGATGATGAACCTCGGCGAGATGGTCACCGCCACGCAGTCCGTCTCCGACGAGACGCTGAAGCTCCTCGCGGACGAGATGAACTTCGTCCTCGAGATCGTCAGCCCGGAGGAGGAGGACCGCGAGCTCCTCGAGTCGTTCTCCATCGAGTTCGGCGAGGACGAGGGCGGCGAGGAAGCACTCGTCTCCCGTCCGCCGGTCGTGACCGTCATGGGTCACGTCGACCACGGCAAGACCCGCCTCCTCGACGCCATCCGCAAGACGAACGTCGTCGCGGGCGAGGCCGGTGGCATCACCCAGCACATCGGTGCCTACCAGGTCGCGACCGAGGTCAACGGCGAAGAGCGCGCCATCACCTTCATCGACACCCCCGGTCACGAGGCGTTCACCGCCATGCGTGCCCGTGGTGCGAAGTCCACCGACATCGCGATCCTCGTGGTCGCGGCGAACGACGGTGTGATGCCGCAGACGATCGAGGCGCTGAACCACGCCAAGGCGGCCGACGTGCCGATCGTGGTCGCGGTCAACAAGATCGACGTCGAGGGTGCCGACCCGACCAAGGTGCGCGGTCAGCTCACCGAGTTCGGTCTGGTGGCCGAGGAGTACGGCGGCGACACGATGTTCGTCGACATCTCCGCGCGCCAGGGCGTCAACATCGAGCAGCTGCTCGAGGCCGTGGTCCTGACCGCGGACGCCTCGCTCGACCTGCGGGCCAACCCGGAGCAGGACGCGCAGGGCATCGCGATCGAGGCCCACCTCGACAAGGGCCGCGGCGCCGTCGCGACCGTCCTCGTCCAGCGCGGTACTCTCCGCGTCGGCGACACGATGGTCGCCGGTGACGCCTACGGCCGAGTCCGCGCGATGCTCGACGACAAGGGCGAGAACGTGGAGGAGGCGACCCCGTCGACCCCCGTCCTCGTGCTCGGTCTCACCAACGTGCCGGGTGCCGGCGACAACTTCCTGGTTGTCGACGAGGACCGTACGGCGCGTCAGATCGCCGAGAAGCGTGCGGCCCGTGAGCGCAACGCCGCGTTCGCCAAGCGCACCCGCCGGGTGTCCCTCGAGGACCTCGACCAGGTGCTCAAGGCGGGCCTGGTCCAGGACCTCAACATCATCATCAAGGGCGACGCGTCCGGTTCGGTGGAGGCTCTCGAGTCCTCGCTGCTCCAGCTCGACGTCGGCGAAGAGGTCGACATCCGCGTCCTGCACCGCGGTGTGGGTGCGGTCACCGAGTCCGACATCGACCTGGCGATGGGCTCCGACGCCATCGTCATCGGCTTCAACGTCCGTGCGGCCGGCCGTGCCGCGCAGATGGCGGAGCGCGAGGGCGTCGACGTCCGCTACTACTCGGTGATCTACCAGGCCATCGAGGAGATCGAGGCGGCCCTCAAGGGCATGCTCAAGCCGGAGTACGAGGAGGTCGAGCTCGGCACTGCGGAGATCCGCGAGGTCTTCCGCTCGTCCAAGCTCGGCAACATCGCGGGTGTCCTCATCCGTTCCGGCGAGGTCAAGCGCAACACCAAGGCCCGACTGCTCCGCGACGGCAAGGTCATCGCGGAGAGCCTCAACATCGAGGGTCTGCGCCGCTTCAAGGACGACGTCACCGAGATCCGCGAAGGGTTCGAGGGCGGTATCAACCTCGGCAACTTCAACGACATCAAGATCGACGACGTCATCGCGACGTACGAGATGCGCGAGAAGCCGCGCGGCTGATCGACTGTCCGAGGACAGCCTGATCCGCGTGGTCAGTGTCGGGGCCGGTCGACGGGGAAAATCCCGTCGATCGGCCCCGGCCGTTCCGTGTACGGTTCTGGTGTCCCCGCCAAGTGGTTGGCGGGGCCTCGAACCCGTACCGGCGGGATATCCGGACACACATGTATGTGGGGACTCTGTCCTTCGATCTGCTCCTCGGCGACGTACATTCGCTGAAGGAGAAACGCTCCGTCGTCCGCCCGATCGTCGCCGAGCTCCAGCGCAAGTTCGCGGTGAGCGCGGCGGAGGTGGGCGATCAGAACCTGCACCGCAGGGCCGAGGTCGGCCTCGCGGTGGTGTCGGGCGACTGGGGCCATCTCACGGACGTACTGGACCGGTGCGAGCGCCTCGTCGCCGCCCGGCCCGAAGTGGAGCTGCTGTCGGTACGACGGCGGCTGCACGGCGACGATGATTGAACAGCAAGACAAGCCCAGGGAATGCCCGGGGATAAGGGAGACGGAGCAGTGGCCGACAACGCGCGGGCGAAAAGGCTGGCGGACCTCATCCGAGAGGTGGTTGCGCAGAAGCTGCAGCGCGGGATCAAGGACCCGCGGCTCGGCACGCACGTGACCATCACGGACACCCGGGTGACCGGTGACCTGCGGGAGGCCACGGTCTTCTACACGGTCTACGGCGACGACGAGGACCGCGCGGCCGCGGCCGCGGGCCTGGAGAGCGCCAAGGGCGTCCTGCGCTCGGCGGTCGGCCAGGCCGCGGGCGTGAAGTTCACGCCGACGCTGGCCTTCGTCGCGGACGCCCTGCCGGACAACGCGCGGGCCATCGAGGACCTGCTCGACAAGGCACGGATGTCCGACGAGAAGGTCCGGGAGGTCTCCGCGGGCGCCGAGTTCGCGGGCGGCGCGGACCCGTACCGCAAGCCCGAGGACGACGACGCCGACGAGACGGACGGCGACGCCCGAGCATGAGCAAGAGCAGCACCACAACGCCGGACGGCCTTGTCATCGTCGACAAGCCGTCCGGCTTCACTTCGCACGACGTCGTGGCCAAGATGCGCGGGATCGCCAGGACCCGCCGCGTCGGCCACGCGGGCACCCTCGACCCGATGGCGACGGGCGTCCTGGTCCTCGGTGTCGAGCGCGCCACCAAGCTCCTCGGCCACCTCGCGCTGACCGAGAAGGAGTACCTGGGGACCATCCGGCTCGGGCAGAACACGCTCACCGACGACGCCGAGGGCGAGATCACCTCGTCCACCGACGCCTCAAAGGTCGCCCGTGCGGACGTCGACGCCGGCATCGCCAAGCTCTCCGGCGACATCATGCAGGTGCCGTCGAAGGTCAGCGCCATCAAGATCGACGGCAAGCGGTCGTACGCGCGCGCCCGCAAGGGCGAGGAGTTCGAGATCCCGGCCCGGCCGGTGAAGATCTCCGGCTTCACGGTGTACGACGTCCGCGACGCCGTAGCCGAGGACGGCACACCCGTCCTCGACCTGGTCGTCTCGGTCGTCTGCTCCTCGGGCACGTACATCCGGGCGCTCGCCCGCGACCTCGGCGCCGACCTCGGGGTGGGCGGCCATCTGACCGCGCTGCGGCGCACCCGCGTCGGCCCGTACAAGCTGGACGCGGCGAAGACCCTCGACCAGCTCCAGGAGGAGCTGACGGTGATGCCGGTGGCCGAGGCCGCGGGCCGGGCCTTCCCGCGCTGGGACGTGGACGACAAGCGCGGCCGGCTGCTGCTCAACGGCGTGCGGATCGACATGCCCGAGGAGTACGCGGGTGCCGGCGCCGTCGCCGTCTTCGATCCGGAGGGCCGCTTCCTGGTCCTGGCGGAGGAGTCGCGGGGCAAGGCCAAGAGCCTGGCCGTCTTCGCGTGAGGCGTCGTTGTCGTGGAGCGGCGGACTCAGGTCCGCCGCTCCATGTTCCCCCACTGAGCCCCCCCACTGAGATCCCCCCACTAAGAGATGTATCCACCGGCGGGCGCTCATTCACCCCTTCAGGCAGGCGCTCGGAGTGAACCGCGGGGTCGCAAGGGGGCGCGTTCGCGCCTCGATCTTTCCCACTGATCACCCCCGACCTACGGTCGTGGAAACGGGGCAGGGCGGGGAGGTTCGAGCATGGCGGGACGCGGCCCGCGGTCCGGGGGCGCGGGGGACGCAGGGGGCCCGAGCGGCCCCTCGGTCCCGGCTCCCGTCCGGTCCGTGGTGCGCATACACGATCTCGCCGGACGCCCGCGGGGCGCGGGGTTCGCCGCCGACGAGCACGGCACGATCATCACCAGCCACGAGGCGGTCGACGGACTGGCCCGCGTCGTCCTGCACGCGCCGGGCGAGCGCACCTGTGTGGTGCACGCCGCCGACGTGGTGGCACTGCCCGACGCCGGGCTCGCGCTGATCCGCACCGAGGGGCTGGGGCTGCGACCGCTCCCCGTCACCGTGCGGGACTCGGTGCCGAGGGGTTCGTACGTGCGGATCGACGCGTGCGGCTGGCGTGAGGCGCGAGTCCTGGGCTCGGCGGCGGTCACGTACACGGCGACGGACCGCTTCCATCTGGTCGGCGCGGCCCTGGAGTTGGCGATCGGCACGGACGGCGCGGACGCGCTGCGGCTCGGGGGCGGGGCCGCGGGCGGGCCGGTGGTGGACGCCGCGTCCGGTGTGGTGGTGGCCGTCCTCGGGACGGCCCTGCTGCCCCAGTGTCCCGATCCCGCGCCACCCGGCCAGGTCCAGGACCCGTGCACCCACCGCCCCGCGGGTTACGCGGTGGCGCTGCGGGACGCGGCCGCCGCCGACCCGGCGGGCCCGCTCGCCGCCCTCCTCGCGCGCAACGCGGCGACCGTCCCCGCGTACGGCGGGGACCTCAATCTCGCGGGCGCGCTGCATCTGACGGCCACGTCGTCGGGGTGTGACGGTCCGCCGGCGCCGCTCCACGAACCGGTCGAACGGCCCGACGTCACGGGCGAGTTCGCGGCGTTCGCGACGGGGTCCGCGCGGGTCCTCGGCCTGGTCGGCGACCCCGGAACCGGGCGCACCACGGAGCTGGCCGCGCTCGCCGGACGCCGGGCCGACGGCCCCGAGCCCGCGCCCACGCTGTGGCTGCGCGGCGCCGACCTGTGCGGCACCGACGGGTCCGTGGCCGACGCGGTGGAGCGAGCACTTGAGCGCGCCGGACGAATCCTGGAAGCGGCGGGGGAGGCGCCTGCGGGTGACCTCGGGAACGGCCTTGGGGACGTCTCCGCGGGCCGGGTGGCGCGGCTCGTGCGGGATGCGGGGCGGCCGCTGCTCCTGCTGCTCGACGGCCCCGAGGAGATGCCGCCCGCGCTCGCGCACCGTCTCGCGCGGTGGAGCGAGGGTACGGAGGGCTGGCTGCGGGAGACGGGGGCGCGGCTGGTGGTGGCGTGCCGGGCGGAGTACTGGGAGCAGGCCGGGGCGCACTTCGACGCGGGGTCGCTGCACGCGGCCGGGGGCGGGGGCGGGGCGGGGCTGCCGGGGTGCGTACGGCTCGCAGGGCTGCCCGAGCCGCAGGCGAGCCGGGCCCGGACGCGGTACGGCATCCCGGAGGACGCGTTGTCCGACGCCGACGCCCGGCATCCGCTGGCGCTGCGGCTGCTCAGCGAGGTGCGGGCCGCGCTGCCGGACGCGCCGCCGCCGGGCACACCGGACCGGGTAGAGATCTTCGAGGCCCATCTGGACCTGCTCTGCCTGCGGATCGCGGTACGGCTCGCGGCGGCGAACGGGCTGCGCGGGAGCGCGGTGCGGCGGCTCGCGGCGGTGGTGTCGGGGCAGGTCCACGAGGCGGCGCGGCGGTGCCTGGGGCCGGGGCAGGGGGGTCTGGACACGGCCGCGTTCGAGGAGGTCTTCCCGTGGGGCGCACCGCTGGCCGAGCGGAGCGGGATGGAGTTCTCCGGGTGTACGGGGTGGGCGTCGGCGGTGCTCACGGAGGGCCTGCTCGTGCCGGCCGGGACGGGGTACCGCTTCGCGCACGAGGAGCCGGCGGACTGGTTGCAGGGGATGCATCTGGATGTGGACGGGGCGCTGATGTCCCTGGTCCACCGCCACCGCCATCGGCCCGGTGCGGTGGCGCGGCCCGCCTCGGTGTCGGACCGGGGTGATCCCACGCCGACGGCGCCGCGCCCGCTTCCGGTGCCGCGGCACCGCATCGGCCCGGTGATCCAGGCCTTGCTGCTCCTGGGACGCCAGCGGGGCGCCGCGGAGTTGGCGTCGCGCCTGCTGGAGCTGGCGGACGCGCTGGGGGAATGTGCGGGGGCCGGCCAGCCCGAGTCGGGGGCCGGGGAGCTGCCGGGGGACGCCGCGTGGTGGGCCGCGCGGTTGTTGGGGGAGGTGCTACTGCGCGTACCCGACGCGTCGCCGTACCTCGCGGTGCTCGAACCCCTCGCCGAGCGGGGGGAGTTCGGGGTGACCTTCTGGTTGCGGCTGCCGCTGGGGGAGGCCGACCGGTTCGCGCTGCTGCGGCGGCTCGTGGTGCGGGACGGGCCGCCGGGGGCGGCGGGCCGGTGCCTGGACGCGGTGGCGGAACTGCTGACCGCGGACCCCGCCGCCGTCCAATTGCACCTCGTGCGCTGGTTCGCCGACGAGCACCCGCTGCTGGCCGCGCCGCACGCGACGGTGGCGTCAGCGGCTCAGGCACTGCTCCACACGCATCGGCACCGTGCCATCGACAACCTCATCGAGACGTTGGTCGATTGCGGGGGTGCGTGTGGGGAGGGGGTGGGGGTGGGGGAGGGTGTCGGCATCCCGGGAGGCCGGGTGGGCCAGGCGGGTACGTGTGCCGACGTCCCGGGGGGCCGGGTGGGGGCGTGTGCCGATGTGTCGGGGCTTCCTTCGGGGGTGCTCGCCGACGGGGCGGACATCCGTGGCGGGTTGCTGGCGGGGGGAGTTGAGACGGGTGCGGGTGCCTTGGGCGACGGTGCGGGGGGTGGTTTCCTGGCGGGGCGCGTGGGCGCTGGTGCCGGTGTCTCGACCGACGGTACGGAGGGTGACGTCGAGGTCATCCGCGTCGACACTCCCCAGGGTTCGGCCGAGGCGCGGGCGGAGGCCCTCGCAGAGGCCCTGGCCGATCACGTCCAGCGTGTGCCCGGCTGCGCCGACCCCTGTGCCGATGCCTCGGCCGACCGCGCCGACACGGTGGGCGACGACCGTGCCGGCCTGCGGGAGGGGAACCCGGCCGCTGGTGCAGAACCCCACGCCGACGCCCCGGGCGCCCGCACCGACGTCCCGGCCAACCGCGTAGGCATCCGCACGGGATCCGATGCCGTGACCGCCCGAGGCGGCGTCCGGGTCGACCCCTCGGCTGGACGGGCCGACGCACCCGCCTCCCTCGACCCCTCGGCGGAACCGGTCGACCCACGGGCCTCCACCTGCGCGGACGCCCCGGCCGACCGCGTAGGCACCCGTACCGGATCCGCCGCCCCCTGCACCGATGCCGTGACCGGCCGAGACGGCATCCGCGTGGCCCCCTCGGCCGGGCGGGCCGATGAGTGGGACTCCGGCGACCCCTCGGCCGAACCGGTCGACGCACGCGCCTCACTCGACCCCTCGGCCGAACCGGTCGACGCACGCGCCTCCACCTGCGCGGACGCCCCGGCCGACCGCGTAGACATCCGTACCGGCTCCCGCTCCGCCGCCGCCCGCACCGATGCCGTGACCGGCCGAGACGGCACCCGTGTCGCCCCCTCGGTCGAACGGGCCGATGAGTGGGACTCCAGCGCCCCCTCGGCCGAACGGGCCGACACATCCGCCTCCATCGGCCCCCCGGTCGAACGGGCCGACACACGGGCCTCCGGCGACCCCTCGGCCGAACCGGCCGACGCACCCGCCTCCACCCGCGCGCACGCCCCGGTCGACCGCGCCGACCCCCCTACCGCACGCGCAACCCCCCGTACCGCCATCCCTCTGACCGACCCCTCCACCCCCTCGCGCACCCGCATCGCCGCCCGTGCCGATGAGCTGCTTGCTGCGCTAGTCGAGGAGGAGCCGTCCGCCGTCTGTCGTGCCGTGGCTCGGTGGGCCCGGGATGAGCGGGGCTGCAGGCGTCTCGCGGCTGCCCTGTACGGGCCGCGTGTCGCCCCGTACGTCGCCGACGGGCCCGCCCGCGATCTCCTGCGTCACGCCGCCTTCGCGCTGCTCGCCCGGGGCGACGACGTCCTGCACGGTGCCGCCCTCGCGCTCCTCGTGCACGATCCGCGGACCCGTTCCCGGCACCTGCCCCACGCCCTGTCGCGCTTCGCCGCCGGCGACCCCCTGCTGCCGGCCACCGCCCCGGCCGCCGCGCTGCCCACCCATCCCGAGCCCGTCCTCGACGCCTTCCGTACCCGGCTGCTGCACGTGCCGGGGCCGGTGACCGACGAGATTCTGTGTGCCCTCGCCGACGTGACCGCGCCCGCCCTCGCCCACCGCGTGGCCGCCCTCGTCCACGACCTCCTGGAGAGGCGTCCCGAGGCGGCCGGGCCGGCGGCCGCGTACGTCGACCGGCGGCTCGACCATGGTTCCGCCGTGCGCTCTGCCCTCTTCCCGCTGGTCACGGGGTTGCTGCACAGCAGTCCCGCGCGGGTGCGGGCCGCGCTCGCGCCGGTGCTCGCCGCGCCCGGCACCCCCGCCTCGCGCGGCCTGCGGGGCGAACTGTTCGACGTACTCCTCGGCCAGGAGCGGGACCCGGACGTCCTGGAGAGCGCCCTGCGGGCGGTGGCGCGCGCCGCGGGGGAGTACGACGATGACCGGACCCGCGAGCGCGTGCACCGCATCGGGCAGTTGCTGGTCCGCACCCCGGAGGGGGCCACCCGCTTCGACCGGAGCCTGGTCGAGGCGGCGCGCGACAATCCCCGCTTCGCCGCGCGGGTCGTCGCGTGGCTCGGCGCCGCCCCGGATGCCTGGGCCGCGCTGGTCGGCCCGAGCGCCGGCCGCACGATCGAGCGGCTCGCGCGCGGCGTCCGCGTCCCGGCGCAGGCCCCGCCGAGGCCCCGTCCGGTGGACCGGGCCGGAGTGACCCCCGCCACTTGCTCCGGTGCGAGCCGTGACCCGTCGGCATGGCAGTCTTAGTCCTGCGTAATCGGCAAGGGGAACGTACAGAAGTACGTGACGTATACGGGTTCGGCGAGGAGCAAAGAAGTGCAGCGCTGGCGTGGCTTGGAGGACATCCCCCAGGACTGGGGGCGCAGCGTCGTCACCATCGGTTCCTACGACGGCGTGCACCGCGGTCACCAGCTGATCATCGGGCGCGCGGTGGAGCGCGCCCGTGAGCTCGGCGTGCCCGCGGTCGTCGTCACCTTCGACCCGCACCCCAGCGAGGTCGTCCGCCCCGGCAGCCACCCGCCGCTGCTCGCCCCGCACCACCGGCGCGCCGAGCTGATGGCCGAGCTGGGTGTGGACGCGCTGCTGATCCTGCCGTTCACCACCGAGTTCTCGAAGCTGTCGCCCGCCGACTTCGTGGTCAAGGTCCTCGTCGACAAGCTGCACGCGCGCGTGGTCGTCGAGGGCCCCAACTTCCGCTTCGGCCACAAGGCCGCGGGCGACGTCGCCTTCCTGACCGAGCAGGGGCGGACGTACGACTACGAGGTCGACGTCGTCGACCTGTACGTCCGCGGCGAGGCCGGCGGCGGCGAGCCCTTCTCGTCCACCCTGACGCGACGGCTGATCGCCGAGGGCGACATGACGGGGGCGGCGGAGATCCTCGGGCGCCCGCACCGTGTCGAGGGCGTCGTCGTACGGGGCGCGCAGCGGGGGCGTGAGCTGGGGTTCCCCACGGCCAACGTGGAGACGTTGCCGCACACCGCGATTCCTGCGGACGGCGTCTACGCGGGGTGGCTGCACGCGGATGGTGAGGCGATGCCGGCGGCGATTTCCGTGGGCACGAATCCGCAGTTCGACGGGACGGAGCGGACGGTCGAGGCGTACGCGATCGACCGGGTCGGCCTTGACCTGTACGGGCTGCACGTCGCCGTCGACTTCCTCGCCTTCGTGCGGGGACAGGCGAAGTTCGACTCCGTCGAGGCGCTGTTGGTGGCCATTGCGGATGACGTGAAGCGGTGTCGGGCGCTGGTTGAGGGGTAGTCCTGCGTGGTCCTGCGCGGGCCGGTGACGGTGCGTTGCGCAGTTCCCCGCGCCCCTAAAAGCGGCTACCGCCCGTTCGCCGTTGGCTGCTGCGGGCCGGTGGGGGTTTGTTGCGCAGTTCCCCGCGCCCCTGGGTCGTCGTCGGTTCCGCTCGCCGTTGGCTGCGGTGGGTTCGTTCGGGCTGGCGCGTGGTTCCCGGCTCCTTCGTTCCGCGCGTCATGGGTAAGCGGGGCGCAGCCCCCGCTTCAGGGGCGCGGGGAACTGCGCGAGCAACCACGGCGCGCCCGCAGTCGTCGACGGGCGGGCGGTGGCCGCTTTAGGGGCGCGGGGAACTGCGCGAGCAACCACGACGCACCCGCAGCGGCCGACGAACCGGCACCGGCTTCAGGGGCGCGGGGAACTGCGCGAGCAACCACGGCGCGCCCGCAGTCGTCGACGGGCGGGCGGTGGCCGCTTTAGGGGCGCGGGGAACTGCGC
>NZ_JBIAII010000001.1:0-46173 GCF_042871345.1 Streptomyces sp. NPDC005863 | reverse complement strand
GCGAGCAAGCACGACGCGCCCGCAGCCGCCGACGGACCGATACCCCACCCCCCCCGTTAAGGCGCCCCGCCCGTTAGCGCGCCTCGCCAGAAACCGTTGCCCAATGGCAAGCCACCTGCGTCGCGTCGCCGCCCGCCAGGACCGGCAAATCCTCCCCGCGGCAGCGGCCCGCCACGCCCGCTCGTTCCGCCTCGCCCGAGGCGAGGACCTGGCAGCGCACGTGGAAGCGGCAGCCGCCCGGGATGCGGGACGGGTCCGGCGGTTCGCCGGTGAGGACGACCGGCTCGCCGGGGGCCTCGGGCAGGACCGACAACAGCGCCTGCGTGTACGGGTGCTGAGGTGCCGTCAGGACCTCCTCCACCGTCCCCGTCTCCACGATCCGGCCCAGGTACATCACCGCCACCCGGTCCGCGATGTTCCACGCCAGACCCAGGTCGTGCGTCACCACCAGCGCGGAGAGCCCCAGTTCGTCGCGGAGCCGTAGGAGCAGGGCCAGGATCTCGCCCCGTACCGACGCGTCAAGGGAGGCCACCGGCTCGTCGGCGACGATGAGTTCGGGTTCCAGGACCAGCGCGCCCGCGATGACGACGCGCTGCCGCTGGCCCCCGGACAGCTCGTGCGGGTAGCGCAGGAAGAACCGCTCCGGCGGCCGCAGCCCGGCCCGCGAGAGCGCCCCCGCGACCGCCGCCCGCTCGTCACCCGCGTACCCGTGGATGCGCAGCCCCTCCGCCACGGCGTCGTACACCGTGTGCCGGGGGTTGAGCGAGCCGCTCGGGTCCTGCAGGACCAGCTGCACCCGCTTGCGGTACGCCTTCAGGGCGCGCCCCGAGTAGTTCAGGGGCTCACCGCCGAACGTGACCCTGCCCGACGTCGGTGACACGAGCCCGAGCAGTGAACGGGCCAGCGTCGTCTTGCCGCACCCCGACTCGCCGACGAGGGCGACGATCTCGCCGCCCTTGATGTCGAGGTCGACGCCGTCCACCGCCCGCGCGGTCGGCGCGCCGCGCCGGCCGGGGAAGGCGATGTGCAGGTCGGCGGCGGACAGCAGGGGCAGCGGCCCGCCGTCGGCCTCCGTGCGGGTCGTGTCCGGTTGTGCGGTCATGCGCGGTTCCTCTTCACGGGGGGTCGGAGGCGGCGGGGGCTCAGGAGGCGGCGGAAACTCCGGGGGACCGGAGGGCTCCCCGTCACCCGTTGCGCTCCGCCGTCGCGGGCGCCGACGTGGGCTGCGCCGGCAGCGGCGCGCCCGCGTGGACGCACGCCGCCCGGTGCTGCGGCCCCGCGTCCCGCAGGGCCTGGTCCTCCGTGGCGCAGGTGTCCAGGGCCACCGGGCACCGGAGGTGGAACGTACAGCCCGTCGGCAGGTCGGACGGGTCGGGCGGATCGCCGGGCAGACCGCGCGGGGCGAACCGCGACGCCGCGTCGCCGATCCGCGGGAAGGCGGCCGACAGCGCCCTGCCGTACGGGTGGCGGGCGTTCTCGTACACCTCGGTGGCAGGACCCTCCTCGACGACGCGCCCCGCGTACATCACCGCGAGCCGGTCGCAGGTGTCGGAGAGCACCGCGAGGTCGTGGCTGATCATCATCAGGCCGAGGTCCTGCTCGCCCACCAACTGCTCGATCAGCCGCAGGATCTGGGCCTGGATCATCACGTCGAGCGCGGTGGTCGGCTCGTCGGCGATGATCAGGCGGGGGTCGCAGGCCAGCGCCATCGCGATCATCACGCGCTGGCGCTGTCCGCCGGACAGCTCGTGCGGATACGCCTGCGCGCGGGCGGCGGGCAGCCCCACCTGTTCGAGGAGCTCGCCGACCTTCTGCCGGGCGCCCGCCTGCGTCGCCTTCTTGTGCAGCAGGATCGGCTCGGCGATCTGGTCGCCGATGCGGTGCACGGCGTTCAGCGAGTGCATCGCGCCCTGGAAGACGATCGAGGCGCCCGCCCAGCGCACCGCGCGGACCTGGCCCCACTTCATGGTGAGGACGTCCTCGCCGTCGAGCAGGATCTCGCCGGACACCTTGGTGCCGGCCGGCAGCAGCCGCAGCAGGGCCAGCGCCAGCGTGGACTTGCCGCAGCCGGACTCGCCGGCGACGCCGAGCTTGTGACCCGCGTCGACGTGCAGGTGCACGCCGCGCACGGCGGCGGCGCCGTTCGCGTACGTCACCTCCAGGTCCCGCACGTCGAGGAGGCGGTGCCGCTCGACGGCCGGCACCCCGTCCTCGCGTACGTCGGTGGACGGCGCTTCGGTCTTCCGCTCGCCCGCCTTTCGTACTGCGGTCTTCTGTACGCCGGTCTTCTGTACGCCGGTCTTCTGGACGTCCTTCAACGGGTGGCCCCCAGCCTGGGGTTGAGCACGGATTCCACGGCGCGGCCGCACAGCGTGAACGCCAGCGCCACGATCGCGATGGCCAGACCGGGCGGCGCGAGGTACCACCAGTGCCCGGCGCTGACCGCGCCCGCCTCGCGGGCGTCCTGCAGCAGGCCGCCCCAGGAGACGCTGGTCGGGTCGCCGAGGCCCAGGAAGGCGAGCGTGGCCTCGGTGAGGATGGCGCCGGAGATGACCAGCGTGGTCTGCGCGAGGACCAGCGGCATGACGTTGGGCAGCACGTGCCGCGTCATGATGTGGCCGTGGCCGCCGCCGAGGGCCTGGGCGCGCTCGATGTACGGGCGGGACTCCACCGCGAGGGTCTGCGCGCGGACCAGCCGCGCCGTGGTCGGCCAGGTCGTCACGCCGATCGCCAGGATGATCGTCCAGATCGTGCCGGACATCACCGCGGCGAGCGCGATGGCGAGCACCAGCGTCGGCATCACCAGGAACCAGTCGGTGATCCGCATGATCACGGTGGCGTACCAGCCCTTGAAGTGCCCGGCGGTGATCCCGACGAGCGTGCCGATGGCCACCGAGAGCACGGCGGCGAGCAGCCCGACGGTCAGCGACATGCGCGCGCCCCACACGAGCAGGCCCAGCAGGTCGCGCCCGAACTGGTCGGTGCCGAGCGGGAACTCCGCGCTCGGCGACTCCATCGGATCGCCCGGCGCGTCGGTCACGCTCTGCGCGTCGGAGCCGACGAGCAGCGGGGCGAAGACCGCGGCGAGGGCGATCACGACCAGCACGGCGAGGCCGACGAGTCCGGCGCGGTGCGTGCGGTACGCGCGCCAGAACCGGACGGCGGAGTGCCGGCGCCGGGTCCAGGCCAGCGAGCGGGCGCTCTTGGCCTCCGGCGCGGCCGGCGGGGTGGCCGGGGTCGTCGGTGTGGTCGGTGCGGATTCGGTCGTCATCGGCCCACCCGGGGATCGAGCAGCGGATAGATCACGTCGGCCAGGGTGTTCATCAGGATCACCGCGACGGAGAAGACGAAGAACAGCCCCTGCACCAGCGGCAGATCGGGCACGCTCAGCGCCTGGTAGAAGAGCCCGCCGAGGCCCGGCCAGGAGAAGACGGTCTCGACGAGGATCGCGCCCGCGACCACCGTGCCGAGGTTGACGAACATCAGCGTCACCGTCGGCAGCATGGCGTTGGGGACGGCGTGCCGCCGCCGTACGAGATCGTCCCGCAGCCCCTTGGCGCGCGCGGTCGTCAGATAGTCGCTGCCCATCTCGTCGAGGAGCGAGGACCGCATGACGAGCAGGGTCTGCGCGTACCCGACGGCGACCAGCGTGATGACCGGAAGCACCATGTGGTGCGCGACATCGAGGACGTACGCGAAGCCGGTCTCGCCCCCGGACTCCAGGCCACCGGTCGGGAACATGCCGGGAATCGGCCCGATGCCCACCGAGAAGGTGATGATGAGGAGCAGGCCGAGCCAGAACGACGGCACCGAGTACAGCGTCAGGGCGAGCCCGGTGTTGAAGCGGTCGCCGAGCTTGCCGTTGCGCCAGGCGGTGCGGGTGCCCAGCCAGATGCCGATGAGCGTGTAGAGAACGTACGCCGTTCCGGTGAGCAGCAGCGTCGCGGGCAGCGCGTCGGTGATTTTGTCCATCACGGGGGCGTGGAACTGGTACGACGTGCCGAAGTCGCCGGTCAGGACGTTGCCGGTGTAGTCCCAGAACTGGGCCATGACCGACTTGTCGAGGCCGAACTCCTTGCGCATCGCGGCCAGTTGCTCGGCCGATACGCGCTTGCCGCCCGTCATCTGCTTGACGGGGTCGCCGGGGATGAGCCGGAAGAGGAAGAAGCTGGTGACGAGCACGGCGAACAGCGACACGATCGCGCCGCCGAGCTTGCCCGCCACATAGAGGAGGTAGGCGCGGGTGTTGCGGGCGCGCGGCCCGCGGGCCGACGCCGGCCCGGCCTTCGCCGGGTCGCCGTCGGCCCCGGGGCCCAGGGGGCCCTCGGTGTCGAGCAGAGCGGGATTGCTGTCAGCGGTCATGCGTTACTCGCGGTCCTCTGCGGTCGAACGGCGGCGCAGGGCGAACAGGATTCCGCCGCCCACGAGCACCACCGCGGCAGCGGCGATACCGATGATGACACCGGTCGAGCTGCCGTCCTTGGAGGAACTCTTCCCATCCGCGGGGACCGCCGACCACCAGCTCCAATATCCGTCCTGGCCGTAGATGTTCCCGGCGGCCGTCGGCATGGTGGTGATGGACTTGATCTGGTCGGTGCGGTAGGCCTCGACGGCGTTCGGATAGGCGAGGACGTTCATGTAGCCCGAGTCGTACAGCCACGACTGCATCTGCTTGACGATGTCCGCCCGTTTGGCGGGGTCGTACTCGGCCAGTTGCCTGCCGTACAGCTCGTCGAACTTCTTGTCGCAGATGAAGTTGTCGGTGGCGGCGCTCTCCTTGGCCTTCACCGGCAGCGCGGCGCAGGTGTGGATGCCGAGCACGAAGTCGGGGTCGGGGTTGACGGACCAGCCGTCGAAGGCGAGGTCGTACTCACCGGCGTACCAGGGCACGGACACGTCGTCGAGGCAGTTGACCTTGAGCCCGATGCCGAGATCGCCCCACCACTCCTTCAGGTACTTGCCGACCGCCTTGTCGTTGGGATCCGTGGCGTGGCAGAGGATGCGCAGGTTCAGCGGCTTGCCGTCCTTGCCGACGCGCGTGCCGTCGCCGTTCTTCTTGTACCCGGCCTCGTCGAGGAGCCGTGCGGCCCGCTTCGGGTCGTACGACATCTTCTGGTCGGCGGAGGGCTTCCAGGCGTACGTGGAGAAGCGCGGCGGAATGTAACCGGCGCCCTCGACGGCGTGTCCCTGGAACACCTTGTCGACCAGCGCCTCCCGGTCGACGGAGAGGAAGAGCGCCTGCCTGACCCGCTTGTCGAGCAGCGCCGGATTCCCGTCGCCGAACTTCTTGCCGTCCTTGGTCTTGGCGCCCGGGTTGGTGGCGAGCGCGAAGAAGCGGCGCCCCGGCCCCTCGTTGACCTTGATGTTGTCCTCGTTCTCCAAGGACGCGGCCTGCGCGGGCGTGAGCGCGGGCTGCCCGGCGACGAACGACACCTCGCCCTTCCGCAGGGCGGAGACGGCGGCGTCCTGGTCCTTGTACGTCTTGAAGACGAGTTCGTCGAACTTGGCGGGACCGCGCCAGAAGCTCTTGTTCGCCTTCAACTTCACGTACTGGTCGACCTTGTAGTCCGTCAGGATGAACGGGCCGTTGCCGACGACGGGCATCTTGTCGTTGTTGAACTTCGAGATGTCGTCGACCTTCTCCCAGACGTGCTTGGGAACGATCGGCACGTCGAGCGCGGCCATCGTGGCCTGCGGCTCCTTCAGCTCGATGACCAGCTTGGTCGGGCTGGGCGCGGTCACCTTCTTGAAGTTGGTGACGAAGTTGGAGTTCGCGGTGGCGGTGCCCTCCTTGGACATCACCTTGTTGAACGTCCACGCCGCGTCCTCGGCGGTGGCGGGCTTCCCGTCCGACCACTTGGAGTTCTCCCGGATGGTGTACGTCCAGGTCAGCTTGTCGGCCGAGGACTTCCAGGAGAGGGCGAAGCCGGGGATCGCCTTGTTGTCCTTGGCGTCGTAGTTCGTCAGATACTCGTACGTCAGCCGGTGCAGGCTGGTGCTGAGCAGCCGCTGGGCGAGGAACGGACTGAGCGAGTCGACGCTCTGCGCGACGGCGACGGTGAGGACCTTCTTGCCGCCGTCCTTGGCGGACGCCTGGTCCGGGGCCGGATTGAGCGGCGTGGCGAGACCGGCGGTGAGGGTGAGGGCGGCGAGGCCACCGGCAAGGAGCCTCAGGCGGCTGCGGGGGCGGGACGGCACCGCTCGCTTCGGAACTGCTTGTCTGCCGTGCTGATCTTGTGTGTCCATGGGTCGGTGACCTCGCGTCATCGCTCGCACAGGGATGGCTGGTTGCACGCTGGTGGATCAAGGGGCGTCAGCTGGTGGATGTGTGTTTACCAGCGCCAGTCTGCACGCGTCAACGGCGGGTGAACCCCATGTGGCCTGCGGAAATAACGAGTTGACCGTGATTTCATCCGCATTGGTCAAGACCAGTGAAGCGTGGCTGGTGAGGGGGTGACGGGAGGGAAGGGAGCGACGTGACCTGCGACCCAGCCACACGTGCTCGTGCCTTCTCTTCGGGGGGCGGCGTTCATTCGGGGGAGCGGGTCTTGACTGGGACGGGGCTTTGCGGACCCGGCGCGGGGTCGAGCCTCCGGGCTCCGGGTTCCCTCGCTCCGCTTCCGTTCCCCCGGCTGGGTTCTCCGCTCCCGGTGCCTCGCTTGGGCGCCTCCTGGCCCCGGTCCCGCTGTGTGCAGGCGTTCCGCGCGGCGGAACGGGTGGGCACAGCGCGAAGGTGCCGGGCTTCGGTGAGTGGGGCGGAACGCCGACGGGCCCGCACCGAGGGACGGTGCGGGCCCGCTGACCAGTCGACGCCGACGCCGACGCCGACTTGGGGGTCGTCAACTACTGCTGAGGGGGCGGCGGCTGCTGAGGCCCACCCGGCTGGAACGGCGCCCCCGGCTGGAACGGCGCTCCGGGCTGTACGGCCTGGGGGGCCTGCTCGGGCTGCGGCTGAGCCGGAGGCTGAGCCTGGGGAGGCAGACCCTGTGCCTGCGGAGGCTGAGCTTGCGCCTGCGGAGGCTGACCCTGCGGAGGCGGCGTCTGCCACCCCTGCTGAGGGTAGGGCTGCTGCCCGTGCTGCGGCGGCTGCCCAGGTTGCCCGGGATGCCCCGGCTGCGGCGCCTGCCCGTGCTGCCCCGGCTGCCCAGGTTGCCCCGGCTGCGGACCGTACGGCTGAGACGGAGGCTGCGGCTGCGACTGCCCGGGATAGGGCGCCTGCCCCGGCACCGGCCCCCCGTACGGCTGACCCTGGCCGCCCTCGGCCCCCCGTCCCGGCATGGGCGGAGCCAGATGCGGCGGCGGATTCCCGTCCGACGTCCACAGCCCCTGCTGCTGCTGAGCCCGCACGAAGTCCTCGGCCACCATCGCCGAGAGGTTGAAGTACGCCTCCCGTACCTTCGGCCGCATCATGTCGAGGTCGACCTCCGCCCCCGCGGCAAGGTGTTCGTCGAACGGAATGACGACAACCCCCCGGCACCGCGTCTCGAAGTGCGACACGATGTCGTCGACCTTGATCATCTTCCCGGTCTCCCGCACCCCGGAGATGACGGTGATGGACCGCGAGACGAGGTCGGCGTACCCGTGCGCGGACAGCCAGTCCAGCGTCGTGGACGCGCTGCTCGCCCCGTCCACGGACGGCGTGGAGATGATGATGAGCTGATCGGCGAGATCGAGCACCCCGCGCATGGCGCTGTACAGCAGCCCCGTACCGGAGTCCGTCAGGATGATCGGATACTGCTTCCCGAGTACGTCGATCGCGCGCCGGTAGTCCTCGTCGTTGAACGTGGTCGACACGGCCGGGTCGACGTCGTTGGCGATGATCTCCAGCCCGGACGGCGCCTGCGACGTGAAGCGCCGGATGTCCATGTACGAGTGGATGTACGGGATCGCCTGGACGAGGTCACGAATGGTGGCCCCGGTCTCGCGCCGGACACGACGGCCGAGCGTACCGGCGTCGGGGTTGGCGTCGATCGCGAGGATCTTGTCCTGCCGCTCGGTGGCGAGGGTGGAGCCCAGCGCGGTGGTGGTGGTCGTCTTGCCCACACCGCCCTTGAGGCTGATGACGGCGATCCGGTAGCAGGAGAGCACCGGAGTCCGGATCAGCTCCAACTTCCGCTGCCGCTCGGCCTCTTCCTTCTTGCCGCCGAGCTTGAACCGCGACCCGCCACCCGAGGGCCGGCTGCTCTTGGCCTTGGGCTTGCTGTTGCGGAGCAGCCGGTCGGAGGAGAGCTCGACGGCGGCGGTGTAGCCGAGGGGAGCGCCCGGGTTGGTCCGCTCCCGCTGATCGTGCTGGACGGCCTGCGGCCAGGCGGCGCCGGTACGGGGGTCGACGGGCCCCGGCTGCGGAGCCTGCGGCTGCGGTTGGGCCTGCGGTTGGGCCTGCGGCTGGGGCTGCGGTTGGGGCTGGGCGGTCTGCTGGGGGAACCCGTAGCCACCGGCCTGGGCGGGCGGCTGGGCCTGAGCGGGCGGCTGGGCCTGGGCGGGCACCTGCGGCTGAGGCGCAGAAGGCTGAGGCATCGGAGCCTGTGCCTGGGGTGCCTGGGACACCTGGGGTGCCTGGGGTGCCTGGGGGTGCGGAGCGGGAGCCTGGGCGGCCGGGTAGGGCGCGGCGGCCGGCGCCTGCTGCCCGGGAACCGGCTGCACCGGGTGACCCTGTTGCACCGGCTGACCGGGGTGCACCGGCTGATGGGGCTGCGGCATCGGAGCCGACGGCTGCCCCTGAGGAGCGGGCTGCTGCTGCGGGAACCCGTACCCGGTGCCCGGGGCAGGCGGGTTGGGGACGACGGGCGCGGCCGGGGTAACCGGATGGGCGGCAGGAGCGGGCGCGGGCGCATGGGGAGCGAACGGCGCACCGGGCCCGGCGACAGGCGGGGGCGCGGCCCCAGCCTGCGGGAACCCGTACCCGCTCTGCGGGGCTTCCGCAGCAGGGGCAACCGGCGCGGAAGGCCCAGGCCAAGCCCCCGGCGCCGGCTGCGGAGCCTGGGGCTGAACCGGCGCGGGGGAGGCGGGCGCGGGACCGTCCGAGGACTGAGCGGGCGGCGGACCCTGCGTGGGCGCGGGCCACTGAGGCGCCGACGTAGGCGCGGCAGGCTGGAAGGCGGGCGGCAACGGCGGAAGCGCACCCTGCGGCGCGGGCGGAGCCCACGAAGCCGGCACCGCGTCCTGAACGTCGTCACCGGCGGCGGCCGCGGGAGCGGAGTCCGGGGGTACGGGGACCTGCGGAACGGAGTCCTGAGGCGCGGACTCGTCGGCCGCGAGCGCGGAGTCACCGTCGCCCCCCGCCTCTTGATCGCCGCTGGAAACGCCCTCTTCGACACGATCGCCACGCTCGGCACCGTCACGGCCACCGCTCTCCGCAGCACCGCCACCGGACGAACCGTCACCCGCCCGAGAGGCAACGTCACCATCCCGAGAGGCATCGCTCACACCGGGGCCGGCCTGGGAATCCGAAGCAGCGTCGGCCAGCTCCTCCATCTCCCGCTTGAGAGCACGAGCGGAGAACCGCATGGTGGCGCCACTTTCCAGATCGCCACCACCGAAGCTCTCACCGGCAGAAGGGGCTGGAGCACCGGAAGAGAGAGGCGCGACGGGCGGCACGGGCGCGACAGGAGCGGCGGGCGGGGCAGGAGCGACGGGCGGGGCGGGCGCGACAGCGGAGCCGGACGAGAGGCCGGCGCCACGAGCCCCAGCGTCATCACCTCCGTCACCCCCCTCACCACTGCCACCGTCAGCCTCAACCGAGTCCGCACCATCGCCATCGCCATCGCCGTCGCGATCCCGGCCCTCAACGAGCGCGTCGACCTCGTCCTTGGGAACGACACCGGTCACATGCACCGAGGCCGCAGGCCCGGCAAGGGCACCGCTCCAGTCGGCGGCGCCGCCACCCGCGGCGACCGGAGGAACGGGGGACGGCACAACGGGCGGCGAGAGAGGCGCAACGGCAGCCGGTGCCTGAGCGTCGCCGTCCCGCTCACCCTCCGAAGACTCCTCCGGAACAGCCGGCTGGAACCCGCTCCCGACAGGAAGCTTCGGTACGACGCCGGGAGCCTCGGCGGAAGGACCCGCAGGAGTCGAAGAAGCCGAAGAAGTCGAAGGAGGAGCCACAGGCGGAGCCAACGGCCGAGGCGGGGCCGGCGGAGCCGAGAAGGACGGCATGACCGGCGGCGGAGGCGCGGAGGCAAACGCGGACGCACCGGACCCCGAACCAGCCTCGCCCGCCCCGGAGTCCACGCCACTGGCGGGCTCCTCGGCGTCGACCTCATCGGACGCGGACGCAGCGGAACTCAGGGCACCCGAATCCGAGCCAGAGCCCAGGCCCGAGACAGCCGCACCGGACGGTTCCGCACCCGAGACAGCCGTATCCGAGGCAGACGTACCCGCACCCGCAACCGTAGCCACACCCGCATCCCCATCCTCATCCGCACCCGGCACGGAAGAAGGAGCGGCAACAGGAGTCGAGACGGGCGGCGCCGAAGGCGTCTCACCCGCACTGCCGGAGGCATTCGACGCGTTCTGCGTGTACCAGGCGGGCGGCGCGTAGTCGATGGTGAACTCGCCCGTCGTCTCGGCGGCGGACTCCGCGTCGGACTGATCATCGACGGGTGAGTCCCAGCCCCCGCGGATCTCGTCCCGATCGCTGTTCACAATGCCTCCTGATGTGGTCGAGCACCCTCGTGCCGTGGTGGGGGGCGACCGTTCCTGTCGTCCGATCCGCCTGGCTCTCCCCGTTGAGGGACGCGCACGAACCGCTCAAGGGTTCTGGCGTCGCGCCCTGTCCCAGCCTAATCACCAAAACCACCGGCACGGCAGGGCAGGCCACCCCACCGATGCTGTCCATTGCGTCACGCCGCACCCAGGAGCGATCCACGTACATCAAACCGTGACGGACAAATGTCCCAACAGCGGACGGAGTACGGACAATCCACCCTCTACGAGACCCACACCCGGGCCTCAGTCCATCCGCCGAGCGGTACCCAACAATCCGGTCTCGGCGTCGGTGGCCTGCGTCATCACGTACTGCCGGTCACGATCGGCGCACCACAACGTCACCCCGTCGGCGAGCGACGGCAACGACCCGACGTCCCCGCTCGGCAGCCCGAGCGACCGCCCGATCTGCGTCGCCTCGTCGGGCGACACCCGCTGCACCCCCACGAGCCGCGCCTGCCGAATGAGCCGAGGTGCGACGGGACTCAGATAGGGCAACACCGTGAGCACGGACTGCCAGGGCCCCGACACGACCCGCCCCCGAGGCGGCCGCATCCCGCAGTCCCGCACGACAAGCACCGGACTCCCCGCCGAGGCCCCCAACGGCGGCACCCGCCCCACGTCATACACGGCCATCCCACTCGGCCCCACCCCCAGCGCCCGAACCAACTGCCCCCACGCCTCGGCCCGCCCGGTCTCCACAGCAACCCGCGCCCCGGTCGCGGCGGCACGCAACGCGATGACCTGAGCCGTCCACAGGCCGCCGATGAACACGATGTCGTACGGCGTGGGCCGGTTGACGCCGAGCACGGCGGGCCGGCCCTCCGCGTCGACCCCGATGACGACGCCGTCGTCCCCGATGGGGAGAGCAAGCTCCCGCAGAGACTCCAAGGTCAATGAGTGTCGCGGGTGCCGCGGTCCCAGAAGGCCGAATCCGGAACGCAACTGTTGACGAACCCGGGCGGCCGTCGAAGAAGGCGCGTCCCCGGAGGGGGTGGGCAGCGTGGGCGCGGACATCAGCGAGTACCCCCGAGCGGCAAAGTGGCGAGAACGCCCGGCAGCTGTTCACGGTCGAGCCGGATCAGGTGGGTCCGACACCGACGGGCCGCCTGGTCCAACGCTCGGCGCGCCGACACCAGTTCGGCGTCGCCGCGTCCCGTCACCCGTAGGTGCCCGCAGAGCGACGCCTCTCGCCGGTCCTCGAGGCGCAACGTCAGGCTGAAGGTGGTCGCCAGTGCCGGAATCGCGGTGAGCGAAGCGATGAGTTGGGGGAGTGACGGGCCGTCACCACCGAGGTCCGGCCAGCGCCGTATCCAGTACGTCGTGTGCCTGCGGTTGTCGCAGCGCCACGAGCGTGCCGTCTCCTCGGTGCGGCGCTCCGGCACATCCGTGCGGCCGGCTTGGGCGGTCACCAGCGGATTGGCGCATGCCGAGGTGGCGACGGCGGAGGCGAGCTCGTCCTCGTTGAGCACCGTGACCCGGAACCCGGCGCCGGTCAGCCGGCTCGCCAGCTGATCGGCGGCGCGCACCACGCACTTCTGTGCGCCGGAAAGGCCACCGCCACGTGCCACCACGGCCTCCGGGCACAACTCCGGATCGAGCTTCAGGGCGATCCACGTGATCCGCACCGCCGGGGCGCCTGTCTGGGCCTGCAGGGGCGCGTAGTTGCTGACGGCCACGGACTCCTGAGGAAGATGCAGCGCGGGAGCCGGCTGGGTGTGCAGCACGATCTGTGCGGATTCCAGCCGGATCCCGTCCACTTCCAGCGCGTCGCCCACGATGCCTACAGGCAGCGGTCGTTGAGCTCGATCGGCGCGCAGCGAGGTGGTCTCCGACTCGACCTGGAGAAGCACCGTGACGAAGGTCCCGTCGCCGATGATGCCCACCGAGCGGCGGTCCTTGTCGGCGTAGGCGTAAGTCCGCAGGGAAGGGTCGCACTCCACGGCCGGGGCGAGGCCGGGCTCCGTGCCGGGCTGCACCGGAGTGCTCGAGGCACGCCTCTGTCGAGCCCGCAGCGCCTGCGCGGTACCGAGCCAGTCCGGCATCGAGCGCCCTCGGCGACGCACGAGCGCCAGGAGGAGCAGAAGCGCTGCGACGAACGACGCGGGCAGGACCAGCAGTTGGTCGATGGCCCAGGCGGCGAGCAGGAGCGCGACGGCGACCTCAATCAGGACAAGCTGTTGCAGTCGGAACGAACCGAACTGCTGTGCCCGCAAGCGGAGATGCACCGCTCCATGGTCCTGCGTGGGCGGGGGAGGGCCGGTGCGGTCAGGGTGTGACCTTGTGGGCCCGGCGGGCCGGGTGGAGCGGCGCGCACGTGTCCGCGGCGTGCCCCGCGTGGCGGATGCCATGACTACAAACCCCCCGTACTCTCCCGAATCCCCCTGGTGGTCACGGTGATTGGGGGTCCAAAGACCCTACCCACTGCACACGCGCGATCACACACCCTGCATAGTAGGGGCCAGGACTGACATTCGGGGGCGGGGGTTCCCGCTCGAAGCGCGGTGGGGGGAAGCGGAGAGTCATGGCATCACGGCGGGATGAGCTCAACGCGTACACCTTCGCGAAGAAGCGTACGTTGGCGGCCTTCCTCCAGCCTTCGCCCACCGGGTCCGAGGAGGGGGCGCCAAGGCCGCTGCGGGCCTTCCTGCCGAGCGTGATCGGCGCCGTCCTCGTCATGGCGGTATTCGGGGCGTGGGGCATGTTCCAGCCCAAGGCTCCGCCCGGCTGGGACGCTCCCGGTACCCGCGTGATCGTGGGCAAGGACTCGACGACGCGGTACGTCGTACTCAAGACCGGCAAGAAGCCCCGGCTGCACCCCGTCCTCAACCTGGCGTCCGCACGGCTGCTGATGAACGGGGCCGACTACAAGGTCATTCAGGTCAGTGACGACATCCTTGACGCGGGCGAGCCGCCGCGAGGGCCGATCGTCGGGATCCCCTACGCCCCGGACCGCCTTCCTTCGGCCGACGAGGCGGGCAAGGCCAAGCGCTGGGCGGTTTGTGCACAACCCGGCGCCGGTGGCCGCACGGCCCAGGAAGCGACGTTCGTCCTCGCCGACCGGGAGGCCGGAAAGACCGATGGCTCCCAACGCCTGGACGGGGGCGAGGTGTTGTACCTGAAGACGCGCACCGGAGCGCGCTACCTCGTGGACGCGGTCGGCACGGCCTACCCCGTAAGCGGCACCGAAGGCGACCACCTGACGGATGCCCTCGTCGGCCTCACGAGGAAGCCGCAGCTCGTGACCAAGGAGTGGATGGCCACGCTTCATAGAGGCAGCCCAATCCGCTTCCCCCGGTTGCCCACCGGCGTGGGCAACGGGGCAGGCGTCCAAGGGCAGTTGTCTGCCAAGGAGAACAGGGTCGGCATGGTCCTCAAGGCGGAGACCGGCGAAGGCACCAAGCACTTCGTGGTGCTTCCCGGCAAGGTTCAGCCGATCAGCGAGTTCACCGCATGGCTCCTGATCAACTCACCACAGACGGCCTCCCTGAACATGGACGGAGAAGCCCACACAGTGGGCCTCCAGGACTTCGCTGCCACCGACGGACTCTTCGCCGGGCAGGCGCGACACTGGCCCCGCCATCGCACCGTTCAGGTCAACACCGGTAAGGGCGGCGCCAACCGGGACACCGTCTGCAACGTGCTGCGCGGCGTGAGCGGCAAGGGCACGACGGAGCTGAGCACATGGGCGGGCGCGAAGTATCCGACGGACATCGGCGCGGGAGGCACGAGTACGTACGTGACCCCCGGAACGGGACTGCTCTACACCCAGACCCAGGGCGCCCAGACCGCATCGGGCTCCCTCTTCCTGGTGACCGACACCGGACTTCGCTACGCCGTGCAGGCCAACGGCGACAGCGACAGCGAGAAGTCCGGCATCGGAGCCGACGCCAAGCGCAAGTCGCCCGACGGCACCCCGGAACCCAGCGAAGCCCAGGTCAAGCTCGGCTACAAGAGCGTCCGCCCGGCCAAGGTCCCGTTGCCCTGGTCGGACTTCCTCGCCAAAGGCCCGCGTCTGGACACCAACAGCGCGCGTCAGCCGCAGGGTTCCTGAGCCTCGCCCCCTCTCCGGACGTCGGCCTCCCGTACCGATGCCACCGACGCCACTCTTGGAAAGGACCGACGTAGAGGTGCCGTCACTGAAGAAGGCGCTGCTGACCGGGGCGGCCGTCATCGCATCCCTGAGCGCCGCCGCTCCTCCGGCGGCCGGCACCGATGACTCCGGTTCTCAGCCGCACGCGCGAGTGCGGCTCGACGGCAGCGGCGCCTGCGAGACCCCTGCCAAGCAGATCAAGGGCCGCCCCTGGCCGCTTCAGCGGGTACTGCTCGACGAGCTGTGGCAGGACGGCAAGAAGGGCCAGGGCATTCGGGTAGCGGTCATCGACACCGGAGTGGACGACAAGAATCCGCAACTCGCGCACGCGGTGAATGCCCGTAGCGGACGCGACTACCTGGCCAAGGGCAAGGGCGCGGATCCCACCAACGACCAGGTGGGCCACGGCACCAAGGTCGCGGGAATCATCGCGGCACGCCCTCACCAGGGGACCGGTTTCGTCGGGATCGCCCCCGCCGCGACCATCATCCCCATCCGCCAGAACGACGCTCAGAACAGTGGCGATTCGGACACCCTGGCGAAGGCGATCGACCACGCGGTCGCTGAGGGTGCCGATGTCATCAACGTTTCGCAGGACACCACGAAGCCCCTCTCCCGCACCTCGGCCCTGGCCAAGGCGGTGCGCGACGCGCTGGAGGCCGATGTCGTCGTGGTGGCGTCCGCGGGCAACGACGGCCTGGACGGCCATACGAAGGAGACCTACCCGGCGGCCTTCGACGGCGTGCTGGCCGTGGCGTCCTCGGACCGCAACAACGAACGTGCGGCCTTCTCCCAGGCCGGGGCGTTCGTCGACGTCGCGGCCCCCGGCGTGGACATCGTGTCCACGGTCCCCGGTGGGGGTCAGTGCGCCGACAACGGCACGAGCTTCTCGGCGCCCTTCGTCGCCGGAGTGGCGGCCCTTCTCAAGTCCCGGCATCCGGACTGGACTGCCGCCCAGATCGCCACGCAGATCGAACAGACGGCGGAGCGGTCGATCAATGGCCACGACAACTTCGTCGGCTGGGGCGTGATCAATCCCGTCCGTGCCGTCACGACGTCCGATCTGCCCCACCCGCCGGTCTCGCCGACAGCGGACCCGGGGGTGGCGAAGGCCCCGGCTCCGGACACGGAGAGGTTCTCCCTCGCCGAGACGCCCCAGCAACGGACCGAGCGCCTTGCGGTCTACGTCCTTGGAATCACCGCAGTCGTCGTCGCGGTGATCGCGGGAACAGCGGCGGCCGTGCGACAGGCCCGAAGAAGAAGGGAACTCCCGCAATGAGTTTCGGACCACCTCCGTCTCTCTTCACCCAGTCGGCCGTGACGGCGGACAGCGCCCGCAGGCGTCGTCGCAGGAGGCTGTTCGGGGTCGGCGCCGTGGTGACGATTCTGGCGCTGTGCGCGGGAGGCTGGCTCGTGTGGCCCGACCGGGACGACCAGTCTCAGGAGAGCGGCAAGCCATCGGCGAACACCGCTCCTCAGGGCCGGCTCGACATCAGAGAGACGGTCGAGAAACCTCCGAAGAGCACGACGGGACGTATGGCCTTCCGGTTCTCCGTCGATGACATGCGCCCCGGGGAAGAATACGAGATGCCGGGCAGCTGGGCGACGGACAAGGTACTGGCCAAAGGCATCGGCCGAACGCTGGTCGGCTTCAAGATGGGCGCGGACGTCACCACGGACGACGAAATCTGGCGCCTCCCGCTCTCCGGCCCCATCTGCGGTGTGACGCGGCACGTGACGGTGGAAGGCCGCACCGCGGTGCTGCACAGAAACCACAAGAATCCGAAGGCACTCTGCGACCACGTGACCTTCGTCGATCTCGACTCCGGCAAGAAACTCTGGGACAAGGAGTTTCCCGCGTCGGATTCCGTCTTCGGAGTGGACGCGATGACCGTGACGATGACGCGGGCGACGGTCGCCGTCACGTGGGACAGAGGGTCGGCGGCGTACGACATGGACAGGGGGACCCGGCTCTGGAAGAACATGAAGACTTCAGGATGTGATCATCAGGGCCTGGCGGGCGGCCGCGCCCTGCTCATGTTGATGGCCTGCTTCGCGGACGACGAGATGACGTATCGGGTGCGGAATGTGAACCCGAGGACGGGTGCCGCTGAGTGGACGTACCGAGTTACGGACGGTGTCAAGGACGTTGCGCTGCTGTCTGCCGAGCCCGCGGTCCTGGGAGTCAGCGCGGGTGAGATCGGGGTAACGCACCTCATCTCACTCGACCATCGGGGAAAACGACGGGCCACCATCGGGCTGCAGGGCGGCCGCTTCGAAGTCAAGTGCCGGATTCTGCGTTTCCAGGTTGTCGATGACTGTCCTTCGACGGTGGTCACCGACGACCAGGTGTTCGTCACCAGCCGTGAGAGGGACAACTCGAACTGGATCCTCTCATTCGACTTGGCGACGGGGAAGGCGGTGAAGAAGTTCGACTCGGGGCGCAATCGCTTGATCTATCCCTTGCGGACGAGTGGTAAGCACGTCCTCGCATTCCGAGACAGCGACGACCACATCACCCCGATGGAAGTGGTGAGCCTGGACCCCCGGACAGGGAAGGAGACTCCGTATTTCTCCTTCGGCCTGCCACCCGAGGCATGGACGCTTACATCTCAGGAATTGGCGGACATCTTCGTCCAGAACGGAAGGATCTTCTTCAGCAGCGCGCGTGCCACAGGACCGGACGACAAGGACGGAAGGTGGTCGTGGCTGGTTCTGGGCGTCGGTAGCGACCGGGCGAGCAGTAACTGACCCTGTTGTCACGGCAGTTGAGCGGGAGGAATGACTAGAGTGGCCTACGGCATCTTGAGTTGATGCTGCACGGGGGCGGCGCAGCGTTGCGAATCGTGTGGTGACCCATGCGAGACCGGGCGCGACCCTTGCCCGCCGGAGCCGGGAGGCCCCGGCACGGATTCGAAGAGAGCAGCGGGTACCGCCGCTGTCTGCACATGAGGAGGGCAAGAGCAATGAGCGTTGATTACAGCAATGACGATCTGACCAAACTCGCGGACAAGATCCGTAACTTCCACATGGATGTGAGCAAGCGCGTCACATCGCTGAACACGGTCGTGGACATGATCCAGGCCGGCTGGAAGGGTGCTGCCGGCAAGGAGTTCGACACGCTCCAGCGAGGCGTGAACCAGCACCTGAAGAAGCTTCAGGACAATCTCGTCGACCTGGAAGACGTCATGCGGATGAGCGTCAAGGGCTTCGACAGCCACGAGCAGGAGCGCATCGCGCAGATCCGCAAGGTGGACAACTCGTACGAGGTACCGAGCAAGATCGTCGACCACGCCTGACCTGTTGCGGCCGGGAGCAAGGGAGTATCCACATGTCAGAGAACTTCGACCGCACAGCGGTCAACTACGACACCGTCACGACGGCGGCCACCGATGTGCGCAACAACGCCAAGAGCATGGACGACCAGCTCGAGGAGCTCATGCGCGAGGTGGCGCGAGTGGCCGAGACCTGGGACGGCGAGGCCAAGACGGCCTACCGCGACATTCAGGGGCAGACCGACGCTGAGATGAACGGTATGGTCCACAAGCTCGTGCGCATCGCTCGGCTCCTGGACGACTCCGTCGTCGGATACCGGGACACGGACCACGGCAACGCCGCGCGCTTCCGCATGCTGAGCTGAGCTGTTCGACGCGTCACGAGGCATCGTTCGCGTGTGACATGAGGGAGGGGGGCTGGGGAGACGAACGCCCCGCCCTCCTCCCTCACACGTGTGCCTGCCCGTGCACCGCGCTCATCCAGTTGTGCCGCCACCATCAGCCGGCAGGCCGCCGTTCCGCGTGCTGGGCTCCAGATCGAACTCCCCGTCCCGCGCCCCGAGCACGAAGGCCTCCCACTCCGCCTCGGTGTATCGCAGCACGGTTGCCGGGTCCAGTGACGACCGCATCGCAACGGCGCCCGCCGGCAGATACGCGATCTCGACGCGTTCCTCGGCAGCCTCTGCGCCGGGAGCGCAGTGCCATTCCACGCCGGAGATATCAAGGGCATAGAGCTCGTCCTTCTCCCGCTCCTTACGCGCCTTGACGTCCTCGTCCTGTCCCTCGCCCATGACGAACGGCCCCTTCCCGACGTACGAACCAACCTATGGGTCAGCCTACTTGGCGGGATGGGGGCGTGCGGCGAAGTGTTGAGGAGTTGTGGGACGGGCCAGCGCGTGCTGCCTCTTCTGCTTGTGGCTCAGCCACAATGGGGCGGCCGTTCGGATTCTTTCAGAGTGCCTGGGGCGGCATGAGGTCCAGCTGCGCCGCCCTTCATCCTCTGCCCCGTAGCCGGGGGTGTCACAAGATGCCTCGTGCTCAGGTCGCTCTCTAGGTCCTGAACAAGCATCATGACCGATGCGCCATGTTGCAAACCTCAAGGTCCGATTTTCGGTGCCCCGCTTGGAGGCACGAAAGAATCCTGGCAACCGGTTTGTATCTCCGCTTCGTACAGCAATTTGACGGCGACATCAGCCAGGTCCGTCCGATGCTGTCTGCTGTCTCGTTCCGCGGAACCCGATGCTGTGGCCACTACAGATAGGTGGGGTCGTTTCATTCCATGGGTATGGCTGGATCCCTTGGAGTACGGCTTGCAGATACTGTAAATCGCCGCAACGTTGTCCCAAACGAATGCCTCAGTGCCTGATCTGAATCGCAAAGCATCTGAAATTTCCCCCACCTGGTTGCGACTCTTGAGCGACGAGAGCCAGTCCTGCCTAGTTCCGTCACGCATCTCGGCAGTTATAAGGATCATGGCAGTGTCGGTTGAGTTTCTGCAGGTGAGCTTGAGGGAGCGATTACTGGCTTTGTGTGACCAACCTGCCTTGAATGAAGAATCGGGAGAAATGAGCCGCTCCAGAGGCTCGGGGTTGCCTGAGAATATGTCCTCGAGACAGGTATCCGAGGCTTTCAGGCTCTGAGGGGAGTCGCCAGCGGCGCCCCGAACAAGAAGCGCTGTGACAATGCCAAGAACAGCCAGAAGAGCAAGAATAGTGCGCTTCCGCCTGGATGATATTTTTTTGCACACTGTCCGCGTGTGCGGCACGTCTGAATCCTCAGTGGCATTCAAAAGAAGTCCGAGTGAAGTCTACGAATTCATGCATGAGGGAAACCAGATCTCTTGCTGACCGAGCATCTTTCCCCGATTCCCGAAGGTCAACTCTAAGGAGGATATACTTCTCAGAGTTGGGCAAAGATTCCGAGGGGCGGGACGCGCCAGGCGGCGTGCAGCTGATTGCAGAGACTGCACTATTGTCTGCCATAGCACCGGCGTCGCCCACGTCGATTGACCTTTTTCGGTGCTGCGTAACCGTCTTCCATGCGACCGATTTGTGCAGAGTCGTGGCGCCGGTAGTGATCCTTTCCGCACTGGCGTAGAATGCCGTATTTCCATCTACGTAGATCAGGCAAGAGCGGGATTCTGCTCCGTGGTACAGATCGAACGGAGTATCCACTTTAGTGGACACTTCTGATCCGGTACCGAGGTGTCTCTGGACCGGCGGGCGCGAAAAGGCATTCCAGCAGAAGCCCTTGGCGAGCTGTTCCGGATTCTCTTTCGGTGCCGGTCCGGATGTGCATCCGGAGACGGCGCACACTGCGACCGCGAGCGAGATCGTAAGCGTGACAACGCGTCGATTGAAGTTAGCCATGAGAGCTCAGTTTCCCTGTCGCACCTTCTGTAAAGGAGCGACCTGCTTCAGCGGCGGCCGCAGCCAGATTGTCAATATTCCTCTGTGCAAGGTCGCTACCCTTGCATGCGGCGCTTGCGGCACTCTCGGCCGATTCGCTGGTGGCATCCTTCCCGGCCCAATAGGTTTCCGCTGTCTCCTTCTGCCGCTCCGGAAGCTCATCCTTTTCTGCGAGTTTGACGGCAGCCTCGGTGGAATCCTCTTGGAAGCAGGTGATCACGTCACCTCCGATCGGAATCATCCCGACATACTTGCTGCCAACCATGTTGAGAATCCTGTTCGTCCATTTGGCGTTCTCCGCCACGCCTTAGTTGTATTCTTTATCTTCGCGAATTCCGGCATCATGGGCAGCTTCGGCGCGTGCTTCACTCATGATGCCAACCTAGGAAGCCTGCAAGTGAGCCGCATCGAAATCGGCTGCGCTTCCGAACGTGCGATGCTGGTGCGCCTTGGAATTACTTCTTCATATCTGGCATGTATTCAGCTGACATGTCGCCGAAGTTCGCGCGAGTTGGCTGAGGGGGGCGCCATGAGGTTTATTTCGTTGGGAAAGGGTGCATTTTGTCCGGATCGGGTAGTGCGATCTTGTTTTCACATTTAAGAGCTCTGATCATCTTCTCGCTGGCGCGAAATAGGGTACGGAATCGGGATCGCTCCGACAGATCGAGATCGTCGTAGAGGTTCCCTGTCACCTCGACCGAAGAGTCAGACCCTTTTGGGGTGCAAGAAAACAGAATATCGCTGGATTGAGCCTCACTGGTCGCCTGCATGCCGGACGCCAGTCCGTACGCGGTGTACCCGCTAGTGCTTCGCTGCTCATTTCTGGGGAAGAGTGGCGCGTCACTGGTATCAAACTGGATCCGCAAAGACGGGGACCCTGGGGAAAGTTTCGCATCATCCGCGAAGGGAACGTTGCATACCTCAGCCATGCGCTGCTTGCGCAACAAGGTCCGTGCAGCCGAGGAATAGCTTTTTGCGTGCTCAGAAGGCTCACGAACCTCTTCGATTTTCTCGCTGCGCCCGGCTTCCTTGAGAGGCCCGTCATCAAGGATTCCGGTGCAGGAAGATTGCAGTGCTGCTACACCACGAGGAGCCGGATCGTCGTCTGAACAGGCCCCGAGAAAGAACAAGAGGGTCACAGGAACTGCTGCAGCTGACATCCGCTTCATTTCCGGCCTCCGTCAGTGCGGTCCGAAACGCTCGCGCCTCGATCGTACGCATTGAGCACATCTTCGGTGTAATCTTGACCGGGATGGTCCTTTAGATGCAACAGTGCTGGATTGGTTGCGCGGAGCTGCCCCAATTCGCTGAACCGCTGCGCAGTCATGCGGTTCTTATTAGAGAGATCAGCTTCTTCCTTTTTCGTGTCTTCATCGATTTCCATCCCCCACTTTGTTTCTACGGCACCGGAAACACCTTCCACAACGGTCGGGACGGCAAACGCCGCCGCAGCAGAGACAGCCGGCCCTCCAAGGGGCAGGAGGGCGACACCGGTGGCCAATCCGATGCCTTGGCTAATCCTAAACTTTTTCCACTCCGCCGATTGCGCGAGCTTCTCATTCATCTTATCGGTGGAATCGCCGAATTCCTTATCCACTTGAGAAATTCGAGCTTCGTCCAACACTCCGTGGATGTATCCGCCGTTGCGGAGGATCTTCTCCACGTCTTTGGCCTCTCCCGAGTGCGCATCGGCTGCCCCCAAGGTGAAGGCTTGCTGCGCCGAAGAGAGAATTTCGTAGGAACCTTCGTGCTGCCCCACGTTGTAGAGGAAGTTCCTTGCCGTTGACCCCTTTAGATAGGCGTGACCTTCATCGCCACCCGGCCTATAGAGCGTATCGCGATCCAGGGCTGTCCCTCTTCCACCCTCGTCGATAGTGGCCCAGTTCAGGTCGTCCATGTAACCCGCGCCGATTCTTGCCAGGCTGCCACCGATGCCTTGTCTCTCCTCGACGTAGTCCATGCGCGCCGCGACGGTATGACTCACCTGTTCCATGATGTTCGCTGTGCGGTCGTCTCGGTGAAGTTCATTCCCTGCAGAGTCATATGGAGATCCCAGCGTGGCAGCTTCGAGTGCGTGGCCCAACTCGGCATATCCAAAACCTGCCTTATTCGGGGCAGCAGGGTTGCCATCGGGCCAATCGCGATCGGACATGAGATATTTCAAGTCATGATCGAGCTTTTTTCCGTCCCAATTTTTGGCATAGAAAAGATCCTTGGCCGCCTCTGGGTTGTGCCCGAGCGACTCCATGTATCCGGCCATAGGGTCAAATCCTTGGTCCTTTCCGGAGCCGAAGTTCAGAAATACATCTCTTTTCCATAGGTCAGCCGGCTTCTCCTTGCTGTCTTCTTCGAATTTGATAAGCTCCGTTCCGTAGCTGTTCAGAAATTTGTCGTCGTACTCTCCGTATCGCATGAGGCTACTCATGACCTGGAACCCGCGCGGGCCATCTTCACTCTCTGCGTACCTAGCAGACGTGTTGATAGGGTTGTCACCCATTGCGATCATGTCAGCCTTCCAGCGCTTCATCCCTTCGCTGTTTGAATGGGAGGCTGTAGCCAAGGTGTAGCTCAAAGATTTTTGAATCTTGGCTGACTCCTTCGTCTGCGTATCGCCGAATTGGCGGCGGTCAGCAATCTTGGTCCATAGTTCCAGGGTCCCGGCGGCGCCAGTTCGCGTAGCAAACTTCTCGGCAAAGTATGGGTCCCCTTCATGCCGGCTGAAGATGGCATTGATCTTCTTGAGGGTGGCGGGGTCCAGCGATTCGTCTGCTCCGGCCAGATCGAGGGCACTCCTCTCGCCGGTCAGCTTTTCAAGCTCTTTGAGGTCCTTGTCGACGCTATTTCGCCCCTTCTTGGCGTCAGCGATGTTGCTGTAGGAGTTGGCGTCGAAACCTCTTTTTCTGCCGTTGTGGTCCTGGCTGAGCACCCACTTCAATATTTCGTCAGCCTCCTGGGCGCTATCGATATGCCCCTGAATACTGGTCCGATATGCTTGAATTGTCTCTCTATAGCTCTTGTTCAGCATGCCGACATCTTCAGGTGAAGTGTCCTCTGGGGGAGAGAGGTAGATTTCCCCGTCAGGCCTGATCGCGAGATACTTGTCGTCTTTGATGTCTCTAGTCAGAGCACGCAGTTTGGCTTGTGACCGCGTGAATACCTCATGCGCATCGTCCAACAGCTTGTGAATGTCTTCTGCCTCGTCGGCTGCGTAATCGATTTGCCGCTCGACTAGGAGCAGCTTTTCGACCGCCGCTGACGCAGCCTCTCCCTCCCAGTCGGAGCCCTGCAGTCCCTTCTCTACGGTATTGCTGTACTTGGTGCTCACCGCTTTGAATTTCTCCGGAAGTTTCCCCCATTTTGTCACTGCTTGAGAGAGTGCGGAAAAGTCTGCGGTGAGTAGCTTTTCGTAGTTCAGCATCATGCCCCGCTTGTTTGCCCTTATGTAAGATTTCGTCGTTCGCGGCTGTGTCGCTCCTTCTCTTTCCTTTCTCGCTCCATGAATGACTGGGCGCTCAGTCGGAGAGCTGCTGAAACATCGTCCTTCAAGAGAGTCTCCACATACTTCATCTGGCCCCGCCATCGTGCAGTGAAAGTGGAGAAGGCAGAGGAGCATTCAAAGCCTTTAAGGCTGGGGCCTACTTGCGTAGTTTCTTTCATCACCGCATCGTCGGCCTTCGTGAAATCGTCACGAACCGTGTCGGCCTTCTGTGCCCGATCATTGAGGACGCTGGAGGTCACTTTGAGCCCCCGACCGGGTCCCCTGCCGCCACTGCCGTCATCCGTCGCGTTAAGCCGCATGCTGACATTTGCTGTGGCGTCGGAACGCGCTGACGCCCAGTCGGCTTCGAATGACATAGCTCTCCCGGAAATCTCGCGGATGGGTCAACTCTTAGTCACGGCCTGCGGTCTGCAGGGGGCTGGTTGCTGCAGGCGGAGTGGGGGACGGGATCGGTAGCTGGGGCCTCCTGTAAGCCGATGCGTTACCGCGAGCGTCTTCGTGCCACGATGACCGCGGTTGCGAGGAACAGAGCGGCCCCGACGCCGACGCCGGCCCAAAGCATGCTGTCGTCGTCCTGCGCCGGCGTCCCTGTCTCTGCGGGCCCAGTAGCCTGTTTCTCTGCATCGGTGTCAGCTGTGGGACGGCCGAAATCGGAAGCAGCGGGGGACGGGCGCTTCGTCGTTTTGGCGAGGTCCGGTAGCGGGTACTCGTCGGCGGGGCCGGGGTCACCCGGATTCTTGAGCGCGACGCGTGGACGTACCGCGCCGTAGCCCACCGAGTCGTCCCGGGACCAGCCGTCGTCGTTGCCTTGCATCGTGTTGATCATGACCCGTAGGACTTGATTGTTCGTCCAGTTCGGGTGCTTGGACCAGATGAGGGCGGCGGAGGCGGAGGCGAGGGCCGTGCTGGCACTGGTTCCGTGGCCTTTGCAGAGTTCGGTGCCGCCGGCGCACGCATTCCAAATCTCATCACCAGGGGCGACCATGTCGACCTGAGGGCCCCACTGTGACTCCTTGGTCCGCTCGATCTCCCGGTCGATGGCGCCCACGCCGACTACGCCGGGGGTAGCTGCCGGGTATACGGGCTCATTGCCCTTGCGCGCAGAGTTCCCGACAGCGGCGAAGATGATCTTTCCCTTGTTGAGCGCGTATTTGACCGCGGCGCTGAGTTCGGGGGTGTTCACATTCAAGGAGCCACGATGGTTCGGACTGCCCATGGAGATGTTGAGGATCTGGGCCTCTGAGTCGGCGGCGAATCGAATTGCGCGCGACATGTCGCGTGAGAATCCGGACAGTTGGTCGGCTTGGCCGGACTTTTCAGAGCTGTAGGACATCCTGATGGGCAGGATCTTGGCCCCCGGCGCCAAACCGTAGGAGCCCGCGGTCTCTCCTCGAGCTCCCGTCCCCGCGATGAGTGCCGCAGTGCCAGTACCGTGCCGGCCCCGATCGCTGTGCTCGTCACCAGGGAGGTTCGAGTAGTCCTTCCCGTTCAACACCTGGCCGCGCAGATCAGCGACCGTGTCATCGACTCCGGAGTCGATCACGGCGACCGTCATGCCGCGGCCGGTGCTGGTCTTCCACATCTCCTCGGCATGCATCGCGTCGAGGTGCCACTGCCTGGAGCGAACAGTGTCGGCGTGAGCCGGAGTCGCCGCGATGCCGGCCATGAGAAGACCCAGGGCCGCCGACAGAGCGCCGCGGGCGCGGACGCTGCTCTTCCTGGTGGTGGGCATGTGTGTTCCTTGTCAGGTCAGTCGACGACTGGCGGGACGGTACGGCGCTGGTCGGGCTGCCACGTCTCTTCTTCTTCGTAGAGGTGGTTCGACCGCTCGGGCCCCTCCTCGGCACGACGTGAAGGATTTCCTCGACCACCTTGCGGAACGGTGGCAGGACGCCCCATGGCCGAGCGTGGCGAGTCACCCGCTGAGGAACCTCGCACCAGGCCCGCACCGCCCGGTGTGAAGGGCCGCCCATCGACGCGACCGGGCCGTTGAGGTTGTCGCCCGATCGCACCAGCGGGTTCGCTGGTCAGCCGACGACCGCCAACAACGCCTGTACGGCCGCCCGTCGGCCCGCCGGCCCCGGTACCGACGCCTGGGCCCGTGGGTGTACGGCCCTGCATGTGGTCTCCGCCGAACACATTGGTCCGAGGGATGCTCGTGGTCGGACGTCCCGTGTTCGGCGGTACGGGTCGGCCGCCAACGATCCCGGGATCGCGCGGTAGCCGGTTGCCGAGTCCATTGGCGGAGGGCCCGGTGGGAGGAGTCAGTGGTGGACGTACTGCCGGTGCGGGTCGTCCCGGCGATGGCGTGCTGGGCCGTGGCTGGCCAGGGTTCGGGCCGAAGGGGGGCGGCGGGGTGCTGAGGTGGGGAGGCGCCGCTGCTTCAGGCCGGCCCGTAGGGGCAGGAGCGGGCGGGCCGTCCGGTACTGATGGCGGCGCGGGAGGCGTCGCCACGCGGTCGATCCCCATGGAAACGGGATCGGGGGCTACGTGGGGCGGGGGTGCGGCCGCGGATGGCGGAAGGACAGGCGCGTGATCAGGTGTCCTGCTCGGGGATCCGTGGTGGGGCGGGGGGACAGCCCCGGATGGAACCGGCGCAGATGGAACCGGCGCAGCGCTGGTAGGGCCTGACGGCGCGGAGCCACCCGCTGTGCTGGTACCGGACGAAGTGGGCACTGCTTGGTACTCATCGCTCTTGTACCACCATCCCGAATTCTCGTCATGCTGCGCCGGCGGCGCGAACGTAGGCGGCTCCACCCCATTCACCTGCTGCGCCGACTGCTGATACGTCTGCGCCAACTTCCGCATCCGCTGCACCGCTTCCGCGTGCGCCGCCTCGATCCGTCCCTGCGCCGCGGTCGCGTCAGTCTGGGATTTCCGGGCGGCCTTGGCGGCGTCGGGGTCGTTGTGCGCCTTCTGGGCGGCGTCCATGTTCTTGTGGGCGGAGCGCAGGTCCGCCTTGGCCTGGGTCGTGTCCGAAGCCGGTGGCATCGACGCCTTGGCCTCGGCGATCGCCTGGGCGACCTCGCCCATCCAGCGTGACGCCACCTCGCTGTACTGCCCCAGGTACAGCGTGGCGCTCGCCGACTGGGTGCCCCACGCGCGGAAGGCGTCGCCACCCTCGCCCTGCCAGTGCAGCCCCTTCGTGTGCGTCATGAGGTCGTCGCCGATCTTGGTGATCGTCGACGCGGCCTTGGACAGCTTGCCCGCGAGTTCAGAGGCCGTCTCCGAGCTCGCCGACTCCAGTAGGGCCAGCAACTGCTCGTGCGTCATGGACTCGAAGTCCGTGTGAGCGAGCTTCGGCGCTCTGGCCTTGGATCCCTCAGCCATGTCCTCGTGCCCCCGTTCTCCGTCTCCGCCTGGTCATCAGAGAGCCGTGTCCTTGTCCGTCGTCTTCGGGCCGCTTTCGCCACCCGTACCGCCGGGTCCGCCCGGTCCCTGCGCGTACGGGTCTCGGCCCACGTCGTAGTACTTTTCGGCCTCCGCGTTGACCGCCTTCATCCGTGCCCGGATGTCGTCCTCGAGGTTGTCGTAGCCCACGCGCGACGCGTGGACCGCCAGCCCCAGGCCCTCGATCTGGGCACCCAGCGCCTTCGAGAGCTTCTCCAGCTCGTCGTGCACGATTGCGTACGAGTCGTACAGGTACTGGGCTTCCTTGAAGTCCGCCGAGCCCAGCTGCTCGCGCGACAGTCGCGTCGCGCCGATCTTGCCGGGTGCCGCCTCGGAACCCTCGAGCTCCAAAAGCAGGTTGTCCACCCGCTTTTTGAATCCCTTCATCGCACTGGCCTGGATATCCAGCGCCATTTGAGGGTTGACGCCGTAAAGGCTGTCGAACGACTTGCCCGTGTCCGCGGCTCCCGCGGCACCGCCCCCGCTTGAACTCGCCATGTCCGCCTCCCCGTTCAGTCATGTAGCCACCAAGCACTCTAGTAGTGGTCCGGCAGTCGTCCCACTTGAATCAGGGCAGTCCCACGCTTTCGCGACACGAAAGTGCCACGGCCCGGTGGCATGGGCCGTGCGCGGACATTTCCGAGGATGTCGCCCTCGCTGGGATCGCCTGACAACAGCACGCCTTGCGCGCCGAGTTCCCTCGTCCGCTGCATGAAGGATTCGTACATGGAGCGTGAGGCGCCCGCGGAGTTGCGGGCGATGATGAACTTGACCCCGACGTCCCGCGCGAATGGGAGATGCTCGACAAGCACACTCAGCGGATTGCCGGAATTGGTGGCCACCAGTTCGTAGTCGTCGATGATCACGAACAGCTCCGGCCCGTTCCACCAGCTTCGATCACGCAGTTGTTGCGGAGTGATGTCGGGCTTCGGCGCCCGCTTCTCCATGAACGTGGCGATGGCGTTCATGTGGACGTCCATCGCCGAAGCCATCGGGGCGTACTCAAGCAGGTGCTCGGGTGAAACCGCCTCCAGCATGGTGCGCCTGTAGTCGCCGACGACGATGCGGGCCTGCTCGGGTGTATACCTTTCCGCGATCTGCTTCGCGATCAAGCGGAGCAGGTTCGTCTTGCCGGATTCGCTTTCGCCGAAGACCAGGAAGAAGGGATCTGTCTCGAAATCGACGAAGATCGGCTCGAGGTTCTGCTCGTCGATGCCGATCGCGATGCCGTGTTGGGGGAACTCGAAGCCCTTCGGGAGCTGGTCGGCCGGCAGCTTGCGCGGCAGCAGCCGCACCGTCGGTGCCGAAGGGCCTTGCCAGTTGCTCTTCACCGTTTGGACCAGCTGCGCCGTCGCATCGGAGAGCCGGGAAGGGTCGGACGACGAGTCGATGCGCGGCATGGCCGTCATGAAGTGCAGCTTCTCCGGCACCTGACCACGGCCCGGCACGCCCGCGGGGACGTTCATCGCGACCTTGCGGTCGAACTCCGAGTCCATGACATCGCCGAGGCGCAACTCCAGGCGGCCGAGCATCTGGTCCTTGAGGGCCGCCCGAACTTCCATGTAGCGAGATGCGGATACGACGACATGCACGCCGTAGCCGAGGCCGCGGCCGGCGATGTCGTTGACGACTCCTTCGAGCATTTCGTAGTCGTTCTTGAAGCTTCCCCAGCCGTCGATGACCAGGAAGACGTCTCCCCACGGCTCGCCGGGGAGCTGCCCTGCCGCGCGCTGTCGCCGGTAGGTGGTGATCGAGTCGATGCCGTTGGCGCGGAAGAACGCCTCGCGGCGGTTCAGTACACCGGCCACCTCCGCCACCGCACGCCGGACCCGCTCCGGGTCCAGGCGGGACGCCACTCCGCCCACGTGGGGCAGATCGGCCACGGAAGCCAGGCCGCCACCGCCGAAGTCCAGGCAGTAGAACTGCACTTCGTTGGCCGTGTGCGTCAGGGCGAACGACGCGATCAGCGTACGCAGAAGAGTCGACTTGCCCGATTGCGGGCCGCCGACCACCACCATGTTTCCCGCGGCTCCCGAGAAGTCGCTGTACAGCACTTCACGCTTCTGCTCGAACGGCTTGTCGATCAAGCCCAGCGGGACGACCAGCCCTCCCGTACGCGTGTACTCGTCCGCGTGCAGACCCCGCTCGGGTGACGCCACCAGCTGGGGCAGGAGCTGGTCGAGGGTGGGCGCCTCGTCCAGCGGCGGCAGCCACACCTGATGCGCGGGCACGCCCTGTCCGTCGAGGCGACGGACGATGACGTCGAGGACGGTGTCGGCCAGCGCGTCGTCCTCCCGCAGCGAAGCCGCGCGCTGCTGATCGGGGGTCGGCACCGCGTACGTCGCCGCCACCGACGCGGCCGTGAAGAGGGCGGGCCGATGTTCTACCGGCAGCGAGTTGGCCGCAGGGTCCGGGCCCCCTGAGCGGTAGACCCCGGAGACATACGCGGCCTTGAAACGCGTCATCTCGTCCGTGCCGAACTTCAGGTAGCCCGATCCCGGAACGGACGGCAGGTGGTAGGCGTCGGGCACCCCCAGCGCCGTACGGGACTCCGAGGCCGAGAACGTGCGCAGCCCGACGCGGTACGAGAGGTAGGTGTCGAGCCCGCGCAGCTTGCCCTCCTCCAGACGCTGCGAGGCGAGCAGCAGGTGGACGCCCAGCGAGCGGCCGATGCGGCCGATCTGGATGAACATGTCGATGAAGTCGGGCTTGGCGGTAAGCAGTTCGCTGAACTCGTCGATCACCAGGACGAGTGACGCCAGAGGCGCCAGCGGTGCTCCTGCGGCTCGCGCCTTCTCGTAGTCGTGCATGTTCGCGTAGTTGCCCGCGGACCGCAGCAGCTCCTGGCGGCGCTGCAGCTCTCCCCGTATGGCGTCGCCCATGCGGTCGACCAGCGTGAGGTCGTCGGAAAGGTTCGTGATCACCGCCGCGACGTGCGGCATCTCCGACATCCCCGCGAAGGTCGCCCCGCCCTTGAAGTCGGCGAGGACGAAGTTCAGGGTCTCGGAGGAGTGCGTCACGGCCAGGCCCAGGACCAGCGTGCGCAGCAACTCCGACTTGCCCGAACCCGTGGCACCCACGCACAGGCCGTGCGGGCCCATGCCCTCCTGGGCCGCCTCCTTCAGGTCCAGCATGACCGGTTGCCCGTCCTCGCCCACCCCGATCGGGACGCGCAGCCGCTCGGCGGTCGAACGGGGTCGCCAGGTGCGCGCGACATCGACGGACCCCGCGTCGCCGAGGTTCAGAAGGTCGGTGAAGTCGAGGTTGGCGAGCAGCGGTTCGTCGTCATCACCTCCCCCCATGCGCAGGGGCGCCAGCTGACGGGCCAGCGCCTCCGCGGCCGGCAGCGACAGCGCGTCCGGCACGCCCTCGTAGGCCACGCCTCCGGTCGACTCCAGAAGCAGCTTCCCGGGGCGCGCCACCAGGGAGAGCCCGCCGCGAGGCTCGTCTAGTTCCCCCGTGACCACCTCGATGATCGTCACGCCCTGCAGACCCTCCGACGCAGCGAAGGCAGAGGTCGGCGGCACTATGCCGCCGTCGAGCACCACGACGACATGGGGCTGGTCGAGCACGGGCTGACCGTCACGGCTGAACCTCGGCCGACCGTCGAGTCGCGTGGCAAGGAGCTGTTCCAGTTCGCCGAGGTCGTCTCCGAACAGTCGTACCGTGCCGGCTCCGTCGACCCGGCCCGGCAGCTGGCAATGCGGCAGCCACTTGGTCCAGTCCCAGCGGGGAACGGCGCCGGGCGCCGCGACCACCGCGATCATCAGGTCCTCGGGCCCGTGCAGGGTGGCCAGTTGGGCGACCAGCGCGCGTGCCGTGGCCTGCGCGGAATCCGCTTCCCCCGAGACCGTCAGGTGGTAGAAGGCGCGCATCGAGACCGCGACCGGCAGCCCTTCCAGGGAGCTGTGCACGGCGAGGAACTGCTGCATGGCACCCGCGGCCAGCGGTTCCAGTTCATCCACGGGGGCCGTTTCGGGTGCGACGAGGGGAGTGGACAGCTGCTGAGGGCCGATTCCCACGCGCGCCTGCCCGAAGTCCGGGTCTCCGACGCGCCGTTCCCACACACGGGTGCCCTCGGCGACGACCGACCACAACTGCTCCGGGGACGGGTGCAGATAGAACTGGGCATCGCGCTGCTTGAGCGCCGTCCGGCGCACCGTGCGACGGGTCTGGGCAAGGTATTTGAGGTAGTCGCGGCGCACGTCGGCCATTTGCCCCTGCGTACCGCGTCGGTACCTGACGACCTGGGCGACGATCATCGCGACCGTGGACACCAGCATCACGACGCCCATGATCCGCATGAACGGATGGGCGTTGGGCGACGCGAAGAAGAACACGACCGACGAGCCCATGCCCAGCGTCGGCAGGACCTGCATGAGCACGCCCTCCTGCTGCCCGCGCGGCAGCTCCGGCGGAGGCGCCAATTGCAGGTCATCGGTGGGCACTTCGGGCGGTAGCGAGCGCGGCGGGCGCTTGATGACGATCTGACTCACCGGAGCACCAATCCCCCCTATACGGACGGCAGTTACCTACCGCCTCCTCGTCGGTGCGGTCTCCCTCCGCACGGGGGTGATCCTATGTGCAGGCGCTGACAGGGCGTAGCGGTAGGGTGACGCTCGCACGGTGCGCAACCGCGAATCAGGGGGTCAGTCAAGGTGAGTTCGCCCGCAGCGACCGGTTTCTGCAGGGTCACTGTCGTCGCGCCCGACAGCCGTATCGATGTCGCTCTGCCGGAGGACATCGCGGTGGCCGACATCTACCCGCAGGTTCTCCGGCTGACTCGCCAGACCCAGCCGGTCGGCACGCCGACCGGTTACCACCTCGTCCGGCAGGACGGCACCGTCCTGGACGGTGCACGCACGCTCGCCGCCCAGCGCATCCTCGACGGCGAAGTGCTGAGCCTGCGCCCCTTCGCGATGTCGCTGCCGCCCGCCGTGTACGACGACGTCGCCGACGCCGTCGCCTCCGCCGTGGTCCAGGACCGCAGGCTGTGGAGAGACGCGCTGCTGCGGGGCGCCGGCCTCGCGGGAGGCGCGCTGCTGCTCCTTCTGATGGCGTTCGTGCTCTGGTACGCCGATCCCGTACGCCACGACATGCACGGCCTTCCCGGTGTCATCGCCGGCGCCATGGGCCTGCTGCTCACCGCCTTCGCGGGCGTACGGGTGCGGATCTACGAGGACCGGGCGGTGGGCGCGGTCATGGGGCTCGCCGCGCTGCCGCTGCTGCTCGTGGCTGGATCCGGGATCATCGGGCCGGACGCGGGCCAAGGTCCGGGGCGACTGCAGTTCCTGCTCGGCTGCGTCGCCGTGCTCGTGGCTTCGGTGCTGCTCGTCGCCCTCTCGCCCGGCCGTGACGCTCCCTTCGTGGCCGCCACGTTCCTGGCGACGGCAGGCGCGCTGGCCACCTTCTTCGCGATCATCAGCGAGGCCACGCCGACCAGGGCGGCGGCGGTCAGTGCGCCGGTGGCCATCGCGCTCGTGGCGTTTCTGCCCGGCCTGTCGGTCCGCTTCGCCAGGCTGCCCATCGGCTACGCCACACCGCGCAGCGCGGTGCAGGAGGACTTCGACGCGGACCTGAACCCGACCGCCGAGCCCGGGCCGCTGGACGGCGCCCGCATCGCGGCCCAGGCCCGCCGCGGCCATGAGCTGCTGCTCGGTCTCGTCGGCGGCTCGTCTGCCGTCGTGGTCGGCTCGGCCGCCATCCTCGGCTTCTCGGCGAATGTCTGGGGCCAGCTCCTGGCTCTCGCCGCGGGCCTGGCGACGCTGCTGCGCGCCCGCCTCTTCCGCTACACCTCGCAGGTCGTCTGCGCCTTGGTGGCCGGCATCGCCGCCATCGTCCTGCTGGTCCTGGGCCTGGCCCTGAACCCCCCGGTCGAATCCCTGCGGGAGCTGCTCCTCTACGGGGACCACGGCGCTCTGGAGTTCCGTGCCGTCTGGCTCACCGCGGTCATCGCCGCCGGGTGTGCCCTGCTGACGGCCATCGCGCTGATCATTCCGAAGAAGGGGCTCTCCCCGTTCTGGGGCCGCCTCCTCGACCTGACGGAATCGGCGATACTGCTGTCACTGGTCCCGCTGTGCCTCGCCGTACTGAACGTCTACGCGGCCGTCCGCTCCATGACCAGCTGAGAGCCGCTGTGGATCCCGCAAATCGACAGGCCACGGCCCCGGCAAATCGCCCTCAAGCCGACTGGTACCCTGTGAAAAGACCGCCTGTCTGCGCACCTCGGCGCCGGATCCGTCAAGGACCCGGACCGCGCCCGGCGGCCCCACCCCCGCCTCCCGAGTCACGGAAGCTCCCCTGAGATGTAGACCAGGGGCACTCGGAGGCACTCGAAGACATCACAAGGAGTACGCGTGTCGCTCGACGCCGCTACGAAGAAGCAGATCATGACCGAGTTCGGCCAGAAGGAGGGCGACACCGGCTCCCCCGAGGTTCAGGTGGCGCTGCTCTCCCGCCGGATCTCGGACCTGACCGAGCACCTCAAGACCCACAAGCACGACCACCACAGCCGTCGTGGTCTGCTGATCCTGGTCGGTCAGCGCCGCCGTCTGCTGCAGTACCTCGCCAAGAAGGACATCCAGCGCTTCCGTGCCCTGGTTGACCGTCTGGGCATCCGCCGCGGTGCGGCGGGCGCGAAGTAAGACGTCGTGAAGGGAGCGGTTCCCACTCGAGGCACTCGAAGTGGACCGCTCCCTTTGCTGTACATGCAAAGTGGCACGAGTCCTTTGCCGTACACGCTGCCGTACACATTGCTGTACATGCGCGGTGTCACCGACGCTTTGTAGTCTGGTGACATACGCACGTCCTCGCGGGTAGGGATATGAACGCCCACGACGCCCACGGGGACAGCGAGCACCACCCCGACGAGGGAGAGGCGCACCAGCCGCCGCCGGTCCTCGGTAGTGGCCCCCGGGACATCCCGGGTGCTTCGATCGAAGACCGGCCCGCACACACGGCGCGCTTCTCCACACCGCCCCGGTCCACACGGGACCCGGGCGCGAAGACGAAACGTAGACACGTAGGAGAACAGTGGAGAACGAGACCCACTACGCCGAGGCCGTCATCGACAACGGCACGTTCGGCACCCGCACCATCCGCTTCGAGACGGGCCGCCTGGCCAAGCAGGCCGCCGGCTCCGCCGTGGCGTACCTGGACGACGACACCATGGTGCTGTCGGCCACCACCGCTTCCAAGCGGCCCAAGGACCAGCTCGACTTCTTCCCGCTGACGGTGGACGTCGAGGAGCGGCAGTACGCCGCAGGCAAGATCCCCGGTTCGTTCTTCCGTCGTGAGGGTCGCCCCTCCGAGGACGCGATCCTGACCTGCCGCCTGATCGACCGCCCGCTGCGTCCTTCCTTCAAGAAGGGCCTGCGCAACGAGATCCAGATCGTCGAGACGATCATGGCGCTCAACCCCGACCACCTGTACGACGTGGTCGCGATCAACGCCGCCTCCTGCTCCACGCAGCTGGCCGGCCTGCCCTTCTCGGGCCCGATCGGCGGCACGCGCGTGGCGCTCATCAAGGGCCAGTGGGTCGCCTTCCCGACGCACACCGAGCTCGAGGACGCCGTCTTCGACATGGTCGTCGCCGGTCGCGTCCTGGAGGACGGCGACGTCGCGATCATGATGGTCGAGGCCGAGGCCACCGAGAAGACCATCCAGCTCGTCAAGGACGGCGCCGAGGCTCCGACCGAGGAGGTCGTCGCCGCCGGTCTCGAGGCCGCGAAGCCCTTCATCAAGGCGCTCTGCAAGGCCCAGTCCGACCTCGCCGCCAAGGCCGCCAAGCCGACCGGCGAGTTCCCGGTCTTCCTGGACTACGAGGACGACGTCCTCGAGGCCCTGACCGGTGCGGTCAAGACCGAGCTCGCCCAGGCGCTGACCATCGCCGGCAAGCAGGAGCGCGAGGCCGAGCTGGACCGCGTCAAGGAGATCGCCTCCGAGAAGCTGCTCCCGAAGTTCGAGGGCCGCGAGAAGGAGATCTCCGGTGCCTACCGCGCGCTGACCAAGAAGCTGGTCCGCGAGCGCGTCATCAAGGACAAGGTCCGCATCGACGGCCGCGGCGTCACGGACATCCGTACGCTCGCCGCCGAGGTCGAGGCCATCCCGCGCGTGCACGGCTCGGCGCTGTTCGAGCGTGGCGAGACCCAGATCCTGGGCGTCACCACCCTGAACATGCTCCGCATGGAGCAGCAGCTCGACACCCTCTCCCCGGTGACGCGCAAGCGCTACATGCACAACTACAACTTCCCGCCGTACTCGGTCGGCGAGACCGGCCGCGTGGGTTCGCCCAAGCGCCGCGAGATCGGCCACGGCGCGCTCGCCGAGCGCGCCATCGTGCCGGTGCTCCCCTCGCGCGAGGAGTTCCCCTACGCGATCCGCCAGGTCTCCGAGGCCCTCGGTTCCAACGGCTCGACGTCCATGGGCTCGGTCTGCGCCTCGACGATGTCGCTGCTGAACGCCGGTGTGCCGCTGAAGGCCGCCGTCGCCGGTATCGCCATGGGTCTGATCTCCGAGGAGATCGACGGCGACACGCACTACGTCGCCCTCACCGACATCCTCGGTGCGGAGGACGCGTTCGGTGACATGGACTTCAAGGTCGCCGGTACGAAGCAGTTCGTGACCGCGCTGCAGCTCGACACCAAGCTCGACGGCATCCCCGCCTCGGTCCTGGCCGCCGCGCTGAAGCAGGCCCGCGACGCGCGTCTGCACATCCTCGACGTGATGAACGAGGCGATCGACGTTCCGGACGAGATGTCCCCGAACGCGCCGCGCATCATCACCGTCAAGATCCCGGTGGACAAGATCGGTGAGGTCATCGGCCCCAAGGGCAAGATGATCAACCAGATCCAGGAGGACACTGGCGCCGACATCACGATCGAGGACGACGGCACCATCTACATCGGTGCCGCCCAGGGCTCGCAGGCCGAGGCCGCCCGCGCCACGATCAACGGCATCGCCAACCCGACCATGCCGGAGGTCGGCGAGCGCTACCTGGGCACCGTCGTGAAGACGACGACCTTCGGTGCGTTCGTCTCGCTCATGCCGGGCAAGGACGGTCTGCTGCACATCTCGCAGATCCGCAAGCTCGCCGGCGGCAAGCGCGTGGAGAACGTCGAGGACGTCGTCGGCGTGGGCCAGAAGGTCCAGGTCGAGATCGCCGAGATCGACTCCCGCGGCAAGCTGTCCCTCATCCCCGTCATCGAGGGTGAAGAGGACGACGACACGAAGGACGACACCGACAAGTGACGTCGCGTAGCACCACGACGACGGCCCGCCCCTCTTCGGAGGGGCGGGCCGTCGCCCGTACCCAAACCCTCATCAAGGGCGAGAACGGCATCGGCACCGTCCGCAGGACGACCCTCCCCGGCGGCCTGCGCGTCGTCACGGAGACGCTGCCCTCCGTGCGCTCGGCGACCTTCGGCATCTGGGCCAACGTCGGCTCCCGCGACGAGACCCCGTCCCTGAACGGCGCCACACACTACCTGGAGCACCTTCTCTTCAAGGGCACCAAGAAGCGCAGCGCCCTCGACATCTCGGCCGCGCTCGACGCGGTCGGCGGCGAGATGAACGCCTTCACGGCGAAGGAGTACACGTGCTACTACGCGCGCGTGCTCGACACCGACCTCCCCCTTGCCATCGACGTCGTCTGCGACATGCTGACGGGCTCCCTCATCCTCCAGGAGGACGTCGACGCCGAGCGCGGCGTCATCCTCGAAGAGATCGCGATGACCGAGGACGACCCCGGCGACTGCGTGCACGACCTGTTCGCGCACACCATGCTGGGCGACACCCCGCTCGGCCGCCCGGTGCTCGGCACGGTCGACACGATCAACGCCCTGGACGCCGACCGCATCCGCCGCTTCTACAAGAAGCACTACGACCCGACCCACCTCGTGGTCGCCGCGGCCGGCAACGTGGACCACAACAAGGTCGTACGCCAGGTCCGCGCCGCCTTCGAGAAGGCCGGCGCCCTCCGGCGCACCGACGCCACCCCGATGGTCCCGCGCCAGGGCTCCCGCGCCCTGCGCACCGCCGGCCGCGTCGAGGTCGTCAACCGCAAGACCGAGCAGGCCCACGTCATCCTCGGCATGCCGGGCCTCGCTCGCACCGACGAGCGCCGCTGGGCCCTCGGCGTCCTGAACACGGCGCTCGGCGGCGGCATGTCGTCCCGCCTCTTCCAGGAGGTGCGGGAGAAGCGCGGCCTGGCCTACAGCGTGTACTCGTACACGTCGGGCTTCGCCGACACCGGTCTCTTCGGTGTGTACGCGGGCTGCCGCCCGAGCCAGGTGCACGACGTCCTGAAGATCTGCCGCGACGAGCTCGACCACGTCGCGGAGCACGGACTGAGCGACGACGAGATCGGTCGCGCCATCGGCCAGCTGGCGGGCTCCACGGTCCTCGGCCTGGAGGACACCGGCGCCCTGATGAACCGCATCGGCAAGAGCGAGCTCTGCTGGGGCGAGCACATGTCGGTCGACGACATGCTGGCGCGGATCTCCGCGGTCACCCCCGACGAGGTGCGCGAGGTGGCCCGTGACGTGCTCGGCCACCGCCCGTCCCTCTCGGCCATCGGCCCGCTCAAGGACAAGCAGGCGGCCCGCCTCCACGAAGCGGTCGCCTAGGCCTGCCGAGGAACCGACACAACAGGGCCCAACTCCCGTGAAGGAATGAAGGACATGAGCAAGCTGCGCGTGGCGGTCATCGGTGCCAAGGGCCGGATCGGCTCCGAGGCCGTGAAGGCCGTCGAGGCCGCCGACGACATGGAACTGGTCGCCGCACTCGGCCGGGGCGACGAGCTCGGGACGCTGACGGAGTCCGGCGCCCAGGTCGCCGTCGAGCTGACCCACCCGGAAGCGGTCGAGGAGAACCTCGACTTCTGCGTACGCAACGGCATCCACGCCGTGGTCGGTACGACGGGCTGGACCGACGAGCGCCTCGCGCGGCTGCGCACGTCCCTGGACGCGTCCCCGCAGACGGGCGTCCTGATCGCCCCGAACTTCTCCATCGGCGCCGTCCTCACGATGAAGTTCGCGCAGATCGCGGCCCCGTACTTCGAGTCCGTCGAGGTCGTCGAGCTGCACCACCCGAACAAGGCCGACGCCCCGAGCGGCACCGCCACGCGCACCGCCCAGCTCATCGCCGAGGCGCGCCGGGAGGCGGGCAGCGCCCCGCAGCCCGACGCGACGGCGACGGCGCTGGACGGCGCACGCGGCGCGGACGTCGACGGGGTGCCGGTGCACTCCGTACGCCTGCGCGGCCTCCTGGCCCACCAGGAGGTCCTGCTCGGCGGCGAGGGCGAGACCCTGACCGTGCGCCACGACTCGCTGCACCACAGCAGCTTCATGCCGGGCATCCTGCTCGGCGTGCGCCGCGTGGTGAGCACCCCGGGGCTCACGTTCGGCCTGGAACACTTCCTGGACCTCGGCTGAGCTGAGAGCCTCGGCCGACCCCAGAGCTGAGAGACATGCGCGCAAAGATCACTTACGCCGTCACCGCCGCCGTCCTGGTCGTCTACTTCGTCCTGGTCGGCAGCCGAGGCGTGCTCCTCATCCAGCACGGCACCGTCCTCACCGTCACCTTCGGTGTCGCGGTGCTGATCCTGCCGGTCATCGGCGTCTGGTTCCTCTGGAAGAACACCCAGTTCGTCCAGCGCGCCAACCGTCTCGCCGCCGAACTGGAGGCCGAAGGCGGCCTGCCCCTCGACGAGTTGAAGCGGACGCCCGGCGGCCGCATCGACCGCGACTCGGCCGACGAGGTCTTCGCCCGCCGCAAGGCGGAGACGGAGGACGCGCCGGACGACTGGCGCTGCTGGTTCCGCCTTGCCGTCGCCTACCACGACGCACGGGACACCCCGCGCGCGCGAAAGGCCATGCAGCGAGCGATCGCCCTGCACGCGGGCAGGCCGGTGAACGTCTAGGCGAGGGTCGGCTCAGGCCGTGGGCCGGTACTCGTCGGCCCACACCTCGATGGAGTCGGCCGCGCGGTTGAACGCCTCGTGCCGCGCCAGGAAGTCCGCGTTTCGGTCCGTGAGGAGCAGCTGCGCCCCGGCGGCCCGCGGCTCCTGACCACGTCGTACGAGAACGAGCGCCTGCCCCTGCACCGTCCGGGGCAGCCCCAGCCAGCGCACCGGCTGCTGCGCGGTCCGCACGGCCGACACCTGGGCCCAGGCCACCGTCTGCGTCGTCAGAAAGCCGACCCTGCGCAGCCCGTGGGCGCTCACCCAGGTGCCCATGCGCAGCAGGCGCAGGGCGCCGACGATGACGAGCACGGCGAGCCCCGCGCAGCCGGTGGCCCCCGCAAGGGAGCCGGTGAACACGATGATCACCGAGGCGAAGAGGACGAACGAGGCGAGCAGCAGCAACAGCGCGGAGGCGCCGACCCGCCAGGGACCGGGGCGGTAGGGCCGGCGCCAGTGATCGCGGTCGTCGAAAGGCAGCGCGGCGTCGTCCGCCGCGTCGTCGAATGCGCGGTCCGCGGTCAGGAAGGGCAGGGGCACGGGCTGATCCTCACTCAATCCACACGGGGGCTGTGCCCGGTGAGGCTATCGAGCTGTGTCTCCTGCTACCACCCTTGGGGGGCCGGACGAGTCACGGCAGGCCGGCGACGGCCCACGCCCCGGTCAGCGGCCGTCCGAGGCCTCGGACTGCTGGTGGTGCACGGGTGACTGATCGGCCGACATGGCGGGCATCCCGAAGAGCAGGGATCCGACGAGGCCGGCCACCACGGTGAGGCCGATGAGCGTGCGCCCCATGATCTGACTGGCCGAGGCGCGTTCTCGGGGCGGGGGAGTGACGTTACTGCGGAACTTCTCGGCTTCGGCGATGAAGGCGAACGGGACGGGCTCTCGCCGGCGGAACATGGTGCGCGCTTCTCCTCACGGGTCTCGAACGGAGCTCCGTGGAGCTCTGTGGACTCTCTTGTCTAGACAGACGCTCGAAACGCCCAAAAGGTGCCCTGTTTCGGCAAATTAGTCGAACAATGTCGTGGCGGGTCACCGAACGGCCGATTGTCGGTGCCGGGCCATAGAGTGGACGCCGCCCCAGAGATGCACATGGAAGGACCCCCGCCTGTGAGCGAGACCCCCACCGAAGACCTCAAGCCCAGCTTCCGCAGCGAGGTCGGCGTCGAGCTGGTGAAGCACGCCGCCACCGACTCCGACGTCCTGTGGGCCGCCCGAGTCTCCACGGCGGGCGAGCAGTCGCTCGACGAGCTCCAGAAGGACCCCGAGCGGTCCAAGGGCCTGATCAACTACCTGATGCGGGACCGCCACGGCAGCCCCTTCGAGCACAACTCGATGACGTTCTTCATCAGCGCCCCGATCTTCGTGTTCCGCGAGTTCATGCGCCACCGCGTCGGCTGGTCGTACAACGAGGAATCCGGCCGCTACAGGGAGCTCCAGCCCGTCTTCTACGTGCCGGACGAGTCCCGCAAGCTGGTCCAGGAGGGCCGCCCCGGGAAGTACGTCTTCGTCGAGGGCAGCCAGGCGCAGCAGGAGCTCACCGGCCGCGTCATGGAGGACTCCTACCGCCAGGCGTACGAGGCGTATCAGGAGATGCTCGCGGCCGGCGTGGCCCGCGAGGTGGCCCGCGCGGTGCTCCCCGTCGGCCTCTTCTCCTCGATGTACGCGACGTGCAACGCCCGTTCGCTGATGCACTTCCTCGGCCTGCGCACGCAGCACGAGCTCGCCAAGGTCCCCTCGTTCCCGCAGCGGGAGATCGAGATGGTCGGCGAGAAGATGGAGCAGCACTGGGCCGAACTGATGCCGCTCACCCATGCGGCCTTCAACAAGAACGGACGCGTGGCGCCGTAAGGCACTGATGTGCGGATGAGCCGAGTGAAGTGTCCGTATTGCGGCACTTCGTGAAGTTCATCTAGCCTGATCAAACGGACCCGGCACTGCTTGAACCCCCGAGCAGGCAGTGCCGGGCTCCACACTTGTCAGGTCCGCACACATCCCCCGAGGGGCGACCCCGCGCTGAGCAGCGAGTAGCGTGTTACCCATGGCTCCGACCTCCACTCCGCAGACCCCCTTCGGGAGGGTCCTCACCGCCATGGTCACGCCCTTTGCGGCGGACGGCGCACTTGACCTCGACGGCGCGCAGCAGCTCGCCGCCCACCTGGTGGACGCAGGCAATGACGGCCTGGTCATCAACGGCACCACCGGTGAGTCCCCGACCGTCAGTGACGCGGAGAAAAACGATCTCGTACGAGCCGTAGTGGACGCCGTCGGGGACCGTGCCCACGTCGTCGCGGGCGTCGGCACCAACGACACCCGCCACAGCCTCGAGCTCGCCCGCGCCGCAGAGCAGGCCGGTGCCCACGGCCTCCTGACCGTCACGCCGTACTACAACAAGCCCCCGCAAGAGGGCCTGTTCCGGCACTTCACCGCGATCGCCGACAGCACCGGGCTGCCGGTCATGCTCTACGACATCCCGGGCCGCAGCGGCGTACCGATCAACACCGAGACGATCGTCCGCCTCGCCGAGCACCCCCGGATCGTCGCCAACAAGGACGCCAAGGGCGACCTCGGCCGCGCCAGCTGGGCCATCGCCCGCTCGGACCTGGCCTGGTACTCCGGTGACGACATGCTGAACCTGCCGCTGCTGTCCGTCGGCGCGTGCGGCTTCGTCTCCGTCGTCGGCCACGTGGTCACCCCGGAACTGCGCGCCATGCTGGAGGCACACCTCACGGGTGACGTGCAGAAGGCCACGGAGATCCACCAGAAGCTGCTCCCCGTCTTCACCGGCATGTTCCGCACCCAGGGCGTGATCACGACCAAGGCGGCGCTGGCACTCCAGGGGCGTCCCGCGGGTCCGCTGCGCCTGCCGATGGTGGAGCTGTCGCCCGAGGAGACGCACCAGCTCAAGATCGATCTCGCCGCCGGCGGGGTACAGCTGTAACCACAGACTTCACAACTGAATAAGCGAAACCGCGGGCGCGACACGCGCTGTCGACCGCCCGCACCCCACACGACAACTGCTACTGCACGAACGTCATACGCGCCACGTGCCCAGGAGGTACGTGGCGCGCGTGGTGAGGAGAGTCTTTTGAGTCATCCGCATCCTGAACTCGGCGCTCCGCCCAAGCTCCCGAAGGGCGGCCTCCGGGTCACCCCGCTCGGCGGCCTCGGCGAGATCGGCCGCAACATGACCGTCTTCGAGTACAACGGTCGTCTGCTGATCGTCGACTGCGGTGTGCTCTTCCCCGAGGAGGAGCAGCCCGGGATCGACCTGATCCTGCCGGACTTCACGTCCATCAGGGACCGCCTCGACGACATCGAGGGCATCGTGCTCACGCACGGCCACGAGGACCACATCGGCGGTGTCCCCTATCTCCTGCGCGAGAAGCCGGACATCCCGCTGATCGGCTCCAAGCTGACCCTCGCGCTGATCGAGGCGAAGCTGCAGGAGCACCGCATCCGGCCGTACACGCTGGAGGTCGTCGAGGGCGATCGCGAGGCGCTCGGCCCGTTCGACTGCGAGTTCGTCGCGGTCAACCACTCCATCCCGGACGCCCTGGCCGTCGCCGTCCGCACCCCCGCGGGCATGGTCGTCGCCACCGGCGACTTCAAGATGGACCAGCTGCCGATGGACGGCCGCCTCACGGACCTGCACGCGTTCGCACGGCTGAGCGAGGAGGGCATCGACCTCCTCCTCTCCGACTCGACGAACGCCGAGGTCCCGGGCTTCGTCCCGCCGGAGCGCGACATCTCCAACGTGATCCGGGGCGTCTTCGCCGGCGCCCAGAAGCGGATCATCGTGGCGAGCTTCGCCAGCCATGTACACCGCATCCAGCAGATCCTGGACGCCGCGCACGAGTACGGCAGAAGAGTCGCCTTCGTCGGCCGCTCGATGGTCCGCAACATGGGCATCGCCCGTGACCTCGGCTACCTCCGCGTACCGCCGGGCCTCGTCGTCGACGTCAAGACGCTCGACGATCTGCCGGACAGCCAGGTCGTCCTGGTCTGCACGGGTTCGCAGGGCGAGCCCATGGCCGCGCTCTCCCGCATGGCCAACCGCGACCACCAGATCCGCATCGTCCAGGGCGACACGGTGATCCTGGCGTCGTCCCTCATCCCCGGCAACGAGAACGCGGTCTACCGCGTGATCAACGGCCTGACCCGCTGGGGAGCGAACGTCGTCCACAAGGGCAACGCGAAGGTGCACGTCTCCGGCCACGCCTCGGCCGGCGAGCTGCTGTACTTCTACAACATCTGCAAGCCCAAGAACCTGATGCCGGTCCACGGCGAATGGCGCCACCTGCGCGCCAACGCCGAGCTCGGCGCCCTCACCGGCGTCCCGCACGACCGCATCGTGATCGCCGAGGACGGCGTCGTCGTCGACCTCGTCGAGGGCAAGGCGAAGATCGTCGGCAAGGTCCAGGCCGGTTACGTGTACGTCGACGGCCTCTCCGTGGGTGATGTCGGCGAGCCCGCCCTGAAGGACCGCAAGATCCTCGGGGACGAGGGCATCATCTCGGTCTTCGTCGTCGTGGACTCCAGCACCGGCAAGATCACCGGAGGCCCGCACGTCCAGGCGCGCGGCTCCGGCATCGACGACGCGGTGTTCACCACCGTCATCCCGAAGATCCAGGAAGTCCTGGAGAAGTCGGCGCAGGACGGGGTCGTCGAGCCCCACCAGCTGCAGCAGCTCATCCGCCGCACGCTGGGCAAGTGGGTCTCGGACCACTACCGCCGACGCCCGATGATCCTGCCGGTGGTCGTCGAGGTCTGACCCTCCCGACCACGCGAGCTCCGGAGCGGGGCGCCTCGATTTGCATCGGGGCGCCCCGCTCCGTTAGGTTTACGGCTCCGCCTGCGAGGGAACCCGAGTCACTTCAACGTGATCCGGACCGACCTGAGCGGGGCGGGAATTCCGATTCAGAATCTCTGATAAAGTCGGAACCGCCGGAAAGGGAAACGCGAAAGCCGAAAGGCAGGAGCGGGAACCGGAAAGGCACCGAGGAAGTCGGACACGAAAGAGTCTGATAGAGTCGGAAACGCAAGAACGAAGAACAAAAAGAAACACCGAAGGGAAGCGCCCGGAGGAAAGCCCGAGAGGGTGAGTACAAAGGAAGCGTCCGTTCCTTGAGAACTCAACAGCGTGCCAAAAGTCAACGCCAGATATGTTGATAACCCCGTCTCCAGCATCAGCTGGGACGCGGTTCCTTTGAAAAAACACAGCGAGGACGCTGTGAACCGGGAGATTATTCCTCTCCTTGGTTCCGCTCTCGTGTGTGCTAGCCGGATTACCGGCAAACATTCACGGAGAGTTTGATCCTGGCTCAGGACGAACGCTGGCGGCGTGCTTAACACATGCAAGTCGAACGATGAAGCCCTTCGGGGTGGATTAGTGGCGAACGGGTGAGTAACACGTGGGCAATCTGCCCTTCACTCTGGGACAAGCCCTGGAAACGGGGTCTAATACCGGATAACACTCCTCCTCTCCTGAGGAGGAGTTAAAAGCTCCGGCGGTGAAGGATGAGCCCGCGGCCTATCAGCTAGTTGGTGAGGTAATGGCTCACCAAGGCGACGACGGGTAGCCGGCCTGAGAGGGCGACCGGCCACACTGGGACTGAGACACGGCCCAGACTCCTACGGGAGGCAGCAGTGGGGAATATTGCACAATGGGCGAAAGCCTGATGCAGCGACGCCGCGTGAGGGATGACGGCCTTCGGGTTGTAAACCTCTTTCAGCAGGGAAGAAGCGAAAGTGACGGTACCTGCAGAAGAAGCGCCGGCTAACTACGTGCCAGCAGCCGCGGTAATACGTAGGGCGCAAGCGTTGTCCGGAATTATTGGGCGTAAAGAGCTCGTAGGCGGCTTGTCACGTCGGGTGTGAAAGCCCGGGGCTTAACCCCGGGTCTGCATTCGATACGGGCTAGCTAGAGTGTGGTAGGGGAGATCGGAATTCCTGGTGTAGCGGTGAAATGCGCAGATATCAGGAGGAACACCGGTGGCGAAGGCGGATCTCTGGGCCATTACTGACGCTGAGGAGCGAAAGCGTGGGGAGCGAACAGGATTAGATACCCTGGTAGTCCACGCCGTAAACGGTGGGAACTAGGTGTTGGCGACATTCCACGTCGTCGGTGCCGCAGCTAACGCATTAAGTTCCCCGCCTGGGGAGTACGGCCGCAAGGCTAAAACTCAAAGGAATTGACGGGGGCCCGCACAAGCAGCGGAGCATGTGGCTTAATTCGACGCAACGCGAAGAACCTTACCAAGGCTTGACATACACCGGAAAGCATCAGAGATGGTGCCCCCCTTGTGGTCGGTGTACAGGTGGTGCATGGCTGTCGTCAGCTCGTGTCGTGAGATGTTGGGTTAAGTCCCGCAACGAGCGCAACCCTTGTTCTGTGTTGCCAGCATGCCCTTCGGGGTGATGGGGACTCACAGAAGACCGCCGGGGTCAACTCGGAGGAAGGTGGGGACGACGTCAAGTCATCATGCCCCTTATGTCTTGGGCTGCACACGTGCTACAATGGCAGGTACAATGAGCTGCGATACCGCAAGGTGGAGCGAATCTCAAAAAGCCTGTCTCAGTTCGGATTGGGGTCTGCAACTCGACCCCATGAAGTCGGAGTTGCTAGTAATCGCAGATCAGCATTGCTGCGGTGAATACGTTCCCGGGCCTTGTACACACCGCCCGTCACGTCACGAAAGTCGGTAACACCCGAAGCCGGTGGCCCAACCCCTTGTGGGAGGGAGCTGTCGAAGGTGGGACTGGCGATTGGGACGAAGTCGTAACAAGGTAGCCGTACCGGAAGGTGCGGCTGGATCACCTCCTTTCTAAGGAGCACTTCT